>NZ_JBWKMV010000001.1:0-1257709 GCF_059415225.1 Caulobacter sp. GW821-FHT10E02
GGGGTGGAGCAGCCCGGTAGCTCGTCAGGCTCATAACCTGAAGGTCACAGGTTCAAATCCTGTCCCCGCACCCAAGGTCCCGCGCTAGGTTCGAACGCCCTGTCCGCTTGCGGTCAGGTTTTTTTTGTACCTTGACGTGCAATCCAGAGTGGCATTCCGGCAACGCTCCCCCCTTGAAGCGCGAATTTTTTAGGTCTTGGCCGCCTTCAGGCCGATTTTCTCCGTTCAAAGCCCATAGCGCATGGCGCGGTTTTGCGTCATGACTTCCGTCGGAAGGACGCGGGCCGACTATCAGCCCGTCGATTGAGGTGTTTGAGGATAATATGGCGAACGGTGTCGTTAAGTGGTTCAACCCGGCCAAGGGCTTTGGTTTCATTCAGCCCGAGGACGGCGGCCAGGACGTGTTCGTCCACATCGCCGCGGTTGAACGTTCGGGCCTGGCTGGTCTGAATGAAGGTGACCAAGTCAACTACGAGCTGGAAGAAGATCGCCGCTCGGGCAAGACTTCGGCCGGCAACCTGCGCGTCACGGGCCAGGGCGCTGTTCCGGCCGGTGGCGGCCGTGGCGGCCCCGGTGGCGCTCGTCCCCCGCGTAGCTTCGACGCCCCGCGTGGCGGCGGCTACGGTGGTGGCGGCGGTGGCGGTGGCGGCGGTGAAGCCGGCACGGGCGTCGTGAAGTGGTTCAACACCACCAAGGGCTTCGGCTTCATCCAGCCGGACAACGGCGGCGGCGACATCTTCGTGCACATCTCGGCCGTTGAGCGCGCCGGCCTGCGCGGCCTGAACGAAGGCCAGCAAGTCGGTTACGAGCTTGAGCAGGACCGTCGTTCGGGCAAGACCTCGGCCGGCAACCTGCGCATCCTCTAAGGACGCGTCCTAAAGAAAAGGCCGCCCGGACGGACGGCCTTTTCGAAGACTATTGGGAGGCCCCGCCGACGCTGACGCGTCGGACGGGGCCTTTCGGCGTTCTGGGCTTGGCCCCAAAGGAGGCTTCTAGGCCTCCTGGCGCGCCCGTTCCGAGGCCGCCTGGTTCACGCTGAGCGCCGTCAGGTTGACGATGCCGCGCGCGGTGACGCTGGGCACCAGCACGTGCAGCGGCTTGCTCATGCCCAACAGGATCGGGCCGACCAGCAGCGATTCCGTGGCGGCGCTGAGCAGGGTCAGGCCGATATTGGCCGCGTCCAGGGTCGGCATGACCAGCAGGTTGGCCGAGCCCTTCAGCGGACTGTCGGCGACCATGCGCTCGCGCAGGTGCTGGCTGAGCGCCGCGTCGGCGTGCATCTCGCCATCGACCTCGAGATCCGGCGCCTGCTCGCGCAGGATGGCCAGGGCCTCGCGCATCTTGCGGGCGGTCGGCGAGTTGCTGGCCCCGAACGAGGAGTGCGAGAGCAGGGCGGCCTTGGGCGTCAGGCCAAAGCGGCGGACGGCCTCGGCGGCCAGCTGGGTGCACTCGGCGATCTGCTCGGCGGTCGGGTCCACATTGACGTGGGTGTCGCAGAAGAACAGCGTGCCGTTGTCGAGGATCAGGGTCGACAGGGCGTAGACCCGGCTGACGTTCTCCCGGCGCGGGATGATCGGCAGGGCATAGGTCATGTGCTGCCACCAGTCGCCGCTGCCGCCGACCAGGGCGGCCTCGACATAGCCCGACGACAGCAGCATCGAGGCGGCCACCGTGCGGCGGCCTTCGACGCGGCGCTCGGCGGCCGTCGGCGGCACGCCGCGACGCCCGACCAGCTTCTGGTAGTCGGCGACCAGCGGACCGAACAGGTCCTTGTCGGTATAGGGATCGACGATCTCGACCTTGCCGCCCAGATCCAGGCGCAGGCCCATCTCGGCGACCTTGGCCTTGATCACCTCGCGACGGCCTACCAGCACGGGATGAGCCAAGCCTTCGTCGACCACGGTCTGGACGGCGCGCAGCACGCGTTCGTCCTCGCCCTCGGCATAGGCCACCTTCACGGGAGCCTTGCGGGCCCGCTCGAACACGGGGCGCATCAGTTGGCCCGAGCGGTAGACGAACAGCTCCAGCTCGGCCTGGTAGGCGTCGAAGTCGGTGATCGGCCGGGTGGCCACGCCGCTGTCCATGGCCGCCTTGGCCACGGCCGGCGCGATCTGCAGGATCAGGCGCGGGTCGAAGGGCTTGGGGATGATGTACTGCGCGCCGAACACCGGCGCGACGCCGCCATAGGCCGAGGCCACGACCTCGGAGGCCTCGGCGCGGGCCAGCTCGGCGATCGCCTCGACGGCCGCGACCTTCATCGCCTCGTTGATCTCGGACGCGCCGACATCCAGCGCGCCGCGGAAGATGAACGGGAAGCAGAGGACGTTGTTGACCTGGTTGGCATAGTCGCTGCGGCCGGTGGCCATGATGGCGTCGGGACGGGCGGCCTGGACCAGTTCCGGCAGGATCTCCGGCTCGGGATTGGCCATGGCCAGGATCAGCGGGTTCGGGGCCAGCAGCGGCAGCCACTCGGCCTTGAACACGCGCGGGGCCGAGAGGCCCAGGAAGATGTCGGCGCCGGCGATCACCTCGCCCAGGGTGCGGGCGTCGGTCTGGCGCGCGTAGCGGGCCATGTTGTCGAGCATGTCGTCGTCGCGGCCGGCGTAAACCACGCCCTTGATGTCGGTCAGGGTGACGTTCTCGACGGGCAGGCCCATCGAGACCAGCAGGTCGACGCAGGCCAGGGCCGCCGCGCCGGCGCCCGAGGTCACCAGCTTGACGTCCTTCAGCGTCTTGCCCTGGACGAGCAGGGCGTTGCGGACGGCGGCGGCGCAGACGATGGCGGTGCCGTGCTGGTCGTCGTGGAAGACCGGGATGTTCATCCGCTCGCGCAGGGTGCGCTCGATGATGAAGCACTCGGGGGCCTTGATGTCCTCGAGATTGATGCCGCCGAAGGTGGGCTCCAGCGCCGCGACCACCTCGATGAAGCGGTCGGGATCCTCGGCGTCGACCTCGATGTCGAACACGTCGATGCCGGCGAACTTCTTGAAGAGGACGGCCTTGCCCTCCATCACCGGCTTGCTGGCCAGCGGACCGATATTGCCCAGGCCCAGCACGGCGGTGCCGTTGGAGATCACGGCCACCAGGTTGCCGCGCGCGGTGTAGTCGCGGGCGGTGTCGGGATCGGCGGCGATGGCTTCGCAGGGCGCGGCGACGCCGGGGGAGTAGGCCAGGCCCAGGTCGCGCTGGGTGGCCATGCGCTTGGTGGCCTCGATGGCCAGTTTCCCGGGCCGCGGCAGACGGTGGTAATCTAGGGCGGCTTTACGGAAATCCTCGTCCATCGATCGTTCCTCTGGCGGCCTGCGCGGCGCGTTCTAAGGGCTTCATCTCACTGCGAAGCGTCGGAACCTTTGCTACCGGTGTTGGCCCGGCAATTCCAACCCTTCGCCGCCTGTCGGGCGATTTTTCTTGGTAGCGGTACCAGTGTGTAGGGCCGTCCAGCGTCAATTCCGGCTCTCATAAGTAATAAATCTATTATATAATGCCTGTGCTTCGGGCGCCCGTCGCCCCGTTCCTCGGCGCTCCTCCTTCCCGGGCCGCCTTGAGGGGCAAGGTGCTGGACAGGGCGCCCGGAGCGACCGAGCATCGACTCGGCAATGAGATCCGAGGGCGGAGCATGAGCGGACTGACGACCCATATCCTCGACCAGGCGTCCGGAAAGCCGGCGGCCGGCGTGACGGTGCGGGTGTCGCGGCGCGAGGGCTCGGAGGTTTCGCTTCTGGCGGAATTCCGCACCGACGCCGACGGCCGTGCGCGGCTTGTCGCCGGCGAGGTCCTGGAGGTCGGCGGATACCGCCTGGAATTCGCGATCGGCGCCCATTTCGCGGCGTCCGGCCTGGCGGTCACCGACCCGCCGTTCCTGGACGTGGTGGTCATCGATTTCGCCGTCTCGAACGTCGAACAGCACTGGCACGTGCCGCTGCTGGTCTCACCGTACGGCTATTCCACCTATCGGGGCAGCTGATGGTCGAGACGATCCGCTTCCTGCTGGACGGCCAGGTGCAAGAGGTCAAAGGGGCCAACCCGACGACGACCCTGTTGGAGCACCTGCGCGGCCCGATGCGGCGGACCGGGACCAAGGAAGGCTGCGCCGAGGGCGACTGCGGGTCGTGCACGGTACTGGTTGGCGAGGCGGACGGCGAGGGCGTCGCTTGGCGGGCGGTCAACAGCTGCATCCAGTTCCTGCCGATGTTGCATGGCAAGGCGCTGCTGACGGTCGAGAGCTTGGCCAAGGATGGCGCGCTGCATCCGGTGCAGCAGGCGATGGTCGAGAAACACGGGTCCCAGTGCGGCTTCTGCACGCCGGGCATCGTCATGTCGCTGTACGGTCGGGCGATCGCGGCTAAGGGCGCGCGCGCGCCGGTGGGCGAGGTGCTGGCTGGGAACCTGTGCCGCTGCACGGGCTATGGCCCGATCATTGAGGTGGCCAAGGGCGTGGAAGCCGAGGTGGCACCTGCGGTCGATCTGTCGGCGGTGCGCGACGAGACAATGCTGAGCCTCAGCTATGAGGACGAGATTCACGGCGTCACCCGGACGTGGCTGTCGCCGCGTACGGTGGACGAGCTGGCCCAGGCCTATCTGGAGCATCCGGACGCGACGATCGTGGCCGGCGCGACCGATGTCGGCCTGTGGGTCACCAAGCAGCGGCGACCGCTGCCGACGCTGATCAGCGTGTCCGAGGTCGCTGAGCTGAAGGTGTTGGAGGAAACTCCCGAAGGCCTGCGCATCGGCGCGGGCGTTCGCTATGTCGACGCGATCGAAGCGGTAGCGAAACTCTATCCTGACCTGGGCGCGATGATGCGGCGGCTGGGTTCGACCCAGGTGCGCAACAGCGGCACGATCGGTGGCAACATCGCCAACGGCTCGCCGATCGGCGACATGCCGCCGGCCCTGATCGCGGCGGGGGCAACCCTGATGCTGCGCCGAGGCGACGAGCGCCGCGAAATGGCGCTGGAAGCGTTTTTCCTCGATTACGGCAAGCAGGACCGCGAGCCCGGCGAATTCGTCGAGGCGGTGATCGCGCCGAAGCTGGATGCGGGCCGCATCTTCAAGGTCTTCAAGCTGTCGAAGCGGTTCGACCAGGATATCTCGGCGGTCTGCGGGGCGTTCTCGCTGGCGGTCGAAGGCGGCGCCGTCATCGACGCGCGCATCGCGTTTGGCGGCATGGCGGGCACGCCCAAGCGCGCCCAGGCCTGCGAAGCGGCGCTGATCGGCCAGCCGTGGTCTGAGGCGACGATCGAGGCCGCGATGGCCGCACTCGATACCGACTACGCGCCGATGAGCGACATGCGCGCCTCGGCCGCCTACCGGTCGCTGACCGCGCGGAACATGCTGCGCAAGGTGTTCCTGGAGCGCCAGGAGGTCGAGACCCGTGTGGTCCCGGAGAGCGCCCATGGCTGACTCCGGCGCGACCGTCTCGCCGTTCCAAGGCGTTTCCGCCCCGCTGCCGCATGACAGCGCGGCGCGGCACGTGGCGGGTTCGGCGGTCTATATCGACGACATGCCCGAGCCGGCGGGTCTGCTGCACATCGCGTTCGGCATGAGCACCAAGGCGCATGCCAAGATCATCCGGATGGACCTGTCGGCTGTCCGCGCCGCGCCGGGCGTGGTGCTGGTGATCAGCGCCGAGGACATTCCCGGCGAGAACGACGTCAGCCCGGTCATCCACGACGACAAGCTGTTCGCCGCCGGCGAGGTCTATTGCGTCGGCCAGAGCCTGTTCGCCGTCGCCGCCACGTCGCTCGCCGCTGCCCGCGCCGCGACCGCCAAGGCCGTGGTCGAGTACGAAGAGCTGCCGGCCGCCGTCGACATCGCCGCCGCGCGTGAGATGGACCTGAAGATCGAGACGTCCCAACGCATGACGCGGGGGGACGCCCAGGCGGCGTTGGAGACCTCACCGCGCCGCGTGCAGGGCAGGTTCGCGATTGGCGGCCAGGACCACTTCTATCTCGAAGGCCAGATCGCGCTCGCCACCCCGCGCGAGGACGGCGACGTCCACGTCTGGTCCTCGACCCAGCATCCCACCGAGGTGCAGCACCTGATCGCCCGCGTGCTGGGCAAGCCCGACCACAGCGTCACCGTCGAGGTGCGTCGCATGGGCGGGGGCTTCGGCGGTAAGGAGACGCAGGCCTCGCTGTTCGCCGCCGCCGCCGCCCTAGTCGCCGTGAAGACCGGCCGCCCGGCCAAGGCGCGTCCAGACCGCGACGAGGACATGGTCATGACCGGCAAGCGGCATGACTTCGAGTGCGCCTACGATGTCGGTTTCAACGACGAGGGCCGGCTGACGGGGTTGTTCCTGGAACTGGCCTCGCGCTGCGGGGCGACGACCGATCTCTCCATGGCGATCAACGACCGGGCGATGTTCCACGCCGACAACGCCTACTTCTTGCCGGCCATCGAGATCCTGTCGCACCGCTTCAAGACCCACACGGTGTCGAACACCGCCTTCCGGGGCTTTGGCGGACCGCAGGGCATGCTGGCCATCGAGCGCGTCATGGACGCCGTCGCCGCCGAGGTCGGGATCGACCCGTTGGAGGTGCGCCGTCGCAACCTCTATGGCGGCGAGGGGCGCAACCTCACGCCCTACCACCAGGTGGTCGAGGACAATGTCGCGCCGCAGCTGATCGACGAGCTGTCGGCGTCCTGCGCCTATGAGACCCGCCGTCGCGAGATCGAGGCCTTCAACAAAACGAGCCCCGTGCTGAAGAAGGGCATCGCCCTGACGCCGGTGAAGTTCGGCATCTCGTTCACGACGACCTTCCTGAACCAGGCCGGCGCGCTGATCCATCTCTATGCCGACGGCTCGATTATGCTGAACCACGGCGGCACCGAGATGGGGCAGGGGCTGAACATCAAGATCGCCCAGATCGTCGCCAACGCCTTCCAGGTCGAGATCGGCCGCGTGAAGATCACCTCGACCGTCACCGACAAGGTGCCCAATACCTCGGCGACCGCCGCCTCGTCGGGCGCGGATTTGAACGGCATGGCGGCGCTGAATGCGGCCGAGACCATCAAGGCGCGGCTGGTCGAATTCGCCGCGAAGAAGTGGGACTGCCCCGAGCACGACATCGCCTTCACGCCCGAGGGCGTCCGCGTGTGCGGCGAGACCTTCGAGTTCGGCTGGTTCATCCGCCAGGCCTATCTGGCGCGGGTGTCGCTATCCTCGACCGGCTACTACGCCACGCCCAAGATCCACTACGATCGCGCCACCCATACGGGCCGGCCGTTCTACTACTTCGCCTATGGCGCGGCCTGCAGCGAGGTGCTGATCGACACCCTGACCGGCGAGATGAAGGTCACCCGCGCCGACATCCTGCACGACGTCGGCAAGTCGCTGAATCCCGCCATTGACCTCGGCCAGATCGAAGGCGGCTTCATCCAGGGCATGGGCTGGCTGACGACCGAGGAGCTGGTCTACGACGCGCACGGCCGTCTGCGGACCCACGCGCCCTCGACCTACAAGATCCCGACCATCGGCGACCGCCCGGCGCATCTGGACGTCCGCCTGTGGAAGGCCGGCCGCAATGTCGAGGCGACGGTGCATCGCTCCAAGGCCGTCGGCGAGCCACCGCTGATGCTGGCGATCTCGGTCTACAGCGCCATCAACCACGCGGTGGCCAGCGTCGGCGACTACAAGCTCCTGCCACAGCTCGATGCGCCCGCGACGCCGGAGGCGATCCTGATGGCCTGCGAGGATGTCCGGAGACGCATCCATGCGTAACTGGGCCCGCGCCGCCCTGGCTCGTCTCGACGCCCATGACGAGGCCGCCCTGGTCACCGTCCTGGCCACCGAAGGCTCGGCCCCGCGCGAGGCGGGGACCAAGATGGTCGTCTGGCGCGAGGGCCAGTCCGGAACCATCGGCGGCGGTAACCTCGAGCACCGCGCCACCGACCAGGCCCGCCGAATGCTGGACGGCAACCAGGCCCATTTCGCGATCCAGGACTATCCGCTGGGCCCGCTGCTGGCCCAATGCTGCGGCGGCCGCGTGCGCCTCTTCCTGGAGCGCCTGAACGACAACAGCCGCGACTGGCTGACCGAAGCCGCCAAGCGCATGGACGCGGCCCAGCCGTTCGAGGTCCGCACGCGCTTCGATCCTGGCCTGCTGACCAAGGTGGTCGCGCCGATCCTGTCGACCGATAGCGAAGGGCCGGCCGTCTCGTTCGGCGAGGCCCCCGCCACCGCGCGTGGGGCGCGGCCCGAGCTGGGCGATGTCATGGTCGAGCGCGCCGACGCGCCGCGTCCGCCGCTGCTGCTGTTCGGCGCCGGCCATGTCGGCCAGGCCATCGCCAAGGCGTTCGAGCCGCTGCCGTTCCGCCTCTTCTGGTACGACACCCGTCCCGAGACGGCCGACATCCCCGGCGTCACCGTGCTGACCCCGGCCGAGGTCGCGGCGAAGGCCATGGGCGCGGGCCCCGACGCCTACGGGCTCGTCCTGACCCACGACCACGCGCTGGACTACGCCCTGGTTTCGGCGGGCCTAGCCGGCGGCGGGTTTTGTTTCTTCGGCGTCATCGGTTCGAAGACCAAGCGCGCTAGGTTCATGAGCCGGTTGCGGGACGATGGTTTCTCACCGGCGGTGCTGACCCGCCTGACCAGTCCCATCGGCTTGCCGCAGCTGAAGAGCAAGGCGCCCGAGGTGATCGCGGTCTCGGTGGCGGCCGACCTCCTGATGCGCCAGGAAGCGGCGCGGATCCGAAACGACGAAGGCCAGATCAGTGCAAGCTTATAGGGCGTCGATCCTCCACCTCGTGGATGATCCGACGAAGAACGCGGAGGCGGTCGCCTTCCACGAGGACGGCCTGTTGCTGGTCGAGGACGGCCGCATCGCCGGCTGCGGCGCCTATGCGGAGCTGTCGCCGTGGCTGGGCGACGCCGAACTGCACGACCTGAGTGGCCATCTGATCACGCCCGGCTTCATCGACACCCACATCCACTTCCCGCAGGTCGACGTCATCGCCGCCCACGGCAAGCAACTGCTGGACTGGCTGGAGCAGCACACCTTCCCGGCCGAGGCGGCGTTCGCGGACCCGAAGCACGCGGCCGACACGGCGGCGTTCTTTATCGACGAGCTGCTGCGCAACGGCACCACGACGGCGCTGGTGTTCGGCTCGGTGCACAAGGTCTCGGTCGACGCCCTGTTCGCCGAGGCCTACGACCGCGACATGCGGCTGATCGCCGGCAAGGCGCTGATGGACCGCAACGCGCCGGACGGTCTGACCGACACGGTCGAGAGCAGCCGCGCCGACATGGAAGCGCTGATCGCCGACTGGCACGGCAAGGGCCGCCTCGGCTACGCCGTGACCCCGCGCTTCGCGATCAGCTGCAGCGACGAACAGCTGGCCATGGCCGGCGAGGTGCTGGCGGCGCATCCGGACGTCTGGATGCAGACCCACCTCTCGGAGAACATCCACGAGATCAAGGAGACGGCGCGCCTGTTCCCGGCGGCCAAGGACTATCTCGACGTCTATGACCGCTTCGGCCTGCTGCGCGAGCGCTCGGTCTTCGCCCACTGCGTCCACCTGAAGGGCGAGGCGTTCCGGCGGCTGGCGGCCAAGGGCGGGGCGGTGGCGTTCTGCCCGACCTCGAACCTGTTCCTCGGCTCGGGCCTGTTCCCGCTGGAGGAGGCCTGCTCACACGGGGTGAAGGTCGGGATGGGCACGGACGTGGGCGCGGGGACGACGTTCTCGATCCTCCATACGCTGGGCGAGGCCTACAAGGTCGGGCAGCTGCGGGGGGATGCGCTGGATCCGTTCCATGCGCTGTATCTGGCGACTCTGGGCGGGGCGCGGGCGCTGGATCTGGATGGGATGATCGGCAACCTGGAACCCGGCAAGGAAGCTGACTTCGTCGTGCTGGACCTGGCCGCGACGCCGCTGATGGCGCGGCGGCTGTCCGAGACCCGGAGCCTGGAGAACAAGCTCTTCGCGCTGACGGTGCTGGGCGATGACCGGGTGGTGGCTCGGACGTATCTGGCGGGCGTGGAGCGCTGGCGGAAGGACGCCTGATAGATGCTCCCCCGTGATACGGGGGAGCTGTCGCGGAGCGACTGAGGGGGCAAGCTGGGCGAACGCCGCGTTAGCCCCCTCCGGCCCTCTGGGCCACCTCCCCCGCATCGCGGGGGAGGATCTGGAGGCCTTACCCGTGCGCCGCCTTCATCGTGTCGGCGTAGAGCTTCAGCAGGCGATCGCCATCCACCGCCACGGTCGCGGCCTGGATCGGCTGATCATCCCAAGCGCTCGGCCCGAACAGCTCACCCTCCGGGCTCTGGCAGGTCTGGCCGAGCGTGATCCCCTCGGTCACCACCCGCACCGCCCCACGGCGCACCGTAAACAGCGTCGGATCGATCACGAACGCCACCGCCGCCGCGTCATGCACGCAGCAGCCGACGATGCCGTCACGGCCGCCGTAGAACGCCGCATAGGGCTTGGAGATCGCGTTCAGGAACCCGCCCGCGTCGCTCCCGCCAGCGGCCAGGGCTTCCATGAATTCCGGCGACATCACCACCTGCGTGGTCACGTCCAGGCTCACCGCCGTCAGGCTCCACGGCGCGGTGAAGACCTGGTCCGCCGCTTCCGGATCGTTCCAGATATTGGCCTCGGCCACCGGAGTGACATTGCCCGGCTTGCCGGCCACGCCGAACGCGCCGCCCATGATGACGACGGACTTCAGCAGGGTGGCGACTTCCGGATCGGCCTTCAGCGCCAAAGCCAGGTTGGTCAGCGGACCGACGGCGCACAGCACCACCTCGCCCGGATACTGGCGGGCCAGGTCGATGATCGCCTGGTGGGCCGGCTTGGCTTCCGGCTCGGCGGGGACCAGGCCCGTCAGCTCGACATCGCCCAGGCCGTTCTCGCCGTGCACGAAGGTCGGCGAGGGGTTGCGCGGACGGGTCAGCGGCTTGTCGGTCCCCTTGTAGACCGGCGCCGTCAGGCCGAAGCGGTCCTTCAGGTACAGCGCGTTGCGCGTCGTGGTCTCGATGTCGGAATTGCCGAAGATGGTCGTCACCGCGATCAGGTCGAGGGCGGGGCTCGCCTCGATGAACAGCAGCGCCATGGCGTCGTCGATGCCGGGATCGGTGTCGAAAATGATCTTGGTCGTCATTTGGAGGCTCTAGCGCTTTTCTTTGTCGGAGGCGAGGCGCTGGTCGGCCCCGCCCTGCATCAGGGACACGTGGGCCGAGGCGACTTTCCAGCCGTCCTCGGTGCGGATCCAGGTCTGGCTCTGGCGGCCAATCTTGCCGCTGTCGTCGCGGCGGAATTCGACATTGGCGACGGCGAAGTCGCTGCCGAAGGTGGTGATTTCCGTCCGCAGCCGTGTACGCGGCGGCGAGCCGCCGGCCCGGCCGACGCGGAAGGCGGCGATCTCGTCGAAGCTCCACAGGTTCTCGGCCACGCCCAGTCGCACCGTGTGGGGCGAGTTCCAGAACGCGCCGTCCAGGGCCTCGACGTCGTTGCCCATCAGCGCGGTCTCGTAGGCGTTCACGAGCGCGGTGACCTCGGCCAGCACGGCGGGATCGTTGACGATCATAGGGCGCCTTTCGGGGGATGCGCCGCGACCACGCCGTCACGCTGCAGGCGCAGGGCGGCGGCGAAAGCCAGGTCTTCGCGCCAGGGCGGGGCGATGATCTGGACGCCGACCGGAAGTTGGCCCGGCCGGTTCACCGGCGCGGCCACGACCGGCAGGCCGATATAGCTGATCGGCTGGGTGAAGGCGCCGAGGTTCTTGCGCACCGAGACGGGCACGCCGTCCATCTCCATGGTCGCCTGGCCGATCGGCGGGGCGGGGCAGACCGATGATGGCGCCAGCAGGATGTCATAGCGCTGGAAGGCCTCGGCGACCTCGTCGCGGAAGATGGTGCGGAAGCGCTGGGCGGCGCGGTGCAGGCCCTCGGGCAGCAGGGCGCCGGCCAGCAGGCGGTCGCGGACGGCGGGGTCGTAGTCCATGGCGCGCTTGGCCAGGTCGGCGTGATGCAATTCGCCGCCCTCGAAGGCGGTCAGGCAGAAGGCGGCGGCGCGCGCGGCGACCGCATTGGGCAGGGTGACGAGGTCGTCGGCCTTCAGCGCCGACGCGACGCGACCGAGGGCTTCGAGCACTTCGGGGAACGCGCCCTGCTGGAACCAGCCGCCCAGGACGCCGACGCGTAGAGGCTGCTCGGCCAGGGCGTCGAGGCGGTCGCTGAGCGGCTGCGCCTCACGGACGCAGATGTGGTCGCCGTGAGGATCGGGGCCCTGGAGCACGTCATACGCCACGGCCAGGTCCTCGACCGACCGCGCGAACGGGCCGACGTGGTCCAGGCTCTCGACGAACGGAAACACGCCCTGGCGCGACAGGCGGCCGTAGGTGGGCTTGAGCCCGAAGACGCCGCACAGGCTGGCGGGGATGCGGATCGAGCCGTTGGTGTCCGAGCCCAGGGTCAGAGGCACAAGGCCAGCCGCCACGGCCGCCGCCGAACCGCCCGACGAGCCGCCGGCGATCCGCGTCGGATCGTGCGGGTTATGGACCGGCCCGTCGTGGGCGTTCTCGGTGACGAAGCCGTAGGCGAACTCGTCCATGTTCAGCGCGCCGACCAGGATCGCCCCGGCGGCGGTCAGGCGCTGGACCAGCGTCGCATCGTGCGAAGGCGGGGCGGCGTCGCGGCGGATCTTCGAGCCGGCCAGGGTCGGCAGGCCCTCAATGTCGAACAGGTTCTTCACCGCGAACGGCACGCCGGCCAGCGGACCGGTGACGCGCCCGGCGTCGACCGCGTCGGCGGCGGCCAGAGCGCGCTCGGTGGTGACGGCGGTGAAGGCGTTGATCCCGCCATCCAGGCGCTGGATGCGCGAGAGGGTGGCCTCGGTCACGGCCCGGGCGGTGACGCGGCCGGCGCGGACCTCGCCGGCGATCTCGACGACGCTGGCGAAGCTCACGGCTGGAACGTCTCCGGCGGCTCGCCCGCATGGTCGCCCAGCGCGGACACGAACAGCTCGGCCTGGGCGCGCAGCAGGGCGACGTTGTCGATCACGGCCGGCAGCACGTCCGGCGACAGGACCAGGTCGCGCGCGGCGGCGTGGGCGGCGGTCCACGGCGCGATCTCGTGATCCTTCAGGTCCAGGAAGGCCTTGGTCTCCGCGTCCAGCGCCATGCGATCCCCTCAAGTAAGAAAAAACTTCATACACCCGGGTTCGCCGGAGTCGCCAGCCCCGCGCGCGCTGGAAGGGCGCAGCGCCCAAGCCGGCGTCATTCCCGCTCGGGATCGCCCGTGTCGCGGGCAGGGAAGGGCGATCGTCCTTCCGACCGCGCGCCAAGCCTGGAAGCCGCACCCGCGCCGGCGCGAGATGCGCTTGTAAGAAGGGACTTACTTGATGGCGCATCACCGACTGGCTTCGGCTCCCGACACCGTCCGCTTCGGCATGTTCGACGCGGCGTTCGATCCCGTAATGACGGTAAGCTCCGGCGACAGCGTCACCTTCGAGTGCGTCTCGGGCGGCGTCGAGGTGATGCCGCCGCCGGGATCGCCCCACGCGGTGCCGCCCGCGCTCCAGGCGATCCACGACAGCAAGCCGGAGCGCATCGGGCCGCATATCCTGACCGGCCCCGTCGCCATCGCCGGCGCCGAGCCGGGCGACATGCTGGAGGTCCGCATCGAGGCGATCGAGCCGAACAACGACTGGGGCTACTGCGCCGTCCGCCCGCTGGCCGGGACCCTGCCGGAGGACTTCCCCGAGCGCTATGTCAGCCACATCGCCGTCGACCGCGCGGCCGGCACCTGCAAGCCGGAGTGGGGCCCGCAGCTGCCGCTGGCGCCGTTCTTCGGCACGATGGGCGTCGCGCCGTCGGCCCGGTACGGACGCCTCTCCAGCCGCGAGCCGCGCGAGCATGGCGGCAACATGGACAACAAGGAACTGGTCGCCGGCTCGACCCTCTACCTGCCGGTCTGGGTCGCGGGCGCGAACTTCTCGGTCGGCGACGGCCACGGCCGCCAGGGCGACGGCGAGGTCTGCGTCAACGCGCTGGAGATGGGCCTGACCGGGACCTTCACCTTCGTGGTCCACAAGAAAGCCACTGGGGCCGCCGAGTTCAAATGGCCCCGCGCCGAGACGCCCACGCACTACATCCTGATGGGCTTCAACGAGGACCTGGACCTGGCCATGAAGCAGGCCCTGCGCCAGACGATCGACTTCATTACGGCCCGCTCCAGCCTGACCCGCGTCCAGGCCTATCAGTTCTGCTCCCTGGCCGTGGACTTCCGCGTGACCCAGACCGTCAACGGCGAGAAGGGCGTCCACGCCTTGCTGCAGAAGGGTCTGCTGTTCTGAGCCGGCAACGGGCTTAATCCCAGGTTGTCGATCGTGGTTATTCATCCCATGGAAGAAAAATTCATTTGAACTCGATCTTGGGTTGATCGCCAATCCTCTCGCCCCAAACCCGGGGCTGGAGGGCTACGCATGTATCTGACGGGAACCGAAGGCGACGACATCCTGATCGGCGGCGCCGACGACGACACCCTGGTCGGCCTGGGCGGCGACGACCTGCTGATGGGGGGAGCGGGACATAACGTACTGAACGGCGGGGCGGGGAACGACACCGTCAGCTATGCCGACCAGGCCCCGACGCTGCCGCTGTTCAGCTTCCTGATGATCAACCTGCAAAGCCAGTCGACCTCGATCATGGGACCGGGCGGCGGGGCGGTGGACACCCTGTCCTCGATCGAGAACGCCACCGGCTCGGCCAGCGCGGACTGGATCGTGGGGACGACCGGGGACAACGTCCTGAACGGCGGCGCGGGCGACGACCACCTCGACGGCTGGGGCGGCACGGACGTGCTGGACGGCGGCGACGGCAACGACTCGATCAACACCGCGTTCCTTGTCCCGTTTGGCGGTCCTCCGGCCGGTGGGTCGCTGCTGATCGGCGGCAATGGCGCTGACTCGCTCCAGAGCGGCAATTCCAACGACACCATGCTGGGCGGCGCGGGCGACGACGCCTTGTCGATCGGGAACTTCGCCACGACCCGCATCGTCGATGGCGGCGATGGACGCGATCTCCTGGCGTTCTCCAGCACGCCGAATGACTTCACGAGCGGCGTATTCGTCGATCTCAACAAGACGGTCCAGACCGTCGCCGCTGGTGTTTTCATCACCCTGACGAATGTGGAGAACGTCAACGGCACGCAGGCCGGCGACACCCTGATCGGCGACGCGGGCGCTAACGGCTTCTACGGCTTGGGCGGCGACGACTGGCTTTACGGCCGTGATGGAAACGACGGCATCAATGGCGGCGACGGCGCCGATTACATCAGCGGCGGCGCGGGCGTGGACAACCTGTACGGCGGCGCTGGAGCCGACACCTTCGTCTTCGCCGCGGGCGACACCGCCGCCGGGTCCGACACGATCCAGGATTTCACGACCGAGGACCATCTCCTGTTCGTGGACGGCCCGGCAGGCAGCAGCGCTAACTATGTCGAGCTGGAAAGCATCGACTTCGCCGCCGTCAGCGCCGCCTTCGCTGGCGACGGCGTGCGCTACGTGGCGATGCAGTTCGGCGGCAACGTCCTCTTCTTCGCCGACGTCGGCGACGAGGGGACCTTCTACGACCAGGCGATCGTACTGACCGGGGTCAACCTCTCGGCCATCGACGCGGGCTCGATCCAAGGGCTGTAGGACCACCTCCGCGCGTGGGCGGATTCCAGGGGAAGCTCCGGGAATGATGCGTTCCCGGAGCAACCTCCGGTCCGGGCGGCCGATTGGATCAATCCCTTATGGATCAAGCGTTCCTGTTCCAAAACGACACCTCCGCCCCGTTCCGGAACAGAAGCTTGGCCTTAAACACCCCAAAATCCCTGGTCCAACCTTTGCAGTCGCAGGGTCGCGCTGAGGTTGCGGCGCTGTGGTGAGGGGTTGAGCGATGGATTATCGGGGCACTGAGCGCGCGGACGTTCTGACCGGCGGCGCGGACAACGACGTGATCTATGGGTTCGGCGGTAACGACACCCTGAAGGGTGGCGCGGGCGATGACGTCCTGGCCGGCAACGACGGCAACGACACCCTGAGCGGTGGCGACGGCGACGACTACATCCTCGGTGGGGCCGGTAACGACACCATCGACGGCGGCGCCGGCAACGACTGGGCGGCCTACGAGGACGCCACGGCCGGCGTGAAGATCGACCTCAACATCACCGGGACCCAGAACACCATCGGCTCGGGCACGGACAAGCTGACCGGCATCGAGAACGTCTACGGCTCGGCCTTCGACGACACCCTGACCGGCGACGCCAACGACAACATGATGGTCGGCGGCGCGGGCAACGACACGGTCATTGGCGGCAAGGGTAACGACACCTTGTGGGGCAGCGCCGGCAACGACACGCTGGATGGCGGCGACGGCGACGACTACCTGGTCGGCGGCGCGGGCGACGACATCATCAAGGGCGGCGCGGGCGTGGACTGGGCCTCGTACGAAGACGCCACGGGCGGCGTGAAGGTCGATCTGACCAAGACCGGACAGCAGGACACCGTCGGCGCGGGCAAAGACACCCTGAGCGGCATCGAGCTGCTCTATGGCAGCAAGTTCGACGACGTCCTGACCGGCGACGCCAAGGACAACTACCTGTGGGGCGATGACGGCAACGACACGCTGAACGGCGGCGCGGGCGACGATCACCTGTCGGGTGGCAAGGGCAACAACGTCATCGACGGCGGCGACGGCTTCGACACGGTCGACTATTCGTCCAGCGAGCAAGGTGTCGTTATCAGCCTGCTGTCGAACGGCACGAGCGGATTCGGACTGGACCGCGACATCGTCAGGTCGGTCGAGGCGGTGATGGGGTCGGCCTATGGCGACTACATCGTCGGTAACGCGGCCGAGAACTACTTGTTCGGGGACGCGGGCGACGACCAGATCTATGCCGTCGGCGACAACGACACGATCGACGGCGGTGACGGCGACGACTTCATCTACGGCGGCGGCTCCAATTTCGGCCAGAACACCGGCGGCCTGCTCATCGGCGGCAAGGGCAACGACTCCTTCTTCGTGGGCCCCGGTCACACGACGATCGAAGGCGGCGAAGGCGTGGACACGCTGATCGTGTACCCGTCCGCCGACAACATCCGCACGCCGCTCACGATCGACTTGCGGGTCACCAGCGAGCAGCAGGTCTCCAAGGAAATCTACCTGACGCTCAGCGGCGTCGAGAACATCAACGGCGGCGGCGGCGGCGACGACATCCTGATCGGTAACGCCAGCGACAACCTCCTGACCGGCAGCTACGGCAACGACACCTTGGACGGCGGCGCGGGCAACGACACCGTCAGCTACGCCTATGGCCCGCAGAGCCCGGTCGTCATCGACCTGAACAAGACTGTCCAGGCAGCCAACGGCGAACAGGGGACCGACACGCTGATCTCGATCGAGAACATCATCGGCACGGACGGCGCGGACAGGATCACCGGTAACGGCGTGGCCAACAAGCTGGATGGCGGCGCGGGCAACGACATCCTGATGGGCCAGGGCGGCGACGACACCCTGACCGGCGGCCTCGGCGACGACATCCTCGACGGCGGCGCGGGCAATGACACGGCCGTCTATACGGGCGCGTCCAAGGACTACACCTGGACCCGCGACGCCAACGGCGTGTGGACCGTGCGCGGCGCCGACGGCGTCGACAAGCTGCTGAACGTCGAGACCCTGAAGTTCAGCGACAAGTCGGTGACCCTGTCGCCATCGGCCACCACCGTGACCGTGGACGACCTGACGAAATCGAAGACGCTTGCGACCTCGGCCGGCGGTCTCATCCGCGACACCGTGCTCTCGTCGGACGGCCATACGGCCTACGTGTCGGACGGCGACGGCTATGTCGCCACGATCGACACCGTGACCGGCGTGGTGCAGGGCAAGGTCAAGGTCGGGACGCAACTGGGCGGCATGGACGTCTCCAAGGACGGCCGCTACCTCGTGATCGCCGAGCGCGCGGTGACGAACGAGACCGGGGACACCTGGGCGACCCTCAAGGCCACCGCCACGGTCCACGTGCTGGATCTGAAGACTGGCGTGGTCAAGAACTACACCACCGTGGCGCTCGAGGGCGACAAGGGCTTCACCGACGCGGTCTTCACCAGCGACGGCCGCATCCTGCTGACCCAGGACTTCGGCGGCTCGGGCTCGACGCCGCTGACGATCCTGGACCCGACCTCCGGGGTCTTCGCGCCGCAAGCGAAGGACTACAGCGCGTCGGGCTATCTGTCGGTCAGCGATGACCGCACCAAGGTGCTGCTGGCGCCGGACGGCACCTCCGACGCGCCGCTGTACATCTGGTCCGTCGGCCAGGGCGAGACCGCCGCGCACGGGCGCTATGACGACGGCGTCATGGGCTTCAACGGCGGCATCCAGGCGATCTCGGGCAACGGCGCCTTTGTCGCTCAGGCCGTGAACGAGCTGAACGTCTTCGACGGCTCGCTCAAGCACCTGGCCAACCTGACGGTCGGTAATCGCGAGATCTCCAATGTCTATGGCATGGACTTCAGCGCCGACGGCAAGCACCTGTTCGTCGTCGATGCGGTGACCGACCGCGTCTTCCAGTTCTCGACCGCGAACTGGGAGATCGAGCGCGTCCTCGACCTGGGCATCGACATCGTCTCGAAGGGCTATGTCTACGAGAACGGCATGTTCGGCGACCGCGTGGCGATCACCCCGGAAGGCGATCGCCTGGTCATCGCCAATTCCTACGAAGTCATCTCGGTGGTGATGAGCAGCCTGACGGTCGAGCAGGGCACGGGCGGCGCCGACAACATCATCGGCACGGCCGGGGCCGACAAGCTCCAGGGCTTCGGCGGCGATGACGTGATCACCGGCGGCAAGGGGACCGACATCCTGACGGGCGGCCTGGGTTCGGACACCTTCGTCTTCGCCAAGGGCGACACGACCTGGGTGGCGGGCAGCTATGCCAGCATCGACGTGATCACCGACTGGCAGGCGACCGACAAGCTGTCGTTCGGTCCGCACAGCGAGGCGATCACCTATGCCGAGATCAAGGACACCGTCTACGGCTACAGCTGGTCCGGCGCTTTCGAGGCCGCGACCAAGATCATGGCCGAGCAGCACCTGTCCTACCTGGCGGTGGAGACCGACGACAGCGTCGTCTACGTCTTCGCGGCGGAAAGCGGTTCGAGCAACGGAACCATCGAGAGCGTAGTCCGCCTGAACAACACGACCCTGGACCAGATCAGCCTCGACAACTTCACGCCGGTCGGCGACGACCGCGCCAACGTCCTGACGGGCGGGGCGCTGAACGACAAGATCTTCGGCTACTACGGCAACGACGTGATCAAGGGTGGCAAGGGCGCGGACACCCTGAGCGGCGGCGTGGGCGACGACACCTTCGTCTTCGCGGCAGGTGACACGACCTGGTCCGCGACCAGCGACGCTGGCGTCGATGTGATCACGGACTGGGAAGTCGGCGACAAGCTGTCGTTCGGCGTCTTGTCCGCCGCGAGCCTCGGCAAGCAGACGGCGGCGAACTGGCAGGACGCGGTGACCCTCGCGCCCCAGGTCATGGCGGCCCAAGGCCTGACCCAGCTGGCCGTCCAGGTGGGCAAGGACACCTACGTGTTCTCGCTGCAGCCGGGATCGACGACGGGGCAGATCGAGACGGTCGTCAAGCTGGCCAACACCACCTCGGACAAGGTCAGCCTTTCGAACATCGACTGGACGCCGCCGGCGATCAACGGCGACGACGGCGCCAACACCCTGGTGGGCGGCGCGGGTAACGACCGGATCGACGGGAAGGGCGGCGCCGACGTCATCATCGGCGGTCCGGGCAACGACATCCTGACCGGCGGCGCCGGCGCGGACGTGTTCAAGTTCCTGGCCAATGACGGGGTGTTCAGCCCCAACCTGAAGAACGTCGACACGATCACGGACTTCAGCGCGGACGACAAGCTGGCCTTCAGCAATGCGTCGGCGCTGATCAAGGAGAGCGACATCCTGCGTCTCAGCCTCGGTGTGAACCCCGATGGCTCGATCCCCGCGGTGTCCCAGCTCGTGCTCGAGGCCTACAGCAACCAATACCTGTACGGCGGCATCGGCCAGAAGTACCTCGTCATCGCGGCGGGGCCTGACACCTACGTCGTGGCGGACAACGACACTGTCCACATCGGCTACGATCAGGTCGTCCTGCTGAAGGGCGTCACCTCTTCGCTGGTGACGGCGGACATGTTCACGGCCGCCTAACCGCCCCCTCCCGCAACCTCTGCCGGGTCCCCTACGTTGACGTTTCGTCGGCGTAGGGGCCTCTTGCTCCGGCTTGACGCCCGGCGGTGAGACCGGGGCAGAGGAGAGGGAAGCGCATGAGATCGATCCTGCCCGTCGTGGCGCTGTTGGCGCTGGCCGCCTGTTCGCCGCAGCCCGCCGACAAGAAGGCCGACGCGCCCGTCGTCGCCGCGCCGCCGGCCAATGCCACGCTGAAGCCGCCGAAGGCCGACATCCCGGCCGGCGACTACACGCTGGACAAGCACCACGCGACGCTGGTGCTCCGCGTCAGCCACCTGGGCTTCTCGAACTACACGGCGGCCTTCGCCGACTTCGACGCCAAGCTGAAATTCGACCAGAACAACGCCGGCGCCAGCACGCTGGAGGCGACCATCAACCCGATGTCGCTGACCCTGCCGGCCCCGCCCGAGGGCTTCCTGGCCGAGCTGACCGGGCCGCAGTGGCTGAACACGGCGACCTATCCGGCCATCACCTTCAAATCCACCAAGGTCGAGACCACCGGTCCCGACACCGGCAAGGTCACCGGCGACCTGACCCTGCATGGCGTCACCAAGCCGGTCGTGCTGGATGTGACCTACAACGGCGGCTATGCGGGCCATCCGATGGACCCGCACGCCCGTGTCGGCTTCTCGGCCAAGGGGACGTTCAAGCGCTCGGACTTCGGCATCGCCTATGGCGTCCCGGCGCCGGGCACGACCATGGGCGTCAGCGACGAGGTCCAGGTGGCGATCGAGGCCGAGTTCAGCGGCCCGCCGCTGGCGACCGCTCCGGCCGCCGCGACGCCGCCGAAGCCCTAGCGGCGCGTGAGATAGCTCTCGAGCAGCGCAAGCGCGTGGTCCAGCCGCGCCTTGCGCCACTCGGGCGCGCTCATGTCGGTGTCGAGCGTGGCTGACAGCGAATAGCCGTTGGCCAGGTGGAAGCGGCTCATGGCCGCGATGGTCACGTAGATCTGCACCGGGTCGAGGTTGGGCCCGAACACGCCCTGGCGCTGGCCGCTCTCGATCAGCTTTTCCATGGTGTTGCGCAGCGGGAAGGCCGTCTCGGTCACCACGCGCGACTGGGCGGCGAACTTGCCGTGCTGCAGGTTCTCGTTGCGCAGCAGGCCCTCGAAACGGGGGTTCTTCTCGAAATAGTCGAAGGTGAAGCGCTGCAGTTCGAGGAAGCCTTCCAGCGGCTTCTCGTAGTCGATCTTCAGCTCGGCCTCACGCGCCCGCAGGTCCATGTAGGCGCTTTCGAGGACGGCCATGTACAGGCCCTTCTTGTCCCCGAAGTAGTGATACAGCATCCGGATGTTGCACTTGGCGGCCTTGACGATCCGCTCGATGCGCGCGCCGGCGAAGCCCGCCTGGGCGAATTCCTTCAAGGCCGCGGCGAGGATCGCCTTGCGGGTCCGCTCGGCATTGCGCTTTCGGGGCGCGCTCTCGGTGTCGATCTTCGTGGTCGCGTCCAGGACGGCGTCGGTCACGGGATATTGGCTCCCTGATTGATCCAGGCGCCCAGCTGGGCCCGCTCCTCTACGGTCATGCCGGTCTCGTTGCCAAGGGGCATGCTCGTCGAGAGCACCGCGCGCTCGCGGATTTTCGGGGCGTAGGTACGGATATGCTCAGGGTTGTCAAAGGTCGCGCCCAAAGGCGGGGCGGAAAAGCCGGCGTGAGTTGGCGTCGCGCTGTGGCACGTGACGCAGTGTTTCTGAACGATCGCCTGGGCGGTGGCGAAGGAAACGGGACCATCGATTCGCACCTCGGTCTTCGGCTTCATGCTGGCCACCACCGTCGCGGCGAACACCAGCATCGCGCCGTAGAACAGGAAGTCGTGGCGGATCTTGCCGTGGTGCTTGAGCAGGAAGAACTGTCGGATCGAGATCCCGCCGGCGCTGATCATCGCCAGCAGCAGCCAGCTCAGCGGATGGCCGGTGACCATCGGATAGTGGTTGCTGATCATGATGAAGATGACCGGCAGGGTCATGTAGGTGTTGTGCACCGACCGCTGCTTGCCCATCGCCCCCAGGCGCGGATCGACCGGGCGGCCCGCCAGCATGTCGGCCACGATCCGGCGCTGGTTGGGGATGATCACCAGGAAGACGTTGGCGACCATGGCCGTGCCGATGATCGCGCCGACATGGATGAAGGCGCCCCGGTCGCTGAACAGCTTCGACAGCGCATAGGCCGCGCCGGTCAGCGCGCCGAACCAGACGATCCCGAACCACAGGCCGCGCTGGCCCAGCGGCGAACGACAGAGCGCCTCGTAGACCGCCAGACCGCCGAAGATGAAGGCCAGGCCCGTGCCGATGGCGGCCGGCTGGCTGAAGGCGTGCTTGGCGGTGTCGATCAGATAGACCGGCGCCTGCCAGTAATAGAGCACGATCAGCAGCGCGAAGCCCGACAGCCAGGTGGTGTAGGCCTCCCATTTGAACCAGTGCAGGTGGTCGGGCATGTGCGCCGGGGCGACCATGTACTTCTGCGAATGGTAGAAGCCGCCGCCGTGCACGGCCCACAGCTCGCCCTTCACGCCGTCCTTTTCAGGCACGGGGGCGCGCAGGTTGTTGTCCAGCCAGACGAAGTAGAACGACGCCCCGATCCAGGCGACGCCGGCGATCACGTGCAGCCAGCGAAGGCCAAGGTTCAGCCAGCCGGGAAGGTCGTAGTCCATCTTATTGCGTCACCGCGTCGAGCAGTCGGAGCTTGGAGATCAGGCCGATCTGGGTGATCGCCTCGGCGATCTCGGCCGCTTCATCATTGGTCAGGCGCGTCTGCATGGCCGCCAGGATCGAGGCCTTGTCGTTCAGCCGCACGGCGATGATGAACGGGAAACCGAAGCGCTGGCCGTAGGCCGTGTTCAGCTCATGGAAGCGCGCGAACTCTTCGGCCGTCAGCTTGTCGAGCCCGGCGCTGGCCTGCTCGGCGTTGCTCTCGGCGGTCAGCTGCTTGGCGATCGCGGCCTTGCCTGCCAGTTCCGGGTGGGCGCGGATCAGGGCCAGCTTGTCGGCGGTGGTCGCGGCGTCGAGCACGGCCATCATCGCGCCGTGCAGGGCTTCGACGCTGGCGAACGGTCGCTCGTCGAAGGCGCGATGGACGACCCAGGGGGAGAGCTCGAACGCGAAGCCAAGCGCGGTGGTGAAACCGGTCTGGTTCATGCTGTTCAGCCGAGCCAGGGTCAGGGGCGGTGCGCCGCTCATGCTTTGGCCTCGTAGGGGTGGGTGGCGATCCAGTGGCGGGCGATGTCGATGCGTTTGGCCACCCAGACACGATCGTGCTTGGTGACGTGTTCGAGGAACCTGCGGAGCGCGCCGATGCGTCCGGGCTTGCCGACCACGCGGCAGTGCAGGCCGACGCTCATCATCTTCGGCGCGGTCTCGCCTTCCAGGTACAGGGCGTCGAAGGCGTCGCGGAGGTAGGTGAAGAACTGCTCGCCGGTGTTGAAGCCCTGCGCCGCGGTGAAGCGCATGTCGTTGGCTTCCAGCGTGTAGGGCACGATCAGCTGGGCGCGGCCGTGCTGATCGTCCCAGTACGGAAGATCGTCGGCATAGCTGTCGGCGTCGTAGACGAAGCCGCCTTCCTGCGCGACCAGCCGGGCGGTGTTGGGGCTGGTGCGGCCCTGGTACCAGCCCAGGGGGCGCTCACCGGTCAGGCGTTTCTGGATCTCGATGGCCTGCTGGATATGCTCCAGCTCCTGCTCTTGTGTGAAGTGCTGGTAGTCGATCCAGCGATAGCCGTGGCTGGCGATCTCCCAGCCCGATTTCATCATCGCCTCGACGGCGTCGGGATGGCGCTCCATGGCCTGGGCGACGCCAAACACCGTCAGTGGCAGTTGGTACTCTTCGAACAGCCGCCGGATGCGCCAGAAGCCGGCGCGCGAGCCGTATTCGTAGAGGCTCTCCATCGACATGTTGCGCATGCCCTGGATGGGCTGGGCGCCGACCATTTCCGACAGGAAGAACTCGGAGAGGGGGTCGCCGTGCAGGATCGACCGTTCGGCGCCTTCCTCGTAGTTCAGCACGAACTGCACGGCCACACGGGCGCCGTTGGGCCATTGCGCTTGGGGCGGATACTCGCCGTAGCCGATCAGGTCCCTCGGATAGCTCATGCGAAGACCTTCGCCGCCGCGTCGACACCGGCGCCGGCTGGGGCGTTGAAGCCCTCCCAGCGCAGCACCGCTTCCAGCGCCGCCAGCGTCTGGAGAACCGCATGCTTGCGGGCGTTCACGCCCATCGTCCCAATACGCCAGATCTTGCCGGCCAAGGGGCCGAAAGCCGCGCCGATCTCGATCTCGAACTCGGTGCGCATACGGGCTTTGACGCGGTCGTAGTCGACGCCGCTTGGGGCGATCACGCCGGTGACGTTGGTCATCTTGTGGGCCTGGTCGCCATAGACCTCGAGCCCCAGCGCCTCGATCCCGGCGACCATCGCCGCGCCGGCTTGGCTGTGGCGGGCGAAGCGGGTCTCGAGGCCTTCCTCCAGCACGATCCGCGCGCACTCGCGGGCGGCGAACAGCATGCTCGCCGCCTCGGTGTGGTGGTTCAGGCGCTTGTCGGACCAGTAGTCCATGATCATCGCCAGGTCGAAGTAGTTGGAGGCGATGCGGCGGCCATTGCCCGTCGCGCCGGGCCCCGCCAGACCCTTCTCCACGTGACGGCGGCCGAAGATGTGGTCGGCGGCGCGGTCGCTGATGGTGATCGGGGCCGAGCCCGAGGGGCCGCCCATGCACTTCTGCAGGCCCGCCGTGACGATGTCGGCCTGCCAGGCGTCGGCCGGCACGCTCATGCCGCCCAGCGTCGCGGTGGCGTCGACATAGAGCAGCGCGTCGTGGCGGCGGCAGATCTCGCCGATCGCCTCGATGGGCTGGGCGATGGTGGTCGAGGTGTCGCCGTGGACGCAGGCCACCAGGCGCGGCTTAACGCGGGCGACGGCGTCCTCGACCGCTTGCGGATCGACGACCTTGCCCCATTCGCCCTCGACGAAGGTCACGCGCGCATCGCAACGCTCGGCGATCTCGGCCAGCAGCAGGCCGAAGCGCCCGGCGTTGATCACCACCACGTCGTCGCCAGGCGACAGCGTCGAGACCAGCGCCGCCTCGATGCCGGCGCGGGAGGTGCCGTCAATCAGGAACGTCCACTGGTTCTGGGTCTCGAACACCCCGCGATAGAGCGCCATGACCTCGTTCATGTAGCCGGTGAACTCGGGATCGAACTGCCCCAGAAGCTGCACCGACATCGCCCGCAGCACGCGGGGATGGACGTTGATCGGGCCGGGGCCCATCAGCAGGCGAGCGGGGTGGTCGAGTTCTTTGAAGGTGTCGGTCATGCGCGTTCGCGTCGTTCTAGCTTGTCGATGAAATGGAGCATGGCCTGGGCCGCCAGGGCGCAGTCGGCCTCGGTGACGGCTTCGGCCGGGTTGTGGCTGATCCCGCCCTCGCAGCGGATGAACAGCATGGCGACGGGGCACAGGTCGGCCATCACCATGGCGTCGTGACCCGCGCCCGAGGGCAGTCGGCGCAGGGGCAGGGAAAGCTCCCGCAGCGCCTGTTCGAGCAGGTCCATCAGCGACGGATCGCAGGGGCTCTCGGCTAGGGCCTGCATCAGGGTGACGCTCGCCGAAAGCCCGCGCTTGGCGGCGATGGCGTGGATCTCGGCGCCGATCGTCATCACCGCCTCGTCGCGCGTCGCGGAGGTCTCGGCGCGGATGTCCATCGAGAATTCGATCGCGCCGGGGATGACGTTGAACGCGCCGGGCAGGGCGGTCATCCGGCCGACCGTGCCGACCAGGCCATCGGTCCCGGCGCGGCAGATCCGCTCCAGGGCCAGTATGGACTCGGCGGCGGCGGGACCGGGGTCCTTGCGCAGGTTCATCGGGGTGGTGCCGGCGTGGCCCGCGGTCCCTTCGATCCGCACCATCAACCGCTTCTGCGCGGCGATGGCGGTGACGACGCCCAGCGCCAGGCCCTCGGCCTCCAGCACCGGACCCTGCTCGATATGCGCCTCCAGGAAGGCCAGCACGTCTTCCGGCCTGCGCGCCGCCGACGCGATGGTCTTGGGATCGCCGCCGAACGCCTTCAGCGCCTGCGCGACCGACACGCCTTCGGCGTCCTTCATGTCCAGCGCCGACGCATCCAGCGTCCCGGCAATGGCCCGACTGCAGCTCATCGAGGCCGGAAAGCGCGAACCTTCCTCGTCGCCGAACGCGATCACCTCGACCGCGAACGGCAACCGCCGGCCGGCGCGGTTCAGCGCCTCGACCACGTCGATGCCCAGCATGATCCCCAGTGGCCCGTCATAGCGCCCGCCGTTGCGGACGCTGTCGATGTGCGAGCCGATGATCAGCGCCTTGGCGCCAGCCGTCTCGCCCTCATAGCGTCCGATCAGGTTGGCGGCGGCGTCACGGCGCACGCTCATGCCGGCTTCCAGCATCCAGCCGGAGAGCGCGACCAGGGCGGCCTCATGCGCGGCGGTGAGGAACCGCCGCGTCAGCTGGCCCTCGACCTCGCTGTAAGGCGGGGCGCCCAGCAGGTCGCAGCGCGCTTTCGCTCTAGCGCCGATGTCGAAACCCACGGTCACGTCCGCTTCCATCCCCGCACCCTAGCAGGCTGCGCCCGCCGTTCATCCGCGACAAGCGCCGAAGGGGAAGGATCCCACCTGGCGCCCGTGCACGCGCCATGTCGAGACGGCGGCGCCTCTCGTTAAGTCATAATTCGCTTACTTACGGAAGGGCGGAGGCGCTCAGGCCTCGCCCGCCGCCAGGGCCAGGCGGCGCTTGGGGAAGGCCTCGGGCAATTCCTCGCGCAGGAAGGCCATCATCTTTTCGCGCACCTCGCAACGCAGGTCGAAGGTCTTAGGCGCGTTGCGGGCGCTGACCAGGCAGCGGACTTCCATGACCTCGGCGGTCAGGTCGGTGACGGCCAGGTTGACCACCTTGCCGTCCCACAGAGGGGAGGCCTTGGCGATCTCCTCCAGCTTCGAGCGAAGCCGGTCGACGGGGGCGGCGGGGTCGACATAGAGCATGGCCGTGCCGATCAGGGCGGCGCTTTCGCGGGTCCAGTTCTGGAACGGCGTCTGGATGAAGTAGCTGAGCGGCAGCACCATCCGCCGCCAGTCCCACAGGCGCACGACGACATAGGTGGCGTTGATCTCCTCGATGTTCCCCCACTCCTTCTCGACGATCACGGCGTCGTCGATGCGGATCGGCTGGGTGATGGCGATCTGGATGCCGGCGATCAGGTTGGTCAGCAGGGGCTGCAGCGCCAGGCCGACGATCAGCGAGGCGGCGCCGCCGGCGGCCAGCAGGCTGACGCCCCATTGGCGCACGCCCGGGATGGTCATCAGCGCCAGGGCCAGGGTGAAGATGCCGACCAGTATGGCCATGGCCCGCCGCAGGATCCGCACCTGGGTGACATGCTTGCGGGCGAGCAGGTTGTCTTCCACGTCGACCTTGAAGCCGCGCAGGTAGAGCGCCGCGCCGATGTCGAGGGCCGTCATGGCCATCCAGCCCAGTAGCAGGATGAACAGCACCAGCAATCCGTGCTTGGCGGTCGCCGCCTGGCCGACGGTCAAGGGCGCGGCCGACACGGCGGGGCCCAGGGCCGCGACGATGAAGGCCAGGCGCGTGGGCCGTCGGGTGCGGGCGATCAGCGGCTGCCAGAATTCGCTGTGGCGGGAGATGGTGCGCCGCACGACCTGGACGACGACGGCGTGGATCGCCACGGCGACGATGACGGCGAAGGCGATCAGCAGGATGCTGACCAGCCATGGCGGCGCCCAGCCGAGCAACAGGGCGGTGTCGGTGAACCAGGTCTGGACGCGGGTCATGCCCGCCCGAACGTCTCGCCGCCGGGAAGGCTCCGGCTATTCCGTCTGCTGGAACTTGCCCGCCGCCCGCACCGAGCCGGTGGCGACGCCGGTCGGCGAGCCGCCCGGCGGTTCGTCGGTGATGGCCAGCAGGGCGGTGTAGGTCCCCGCGCCGGTCAGGCCGGCGGGCAGGGCGATGGCCTTGGGCGCATTGCTGGGCACGACGCCCAGCGAGATGGCCTTCTGGCCCTCGGGGATGATCCAGAGTTCGGCTTCGCGGCCGGCCGGCATCTTCATCGAGACGGGCGTCAGGATCAGCTTGCCGGCGGCGTGGTCGAGGGTGGCGACCAGGGCGGGCCGCTTGGTCGTCGGGTCGGCGATCAGCGCCACCTCGGCCGGGGCCGGCGGCGGCTTGGCCGGCGCGACGGCCGGCGGCGGGGCCGGGCGCGGGGTGATGACCAGGGCGACGACGCTGGCGGCGGCGAGCGCCAGGGCGCCAGCCGAAGCGCCTTGCCACAGGCGGACATTGTTCCAGGCCGAGGGCTTCTGCGTCGCGGCGGCGCCGACGAGGTTGGCGATGCGCGGCCAGACCGTGGCCGGCGGCTCGACCGGCGCGATGCGTTCGGCGAGATGGGCTAGCCGGCCTTCCCACCATTCGACGGCGCGCGCGAAGGCCGGTTCGGCGGCGATCCGGCGCTGGGCTTCGGCGCGCTCGTCGGCGTCGAGGACGCCCAGGGCGTATTCGCCGGCGAAGGGACGGTCTTCACCATCATGCGGGGGCAGGGCGTCGGTCATGCTTCGAGGCACGCGCGCAGGCTGATCAGGCTGCGCCGGATCCAGCTCTTCATCGTGCCCAGCGGCACGCTCAGCATGTTGGCGAGGGCTTCATAGGTGACGCCTTCGAAGAAGGCGGTGCGCACAGCGCCCGCGTGTTTCGGGTCCAGTTGGTCGAGGCAGCCTTCCAGGCGGCGGCGGTCATCCTCGTCCTCGACCAGGGTCGAGGCCAGGGGCGCGCCGTCGGGCAGGGCCTCGGCCTCGTCGACCACGGTCATCACGCGGCCGCCACGGGCGCGGATGCGGTCGATCGAGCGGTTGCGGGCCAGGCTGACCAGCCAGGTGATCGGGCTGGCGCGCTCCGGATCGAAGCGGTCGGCCTTGTTCCAGACGGTGAGGTACACATCCTGAAGCACGTCTTCCGCCTCCTCGCGGTCGTTCAAGATACGGAGGCAGACGCCGAACAGTTTCGCGGACGTGTGGCGATAGACGTATTTCAGGGCGTCGGGATCGCGGTTGGCCACGCGCGCGATGGCGCGCGACAGCAAGGCGCGGCTGGTGTCGGCGTCCATCAAGCGTCCTTACGAGATCCCACGGGCGAGACGCTCGCACGGTCAATCCGGTCTTGCAACGAGACTATCTCCCCATCGCGCGCATGACCGCATAGCCGGCGGAGGCCGCGGCGGTGGTGACCAGGGTTCCCCAGGCCATGTCGACGAGGGTGATGGTGGTCGACCAGGTCTTCAAGGTCGCCTGGTTGGTCAGGTCGTAGGTGGCGTAGGCGACGAGGCCGAAGACGACCGCGTGGGTCAGCAGCCGCCGCCAGCCGCCTTCGCGCAGCGCCGGCTGGATGGCCAGGATGACGATGGCGGCGACATACAGCAGGTAGAAGACGACGGCCGGCGCCAGCGACGGCTTGGCGGCCAACAGTTCGCCGATGCGCGGCTTGTAGAGGTGTGGCGTAGCCAGGGTCAGCCAGACCCCGTCCATGGCCAGCATAGTCAGGGCGGTGGCGGCGTAGCCGGCGGCGAGGCGGATCATGCGGCGACCTCCGCGACGGGACGCAGGCGGTAGTGGCTGACGCCCCATTCCTCGCCGCCGCGATGGCCGAACAGGCCGGCGGTGGCCAGGAAGAACAGGCGCCAGCGCCGCCGCCAGACGGCCGCGTCCTTGCCGTAGACCTGCGTCAGCACCGGATCGAGCTTGGCGCGGTTGGCGTCCATATTGGCCAGCCACTGGCGGGCGGTGCGGGCATAGTGCTCGCCGCTCCAGCGCCAGTCGGCCTCGACGGTGAAGAGGTCGGGGAACTGCCGCGCCAGGTCGTGGCTGGGCATCACCCCACCGGCGAAGAAGTACTGGGCGATCCAGTCGGCTGGGTCGCCGGTCTCGAACCGGTAGGGCGTGGTGCGGTGGGTGAAGACGTGCAGGAACAGCAGGCCGTCGGGCTTGAGCCAGCCCCGCACCCGGGCCAGCAGGGCGCGCCAGTTGGACATGTGCTCGAACATCTCGACCGAGACCACGCGGTCGAAGCGGCTATCCGTGCTGAAGTCGTTCATGTCGGCGGTGACGACGGTCAGGTTGGTCAGACCCCGCGCGGCGGCGCGGCCTTCGATGAAGGCGCGCTGTGAAGCCGAGTTGGAGACGCTGACGATCCGCGAATTGGGATAGCGCTGGGCCATCCACAGCGACAGCGAGCCCCAGCCGCAGCCCAGCTCCAGCACGTCCTGGCCGTCGCGCAGGTCGGCGTGAAGGGCGGTCTCGCGCAGGGCCTCGGCCTCGGCGTGTTCCAGCTTGGTCGCGCCGGGCGGGTAGAGGCCGCTGGAATATTTCAGGTTGGGACCTAGCACCGTCTCGAAGAAAGCGGCGGGCAGCTCGTAGTGCTGGGCGTTGGCGTCCTCGGTGTGGGTGGCGATCGGATGGTGGTCCATGTCGCGGGCGAACAGCGCGGTGGCGTCGGCCGGGGCGTAGGACAGCCGGCGGCGGACGTCGCCGACCAGCATGTCGATCGCGGTGCGCGACACCAGATCGGGCATCGGCGCGTCCTCGAACGCGTGGATCGCCGCCTTCATCAAGCTCATGGACCGTCCTCTTCCCTATTGTGGGGATAGCTACGCGCGTCCTGCGCGAGCGGATGCGTCCGTTTGTCGCGACGATCCGTAGCTCCTCCCGAAGCGTCGCTCGGACGCTGTTGGGAGATCGCCTTGGCCAACGTCGCGCCTCGCCTGTCCGTCGCCGTGGTCGGCGCCGGGATCTCGGGACTTTCCGCCGCCTGGCTGCTGTCGCGCGGCCACGACGTGACGCTGTACGAGGCCGACGACCGCCTGGGTGGTCACGCCCACACCGTGAAGGTGGACGGCACGGCGATCGACACCGGCTTCATCGTCTACAACGAGCCGAACTATCCGAACCTGACGGCGCTGTTCGATCACCTGGGCGTCGAGACGGCGGCGACCGACATGTCGTTTGGCGTGTCGCTGGACGGCGGGGCGCTGGAATATTCCAGCACCAACATCCTGGCCCAGAAGCGCAACGCCCTGAACCCGCGCTTCCTCAAGATGTTGCTGGACGTCATGCGGTTCTATCGCGAGGGCCGCCGCATCCCGCCCGAGCTGGAGGCCGGTGGCCTGTGCCGGCTGGACGACTACCTGCGCCAGCAAGGCTTCGGGCAGGCGTTCCAGGAGGACCACCTGCTGCCGCAGGCCGCCGCGATCTGGTCGACCTCGATGAGCGACATCCGCGAGTTTCCGGCCGCGGCGCTGCTGCGCTTCTTCGACAATCACGGCCTGATGCTGCCGGTCGACAAGCGGCCGATCTGGCGCACCGTAGCGGGCGGCAGCGCCCGTTATGTCGAGAAGCTGGCGGCGGGGATTTCAGGAGACATCCTCGTCGGCCGGCCGGTGAAGGCGATCCATCGCCAGGCGGACGGCGTCACGATCGAGGACGCGGCCGGTCAGACGCGGACCTACGACCAAGTCGTCATCGCGTCCCACGCCGACCAGGCGCTGCGGATGCTGGCCGCGCCGACGGCGGAGGAGCGCGAGCTGCTCGGCGCCTTCCGCTACAGCCGCAACCGGGCGGTGCTGCATACCGACCAGGGCCAGATGCCGGTTCGCCGGGCCGCCTGGGCCAGTTGGAACCATGTCGGCCGGCGCGGCGAGGACGGCGGGGTGACCTACTGGATGAACCGCCTGCAGCCGATCGGCGAAGCGCCGGTGTTCCTGTCGCTGAACCCGGACCAGACACCGGGCGGGCTGTTGCATGACCAGGTCTACGAGCACCCACTGTTCGACGGTCCGGCCATGCTGGCGCAACGCAAGCTGTGGTCGCTGCAAGGTCGCCGCCGGACCTGGTTCTGCGGGGCCTATTTCGGTTCGGGCTTCCATGAGGACGGTCTGCAGGCCGGCTTGGCCGTCGCCGAGCAACTGGGCGGCGTCCATCGGCCTTGGGTGACCTCCGAGCCGTCGAGCCGCATCTTCCTCGAGGCCCCGGCCGTCGAGGCGGAGCGGGAGCTGGTCGCGTGACCCTACGCTCGGCGCTCTACAGCGGTCATGTCGTCCACGAGCGGATGCGGCCCAAGCGCCATCGACTGCGCTATCGGGTGTTCATGCTGCTGCTGGACCTCGACGAGATCGACGGGCTGGACCGGACGCTGAAGCGGTTCTCGCGCGGACGCTGGAACCTGATCGGCTTCCACGATCGCGACCATCTGGAAGACCCCGAGGCGTCGCTGAAGGGCGCCGTGCTGGCCAAGCTGCGGGCGCAGGGCCTGGACGCCACGCGGGTCAGCGTGCTGGCCATGCCGCGCATCCTGGGCAAGGGCTTCAATCCGCTCAGTGTGTTCTTCTGCCACGACACCGACGGCAAGCTGGTGGCTACGGTCCATGCCGTGCGCAACACCTTCGGCCAGCGCCACGACTACGTCCTGCCGGCCCGGCGGATCGTCGGCGGCTGGGTCGAGCAGGGCGCGGCCAAGGCGTTCTACGTCTCGCCGTTCCTGCCGATGGACCTGCGCTACGCCTTCGAGATCGCGCCGCCGGCCGAGGCCGTCCATGTCGGCGTCGACGTGCTGGACGAGGACGGCCTGGTGCTGGCCGCCACCTTCTCGGGCGAGCGGCGCGATCTGACTGACCGCGCGATCTGGCAGGCGCTGGTGAACCACCCCTGGCAGGTCGCCGGCATCCTGGCGGCGATCCATTGGGAAGCGCTGAAGCTGGTTCTGAAAGGCTTCCGCTACTTCCCGCAGGATCCGGCGACTAGAGGCCGGCCCACGCCTCCAGATCCTTCAGCGCACGCAGGCTCATCAACCGTTTCTTGGCCCGGCCACGCTCCTTGAGCGGGATCTTCTTGCCGTCCTCGTCGACCTTGGGGGCTTCGAGCGGCGGCAGCAGGCCATAGTTGATGTTCATCGGCTGGAAGCTGCCGGGACCGTTGCCGGCCTCCAGGTGGCCGCCGGTGATGTGCTCGACCAGAGCGCCTAGGGCGGTGGTCGGCGGCGGGGCGTCGATCGGCGCGCCCTTGCGGTCGGCGGCGGCGAAGCGGCCGGTCAGCAGGCCCATGGCGGCGCTCTCGACATAGCCCTCGACGCCCGTCACCTGGCCCGCGAAGCGCAGGCGCGGCATGACCTTCATGCGCAGCGACTTGTCCAGCAGCTTGGGCGAATTGATGAAGGTGTTGCGGTGCAGGCCGCCCAGGCGGGCGAACTGGGCGTTCTCAAGCCCCGGGATCATCCGGAAGGTCTCGGCCTGGACGCCGTGCTTCAGCTTGGTCTGGAAGCCGACCATGTTCCACAGCGTGGCTAGGGCGTTGTCCTGGCGCAGCTGGACGATGGCGTAGGACTTCACCGTCGGGTCACGCGGGTTGGTCAGGCCGACCGGCTTCATCGGGCCGTGACGCAGGGTCTCGCGACCGCGCTCGGCCATCACCTCGATCGGCAGGCAGCCGTCGAAATAGGGGACGTTCTCCCACTCCTTGAACTCGGTCTTGGGGCCGTCGATCAGGGCGTCGATGAAGGCCTCGTACTGCTCCTTGTTCATGGGCAGGTTGATGTAGGCGGTCGCGTCGCCGCCGGGACCTTCCTTGTCGTAGCGCGACTGGCGCCAGGCGACGTCCATGTTGATGGACTCGTAGTGGATGATCGGCGCGATGGCGTCGAAGAAGCTCAGCTGGCCTTCGCCCGACAGAGCCAGGATCGCCTCGGCCAGGGCCGGCGAGGTCAGTGGGCCGGTGGCGACGATGACATTGTCCCAGTCTTCCGGCGGCAGGCCGGCGATCTCCTCGCGGACGATGGTGACCAGCGGGTGCTCGGACAGGCGCTTGGTGACCTCGGCCGAGAAGCCGTCGCGATCGACGGCCAGGGCGCCGCCGGCCGGCACCTGGTGCTGGTCGGCGCAGGACATGATCAGGCTGTCCAGCTTGCGCATCTCGGCGTGCAGCAGGCCCACGGCGTTGAACTGCCAGTCGTCCGAGCGGAACGAGTTGGAGCACACCATCTCGGCCAGGCCGTCGGTGTGGTGAGCGTCGGTGATGACTTTGCCGGTGGCGTCGTCCTTGCGCATCTCGTGCAGGATGACGGGCACGCCGCTCTGGGCGATCTGCCAGGCGGCTTCGGAACCGGCGAGGCCGCCGCCGACGATGTGGACGGGCTGATAGGTCGAATTCGTGGTCATGAGCGGGCGTATACCCCCGGCTGTCGCTCGGCGAAACCTGCTGATAGGGTCGCGTTACTGAGGCGTGCCCTTCGCGCCTGGCGAGCATGGGTGGGAACATGGCGAGCTTTTCCGTGGGCGAGGCCGCGACGGCCGGCTTCGGCATCATCGTGCGCAAGCCTTTGGCGGTCTTGGCCTGGGGGCTGGCCATGGCCGTGGCGCTGGCCGCGCCCATGTACCTGCTGACCTGGGTGATCGCGCCCGACCTGGCCAGGATGATGGCGATGGGCGCGCAGAGCGGCGATTCCGGGGATCCTCGGTTCTTCGCCCAGGTCATGCGGTTCCAGTCGAGCATGATGCTGTTCCAGCTCGTGATGTGGCTATGGTCGACCGCGGTGCGGGCGGTGTTCTGCTCGGCGGTGTTCCGGGTGGTGCTGGAGCCGACGCAATCGCGCTTCGCCTATCTGCGCCTGGGCCCGCAGGAGGGCTGGCTGACCCTGCTGTTCCTGGTCGAGTACGTCCTGGCCTACATCGCCTGCTTCGTCGTCGTGCTGCTGGGCGTGGTCCTGGTGGCGATCGTCGCGGTCGGGGCCGGTCAACAGGCGACAGCGGTCACGATCGGGACCGCCATCGTGGTCGGCCTGGCGGCGCTGGCCCTGTTCCTGTGGGTGGCACTCAAGTTGTCGATGGCCGCGCCGATGACCTTCGTCGACCGGCAGTTCCGGCTGTTCGAGTCCTGGAGCTTCACGCGCGGTCATGTCGGCAAGCTGGTGGGCGTGGCCCTGCTGCTGGTGGTCTTCCTGATCGGCATCGAGGTGCTGTTCGGCGCCCTGGCCCTGGGCGGGGTGTTCGCGCTGGGCGGCTCGATGAGCTGGCTGTTCCAGCCGGGCGCGATCCATGACCTGCTGCGCGAGACCCCGACGGAGATCGTCCGCAAGCTGGGGCCGGCGATCGCCGTCGTGGGGACGCTGATGGTCGTGTTCTCGACGATCATTACCACCGTGTTCTGCGCGCCGTGGGCGGTGGCCTACAAAGGTCTGCGCGGCGAGGCGGCAACCTCGGCGTAGCGGCAGCGCTACGGCTGGCCTGAAATCCGCTCCCACCCGCGCGACGTCATCGCCAGACGCGTGGCGAGGCCTTAGATTGCGCGGGATCGCGGCGACTCGCCGGGCCAGAGGGACTTGATCGGATGACGGACGGATCGGCGACGATCGGCGCAACCTTGCGCGCTGGCCTGGCCGACGTGGCGAGCGCGGCGCGCGACTGCTGGGCGGCTCTCGCCGTGGCGGTGGTGGTCAGCGTCGCCGCCGGCCTGCTGCCGCCGGGCGTCCGGTTCCTGGGAGGCGTGCTGGCCGTGGTCATCGCCCAAGGCGCGCTGTTCCGCCGTGCGTTCGGTCGCGAGACGGGCCTGAAGGGCTTGCGCTGGGGCCGTGACGAGTGGCGGCTGCTGGCCGCCCAGCTGATGATCCTGGCCCTGCTGTTCCTGATCGGCGCGATCCTGATGGTCATCGTCGGCGGCATTTCCCTGGGCGTGGCCCGCACCGCCGCGCCGGACTTCGACCCCGGCACGATCGCCGGCTGGCAGGGCGCCTTCGCCAGCGCCGGTCCGGCGGGTTTCATCCTGGTCGTGGCCCCGCTGGCCAGCCTGGCGATCCTGACCTGGCTGGTCCTGCGCCTGTCGTTGTCGGCCCCGGCCACGGTCGAGCAGTCGGGCGTGCGGGTGCTGAGCGCGTTCCCGCTGACCAAGGGCCGCGTGCCGACCCTGTTCGTCGTCGGCCTGGCGATCGTCGTGCCGATGTTCGTGCTGAGCGCCCTGCTGACCCTGGCGCCCGGCCAGAGCCTGGTCGTCGCGGCGATCGTGGCGCTGGGCGCCTATTTCTACGCCATGCCGGCCTGGGCCGGTTCGCTGGCCCATTTCTACCGCGCGAGCGCGGTCACGCAGGAACGCTAGATGTCCGTCCGCCCCGTCGACGCCGCTCTCGAAGGCCTCCAGACCATGCGGCGCAAGCCGCTGGCCGTGCTGTCCTGGGCGATCTTCTCGCTGGTCATGCTGCCGATCCTCGGTCTGTTCGTGAAGATCGTGCTGGGCGAGGAGGGCCGGGCGGCCCTGGCCGGGCGCGTCGGCTCGGCCGATCCGCGCGAGATCCTGGACCTGATCACCCATCTGGGCGGGGTGATGGTGATCCTGATCGCCGTCGCCCTGTTCCTGGCCTCGGTGCTGCAGGCGGCGATCATCCGTTCGGTGATCGACCCCAGGAACAACCGCTTCGCCTATCTGCGTCTGGGCAAGGAAGAGCTGCAGCTGTTGATCGTCTCGCTGATCACCTGGGCCGCGGCCCTGGGCGTGACGGTGATCCCGTCCGGGGCGGTGGTGCTGGGCGCTTCGCTGCTGTCGGGCGCGGCGGCCGGCTGGTTCGCCACCCTGGGCGGCCTGGCCGTGATCGGCCTGTCGCTATGGGTCGCCGTGCGCCTGTCGCTGCTGGGCCCGCACGCCTTCTCGCATCACCACATCGATCTGCGCGAGGCCTGGGTCCAGACGCATGGCCAGTTCCTGCGCCTGCTGGGCATGTACGTGCTGGCCATCGTCCTGGCGGCCGTGGTCTCGCTCATCGGGACGACGGTCTCGGGCGTCGTCGCCAATGTCGTCGGCGGCGGCGTCGACCCCCTGGGCGGCGCGGCGGGCAGCCATCCGCGCCTGATCCTGATGTTGCTGGCCAACCTGCTGCTGGCCCCGATCTTCCTGACTTTGCAGACCGTGATCCTGGTCGCCGCCCCGGCCCGCGCCTTCGCCCAACTGAACCAGGACGAGATCGACGCGGGCCTGCACGACTAGGCCGTCGCGCTGGGCCTCGCCGCCATCCGCTCGCGCCAGGCCAGGACGTGCTTGGCCTCGGCAGGCGTCGACAGCCCCGTGAAGTCGGCGAAGTCCAGCGTGGTCTGGGCGGTGATGTCGGCCATGGTGTAGGCGTCGCCGGTCAGGTAGGGCCGGCCGTCGGCCAGTTCGCGGTCCAGCCACAGCTGGGCCTTCTCGACCACTTCGCGGTTGGACTCCCCGAACTCCACGTTCTGCTTCAGCAGGCGCGCGGTCAGCGGATGGGCGTGACGCCAAAACATGCCGACCGGGACCATCAGCCGGAACTCGGCCCGCCGGATCCACATCTCGACCTGGGCCTGCTCCAGCGCCGAGACCCCGAACAGCGGCGGGGAGGGGTGCAGCACCTCGAAATAGCGGCAGATGGCGACGGTCTCGCTGATGGTCGTCCCGTCGTCGAGCTCCAGCACCGGCACCTGGCCCAGGCTGTTGCGCGCCAGGTGCTCAGGCGACCGATGGCCGCCCTGGCGCATGCCGATCTGGATCTCGGGAACCTCGACGCCCTTCTCGGCCAGGAAAATCCGCACGCGACGCGGATTGGGCGCGGGCAGCGCCTCGCCATAGAGCTTCATGGTGTCCTCCCAGACCCGTTTTCAAACAGATGTTAGAGGGTGCGGTCGCCGCTTCGCAACCCCACATGAAAATCCCGCGTTCGGCCCTGTCGAAGACCCGCGAACCTGTTTAGCTTCGCGGCGCACCTTTTCCGAAGAGCACGATATGTCCAAGTTCTCCGCCTCCGACGCGGCCTTCTCCGGTTTCCGGCTCGTGCGGGAGAACCTGAAGACCGTCGCCATCTGGGCGGTGGTCATGACCGTGCTGTCGATCGTCTCCAGCGTCGTGATGATCCACTTCTTCGGCAAGGATCTGAACGCGTTCTCGGCCTACATGCAGAGCGCCGGCGACGATCCGAATCCGGATGAAGTGGCGGCTGCCTTCGCCAAGATGGGCCCCTTCACCCTGTTCTCGTTGCCGTACCTGCTGCTGGTGAATTCCGTCGCCTTCGCCGCCGTCAACCGCCTCATCCTGCGCCCCTACCAGGGCGGTCTGGTTAGGCTGCGGCTTGGCGCCGACGAGCTGCGCCAGGCGGGGGTCTGGGCGCTCTACAACCTCACGCTCTTCGGCGTCTTCACGATCGGAAGCGCCTTGGTGGAGTTCTTCAGCAACATGAAGGACGCGACGGGCGCGCTCCTGGCGCTGGCGATGTTCTTCGGCACGATCGGCGGGGTCATCTACCTGGCCATCCGGCTGTCGCTGGCCTCGCCGGCCACGTTCGACAGCGGCAAGATCGTCTTCCTGCGGTCCATGCCGCTGACCAAAGGCCTGTTCTGGCCGTTGCTGGGCGCCTACTTCCTGGCGGTGATCATGTGCGTGGTCGTTGTGCTGCTGGTGTTCACGATCATCTCGGCGGTCGCCACGCTCATCTCCGGCGACATCACGGTGGCGGGGCGGCTGATGCACGCCGACAGCAGCTCGCTGGCGGTCTTCCTCACGCCGATGGGGATCGCCCAGACACTGTTCTCGGGGCTGCTGTCGGTGCTGACCACCCTGATCATCTTCTCGCCCGCGCCGACCATCTATCGCACCTTGCAGGATCAATCGTCCGCCGGCGCCGAGACCACCGGCGGCTGGTAAAGAGAAAGGCCCCGGAGATCGCTCTCCGGGGCCTTCGTCTTTCTGGGGGCCGCGCCGCCTAGGCCCGCTTGGCCTTCTTCAGCTCGGCCACCCGCGCCTTGCGGCGGTCTTCGTGGCGATCCAGCAGTTCCTTGAGGTAGCGGCCAGTCCAGCTGGCCTCGACCTTGGCCACGTCCTGGGGCGAGCCCACGGCGACGATCTCGCCGCCGCCGTCGCCGCCTTCGGGACCGAAGTCCAGCAGCCAGTCGGCGGTCTTCACGACGTCCAGGTTATGCTCGATGACGACCACGGTGTTGCCCTGGTCGACCAGCTCGTGCAGCACTTCGAGAAGCTTCTTGGTGTCCTCGAAGTGCAGGCCGGTGGTCGGTTCGTCCAGGATGTACAGCGTGCGGCCGGTGGCGCGCTTGCTGAGCTCCTTCGACAGCTTCACCCGCTGGGCCTCGCCGCCCGACAGGGTCGTGGCCTGCTGGCCGACCTTGATGTAGCTGAGGCCCACGCGCTTGAGGGTCTCCATCTTGTCGCGGATCGGCGGCACGGCCTTGAAGAAGTCGGCGGCCTCCTCGACGGTCATGTCCAGGACGTCGGCAATCGTCTTGCCCTTGAACAGCACGTCCAGGGTCTCGCGGTTGTAGCGCTTGCCCTTGCAGATATCGCAGGTGACGTAGACGTCCGGCAGGAAGTGCATCTCGATCTTGATGACGCCGTCGCCCTGACAGGCCTCGCAGCGGCCGCCCTTGACGTTGAAGCTGAAGCGACCCGGGCCGTAGCCGCGCGCCTTGCTCTCGGGCAGGCCGGCGAACCAGTCGCGGATCGGACCGAAGGCGCCGGTATAGGTCGCCGGGTTCGAGCGCGGGGTGCGGCCGATCGGCGACTGGTCGATGTCGATGACCTTGTCGAAGTTCTCCAGGCCCTCGATCCGCTCGTGCGAGGCGGGGGCGTCCGAAGCGTTGTTCAGGCGGCGCGCGGCGGCCTTGTACAGGGTCTCGATCGTGAAGGTCGACTTGCCGCCGCCCGACACGCCGGTGATGCAAGTGAAGGTGCCGACGGGGATCTCGCCCGTGACGCCCTTCAGATTGTTGCCGGTGGCCCCGATGACCTTCAGCATCTTCTTCTTGTTGATCGGGCGACGCTCTTCGGGCACCGCGATCTCGCGCACGCCGGTCAGGTACTGGCCGGTGACGCTGTTGGGGTTGGCCATGATCTCGGCCGGCTTGCCCTCGGCGACGATCTCGCCGCCGTGGACGCCGGCGGCCGGGCCCATGTCGATCACGTAGTCGGCGGTGAGGATGGCCTCCTCGTCGTGCTCGACGACCAGCACCGAATTGCCCAGGTCCCGCAGGCCCTGCAGCGAGGTCAGCAGCCGGGTGTTATCGCGCTGGTGCAGGCCGATCGACGGCTCGTCCAGCACGTACAGCACGCCGGTCAGACCCGAGCCGATCTGGCTGGCCAGGCGGATGCGCTGGCTCTCGCCGCCCGACAGGGTGCCCGAGCCGCGCGAGAGGTTGAGGTAGTCCAGGCCGACATCGACCAGGAACCGCAGGCGATCATTGATCTCCTTCAGGATCCGCCGGGCGATCTCCATCTGCTTGTCGGTCAGCTTGCCTTCCAGGCTCGCGAACCAGTCGCGCGCAGGCCGGATGGCCAGCATCGAGACTTCGGCGATGTCCATGGCGTCGATCTTGACGGCCAGGGCTTCGGGCTTCAGGCGCTTGCCGTGGCAGGTCTCGCACGGGGTGTCGGACTGGTAGCGGCCGAGTTCTTCGCGGACCCACGAGGAGTCCGTCTCACGCCAGCGACGCTCCAGGTTCGGCAGCACGCCCTCGAAGGGCTTCTCGACCTCGTACTTGCGCGCGTTGTCGTCGTAGATGAACTTGATCTTGGTCCCCTTGGACCCGTTCAGCACCACGTCGCGGGCGTCGGGCGACAGCTTGTACCAGGCCTCGTCCATCGAGAAGCCGTAGTGGCGCGCCAGGGCCTGCAGGGTCTGGGTGTAGAGCGGCGAGGGACCCTTCGCCCACGGGGCGACGGCGCCCTTGTGCAGGCTCTTGTCCTTGTCGGGGATCACCAGGTCGGCGTCGAAGGCGAGCTTGGCGCCCAGGCCGTCGCAGACCGGGCAGGCGCCCGCCGGGTTGTTGAACGAGAACAGGCGCGGCTCGATCTCGGCGATCGTGAAGCCGCTGACCGGGCAGGCGAAGCGTTCCGAGAACAGGATCCGGCGCGGCTCCTTCTCGCCTTCTTCGATATTGGCGAACTCAGCGACGGCCAGGCCATCGGCCAGGCGCAGGGCCTGCTCGATGGAGTCAGCCAGGCGCTGCTCCATGTCGGGCTTGGTCACCACGCGGTCCACGACCACGTCGATATCGTGCTTGAACTTCTTGTCGAGCGCCGGGGCGTCCTCGATCGGATAGTACTCGCCGTCGATCTTCAGCCGCTGAAAGCCGGCCTTCTGCCACTCGGCGATCTCCTTCTTGTACTCGCCCTTGCGGTCGCGAACGACGGGGGCCAGCAGGTAGAGACGCGTGCCTTCCGGCAGGGCGGTGATCTTGTCGACCATCTGGCTGATGGTCTGGCTCTCGATCGGCAGGCCGGTGGCGGGCGAATACGGAACCCCGACCCGCGCCCACAGCAGGCGCATGTAGTCGTGGATCTCGGTCACCGTGCCGACGGTCGAGCGCGGGTTGCGCGACGTCGTCTTCTGCTCGATCGAGATCGCGGGCGACAGGCCCTCGATCAGGTCGACGTCGGGCTTGCTCATCAGCTCCAGGAACTGACGGGCATAGGCCGACAGGCTCTCCACGTAGCGGCGCTGGCCCTCGGCATAGATCGTATCGAAGGCCAGGGACGACTTGCCCGAGCCCGACAGGCCGGTCAGGACGACCAGCTCGCCACGCGGGATGTCGACGCTGACGTTCTTCAGATTGTGCTCACGGGCGCCGCGAACGCGGATGAAGTTCAGTTGCTCAGCCATGTTTTCCGGAACGTTGGGCCGCGACATTGGTCGCAGCGCAGCGGCTATATGTAGGGCTCGGCGCGCCAATTAACACAAGAACAAGGTGTGAACAAATGTCGCGCCCGCGAGAGGGCGTTTCTGCTGACATTTGATGTCAGCAGCATGCGGCGCGAAGGCCGTAGCCAGCGCAACCTTCCCTAAACCCTGTTTGGAAGCGGGTTCTTCAGTCCACGCATGATGTAACGGCGAAGTTCGAGCCGAAGCTCGACCTTATGAAGGAACGAGCCATGGCCAAGAAAGAGGCCGGGAACGCCAAGCTGGACGCCAAGCAGGAGGCGTTCGACGCCCTGAGGGCGCCCAAGCCACGTTCGATCATCATCGACATGATGGTGTTCTGCGGCGGCGTCGGCTCGCTGGTGTGGGTCCTGCACGCGATGGCGCCGACCTAGCGACCACTCTGCTCACGCTTGCCGCCCAAGGCGCGGACGCGTAGAAACCCCGCTCCCAATCGATGGAGGCCCTCATGATCAGCCAGACGGAAGACCGCTTCGTCCTTCCCGTTTCCCTGACCGTGGGTTCGCATGTCCTTCGTCACTCTGGATGCCGTTTCCGCCGCCACGCCTGATGGCCGGCTGCTCTTCGAAAATCTGAACCTCGCGATCGGGGCCGAGCGGATCGGCCTGGTCGGGCGCAACGGCGCGGGCAAGTCGACCTTGCTGGCGCTGATCGCTGGCGCGCGTCCGCCGCTGGCTGGGACGGTCGCGCGGGCCGGAACCGTCGCGACCCTCGACCAGACGCCGGACGTCTCGCCGGGCGCGCGGCTGGCCTACCTGCTGGGCGTCGGCGACGCCTGGGATCGCCTGTCGCGCATCGAGCGTGGGGAGGGCGACGAGATCGACCTTTCCGAAGCGGACTGGGACCTGCCGGCGCGGCTGGACCAGGCCCTGGCCGACGTCGGCCTGGCGGGCCTCGACCCCGAGCGGCCGGCGGCGGCGCTGTCGGGTGGCCAGGCGACGCGGGCGGGGCTGGCGCGGCTGTTGATCGCGCGGCCCGACGTGCTGTTGCTGGACGAGCCGACCAACAATCTCGACGCCGAAGCGCGCGGCATCGTCGGCAAGGTGCTGACCCGCTGGCGCGGCGGGGCGGTGGTTGTCAGCCACGACCGGTCCTTGCTGCGCGGCATGGACCGGATCGTCGAGCTGTCGTCCTTGGGCGCACGGTCCTACGGCGGCGGCTGGGACCTCTATGCCGAGCGCAAGGCCGCTGAGGCCGACGCCGCCCAGCGCGACCTCGACCACGCCGAGAAGGAGGTCCGCCGCGTCGCCCGCGAGGCCCAGGTCGCCCGCGAGCGCAAGGAGCGTCGCGACGCCGCCGGCCGCAAGTTCGCCGCCAAGGGCAGCGAGCCGAAGATCATCCTGGGCATGATGGCCGAGCGGGCCGAGATGAGCGGCGCGCGCGAAGGCAAGCTCGCCGACAAGCTGGCGGCCGAGGCGGCGCAGGCCAAGGTCTCGGCCGAGGCCCGCGTCGAGCGCGCCCGGACCCTGGGCTTCGACCTGCCGTCGTCGGGCCTGCCGGAGGGGCGGACGGTGCTGAGCTTCGACGATGTCGCCTTCGCCTGGCCGGGCGGGACGCGCGTGATCGAGGGCCTGTCGTTCCGGATCGCCGGGCCCGAGCGCGTGGCGGTGTCCGGACCGAACGGGACGGGCAAGACGACCCTGATCCGGCTGGTGACCGGTGACCTCGCGCCGACCGCCGGCGAGGTGAAGCTCTCCGTGCCCGTCGCCTTGCTCGACCAGCGGGCGGCGCTGCTGCACGACGACGAGACCATCCTGGAGAACTTCCGCCGCCTGAACCCCGCCGCCAGCCAGAACGACGCCCACGCGGCCCTGGCGCGGTTCCTGTTCCGCAACACCGCCGCCCACCAGGTGGCCGGAACCCTCAGCGGTGGCGAGCGCCTGAGGGCGGCCCTGGCCTGCGTGCTGAGCGCGGCCGCGCCGCCGCAACTGCTGATCCTGGACGAACCGACCAACCATCTGGACCTGGCCTCGATCGAGGCCGTCGAGGCGGCGCTGTCGGGTTATGACGGGGCGCTGCTGGTGGTCAGCCACGACGCCGATTTCCTGGAGGCGATCGGCGTCGAACGAACGATAAGCTTGGGCGCAAAGCCATGACCCCCGACCTCGACGCCTTCATCCGCGAGCGCCTGCCGCTAGAGCCTGTCCCGGGCGTCCCGGAGATCCGCCTGCATCGCGCGGGGCCCCGCAGCGGCCTGATGCGGCTGGCCGAGGCCGATCCGGATTTCGGCTCGCCCTATTGGTCGCGGACGTGGGGCGGCGGGCTGGCCCTGGCGCGGCATGTCCTCGACCATTCCGAGGTCGTGCGTGGCCGGCGCGCGCTGGACCTCGGCGCGGGCTCGGGCCTGGTGGCCATCGCCGCCGCCCTGGCCGGGGCGCGCGAGGTAAAAGCTGCCGACGTCGATCCCTACGCGGTCGCCGCAACGCGCCTGAACGCCGCGGCCAACGGCGTGACGGTCGAGGCGATCCTCGGCGACCTGACGATAGGCGATCCGCCTCAGGTCGATCTGATGCTGGTGGGCGATCTCTTTTACGACCCTAACCTGGCGGCGCGGGTCACCGCCCATCTGGAACGCTGCGTCGCCGCCGGGATCACGGTGCTGATCGGAGATCCCTTCCGGGCCTATCTGCCGATGGAGCGGTTGCAGGTCGTGGCCGAGTATCCGGTCTCCGACTATGGCGATCCCGGCGGCGCGACACGGGCGGCGGCGGTGTTCGCGTTCGTGCGGTAGCGCTTCCGCAGAGCCTCACCACATCCCACCCATGTCGAACACTGATCGAGAAGAACCCTGCGTCGCCATCGAGACGCCCCTGGCCGAGATGCTGGCTGGCTATGACTGGGCGCGTGACACGGTCGGCGAGTCCGGTGGCGCGGTCTATCGCCTGTTCGGCCGCGCCGGCGCGCCGGACCTCTATCTCAAGCACGGACGCGGACCGGTCGCCGAGGACGTGACGGACGAGATGGTCCGGTTGCGCTGGCTGGCGGGGCGTCTGCCCGTTCCGGCGGTATCTCATTTCGTCGCGACGCCGGACGAGGCCTGGCTGCTGATGGAAGCGATCCCCGGCCAGACCGCCTACCAATTGCTGGAGGCGGCGGACGCCGAAGGCCAAGGCGCGATCGTCGACGCCCTGGCGCTGCACCTGAAGCGCCTGCACGCCATCCCGGTCGAGGACTGCCCGTTCACCAGCGACCACCGCTTCCGGTTGGCCAAGGCGCAGGCGCGCTTGGAGGCGGGCCTGGTCGACGCCGATGACTTCGACGACGAGCGAGTTGGGATGACTGCCAGGGCGGTGTGGGACGAGATGACCGCGCGGCTGCCGCTGGCGGCCGACACGGTCGTGACCCACGGCGACTATTCGCTCGACAACCTGATCCTGTGCGACGGCGCGGTGGTCGGCTGCATCGATGTCGGCCGCGTGGGCCTGGCCGATCGCTATCAGGACCTGGCCATCGCCTGGAACGGCCTGGGCGAGTTCGGCGTCTCGCTCCAGGCGCGGTTCCTGAAGAGCTACGGCGTCGATCAACTCGACGCGCGGAAGCTGCGCTTCCACCTCATGCTGGACGAGTTCTTCTAGGCCTTGCGGTTCAGGGTGATCGCCGAGCCGTGCTGCGGGCGGTCGGTGACCATGCCGCCGGAGCCGTAGGTGGTGGCCGGGGCGGCGCGCTGGCTGGCGATTTCCTGGGCGACGGCGTGGACCAGGCCCTCGGTGACCGTCTTGGCGGCGTTCACGGCGCGGGCCTGACGGGCCAGGACGGCGTCGAAAGCCTCGGTGGCGCGCATCAGGCGCTGGCGCAGCTCGGGGCGGGCGGCCTCGACCAGGGTGGGGTTGTGGCGGACCCGCAGCGACTCGTGCCGGTAGACATTGGCGAGCTTGGCCGTCTCTTCAACGTACTGCGCCGCCTCGTGCGGGCGGTGGGTCTCGAAGGCCGTGGCTTCCTTGGCGATCAGGTCGGTCAGGCGCTCGGTCAGCAGGGTCAGCTGGTGGACGCGATCGTCGGCGTCGATGGCGGCGATGGCCATGGGTTACTCCTTCAGACCTTGCATCTTCAGCATTTCGCGCTGGACGGTGGCCGCCAGGCCGATGCCGCCCGACTTGGTCACTTCCTTCGACATCGCGTCGGTCAGGACCGATTTGAACATCTCCTCGCCGTTGCCGCCGCCGAACGGTTCGGAGGTTTTCACGCCCTCGAACATCTGCTGCATCATCACGGACATGAACGAGCTCTCGAAGGTCTGGGCCGTCGCCTTGATCTTGGCGCGCTTGGCGTCGTCCTTGGCGGTGTCCTCGACCGCGCCCTGAACGGTCGATGCGGCGGACTTCACCGCCTGGGCGGCCGTCTTGATCGAGGCGGTGGCCGCGCCGAACTGCGGGACCAGGGTGGAGATGGTGGAGAAGGCGCTCATCACATCACCTCGATGTCGGCTTGCAGGGCGCCCGCGGCCTTCACGGCCTGCAGGATGGAGATCATGTCGCGGGGCGTGACGCCCAGGGCGTTCAGGCCGCCGACCAGGCCCTTGAGCGACGGCGCGCCGCCCAGGGTCAGCAGCTGCTTGCCCTTCTCCTCGTCGACGCTGACCGTCGACTGCGGAACGACCTTGGTCTGGCCCTGGCTGAACGGAGCCGGCTGGCTGACGGCGGGGTTCTCCTGGACCGAGATGGTCAGGTTGCCCTGGGCGATCGCCACCTTGCTGATGCGGACGTCGTCGCCCATGACGATGACGCCGGCCACCTCGTCGATCACCACCTTGGCCGGGCCGTCGGGCTCGACTTCCAGGTTCTCGATGTTGGTGATGAAGCTGATCATGTCCATGCCGGCCGGAGCGCGGGTGGCGATGATGGTCGGGTTCTGGGCCTGGGCGCTGCCGGGGAACTTGGCGTTGATGGCGTCGGCGATGCGGCGCGAGGTCGTGAAGTCCGGATTGCGCAGGGTCAGGCGCATGATGTCCATATTGACCATCTGGAAGCCGGTCTCGCGCTCGATGACGCCGCCGCCGGCGATGCGACCCGCGGTCGGCACGCCCTTGGTGACCGAGCTGCCCGAGGCGCCGCCGGCCGAGACCGAGCCGGTCTGCACGGTGCCTTGGGCCACGGCGTAGGTCTGCCCGTCCGCGCCTTGCAGGCTGGTGACCAGCAGGGTGCCGCCCAGAAGGCTCTTGGCGTCGCCCAGGGTCGAGACGGTGACGTCCAGCTTCGAGCCCGAGGCCGAGAACGGCGGCAGGCTGGCCGTGACCATGACGGCGGCGGTGTTCTTGGTGTTGAGATTGCCGTCGCGGACGTTGACGCCCTGGCGCTCCAGCATGGCCTCGAGGCTCTGCTTGGTCATCGGCGCGTTGCGCAGGCTGTCACCCGTGCCGTTCAGGCCGACCACGATGCCGTAGCCGATCAGCTGGTTCTCGCGGACGCCCTCGAAGGCGACGATGTCCTTGATGCGCGACTTGGCGAACGCCGGGGCGGCAATGAATGCCGAAACGGCGACCAGGGCGGTCAGCAGGGTGCGAAAGAATGAACGCGGCATGGCAATCTCGTCGTGGGGAACCGTCCCCGCGCCGCCCCATGCCAGAAGCGGGCCAGTTTCCTGATCGTGCTCAGGGCCTTGTGACTCAAGGGATTATGGATTCGGCGGTGGTCCGCTCGGCGCCTCACGGCAGAATCTGCCCGGCATTAACCATACTTCAAGCGCACCATGGATATTGATGACGCTGCGGGATAAGTGACTCGCGCGCATGAGCTTTTTGGAGCTGTCGGATGAAGGTTTCGAGCACGGGGGGCGTAGGTGCGAGCGGCGCGTCGCGGGCCAAGCCGGCCGGCGGGTCGTCGGGCTTCTCGCTTCCGTCCGTGAACGCCGCCAGCGGCGCGGCCAGCACCGCCTCGGTCGGCGGCCTGTCCGGCGTCGGCTCGGTCGACGCCTTGCTGGCCCTGCAGGAGATGGGGGCCGTCGGCAGCCCGCTGGAGCGCAAGCGCCGGGCCGTGCGCCGGGCCGAGCACATCCTCGACCTGCTGGGCGACGTCCATATCGGCATGATCGACGGCGACATCTCGCACGACACCCTGGACCGCCTGACCCGCGCGATTCGCGAACAGCGGGAAAATACGGAGGATCCCAACCTGGAGGGGATCCTCAACGAGATCGAAACGCGGGCCGCCGTCGAGCTGGCCAAGCTTCAGGCGCGTAGCTGACATGGCCGGGGCGGGGTTCGAAAACTTGGTTTTTCCCTGCCACGCTTGGCTTTCTCGCGCGTTTTACACCTGTCGTCGCCGTGTTCGGGGCTCTCGGGCGGGAGGCGCGCGAGCTGAACGCGCCACTCACGCGAGGTTCATTGAACCCGGCTCACCTTTTGCTATAAGCACGCAGCCCTTAAGGGCTGAGTTCATTGGGGCGTGAGGCGTTGATGCAAACGGCCACTGTTCTTGTAGAGAAGTCTGACTATCGTCCTTCCGAGGACGAGCCTTTCATGAATGAACGGCAGCTTGAGTATTTCAAGGACAAGCTGCTGGCCTGGAAAGAGGAGATCCTTCGCGAATCTCGCGAAACGGTCGCCCATCTCCAGAAAGAAACCGAGAACCACGCCGATCTGGCTGATCGCGCGTCCTCGGAAACCGACCGGGCTCTTGAGCTCCGTACCCGCGATCGTCAACGGAAGCTGATCTCCAAGATCGACCAGGCCCTGCGCCGCGTCGAGGACGGCTCCTACGGCTATTGCGAGGAGACGGGCGAGCCGATCGGCCTGGCTCGACTGGATGCTCGCCCCACGGCGACCATGAGCGTCGAGGCCCAGGAACGCCACGAGCGCCGCGAACGCGTCCACCGCGACGACTAAGCATCGCTCTCCAAGGCAACTTGGGGCGACTACTGTGTTTCAAGCGGCCTTGGGTGGGGAGCCCAGGGCCGCTTTTGTTTTGAGTTCAGGTGCGTAAGGTCGTTCATCGCCGCCGGAGACCCGACGCTTGAGCTTTTTCGAGAGCCTGCTGGCCCTGCTGGCCGCCGCGGTGCTGCTGTTGCAGTTCTCGCGCCGGCTGAAGGTGCCTTATCCGACCATGCTGGCCGCCGCCGGCGTGTGCTTCGCCCTGATCCCGGGCCTGCCGAAGATCTCGATCGAGCCGCACACGGCCCTGGCGCTGTTCCTGGCCCCGGTGCTGGTCGATGCGGCCTTCGACTTCCCGGTTGGCGACGCGCGCAAGCTGTGGCGGCCGCTGTTCGCCCTGGCCATCGTGGCGGTGGTGCTGAGCGCCGGCGCAGTGGCCTGGCTGGGCGTGAGCATGGCCGGCCTGCCGATCGCCGCCGCCCTGGCCCTGGGCGCGATCGTCGCCCCGCCGGACGCCGCCGCCGCCACCGCCATCCTGACCAGCGTGCGTTTGCCGCGCGGCTCGGTCGCGGTGCTGAAGGGCGAGAGCCTGCTGAACGACGCCTCGGCCCTGCTGCTGTTCTCGGCGGCGCTGGCCTTCCAGGCCCAGGGCGGCATCGACACGGCGCTGGCCGTCAAGCTGACCCTGGCCGCGCCGGGCGGGGTGATCCTGGGCATCGTCCTGGCCCGCGTGCTGCGCTTCGTGAACCCGTTCGTCACCGGCACCCTGGGCGGCAACATGGCCGAGTTCGTCACCTGCTTCGGGGCCTGGATCATCGCCGAGCGCCTGGGACTGTCGGCGGTGTTGTGCTTGGTGGCCTTCGCCATGACCGTGGCCCGCACCGCGGCCCTGCGGACGCCGCCCCGGATGCGGATCCACAGCTTCGCCGTCTGGACCTCGTCGGTGTTCCTGCTGAACGTCCTGGCCTTCCTGCTGATGGGCCTGCAGGCGCGGACCATCGTCGCGGTCATGTCGCCCGAGCGGCTGCGCGAGGCCGCCGTGTTCGCCGCCGCCGTCGTGGGCTGCCTGATCGTGGTGCGGATGGTCTGGGTGCTGATCTATATCCGGCTGTCGCAGATCTTCCCGTCCCTGCGGGGCGACGCCTATCCGACCCCGAACCTGCGCCATGGCGTGCTGGTCGGCTGGTGCGGCATGCGGGGTCTGGTGACCCTGGCCACCGCCTTCGCCCTGCCGCACGACTTCCCGCAGCGCGACCTGATCGTGCTGACCGCCTTCGCCGTGGTGCTGGCCACCCTGGTGCTGCAAGGCATGACCCTGTCGCCGCTGGTCCACCTGCTGGGCCTGGACGGCGAGAACGGCCTCGACGAGGAACTGGTCCGCATCCGCGCCGACATGGCCGGCGTCGCGCTGACGGTGCTGGACGGCAAGACCGGCCTGGCCGCCGACCACTGGCGCTACCGCTTCGCCGCCGTGCCGACCACCTTCCCGAGCCAGACCGGCGAGCTGGAGGCGCGCCGCACCCTGGGCCTGAAGGCCCTGCGTCGCCAGCGCGAGCGGCTGGAGGAACTGCGCGAACACCAGGCCGTCGGCGCCGACGCCTTCCTGATCCTGCAGGAGGAGCTGGACTTCGAGGAGGTCTCGATCAGCCGCGAGGACGAGCGCCAGATCGAGGAGAGCTAGTAGACGGGCGTCTGGAAGCAGCGCATCGGCGGCTTGTAGCGGGGCGGGTCGTAGACCATCAGGACGCTGTTGTCGGTGATCATCGTCCAGGTCTCGCCCTCGCGTCGCCAGATATGGACGCGGCTGTTCTGATCCCAGCCGTTGTCGTCCAGCCAGCAGGACGACACGCGCGCCAGCGCGAAGCGGTCGCCGGGGAAGAACGTGACCCGAGAATACTGGAGTTTGTCGATCTGCCGCGAGGGACCCTCGTTGTGCTTGATGATCTTGAGCGCGCCCGCTGCGTCCAGGGCGCGGCCGCAGTCGATCGGCGTGAGCGTCTTGGGCGTCATGTGGCGCAGCAGGACGGTCCGCCACGGCAGGCCGTCATGGCCCCAGCGTTCGAGGTCCGGCCGCGCGGCGCCACTGGTCCTGTTCTCTGCGCGCCGAAACTCGAAGGGAATGGGCCCGCCTTCGTCGCGCCAGACCATGCGCTGCTTTTCCAGGGTCGCGATGAAGCGGCACTCGCGGGCGATGTGATCGGGAGAATCCGGCGGATCGTGCAGTACGAAGGCCGCGACGCCGATCGCGGCGAGCGCCAGACCGATCGGGATCAGGATGGCGAGCTTCACCACATCGTCTTCGCGGCGCGGCCTGGCCATTCGCGGTCATAGGTCTCGCCGCCAACCTCGCCAGCGGTGACGGCGGCCAGCATGGCGCCGGGTGTCGGCAGGGACTTCGGGTCGACGTGGCTTTCCGGCTTCCACAGGCCCGAGCGGACGATGGCGCGGGCGCACTGGAAGTAGGCTTCGACGACCGTGACCACCATCGCCGTGCGCGGCGGCTTGCCGTCGACACTAAAGCTCTTCAGCAGCTCCGGATCGACGCTCAGCACCGCCCGGCCGTTGACGCGGAAGGTGGTGCCCGAGCCGGGGATCAGGAACAGCAGCGCCACGCGCGGGTCGCGGACGACGTTGCGCAAGCTGTCGATGCGGTTGTTGCCGCGCCGGTCGGGCAGGATCAGCGTCTTGGGATCGGCGATACGGACGAAGCCGGGCAGGTCGCCGCGCGGGCTGCAGTCCAGGCCCTCGGGGCCGACGGTGGCCAGGGCCACGAACGGCGAGGCCTCGATCAGGGCGGCGTAGTGCGGGGTGATGTGGTCGATGACCTTGACGGTCGAGGCGGGCACGGGCTGGGGCTGGTACAGCGCCTCAAGGGCCTCGAGCGTGGTGATCTCGTGCATCGCGTCCTCCCGTGGTCCCGGTTGTAGGACCGGAAGGCGCAGCGGACAATCTCAGGGCGTGTGGCTCAGGACGTGGACGCCCGGACACAGGCCTCGCGCAGGTGGCGGGCCGAGATCGGCTTGTCGACGATGGGGGTCAGGCGGCCCTTCAGCTGGTCGGCGTTGCCGGTGACATATACGACCGGGATGCGGCCCAGATGCCGCTGGATGGCCTCGACGGCCTCGACGCCGGTGCCGCCGACGATGCGGTAATCGGCGGTGATCAGATCTGGAGGATTGGCCATGGCCAAGGCCAAGGCGTCCGACGGACTGTCGGCGATATCGAAACTCGTGAAGCCCTGCTCAGCCAGGAGGGCTTCGACCTCGAACGCGACGAGGATTTCATCCTCGATAATCAACACGTGTCGGGCCTTCGCGTGCTCGGTCATTCACCGCAGCCTTCGTGATCGTCCCTGAGTCCAGTCAATGTCGGCGCGGCGCGCCGCGCCAGTCGCGTTTTCGTGATCGGTGTGAACGCACTGGTTGTATGGCCCAGTTCGGCTGCACGGCGCGGGAAAGCAGGCTATGGAAAGGAAAAATCAGAATCCGCAGGAGCGCCCCTTGTCCCTCATCCTCACCGAGAAGCGCGGCCACGTCGCCATCCTCACCCTGAACCGCCCCGAGGCGATGAACGCCCTGGGCGCGCCGGGCGATGGCGACCAGGTGGCGGCCGCCTGCGAGGCGATCAATGACGACCAGGACATCCGCTGCGTGATCCTGACCGGCGCGGGCAAGGCCTTCTCGGCCGGCGGCGACGTCAAGGCGATGAAGGCCCGCGAAGGCGCGTTCGGCGGCAACGGCGTGGCTGTGCGCGACGGCTATCGCAAGAACATCCACCGTGTGGTGCGGGCCATCTATGGCTTGGAAGTCCCGTCGATCGCGGCGGTGAACGGGGCGGCGATCGGTCTTGGCTGCGACGTGGCCTGCATGACCGACATCCGCATCGCCGCCGACACCGCCAAGTTCGGCGTCACCTTCCTGAAGCTCGGCCTGATCCCCGGCGACGGCGGCGCCTGGCTGATGCCGCGCACCATCGGCATGAGCCGCGCGGCGGAGCTGCTGTTCACCGGCGACGTCATCGACGCGGCCAAGGCCGCCGACTGGGGCCTGGTCAGCAAGGCCGTGCCGGCCGAGACGCTGATGGACGAGGCCCTGACGCTCGCCAACCGGATCGCCCAGCAGCCGCCGCACGCCCTGCGCATGGCCAAGAGCCTGCTCAAGCACGGCCAGACTTCCAGCTACGACACCCTGATGGAGATGAGCGCGGCCGCCCAGGCCATCGCCCACCACACCGAAGACCACATGGAAGGCGTCAACGCGATCCTCGAGAAGCGCCAACCCACGTTCAAAGGCGCCTGATATCATGGGCAAGGAAGCAAGCGGCGTCTGGGGTCAGCTGACCGACGGCGAGAGCGAGGGCAAGCTCTTGTGGGAGCCGCCGAAGCTGATCTTCCGCGGGGCCTATCGCGGCATCTATCAGGGCCACGCCCTGAAGAACCTGCGGACCGAGGGCGATGACCTGGTCCTGAGCGACGGCACCCGCTTCACGCTGGAGCCGGGCCAGGCCGAGAAGTGGCTGCACGCCATCCAGAACCCGCCCTCGCGCCTGGACAAGCTGGGCGTGAAGCCCGGCATGACCGTGGTGGTCGACGGCGTCGAGGACGAGGCCTTCATCGCCGAGCTGGAGACCCGCGTCGAACTGGGCGAGGCCGAGGAGGGGATCGACCTGCTGTTCCTCGGCGTCGAGGATCTGGCGGACTTCGACCGGCTCGAGGACTGGCAAGGCGCTCTAGGTCCCAAGGGCGCGATCTGGATCGTGGCCGAGAAGGGCAAGGGCGCGCCGCTGAAGGACGTCGAGATCCTGGCGGCCGTGCGCGGCCTGGGCTTCGTCGACACGAAAGTGTGCGCATTCTCGCAAAGCCATACGGCGTTGCGGTTCGTGAAGCGCAAGGCGCCGAAGGTCACCAGAAGTGACGACGTACCAGAAGTTGAGGAAGATTGATAAACTCGTTTTGAGTGTCGAAGCTCTCCCTCGTGGCGATCAGGCCACTTGAGGGAGAGAGACCATGGCTGACATGACCAGCTGCACCTTCACGGTGAACGACCGGGACCAGAACCGCGACTTCCTGTTCCAGACCGTCCAGCAGGGCGACAACTATCTGGTGACCGTCACCAACGACGGCATCGGCCCCTATGGCGTCACGCTGTCGACGAAGTCCCCGACGGCGACGCTGCCGCCGCACCAGGACGCCCGGGTGCGGGCCGAGGGCCAGTTGAGCCTGCTGTACGACCGCGCCGACAACTCCAATGTGGCCATCATGTTCAACGGCGGCCTGTACACCTACAATCCCAGCTACGTGAAGGGCGCCATCGTCGCCAACTTCGACTGACGGAGGTCGGGGAGGCGGGCCCCGATCACGTCCTTCAGGCCGAGGCGGCGACGGGCGTTCCAGTTCGCGCTTCCAGGAGCCGCTTCTGCTCGGCGCGGCTCCGATAGAGGAAGTCGTAGGGCAACCCCAGGCGCACGCTGGCCTGGCTGGGCGGCGAGTTCTTCACCGGAATCTTCTCGGCCAGTTTGCCGGCGGCCTTGAGGGCAAACCGGTCGAAAGCGGTCAGATCGTATTCACGACCCAGCGCCAGCTTCTGGCGCACGATCGGCGGCAGCAGCGACACCGACGCCCGCGCCAGGGCCTTGTGCAGGAATTTCGGCGCGTTCGGCGCGGCCTTGCCCGACTGGATGATGGCCAGGAACTCCTCGACGATCGGATGCGGCTCGAAGCGCGGCGCCAGCCTGTCCATCATCGCCATGAAGTCGGCCTGGGAGGAGGGCGAAGACTTCACGCCGTAGAGCCGGGCGATCGGGTGGGCTTCCTCGTAGAAGCGGGTCTTCTCGACCTCGCTCAGCGGCTCGACGAAGCGGTCATAGGCGTTGAGGAAGCCGTAGCCGGCGGTGGCGCTGACCCAGTCCAAGAGTCCGACATCCAGCGCCTTGTAGGCCTCGCCTTTCGGCGTCTGGCCGACCACGCGCGTGTGCATGTTGGTGACGCCCTGGATCACCCGCCGCGCGGCGGCCTGCGGTCCATAGACCCCGACCATGGCCGCGATGCCTGTGCGCTTGGAGCGCCCGATCGGATCGGCCTTGTAGGTCGAGTGGTCCCAGACGCCCGAGCGGATCCGCGCGTCGGCGAACTCCAGCAGCACGGCGGCCACGCCCCCGACCGCCAGGGCGATCGGGTTCTTGTAGACCCGCCAGTGCATCGAGCCCGGGTCCAGATAGGCGGGCTCGCCCGGCGGATGGGCGTAGTCGATCTTCCAGCCCAGATAGGTGTCGGCCATGGCGATCTCCTTCCCGAGGAAAGGTCGGGGTCATGGCCGCCGGTCGCAACCTATCGAATCCGATAGGGAAACTAGGCCGCCTCCATCGCCTTCACGGCTTGCGCCTTCACGCCGGTCTTGCGGCCGAACTCCATGACCCCGTCCTCGACCTTGCCCAGGCGCAGGGCGGCCAGGTCCAGGGCGTAGTTCTGGTGCACCTTCCACGGCTTGCGCAGGCCCTGCTTGGGGAACTGGCCGATGGCGCGGGTGACGTAGCCGGACGAGAAGTCCAGCCACGGCGCGACCTCCATCTCGCCGTCGACGCGCGGCATGCAGAAGTCGGTGCGCGTGCGGGTCATGTGGTTGATCAGGCGGCAGACATATTCGCTGGTCAGGTCCGCCTTCAGCGTCCAGCTGGCGTTGGTGTAGCCGAAGGCCGAGGCCAGGTTCGGCACGTCGCTGAACATCATGCCCTTGTAGCTCATCGACTGGGACAGATCGGCGACCTTGCCGTCGACCACGACCTCCATCCCGCTCAGCAGCTGCATCTGCAGGCCGGTGGCGGTGACGACGACGTCGGCGTCCAGGACCTTGCCGGACTTCAGCTGGATGCCGGTCTCGGTGAAGGTCTCGATATGGTCTGTGACCACCGAGCTCGAGCCCGACTTGATCGAGGCGAACAGGTCGGCGTCCGGCACCAGGCACAGGCGCTGGTCCCACGGATTGTAGCTGGGCGTGAAGTGCGTGCCGACGTCGTAGTCCGGGCCCAGATGCTCGCGCACCATGCCCAGCAGGCGCTCCTTGACCTTCTCCGGCTTCTTGCGCGCCATGTTGAAGAACAGCATCTGGAAGAGGACATTCTTCCACCGCGTCAGGCCGTAGGCGGTCATGGCCGGCAGCTTGGAGCGCAGCCAGTTGGCCACCCCGTCCTCGGCCGGACGCGAGACCACATAGGTCGGCGAGCGCTGCAGCATGACGACATGGCTGGCGGTCTTGGCCATCTCGGGCACCAGGGTCACGGCGGTGGCGCCGCTGCCGATCACCACGACCTTCTTGCCGCTGTAGTCCAGGTCTTCGGGCCAGAGCTGCGGGTGGACGATGCGGCCCTTGAACTGCTCTGTCCCCGCGAACTCGGGCGTGTAGCCGGACGAGTAGCGATAGTAGCCGGCGCACATATAGAGGAAGCCGCAGGTGAACTTGACGAGCTGGCCGTCGTGCTCGGCCTCGACGGTCCAGGTCGCCGTCTCGCTCGACCAGCTGGCGCGCTTGACCATGTGTTTGAAATGGATGTGGCGGTCGACGTCGTGCTCGCGGGCGGTCTCGCGGACATAGCCCAGGATCGACGGGCCGTCGGCGATGGCCTTGGCGGCCTTCCACGGCTTGAAGCTGTAGCCGAGGGTGTACATGTCACTGTCGGAGCGGATGCCGGGATAGCGGAACAGGTCCCAGGTGCCGCCGATCGCCTCGCGCCCTTCCAGGATCGCGTAGGTCTTGCCGGGGCAGTGCTTCTTCAGGTGATAGGCCGCGCCGATCCCCGAAAGCCCCGCGCCCACGATCAGGACGTCGACATGTTCCATGGTCATCCGTTTCCGCTTCCGCCCCAGTTCCGGCCCGCCGGTTGACCCGGCGTCGCTCTATGTGAACAGTGTTCACCAACAAACGACCGTTTTGACCGAACGTCAACTGCGGCCTATCGGATAGCACATGTCCCTTCGCGACTTCGGCCTGCTGGTCCTGATCTGCCTCGTGTGGGCGGGCAACAACATCATGTCCAAGATCGTGGTCGCCCACTGGGGCGTGCCGCCGCTGTTCTATGCGGCCGTGCGCTTCGCGCTGGTGGCGCTGGCGACCCTGCCCTGGCTGCTGCCCGCGCCGCGGCCGACCTGGCGGATCGTGGTGGTGGCGCTGCTGATGGGGGCGGGGAACTTCGCCCTGCTGTTCATGGGCTTCAAGACCGCCTCGCCGTCGGCCGCCTCGGTGGTGATCCAGCTGGGCGTGCCGTTCACGACCCTGCTGTCGATGGTGATGCTGGGCGAGCAGATCCGCTGGCGGCGGGGTCTGGGCATCGCGCTCACCCTGGCCGGGGCGGTGACGGTGATGTGGAGCCCGCACGGCTTCGTGCTGTCGCCGGGGCTCTGGTTGATCGTCGCGGCCGCCTTCGCCGGCTCGCTGGGCGCGGTGATGATGAAGCAGGTCGAGGGCGTGAAGCCCTTGCAGTTCCAGGCCTGGGTCGGCTTCTCGTCGATCTGGCCGCTGGCGGCGATGAGCGCTCTCATCGAGCCAGGCCAGGTCGCGGCGGGGATCGCCGCCGGCTGGCCGTTCGTGGCGGCGGTGGTGTTCTCGGCCCTGGTGGTTTCGGTCGTGGCCCATACGGCCTATTACGGGCTGATCCAGCGCTACGAGGCCAACCTGATCGCTCCGCTCACCCTGCTGACGCCGCTGTTCACCATCCTGCTGGGCGTGCTGGTCACCCACGACCATTTCGACCTGCGGATGGGGATCGGCGCGGCGCTCGCTTTGCTGGGTGTTCTGATCATCGCGCTTCGGCGGAATCAGGTCATGCCGTTGCTGATGTCGATCCGGAACCGCGCCCAATGAGTCTCAACCTTATCGAGGCCCCGTCGCCCAATTTCGACGCCCGCAAGGCGGTGCCCGATACGATCGTGCTGCACTACACGGGCATGGAGACCGGCGAGGCCGCGATCGAGCGCCTGCGCGATCCCGAGGCCAAGGTCTCGGCCCACTACTGCGTGGAAGAAGATGGCCGCATCTTCCGCCTGGTGCCCGAAGAGCGCCGCGCGTGGCACGCGGGCGCCGCCTTCTGGAAAGGCGTCAAGGACATCAACTCGGCCTCGATCGGCATCGAGATCGTCAATCCCGGCCACGAGTTTGGCTATCGCCCGTTCCCCGAGGCGCAGATCGCCTCGGTGATCAACCTGCTGGCCGACGTGCGCTCACGCTGGATGATCCCTGACAGCCGCATCCTCGGCCACTCCGACATCGCTCCAGCCCGCAAGATCGATCCGGGCGAGCTCTTTCCGTGGAAGCGTCTGGCCGAGAGCGGCCACGGCCTGTGGATCGAGCCTGCTCCCTCGCCCGGCGCGCCGCTGGGCCAGGGCGAGGAGGGGACTGGCGTGTTCGCCTTGCAGGCCGGCCTGACCCGCCTGGGCTTCGATTGCGCCCCGACCGGCAAGTACGACGAGTGGACCGCGACCGTGGTCGGCGCCTTCCAGCGCCACTGGCTGCAGAGCCGCTTCGACGGCATCGCCGACGGCGAGACCCGAGCCCGATTGGTGGGCCTGCTGCGCGCGGCGGCCGAGTAATGCATCCGGACAACCGCTTCCGCGTCGAGGACCGCGCGGTCCTGCTCGACTTCATCGCCGCGCATCCGTTCGTGACGATCGCCGCGTCGGTCGGCGGTCGGCCGTTCGTGGCCCAGTCGCCGGTGGTGATCCGCGATCTGGACGGTGAGATCGCGCTCGACTTCCACCTGTCGCGCGGCAACGTGCTGACGCCGCACCTGACCCAGGGCTTCCGGGCCGTGGCGCTGGCCACGGGCCTGGACGCCTATATCAGCCCCGACTGGTACGAGAGCGTCGACCAGGTGCCGACCTGGAACTACCAGTCCGTCGAGGCCGAAGGCTCGGTCGCGCCACTGAACGACGAAGAGCTGATCGCGCTGCTCGACGACCTCTCGGCCCAGGAAGAGGCGCGGCTTCTCCCCAAGAAGCCCTGGACCCGCGACAAGATGAAGCCCGGCAAGTTCGAGGCCCTGCTGCGCGGGATCCAGGGCGGTCGCCTGTTCGTCGAGCGGCTGGATGGCACATTCAAGCTCTCGCAGAACAAGAACGACGCCGACCGCCTGGGCGCGGCCAAGGGGCTGGGCGACCATCCGATCGCGGAGTTGATGCGAACCTAGACGCCGACGACGGGGGACCCGTAGGTCGCCAGTACGCTGTCAGCCGTAAGCAGGAGCATGTCCTCGACAACAGCTTGCGCGACCAGAATGCGGTCAAAAGGGTCGTTGTGAATTGACGGCAAGCCCTGGGTGGCGGCGCCGTGCTCGCTGGTAATGGGGAGCTCTTCCCAGCGGTTGTTCAAGAGGTTGCGGCGCAGCCGTCGCGGATCGACCTTGAACCTATCGGGGTGTCTGGCTGCCTTAGTGGCGAGTTCCCAGATGCTGGCGGCGCTGAAGACCAGGGTATTCTCCCCATTGTCCATCAGTGCGCGTCCCTTGGCTGAAATGCGGGACGGCGATCCGGCGGACCAGACGAGAAGCTGACTATCGATCAGTAGCTTCATTCTTCGCCTTCGAAGAGCTTGCGGATTTCTTCGGCGTCGATGCGGTCGAAGTCGTCGGGCACCTCGATCTCGCCCTCCATGAAGCCCAATCGCTGTATGGCTGACGGGGTGGGGGCATCCAGCGGCACCACCTTGACCATCGGTTTGCCCGCCTTGGCGATGATGAAGCCTTCACCGTCCGCCGCCTGCTCGACCAGCTTGGAAAGGTGCGTCTTGGCTTCGTGGATGTTGACGGTCCGCATCGCGGCCTCCGTGAACTAAGTTCAGTTAGTTTAGTCCATATCCGATCGATCGCCAATTGACCCGTCGTCATCTGAGCGTCAAAGAGACCTCGGACCAGATGGTCGGGCGGTCGCGTCGTCTTCGGACGCCGAGGAAAGTCCGGGCTCCACGGTGACAAGGCGGTGGGTAACGCCCACCGGGAGCGATCCCAGGGATAGCGCCACAGAAAGCAAACCTCCTCCCTACGGGGCGGGAAGGGTGAAAGGGTGGGGTAAGAGCCCACCGCGGACCTGGCGACAGGGACGGCATGGCAAGCCCCGCCTGGAGCAAGACCGAATAGGGACCCCGCGCCGGCCTCGCGTCGGATAGGCCGTCACTGGCCGAGAGGGTCCGGGTAGGTCGCGAGAGCCGTCCAGCAATGGCCGGCCTAGAGGAATGATCGTCGCCGCTCCGCAAGGGGCGGAACAGAACCCGGCTTATAGATCATCTGGTCCCCAACCTCCCTCTGGCGGGGAGGCGACAGAGGGCGTTCGCGCCAAGCGCTCGCGAGTCTTCCTCCAGATGGCGGAAAGCGGCCGCTCCCCGAAATCCACATCCGATGGGACGAACTGGGACGGGCCAAGGCGTTCGCTTAACAAGTTCTGTGTATGTTCTGTGGATTAACTGTTTCGGCCAGTGAAGAAGGGGTGCGACATCTTTGAAATCTCGATGAAACGGGACTTGGTGTCATTGTCTCCCAATTCATCCCATGTTAACCCAATTTGCGTCGGGGCGAGTTGGTGGTGCTCGCCGACCGGCATGGGTTTGGCGGGGTTTAAGCTTCAGTGTTTCTCTCGACGTTCGAGAAACAGCTCGACAGCAAGCGGCGCATCGTTGTGCCGCAGGAATTCCGCGCGGCCGTCTCCGGCATGTTCGACGGCATCTTCTGCTTCCCCTCGATCGAGGCCGACTGCCTGGAAGCGGGCGGAAAGGCCTTGTTCGACCGCTATGTGAGCGTGATCGAGGAGATGCCGTTCGGCGATCCGACGCGCTCGGCGCTGGAAACCAGCATCCTGGGCGGCATGGCCAAGCTGACGTTTGATACAGCTGGTCGCATTACGCTTCCCGATCAGCTGTGCGAAACGTGCGGTCTCACGGATTGGGTAGCCGTCGTCGGTATGGGTGAGCGTTTTCAGATCTGGTCGCGCGAGGCCTTCCAGGCCCATCGCGCGACGCAACGCGATCTGGCCCGGGAAGGCCTCGCGGCCCTGCGCGCCCAGCAGCGCGTGGCCAAGTTCGGGAGCGCGTCGTGAGCGAAGCCCCGCACATCTCGGTCCTGCTGAATGAGATCGTCGAGGCCCTGGACGCCAAGCCGGGCGAGACCATCATCGACGGCACCTTCGGCGCGGGCGGCTATACGCGCGCCATCTTGGCCACCGGCGCGACGGTCGTGGGCTTTGACCGTGATCCCACCGTCCTGAAGTTCACCGAAGGCCTGCCGGCCGACCGCTTCCGCCTGATCCAGGACCGCTTCTCGCAGATGGCCGAGCACTTCGCGCCGCAGTCGGTCGACGGCGTGGTGCTGGATATCGGCGTGTCGTCCATGCAACTGGACGAGGCCGAGCGCGGCTTCTCGTTCATGCGCGACGGTCCGCTGGACATGCGGATGAGCGACACCGGCCCGACCGCCGCCGACCTCGTCAACGAGCTGGACCACACCGAGCTGGCCCGCATCCTCTATGTCTATGGCGAGGAACACGCCTCGCGCCGGATCGCCAGTTTCCTGGTGCGCCGCCGCGAGGAGCGCAAGTTCGAGCGCACCCTGGACTTGGCGCATGTGATCGAGCGCGCTCTGGGCGGTCGCAAAGGCGCCAAGGTCCACCCGGCCACGCGCTCGTTCCAAGGCTTGCGCATCGCGGTCAATGAGGAGCTGGCCGAGCTGGAGGCGGGTCTCGCCGCCGCCGAGCGGATCCTGAAGCCGGGCGGCCGCCTGGCGGTGGTGACCTTCCACTCGCTGGAAGACCGCATCGTCAAGAACTACCTGGCCGAGCGGGCCGGGCGCACCGCCGGCGGTTCGCGCCATGCGCCGCCCGTCGCCGCCGGCGCGCCGTCCAGCTTCCAGCTGATCGCCAACAAGGCCATCGCGCCGGGCGAGGCCGAGCTGGCCGTCAATCCGCGCGCCCGCTCGTCGAAGCTGCGCGCCGCCGTGCGCACCGAGGCCCCCGTCTGGGAGGCCAGCGCATGACCAGTGTCGGCCTGTTCGATCGCCGCATCCGGGGCTTCCGCGTCGTCGAGGTCGCGGGCATGGGCGTGCTGCTGACCCTGGTGACCAGCGTCTATCTGGCCAAGACCTTCGCCGGTCGCGAGCGCCAGGAGATCAGCCGCATCGAGCAGGAGATCGTCGACGAGGGCGTGCGCAAGCGCCTGCTCGAGGCCGAGGTCGCTCACCTGGAACAGCCGCGTCGCATCGAGCAGCTGGCGCAGATGATGCAGCTGAAGCCGATCACGCCGGACCACGAGATCACCGAGGACGCCCTGATCGACGTCGCGCGCCGCCGCGAGCTGCCGCGCGCCCCGATCTCGGCCGCGCCGGTCGCGCCCGAGGCCCTGGCCGCCGATGCGCCGGAAGCCCTGCCGGACGACGCTTCGCTTCCGCCGCCGCCTCCGACGCCCAAGCCGCAAGCTCCGGAGGCTCCGCGATGAGCCTCTCGAACCTCGGTCCCGGTGGCTTCCAGCCCGCGATCTGGCGGTGGCTGATCGAGCGCGTCTGGCGCCTGGAGCACGCCTTCGAGCGCTCGCGCGCCCAGGCCAAGCCCGAAGACGACACCCGCATCCGCATCTTCCTGGTCATGGGCTTCTTCAGCCTGTGCTTCGTCGGCGTTGGCCTGGGCGCGGGCTGGGCGGCGCTGTTCTCGAACGCCGGCAAGGGCAACGGCTACGCCCAGGGCGCGGAAGGCGCGCGCGGCGACGTGGTCGACCGCAACGGCAAGCTGCTGGCCGTCGACCTGGCCCACTACGCGCTCTATGTCGATCCGCGCGAGGTCTGGGACGCCAAGGAAGTGCGCCGCGCCCTGGGCAAGGCCCTGCCGCAAGTGCCGGCCAAGCGCCTGGACAAGGCCGTGTTCGGCGATCACCGCGCCTTCGTCCTGGGCGGCCTGACGCCCGACGAGAAGGACGCCATCTTCAATCTGGGCCTGCCCGGCATCTCGTTCGAGGAGCAGGAGCGCCGGATGTACCCGCTGGGTCCGACGGCCGCGCACCTGATCGGCTTCGTCGACAGCGGCGGCAAGGGCCTGGCCGGCGCCGAGCGCGCCCTGGACGATCCGATCCGCAAGGCGGCGGGCGGCGAGGGCGGCCCGACCCAGCTGTCGATCGACGTGCGCGTGCAGGCGGCGCTGGAGGACGAGCTGCGCAAGGGCGCGGCCGAGTTCACCCCGAAGGGCGCCGTGGGCCTGGTCACCAACGTCCACACCGGCGAGATCCTGGGCCTGGCCAGCTATCCCGACTACGACGCCAACAAGGCCGGTGACGCCACCGACGACCAGCGCTTGAACCGCGCGGCGGCCTCGGTCTACGAGATGGGCTCGACCTTCAAGGCGTTCACCGTCGCGATCGGCCTGGACACCGGCGTGGCCACCCCGGCCTCGACCTTCGACGCGCGCGAGCCCTTCAAGCTGGGCTACCGCACGATCCACGACTACCACGCGGCCAAGGCCATCCTGACCCTGGTCGAGGTGTTCAAGCACTCGTCGAACATCGGCACGGCCATGCTGGCCGAGAAGATCGGCGGCGAGCGCCTCAGCCAGTACTTCACCAACCTGGGCCTGACCAAGCCGGCCAAGGTCGAACTGATGGAGTCCGCGCGGCCGCTGACCCCGCGCAAGTGGGACATGGACGCGGTGGCCTCCACCTCGTTCGGCCACGGCATGAACGTCAGCCCGCTGGCCCTCGCTCAAGCGATGGGCGCGCTGCTGAACGGCGGCGAGTCGATCCCGCTGACCATCCGCAAGCTGCCGCCGGGCGTGCGTCCGGAAGGTAAGCGGGTGATCTCCGAGGCGACCTCGGCCGAGATGCTGAGGATCATGCGGGCCAATGTCGTGCCCGGCCAGGGCGGCAGCGGCGGCAAGGCCGACGTGCCCGGCCTGTCGGTCGGCGGCAAGACCGGCACCGGCGAGAAGTACGACCCGTCGATCCGCGGCTACAACCACCAGCGCCAGGTCTCGTCGTTCGCGGCGGTGTTCCCGACCGACGGCCCGGTGGAGGCCGACCGTTACTTCGTCCTGATCCTGATGGACGAGCCGCATGGCACGGCCAAGTCGTTCGGCTTCTCGACGGGCGGCTGGGTCGGCGCGCCGCCGGCCGGCAAGGTGATCGACCGCATCGCCCCGTTCCTGGGCGTGCAACGCAAGACCGAGCTGGTGACCATCGCCAGTCAACCCAAGAGCGCCGTACCGGGGGCGGGACTATGACCAGACATCTGTCGGAACTGTTCAACCGCCCCTTCGCCAACGATCCGGTGATCGCCGGCGTCACCGCCGACAGCCGCAAGGTCACGGCCGGCTGGCTGTTCGCCGCCCTGCCGGGGACCAAGGTCGATGGCCGCGATTTCGCGCCGGGCGCGGTGTCCAAGGGCGCCGCCGCCATCCTGGCCCCCGAGGGCGGGCTTGAGGGGCTGGGCGTTCCGGTGGTCCGTTCGGAAGACGCCCGCCGCGCCTACGCCCTGGCCTCGTCGGCCTTCTGGGGCAAGCAGCCGGCCATGTGCGTGGCCGTCACCGGCACCAACGGCAAGACTTCGGTCGCCGGCTTCGCGCGCCAGATCTTCGCCAAGCTGGGCCACAAGGCCGCCAGCATGGGCACCCTGGGCGTCGTCGTCAGCGAAGCGGGCCAACCGGATCAGCAACTGACCCCGCCCGGCCTGACCACGCCGGACGCCGGCGACGTGGCCGAGATGGTCGCGCGCCTGGCCGAGATGGGCGTCACCCACCTGGCGCTGGAAGCCAGCTCGCACGGCGTCGACCAGCGCCGGGTCGATGGCGTGAAGCTGAAGGCCGCCGGCTTCACCAACTTCACCCAGGACCACCTGGACTATCACGGCTCGATGGAGGCCTATCGCGCCGCCAAGCTGCGCCTGTTCGACACCTTGACGCCGGGCGGCGCGACCGCCGTGCTGAACGCCGACAGCGAGGCCTTCCCGAACTTCGCCGCGGCTGCCGTGACCTCGGGCCAGAGCGTCTATTCGGTGGGCGAGGACGGCCAGGGCCTGCGCCTGATCTCGCGCACCCCGACCCCGGCCGGCCAGGACCTGGTCATCGAGGCCGACGACGTCGTCCACCACATCAAGCTGCCGCTGGCCGGCGCCTTCCAGGCCTCGAACGTGCTGGTCGCCGCCGGCCTGTGCGTCGCCGCCGGCGAGGACATCGGCAAGGTGCTGAAGGCCCTGGAGAGCCTGGAAGGCGCGGCCGGTCGCCTGCAGCGCGTTGGCCGTGGCCCCAAGGGCGGCGAGGCCTATGTCGACTACGCCCACACGCCGGACGGCCTGCAAACGGTGCTGGAAGCCCTGCGTCCGCACACGCGCGGCAAGCTGATCGCCGTGTTCGGCGCCGGCGGCGACCGCGATCGCGGCAAGCGTCCGCTGATGGGCGCGATCGGCGCCAAGCTGGCCGACATCGCCATCGTCACCGACGACAACCCGCGCTCGGAAGACCCCGCCTCGATCCGCGCCGCCATCCTGGAAGCCGCGCCGGGCGCCCGCGAGATCGGCGACCGCCGCGCGGCCATCCGCGCCGCCGTCGAGCTGATGGGGGAGGGCGACGTGCTGGTCATCGCCGGCAAGGGCCACGAGCAGGGCCAGATCGTCGCCGGCGTCGTCCACCCGTTCGACGACGTAGCCGAAACGCTCGAAGCGCTGGAGGGCGTCGATGCCTGAAGCGCCCCAAAACGCTCTATGGACGGCAGACGAGATCGCGCAAGCGGTCGGCGGCAAGGTCGCCGGCGACTTCGCCGTGACTGGCATCTCGATCGACACCCGCACCGTCGAGGCGGGTGACCTGTTCGTGCCGCTGGTCGGCGTGCGCGACGGCCATGACTTCGTCCCGCAGGCCGTGGCCGCCGGCGCGACGGGCGTGCTGGCCGCCAAGGCCGTCGACGCTCCGGCCGTCATGGTCGAGGACACCTTCAAGGCCCTAGAGCTGTTGGGCGTCGCCGCCCGCGAACGCGCGCCGCAGTGCAAGCGCGGGGCGGTGACTGGCTCGGTCGGCAAGACCAGCGTCACCCGCGCCGTCGAGGCCGGCTTGCGCCTGGCGGGCAAGGCCCACGCCTCGGTGAAGAGCTACAACAACCACATCGGCGTGCCCCTGACCCTGGCCCGGATGCCGCGCGACACCCAGCGCGCCGTGTTCGAGATCGGCATGAACCACGCCGACGAGATCGTACCGCTGTCGGGCTTCGTCCAGCCGCACGCGGTGGCGATCACCACGGTGGGCCCGGTCCACCTGGAGAACTTCGAGAACGAAGAGGGCGTGGCGCGCGCCAAGGCCGAGATCTTCGCCGGCCTGCAACCCGGCGGCGTCGCCGTGCTCAACGCCGACAACAAGTGGTTCGACCTGCTGAAGGCCGAGGCCGAGAAGGCCGGCGCGACCGTCTGGAGCTTCGGCGAGACCGAGGGCGCGACGGCGCGCCTGACCGGCTTCTCGGTCGACGGTGAAGGCGCGGTCGTCTCGCTGAGCCTGCGCGGCGAGCCCCTGAGCTTCCCGATCCGCCAGACCGGCGTCCACTGGGGCCCCAACAGCCTGTGCGTCCTGCTGATGCTGGAAGCCTTGGACGTCTCGCGCGAAACCGCGCTCGCCGCCCTGGCCGCGTTCGCCCCGATCGAGGGCCGTGGGGCCGAGAAGACCGTCCGCATCGACGGCGGAACCTTCACCCTCGTCGACGAGAGCTACAACGCCAATCCAGTCTCGATGCAGGCCGCCTTGAAGACCCTCGGCGCGCGCAAGGTCGCCGGTCGCCGGGTCGTGGCGCTGACCGATATGCTCGAACTGGGCGAGGGCAGCGACCGGTTTCACGCCGAGCTTGCAGGGCCGATCGACCATGCAAACGTTGACGTCGTTTTTGTCGCAGGCGTCCACATGAAATCGCTGTGGGAGGCGCTTCCGCCGACTCGGCGAGGCGGCTACGCGGAAGTTACTGAAAAGTTAACGGCGCAGCTGGCGGGGGCAATCCGTCCGGGTGACGTGGTGATGGTGAAGGGGTCGAACGGCTCCAAGGCCGGGGTTCTCGCCCGGGCCCTGGCGGAGCTCGACCTTGGAGAACAGGGCTGATGCTGTACTTCCTGTACGAATGGCTGGCGCGCTCGCAAGAGCACGTGCCGATGCTGAATCTGCTGAAGTACCTGACCTTCCGGTCGGGCATGGCGATGCTGACCGCCTATATCGTCGCCGTGGCCATGGGCTCGCGCTTCATCCGCTGGATGAAGGCCAAGCAGGGCAAGGGTCAGCCGATCCGCACCGACGGCATCGCCCGTCACGTCACCGAGAAGGCCGGCACGCCCACCATGGGCGGCTTCATGATCCTGGCCGGCCTGTTCGTCGGCGCCCTGCTGTGGTCCGACCTGCGCAACATCCACGTCTGGGTCGTGCTGCTGGTCACCGGCAGCTACGGCGTCCTGGGCTTCATGGACGACTACGCCAAGGTCACCAAGCAGACCACGGCGGGCCTCTCCAGCGTCCAGAAACTGATCGCCCAGTTCGTGGTGGCCATCATCGCCACCGTGATCCTGGTCCAGTTCGCGCCCAAGTCGCCGATGACCCCGGGCATGGAGACCAGCGTGGTCTTCCCGATCTTCAAGGCGCTGGTGATCAATCTGGGCTGGTTCTACGTGGCCTTCGCGGCCGTGACGATCGCCGGCTTCTCGAACGCCGTGAACCTGACCGACGGCCTGGACGGCCTGGCCATCGTGCCGGTGATGTTCGCCGCCTCGACCTTCGGCCTGATCGCCTACCTCGTGGGCAACTACAAGTTCGCCGACTATCTGAACCTGCACTTCGCGCCGGGCGTCGGCGAGCTGGCGGTGCTGTGCGGCGCGATCATCGGCGGGGGCATGGGCTTCCTCTGGTACAACGCCCCGCCGGCCAAGATCTTCATGGGCGACACCGGCTCGCTGGCCCTGGGCGGCGCGCTGGGCGCGATCGCCGTCTGCGCCAAGCACGAGCTGGTCCTGGGCATCGTCGGCGGTCTGTTCGTGGCCGAGGCGCTCAGCGTGATGATCCAGGTCGCCTACTTCAAGAAGACCGGCAAGCGCGTCTTCCTGATGGCGCCGATCCACCACCATTTCGAGAAGTTGGGCTGGGCCGAGTCCACCGTCGTGGTCCGCTTCTGGATCGTGTCGATGATCCTGGCCTTCGTCGGCCTCGCCACCCTGAAGCTGCGCTAGGAGCACTGAGACTATGATCCCCGTCCGCGGATTCGAGGACAAGACCGTCGCGGTGTTCGGCCTGGGCCGGACCGGACTGACGGCCGCGCGCGCCTTGATCGCGGGTGGGGCGAAGGTCGCCCTGTGGGACGAGAAACCGGAGAGCCGCGAAGCCGCGGCCGCCGAGGGTTTCCCCGTCGTCGATCTGCAAGCCGCCGACTGGTCCCAGTTCGCCGCCCTGATGCTGTCGCCGGGCGTGCCCCTGACCCATCCCAAGCCCCACTGGACCGTCGAGAAGGCCAAGGCCGCCGGCGTCGAGGTGCTGGGCGACGTCGAGCTCTTCGCCCGCACGGTCAACGCCGCGCCGGTGCACAAGCGCCCGAAGATCATCGCCATCACCGGCACCAACGGCAAGTCGACGACGACCGCCCTGGTCGGCCACCTCTGCGCCTCGGCCGGCCGCGATACGCGGGTCGGCGGCAATATCGGCCTCGGCGTCCTGGGCCTTGAGGACATGCATGGTGGCGCGGTCTACGTGCTGGAGCTGTCGTCCTACCAGCTGGACCTGACGTCGAGCCTGAAGCCCGACGCGGTGGTGCTGCTGAACATCTCGCCCGACCACCTGGACCGTCACGGCGGCATGGACGGCTACATCGCCGCCAAGCGCCGGATCTTCCTGAACCAGGGCAAGGGCGACACCGCCATCATCGGCGTCGACGATCCGTGGTGCCAGCAGATCTGCACCGAGATCACCGCCGCCAACCGCCGCACCATCTGGCCGATCAGCTCGGGCAAGGCCATGGGCCGGGGCGTCTACGCCCTGCAAGGCGTGCTCTACGACGCGACCGGTGAGCGGGTAGTGGAGATGGCCGACCTGCTGCGCGCCCGCAGCCTGCCGGGCCGCCACAACTGGCAGAACGCCGCGGCCGCCTACGCCGCCGCCCGCGCCATCGGCATCCCGGCCCACGACGCGGTCGAGGGTCTGATGACCTTCCCGGGCCTGGCGCACCGGATGGAGACGGTCGGCAAGATCGGCAAGGTCCGCTTCGTCAACGACAGCAAGGCCACCAACGCCGACGCCGCCCGCCAGGCGATGTCCAGCTATCCGAAGTTCTACTGGATCGGCGGCGGCGTGGCGAAAGCCGGCGGCATCGACGACCTGAAGGACCTCTTCCCGCGCATCGCCAAGGCCTATCTGATTGGCGAGGCCGCCAACGTCTTCGCCACGACCCTGGCCGGCAAGGCCGACGTCAAGATGAGCGGCACGCTGGAGAAGGCCGTGCAGCAGGCCTATGCCGACGCGGCGGCCAGCGGCGAGGACGCGGTGGTGCTGCTGTCGCCGGCCTGCGCGTCGTTCGACCAATTCAGCGACTTCGAGGCCCGGGGCGAGGCGTTCCGCGCCGCCGTCAACGGGCTGACGGCCAGCGGCAGCAAGTCGGCCGTCGCCTAGAAGCGGGCCAGCTTCACCGTCTCCGCATATCGGGCACGCGCCCACTGAACTTAGCCTTGGCTTCGGCGTTGAACCGCTGTGCGCCGCCTAGGGGGCCGGCGCGTCCTTTGCGGAGCGAGCATGTCTGAGGTCAAGGTCGAGAGCCGTGTCAGCACCGGAGTGCCCGGACTCGACGACATCCTGGGCGGCGGTCTGACCCGCGATCGCATTTATCTGGTCGAGGGCACGCCCGGCTCGGGCAAGACCACCCTGGCGCTGCAGTTCCTGCTCAAGGGGCGCGAACTGGGCGAGAGCGGGCTCTACATCACCTTGTCGGAGACCGAACCGGAGCTGAAGGCCGCCGCCGCCAGCCATGGCTGGTCGCTGGACGGTATCGACCTGTTCGAACTGGTCAGCGAGGAGGGCCTGGACCCCGACAGCGAGCAGTCGGTGTTGCACCCGTCCGACGTCGAGCTGGGCGAGACGACGCGCGGGGTGATGAAGCAGGTCGAGGAGACCAAGCCGCTCCGCGTGGTGTTCGACAGCCTGTCGGAGATGCGGCTGCTGGCTCAGAACCCGCTGCGCCACCGCCGCCAGATCCTGGCTCTGAAGCACTTCTTCGCCACCCGCCGCTGCACGGTGCTGCTGCTCGACGACCAGACCGCCGAGGATGGCGACCTGCAGCTGCACAGCATCGCCCACGGGGTGATCAGCCTGCGCCGCATGACCCAGGAATACGGCGCTCAGCGCCGCCAGCTGGAGGTGGTCAAGATGCGGGGCATCAAGTTCCGCGGCGGCTTCCACGACTTCTCGCTCGACACCGGCGGCATCCGGGTCTTCGAGCGGCTGGTGGCGGCCCATCACCCGGCGACCTTCGCCCAGGAGATGGTCTCCACCGGCGCGCCGGGCATCGACGCGCTGATGGGCGGCGGGCTGACGCGCGGCACCAACACCCTGATCAGCGGCCCGTCGGGCGTGGGCAAGACCACCACGTCGGTGCGCTGCGCCCTGACCGCGCTCGAGCGCGGCGAGACGGTCGCCTACTATCTGTTCGACGAAGGCCTGACGACGCTGCTGACGCGCTCGAAGGCGCTGGGCATGGACCTGCGGCCCTATATCGACAACGGCCGACTGGTCGTGCGCGCCATCGATCCGGCCGAGCTGTCGCCCGGCGAGTTCGCGTTCCACGTCCGCGACGCGGTGGAGCGCCTGGGCGCGCGGACCATCGTCATCGACAGCCTCAACGCCTACCTCCAGGCTATGCCCGGGCAGAAGTTCCTGCTGCTGCAGATGCACGAGCTGCTGACCTATCTCAATCAGCAGGGCGTGGTGACGCTGCTGATCCTGGGCCAGCACGGCTTCATCGGCGAGGTCCGCAGCGACATCGACCTCAGCTACCTCAGCGACGGCATTCTGCTGTTCCGCTTCTTCGAGGCCGCCGGCTCGGTGCTGACGGCCGTCTCGGCGGTCAAGAGCCGCATGGCCGCGCACGAGAAGACCATCCGCGAGATCCGCCTGACTGGGCACGGCATCGAGGTCGGCCAGGCGCTGACCGACTTCCAGGGCGTGATGTCTGGCCTGCCATCCTACCAGGGCAAGATCGACATGCTGGGCGAGGAGAAAAGTCGGCCGGCGGATGCCTAAACCGATCCTCATCCTGGCGCCGCGCGGGCGCGACGCGGCGGTCATCGCCGAGACCCTGGGCCATGTCGGTCACGCCTCGCAGATCTGCGACGATCTCGGCGCGCTGACGGAGGCGCTGGGCGACGAGGCCGGCGCGGCGATCCTGACGGAAGAGGCGCTGGCCCAGGGGGCCACCGACGCTCTGACCGATTGGCTGGCCCATCAGCCGACCTGGTCGGATTTCCCGTTCATCGTGCTGGTCACCAAGCAGCCCGGCAAGCGGACCCAGGCCGACGCCGAGCGGCTCAAAGGCATCGGCAACATCGTGCTGCTGGAGCGGCCGATCAACGCCGAGACGCTGATCAGCGCGGCGCATTCGGCGATCCGCGCCCGCCATCGCCAGTATGTCGCCCGCGACCATCTGCATGCCCAGACCAAGGCCGAGGAGCAGCTGCGCTTCGCCCTGGAGGCCGGCAAGCTGGGCGCATGGGACCTGGACCTCGACAGCGGGGCGCTGACCACCTCGACGGCGACGCGCGCCCATTTCGGCCACGCGCCCGACCAACCGCTGACGCTGGCCGGCATCGAGGCGGCCGTCCATCCCGAGGACGTGGCCCTGCGCGCGGGCGCGCTGGACGCCTCGATCGCCCGCGCCGAGGACTACGACGTCGAGTACCGGATCTTCTGGCCGGATGGCTCGCTGCACTGGGTGCAGGTGCGCGGTCGGCTCAACCGGATCCAGCCCGGCGAGCCGCGGCGGATGTCGGGGATCAGCCTCGACATCACCGCCCGCAAGACCGCCGAGGCGGAGCTGCGGCTGCTGAACGAGACGCTGGAGCAGCGCATCGCCGACAGCGTCGGCGAGCTTCAGCGCGCCAATGAGCGGCTGCTGGCCGAGATCAGCGAGCGCGAGCAGGCCCAGGCCGCGTTGGTCCAGGCCCAGAAGATGGACGCTATCGGCCAGCTGACCGGCGGCATCGCCCACGACTTCAACAACCTGCTGACCGCCATCGTCGGCAATATCGACATGATCGAACGGCGCAGCGACGACGAGCGGGTCAAGCGCATGGCCGCCAACGCCCGCGAAGGCGTCGAGCGCGCCACCAAGCTGACCGCGCAGCTGCTGGCCTTCTCGCGCAGCCAGCAGCTGGACCTGCAGCCGGTGGAGGTCGACGCGCTGATCGCCGGCATGGACGACCTGCTGACCCGGACCCTGGGTCACACCGTCGAGGTCCGCACGGCGCTGGCCGCCGGCGCCGCGCGGGCCAAGGCCGACGCCAACCAGCTGGAGCTGGCGGTGCTGAACCTGGCCATCAACGCCCGCGACGCCATGGGCGACGGCGGCACGGTGACCATCTCCAGCCGGATTTCCGACGAGTGGCATGAAGGTCTGCAGCCCGGCGACCACGTCGTCATCGCCGTCAGCGACACCGGTCACGGCATTCCCAAGGAGCTGCTGCAGAAAGTGTTCGACCCCTTCTTCACGACCAAGAGCGTAGGCAAGGGGACGGGGCTGGGTCTCAGCCAGGTCTATGGCATCGCCACCCAGTCGGGCGGCACGGTGCGGATCGACAGCACGGTCGGCGTCGGCACGACGATCGAGATCTGGCTGCCGATCACCGAGGCCAGCGACCGCATCCGGCCCAGCGACATCCCGCCGAACGAGACCCCGCTCAGCGAAGGCGAGCGCGTCCTGGTGATCGACGACGATCCCAGCGTCCGCCGGTTCCTGGTCCAGTGCCTGCGCTCGCTGGGCTACCGCGTCACCGAGGCGTCGGGCGGGCAGGAGGGGCTGGCGCGCCTCGTCGAGGATCGGCCCGACCTGATGGTCGTCGACTTCGCCATGCCGGGCATGGACGGCGCCCAGGTCGCCAAGCGGGCGCGGCAGGTCATTCCCGCCTTGGGCATGTTGCTGATCACCGGCTACGCCGACGCGGGCGCGATCCGGGAACTGGTCAATTCCGAGGCGGTCCTGCGCAAGCCTTTCAAGGTCAGCGACCTGGCGGTCGCCGTCCGCAAGGCGCTGGGCGAGCGCGCCGTCGCCGTCGGCTAGGTTCAGCCCAGCGGCATGAACGCGTCGACCTTGTCCAGCGCCGCCAGCGGCGAGCGGATCGAGCACCTCAGTCCGTCCGCGCGGTAGTCCAACGCCACCGCGCCGCCCAGCTCGTTGGGCAGGGCCGTCTGGACGATGCGCGTGCCGAAGCCGCGCCGCTCCGGCGGCCGCACGGCCGGGCCGCCGCGTTCGGCCCATTCGATGATCAGCTGGTCGTCCGGATCGATCGACCAGCGGATGTCGACATGGCCGTTGGGGGCGGAGAGGGCTCCGTGCTTCAGGGCGTTGATGGCCAGCTCGTGGAAGGCCAGGGCCATGACCACGGCGGGCTTGGGCGAGACCTGCAGGTCCTGGCCGGTGATGGTCAGCTGGCGGGGGTGGGCGCTGTAGGGCGTCACCGAGCCGTCGACGATCTGGCGCAGGCTGGCGGCGGACCAGTTCTGGTCGGTCAGCACGTTGTGGGTGGCGGCGATGGCCATCAGCCGGCCTTCCAGGGCGTCGCGCACCGAGGTCTCGACGCCGGCGTTGCGCAGCGACTGGTTGGCGATCGACTGGACGGTGGCCAGGGTGTTCTTGACCCGATGGTTCAGCTCGTTGACCAGCAGCTGGCGGTGGGTCTCGGCCGTGCGCTCGCCGGTCACGTCGCGCGAGGTGGCCAGGACCCGGATCACCCGGCCGGCCTCCAGGATCGGGGAGACGGTGGTGTCCCACCAGCGCGGCGAGCCCCGGGCCGTCGGGCAGAAGGCGCGGAAGGCCACGGCGTTGCCCTCCAGCGCGGCGCGCAGGGCCTGTTCGACGGTGTCGCGGCTCTTGTCGGGCCACATGTCGGGCCAGTAGCGCTGGCGGTTGCGGCCGTCGAAATTGTCGATCTCGAACAGCGCCTGGCCCTGGGCGTTCATGTATTCGACCGCGCCGTCGGCGCTGATCACGCGGATGCAGTCCTGGCTGGCCTCGACCACGCTGAGGAAATAGGCCCCGACGCCTTCCAGAACAGCCTTGTCGGATCCCTCGTCGGCCACTCTACGCCCCTGCCTGCAATCGTATGATGACCGGCCGGCGGGCGAATTCAAGCGAAGCCTGTACGACAAGGCGGAACCGGGGCCGCCTTGCGTTCGCTGGAGCCTCCGACCATCTGATCCTGGTCAGGATTTGAAGGAATTTCGATGTCCCAGCTTGTCTGCGTCGCCTGTGGAGCCGGCAATCGCCTGCCGCAGGATCGCGATCCGCTGTCGGCCAAGTGCGGTCAGTGCAAGTCGCCGCTGTTCACCGGCGGGCCGACGGCCGTGACCGGGGCGGCGCTGGATCGCCATCGCCGGATGACCAAGGGCGTGGCGCTGCTGTTGGATGTCTGGGCGCCGTGGTGCGGGCCCTGCCGGAGCATGGCCCCGGCCTTCGAGGCCGCAGCGCGCCAGCTGGAGCCGGCCGTGCGCCTGTTGAAACTGGATTCCGACGCCGAACCGGCCGCGGCCGGGGTGCTGAACGTCAGCAGCATCCCGACGCTGGTGCTCTATCGCGACGGTCAGGTGATCGCTCGCCAGGCCGGAGCCATGACCGCGCCGCAGATCGTCGACTGGACGCGGCGGGCGCTGGCCTAGTTCCGGGACTTGCGGGCGGCGTAGCGCGCGTCGCGCTTGGCCTTGGCGTCGGCGGCGGACAGCGCCTTGCGTTCCTTGCGCTCACCGCGCTTGGCGCTGAGGGCTTCGGCTTCGAGCGCGGCCTGCGCCTCGATCCGGGCCGCTTCGGTGTCGGCGGCGGCTTGCTTGACGGCGGTCTTGGCGTCGGCGCGGACTTTACGGACCTGGGCCAGTTCTTCGGCGCGCAGCGTGGCGCGCTCGGCGAACAGCGGGTCGGTGCTGGCGGCGCGCGGCTTGAACTTGGCCAGCAGGGCGGCCTTGGCGTCAGCGGCCGTCTTCAGGCGGTCCGAGTGGCGGATGTCTAATGGATTCATGGTCGCTTTCGTATCCGGACCGCGAAGCGCGGACCGAGAGGTGGGAGAGCAGACGCCTGGCCCGGATGATCCATCCGGGCCAGGCTGATCCTTAGCTGGCGGCTTGCAGCTGGCCGGCGGACATCTTGCCGCTCTTCTGATCGCGTTCGAGTTCGAACGACACCTTCTGGCCTTCGTCGAGCGAGCCGAGGCCCGAGCGTTCGACGGCCGAGATGTGCACGAACACGTCAGCGCCGCCGTCGTTGGGTTGAATGAAGCCAAAGCCCTTGGTGGAGTTGAACCACTTCACGGTGCCGGTAGCCATGGATGTATTCCTTGCATGTCAGTCTACGCGTGACCCGAGACGAGCCACGTGATCAAATTTTCGGAGAGGATTTGGAGAGGCTCGGGGGCTCGATCCGAAGAGCAAGCGTGGAGAGCGGCCGAACCGGTTCGATATTCGATGAAATATACCCTGCGCTACGGGTTGGAAATACGCAAGCAATTTCTGAATATTATTCTACGTGTGACAGATTTCGTTCTGTAATAACGAGGCGTGATTTTCAATTTTATGCGTTGTATTCGATGCCTGTAGCCAAGCTCCAAAAGCTCCCCCGCACCGGCGATGGCGTGCTGACGATCGCTCGCCAGGACAGCGCCGTGGCCTTCTCCCTGCTGCTCGTCAGTGGTCCGGCCGGACGCAAGACCGGCAAGGGCAGCGTCACGGGTGATCCGGACATTCTTCGGCAGGCGTTCCGGGCCGGCGAGTGCCGCCTGACGCTGGATGACGGCGAGGCGCTGAACATCGCCGTGGTCGCCCATACAGAGGGCGGAGAGGTCGCCTATTTCGAATTGCGCTGATCGTTTCCCGACGCTTTTCGACGCATGTCCACCGGCGTAGAACAGCGCAGCAAGATTTGATTAACCCTGCGGTCCGACTCTCCGGCCATGGCCTCCAACGCGACACACGCTTTCGCCCGCACCGACCGCACCGCGCTCGGCATCTGGTGGTGGACGACCGACCGCTGGCTGCTGGGCGCGACGGCCCTGCTGGCCACGCTGGGCATGCTGCTGTCGTTCGCCTCGAGCCCGGCCGCGGCTCAGCGGATCGGCATCGACGACCAGTTCCATTTCGCCATCCGCATGTGCTTCTTCGCCACCGCCTCGTCGGTGCTGATGCTGATGGTGTCGATGCTGTCGCCCAAGGGCATCCGGCGCACGGCCTTCTTCATCTATATCGGCGCGATCGCGATCATGATCGCCCTGCCGTTCATCGGTCACAACGCCAAGGGCGCCACGCGCTGGCTGCAGTTCGGCGGCTTCACCCTGCAACCCTCCGAGTTCATGAAGCCGGCCCTGATCGTGCTAGTCTCGTGGATGTTCGCCGAGGGCCAGAAGGGCGAGGGCGTGCCCGGCGTGTCGATCGCCTTCCTGCTCTATTTCATCGCCGTGGGCCTGCTGTTGATCCAGCCTGACGTCGGCCAGACCGTGCTGATCACCATCGCCTTCGGGGCGGCGTTCTGGATGGCCGGGGTGCCGATCTCATGGATCATGGGCCTGGGCGCGGTGGCGCTGGCGGGTCTGGGCTCGACCTATTTCCTGTTCGACCACGTGCACGCCCGCGTGCAGAAGTTCCTCAGCCCCGACCAGGCCGACACCCACCAGATCACCCGCGCCGCAGAGGCCATCCGCGCCGGCGGCTTCTTCGGCCGCGGCCCGGGCGAGGGCGTCATGAAGCGCCACGTGCCCGACCTGCACACCGACTTCATCTATTCGGTGGCGGCCGAGGAATATGGCCTCATCTTCTCGTGGGCCCTGATCGCCATCTTCGCCTTCCTGGTGGTGCGCGGGCTGTACAAGGCCATGAAGCTGAACGACCCGTTCGAGCAGGTCGCGGCCGCCGGATTGTTCGTGCTGGTGGGGCAACAGGCCATCATCAATATCGCCGTGAACTTGAACATGATCCCGACCAAGGGCATGACGCTTCCGTTCATCAGTTACGGGGGCTCTTCCATGCTCGCGATGGGTTTGACGCTGGGCATGGCCCTGGCTTTGGTTCGCAAGCGCCCTGGCGCCTATGGGGCGAGCGGCGAGTTCAGCCTCGGCGGCGCTTTCGCCTGAGATGAGCAAGCTGGCAGTCGTCGCCGCCGGGGGAACCGGCGGCCATATGTTCCCCGCCCAGGCGCTCGCTGAAGCCCTGTCCGCGCGCGGCTGGCGCGTCGTTCTGGCCACGGACGATCGCGGCGCGATGTATGCCGACAAGTTCCCGGCCGAGGAGCGTCTCGCCCTTTCCGCCGCCACGGCCAAGTCCAACGACCCGCTGGGCATGATCAAGGCCGGCTTCACGGTCATGCAGGGCGTGCTGGAGGCCCGGACGGCCTTCAAGCGCCTGGACCCGGCCGTCGTGGTCGGCTTCGGCGGCTATCCCGCCCTGCCGGCCCTGCTGGGCGCGCTGAGCCAGAAGCGCCCGACGGTGATCCACGAGCAGAACGCGGTCCTGGGCCGCGTGAACCGCTTCCTGGCCCCGCGCGTCGACGAGGTGGCCTGCGCCTTCCCGACGCTGCAGATGGCGAAGCCCGCCGTGAAGGCCCGCGCCCATGTGGTCGGCAATCCCGTGCGTCCGCCGGTGCGCGAGCTCTACGAGGTGCCCTATATCGCCCCGGAAGTGCAGCTGCGTATCCTGGTCACCGGCGGTAGCCAGGGCGCGCGCCTGCTGTCGGAGCTGATCCCCGAGGCCGTCGCCAAGCTGCCCGAGGACATGCGTTCGCGCCTGAAGGTCTTCCAGCAGGCCCGCGCCGAGAGCATGGAAAGCGCCCGCAAGATCTATCGCAACGCCATGGTCGACTGCGAGGTCGCGCCGTTCTTCCGCGACATGGCCGGCTATCTGCGCCAAGCCCACCTGGTCGTCGGCCGCTCGGGCGCCTCGACCTGCACCGAACTGGCCGTCGCCGGCCGCCCTTCGATCCTGGTGCCGTTGAAGATCGCCGCCGACGACCACCAGCGCTTCAACGCCAAGCTTCTGGAAGAGGCGGGCGGCGCGGCCGTGTGCCTGGAGGACGAGCTGACGGTGGACGCCATGGCCGGCGCCCTGAACGCCCTGCTCAAGAACCCCGAACGCCTCGCCAAGATGGCGGCCGGCGCCCGCAGCGTGGCCAAGCCGAACGCGGCCGAGGAACTGGCGGACCTGGTGGAGCGGACGGCGCGTTAAGCGCCGCCCGTCCCACGAGCGGTGGCTACTGGCGGACCAGCGCGTCCTTCTCTTCCGGCTTGACCGTCGCCGGGGCCGGCTTGGCGATGGCCGAGCCATCCCACCACGGGCAGCCGGCCTCGGACCAGTATTCGAAACAGGCGCCCCATTCAGGGCTGAAGCGGTCGGGGTAGAGCGGATCGCACTTGATCCAACCCCACTGGATGCAGACCGGCGGCGGCGCGGCCAGGGCCGGCTGGGCCAGAATCGGGATATTGCACATCGTGATCGTCGCGACGGCGACGCAGGCGGAACGCAGGCTGAGCTTCATCTTGTTCCCTCCGGGTTGGATCGGCGCCAAGCGCGGGCGCTGCAAGGACGCCCGCGCCGCGCTGGGGCGCTACTGGCGCGAGAAGGCCAGCATGTCCTCGGGCTTGACGGCCGTGGGGGCCTTCTTGCCGCTCAGCCCTTCCCACCAGGGGCAGCCGAGCGTCGAGTAGTAGTCGAAGCACTCGCCCCATTCCGGCGTGTTGCGCGGGAAGTCCGGGTCGCAGTTGTGCCAGGCCCATTCCACGCAGATCGGCGGCCGGGCGGCGGCGGGCGTGACCAGGACCACGCCATTGGCCAGGGCGGCCGAGGCGACGGCGGCGCAGATCGATTTCCAACGAAGGCTAGACTTCATCTGATGTCCTCCCTCCTCACCATGAGGATGGCCGGAGCATCCGCCCGCGACGCGCGGCGAGTCAATCTTAAGATGTGAAATGGATATTTCTATCCAAGGTTAAGCTTGATGTGGGGTTGCGCATCATGATGAATCTTAAAATTGCAAATTCAATAATGCATCTAAAGATTGATATGAGATGCGATCTGACGGACGGTCAGGCCGCGCGTAGTCGCGCATTTCAGATGGGAGAGTTCCGATGACCATCCGCATGAAAGCCGTTCTGATCGGCGCCGTGGCCGCCTTCGCCGCCCTGAGCGCTCCAGCCGCCATGGCCGAGGATCCGCTGACCGCCTACACCTATTTCTACTACGCCGACGCGGCGAAGACCCAGTTGCTGGGCTCGGTCTCCGACCAGGGCTGCGGCCAGTCGGGCGACTTCGTTTACGTCGTCCGCGCCCAGGTTCCGACGCCGTATTACGATCTTCAGCCCATGTATATCTGCACGGCGGGCGGCCCGTATCTTCCGCCGGAGTGGTAGGCTCGAACGGACCGGCGCGGGCCTCGAGGCGGCGCTAGCGCGACGCCTGCAGGGCCTGCGCCACCATCGCCTTGGCGGTGGCGCGATCCTTGGCGATGTTGCCGGGCGGGAGTTTCACCTGGCCGCAGACCACGCCGGCGACGCGGGAGGTCATGGTGCGCGGCTGGACGGGCTTGACCGGCTCTTCCTCCATCCACAGGACTTCCTCGCCGGCGGCGTTGTATTCGGACGCTCCCAGGCTCTGGTAGCTCTGGGCGTCGCAGTCGAAACGCTGCACCTCGGCTTCCTCGGAGATGGTCACGCCGCCGTCGAGCACGCGCGCCGGTTCGAAGACCCTGTAGACCAGCACGACGGCTTCGTTGCCCTTCCGGATCATGTTGTCGAGGCCGACCAGTACCGCGCCGTCTTCATTGCCGGCGACGAGCAGCAAACGTCCCTCCGGCAGCTTGACGACGCCGCGATCGACCGGGGCCGAGATCGCGTCGCCGGCACAGGCCATCATCGCCGCCAGACCGAGGAAGGTCGCCGCCATACGCCGCACTGAACGCTCCTGTTTGCTGCCGCTCAAGGCTCCGCGCCGCTCTCGATGAGCGGGCGTCCGATCGCCACGGCTTGGGCCACGCTAGTGACGATCGGCGTGGTTGCATAGGGCTTCCAGCCGTCGCAGACCACCTTGGCCACCGCCTCGTCCGTGCTGCCCGCCGGCAGGGGCGTGGCGGGGCGCAGGTCGCCCGTCACCGGCCCCTCGCGGCCGCCGGCGCGGATGCTGCCGAAGCCGGCGTGGGCGATGGTGCGGGCGTCGCAGTCGATCACCTCGTGACGCCAGCCGCCCCAGAACTCCTCGGCCCCGGCCTTGAAGCCGCCTTCGGTGATCTGCAGCACGCGGAGCTTCGCCGTGCGGCCGGTCCACTGGACGCCGCCCATGTCGACGAACGCGGCGAAGCGACCGACATCGGCCAGGCGCAACTCAAGCGGAGCAGGGGCGGGGGCCTGCGCCCAAGCTGGCGATACGCACATCAAGAGAGCCAGGAGGGCGTTTCGCGGCGCGCGGAATTGGTCTAATCGGCTTTTCATGATCCAGCGTCGACGCCCCGTCCCCTTCGAACTCGGCCCCGTGCACTTCATCGGCATCGGCGGCATTGGCATGTCCGGCATCGCCGAGATCATGCTGCGTATCGGCTACACCGTCCAAGGCAGCGACGCCAAGGCCAGCGCCAATACCGAGCGCCTTGAGAAGCTGGGCGCGCGCATCTTCATCGGCCATGACGCCAGCCACGTCGAGGGCGCGTCGGCCATCGTCTATTCGACGGCCGTGAAGGCCGACAATCCCGAGATGGTCGCCGGTCGCGACAAGCGCCTGCCGCTGGTCCGCCGCGCCGAGATGCTGGCCGAGCTGATGCGCCTGCAGTTCTCGATCGCTGTCGGCGGCACCCACGGCAAGACCACCACGACCTCGATGGTCGCGGCCCTGCTGGACGCCGGCGACCTGGACCCGACCGTGGTCAACGGCGGCATCATCAACGCCTACGGCACCAACGCCAAGGTCGGCGAGGGCGACTGGATCGTCGTCGAGGCCGACGAGAGCGACGGCTCGTTCCTGAAGCTGAAGTCCACCGTGGCCATCGTCACCAATATCGACGCCGAGCACCTGGACCACTGGGGCGACTTCGACGCGGTGAAGAAGGGCTTCCAGGACTTCATCGAGAACATCCCGTTCTACGGCTTCGCGGCGGTCTGCACCGACCACCCGGAAGTCCAGGCCCTGACCTCGCGCATCGAGAACCGCCGCCTGGTCACCTACGGCACCAACCCGCAGGCCGAGGTCCGGGTCTCCAACATCGAGATGGGCCCGGAAGGCGCGACCTTCGACATCATCGTCTCGCCGCTGAACGGAGAGGTCGTCCGCTATGACGGCCTGAAGATGCCGATGGCCGGCCACCACAACGTGCTGAACGCCACCGCCGCCGTGGCCGTGGCCCGCGAGCTCAGCGTCGACGCGGAGTCCATCCGCAAGGGCCTGGCCGGCTTCGGCGGGGTCAAGCGCCGCTTCACCACCACGGGCGTGGCCAACGGCATCCGCGTCGTCGACGACTACGGCCACCACCCGGTCGAGATCGCCGCCGTGCTGAAGGCCGCCCGCGCGGTCTCGACGGGCAAGGTCATCGCCGTGGTCCAGCCGCACCGCTACACGCGCCTGCGCGACCTGATGACCGAGTTCAGCAGCTGCTTCAACGACGCCGACACGGTGATCGTCGCCGACGTCTACACGGCCGGCGAACAGCCGATCGAGGGCGTCGACCGCGACCACCTGGTCGAGGGCCTGAAGAAGTTCGGCCACCGCCGCGCCCTGCCGCTGGAGAGCCCCGCGGCCCTGCCGGCCCTGATCGCGGCCGAGGCCACCAGCGGCGACCTCGTCGTGCTGCTGGGCGCGGGCGACATCACCTCGTGGTCCTACGCTCTGCCGGGTCAGCTTGAAGCGCTGAGCAAGTGAGGATCAACCGCTGGCTCGCGACCAAGGCCGCGATCGTCGTGGCGGTGATCGCGTACCTGTTCGGCAGCTGGTGGTTCACCAAGCTGCTGACCACCCAGCGGCCCAAGGCGCCCGACGGCCCGTTCGTCGTGGCGCTGAAGCAGCCCGGCGGCGTCACCTATGTCACGCCCGCCGAGCACTGGGCGCACGTCGCCCTGATCGTCGCCGGCATCCTGCTCGTCGTGTCCTGGTGGGCGGTCGAGCACTTTGAGAAACGATACAGGACGCGCTAGAGCCTCCGCATGAGCTGGAAAACCAATCTCCCGACCGTCCGTGGCAAGCTGCTGATCGACGAAGCCCTGGCGCCGTTCACCTGGTTCCGGGTCGGCGGTCCGGCCGACGTGGTGTTCCTGCCGGCCGACGAGCAGGACCTGTCGGACTTCCTGAAGGCCCTGGATCCGGCCGTGCCTGTCTTGGCGATCGGCGTCGGCTCCAACCTGCTGGTCCGCGATGGCGGCGTCGAGGGCGTGATCATCCGTCTGGGCAAGGGCTTCAACGGCGTCGAGCCGCTGGGCGACAACCGCATCAAGGCCGGCTCGGCCGTGCCGGACGCCATCCTGGCCCGCAAGGCGGCCGAGGCCGGGATCGCGGGGCTGGAATTCTACGCCGGCATCCCCGGCACGATCGGCGGCGCGGTGATCATGAACGCCGGCTGCTACGGCTCCGAGACCGTCAATGTCGTGAAGTCCGTCCGGGTCATGGACCGCGCCGGCCAGGTGTGTGAGCTGTCCGTCGAGGACCTGCACTACACCTATCGCCATAGCGCCCTGCAGGACGGCGACACCGTCTTCGTGCTCGACGCCGTGTTCGAAGGGGCCGCCGACGAACCCGAGGCGATCAAGGCCCGCATGGCCGAGATCACGTCGCGTCGCGAGACCACCCAGCCGATCCGCGAGAAGACCGGCGGCTCGACCTTCAAGAACCCGCCGGGCCACTCGTCGTGGAAGCTGGTCGACGAGGCCGGCTGGCGCGGCAAGCCGTTTGGCGGGGCGATGTTCAGCCCGCTGCACAGCAACTTCCTGATCAACACGGGCGAGGCGACCGCCGCCGATCTGGAAGGCCTGGGCGAGGCCGTCCGCGCCGACGTCAAGGAAAAGACCGGCGTGCAGCTGGACTGGGAGATCAAGCGGATCGGGCACCCGGCCTGAGGGCACGTGTGACAGTTCAGCGTTATGCTGACTCCCCCTGACGTGGAGCGGTGCTATGACTCCCGCGCCATTGGGGAGAATCCTTGCTCATGTATCGTCGCTTACTGGCCGCCACCGCCACGCTCGCCCTGCTTTCGGGCGCCGCCCATGCCGAGACCAAGCCCGCGAAGGGCGCCAAGACCGTCGCGCCGGCCGCCGCGCCCGCGCTGTCGCCCGTCGCCACGGCTGAAGCCCTGCGCGACAAGGCCCTGCTGGACCGCACCGCATGGGACATCACCGAGGACCTGACCACCAGCATCGGCCCGCGCCTCGTCGGCTCGCCGGCCATGGAGCGCGCCAAGGATTGGGGCGTGGCCAAGCTGAAGGCCCTGGGCTTCACCGACGTGAAGGTCGAGCAGTTCGCCAAGCCGTCGTGGACGCGCGGTGAAGAGAGCGCCGAGCTGGTCGGTCCCTATCCGATGAAGCTGGGCATCGTGGGCCTGGGCCGCACCGTGCCGACCCCGGCCGAGGGCATCGAAGCCGACGTCGCCCTGTTCCGCACCTATGCCGAGATGATGGCCGCCCCCGAGGGCGCGCTGAAGGGCAAGATCGCCGTCATCACCCAACCGATGGTCAAGGCCCAGGACGGCTCGGGCTATGGCGTGGCCGGCATCTCGCGCCGCTCGGGCCCGACCGAAGCCGCCAAGCGCGGCGCGGTGGCCCTGCTGATCCGCTCGGTCTCGACCTCGGACTCGACCGTGCCGCACACCGGCGTCACCGCCTTCGGCGACGGCGTGGCCTCGATCCCGTCCGCCGCCATGGGCGTGCCCGAAGCCGAGCAGCTGGAGCGCCTGGCCAAGTCGGGCAAGACCCTGCGCATCAAGCTGAAGCTGGCCTCGACCACCGACGCCAACGACGTGGCCTGGAACATCTCGGGCGAGATCAAGGGTTCGGAGAAGCCGGACGAAGTGATCGTCATCGGCGGCCACCTGGATAGCTGGGACGTCGGCACCGGCGCCCTGGACGACGCCACGGGCGTGGCCATCACCACGGCCGCGGCCAAGCTGATCGGCGACCTGCCCAAGCATCCCAAGCGCACCATCCGCGTGGTGATGTTCGGCTCGGAAGAGAGCGGCGGTTCGTCGGAAGCCTATATCGCCGCCCACAAGGATGAAGTGCCCAAGATCGTCCTGGCCGGCGAGAGCGACACCGGCGCCGACCGGGTCTATGCGCTGAAGCTGCCGACCGGCGCCCAGAGCCATCCGTTCGCCACCACGGCCGCCAACGTTCTGGCTCCACTGAAGATCTATGTCAGCCGCACCCCCGCCACCCACGGCGGCGCCGACATCGAGGGCCTGGAAGAAGCCGGCGTGCCGTCGGTCGAGCTGGAGCAGGACGCCACCCGCTACTTCGACTACCACCACACCGCCGACGACACCCTGAACAAGGTGCGTCCGGACGAACTGGCGCAGAACGTCGCCGCCTGGGCCAGCCTGATCTACCTGGTGGCCGAGACGGGCATCGACTTCCGCGCGATCAAGGCGGCGGGCGGGCCGGCTAGCCACTAACTATCGTGTCATCCCGGAAGCGCGCAGCGCTGTCCGGGACCCAGGGGCAGCCGCACTGCATTGGCCCCTGGGTCCCGGCTCTCCGCTTCGCTGCGGCCGGGATGACAAGCTTTGTTGGGCTGGAGAGTTGGCAGCGTCATCGCCGCTGACTAGGAGTGGCTGAACATTCCAGCCCTCTGAGAGTCTCCATGACCCAGCCGCATTCCGCCCCTTTGGCCGGCCGCCATATCGCCGTCCTGCTCGGCGGCCCTTCGTCGGAACGCAAGGTCAGCCTGGTCTCTGGGGCAGCCTGCGCCGATGCGCTGGAGCGGCTGGGGGCCAAGGTCTCGCGGATCGACCCGGGCATCGACATCGCCCAGGTCCTGACCGCCACCAAGCCCGACATGGTCTTCAACGCCCTGCACGGCGAGTGGGGCGAGGACGGTTGCGTCCAGGGCGTGCTGGAAACGCTGAAGCTGCCCTACACCCACTCGGGCGTCCTGCCCTCGGCGCTGGCCATGGACAAGGCCAAGGCCAAGGCCGTGCTGGCGGCCGCCGGCGTGATCGTCCCCGGCGGCGGCCTCTACAACCGACACGATGTCGCGCGCGACCATGTGTTGCAGCCCCCCTATGTCGTTAAGCCCAATGCCGAGGGATCGTCGGTCGGGGTGTTCCTGGTGTTCGAGGGCGCGAACCGTCCGCCGGAAGAACTTGCCTCTCCTTCGTGGACTTTCGGCGAGGAAGTGATGGTTGAGCCCTACATCCGGGGGTTGGAATTGGCCGTCGCGGTCATGGGTGAGTCAAAAGGTCCCAGGGCGCTGGCGGTAACGGATATCCGTGCATCCACAGGTTTCTACGACTACGAAGCCAAGTACTCCGAAGGCGGTTCAATCCATGTCCTGCCGGCCCCAATCCCTGATGGCGTAAGGGATAGAGCGATGCGGATGGCCGAGCTGGCCCATACCGCTCTTGGTTGCCAAGGGGTGACCCGGTCCGACTTCCGTTATGACGACATTAACGACATTCTGGTCCTTCTAGAGGTCAACACGCAGCCCGGCATGACGCCGACCTCGCTCGCTCCCGAGCAGGCCGATCACGTCGGGATCCCTTTTGACCAACTAGTTTTGTGGATCGTGGAGGACGCTTATGCCCGCTGTAGTGCGGGGGGGACCGCCTAAGCCTAGGCGACCCCGGGCCGAAGCGCCCGCAAGTCCGAGCAAAGGCAAGCCGGCGCCCCGGGGGGCGCAGCCGGCCGCGAAGTTGCACGCCGCCAAGGGCGTGGGTTTGTCGCCCACGGTAGCCCTCAGCGTAGCGGGCGCGGCCTTGGGTCTCGGTCTTGTGATCATGCTGGCGACCGGCCATCGCGCCGAGCGCATCGGCGTGTCCATGGTCCATGGCGTCGACAACTCGTTCGCTTCGGCGGGCTTCAAGTTGAAGACGGTTCACATCCGCGGCGCCTCGGCGACCGCGCAAGGCGATATTCTGGCGGCCTCGGGCCTCTACCTGAACCAGCCGACGCTGGGCATGGACCTGAACGACGTCCGTACTCGGGTGCAGGGCGTCGGCTGGGTCAAGGACGCCAAGGTCGTGCGCATGCTGCCCGACACCGTGCTGATCGCGGTGGAGGAACGCCCGGCTCTCGCCGTCTGGCAGAACCAGGGCCGCATGAAGGTGATCGACGGCGAAGGCCGGGTGATCAGCGAGGCCGATCCGGCCCGCTTCCCCGCGCTGCCGCTGGTGGTGGGGCAGGGCGCCGACCAGGCGGCCGGCCTGATCCTGCCGGCCGTGGCCTCGCGGCCGCGTCTGCGGGATCGTCTCGAAGCGCTGGTGCGCGTCGACGACCGCCGATGGGACTTGAGACTGAAGGACGGTTCGCTGATCCAGCTGCCGGCCATTGACGAAGAATCCGCGCTGATTCAATTGGATCAGCTCGACCAACGACAGCGAATCCTCGACATGGGTTTTGCGCGGATCGATCTGCGCGACCCCGAAATGGTGGCTGTCAGACCCCGCGACGCCGTGCTCCCCGGAGTACCGGCGGCCGACGGGGCGTAGACGACGAAATGATGTGCTGAGGTGACGATAGCGATGTCGCGATTGGAGGAACGGAAGCAAGCTCGCGAGGGCCTGAAGGCCACGCTCGTGCGCCAGCCCGCCATCGCGGCCGTCGACCTGGGCGCGTCCAAGGTCACGTGCTTCATCATGAAGGCCGACGGGATCCACCGCGACAACCGCACCCTGACGACGGCCGGTGTCGGCTACGTCCAGTCGCGCGGCGTGCGCGGCGGCGCGATCGTCAATCTGGACGAGGCCGCGCAAGCGATCGCCCAGGCGGTCGAGCGCGCCGAGACCGTGGCCGGCGTCAACGTCCAGGGCGTGTCGGTCTGCACGGCCGGCGGCCAGCTGGCCAGCAACCGCGTCCACACCCAGGTCTCGCTCGGTGCCCGCCCGATCGGCGATGGCGACCTGTCGCGCGCCATCACCTCGGCCCTGGCTCAGGTCCGCATTCCCGGCCGCAAGCCGATCCACCTGCTGCCGATCGCCTGGTCGGTCGACGGCCAGCGCGGCATCCGCGACCCGCGCGCCATGTTCGGCCGTTCGCTGGGTCTCGAGCTGCTGGTCGTCTCGGTCAACGAAAACATCTTCCACACCCTGGCCCACTGCGTCGAACGCGCCCACCTGTCCTTCGAGGGCGTGGTCGCCGCGCCGTTCGCTTCTGCGCTTGCCGCGCTTGAAGAGGACGAGATGGACCTGGGCGCCGTCTGCATCGACATGGGCGGCGGCTCGACCTCGGTGGCCGTGTTCAACAACGGCGCGCTCTGCCACGTCGACAGCCTGGCTGTCGGCGGCGGGCACGTCACGCAAGACATCGCCCGCGGCCTGCAGACCTCGGTGGTCGGCGCCGAGCGCATCAAGACCCTGCACGGTTCGGCGATCGCCTCGGCCAACGAGGACCGCGAGATGATCGAAGCCCCGCCGCGCGGCGACGACCCGGGCGCCGGTCCGGTGATCGCGCCTCGGTCCTTGCTCAAGGGCATCATCCAGCCGCGCGTCGAAGAGACCCTGGAACTGCTGCGCGAGCGCCTGAAGGCCTCGGGCGCGCCGGTCGAGCCGGGCGCGGGCATCGTCCTGACGGGCGGCGCCAGCCAGCTGGCCGGCGTCCGCGAAGTCGCCGTGCGCGTGTTCGACCGTCCGGTCCGCCTGGGCCGTCCGCGCCGGGTGCCGCACCTGGCCGACGCCGCCTCGGGTCCGGCCTTCTGCGCCGCCGCCGGCACCCTGCACCGCACCGCCTTCGGGCCGCGCGAAGCCGTTTCGTCGAAGGCCCTGGCCGGTGGTCCGGTCCGCAAGCGTCCGCTCGATCCCAATGCTTCGCCGATGGCCAAGGCCGCCGCGTGGCTGCGCGACAACCTCTAGCTTGGGCCAGTCGCCAAGCTTCTAAGTTTTAAGCGTGATTAACCGTACTGCTTAACCTTGAAGGCTCGACCGAGACACTCGGTCGGGCCTTTTTGCTGTCCGAGTCAGCCTATATTCGCCAGAATTCGCGCTTAGCGTCGTTCGGTCGCACGCGTCTGTGAATCCCCGTTGGAACCCTTGGTTCCCTTGGAGATTCTGTTGATAGACCACAATTTATCCCACGGCCGCGCTCGACCGAACCACGACTCAGATTATGCAGTTAACTGCCGATTAACGATGGTGGTTGTTCTGTTAACACGATCGTCGAGGCAATCCTGGGCGATTGGGTGTCGCCGAGGTCTACATTCGACGATTTCGGCGTTAAGGACGCGAGGGTCCCATGGCTATTTCTCTTTCTGCGCCGCGTACGACTGAACTGAAGCCGCGTATCGTGGTGTTCGGTGTCGGCGGCGCTGGCGGCAACGCCGTGAACAACATGATCGAGGCGGGCCTCGAAGGTGTTGAGTTCGTGGTGGCCAACACCGACGCGCAACAACTCCAGTTCGCCAAAACGGATCGTCGCATCCAGCTCGGCGTGCAGATCACGCAGGGCCTGGGCGCTGGCGCCCATCCCGAAGTCGGCATGAGCGCCGCCGAAGAGTCGTTCCCGGAGATCGGTGAGCACCTCGACGGCGCCCACATGGTCTTCATCACCGCCGGCATGGGCGGCGGCACCGGCACCGGCGCGGCCCCGATCATCGCCAAGTGCGCTCGTGAGCGCGGCATCCTGACCGTCGGCGTCGTGACCAAGCCCTTCCACTTCGAAGGTCGTCACCGCATGCGCCTGGCCGATAGCGGCATCCAGGAGCTGCAGCGCTACGTCGACACCCTGATCGTCATCCCGAACCAGAACCTGTTCCGCGTCGCCAACGAACGCACGACCTTCGCCGAAGCCTTCGGCATGGCCGACCAGGTCCTGCACTCGGGCGTCCGTTCGATCACCGACCTGATGGTCCTGCCGGGCCTGATCAACCTCGACTTCGCCGACGTCCGCACGGTCATGACCGAGATGGGCAAGGCGATGATGGGCACCGGCGAAGGCGCTGGCGAAGACCGCGCCCTGATGGCCGCTCAGAACGCCATCGCCAACCCGCTGCTGGACGAAGTCTCGCTGAAGGGCGCCAAGGCCGTGCTCGTCAACGTGACGGGCGGCATGGACATGACCCTGCTGGAAGTCGACGAGGCCGCCAACGCGATCTCGGATCAGGTCGATCCGGAAGCCAACATCATCTTCGGCGCGGCCTTCGATCCGTCGCTGGAAGGCGTGATCCGCGTGTCGGTGGTCGCCACCGGCATGGACGGCGCCTCGATCGCCCAGATCGAGCCGAAGCCGGTCACCCGCAACACCACGACCCAGCCGCTGATCGCCGACACCACGCGCGCCCCGGCTCCGCAGCCGGAACCGGCCCGTCCGACCGCCCGCTACGAAGCCGCTCGCCCCGTCGAGCGTCCGTCGTCGGCCTTCGCGCCCGAGCCGATGTCGGCTCCGGAGCCCGAGATCGTCATGTCGGCGCCCGAGCCGGAAGCCGAGCTCTACTACGACGAGCCCAGTGTAGCTGAAGAACCGCGTATTTCCGCGCCTGCGGCCCGGACGGTGACGCGCATCGTCGACCCGATGGTCGATGACGTCGCCGCCGAAGAGCCGCTGTTCCCGGAGAACAACTATTACGAAGAGCGTCGCCCCCAGAAACAGGGCGGTGGCTTCTTCTCGATGTTCGGCGGTGGTCGCCAGCGCTACGAGCAGCAGGCTTCGGCGGCTCCGCAGCCGCAGGCCCGCTCGACCCAGAGCGCCCGTCCGCAGCTGCAGCCGATCGAAGCGCCGCAGACCGACGACGGCGAGGACCTCGAAATCCCCTCGTTCCTGCGTCGCCTGGCCAATTGAAAGGAAGACCCCAAGCGGGATCCTTCCAAACGACCTAAGTGATTACGAAACGCCCCGGGGAAACCCGGGGCGTTTTGCTTTGCGGGCTTCGCCTTGCGACTCCCGTTCCGCCTGAGCCAGAGTGCCGCCTTCGACCGCGAGGGGCGCGGCGGGGGAGTGTGCATGCGGAAAGTTCTGTTCGGCCTGGCGGGCCTGGCCTTCGTCGCGACTGGAGCAGCGGCCGCTCAAGACCCGGGCGCCAACGCGCCGACCCAGTACGAGGTCTCGTTCGACAACGCCCGCCACCACGAGGCCCAGATCGTCGCCACCTATCGCGGCGTGCCGAAAGGCCCGCTGAAGGTGCGGATGTCGCGCTCGTCGCCGGGCCGCTACGCGATCCATGAGTTCGCCAAGAACGTCTACCAGGTCAGCGCCGTCGACGGCGCCGGCAAGCCGCTGAAGGTCGAGCGCAGCGAGCCCTACGGCTGGACCGTGGCCGGGCACGACGGGACGGTGAAGGTCACCTACACGCTGTATGCCGACCGCGGCGACGGCACCTATTCGCAGGTCGACACCACCCACGCGCACCTGAACATGCCGGCCACCTTCCTGTGGGCCGAGGGCTATGACGCCAAGCCGATCCGCGTGACCTTCAAGCGCGCCGACCCCAGCTGGAAGATCGCCACCCAGCTGCCGGCCGTCGCCGGTCAGGCCGACGCCTACTGGGCCCCGAACCTGCAGTACTTCATGGACAGCCCGACCGAGATCAGCGCCCTGACGGTGCGCGAGTGGCAGGTGACCGACAGCGGCCGCACCTCCTACACCTTCCGCCTGGCGCTGCATAACCCCGGCACCGACGAGGACGCCGACAAGTTCGTCGAGAAGCTGAAGGCCATCGTGCCCCAGCACATCAAGGTGTTCGGCGAGCTGCCGAAGTTCGATCACGGCGAATACACCTTCATCGCCGACTACATGCCGCAGATCACCGGCGACGGCATGGAGCACCGCAACTCGACCTTCATCAGCCAGCCGCGCTCGCTGTTCCGGGGCAATTTCAGCCAGCTGGGCACGGCCAGCCACGAGTTCTTCCACGCCTGGAACGTCGAGCGCATCCGCCCGGCCGAGCTGGAGCCGTTCGACTTCACCAAGGCCAACCCGACCCCGTCGCTGTGGCTCGCTGAAGGCTTCACCCAGTACTACGGCCCGCTGCTGATCCGCCGCGCGGGCCAGTCGACGGTGGACGAGTTCCTCACGGGCCTGTCGGGCACGCTGAACGGCGTCGTCAACGGCCCCGGCCGCCTCTACGGCTCGCCGCAGGAGATGAGCCTGCGCGCGCCGTTCGTCGACGCCGCCGCCGCCCTCGACCCGGTCAACAGCAACATCTTCACCTCGTACTATCCCTATGGCGCGGTGATCGGCTTGGCCCTGGACCTGCAGCTGCGCGGGCGCGAGAAGCCGGTCAGCCTGGACGACTTCATGAAGCGCATGTGGCGCGTCCACGGCGTCCCTGAGAAGGCCTACAAGCCCGCCGACGCCCGCGCGGCTCTAGCCCAGACGACGGGCGACCAGGCCTTCGCCGATGGGTTCTTCAAGGCCAGCATCGAGGGTTCGGCGCTGCCGGACTTTGGCCCGCTACTGGACCAGGCCGGCCTGAAGCTGCGCCCGAAGTCGCCCAAGAAGGCCTGGCTGGGCGCGTCTCGCGTGAAGGTCAGCGGAACCGACGTGATCCTCGACGCCCAGCCCGCGCCGAACAGCCCGCTCTACGCGGCCGGCGTCGAGATCGGCGACCGCATCGTCAGCATCGGCCGCTTCGAATTCACGAACGAAGGCGACTGGACCGACGCCCTCGACCGCCTGAAACCCGACGAGGCCACGACGGTGAAGTTCATCCAGCGCGGCCAGACCCGCGAAGCCCCGCTGAAGATCGTCGCCGACCCGACAATCGAGGTCGTCCGCTACGAAAAGGCCGACCTGAAGCCGACCGACGCGCAGCTGGCGTTCCGGAAGGCCTGGCTGGGCGAGGATACGCCGGCGGCGAAGTAGCGAGCTGCCGCTTTTCGGGCTAGGTATTGGCATATCCTGCCAACGCTTAGCCTGAACCGGTCACGATGAAGCTCACCCGCGCCGATCGGAAAATCCTGCAGATCCTGCAGGAGGACGGCAAGATCTCGAACGTCGACCTGGCCGAGCGGGTCGGGCTGTCGCCCAGTCCGTGCCTGCGGCGGGTCAAGCAGCTGGAGGCCTCGGGGCTGATCAGCGGCTACGTCGCGCTGCTGGATCGGCGCAAGGCGCAGCTGGGCGTGCTGGCCTATGTCGAGGTGCAGGTCGACCACACCGAGGGCGCGGCCGAGGCGTTCAAGCAGGCGGTGCTGCGCGAGCCCGAGGTGGTGGGCTGCTATGTGATGACCGGCAGCTACGACTATCTGCTGCGGGTGGTGGCGCCGGACCTCGACGCCTATGGCGACCTGATGATGCAACGCCTGCTGAAGATGCCGGCCGTGAAGGACGTGCGCTCGGCCTTCGTGCTGGACACGGTCAAGGATTCCACAGCCCTGCCGCTGGACTATCTGGGCTGATCATATCGCGCCGTGTTCGATGCCAATCGTTGGCATGATGTGACCGAATTGACATCCATCATGGTCATCATCGCCACGTTCTGACTTCAGGCCCGCGATAAGCTGCTTTCCGTCGACCATCCGGAAAGCCGTCATGACCTCCTCCGTGTTCACCGGCCTGACGCCTCAGGCGCCGGACTCCCTGCTGTCGCTGATCGGCCTCTATCGTCGCGACCCGCGTCCGGCGAAGATCGATCTGGGCGTGGGCGTGTTCCGCGACGACGCCGGCGCGACGCCGGTGCTGGAAGCCGTGAAGGCCGCCGAGCAGATCCTGCTGAACACCCAGGCGACCAAGTCGTATCTCGGCCCCGAGGGCGACATCGGCTTCCTGGACCTCCTGAAGCCGATCGTCTTCGGCGACGCGGTCGGCCACGAGATGTTCGGCGTGCAGACGCCGGGCGGCACCGGCGCGGTGCGCCTGGCCTGCGAGCTGCTGAAGGCCGCCAAGCCCGACATCCGCATGTTCATCGGCGCGGCGACCTGGCCCAACCACACCCAGATCCTGGACCAGCTGGGCATCGAGACGGTCACGTTCCGCCACTACGACCAGCGCGCCCAGAAGCTGCCCTTCGACGAGATGATGGCCAGCCTGGAGACCGCGCGGGCCGGCGACGCGGTGCTGCTGCACGCCTGCTGCCACAACCCGTCGGGCGCCGATTACAGCCTGGAGCAATGGGCCGCGATCGCCGAGCTGGTCGGTCGCAAGGGGATCGTCCCGCTGATCGACCTGGCCTATCAGGGCCTGGGCCTCGGGCTTGAGGAAGACGCTGCCGGCATGCGCATGGTCCTGGCCGCCGCCGAGGACGGCCTGCTGGCCTATTCCTGCGACAAGAATTTCGGTCTCTACCGCGAGCGAGTCGGCGCGCTCTACACGATGACCCGCGACGCCGCGACGCTCGACCTGGCCGCCAGCAACATCCGCGCCCTGGCCCGCACCAACTGGTCGATGCCGCCGGATCACGGCGCCGCCACGGTTCGTGTTATCCTGGAGAGCGAGACCCTCACGACGCTCTGGAAGTCCGAACTGGAAGCCATGCGCGCCCGCGTGGCCGACCTGCGCCAGCGTCTGGCGGCGGCGGTTCCGCTGCTGGCGCCGCTGGCCGGTCAGCACGGCCTGTTCGCCCTGCTGCCGCTGTCGCCGGCCCAGGTCGCTCAACTGCGCGAAGACCACGCGATCTACATGGCGGGTTCCGGCCGCATCAATCTGGCCGGCCTGACCGTTGACAACATCGACACGTTCGCGCGGGCGCTCAACGCCTGCCTGCAGGGAGAACCGGCATGACCCTCGTTTCTGAACAGAACCCGCTGGGCCTCGACGGCTTCGAGTTCGTCGAGTTCACCAGCCCCGATCCGGCGGCCATGATCGGCCTGATCGAGCAGCTGGGCTTCGTCGCCGCCAGCAAGCACCCGACCAAGGCCGCGACCCGCTACAAGCAGGGCCGCATCAACCTGATCGTCAACCAGGAGACGGCCGGCCAGGTCGCCGACTTCCGCGAGGCCCACGGCCCGTCGGCCAACGGCATGGCCTTCCGCGTCGAGAACGTCGAGCAGGCCTATGCCGACGCCCTGGCGCGCGGCGCCAAGGCCGCCGACGCCTCGCGTTCGCTGCTGGGTTCGGACGCCAAGGTGCTGGAAGGCATCGGCGGGTCCTTGCTCTACCTCGTCGACCGCTACGGCGACGGCGGCACCATCTATGACAGCTGGGAACAGGTTCCGGGCGCGGCCCTGGAAGAGGCCAAGAACAATGTCGGCCTCGACCTGCTCGACCACCTGACCCACAACGTCAAGCGAGGCCAGATGCGCACCTGGTCGACCTTCTACAACTCGGTGTTCGGCTTCGAGGAGCAGAAGTACTTCGACATCAAGGGCCAGGCCACGGGCCTGTTCAGCCAGGCGATGATCGCGCCCGACAAGGCCATCCGCATCCCGCTGAACGAAAGCCAGGACGACAAGAGCCAGATCGAGGAGTTCATCCGCCAATACAACGGCGAGGGCATCCAGCACCTGGCCCTGACCACGGACGACATCTACGGCACGGTCGAGAAGCTGCGCGCTCGAGGCGTCAAGCTGCAGGACACGATCGAGACCTATTACGAGCTGGTCGACAAGCGCGTCCCGGGCCATGGCGAGGACCTGGAGCGCCTGAAGAAGAACCGCATCCTGCTGGACGGCAATGTCGGCGACGAAGGCCTGCTGCTGCAGATCTTCACCGAGAACCTGTTCGGCCCGATCTTCTTCGAGATCATCCAGCGCAAGGGCAACCAGGGCTTCGGCAACGGCAACTTCCAGGCCCTGTTCGAAAGTATCGAGCTGGACCAGATCCGCCGTGGGGTGATCACTGTCGAGGCTTAGGCCGCTTCCGAATACCCCTTCCTTGTCATCCCGGCCGAAGCGTAGCGTAGAGCCGGGACCCAGGGGCAACCGCACTGCCATTGGCCCATGGGTCCCGGACAGCCTCTGCGAGGCTTCCGGGATGACAAGATAATGATGGCCACAAGGTCACGGGAACGCACATGGACCTCCGCTACCAAACCGGCTTCGGCGCCCACTTCGCCACCGAGGCCGTGGCCGGCGCGTTGCCGGTGGGCCAGAACTCGCCGCAGCGGGTTCCGTTCCGGCTCTATGCCGAGCAGATCTCCGGCACGGCCTTCACCGCACCGCGTCACGAGAACAAACGCAGCTGGCTCTACCGCCTGCGACCCAGCGCCGGGCACGGGCCGTACGCGCCCTACGCCCAGGACAAGCTGGTCTCGCGCTTCGATGGCCCGGTGACGCCCAACCGCCTGCGCTGGAGCCCGCTGGAGATCCCGGCCGCGCCGACCGACTTCGTCGACGGCCTCGTCACGATCGCCGGCAACGCCGACGCCGCGACCCTGAACGGCATGGGCGTCCACCTCTATCTCGCCAACATGTCGATGCAGAACCGCGTGTTCTACGACGCCGACGGCGAGCTGCTGATCGTGCCACAGCAGGGCGTGCTGACTCTGGTCACCGAATTCGGCGTGCTGAAGGCCGGTCCCGGCCACATCGCGGTGATCCCGCGCGGCGTGCGGTTCCGCGTCGAGCTGGACGGCCCTTCGCGTGGCTATGTCTGCGAGAACTACGGCGCGGCGTTCAAGCTGCCGGACCTGGGGCCGATCGGCTCCAACGGCCTGGCCAATCCGCGCGACTTCGAGACCCCGGTGGCGGCGTTCGAGGACGTCGATGCGCCGACCCTGGTCATCCAGAAATTCCAGGGCGCGCTCTGGGCCACCGAGTGGGATCACAGCCCGCTGGACGTCGTGGCCTGGCACGGCAATCTCGCGCCGTATCGCTACGACCTGTCGCGCTTCAACACGATCAACACGGTCAGCTTCGACCACCCCGATCCGTCGATCTTCACGGTCCTGACCTCGCCCAGCGACACGCCGGGGACGGCCAATTGCGACTTCGTGATCTTCCCGCCGCGCTGGATGGTGGCCGAGCACACGTTCCGCCCGCCGTGGTTCCATCGCAACGTGATGAGCGAGTTCATGGGCCTGGTCCACGGCGCCTATGACGCCAAGGAGGGCGGGTTCTCGCCGGGTGGCTCGAGCCTGCACAACTGCATGAGCGATCATGGCCCCGACCTGGCCAGCCACAAGAAGGCGACCGAGGCCGAACTGGGTCCGCACAAGATCGACGGGACCATGGCCTTCATGTTCGAAAGCCGCTGGGTGATCCGGCCGACAAAGTTCGCTCTGGAGACTTCCGCGCTTCAGGGTGACTATGACGCGTGTTGGACGGGCTTCCCCAAAGCGCGTCTGCCGTAACCAGAACAGAATAAGAGGAAGCGCTGATGAAGCTCGCGTCTCTCAAGGGCGGCCGCGACGGCCGGCTTGTGGTGGTCTCCAACGACCTGGCCTGGTTCACCGACGCCGGGACCATCGCGCCGACGTTGCAGGCCGCGCTGGACAACTGGGAGCGCTGCGGGCCGATGTTGCAGGGGCTGGCCGACAGCCTCGAGCACGGCGCGGTGCCGCAGGAACGCTTCCACGAGCACGACGCCCTGAGCCCGCTGCCGCGCGCCTATCAGTGGGTCGACGGCTCGGCCTATGTGAACCATGTGCAGCTGGTGCGTCAGGCGCGCGGCGCCGAGATGCCCGAGACCTTCTGGACCGATCCGCTGATGTACCAGGGCGCCTCGGACGGCTTCCTGGCGCCCCGCGATCCGATCCCGCTGGCCGACGCCGCGTGGGGCTGTGACCTGGAAGGCGAGGTCGCCGTGATTGTTGATGACGTGCCGCAGGGCGCCAGCCGCGAGGAGGCCTTGGCCGCCATCCGCCTGGTCATGCTGTGCAACGACGTCTCCCTGCGTAACCTGATCCCGGCCGAGCTGGGCAAGGGCTTCGGCTTCGTGCAGTCCAAGCCGCACAGCGCCTTCTCGCCGGTGGCGGTGTCGCCCGAGGCCCTGGGCGATGCGTGGAAGGACGGCAAGCTGCACGGCGCGCTGCTGGTCGAGCTGGACGGCAAGGACTTCGGCAAGGCCGACGCCGGCGTCGACATGACCTTCGACTTCGGCACCCTGGTGGCCCACGCCGCCAAGACTCGCAGCCTGTGCGCCGGCACCATCGTCGGCTCGGGTACCGTGTCGAACCGTGGCGAGGACGGCGGTCCCGGCAAGCCGATCAGCGAGGGCGGTCTGGGCTACTCCTGCTTGGCCGAGCTGCGCACGGTCGAAACCATCCTGCACGGCGCGGCCAAGACGCCGTTCCTGCTGGGCGACGACACCATCCGCATCGAGATGAAGGACGCCAAGGGCCACACGATCTTCGGCGCCATTGAGCAGACGGTCGAGCGGGTTTGACGGACGAGGCGCCTACCGTCGGACGGATCTGGGAAACGCGCGCCGGGATCAATCTCGGCCCGCTGGACCTGATCGCCGACGGCAAGGCGCGGAACTACGTGCTGCAGATCGGCGAGGCGCGTTTCCACGGCTTCGTGGTGCGCCAGGGCGAGGCGGTGTTCGGCTATGTCGACCGCTGCCCGCACGCCGGCCTGCCGCTGGCCCAGGCGCTAGACCAGTACCTGACCCCCGACGGCGAGCTGATCATGTGCTCGTGGCACGGGGCGGTGTTCACGGTGGAGGAGGGGGCCTGCGTCGGCGGTCCCTGCGTCGGCGCCAGGCTCTCGCCCTGGCCGGTCGAGGCTCGGGAAGGGCGCATTGTCACGGCCTGACGGTTAACCCTGTTTGGTCAGGCCTGCTTAAGGCTTGCCGGCCAGATTGCCCGCGATCCGCAAAGGAACGCGTCGTGCAGATTTCCGCCTCCAGCACCGCCCAGTACACGCCGCGCCCGGCCGCTTCGAGCGACGCCGCCGCGAAGATCGTCGACCTGACGCAGCTGGCGGTGGCCCAGGCCAACGCCCAGGCCACGGCCTCGGCCGGCGCGGCCCTGGCCCAGACCACGGGCGAACTGACCGGCACCCTGGTCAACATCTCGGCTTGAGCCGCCTAGCCGCCCCGTCTCCCGCGAGAGAAGACGGGGCCAGTTCCAGTCCTAGAACAGAATACCCGTCTCGATCAGCGCGCGGGTCTGGGATTTCTTGTCGCCGTTGGCGCCGAGGCCTGAGCCGGCGGCGTAGTCGTTCAGCTTGATGTAGGCGACCTCGCCCCGGACGAAGAACGCCCCCTTCTGGTAGGTCGGCGTCAGGGTCAGGGTGGTGGCCTTGCTGTCGGGGCCATACAGCAGGTTGGTCACGCCATTGCCGTCCGTGGTGATGTGCTCGGCCCGGGCGGCCAGCGAGAAGGTGTCGCTGAAGCTGTACTTGCCCAGCACCGCGACGCCCGTGGTGGAGGCCTTCTCGGTGACGCCCAGAGACGGCATCTTCGGCACGCGCGTGTACTGGACGTAGGGCATGATCGTCAGCGGCCCGTTGGTGTGGGTCCAGATCAGGTTGTAGATCTCGGAATTGTTCTGCAGCAGCGGCGTGGCCGAGGTGGCGACGTCGACCGCCTTGTCGAAATTGGCGCCACCGGCGAAGGCGATGACGTTCTTGTCGTTGACGGCGTAGGACACCAGGGCCGAGCCCCAGCTGTACTTGTCGGAATAGAAGCCGTCGTTCAGCGAGGCGGAGATGCTGAGCGGGCCGGCGGCGTAGTTCACCTGGACGCCGCGGTTGATCAGGTTCTCCTGGTTCCACAGCTGGCCACGGGTGATGTTGGCGTTCTGGAAGGTGAAGCTGTACTCGGCGCCGATCAGGGTCGGGAGCTTGCCGACCATGATCGAGACGTTTTCGCTGGGCACGAACTTCACGAACGCCTGCGACACCGTGCCGAAGGTGTTCTTGGTGTTGTCGGTCGCCTCGCCATACGGAACGCCCACGGTCGGGAACGAATAGGCGCCGAACTGGGCGAAGAACTGGATCGGCCCTTCGGTGGTCTGCACCATCACCTGGGCGTTCGAGATGTCGCCCCGCGCCTTGACGTCGCTGCCGGCCTTGCGGTCCTGCACATAGCCGATGCCGCTGATCGCGCCGGTGACGTAGACGTTCCCGAGCGGTCCTGCGTCGATGGAGGTCGGCTTGGGATTGGCGGCCAGGGGCCAGCTCATCGACGGCGTGGTCATGGCCTGGGCGGCGGCCGATCCGGCGGCGGCCAGGGCGAGCATCATGGCGGCGCCGGCGAGCGCGGCGGACTTGGCGTATTTCATGGACTATCCCCTTGGACGACGACAACCGCGGTCTTCCGGTCGAGCGGAAGGGCGTGTCGAATGTCCAAAGGCTGAGACGTGAACCGGTCGCGGCGAAGCATAGTGGCGCTGAACTGCGCCTATCTTCTGCTTACGGGCTAAATATTGAGCGGCTTGTGGCTCAATGGTTGAACATTTCTACATCGGAAAATGATAAGATTTCCAGATATTTGCTGGATCGTATCAAAGTATGTCTTGGAATTTGAGTAATGTCGTTTGAGCGGCGGATGCGCTGGCGCCCAGACAAAAGAACGGCCGCCTTCCAGGAGAAGAAGGCGGCCGAGTCATTGGGAGGAAACGCCCGAAAGGGCTGAGTTCCATATAGACGTTTGAAATCGATCTGACAACGTTGTCACGAAATTATTTCGTGGAACGGTGAAATTTGGAGTGTCGAGCAACGCTGCCCAGCATCGCACCCCCGCTTGTCATCCCGGCCGCAGCGAAGCGGAGAGCCGGGACCCAGGGGCAACCGCATTGCGCCGGCCCCTGGGTCCCGGACAAGCGCTATGCGCTTTCCGGGATGACAAGCTGGGTGGGTTTCGGCTGCGCTTACTTCTTCTTCGCCGCCTGGACCTCGATCTCCACCAGCATGCCGTCTTGGACCAGCGAGGTGATCTGGCTGGTGATGCGGGCGGGCTTGTTGGGCTGGGCGGCCGTGCCGAAGAAGGTCTTGTAGCCCTCCATCATGCCCATGAAGTCCATCTTGCCCTCCTTGGCCGGGTCGCCAACCAGCAGGACGCGCATCATCACGACGTCGGCCATGGTCGCGCCCTGGGTCTTCAGCGCGGCCTCGATGCGGCCCAGCACGCCCAGGGTCTGGGTCTTGGTGTCGCCGAACTTGGCCACGCCCGTGGCCTTCTCGTCGATCACCGGCGGGGTCATGCCCGAGACGTAGATGGTGTCGAAGCCGGCCGGCACGGTGACGACGCTGGCGATGGCGGCCTTGGCGTCGCCGCCACGGACGATCTCCTGGGCGTGGGCGGCGGCGTCAAAGCCGGCGAGGGCGACGATGCTGGCGGCGAGGGCGATGAGGCGTTTCATGATGTCTCTCCCGTTGGAATTTGGATTAGTGGGCCTGCAGGCCGCGCGCCTTGGCGGCGGCCTTGGCGGCGTTGCGGGCGGCCAGGACGTCGGCGGGCTTGATGGCCGAAGCCTTGTTGCCCCACGACGAGCGGACATAGGTCAGGATGGCCGCCAGGTCGGCGTCGGTCAGGTCGTCCTTGAAGGCAGGCATGCCCGCGCGGCCATTGAGCACGGTGGTCATGACGATCTTCGGATCCCCCTGCACGAAGGCCGAGCCGGCCAGGGCCGGGAAGGCGCCCTTGACGCCCTTGCCCGTAGGCTGGTGGCAGGCCGAGCAGTTGTCCAGGAACTGCGACTGCGGGGTGGCGGCCGACGCGAGCGCGGGCAGGGCGAGCGCCGCGACGAGGGCGGCGAGGTGGGTTTTGCTGATCATGGTCTCGGGTCTCAGGCTTGCGACACGCGGGCGTGGATCTTGCCGATCTGCTGCCAGGCGGACTCGATGGCCCCGGCCTGCCAGCCGCCCAGATAGCTGAGGTGCTCGCCGGCCAGGTACAGGCGGCCGTCGGGCTCGCACAGCGTCGGGTAGCAGTCCTTGCGGCCGGTCTCGCCCCACTCGGCCCAGCCGCCCAGATTGTACTCGGCCAGGTGCCAGCTGAAGGAGAAGGCGTTGTCGAAGTTCTCGGCGTATTCCGGGAAGATCTTCTGGCCCGCCGCCACGGCGAAGGCCGCGCGATCGGCCGGGCTCTTGGCGCTGATCTTGGCCGCCTCGCCGCCGAACGCGTAGTAGCCCAGTAGCACGCCCTTCTGTCCCTGCCAGCCATAGGAGGGCAGGGTGATCGAGTTGATGCCGGCCAGGTCCGTATAGATGTGGCCGCCATAGATGTGGTGCTTGTCCTCCCAGAAGCGGTTCTTCATCTGGATGCCGATCTTGTTGACCGGGGCGTAGGCCACGCCTTCCATCGCCGCCTTGAAAGCGGGCGAGGCGTCCAGGTCGATCTGCTTCAGCACGCTGAGCGGTATGGTGCACAGGCAGTAGTCGGCCGTGACCTCGGCCTTCTTGCCGTCGGCGCCCTTGTACGAGACCGTCACGCCGGTCGGCGACTGCTTGATCTTCTCGACGACCGCGCCGTAGCGGATCATCGGGCCGACCTGCTTCTCGAAGGCCTTGGCGATCTGGTCCATGCCGCCGATCGGCTGCAGCATGGTGCGTTGCTGCTCGTAGCCGGTGACCGAGCTCAGGACCTTCCAGGCGCCGCTGTCGAGCACGTCCTTGAAGGCGTAGGGCGGCAGCTCCTTGCCGGGGCCGGGGCTCATGCCCGCGCCCGGATGGATCGAGAAGCCGCGACCTTCGGTGCCCTTGTAGGCGAGGTCCTTGGACAGGCGTCCCTCGGTGACCAGATAGGAGACGAACTTCTCGCGGTCGATGCCGGTCAGCGGCGCGTCCAGTTGGCCCTGGCTGGCGGCCTTGGCGACCAGCTCGGCGGTGTAGCCGCGGATGTCGGCGGCGACCTCGCCCTTGCGCACCGGCTTGCCGGCCAGCGGGCCCTGGCCCTTCTCGAAATAGATGTAGGCCGCGTCGTTGTCGTTGACGAAGCTCTCCAGCGGCACCCCGAACTTCTTGGTGTAGTGCAGGGTCGAGCGGTGGTGGTACGGGATCCGCCACGGGCCGTGGTTGATGTACTGGCCCTCGTCGAACTCGCAGGTCTGCTCGTGGCCGATCAGGTCGGTGTGCTTGAAGCCCTTGCGCGCCGTCTGGCAGCGGCCGCCGGCGTAAGAGCGGGCCTCCAGCACCTGCACCTGATAGCCGGCCTTGCTCAGTTCGTAGGCGGCGGTCATGCCCGCCAGGCCCGCGCCCAGGATGACGATCTTGGTGTTCTTGGCCCCGCCGCTCAGCTCGGGCGGCAGCTCGGTCGCCGAGGCCATGCCGTAGCCCAGCGCCTCCATGCCCGACAGCACCAGCGACATGCCGCCCACCGCGGCCAGGCTTTCGAAGAACCGACGACGTGTGAGCACCCCACCCGCCGAAGACGCGTCCAATCCGCTCATATAATCCCCGCCCTTTGTTGGCCGACGGGCTTCACCGCGTCGGCTGAGGGCATCTCGAAATCCCGGCCCGATCGGCGCAATTCATTTCGGGTTCGTCACGAGGCTGACATGTTAGAAGCCTCGGCATTGGGCGCCGGGGGCGCCCTTTGAGCGATCGGTGTGCGTCGAGATGAAAGAGCTTTCCCTGCGCCTGGCGACTCCCGGGGACATGCCGGTGCTGTCGGCCCTGATGGACCGCGCGATCGGCGAGTTGCTCCAGGCGTTCCTGCCGCCCGAGGGCGTGAAGGCCTCGTTCGAGATCATGGGCCTGGACACCCAGCTGATCGCCGACGGGACCTATTTCGTGGTCGAGGATGCGGGCGAGATCGCCGGCTGCGGCGGCTGGAGCCGGCGCGCCACCCTGTTCGGCGGCGACCACTCGGCCGGCCGCGACGCGGCGCTGCTGGACCCCAAGGTCGACGCCGCCCGGGTGCGGGCGATGTACACGCACCCCGACCATACGCGGAAGGGCGTCGGCCGAGTCGTGCTGGATGCCTGCGAGGCCGCCGCCCGCGCCGAGGGTTTCACGCGCGTCGAGATGGCCGCGACCATGGGCGGCGTGCCGCTGTATCGGGCGTGCGGCTACCACGAGATCGAGCCGTTCGAGGCGGTGACCTCGACGGGCTATCGCGTGCCGCTGATCCGGATGGGGAAGGGGCTCTAGGCCCGCAGGCCGCGCAGCGCGAGTTGGGCGGCTTCGCGTAGATCGGCCTCGCTGGTACCGCCGCGCGCCGAGACTTTCAGGCCCGACCGCAACGCCAGCAGCATCTTGGCCGCCGACTCGGCGTCGAGGCCGGAGTCGAACTGGCCGGCGGCCATGCCGTCGCGGACCCGGTCGGCGAAGGCCGCGATCACAACTACACCAGCGGCGTCGTTCTGGGCGTTGATGTCAGGGTCCGAGCGGCTGAACTCGACGATCGAGCCGACGCCCAGGCAGCCGGTCTCTACATCGGCGCTGGAGCCGAGGCCGACCAGCAGGGCCGCCTCGACGCCCTCGGCCGGCGAGCCCGTGGCCAGCGCCTCGCGCATCTGGGCCAGCGAGTCGGCCGCGTACCGGCGCAGCGCTTCCAGGAACAGCCGCCGCTTGTCGCCGAACGCGCCGTAAAGGCTCTGGCGGGCGATGCCCATGCCTTCGAGCAGGTCGCTGGTCGATGCGGCCTCATAGCCGTGACGCGCGAACACCTTGATCGCGCTGGCGATCGCCTCGTCTCGGTCGAACTCTGAGGGTCTGGCCATAGGGGTATCCTACCATTCCGGACCGGTGAGTCCAGAATATTCTTGACTGATCGGTCTGGAAAGGATCATGAGTTTAGGACCAATCAGTCCAAAACGGAAAACCATCATGTCCATCACCTTCTCGCCCACCGCGCCGGCCCTGGTTTTCGGCGGTTCACGCGGCATGGGCGCCGCCATCGTCCGCCGTCTCGCCGCCGAGGGGCGTCCGATCGCCTTCACCTATGTCAGCTCGCCCGATAAGGCCGCCGCCCTGGTCCAGGACGTCGAGGCGGCCGGCGGGACCGCTCTCGCGATCCAGGCCGATAGCGCCGATGCCGAGGCCGTGCGCGGCGCGGTCGAGGTCGCCGTCGCGCGCTTCGGCAAGCTGGGGGTGCTGGTCGTCAACGCCGGCGTGCTGATCGGCGGGACCATCGATCAGTTCGCGCTCGACGACTTCGACCGCATGCTGGCCGTCAATGTGCGGGGCGTGTTCGCCGCGATCCACTACACCGCGCCACACCTGCTGGACGGCGGCCGCATCGTCACCATCGGCAGCAATACCGCCGAGCGGATCGGCAGTCCGGGCGCCAGCGTCTACGCCATGACCAAGGCCGCCGTGGCCCAGCTGGTGCGCGGGGCTTCGCTGGACTTCGCGCCTCGCCAGATCACCGTCAACAACGTCCAGCCGGGTCCGGTCGAGACCGACATGACCGCAGACCTGATGGATTACATCCGTCCCAAGCTGCCGCTGGGCCGCATCGGCAAGGCCGACGAGATCGCCGACCTGGTCGCCTGGCTGGCGGGTCCGGGCGCGGGCTACATGACCGGCGCCAGCCTGACCATCGACGGCGGCTGGACGGCCTGACGCCCAAGCAAAAGGGGCGGACCTCGCGGCCCGCCCCTTCGCTTATCAGTCTGTGACCCGGCCTTAGAAGGCGTAGGTCAGTCGGCCGTAGTAGTAGCCGCCGTTGATGCCGTAGGGCGAGAAGCCCGGGTACTGGGTCACGCAGCCGCCGCCCGAAGCGATACAGGCGGTCTGGAACGCGGCCGAGAACTTGTCCGGATACTTGTTGAACAGGTTGTTGGCCCCGATCGCGGCGGTGACGCCGACCGGGAACTTGTAGGAGAGCTCGGCGTCGGTGATCGCCGCGCTGCTGGCCACGGTGTCCAGCAGCGGGCCGGTGCCGGGATCCGACAGGGCCGAGGCCTTGCCGTAGAAGGTCTCGGTCAGCGACAGCGACAGCTTGCCGAAGGTGTAGAGGCCGTTCAGGCCGATCTTGTACTTCGGCGCGGCCTTCTCGAGCAGCGAGGCGGCGTTGCCGGCGAACAGGACCTGACCCGTCGGGAAGGCGACGCTGGTGGTGGCGAGCGCCGTCGGGGCGGCCTTGACCTTGGTGATCTTGGTCTTGTTGAAGTTGCCCGACAGCGTCCAGTCGATGCGGCCCATGTCGCCGAGATCGGTCGGATAGGCGACCACGAAGTCGAGGCCGCGGGTGCGGGTGTCCAGGCCGTTCGAGAAGATGTTGATGCCGGTGCTGGCCACCGTGCTGTCCAGCACGTTGCCGTTGGCGGCGATCGCGGCGTTGACGTTGCTGTTGACCACGACGCCGTTGCGCAGGCCGTAGACCGAGCTGGACCCGAAGATGCGGTTCTTCAGGTTGATCTGGTAGGCGTCGATCGTCGCCGTCATCTTCGGGATCGGGTGGGCCACGATGCCGAGGCTGTAGTTCTTCGACTTCTCGGGCTTCAGCCCATCGATGCCCAGCAGGCGGGCCGCCGCGGAGTTCGGGGCCAGCTGCACGAAGGCGCTGGTCGGCGAGACGTTGGTCGCCGAGTAGTAGGATTCCGCCAGGGTCGGGGCGCGGAAGCCGGTCGAGGCCGTGCCGCGGATGGCGAACATCTCGTTGAAGTCATAGCGGCTGGTCAGCTTGGCCACCGTGGTGTCGCCAAAGTCGCTGAACTTCTCGTAGCGGACGGCCGCGTCGATCTTCCACTCCGGAACCGGCGTGGCCGCGACGTCGCCGTACAGCGCCCAGCTGGTGCGCGAATGGCCGCCGGCGTCGGTCTTCTGGAAGCCCGGATAGGACTGCGAGCCTTCCTTGTAGGTCGAGGCGGCGTCGCCCTGGCCGATGCGGTAGGTGTCGCGGCGTTGTTCGTAGCCGAGGGCCACGTTGATCGGGGCCGAGAAACCGACCTCGAAGTCGTGGCGCAGGTCGACGTTGTTGGTCCACTGGGTCGTGCGCCAGCTGCCGGCGTGGAACGAGGTGGGGCTGAAGCCCTTGGTCGTCGTGGTCGAGGTGTCGACATAGAGGCTGGCGTTGGCCGAGTCCTCGACGCGGACCTCGATATCGTCCTTGCCGTAGGTCGACGAGACGTCGAGATCCCAGCCAGCGACCTTGCCCGACACGCCCAGGGTCATGGCGTAGTCGTCCTCGATGATGCGTTCGCGCGGGCTGAAGCCCCTCGGGAACGGCATGTCGAGGGCGGCGCCCATCTTGCCGATGATGCGGTTGTAGCGGCGGTAGTTCTCGTAGGCCGAGGCGTCCTTGTGGCCCAGGGTGCCGAACGAATAGACCTCGAAGTCGGCCGGCAGTTCGATGCCGGCGTTGTAGGTCAGGTTGTTCAGGCGGTACTCGGCGTCACCCGAGATCAGGTTCAGGTTCGGATAGCCGGGGATCTTGCTCTCGACGGCGTTGTTGGCGGCCGAGTAGCCGGGGCTGGCCGGGTTGAACACGCGCTGGTCGGGCAGGCCACGGTTGGAGAAGCCGTGGTATTTGCTCTCGACGGTGATGTTCAGATAGCTGTTCTCGGTCGGCGCCATGCCGATGTTGATCGCGCCGCCGGCTGTCTTGCCGCCGCCGTCGAAATATTCGCCGCCCGTGGCCGAGATCGAGCCGCCCGACGGGTTCTTCTTCAGGATGATGTTGACGACGCCGGCGATGGCGTCGGTGCCGTACTGAGCCGCGGCGCCGTCGGTCAGCACCTCGATGCGGCCGATGCTGGCCATCGGGATGAAGCCGAGGTCGGCGGCGGCAGCGCCTTGATAGACGCCCGACAGCACGGCGAGGTTGCCGGTGGTGTGGCGGCGCTTGCCGTTGACCAGCACCAGGGCCTGGTTGGGCGAGAGGCCGCGCAGGCGGGCCGAAAGGGTCAGGTTGGCGGTGTCGCCGCCGAACGCCTGGGCGTTGAACGACGGGACCAGATTGGCCAGGCCCAGGCGCAGATCGACCGCGCCGGTGCGCTCCAGCGTGCTGGTGTCGACGACCTGGACGGGGGCGGGGCTGTCGATGACGCGCAGGCCAGTCTGGCGCGTGCCGGTGACAATGATGGTGTCGACTTCCGTGCCAGGCGGCTCCGGAGGCGTGTCAGCTGCGAAAGCAAAATCAGAGTATACGAGAGTAACGGATAGCGCAGAAATACCCGCCAAAAGCGCGGGTTTGAAACGCCGAGTCATTAGTAACCCCCTCATTGTCCTTATGGACGTGTGTTGATTCCCTCTTCCATGGCGTTGTTCTCCCCGGACTTTATATTTTTGACGCGGGTACTAAAAATATATCGGGTACTGTCCGATCTATTCAGGGGGATTGAAGTCGTGCGTTTCGGCAATGGCGCATTGAAATAAATCCGCAACACAGCGACCGGCACCCGATGGGCGCCGTTTTGCGCGGCGGCGGAACACGGATTTTGAGCAGAAGGGCGCCGCTTTTTCGCACGCGGAGGCGGTGGTGGACGAAACGGCGCGGTCTGGTTCAGGCGACGAGGCGCATCGGTTCGGCCATCTCGTCGGTATCTTCGGTCTCGAACAGGTCGAAGGCTTCTTCCCAGACGGCCATGCGCGAGTCGCGCAGTTCGGCGTCGTCGGTGATGCGGACGATCTGGTCCTCGCGGTCGTTCCAGACGAGGCCGATGTCGGTGACCCGCTCGGCGTCGCGGCCCAGCAGCAGGAAGATGTCGGCCCGCGCCGCCCGCTCATGGCTGATCCGGCGCAGGGTGCGGCCGCCGCCCAGGTCGCGATGGATGTCGGCGAAGTCGAGCACGGCCGACACCATGGCCTGGTTGACGGGGGCGGCGGCCCAAGGGGAGCAAACAAAGCGCGACATTGGCTTCTCCAGTCTCGACATCCGCAGAATGTGCGGGCATTGCGACAGAAACGGTCGTAAGCTGTACGTCTGTTTGGGGAACGCATGAGACACGAGAAAGCAACGCGCCTGCTGGACCTGGCCCGGATGCTGGCCGGTTCGGCCGAGGGCCTGACCCTGGACGAGATGGCCCAGGCGCTGGATGTCGGCCGTCGCACCGCCGAGCGGATGCGCGACGCCGTCTGGGCCGCCTTCCCGCAGATGGAGGCGATCGACGATCCGCCGACCAAGCGCTTCCGCATCCCCTCGGGTTTGGACAGCCTGTTCCAGACCCCGACCGCCGAGGAGCTGGCGGCCCTGCGCACAGCGGCGGATTCGCTGCGGGCCTCGGGCGCGGAGAGCCGCGCGGCGTCGCTGCATTCCCTGGAGGCCAAGCTGCTGTCGGCCCTGCGCGGTTCGGCCCGCCGCCGCGTGGCCCCCGATGTCGAGGCGCTGGTTCAGGCCGAGATGATCGCCGTCCACGCCGGCCCGCGTCCGTTCGAGGAAGAGTCGGTGCTGGCCACCATCCGCACGGCGATCAAGGGGCTGCAGGCCTTGTCGTTCCGCTACGAGGGCGGCAGCACGCCCGGACGCACGCGGGAGGTGACGCCGCTGGGTGTCCTGTTCGGCCGCAGCAACTATCTGGTGGCGCTGGAGGGGAAGGGCGGCAAGCCGCGCTCGTGGCGCCTGGACCGGATGAGCGACCTCAAAGCGCTCGATAAGCCGGCCCCGCCGCCGGAGGACTTCTCGCTGCAGGCCTTCGCCGCCGAGAGCTTCGGCATCTATCACGACGAGATCCAGGACGTAGTGCTGCGCATCAAGCCCAGGGGCGCCGAGGACGCCTTGCGCTGGCGCTTCCACCCGACCCAGAAGGTCACGCAGGAGGCGGACGGCTCGGTGACGGTCACGTTCCGGGCCGGCGGCATGCGCGAGCTGGCCTGGCACCTCTTCACCTGGGGCGACTCCGTCGAGATCGTCGCGCCTCAGGCCCTCAAGGATAAGATGATCGAGGAACTGCACGAGGCTGGTCGCGCGCACGGGGCGTGGTAGGAGCGGGGATGAACTACCGCCACGCCTTCCACGCCGGCAACTTCGCCGACCTGCACAAGCACGCGATCCTGCTGGCCATGCTGTCGGCCTTGCAGGATGAGAGCCCTGCGCTGGCGGTGATCGACACCCATGCGGGGGCGGGGGCGTACGATCTTTCCGACGAGATGGCGCGCCGTTCGGGCGAGGCTCAGGCGGGGATTTTCCGGTTGATCGCCGAGCCGAACCCGCCGCCCGTCTTCGCGTCCCTGTTGATGGGCGTAAAGACGCTGAGCGGCGGAAAGGGCGTCGAGTACTATCCCGGTTCTCCGCTGGTGATCGGCGCCCATTTGCGCAAGGACGATCGTTATACCGGCTGCGAACTGCGCCCGGACGATGTGGAACTGGCGCGTCGCACCCTGGCGACGATGCCCAATTGCAAGATCCTGCAACAGGACGGCTACGCGACCGCCGTGCAGCAGGCCGGCAAGGGCGGTCGCCCCTTGATCGTCATCGACCCGCCGTTCGAGCGGCCGGACGACTACCAGCAGATCGTGACCACGACCCGTAATGTCCTGGCCCGCGCCCGCGATGCGGCCCTGGCCATCTGGTTGCCGGTCAAGGACCTGGAGACCTTCGACGCGTTCCTGCGCGGGATGGAAACCGTCACGAGTGATCTGCTAGTGGCCGAGCTGCGCCTTCGGCCGCTGACGGACCCCATGAAGATGAACGGCTGCGCGATGGTGATGGTTGGCGCTCCGGCCAGTGTCGACGCCGCGGCCAGCGAGGCTGGCGACTGGATCGCCACGCACCTGGGTGAAAAGGGCGGCCGCTCGCGCGTCTGGCGCACGTGACCCGCCCCAGCTTCGCCGAGGCCCTGCGCGTCTGGTTGAAGGTCGGGTTGCTCGGCTTTGGCGGTCCCGCCGGTCAGATCGCTCTGCTGCACCGGGAAGTGGTCGAGACCCGTGACTGGATCGACGACGACGAGTTCGCCCGGGCCTTGAGCTTCTGCATGCTGCTGCCCGGCCCGGAGGCCCAGCAGCTGGCCACCTGGCTGGGCTGGCGGATGCACGGGATTCGCGGCGGCGTCGCGGCGGGGCTGCTGTTCGTGCTGCCGGGGCTGGCGGTGATGCTGGGCCTCTCGGCGCTTTATGTCGCCCATGGCCGTTCGGACTGGGCCGGGCCGGTGCTGCTGGGCCTGAAGGCGGCGGTGGTCGCGCTGGTCCTGCAGGCCCTGCTGAAGATCGGCCGGCGCACGATCAAGGACCGCACGGCCGCTTTCGTCGCCGGGGCTGCCTTCGCGGTGATGGCCTTCACGACCCTGCCGTTCCCGCTGGTGATCATCTGCGCCGGGGCGTTCGGCTGGCTGACCGCCACGGGCGGCGAGGGCAAGGCGTCACCGCCCGCCCCGCCGCTGAAGGGGCAGGCCAGGACGGCCTTTGTATGCCTGGCGCTGTGGCTGGCCCCGATCGCCATGGCCTGGATGATCGCGCCAAGCTCCGTCCTGGCCTGGATGGGCCTGACTTTCGGCGGTTTGGCCGCGATCAGCTTCGGCGGCGCCTATGCGGCCCTGGCCTATATCGGCCAGACGGCCTCGGCCCTGGGCTGGCTGTCGCCGACCCAGATGCTGGACGGCCTAGGCCTGGCCGAGACCACGCCGGGGCCGCTGATCCTGGTCTTCGTCTTCGTCGGCTTCGTCGGCGCCTTCCAGACCGCGCCGCCCGAGTGGGCCTGGGTCCTGGCCGTGCTGGGCGGGCTGATGGCCGCCTGGACGACCTTCGCGCCGTCGTTCCTATGGATCTTCGCCGGCGGGCCTTTGTTCGAGCGCTGGGGCCGCCGGCCCAAGCCCGCGAGGGCCCTGGCCATGATCTCGGCCGCCGCCGTTGGCGTGATCGGTCAGCTGGCGCTGTGGTTCGCCATCCACCTGCTGTTCCGCAGCGGTCAGACGATGGAGGTTGCGGGCCTGCTCAGCGTCATGCTGCCGGACGTCGGAAGCCTGAACCTGGCGGCCCTGGGCCTGACCGTCCTGGCCCTGGCGCTGACCTTCGCCACGCGCCTGCCGATGCTGGCGATGATCGGCATCCTGGTGCTCGCGGGCGCGCTCCTGAAGGTGTTCGGCGCGAGTTGACCTAAGGTCAGCATTTTTGCGCTTGCGAACGAATTTTCCGTGTTATGCTGCACCGCAATAGATCGCGGTTGTCAGCCCAACGGAGCGCGCCATGGTTTCGATCTTCTCCTTCCTTCCCGACCACACGGCCGAAAAGACCGAGTCTCCAGCCGCGCCCCACCTGGCGATCGGCATGGCCTCGCCGCTGTGGCTGATGTTCGGCGGCGCGGCCGCCGCTGGCGCCACCTACTGGTGGTGGACGAACCGCTGGCGCGAGGCGGTCAATCTGGAAGCGTTGATGGCGCTGGCTCCCGAGCCGGTCGCCCCGCCGGCCCAGGCCGTGGCCGTGCTGGACGCGCAGCCGGAACCGATCCTGCAAGCCGTCACCGAGCCGGTCGTCGAAGCCGTCGCCCTGGTCGCCGAGACCACCGAGACAGTCCTCGACGCCACGCAGGAGATCGCCGAGGCCGCCGCCGAGCCGCTGATCGAGACCGTGGTCGCCGCTAACGAAGACGTCGCCGAAGCGGTGATCGAACCCGTCGTCGCGGCCGAGCCGGTCGTGACCGAGGCCGTCGAAGCCGCGCCCGCCGCCGTTGAAGCCGCGCTCGATGATCTGACCAAGCTGGTCGGTGTCGGTCCCAAGCTGGCGGCCTCGCTGGCCGATCTGGGCGTCACCAAGTTCAGCCAGATCGCCGCCTGGACGCCGGACGAGCTGTCCTCGTTCGACCAACTGCTGAACCTGAAGGGGCGCGCCGAGCGCGAAGCCTGGATCGATCAGGCCAAGCGTTTCTCGGAAGCTTAAGGCCTAGAGGACGACGGCGGTCCCGGACACCGAGACCATCATCATCTGGGCGTTGGGGCCGACCGTGTTGTAGTCGAGGTCGACGGCCAGGATGGCGTTGGCCCCGACCTTCTCGGCTTCCTTCACGAGCGCCTTCAGGGCGTCCTCGCGGGCGCGGGCCAGTACGCGCTCGTACGACTTGGAGTGGCCGCCGATGAAGTCGCGGATGGCCGCCAGCAGATCGAGCACGACATTCGCGCCCAGGATCGACTGGGCATAGATCGCGCCCTTGTACTCCTGGACCGGTCGGCCCTCGATGAACGGCGTGGTCGAGATCAGCATCCGGGAATCCTGGCGCGAGAACGCGGTTAACTTAGGCGCAAACGCGGCCATTCGCGAGGGGCTCCCTCGAAACGCGAGACTTTCCATCACGCCGTTCGCCCAAAGGGGGAATCTGGCGGGTCAGCCCTTCCTGTGCGGCCGTGCTTCGGGCAGATTGCCCGCGTTTACCGCGTCCGGAGCCGCCTGGTGATCTTCGCGAAATCGCATGTCGAACTGCACAACATCCGCAACAACGTGGAGCGGGTGAAGAAGCTGTCCGACAACGTCGTCGGCGTCGGGCCTTTGGGCATCGGCCTGGACGGCCTGCTGACCTGGATCCCGGGGGCGGGCGAGCTCTACAGCCTGGGCGCCGGCAGCCTGATCGTGCTGGACGCCGTCCGCGCGCGCGCCGCGCCGATGATCGTCATCCAGATCTGCGCCATCATCCTGATCGACACGGTGGCCGGCTCGATCCCCGTGGCCGGCAAGGCGCTGGACGTGCTGTTCACCGGCCACAAGTGGTCGGCCGACATGCTGACCCGGCACATGGACGACACGATCTATTTCGAGGGCGCGCGCAAGGACGTGCAAGGCACCCAGGAGTACCGGGACCTGCTGGCCCGCATCCAGGCCGGCAAGGAAAAGCGCCGGGTCGTCTTCCTGGGTTAGAAACCCAACACAACCATTGGCGAGGCGGGGCGTTCAGGGAAGCATGACCGACGACATCTCCGTCACCTCCGGCTATTCCGACGCCCACGCGGACCGCCGCGCCAAGGCCCATCGCGCCTGGCGGTCGGCCGAGACGATCAAGCGTGTCTCCGACCGTCTGATCGGCATCGGGCCCTTTGGCCTCGGCTTGGACGGCGTGCTGGCCTGGGTGCCGGGCGTGGGCTTGGCCTACGGGCTCGGCGCGGGAGCGTTCCTGATGATGCATGCTTTCCACGCGGGTGCGTCGGCGGGGACCTTGGCGCGGATGGCGGCTTATTTGGCGGCGGATAACCTCTCCGACACCGTCCCCGGCCTGGGCTGGGCGATCGACACCCTGTTCCCCGGCCACCTGATGGCCGCCAAGGCGCTGCAAAAAGACATCGAGAGCCGCCACGGCCTCCCCGAGGAGATCGCCTTCGAACGGTCGCAGAAGAAGCGCGGCCTGTTCGGGCGCAAGAAGGCCTAGCGCGCCTTAAGCCGCCGTGCCCTGGCTGTAGCCCAGCTGGATGTTCAGCTTTTCCAGCACCTCGATGGCCGCTTCGGCGATGACCGTGCCGGGGGGGAAGATGCTGGCGGCGCCGGCGTCCAGCAGAGCCTGGAAGTCCTGCGGCGGGATCACGCCGCCGACCACCACTACGATGTCGGAGCGGTCGCGCTTGGCCAGTTCGGCCTTCAGTTCCGGCACCAGGGTCAGGTGGCCGGCCGCCAGCGACGAAGCGCCGACCACGTGGACCCCCGCGGCGATGGCTTCGTCGGCGGCCTCGGCCGGGGTCTGGAACAGCGGGCCGATCTCGACCTGGAAGCCGAGGTCGGCGAAGGCGCTGGAAATGACCTTCTGGCCGCGGTCGTGGCCATCCTGGCCCATCTTGGCGACCATGATGCGCGGCGCGCCGCCGTGGGCTTCGCGGAAGGCGGCGACCATGGCGCGGGCGCGGGCGGCCTTGGGATCGGCGCCGGCCTCCTTGCCGTAGACGCCCTCGATGGCCTGGATCACGGCGCGGTGGCGGCCGAAGACCTTCTCCATCGCCAGGCTGATCTCGCCGACCGTGGCCTTGGCGCGGGCGGCGTCGACGGCCAGGGCTAGGAGGTTGCCCGTCCCGCGCGCGCCGTCTTCCAGCGCCTTCAGGGCGGCTTCGGTCGCGGCCGGATCGCGCTCGGCCTTCAGGCGCGCCAGCTTTTCCAGCTGCTGGGCGCGCACGGAGCCGTTGTCGACCTTGAGCATCGGGATGACGTCCTCGACCTCGGGCTTGTAGCGATTGACGCCGACCACGCTCTGGCGATTGGCGTCGATGCGGGCCTGGGTCTTGGCGGCGGCTTCCTCGATGCGCAGCTTGGGGATGCCCTGCTCGATGGCCTTGGCCATGCCGCCGGCCGCCTCGACCTCCTCGATGTGGGCGAGGGCCTTCTGGGCCAGGTCGTGGGTCAGGCGCTCGACGTAATAGCTGCCGCCCCAGGGGTCGGCGACGCGGGTCGTGCCGCTCTCCATCTGCAGGAACAGCTGGGTGTTGCGGGCGATGCGGGCCGAGAAGTCGGTCGGCAGGGCCAGGGCCTCGTCCAGGGCGTTGGTGTGCAGGCTCTGGGTCTGGCCGTTCACGGCGGCCATGGCCTCGACGCAGGTGCGCGAGACATTGTTGAACACGTCCTGGGCGGCCAGCGACCAGCCGCTGGTCTGGCTGTGGGTGCGCAAGGACAGCGAGCGGTCGTCCTTGGGCTCGAACTCGCGCTTCATCAGGCGGGCCCACAGCAGGCGAGCCGCGCGCATCTTCGCGACCTCCATGAAGTAGTTCATGCCGATCGCCCAGAAGAACGACAGGCGCGGGGCGAAGACGTCGATGCTCATGCCGGCCGCGACGCCGGCGCGGGCGTATTCGATGCCGTCGGCCAGGGTGTAGGCCAGCTCCAGGTCGGCCGTCGCGCCGGCCTCCTGCATGTGGTAGCCGCTGATCGAGATCGAGTTGAACTTGGGCATGTTCGCCGAGGTGAAGGCGAAGATGTCCGAGATGATCCGCATCGAGGGCGCGGGCGGATAGATGTAGGTGTTCCGCACCATGAACTCTTTGAGGATGTCGTTCTGGATCGTCCCCGACAGCTTGTCGGGCGAGACTCCCTGTTCCTCGGCCGCGACGATGTAGAGCGCCAGGATCGGCAGCACGGCGCCGTTCATGGTCATCGACACGCTCATCTTGTCGAGCGGGATGCCGCTGAAGAGCGTGCGCATGTCGAGGATCGAGTCGATGGCCACGCCGGCCATGCCGACATCGCCCTTCACCCGCTCGTGGTCGCTGTCATAGCCGCGGTGGGTGGCCAGGTCGAAGGCCACCGACAGGCCCATCTGACCGGCCGCCAGGTTGCGGCGGTAGAAGGCGTTTGAGTCCTCGGCCGTCGAGAAGCCGGCGTACTGGCGCACCGTCCACGGGTTGGTCACGTACATGGTCGGGTAGGGGCCGCGCACATAGGGCGCGACGCCCGGGAAGCCGCCGGTGAAGTCCAGGTCCGCCACATCGTCGGCGTCGAAAGCCGGCGCGACCGCGACGCCCTCGGGCGTGTTCCAGGCCTCACCTTCCGGAGCGGGCGCGGAGGCGACTTCAGCGAAGTCGATGGTGGTGAAGTCGGGGAACTTGCTCATGGCTTACGCTCCCTCGAAGGCGGCGGCGAAGCGGACCGGCGTCAGGGCCGGGCAATGGCTGTCGGGGCCGGGCAGGCGGACATCGGGGCCGGTGACGGCGACGGCCTCGGGCGTCTCGACCTCCGGCGTCTTGTCGTCGGCGTTGGGGAAGACGGTGACGCCGAGGATCTTGCGGCTCTTGTCGGCGAAGGCGGCTTCCTGGGCGGCGCGGGTGCTCGCCACCGCGTCGGCGACCAGGCCGCTTTCCAGCGCCTTGATGATCCCGCCTGCGGCCTCGATCGCCTGGAAGCCGCCCCAGGCGGCGCGGGCCATCTGGTCGGTCAGGCTGTCCAGGTACCAGGCCCCGCCGGCCGGATCGGCGACGCGGCCCAGATTGCTCTCTTCCATCAGGACCAGCTGGGTGTTGCGGGCCTGGCGACGGGCGAAGGCGGTGGGCAGGCCGATGGCGTCGGTGAAGGCGTCCAGCAGGATGACGTCCGCCCCGCCGACCGCGCCGGCGAATCCAGCCGAGGTCAGGCGCAGCAGGTTGGTCCAGGCGTCGGCCTTGGCCAGCATCCGGCGCGAGGAGCGGACCTCGATCCTCGGCGCGACCTCGACGCCGCAAGCCTGGGTCAGCCGGGCCCACATCGCCTTGGCCGCGCGGACCTTGGCGACGCCGGTGAAATATTCCCCGTCCAGGCTGACACCGAGCACGATCCGACCGAAGGCGTCTTCCATTGAAAGGCCCTGGCGGACCAGGGCCTTGGCGTAGGTCAGGGCGCTGGCGGTCATCATCGCCAGCTCCTCGGTGTTAGACCCGCCGGCCTCGTGGGCGGCGCGGCCGGTGGCCAGGAACAGGCTGGCCTTGACGTAGGTCTGGGCCAGACGCGAGGCGACCGTGGCGGCGTTGAAGACGTGGCTCTCGATCGGGCCAGGACTGACGCCGGCGATCGCGAAGGCGGTGAGGGGATCCAGGTGGAACGCTAGCGGCGCGTTCGGCGCGGCCTTGGCCAGTGCGCCCAGCCAGTCGGCGGCCTTGGGGCCCAGGAAGCCGGCGTCCAGGGCGACGGGGGCGAGGTCGATCAGCACGCCCGACAGCGCCTTGGCCAAGTCGTCGGCCGAGCCGACCGCGACGCCATTCACGCCGGTCGGATCGAGTTGCAGCAGCACCGAGGCCGCGCCGTTCTCAAGATCCGTCAGGACGTCCTTGGCGGTATGCGACACGTCGGGATGAGCGGCGCGGACGCGCAGGTCCCAGGGCCGCTCGGGATCACGGGCGCGCAGGTCGCGGGCCACGGCGACGCCGTCCTGGGCGGTGTAGAGCGGCTGGATCGTCAGGCCGTCGGGCGTCTTCACCGTGAGGGCGTCGTCGAAGCTCTGGCCCTTCAGAGTCTTCTCGACGAGGGCCATCCAGCGGGCGCGCGTCGCGTCGTCGCCTTGGGCGCCAAAATCCTCGGCCAGGGACGTCGTCGGCACGGTCAAAGCGTCTCTCTCCTGCGGTGCAGCATTTTTTGTCTTTTGGACCGTGATGCGCTCCTGCCCTTACGGCCGTCAAGTCTTGCGCCGGAACCAAACGCGCGTTTAATCTGATCGGTGATCACATATGTCGGCGCTCCAGACCGACTCCAAAGGGGAACTCCTCCATGGCTCTGCCGCCGATCCTGCGCGACCGCCTGCGCCTGCCGGTCATCGCCTCGCCGCTGTTCATCATCAGCAATCCGGACCTGGTCATCGCCCAGTGCAAGGCCGGCATTGTCGGGTCCTTCCCATCGCTGAACGCCCGTCCGATCTCGCAGCTGGACGAGTGGCTGCACCGCATCACCGAGGAACTGGCCGCTCACGACAAGGCCCACCCCGAAGCCCCGTCGGCGCCGTTCGCGGTCAACCAGATCGTCCACAAGACCAACAACCGGCTCGAGGAGGACATCGAGCTGTGCGTGAAGCACAAGGTCCCGGTGGTCATTACCTCGCTGGGCGCTCGTGAAGACCTCAATGGCGCGATCCATTCGTATGGCGGCATCACCCTGCATGACGTCATCAACGACCGGCACGCGCACAAAGCCATCGAGAAGGGCGCCGACGGCCTGATCCCGGTCGCGGCCGGCGCCGGCGGTCACGCCGGCGTCCTGTCGCCGTTCGCCCTGATCCAGGAGATCCGCCAGTGGTTCGACGGGCCGGTGGCGCTGTCGGGCTCGATCGCCTCGGGCCGGTCGATCCTGGCCGCCCAGGCCATGGGCGCGGACCTGGCCTATATCGGCTCGGCCTTCATCGCGACCGAAGAAGCCAACGCCATCGAGGGCTACAAGCAGGGCATCGTCGAGGGCCGCGCCGACGGCATCGTCTATTCGAACCTGTTTACCGGCGTGCACGGCAACTATCTGCGCTCGTCGATCGTGGCGGCGGGCCTGGATCCGGAGAACCTGCCGGTCAGCGATCCGTCCAAGATGAGCTTCGGCTCGGGCGGCAACCAGGAGGCCAAGGCCTGGCGTGACATCTGGGGTTCGGGCCAGGGCATCGGCGCGATCGACGAGGTGCTGCCGGCCGCCGAACTCATCGCCAAGTTCGCGGCGGAGTACGAGCAGGCCAAGGCCGAACTGGCAGCCAAGACGGCGCTGACCTCCGGAAATCATTTGGCTTTCGCCGCCGAATAGGCGGGTGGAGCACGGGGACGGAGCACGCTTCGTCCCCGGCCTTCGCGGCGACGTGATGCTGGGCGCGACTTCAACCCGCTCCCGGAGCCGCTCATGTTCGACGACGTCACGCCTCGCCTCGGCCTGCCCTATGTGGTCGCCGCCCAGGCGCAGAAACACATTCCCATCAATGAGAGCCTCGCCCGGCTGGACGGTCTGGTGCAGCTGGCCGTCGAGAGCCGGTCGGTCACGGTTCAGCCCGCCAACCCCGTCAGAGGCGGCGTCTGGATCGCCGCCTGGTCCGGTCCGCCCGCCGGGACCCTGATGCGCTTCGAGGCCGGAGCCTGGGAGGCACTCGCTCCGGCCGAGGGCGTGCTGGCCTGGATCAAGGACGAGAACCAGATGGTCGCGTTCGACGGCGCGGCCTGGGTCCCGCTGTCGGCGACGTTCCGCAGCACCGTGGCGGCTCAGACGCCCAGCCTCGCCAACACCCGCTTGGAGGTCCTGGAGCAGGAGGTCACGCTGTCCGGCGTCTCGACCGCCACCAGCATCGCCATCCCCAACCGCGCCATCGTGTTGGCCGTCTCGACCCGGACCACGGCCGCGATCACTGGCGCTGCCTCGTACAACTGCGGGGTCTCGGGCGAGGTCAACAAGTTCGGCGGCTCGCTGGGCGTCGCCAAGAATTCCAGCAACATCGGGGTGGTCGGGCCGACCGCCTACTATGCCGACACGCCGGTGCTGATCAGCGCCATCGGCGGGGCCTTCGTCACCGGCAAGGTGCAGGTGGCCATCCACGTTCTGAGGTTCGACCCGCCGGCTGCGGTCGCCTGACGCGTTGACGGCGGCGGCTCAGGCGGCTACACGCCCCTCACCTTTGGGGAGTAGCCGCCCGCATCTATCAGCGGGCCCCGCCGTCAACACACTTGCTTCTTCGGGAGCATGGCGCGGGGAAGGGAAGCGACGTTGAGCTTCCTTGGCGAGACCAATGGCGCCGATTTTCATCCGGGCCGGGTGGACGTCGACGCTATTGGCATGCGCCCGGCCCGGAGGACTATCTCAGTGGAAAGCCTGCTCGTCTCGACCCTGGTCGTGGCCATCGCCGAAATTGGCGACAAGACCCAACTGCTGGCCATCATCCTGGCCACGCGGTTCAAGAAACCGATCCCGATCATCATGGGTATCCTGGTCGCCACCCTGGCCAACCACGCCCTGGCCGCCACCGCCGGTTACTGGGTCGCCGACTTCCTGAGCGGCGCCTGGTTCAAGTGGGCCATCGCCATCTCGTTCATCGCCATGGCCGCCTGGGCCCTGATCCCCGATAAGGCCGATGATGAAGAGGGCCAGAGCGCGGGCCGCTACGGCGTCTTCGTGACCACGGCCATCGCCTTCTTCCTGGTCGAGATGGGCGACAAGACCCAGATCGCCACGGTCGCCCTGGGCGCCAAGTTCCACTCGATCTTCTGGGTCGCCGCCGGCACGACGCTGGGCATGATGCTGGCCAATGTCCCGGCCGTGTATCTGGGCGAGGCCGCGACCAAGATCGTGCCGCTGAAGTACGTGCGGATGGGCGCGGCGCTGATCTTCCTCCTGCTGGGTATCTGGCAGGTGGCCGAACTGACGGGGCTGTTGAAGTAGACACCCCAACGGCTATGAGGGGCGGAGCAAGGAGTTCCGTCCCTCATGACTCAAGATCCGCGCGGCTGGGAATTCTGGATCGACCGGGGCGGTACGTTCACCGACATCGTCGCGCGGCGGCCGGATGGGTCGCTGGTCACCCACAAGCTGCTGTCGGAAAATCCCGAGCACTATGCCGACGCCGCCGTGGCGGGCGTCCGGGCGCTGCTGCCGGACGGCGCGACCATCGACGCGGTGAAGATGGGCACCACCGTCGCCACCAACGCCCTGCTCGAGCGTAAGGGCGAGCCGACGGTGCTGGCGATCACGGCGGGTCACGCCGACGCCCTGCGGATCGGCTACCAGGCGCGGCCCAAGCTGTTCGAGCGTCACATCGTCAAGCCGGAAGCCCTCTACGACCGCGTCGTCGAGATCGACGAGCGGATGAGCGTCGAAGGGCAGGTGTTGCGGCCGCTGGATGAGAGCGCCGCGCGAGCCGGATTGCAGGCGGCGTTTGATGAAGGCTTCCGGGCCATCGCCATCGTGCTGCTGCACGGCTTCCGCTTCACCGACCACGAGGCGCGGGTCGCGGCGATCGCGCGCGAGATCGGCTTCACCCAGGTGTCGGTCAGCCACGAGGTCAGTCCGCTGATGAAGCTGGTCGGGCGAGGCGACACGACGGTGGTCGACGCCTACCTGTCGCCGATCCTGCGCCGCTATGTCGACCAGGTCGCCGGCGCGCTGGGCCATGATACCCGGCTGCTCTTCATGCAGTCGAACGGCGGCTTGACCGACGCGCGGGCCTTCCGAGGCAAGGACGCCATCCTGTCCGGCCCGGCCGGCGGGGTGGTCGGCATGGCGCGGACGGCGGGCGAGGCCGGCTTCGAGCGCGTGATCGGCTTCGACATGGGCGGCACCTCGACCGACGTCTGCCACTATGCCGGCCAGTACGAGCGGGCGTTCGAGACGGTGGTGGCTGGCGTGCGGATGCGCGCGCCGATGATGAACATCCACACCGTGGCGGCGGGCGGCGGCTCGATCTGCTCGTTCGACGGGGCGCGGTTGCGGGTCGGTCCGGCTTCGGCCGGCGCCGTGCCGGGACCGGCGGCCTATCGCCGAGGCGGGCCGCTGACGGTCACCGACTGCAACGTCATGCTGGGCAAGCTGCGGCCGGAGTTCTTCCCCAAGGTGTTCGGCCCCAATGCCGACCAGCCGCTAGACGCCGAGGCCGTGGCGCGCGGCTTCGAGGCGGTGTCGGCGCGGATCGAGGCGGCGACCGGCAAGGCCATGACCCCGCAGGAGGTCGCCGAGGGCTTCGTCACCATCGCCGTCGAGAACATGGCCAAGGCCGTGCGGCAGATCTCGATCCAGCGCGGCTACGACGTCACCCGATACGTGCTGGCCTGCTTCGGCGGCGCGGGCGGGCAGCATGCCTGCCTGGTGGCCGATGCGCTGAGCATGACCAAGGTGATGATCCACCCGTTCGCCGGGGTGCTCAGCGCCTACGGCATGGGCCTGGCTGACCTGCGGCTGATCCGCGAAGAGACGGTCGAGCGGCCGCTGGACGCGGCGGGCGACCTGGCCGACCGCGCGAAGGTTCTGGCCGCCGAGGCGAAAGCCGCCCTGCGCGCCCAGGACGTGCCGATGGCCTCGGTCGAAACCGTCGCCAGCCTGCGGGTGAAATACGCCGGCACCGACACGCCGCTGGTCGTGCCGTTCGGCGACCGGGTGCGCGAAGAGTTCGAAGAGCTGCACCAACGCCGCTTCGGCTTCACCTCGCCGACGACGCCGCTGGTGGTCGAGACGCTGTCGGTCGAGGCGATCGGGCATTCGGATGCGGGAGACGCACCGGACTTAAAATCCGTTGGAGCAATTCAACAGGAAGGGCCGCTGGCGACTGTCGAAACCCGCATGGCCGGCGAACTCCACAGCACCCCCGTCTTCGATCGCGAAGCCCTTGCCATCGGCGCCGAGATCCTCGGCCCGGCCATCATCCGCGAGGCCACCGGCACCACTGTCGTCGAACCCGGCTGGCGCGCGGCCGTGGACGCTCACCTGAACCTGATCCTCGACCGCGTCGTCGCCCTGCCGACCCGCAAGGCGATCGGCACCGAAGCCGACCCGGTCATGCTGGAGGTGTTCAACAACCTCTTCATGGCCGTGGCCGAGGAAATGGGGTTCGCGCTGCAGAACACCGCCTACTCCGTGAACATCAAGGAGCGGCTGGACTTCTCCTGCGCCCTGTTCAGCCGCGACGGCGACCTGATCGCCAACGCCCCGCACATGCCCGTGCACCTGGGCTCGATGGGCGACAGCGTGCGGGCCATCCGTGACGCCCGCGAGCACGACGGCCGCGGCATGCAGCCCGGCGACGTCTACATGCTGAACGCCCCCTACAACGGCGGCACGCACCTGCCGGACGTGACGGTGGTCATGCCGGTGTTCGACGCGGCCGGCGCTCTGCTGTTCTACGTCGCCGCGCGCGGACACCAGGGCGATATCGGCGGGATCACGCCGGGCTCCATGCCGCCGACCAGCAAGACGGTCGAGGAGGAGGGCGTCCTCATAGAGAACTTCCTGCTGGTCGAAGGCGGGCGGTTCCTGGAGGCTGAGACGCGGGCGCTGCTGGCCTCGGGCAAGTGGCCGGCGCGCAATCCCGACCAGAACATCGGCGATCTCAAGGCCCAGATCGCCGCCTGCGCGCGCGGGGCCGAGGCCTTGACCGGCATGGTCGCCGAGTTCGGCCAGGACGTCGTCGAGGCCTACATGGCCCACGTCCAGGACAATGCCGAGGAGGCCGTTCGCCGCGTGCTGGCGAAGATGCAGGGCGGGACCTTCGCCTACGAACTGGATGACGGGGCGGTGGTCCGCGTGGCCATTGATGTCGACCAGCAAGCCCGCACCGCGCGCGTGGATTTCACCGGCACCAGCGACCAGGTCCCGACCAACTTCAACGCTCCGGCCTCGATCTGCCGGGCGGCGGCACTGTACGTGTTCCGCACCCTGGTCGACGACGAGATCCCGATGAACGACGGCTGCCTGCGGCCCGTCGAGCTGGTCATCCCCGAAGGCTCGATGCTGCGGCCGCGCTATCCGGCGGCGGTGGTGGCCGGCAATGTCGAGACCAGCCAGGTGGTGGTCGACGCCCTTTACGGCGCGCTAGGTGTCATGGCCGGCGCGCAGGGGACGATGAACAACTTCACGTTCGGCGACGAGCGGCGGCAGTATTACGAGACGATCTGCGGCGGCTCGGGGGCGGGGCCAGACTTCGCCGGGACCGATGCGGTCCAGACCCACATGACCAACAGCCGCCTGACCGATCCCGAGGTGCTGGAGGCCCGCTATCCGGTGCTGGTCGAGGCCTTCTCGATCCGGCGCGGCTCGGGCGGGCAGGGCGAGCATCGTGGCGGCGACGGCGTGGTGCGGAAGATCGGCTTCCGCGAGCCGATGACCGCGACCTTGCTTTCCAACCGCCGCCGCGTGCCGCCGTTCGGCCTGCAAGGCGGTGGTTCGGGCCAGGTCGGCAAGGCGCGGGTCGAACGCGCGGATGGTTCTGTTCAGACGATGTCCGCTACCGATCTCGTTGAGGTCGGCGCGGGCGACAGCATCGTCATCGAGACGCCGGGCGGCGGTGGTTGGGGGAAAGCGTGAAGGCTTCGGTTCTCTTCGTCTGCCTGGGCAACATCTGTCGCTCGCCCCTGGCCGAGGGCGCGTTTCGGGCGGAGGCGCAAGCCTTGGGCCTGGACGTGACGGTGGACAGCGCCGGCATGGGCGGCTGGCACACGGGCGAGGCCCCGGACCCGCGCGCCATCGCCGTGGCTCGCCGCAACGGCGTCGATGTCAGCGGCCTGAAGGCCCGCCAGGTGAAGGCGGATGACTTCCGGACCTTCACCCACATCTACGCCCTGGACCACGACAACCTGCGCGGCCTGCTGCAGGTCGCGCCGGCCGATGCGACCGCGGAGGTTGGGTTGCTGCTGGACCTGGTCGAGGGCCATCGCGGCCGGGCCGTGGCCGACCCGTACTACGGCGATGACGCCGGGTTCGACGTGACCTGGAATGACGTCGTGATGGCGTCGCAGGCCTTGGCGCGCCGGCTGGCGGAAGAGGGCTGGCGCTAGGCCTAATGCAGCGTCGGCCGTTTCGCGTACGACACCACCACCTCCGGCTCGTCGAACCGCATAGGCAACGCCATGCCATCATTCGCCAGCGCCGTGTTCAGGAACCGCGCCATCACCGTGACGGTCTCGGGCGTGATCACCATGCCCTCGATCAGGCGGCCGGCGATCTCGGGGGAGGCGGGGCAGACGCCGCAGGCGGTGATCAGGCGCTGCTCGTCGTCGGCGTAGCCCTTGCAGCAGGGCGCGGAGACGCAGAGTGGGCGGCGGACCTGGCCCTCGATGGCGCTCATCATCAGGATGAAGGCGGTGGCCACGCGGGGCGAGACGAAGGCGCCGGCCTTCCTCGACAGCCGCTGTCCAGGTTCCTCACCGAGGACGCGGGCGGTGACCCACTGGCGCAGCATCCAGAGCAGGATCCGCTCGCCGTCGGCCAGGCCGACCGGGCCGCAACGGTTCAGATGGTTCTCTGAGAAAGGGTCGGACCGCACGCCGGAAATCTCCTCGCCTGGCAGGGGGCCGACACCCGCCCTGGCGAACCGATCTCGGTGAGCGGCCCGACGCGTTCTTGCGAACACATCGCAACTAGACGGGATGTGTAGTTGCGAGTCAATTGCAAAAACGCGCCGACGCTATTTAGCCGCCGAAACCGCCCCGGAAGCTGCTGCCGCTGGCGTAGCTGCGACCGCCGCCGAAGCCGCCGCGCGAGACCACCGAGGTGCGGGTCTGGATCTTCGGCGGGGCGTTGCGGATGGCGTCCGGCGGATCGATGCTGGACTTGCTGATGGTGGTGCGGCCGGTGCCGTAGTCGCGGCCCAGATGCCCGCCCCAGGTCGAGTAGTAGCCGCCGCCATAGCGGTCGTCGCGGCGATAGAGGCCGGTGCCGCGATAGCCGCCGTCCATCATCTGCCCGATCACGAAGCCGGCCAGCAGCGGCGTGAAGAAGTTGCCGCCGTTGTTGTAGCTGCGCGGCACGCAGTTGCCGGCCCCATAGACCTCTTCGCACGAGGCGCGGGCCTCGTACTTCGGCGCGTCCTTGGCGTCGTCCTTCTGGGCGGCGGCGTAGGAGGTGTCGCACTGCTGGTCGGAGACCTCGTTGGCCGCCTTGCACTCTTCCAGGGTCTTGTAGCTGAAGGCCTCGACCTGCTCGCCCTTGTTGGGGTCCCAACTGGCCTGGCCGCCGGGATCGTCGCAGCCGGAGAGGGTCAGGGCCGTGGCCCCGGCCAGCATGGTCGTCAGCTTCAGGGAACTCGAACGCTTGCGCATCGTGTCGCTCCTCACGAGGTCATGCAGGCGGCGTTCAGCAGGCCGACCGTGATCGAAATGCCCGCCAGATAGACGCCGATGGCGATCTCGTTGTTCTCGACGCGGACCTGCACGTCGCGCAGGGCGACCATGCGCACGATGGTGAAGGCGGCGATCTGGACGATGCCGGCGACGGTGGCCCAGGCGGCGAATTCCGGCAGGCTGACCGTGTGGCTCAGCGCCGAGGCCAGGGGCAGGGCGTAGCCGATCAGCGCGCCGGCCAGGGCGATGGCAGCGGTGACGTTGCCGGCCCGGATCAGCGCCTTCTCGTTATAGGGCGTGACCCACTGGTAGATGTACTTGAAGGCGATCGTGAACAGGCCGGCCACGACGAAGGCCAGCAGGAACGCGGTCGCGCCTTCCTGGAAACCGGTGAAGTCGAACATCTGGCTTTGTCCCCTTTAGGCCCTGAACTCGCCCACCGACAGCGGCAGGCCGATCATCGTCTCGTGGCTGATGTCCTTGCTGTCCTCGGGCTCGAGGGCCAGGGCCAACAGAAGCTCGCGCCCGTCGCCGCCGGCGAGGTCGCGACTGAACAGCATGGTAGTCTGGAAGAGGCGTCGGTCGGGCCGCTCGGCGTCACGATCGTAATAGACGTCTTCCCATAGCGTCACCGGGTCCTGCTCGGCGGCTTCGTCGCCGAACCACAGGCGGGTATAGGCCGGCAGGCCCTCGGCCTGGAACGTGCGGGCGCGCAGGCGCTGGGTCCACAGGTCGCGATCGGCGCGGTCGGCCGGATACTCGCTGGCCCAGGGCACGAAGACGGTGAAGTCGTTGGCCTTCTGACCCTCGCGGTCATCCGAGACGACCTGAAACAGGATCTCGTCGTCCGTATAGAAGCGGTGCACGAACGCGCCGTCGTTCAGCTGGATCAGGCCCTGGGCGGTGATCTCCAGCGTGTCGCGGTCGAGGGCGAACTTGGTCTCGCCGCTGAAGCGCCGCCAGGCCAGCGGATCCAGCACCACCGTGCGGCCGATCGTGACATTGCGGATGATGGGCAGGGCGGACCTAGTCTCGCCGCCTTTGTTGCCGAAAAGCTTTCCGAACATCGCGGTCCGCGAGCCCTCAAAAACCTGCTCAGGTCGCTTATTTAGCAAGCGACGCCGAATTGCCCGATAGCGCGCTTGCCCTCGGGTGAACTTAAGTCGCAGGATGACGCCGAACGGCGCCTTGTCAAGCGTACATGTTATGCGTACATGTAACGCATGCCTGCCAAACCGACCCGTAGCGCCCAGGCCGCTGAAAGAACCCGCGCGTGGCGTGAAGCCCGCCGGAACGCCGGCTTCGTGAAGATCGAGGTCTGGGCGCCGGCGGCGTGCAAGCCCGACATCCTTTCGGCCGTGCAGGCGATCGTCGTCGAGTCGGTCCGCGGGCCGACCCTGGCAACCAACCCCCATCCCCCCAAGGGCGTCAGACACATGGACTCCGTTATCGACACCGCCTGGACGATCCACAGCCTGCGCGACGCGCTCGTGGAAAGCGCCCTCGTGCGCGACGAAGAGCTGACCGCCACCGTCGTCGAGGGCGTCGAGCCCGTGCTGCAGGTCGTGATGCACGAGTTCGGCGACCTGCCGATCTATGTCAGCGGCGGCGCGCTGCAGCTGGTCGTCTCGACCCTGCTGTGGCCCTGCGACGAGCAGAACGACCGCGCGGCCTTCAACGAGTTCCTGCTCAAGGCCCAGAAGATCGTGCCGCTGTCGAATTTCGGCATCACCTCGGTCGACGGTCGTGACTATTACGAGCTGATGGGCGAGATCTCGTCCAAGACCACCTTGCAGACGCTGATCATCGAGCTGCGCACCCTGGCCGACAACGCCATCGCCGCCGCCAGCGACCTGCGCGACACCTTCGAGAAAAGCCGCGCGTCGGCCGCCTAAAGAATTGGACCTGGAGACTTACTGATGTCGATCTGGAGCAAGCTCTCGGCCCTGTTCCGTGGGACCGCGCATGACGGCGCGCAGACCATCGTGGACGCCAACGCCCTGAGGATCCTGGACCAGGAAATCCGCGACGCCGACAATGCCCAGGGCAAGGCCCGGGACGAGCTGGCCAAGCTGGTCGCCCGCCGCCGCAGCCTGGAGACCGAGGTCGGCCAGCTGACCGAGCAGGCGCGCAAGTACGAGTCCTCGGCCCGCGCGGCGATGAACAAGGGCGACCAGGCCCTGGCCCTGGAAGTGGCCCAGCGCATCGCCGATCTGGAGAAGGACTCCGGCCAGAAGGCCACGCAGATGAACGAGCTGCGCGCGGCCGAGGAGAAGCTGCGCACGATCATCGCCCAGACCGACACCAAGGTCGAAGCGCTGCGCCGCGAAATCGAGATCGTGAAGGTCAACGAGAGCGTCCAAAAGGCGCAGGCCGCGGTGATCTCGCGCTCGGGTTCGGCCAGCGGCGTCGTCGGCTCGGCCGCCGATAGCCTGAAACGCATCAAGGAGCGCCAGTCGGTCCGCGAGGAGCAGTTCAAGCTGCACAACGAGTCCGAGGATCGCAAGACCGGCGCCGATCTCGACGCCAAGCTCGCGGCCGCCGGCATCCTGCCGGGCGGTGGCGGCGCGGAAGACGTGCTGGCCCGCCTGATGGCCCCGAAGGACGAGGCTCTGCCCGCCCCGATGCTGGCCATCGAGGACAAGCAGAAGGTCAACAAGGACGGCTCGGACGCCTGATGCGCCGTCTCACCTTGACGCCTCGGTCGGACTGGAAGTCCAAGGCCGAGGCGGTCGGCTTTACCTGGCATCACGCCGACGGTCGTCGTTACTGGGACGAGCGGGCCGCCTACGCCTTCACGCTGGAGGAGGTCGAGGGCCATCTGGAGCCCGCGACCGAGGCGCTGCACAAGCTGTGCCTGGAGCTGGTCGAGGACGCGGTGAAGAGCGACGCCTTGATGGCGCGCCTGCAGATCCCCGAGGCCTCGCGCGACCTGGTCGCCGCCTCGTGGAAGGCCCGCGATCCGTCGCTCTACGGCCGCTTCGACTTCGCCTATGACGGGGCCGGGCCGCCCAAGCTCTACGAATATAACGCCGACACCCCGACCAGCATCTATGAGGCCGGCGTGTTCCAGTGGCTGTGGCTGGAGGACCTGATCGCCCAGGGGCTGCTGCCGGAGAGCACCGACCAGTTCAACAGCCTGCACGATCAGCTGGCCGACCGCTTCAAGGCGATCTTCCCGGACGGCGGCTTCGTCCACTTCGCCAGCGATCCGGATTTCGTCGAGGACCGCCAGACCGTGCGGTTCCTGGAGGACATGGCGCGTCTGGCGGGGCTGGAGCCGAAGTTCGTGCCGATGACGGAAGTCGGCCTCGACGCCGACGGCCGCTTCGTCGACCAGGACAACTACATCATCGGCGCGATGTTCAAGCTGTACCCTTGGGAGGACATGCTTCGCGAGCCGTACGCGGCCAATATCGCCGACTCCAAGACCCTGTTCCTGGAGCCGCCGTGGAAGGCGGTGCTGTCGAACAAGGCCCTGCTGCCGCTGCTGTGGGAGCGTCATCCGGGGCATCCGAACCTGCTGGAGACCTATTTCGACGACGACCCCAAGGTCGAGCGGCTGGGTAACAGCTACGCCCGCAAGCCGCTGTTCAGCCGGGAAGGGGCCAACGTCGAGCTCTGGAAGGACGGCCGCAAGGGCCGGGTGCTGGACCTGGGCTACGGCGAGGAAGGCTGGATCCGCCAGGAACTGAAGCCGCCGCCGAAGTTCGGCGTGAACTATCCGGTGGTGGGCTCGTGGGTCATCGGCGACCAGGCCGCGGGGATCGGCGTGCGCGAGGATCGCGGCCGGGTGACGCGCGACCGCTCGCGGTTCGTGCCGCACATCATCGAGGCCCCCTAAGGGGAGTGTTTCATCCCGGTAGGAAACCGGTATCATTCCCGTGAGACAAGGCGTTCAACGACAACGACGCCTGCCGGGGAGAGACGTCCAGATGAACCACCGCGCCGCCATGATCGGCCTGTTCCTCAGCGCCATCCTGTTGGCCACGTCGGCCCTCGCCGGCGTGATCGGAACCAACGTCCCCGCCCAGCCGATCACCGCCGAGCGGATCGCGGCCCTGCCGACCGCCCAGCAGCCGGCGTGGAAGGCTTATCTCGACCGCTCGATCGCCCAGGAGAAGGCCGACCGCGCCGCCCTGGCCGCCGAGCTGAAACCGGGTGAGGTCGCCCCGCCGCAACCGCCGACCGGCCATGGCGACAACGGCATGGCGCTGGACAAGCCCGCCGCCTGGTACGTCTCGCCCGAAGCCCGCCACATCGCCGACGTCATCGTCAGCTTCCAGACCCCGGCCGGCGGCTGGAGCAAGAACCAGGACCGCACCGGGGCCCTGCGCCTGCCGGGCCAGCCCTGGCACTCGGACAACAATTCCAAGCACCTCAGCGAGACCGATTTCGACGCCGCCCGCGATCCGAAATGGGGCTATGTCGGCACGCTGGACAACAACGCCACCATCACCGAGATGCGCTTCCTGGCCAAGGTCGCCGGCCAGGCGCCGGGCAAGGACGGCGAGGCCTATCGGGCGAGCTTCCTGAGGGGGGTCCACTACCTGCTGGCCGCCCAGTTTCCCAACGGTGGCTGGCCGCAGGTCTGGCCGCTGCAAGGCGGCTACCATGACGCCGTCACCTTCAACGACAACGCCGTCTCCGAAGCCGCCGACCTGCTGACCGAGGTGTCGGAAGCCAAGACCGACTTCGCCTTTGTCCCGGCCGATCTGCGCGCCAAGTCGGGCGCCGCCGCCAAGAAGGGCCGCGCGGTCATCGTCGCCTCGCAGATCCGCGTCGGCGGCAAGCTGGCCATCTGGGGGCAGCAGGCCGATCCGTTCACCCTGGCCCCGGTGTCGGGCCGCAACTACGAGCCGCCGGCTCTGTCGACGGGCGAGAGCGCTGACCTGCTGGTCTATCTGATGAGCCTGCCAGACCCGACCCCGGCCGAGATCGCCGCCGTCCACGCGGGCGTGGCTTGGCTGAAGGGCGCGGCGATCATGGACAAGGCCTGGACCGGCGGGAAAGAAAACCCCGAAGGCCGTCGCCTGGTCGACCAGCCGGGCGCGGGGCCGCTGTGGTCGCGTTACTACGACACCGCCGGCAAGCCGGTCTTCGGCGAGCGCGACAAGACCCTGCGCGACAACGCCAACGAACTCTCGCTGGAGCGGCGGAACGGCTATGCGTGGTTCGGAACCGCGCCGGCCAAGGCGATCAAGGCCTATGAGGGCTGGGTGAAGAGCCACCCGGCCGCCTAGGGCTCAGAGGTCGCGGAGGATCCGAACCGCTTCCGCGACCGCCGCCTCGTCCGTGTCCCGCAGCTCCGGCGGCACGAAGCCCATCTCGTTCAGCTTCGAGCCCAGCTCGGCCCCTGGGATCGGGCCGCCGAACGAGCCGTGGACCTCGCGTACGCCGGTGCGCTTCACCAGCTCGGCGACGTTCGAGGGCCGCACGCCAGCGCCAGCCAGGATGCCGATCCGGCCGTCGGCTTGCTGCACCAACTCGGCGATCCGCTCGGCCCCAGCCTGCGCCGTCAAAGCGCCGCCCGAGGTCAGCACGCGTTCGAAGCCCAGCGCGATCGCGGCCTCCAGGGCCACCGACTGATCCGGGACGAGATCGAACGAGCGGTGCAGGCTCATGCCCAGGCCCTTGCTGTGCTCGACCAGCAGTTCCAGCGCCGCGAGATCCAGCTGCCCGTCCGGCAAATTCGCCCCGATCACCACGCCGGCCAGGCCGTATTCCCGCACCGCGTCGATATCCCGCCGGATGTGGTCCAGGTCGCCGGCGTCGTAGCAGAAGTCGCCATTCCGGGGACGGATCATCGGATAGATCGGGATCGGCGCGCCGGCCGCCTGGGCCATCAGGCCGGGGGCGGGGGTCAGGCCTTGCAGCGCCAAAGCCGCGCAAAGTTCGATCCGATCCGCCCCGCCTTTGATCGCCGCCGCCAGTCCGGCGGGCGTGTCGACGCAGACTTCCAGGAGAATGTGGCCAGCGGTCATGCTCTGCTCCAGCGTGTGGTACGGATTCGCAACGCGGCCTTGTTGGAGCATAGGAATGTTGAATCGTAGAGGCCTGATCGGCGCTTCGCTCGTCGGATCGACCCTGCTGGGCGCGAAGGTCTCGGCGGCCGAGCCCGTGACCAAGCTGGACGGCCCCTGCGTGATCTCCACCTGGGACTTCGGCGTCGCCGCCAACCAGGCCGCGTGGGCGGTGCTGTCCAAGGGCGGTCGCGCGCTGGACGCCGTCGAGGCCGGCGCGCGCATCCCCGAGCAGGACCTGAAAAACCACAGCGTCGGCCGCGCCGGCTATCCCGACCGCGACGGCCACGTGTCGCTGGACGCCTGCATCATGGACGAGCTGGGCAACTGCGGCGCGGTGGCGGCCCTGGAACACATCGCCCACCCGATCTCGGTGGCGCGCAAGGTCATGGAGAAGACCCCGCACGTGATGCTGGTCGGGGCCGGCGCCCTGCAGTTCGCGCTGGAGCAGGGCTTCACCCACGAGGAGCTGCTGACCCCGGAATCCAAGACCGCCTGGGAGGCCTGGAAGAAGGAAGCCAAGTACCAGCCCAAGGCCAACAGCGAGAACGCCGACTACGGCAAGACCTCCGGTCAGCTGGGCACGCCCGGCGGGGCCAACAACCACGACACCATCGGCATGTTGGCCATCGACGCCAAGGGCAACATCGCCGGCGCCTGCACCACCAGCGGCATGGCCTGGAAGATGCGCGGCCGGGTCGGCGACAGCCCGATCATCGGCGCCGGCCTCTATGTCGACAACGAGGTCGGCGGCGCCACCTCGACCGGCGTCGGCGAGGAGGTGATCCGCAATGTCGGCAGCTTCCTGGTCGTGGAGCTGATGCGCCAGGGCCGCTCGCCCGAGGCCGCCTGCCGTGAGGCCGTCGAGCGCATCCTGAAGAAGAAGCCCAACGCCAAGGAATTCCAGGTCGGCTTCCTGGCGGTCAACAAGCAGGGCGAGGTCGGGGCCTGGGCGATCCAGAGCGGCTTCAGCTACGCCCTGTGCGACGGCAAGAAGCAGGACCTGCTCCTGCGAGGCAAGGCGACGTACCAGCTCTCAACGTAAAGAGGGTAGGCGATCGCAGAACGCGGTTATAGCGTGCCGCCCTCAAGTTCAGAGGGAGCCCGCCATGTGCGATGACGATATCCACCCAGGCCTCGTCCACGACCCCCGCCTTTCGCGTCGCGCGTTCGGCCTGCTGACGGTCGCGGCCACCGGCGTCGCCTCGGTCGCCCGCGCCGACGACACGGTCGAGGAGAAGGACGTCGAGGTGAAGACGCCCGACGGCGTGGCCGATGCGGCGCTCTTCTATCCGAAGGCCAAGGGCAAGTACCCGGCCGTGCTGCTGTGGCCCGACGTCATGAGTCTGCGTCCGGTGTTCCGCGACATGGGCCGCCGCCTGGCCGCGGCCGGCTATGTGGTGCTGGTCCCCAATCTCTACTACCGGGTCAAGAAGGCCCCGGTGGTCGAGGGGACGTTCAACTTCGCCAACCCGGATGACCGCGCCAAGCTGACGCCGCTGCGGGCCTCGGTGACGACGGAAGGCACGTTCAAGGACGCCGCCGCCTACATCGCCTTCCTCGACGCGCAGGCCAAGACCGACAAGACCAAGAAGGCCGGCGTCCAGGGCTACTGCATGGGCGGCCCGCTGTCGTTCCGCACGGCCGGCGCGGTCCCGGCCCGCATCGGCGCGGTGGCCACCTTCCACGGTGGCGGCCTGTGGACCGACAAGGAAGACAGCCCGCACCTGCTGATCGCCAAGACCCACGCCGACTACCTGATCGAGGTCGCCGACAACGACGACAAGCAGGACCCGACCGTGAAGGACAAGCTGAAGGTCGCCTTCGAGGCCGCCAAGCGTCCGGCCCAGGTCGAGGTCTTCGCCGGCTGCGCCCACGGTTGGACCGTCAAGGGCAGCCAAGTCTACAACGAGGAAGGGGCCGAGCGGGCCTGGAGCAATCTGCTGGCGCTGTACAAGAAGGCGCTGGTCTAGGGTTTAAGGCTTCAGGGTTTCAGGGGTTTATAGGGCGACGGCGGCCGCTCATGCAGCCAGCCGCCGTCGTTCAGCCAGTCGGCCAGCCGGTCGGGCCAATGCTGGATCGACAGGCTCTCCGAATGCGCGGCGATGTTGAAGCCGTGGTCCATGTCGGCGAACAGGTGAAGTTCCGCCGACACCCCGGCCTTGCGCAGCTGGCTGTAGAGCGTCATCGCCGGCTCGGCGCAGCACTGGTCCAGCGTGCCGGCGGTGATGAAGGCCGGCGGGGCGTCGGCCACGGCCTGGGCCGGGATGCCGAGCGGGCCGGGATAGACCAGCACCTGGAAGTCGGGACGGGCGCTGACCGCGTCCAGCGGATCGCCCGAGGGCGCCTGCGCCGGCGTGGGATTGTCGGCGACCTGCGTGACCAGCTCGCCGCCGGCCGAGAAACCCATCACGCCGATGCGGCGCGGGTCCACGCCGTACTGGGCGGCGTTGGCGCGCACCCAGCGGACGGCCCGGCGCAGGTCGGCGGCGGCGTCGCGGTCGATCGCGTAGGTCGATCCCGCCTCGCGCGCCAGGCGGTACTTCAGGACGAAGACGGTGACGCCGTAGCGGTTGAGGGCCTTGGCGGGTCCTGAGCCCTCATTGACGAAGACCAGCATGCGATGGCCGCCGCCGGGCGCGATGATGATCGCCGCGCCGTTGGCGTGTCGTGGGTCGGCGGGGAACACCGTCAGGTTCGGGCTGTGGACGTTGCGCACATAGGTGTTCTCGACGATCTCGGGCTCGCTGGCCCGCCGCTCGGAACCGGGCGCGCCGTGCGGCCACAGCGTGATCGTCGCCGGGCCTTCCACCGGCGCGGCGACCAACAGCGCCATGAGGGCGAGGACGAGCATGGAGGGTCTCCCGGACCGCGCAGGCGGCTGGGTCCAGACTCCACATTCCAGCGGCCATGCCTATCGCGACTAAGGTCGAAGAAATCCCACGGCCGCGCTCTTGCGATCAGATAGGTAGGATGCTATCTAATTTAGATAGGAAGCTACCTATTAGATAGATCGCCGTTCCATGACCTCTGCTCGCACCCTCGACGAACGCACCTTTGCCGGCGCCCTGCTGCGGCTGGCGCGGGTCTATCGCAAGGAGGTCAATCGCGCCCTGGCCGCCCACGGCATCTCGGACGCAAAGGCCATGCCTGTGCTGCACATCGCCCGCGCGGGCGGCGGCATGCGCCAGGGCATGCTGGCCGAGGAGATCGGGGTGGAGGGGCCGTCGCTGGTCCGTATCCTCGACCAACTGGCCCAGGCGGGTCTGGTCGAGCGCCGCGACGATCCCAGCGACAAGCGCGCCAAGACCCTGCACCTGACGGCCGAGGGCCAGGCCCTGGCGGCCGTGGTCGAGGACGCCGTGCAGGTGGTGCGGGCCCAGATGCTGACGGGCGTCAACGATGACGATCTACAGGCCGCGGTGCGGACCTTCGCGACCTTCGAGGCCGCCCTGGACCTGGCGGCCGGGCAGGGGGTCTAGCCCCGCCATGCTCCCGAAATTCGATCGGCATACGCTGCTGTTCTCGGCGAACAGCTTCGCGGCGGCGATGCTGGCCCTCTATGTCGGCTTCGCCCTAGGCCTGCCGCGTCCGTACTGGGCGATGACCACGGCCTATATCGTCAGTCAGCCGTTGGCCGGCGCGGTGCGCTCCAAGGCCGTCTACCGCGTGCTCGGCACACTGCTGGGCGCGGCCGCCGCGGTGGCTCTGGTTCCCAACCTGGTCAATGCGCCGGTCCTGCTGAGCCTGGCGCTAGCGCTGTGGGTCGGCGGCTGCCTGACCATTTCGCTGCTGGACCGCACCCCGCGCAGCTACCTGCTGATGCTGGCCGGCTACACCGCCGCGATCATCGGCTTTCCCGCCGTCAACCAGCCCGGTGCGATCTTCGACCTGGCCGTCTGGCGGGTGATCGAGATCGGCCTCGGCATCGTCTGCGCCACCCTGACCCACAGCCTGATCTTCCCGCGCCCGGTCGGCGCCGTCCTGAAGGACCGTCTGGCGACCTGGCTGGGCGAGGCCGACCGCTGGGCGCTGGACGTGCTGAAGGGCCAGGACATCGCCGACGATCGCCGGCGCCTGGCCGCCGCCGCCAGCGAGATCCAGATGCTGGCTGTCCACCTGCCGTTCGACACCTCGCGCCTGCGCGAGACCACCGGTGTCGTCCGCGCCCTGCACGAGCGCATGCTGCTGCTGATCCCGCTGCTGTCGGGCCTGGCCGACCGCATGGAGGCTCTGCGCGACGTGAAGGACGCACGCGTTCGCGCCGCTCTGAACATCGTGGCGGCCTGGATCGAGGCCGGCTCGCCTCGCGAGCAGGGCCTGGACCTGATCGAGCGCCTGACCGACCTGGCCGCCCATCGACGCGGCGCGGCCTGGTCGAACCTGCTGATCGAGAGCCTGCTGGTCCGCCTGTCCGAGGCCGTCCGCGCCCTGGCCGAGGGCCACGCGCTGATGGCCCGCCTCGACAATCCTGACGCGCCGCTATCGCCGGCCCTGGACGCCCAGGCGCGCGCCAAGGGCATGCGCCCCATGCACGCCGACCTGCCGCTGGCCCTGCTGTCTGGAGGCGCGGCGGTGATCGCCATCCTGCTGTCCAGCGCGACCTGGATCCTGTCCGGCTGGGGCGACGGCGCCTCGGCCCCGGTCATGGCCGCGGTGTTCTGCTGCTTCTTCGCGGCGATGGACGACCCCGTCCCGGCCATCAAGAGCTTCGGCCTGTTCACCCTGGCCTCGCTGCCGCTGTCGGCGCTCTACATGTTCGCCATCCTGCCGGCGATCGACGGCTTCCCGATGCTGCTGATGGTGATGGCCCCGCCGCTGCTGTTCATCGGCCTCTACATCCCCGATCCCAAGCGGATGGGCGCGGCCCTGGCCATGCTGATCGGCTTCTGCAACGCCCTGACCCTGCAGGAGACGTTCAGCGCCGACTTCGCCAGCTTCCTGAATGGCAATCTGGCCCAGTTCGTCGGCCTGCTGTTCGCGATCATCGTCACCGCCGGCCTGCGCTCGATGGGCGTGGACGCCAGCGCGCGACGTCTCTTGGTCCGCACCTGGCGCGGCCTCTCCCGTTTGGCCCGCGCCCGCCAGGCGCCCGACAGGGCCGCCTTCGCCGCCATCCTGGTCGATCGCCTGGGCATGCTGACGCCCAAGCTGGCCGAGGCCGGCGAGCGCCACGACTTCGTCGGCGTCGACGCCCTGCGCGACCTGCGGGTCGGCATGAACCTGGTCGCCGTCCAGACCGCTCGCCCGGACCTGCCGGCCGAGGGCAAGCGCCAGCTGGACGCCGCTCTCGACGGCGTCGGCGACCACTTCGCCGCCCTGGCCGCCGGCGAAGCCCACAAGCCCGGCGAAGACCTGCTCACCCGTATCGACGCGGCCCTGCGCGGCCTGTCGATCGCCCCCGCCGCCTCGGCGGTGCAGGGCGTCTCGGGCCTGGTCGGCCTGCGCCGCAACCTGTTCCCGGAGGCTCCCGCCTTCGTTCCGGAGATCGCCCGATGAACGGCGAATTCGCCCTCGACGGGGTCTTCCTGTCGTCCGTCCTCGTCTCGGCGGTGATCGCCCTGGCCGCCGCGTTCGTGCTGCGCCGCGTGCTGTCCTGGGCTGGAGCCTACCGCTTCGTCTGGCATCCGGCGCTGTTCGACACCGCCCTGTTCGTCATCCTCTGGGCCGCGGTCGTCGCGGTCCCTTCGCCCCTGAAGTTCTGATCGCCATGCCCCCGCTGAAGACCGTTCTGCTGACTACCGCCCGCGTCGCCGTCACCGGCGTCGTCGTCATCGCCGCCCTGGTCGGCGGCAAGGCGCTGTGGACCCACTACCAGGTCGATCCCTGGACCCGCGACGGCCGCGTCCGCGCCGACGTCGTGCAGGTGGCTCCCGATGTCTCGGGCCTGGTCACCCGCGTCGACGCCGCCAACGACCAGACGGTCAAGGCCGGCCAGCCCTTGTTCTATGTCGATCGCGAGCGCTACGCCCTGGCCCTGCGCCAGGCCGACGCCGCCGTCGAGGCCCAGCGCGTGATGCTGGCCCAGGCCCGCCGCGAACTGGCCCGCAACCGCACGCTCGGCGAACTGGTCGCCGGCGAGGTCACCGAGCAGAGCCTGTCCAAGGTCGAGCAGGGCCAAGCGGCCCTGTCCCAGGCCCTGGCGGCCCGCGACGTGGCGGCGCTGAACCTGAAGCGCACCGTCGTGCTGGCCCCGACCGACGGCTTCATGTCCGACCTCACCCTGCGCACCGGCGACTACGTCACCGCCGGCAAGCCGGTGCTGGCCCTGATCGACAGCCGTTCGTTCCGGGTCGAGGGCTATTTCGAGGAAACCAAGCTGTCGGGCCTGCGCATCGGCCAGCCGGTGACCGTCAAGGTGATGGGCGAGGACCGGCCGCTGAAGGGCCACATCCAGTCGATCGCGGCCGGCATCGAGGACCGCGACCGCGCCGCCAGCGGCAACCTGCTGCCCAACGTCAACCCGACCTTCAGCTGGGTGCGCCTGGCCCAGCGGGTGCCGGTGCGCGTGGCCCTGGACCAGACGCCGCGCGACCTGCGCCTGATCGCCGGCCGCACCGCCACGGTCGCGGTGGTGGGAGCGGGTCGATGAGCCCTTTACGCACTCTGGCCGTCGCCGGCTCGCTGCTGGCCCTGACCGCCTGCACGACCGTCGGCCCGAACTACAAGCTGCCGGCCGAAGCCAAGATCAACGCGCCGGCCGCGCAGGGCGCCTTCCTCGGGGCGAGCTCGAAAGCCGTCAGCCAGGACCCGGTTCCGGTCGGCTGGTGGAAGCTCTATGACGACCCCGTCCTGAACGGTCTGGTCGAGGAGGCGCTGAAGGCCAATACCGACCTGCGCGTCGCCGCCGCCAACCTGGCCCGCGCTCGCGCCATCGCCGGCGAGGCCGACGACGCCGGCGGCTTCAAGGTCGGGGCCTCGGCCGCCGCCATGCATTCCCGCGAGTCCGGCGAGCAGTTCCTGCTGGCCGAGCCGCTGCCGGTCGAGAACCTGGCCGATGTGGGCCTGAAGGTCTCCTACCAGGTCGATCTGGTCGGCCGCCTCAAGCGCGCCGCCGAAGCCGCCCATGCTGACGCCGAGGCCTCGCAGGCCGCCCTCGACCTGGCCCGCGTCAGCGTCGCCGCCGACGTCGCCCGCGCCTATGTCGAGGCCTGCGCCAACGGCCATGAGCTGGCCGTGGCGCAGAAGACCTTGGACCTTCAGAGCCGTAGCCTGACGGTCACCCAGAAGCTGGTGAAGGCCGGTCGCGGCACGGCGGTCGACGTCACCCGCGCCCAGGCCCAACTGGACCTGTCGCGCGCCAGCCTCCCGACCTTCCAGAGCCGCCGCCGTGCCGCGCTCTACAAGCTGGCCACCCTGACCGGCAAGCCGCCGGCCGAGTTCCCCAAGGCGGTCGAGGCCTGCGTAGTCCCTCCGACCTTGGCCAAGCCGATCCCGGTCGGCGACGGCGCGGCTCTGCTCAAGCGCCGCCCCGACGTGCGCCAGGCCGAGCGGACCCTGGCCGGCGCCACGGCCCGGATCGGCGTCGCCACCGCCGCGCTCTATCCCAGCATCACCCTGGGCGCAGGCGCGGGCTCGACGGGCCTGCTGGCCGATATCGGCCAGGCGCCGGCCAACCGCTGGGGCCTGACCTCGCTGATCACCTGGGCCCTGCCGGGCGAGGGCGAGCGGGCCCGTATCCGCCAGGCCGAGGCCGGCGCCGATGGCGCGCTGGCCAGGTTCGACGGCGTGGTGCTGACCGCCCTGCGCGAGACCGAGACCAGCCTCGACGCCTACGCTCACGACCTGCAGCGGCAAGCCGCGCTGAAGGCCGCGCGCGACCAGGCCGCCTTGGCTGAGACCCAGGCCCAGACGCTCTACCGCGCCGGCAAGAGCCCCTACCTGACCGGCCTGGATGCTCAGCGCACCCTGGCGCTCGCCGAAGCCTCGCTAGCGCAATCCGACAGCCAGGTGGCGGCCGACCAGGTCAATCTGTTCCTGGCGCTCGGCGGTGGCTGGGAACGATAGCGTGGTCATGCCACTTTGGGCTAAGCATCGCCTTTCCCCAAAGTAGAGTTCGCCCGTGCCGCTTGACGCCCCGCCGCCCCCGGTCTCCACCGTCGTCGTCGAGGCGCCCCGGCTGTTGCCGCTTGCCGGGCAGGAGGCCTTCTCCACCGCCTACTATGACGCCGCCGAACTGGGCGCCCAGGCGCGGCTGGACGACGTCTTGAAGACCACGCCTGGCGTCTCGCTGTTCCGCCGCACCGGCAGCGACGCGGCCAACCCGACCATCCAGGGGCTTTCGCTCCGCGGCGTCGCTCCCTCCGGCGCCGGCCGTGCGCTTGTGACCCTGGACGGCGCACCACAGAACGACCCGTTCGGCGGCTGGGTGATCTGGACCTCTCTGCCCGGCGAAGGCCTTTCGGGCGCGACCGTCGTGCGCGGCGCGGGGGCGGGCCCCTACGGCGCCGGCGCCCTGACCGGCGTGGTGGCCTTGCGCGAGCGCGACGCCGGCGGTGGCCTGACCAGTTTCACCGCCGAGGCCCGCGAACGCGACGGCTGGCGCGCGGCCGGGACGTTCGGGACCGACCACCTGCTCCTGACCGCCAGCAGCTCGCGCACCGACGGCTACTATCCCGTCCGCAACGGCGCGGCGGGCGCGGCCGATACGCCGACCACCCTGGAGGACGGCTCTATCGCCGCCCGCGTCCAGGGCGAACTCGACGGCGTGCGCTGGGCGATCCGCGCCGGGGCCTTCCAGGAGAAGCGCGACGCCGGCTTGGTCGGGGCGCGATCGAACGCCACCGGCGGCTCGCTGGCCGTGACCGTGGCGACCGACACTTGGCGCGTGCAGGCCTGGGCGCGATCCAGTGACCTGGAGAACACCTCGGCCGCCGTCGCCGCCGGCCGCGTCGCGACCACCCCGGCCAACGACCAGTACTCGACCCCGGCCAGCGGCTACGGCCTCAACGCCGCCTGGCAGGGCGCGCTGGCCGATTGGACCTGGGAACTGGGCGGCGACGCCCGCATGTCCGAGGGGCGGACCCACGAGCTCTTCCGCTACATGACCGGCGCCTTCACCCGCCAGCGCACGGCCGGCGGCCGGACCCTGGTGGGCGGGGTCTATGCCGAGGCCGCCTGGAACCGGCCGGACTTCTCCCTGGTCGCCGGGGCGCGGCTGGACGGGTGGCGCTCCTATGACGGTGTCCGCCGCGAACGCGATACGGCCACCGGCGCCCTGACCCTGGACGCCCCGCCGACCAACGCCTCGGGCACGACGCCGACGGGCCGCATCGGCGTGCGCCAGCGGCTGACGGGCGAGACCTGGGTGCGAGCGGCGGCCTATGCCGGCTTCCGGCCGCCGACGCTCAACGAGCTGCATCGTCCGTTCCGGGTGGGCAACGACGTTACCGAATCCAACGCCGCCCTCAAGCCCGAGACCCTGTACGGCGTCGAGACCGGCCTGTCGGGCGGGGGTGTGGCGCGGTGGAACCTCGGGGTCTTCTACAACCAGGTCCAGGACCCGATCACCAACGTCACCATCGGCATCGGCCCGGGGACCTTCCCGATCGCCGGTTTCATCCCGGCCGGCGGCGTGCTGCGCCAGCGCCAGAACGCCGGCCAGATCAGCGCCTATGGTCTGGAGGGTGACGTCTCCGCCGACCTTTCCACCGCCTGGACCGTGCGCGCGGCCTTCTCGGCCACCCACGCCCGCGTCGAGGGGAGTGGCGCGGTCGCCCAGCTGGACGGCAAGCGCCCGGCCCAGGCGCCGGCTTTGACCGTCACCGCTGGCGCGCGCTGGAAGCCGATCGACCGTCTCAGCTTCGACGCCGACCTGCGCTACGAGAGCAAGCGGTTCGAGGACGACCTGAACCAGCGCGTGCTGAAGGCCGGGACCAGCCTGGACCTGCGCGCTGGCTGGAAGCTGTCGCCGAGCACCGAGGTCTACTTGGCTGCCGACAACACCCTCGACGCCGATCTCGCGGTCGGTCAGACGGCGGATGGCGTCACCAGCTATTCGGCTCCGCGCACGGTCTATATCGGCTTCGCCCTGCGCCGCTGACGACGGTATCATCGCCGCGCTACGAACAGGGAGACCGTCCATGCCGCTGTCACGCCGGGCCATGCTGGCCGCGCTGTCGAGCCTGCCCGCCGTCGCGCCCGTCATCGCCTGCGCCGCGCCGGGCAAGCCGCGCGTGGTGGCCGTCGATCTGGCCCGCGCCAAGGGACCCGTAGACCGGTTCTTCGACCTCTCCGTCGGCTCGGACTATCCCGGCACCCTGATGCGCGCCGACAGCCAGGCGCAGCTGAAGACCGCCGTCGACGAGCTGGGCTTCCGCTACATCCGCTTCCACGGGATCTTCCACGACGTGCTGGGCACGGTGAAGATCAAGGACGGCAAGATCGTCTACGACTGGACCAAGATCGATCAGCTGTACGACACCCTGCTGGCCAAGGGGCTCAAGCCGTTCGTCGAGCTGGGCTTCACGCCCGTGGCGCTGAAGACCTCGGGCAATGCGATCTTCTACTGGCAGGGCAACACCTCGCACCCGAAGCTGGAGCCCTGGCGCGACCTGATCGACGCCTTCGTCCGCCACATCCGCCAGCGCTATGGCGAAGGCGAGGTGCGCACCTGGTTCTTCGAGGTCTGGAACGAGCCCAACCTGAAGGGCTTCTGGGAGGGCGCCGACAAGGCGGCCTATTTCGAGCTCTATGACGTCACCGCCAAGGCCATCAAGGCGATCGACCCGACCTTGCGCGTCGGCGGCCCCTCGACGGCCGGCGGAGCCTGGGTCCCGGAGTTCCTGGCCCACGTGAAGGCCAGCGGCGCGCCGGTCGATTTCGTCACCACCCACACCTACGGCGTCGACGGTGGCTTCGTCGACGAGGCCGGCAAGGAGGACACCAAGCTGTCGGCCTCGCCCGACGCCGTCCTCGGCGACATCCGCCGGGTGCGCCGGGAGATCTCGGCCTCGCCCTTCCCGGACCTGCCGCTCTATTTCACCGAATGGAGCACCAGCTACTCGCCGCGCGATCCCGTCCACGACAGCTATGTCAGCGCGCCCTACATCCTGGAGAAACTGCGGCGCGCCCAGGGCCTGCTGCAAGGCATGAGCTACTGGACCTATAGCGACCTGTTCGAGGAGGGCGGCCCGCCGACCGCGCCGTTCCAGGGCGGCTTCGGCCTGATGAATCCGCAGGGGATCCGCAAGCCGGCGTGGTTCGCCTACAAGTACTTGGCCGCCGTGAAGGGCCAGGCGATCGCCTGTGAGGACGACCGAGTGTTCGCGGCTCGCGACGGCGACCGGGTGGCGGTGCTGGCCTATGACTGGCGGACACCGCAACAGACGGTCAGCAATCGCCCGTTCTACGGCAAGCTTCATCCGTCCACGGATATCGAGCCGCTGAAGCTGCGCCTGGCGGGCCTGAAGCCGGGGTCGTACCGCCTGCGTGTCCGCCGCACCGGCTACCGCAAGAACGACGCCTACAGCGCCTATATCGACATGGGCTCGCCCACCAGCCTGACCGCCGACCAGCTGCGCCAGCTTCAGGGGCTGACCGTAGACGCGCCCGAGATCGATATGCTGGTGAAGACGACCGGCGAGACGATCGTCGACCTGCCGATGCGGTCCAACGACATCGTCCTGGTCGAGCTGACCCCGGCCTAGACTTCGCCGCCGATGCGCTCGATCTCGGCGGCCAGGGCCGGCAGGTCCAGGACGTGCAGGGTGCGGCCGGTCTGGCGGACGATCTCCAGGCTGGCCAGGCGATTGAGCTCGCGGGTCACCGGCTCGCGCTGGCTGCCCAGCAGGGCGGCCAGTTCGGCGTGGGTGGGGCAGGGGGAGATGACGCCGGTCTGGCCGTCCGCGCTGGAGGCCGCGGCCAGGCGCAGGATCTCGATATCGACCCGGCAGGCGACCGAGACGGCGGTCAGTTCGAACAACCGGTCTGTCAGCGAGCGCGTCAGCCCGGCCATGTCTTCGAGCAACGCCCGCATGAAGCGCGGCGAGTCCTCGAACAGCCGGCGGACCAGGCTCTGGGGCAGGCGGGCCAGCCGCGCGTCCTCCAGGGCGACGATGTTGGCTGAGCGCGGCAGGCCGTCGATGGCCGAGATCTCGCCGAAATAGCCGCCCGGCGAAATCCGCCGATAGCCGACCTCGCGCCCTGATTTCGCGTATTGGTTGGCCAAAAGCGCACCCTCCAACAGGAGGTAGATGCCGCCGTCCTGATCGCGCCGTTGCAGGATCATCTCGCCCTTGCCGTAGGCGCGCAGCTCGACGAACGGCGCCAGGGCCTCGATCTCCGCCGGCGTCATGTGCCGGAAGATCTTGTTGGCGCGATAGTCTTTGGACGTTTGCTCGAACATCGTATGGCTGACAGCACGCGGGGGCGATGATGGAATCACGGTCATCGGGTACGCTCCTGCCGTCGACGGGGCGACGCATGAATAGCCGACAGCGGTACAAAGCCTTTATCAGCTATAGTCATCGCGACCGCAAAGTCGCTGAATGGCTCCATCGCGCCTTGGAGACCTACCGCGCGCCGCGCGCCCTGGCGAGCGCCGGGGCCAGCTTGCGTCCCATATTCAGGGATCGTGACGAACTCTCGGCCTCCGCCGACCTCAACCAGGTCATTCGCGATGCGCTGGACCTGTCCGACGCCCTGATCGTGCTGTGCTCGCCGGCCTCGGTCGCCTCGCGCTGGGTGGACCAGGAGGTCGAGTATTTCCTGAAGGGCAGTGGGCTGGCCCGGATCCTCTGCGTGATCACGCCCGAGACGCCGGCGGCGACGCCGCTGTCCGAGGTGCTGCCGCCGTCGCTGGGCGCGGCCCTGCCGGAGGGCGTCGAGCCCTTGGCCGTCGACCTGCGTCCCGACGCCGACGGCAAGCGCCTAGCGCGGCTGAAGATCGCCGCGCGGCTGCTGGGCGTCAGCCTGGATCGCCTGGTCCAGCGCGACGCCCGCCGCCGGCTGCAGGTGATGACCGCCTTCACCTCGGTGGCCGTGGCCATCGCCCTGGGCATGGGGGCCATGACCGTGGTGACCCTGAAGTCGCGGCAGATCGCCCGCGAGCAGCGCGACGAGACCGAGGCCCTGGTCGCGTACATGCTAGGCGACCTGCGCCAGCAGTTGGAGCCCGTCGGCCGCCTCGATCTGCTGGACGGGGTCAGCGCCAAGGTGCTGGCCTACTACGGCAAGGCGCGCACCGACCGGCTGGACGACAAGGCCCTGGCCCAGCGCGCCAAGGCCCAGACCCTGCTGGGCACGATCCGCGAGCAGCGCGGCGACTTGGCCGGGGCCCAGGACGCCTTCGGCCAGGCGGCGGCGACCACCCATGCCCTGGCGGCGCGCGATCCCAGCAATGGCGACCGCATCTTCGACGAGGCCCAGAACGTCTTCTGGCTGGCCTACATGCAGTGGAAGCGCGGCGACTTCGTGCGGGCCGAGCAGGGGATGCGGCGCTATGAGGAACTGGCCCAGCGGCTGGTCGCCTTGAATCCCGACCGCGCGGATTGGCGCATCGAGGTTGGCTACGCCCGCACCAACCTGGGCACCCTGCAGTTCGAGCGGAAGAAGTTCGAGGAGGCCCTCGTCGCCTTCCGGAGCGCCCAGCCCGTGTTCGACGCCGAACTGGCCCGCACGCCCAAGGACAAGGCTCGCATCGTCGACGCCTCCAACAACCTGTCCTGGATAGCCGACTCGTTGATCGGCCTTGGCCGGCCGCGTGAAGCCTTTGTCGAGCGCGAGAAAGCGGCCAAGCTGGTGGCGGATGCGGCGGCGGCCGACCCGGCCGACAAGCGCCTGGCCGCCAAGGACGTGATCACCCAGCTGGCCCTGGCGCGACTGGAACTCGATCTGGGCCGCCTGGCCCAGGCCCAAGCGCGCTCGGACGCCAACATGCGTCGCCTGCACACGCTGGCGGCCTTGGATCCGACGAATGCGCGCTGGCGCGAATATGTGGTGATCGGCCAGATGGACGCGGTCGATATCGAGTGCTGGTCGGGCCGCCTGGCTCAGGCAAGGTCAGGTCACGCCGATGCGGCGGCGGGCCTGGCCAGGCTGCGCGCCGGCGACAAGGAGAGGACCTGGAGGACGGACATGGATGGTCGTCTGGCCAAGCAAGCCGTCATCCTGGCGCAGCAGAGCGGCGATCAGGCCGGGGCGCGCACCTTGGCGGCGGCGCTCCTGGCGGCGCTGAAGGCCGGCAAGGCGGAGGAGACCGCCGAACTGGAAGGCTTCGCGCGGCTGACGCTCGGGCAGGCTTCGGAGGCGGTGTCGGTGCTGGCGCCGAAGCTGACGTCGCTGCCGCTCACCAGTCGCGATGTCCTGGCCCGAGCTCATTTGGCGAGCGGCAATCGCAACCAGGCCGAGAATATCGTGCGTCCGCTCAAAAAAGAGGGTTACGCGCACCCCGCCTTCCTTGCTTTTTGGCGAGATTCCCCTGTAGGTGGAATTTGAAGTCGGGAGGAAGTTGAAATGAGCTACACCGAACCTGAAAACATTGTCACCGTGGTCATCGGTCTCGACCAAAACTACAATTTTATGAATTTCGTCGATCCGGCCGAGCCCACTCGGCTGCGGATGGACTTGAAAGAACGTTCGCTGCTGGTGTTTACGCTGAGCGATCAGCTGATCAATGCCGGCTGGGCCTTCCAGAGCCGCCCGATCGAGATCGATCGTGACTACGGCGCGAACTTCTCCAGCTTCGTCTGGCTCGCCAACAGCGTCGGCGGCGCCGAGGCCGTGCACTCAAGCTTCAAGATCATCTACGAGTGCGCGCGGATGGGCGAATACACCTACAGCCTGCTGATGGTGGACGCGCACGGCCAGCACATCACGCTGGATCCGGTCATCGATAACGGCATCGGTCACATCGACTGACCGCCGGGGCGATGTTCGACCGGGAACAGGTCGCCGCGCTGATCCGGCGCGGCGAGATCCTGGCCGCCTACGACATCGCCCACGCCGCCCTCGAGGCGGGGGAAGGCTCGCGTGAAGTCGCCTACACGGCCGTGCTCTGTCTGGCGCGCGCCGGGGCCGTCGATTTCGCGCGCTCGGAATATGTGCGCCTCGGCCTGGCCGAGGCGCATGACCTCGCGGACGCCGTCGCCTTGGGCGGACGCCTCCTGAAGGACGTCGCCCTGGCGGCGCGCGGACCGCGCCGCATCGCCTTCGCCAAGGCCTCGCTGCGCCGCTACGAGGCCCTGTCCGATCGCTTCGGCGGGCTGTACGGCGCGATCAACGCCGCAACCATGACCCTGGTGGCCGGCGACCGCGCCGGGGCCGCCGCCCGCGCCGCCGCCGTGTTGGCGACGCCGCCGACGCCGGGCCTCTCGGGCGAAGCCGCCTATTACGAGACCGCCAGCCGCGCCGAGGCCTGGTTCCTGGCCGGCGATCCGGACGCCGCGCGCGAAACCCTGGCGGCCGCCGTGGCCTTCGCGCCCCGCGCCTTCGCCGCCCACGCCTCGACCCTGCGCCAGCTGGAGATGCTGTGCCGCGAAACGGGCGCCGACGCCGGTTGGCTGGCGCCGTTCCGGCCGCCCGTCTGCGCCCACTTCACCGGCCACATCACCGACCTGCCGGAAGACGACCTGCGCCAGCGGATCGACTCGGTCCTGCGCGAGCAGCGCGTCGGCTCGGGCTATGGCGGCCTGGCGGCGGGGGCGGACATCCTGTTCGCCGAGGCGCTGCTGGACGCCGGGGCCGAACTGCACGTCGTCCTGCCGGTCAGCCGCGCCTCGTTCGTCGAGGTCTCGGTCGCGCCGTACGGCGAGGACTGGGTCCCCCGTTTCGACCGTTGCCTGGCCCACGCCACCTCGGTCCGCTACGCCGCGCAGGACCCCTATCGCGGCGACGAGCAGGTGTTTGCCTATTCCAGCCAATTCGCCATGGGCTGCGCGGTGCTGAGGGCCGAGACCCTATCGACCGAGGCGATCCAACTTGCCGTCTGGGACGGCTGCGATGCGCCGGGTCCGGCCGGGGCCTCGGCCGACATGGCCTATTGGGCGAGAAGCGGTCGGCGGCTCGCGGTCATCGACATTCAGCGCCCACCGCAGCCTGCGCGGCCAACCTCGGCGCTGGCGGGGCCGGAGCGACGGGCCATGAAGGCCATGCTGTTCGCCGACGTCCAGGGCTTCGGCGCCCTGCGCGACGACCAGATCCCGGCCTTCATCGAAGGCGTGATGGGGCGCATGGCCGAGACGGTCGAAGGGCTGGCCGCGCCGCCTCGCCATGTCGAGACCTGGGGCGACGGCCTGTTCCTGGTCTTCGAGCAGCCGATCGACGCGGCCCTGGCCGCCCTGGCGCTGCTGGAGGGGCATCGGGGGCTGGACCTCGCGGCCCTGGGTCTGCCGCGCGGTCTTGGCCTGCGCATCAGCGGCCACTACGGGCCCGTGCATCTGCGGACCAATCCGCTGACCAAGGCGCCGGCGGTGATCGGGGCCCACGTGGTCGTCGCCGCCCGCATCGAGCCGGATGTCGCCCCCGGCTCGGCCTATGTCAGCGAAGCCCTGGCGGGGGCGCTGGCGACCTTCCACGGCGACCGCGTCCGCTGTGGCTATGTCGGCCGCACCCAGAGCCGCAAGGGCTTCGCGGCCACCCCCATCTTCAGCCTGTCGCGCGCGCTCTAGGCGTATCGCCAGAGATCGTAAACTTCTCCGGGAAAAACCGTAATTTTTCCCGATGTGCATATCCGCACATCCAGACCACCCCCTCACCGAACATGGTTCAGCTGTCGACCGCGACGGGCAGCAACCCATTCCCTGGATTAAGCCCGCCGCCGGCCGCGTGAACCGACTGGGGACCCGGCCACCCGCCGGCCGGGTCCTCTTTTTCGAAGCCTTAGCCAGGTCGGGTGGTCCGACCTCAGAACAGGAGCCGCGCCGTGCATTTCGACGACATCTTCTCGGACGCCTCGACCGCCCCGGAAACCGGCAAGACCTTCCTGCGCCACGCCCTGCGCGTCTGGGCCCGCGAGAACGGCGTGACCGACGACCAGCTGCCCAGCGTGGTCCACAACATCCTGGATTTCGCCGTCGGTTCGCTCCGCGGCGGTCACCAGCAAGGCCTCAGCGCCTGATCCCCTTGTCGTCCCGATGGGGGCATCGGGGACGACGAATGGGCGGAGCCCAGTGTGTGCGGAACGCGCGGGCCACCGTCGCGAAGGACCCGGGCAGAGGGGCTGCCCCGGGTCCTTCGCAGCATCTGAGTAACAGAGGAGACGAGACATGCTGGCCTTGCTGAGCCTCTTCGACAGCCCGGTCGTCCGCTTGCTGGCGGAGATCCTGGCGGTGGCCCTGCTGCCGACCGTGGTGTTCCTGGTCCTGCGGCTGCTGGGCGCCGAGACGCGTCTGGCTCAATCGCGGGAGCTGGCCGGTGACCTGTCCGTCGATCGCGACCGCATCCTGGCCGAGCTGGCCCTGACCCGCGAGCGCCTGACCGAGACCCGCCAGGCCGCCGGCCGGGCCCAAGCCGAGGCCGCTGACCGCGAGGTCCGGCTCAAGGCCCTGGCCAATGTCCATCGCGACCTCGGCGAGCGCCGCTCGCTCATCGACAGCTTCCGCGACTCGCAACTCTGATCCGCCGCCAACCCCGCGTTAACGGCCCCGGGCGCTATCTATCGGCGAGCGCGGGTTGGATCGCGCGGGGGCGGCGCGTTGAATTGTCTCTGGAGCCTGGATCGGGACGGCTGCATTCAGCACATGAATGACGCTGCGGAAACGTGCGGCGGCGCCACCCTGGCGCAGGCGCGCGGCACGCTGTGGCGGGACCGCTGGCCCGAGCAGAACCGCTTCTCCGTCGATCGCGCCGTGGCCTCGGCCGCCGAGGGCCGGGTGGCCCATTTCCGCACCTTCGACGCCCGCATCGGCGGAACCCGCAAGTATCACGACACCACGGTCGCGCCGGTCTGCGACGCCGACGGCGCGGTGATCTCGCTGGTCGCCGTCTCGCACGACGTCACCGCCGAGGTCGAGGCCGAGGCCCTGATGCGCTCGGTCGTCCAGTCGCTGCCGTCGCCCCTGACCGTGAAGTCGGCCCAGAGCCGCCGCTACGTGCTGTGGAACCGCGCGGCCGAGACCCTGTTCCGCGTCGATGCCGAAGACGCCCTGGGCCGCACGCCCGAAGAGGTGCTCGACCCGGACCTGGCCAGGCAGGTCGCCGTCGCCGATCCCGAGACCCTGCGGACGGGCGAGACCCGCGTCGCCGAGGGCGTGGTGCTGCCGCCGTCGCTGGGCGGCGGGGTGTTCGACATCAAGTCGCTGGCCACCTTCGACGACCAGGGGCCGCGCCACGTCATCTGTCTGGGCGAGGACATCACCGAACGGCGCGAACAGGCGCGGGCGCTGCGCGTCGCTCTCGACACGGCCGAACGCGCCAGCCAGGCCAAGAGCGCCTTCCTGGCCAATATGAGCCACGAGGTCCGCACACCGATGCACGGCATCGTCGCCGGGGCCGACATGCTGGCCGCCGCGGCGCTGGACCCGAAGGCGCGCGAGCTGGTCGACATCATCCGCGGTGCGGGACGGACACTGGAGCGGCTGCTCGACGACCTGCTGGACGTGGTCCAGATCGAGGACGACCGCATCCGCATCGAGGCCGCGCCCTTCAACCTGGGTGAGCTGTTGCGCTCGATCGAGGCCACGGCCCGACTGGTCCTGGAGGAGGGCGCGGTCGAGTTCTCGGCCAACCTCGCGCCCGACCTGAACGCCGACGTGGTTGGCGACGGCGTGCGCCTGGGCCAGGTGATCGGCAATCTGGTGCGCAACGCCGTCAAGTTCACCGAGCAGGGCGAGGTCACGCTGGCGGTGACGCGCGGGGCAGGGGACCGGGTCCGTTTCGAGGTCGCCGACACCGGCATCGGTTTCGACGCGGCCGAGAAGGCGCGGATCTTCGAGCGCTTCCAGCAGGCCGACGCCTCGATCACCCGCCGTTTCGGCGGCATGGGGCTGGGTCTGTCGATCTCGCGCGACCTGGTGGCCCTGATGGGGGGGACCCTCGACTGCGAGAGCGCGCCGGGCGAGGGGGCCAGGTTCTGGTTCGAGCTGCCGCTGCCGCCCGCGCCGGCCAATGACGTGTACGGATCGACGCCGGTCGCCCCGGAGCGGGCGCTACGGGTCCTGGTCGCCGACGACCACCCGGCCAATCGTCGCATCGTCGAGCTGATGCTGGCCGAATCGGCCGAGGTCACCTGCGTCGAGAACGGCCTCGAAGCCGTGCGCGCCTATCTCGACGACCGGCCCGACGTGGTGCTGATGGACATGCAGATGCCGGTCATGGACGGCCTCTCGGCGGTCAGCGAGATCCGCCGCCTGGAAGCCGCCGGCGGCCAGGAACGGCGGCCGATCGTCATGCTGACGGCCAATGCCGGCGACGAGCACATCCGCGCCAGCCTGGAGGCCGGCGCCGACCGCCATTTGCAGAAGCCGATCACCGCCGCCAGCCTGTTCGGGGCCTTGCAAGCCGTCCTCTGACGGCTGTCCCTCTCGCGCGCGTGAGAAACTGCGCGTTGTGGACAGAATGTCGCAGCCCTTGAGGTTGCCGAGTTTACCTTAATTTAAGCCGGAGACCCTCACCTTAGGTGGTAGGTATAGTACCGTTCTGCCATCGGACTATATTTGCGCGTGGGGGCGAATGTGTCAGGCGAACTTGAGAGTTCAGTTGTCCGCTTTTCGGATAACGTGACAATTTCAAATATTTCGGACGCGCACGATATTCTGCGCACCGCCCTTGAGCGTAACAGTTCTATTACAATCGAAATTGACGGCCTCGAAGAGGCGGACCTTACCTTTGTTCAACTGATCGAGTCCGCGCGGCGTTCCGCTGCGGAAGGCGGACGCTCGATCCAGTTGCGGCAAGCTGCTCAAGGCGCGGTGCTGCAGGTCCTGCAACGAGGCGGCTTCCTGGATCCCGAAGACCGGGACCGGAAGGACTTCTGGCTTCAAGGGGCGACTGAACAATGACCGCGATCCTCACCGTCGATGACTCGGCCTCCATCCGCGCCGCCATCAAGATCGCCCTGACCGGCGAAGGCTACAGCGTCACCGAGGCCGCCCACGGCGCCGAAGGCCTGGACAAGGCCTCGGCCGGCGGCTTCGACCTGATCGTCACGGACCTGAACATGCCGATCATGGACGGCCTGACCATGATCCGCGAACTGCGCCAGCGCCCCGCCGGCGCGGGCGTGCCGATCCTGTTCCTGACCACCGAGAGCGACGCCGACGTGAAGGCGCAGGCCAAGGCGGCCGGCGCCACCGGCTGGCTGACCAAGCCCTTCGATCCCGAGCAACTGGTCCGCGTCGTCAAGAAAGTCCTCGCCAAATGAGCGGCCTCGATCCCATCGAGACGTTCCGCCAGGAGGCCCAGGAGCTGCTGGAGCAGGTCGAACAGGGCCTGCTCGACCTGGCGCGCCGTCCTGGGGATCGGGCGCTCATCGACACCATCTTCCGGGGTCTGCACACCCTGAAGGGCTCGGGGGCCATGTTCGGCTTCGACGCCCTGGCCGCCTTCACTCACCACTGCGAAACCGCCTTCGATCGCGTCCGCAAGGGCGAGGTGCCGGCCTCGCCGAGCCTGGTCTCGGCCGTGCTGGCCGCCCAGGACCACATGCGCGCCCTGGCCGAGGGCACGCCCGTGGACGCCGGCGCCGGTGAGGCGCTGCTGGCCGACCTGCAGGCCGCCATCGACGGCGGCGACGCCGCGCCGACCGCCGCCGCGCCGGTCGCGCCGGGCCTCAACACCTTCAAGATCCGCTTCAGCCTGCCGGCCGACGCCCTGATCAACGGCGCGCGCCCGCTGCCGCTGCTGGACGAGCTGCGCGACTTGGGCGAGGCCCGCGTGCGGGTCATCGCCGACGACGTCCCGCCGCTCAACGAGCTGGTCCCCGCCGAGTGCCGACTGGCCTGGGAAGTTCTGCTGACCACCAAGCACGACCGCGACGCCATCGACGACGTCTTCATCTTCGTGATCGACGAGATGACGCTGGAGGTCGAGGACCTGACCGCCGCCGCCGTCGAAGAACCCGAGGTCGAGACCGTCGTCGTTCTGGAAGACGCTCCGGTCGCCGCCAACGCCCCCGCCGAAGCCGGCCGCGCCGCCAAGTCCGGCGACACCGTCCGCGTCCCGGCCGAGCGCCTCGACGAGATGATGGACCGCGTCGGCGAGCTGGTCATCGCCCAGTCGCGCCTGAAGCAGCTGGCCGCGTCCAGCACCGACGTCGCCCTGCGCGCCGTGGCCGAGGAGATCGAACGCCTGGCCTCGGAAATGCGCGACACCATGATGGTCGTGCGCATGGTGCCGATCGCCCAGCTGTTCGGCCGCTTCCGCCGCCTGATCCACGACCTGGAGCGCGACACCGGCAAGCAGATCGAGCTGTCGACCGAAGGCGAGACCACCGAGCTGGACAAGACGGTGATCGAGCGCCTGGCCGACCCGCTGATCCACCTGATCCGCAACTCGGCCGACCACGGCCTGGAAGGCGCCGAGCAGCGCGCCGCCGCCGGCAAGCCGGCCATCGGCAAGATCATGCTGGCCGCTCGCCAGTCGGGCGCCGAGGTGGTGATCACCATCACCGACGACGGCCGTGGCGTCGACCGCGCCCGCGTCCGCGCCAAGGCGGAAGAGAACGGCCTGATCCAGCCGGGTCAGGTGCTGAGCGACAATGAGCTGCTGCAACTGATCTTCGCGCCCGGCTTCTCGACCGCGGCGGCGATCACCAACCTGTCGGGCCGCGGCGTCGGCATGGACGTGGTCAAGAAGACCATCGAGGGCCTGCGCGGTTCGATCGAGATCACCTCGATGCCGGGCGAAGGCTCGGTGGTGTCGCTGCGCATCCCGCTGACCCTGGCCATCATCGATGGCCTGCTGGTCCGCGTCGGCACGGGCCGCTACGTGATCCCGCTGGCCACGGTCGAGGAATGCGTCGAGCTGACCCCGGCCCAGGACCTGCGCTCCACCGGCCGCAACCTGATCACCCTGCGTGACGAGCTGGTGCCGTTCCTGCGCCTGCGCGAGCAGTTCGCGACGGGCACGGCGCCGGACCTGCACCAGAAGATCGTCGTCGTCGCCACCGGCCAGGACCGGGTGGGCCTGGTCGTCGACCAGATCCTTGGCGACCACCAGACGGTCATCAAGCCGCTGTCCAGCTTCCACGCCGATGTCGGCGCCTTCTCGGGCGCGACGATCATGGGCGACGGCGGCGTGGCCCTGATCCTGGACATTCCCGCCCTGGTCAGCCTGGGCCAACGCCACGATGCGCAACTGCGCGCGGCCGGGTGAGGGGAGACGTCATGACCCAAGACACCATCGAGGCCCTGACCTTCGACCTGCAGGGCGAGACCTTCGCCCTCGAGGCCGGCTATGTGCGCGAGGTCCTGGACCTGCTGCCCGAGACCCCGGTCCCGGGCGCGCCGGCCTTCGTCGGCGCCGTGATCAACTTCCGTGGCCGCGTGATCCCGCTGGTGGACCTGCGCATGGCCTTCGATATGACCGTGGGCGAGACCACGATCGACAACCGCATCGTCGTCATCGAGCACCCGCTGGACGGCGAGCCCACCCTGATCGGCCTGCGCGCCGACAAGGTGCACGAGGTGACCTCGATCACCGCCGACACCACCGAGGAAGCCCCTCGCGTCGGCATGCGCTGGCGGGCGGACTTCATCCGCCGCCTGGTCCGCCGCAACGGCGACGTGATCGTGCTGCCCGACCTCGACCAGATTTTCGCCGCGCGGGGCCAATCGGGCCCCGTGACCGCCCTCCACACTGCTCAACGCTGATCGCCCGGAGTTTCCCATGCGACTGACCATCAAGCTTCAGCTCGGCCTGGCCTTCGGGTTCGTGATCGCCCTGCTGCTCATCGGCAACGTCTTCGGCATCACCAGCCTGGCCAAGACGAACAAGGCCCTCAACGACATGGTGGACGGCCCGGCGACGCGCCTGGAAGCCGCCCAGCAGCTGAACATCCACCTGCTGAACATCGTGCGCGCCGAAAAGAACATGATCCTCGTCGGCTCGCCCGAGGAAGTGAACAAGCTGGAAGCCTCGATCGACAAGGAACGCCAGGACTTCGAAGGCTTGCTGGCCAAGGCCGAAGGCATGGCCACGGCCGAGGGCAAGCCCAAGTGGCAGTCGCTGGGTTCGGCCTTCGACCAGATGATGGAAGTGCACGGCCGCGTGCTGGCCATGGCCACCTCGGACCGCGACGCCGAAGCCACCGCTCTCTCGATGGGCGACGGCCGCAAGGCCGTGGTCGAGGCCGGCGCTCGCGTCCAGGAACTGGTCGAGCTGTCGAAGGCCCAACTGGACGGCGCGACCGACAAGGCCGACGCTGACTTCGCCAACACCCGGAACCTGCTGATCGGTCTGTCGATCATCTCGCTGCTCGGCGCGGCCGTCGCGGCGCTCTACATCTCGATGGCGGTCAGCAAGGGCCTGAACCGCGCTTCGGACGCCGTGAAGATGGTGGCCGACGGCGACCTGACCAAGTCGATCGAGATCACCACGCGCGACGAGATCGGTGACCTGCTGGGCCACGTGAACATCATGATCGAGCGCCTGCGCGGCGTGGTCGCCGACGCCATCTCGGCCTCGGAGAACGTCTCGGCCGGCAGCCAGGAACTGTCCGCGACCTCGGAGCAGATGAGCCAGGGCGCCACCGAGCAGGCCTCGGCCGCCGAACAGGCCTCTGCCTCGATGGAAGAGATGGCCGCCAACATCAAGCAGAACGCCGACAATGCCTCGCAGACCGAGAAGATCGCCCGCCAGTCGGCGATCGACGCCGAGACCTCGGGCGCGGCCGTCAGCAAGGCCGTCGACGCCATGCAGACGATCGCCGAGAAGATCACCATCGTTCAGGAGATCGCTCGCCAGACCGACCTGCTGGCCCTGAACGCGGCGGTGGAAGCCGCTCGCGCCGGCGAACATGGCCGTGGCTTCGCGGTCGTCGCTTCGGAAGTGCGCAAGCTGGCCGAACGCAGCCAGACTGCCGCCGCCGAGATCAGCGCCGTGTCGTCGGACACCGTCAAGGCCGCCCAGTCGGCCGGCGAGATGCTGACCAGCCTGGTGCCGAACATCCGCAAGACCGCCGAGCTGGTCGCCGAGATCAGCGCCGCCTGCCGCGAGCAGGACATCGGCTCGTCGCAGATCAACGAAGCGATCCAGCAGCTGGACAAGGTCACCCAGCAGAACGCCAGCGCCTCGGAAGAGATGTCGGCGACCTCGGAAGAGCTGGCTGCTCAAGCCGAGGAGCTGCAGGCCTCGATCGCCTACTTCCGCACGGACTCGCACGGTGGCCAGCGCGCTCCGGTGCGTAAGGCCGCGCCGGTGAAGCGCGCCGCGCCGCCCGCCTCGGCCCGCAAGGCTCCGGCCAAGCCGGCCGGTCGTCCGGTGGCGGCGCAGCAGGCCCGCGCGGCCGGCTTCGCCCTGGACCTGACCAACGGCGGCCCTGACGCCGATGATGCAGATTTTAAACAATACGCCTGATCGTGACGACACCGGGGCCCTCCGTCGGGCCCCGGTGCAGTACTGAGGGGGATTTCAGATGCGCCTGACCATCAAGCTCAAACTCGCCGCCGCCTTCGGCTTCCTGATCCTTCTGCTGGTCGGGACGTCGTTGTTTGGTCTCTCGGGCCTTTCGGGCGCGAACCGCGAGATGGACGCCTTGGTGGCCGGGCCCGCCGCGCGCCTCAAGGCCGCGCAGCAGCTGAACATCCACATGCTGAACGTGGTGCGCTCCGAGAAGAACCTCGTCAGCGTCGACTCCGCCGCCCAGGCCAAACAACTGGCCGACAAGATCGACGAAGAGCGCCAAACGTTCGACGATCTGCTGACCAAGACCAAGCAGAAGGCCTCTCCCGAAGGTCTGCCCAAGTGGGAGGCGCTGGGCCATTCGTGGAAGCGTTTCGGCCAGGTCGATGATCGCCTGCGCGAGCTGGTCGACCAGGGCCGCAAGGCCGACGCCATGGCCCTGTCGATCGGCGAGTCCCGCCAACTGGTCGGTGAGATCGGCGATCAGGTCCAGGGCCTGGTCGAGCTGTCCGACAGCCAGCTGGAAGCCTCGATCAACAAGGCCGACGCCGACTTCGCCCGCCTGCGCGTCATCCTGATCAGCCTGATCGTCGTGGCCGTGCTGGCCGCCGTCGGCGCCGCGACCTGGATCGCCATGAACATCAGCAAGGGCCTGAAGAGCATCGCCGGTCTGGCCGACGCCGTGGCCCTGGGCGACCTCGACCAGCAGGTCCAGGCGACCGGCAACGACGAGATCAAGGACCTGATCGAGACGGTCAACCGCATGGCCGCCAACCTGCGCGCCACCGCCGACCTGGCCGACAAGATCGCCGACGGCGACCTGACGGTGCAGGTCAAGCCGCTGTCGGACAAGGACGCCCTGGGCCAGGCCCTGGAGCGCATGGTCGAGCGTCTGCGCGGCGTGGTGGTCGATGCGATCGCCGCCTCGGAGAATGTCTCGGCCGGCAGCCAGCAGCTTTCGGCGACCTCGGAGCAGATGAGCCAGGGCGCGACGGAGCAGGCTACCGCCACCGAACAGGCCTCGGCCTCGATGGAAGAGATGTCGGCCAACATCAAGCAGAACGCCGACAACGCCAGCCAGACCGAGAAGATCGCCCGCCAGTCGGCGATCGACGCCGAGACCTCGGGCACCGCGGTCAGCAAGGCCGTCGATGCGATGCAGACCATCGCCGAGAAGATCACCATCGTTCAGGAGATCGCTCGCCAGACCGACCTGCTGGCCCTGAACGCGGCGGTGGAAGCCGCTCGCGCCGGCGAACATGGCCGTGGCTTCGCGGTCGTCGCTTCGGAAGTGCGCAAGCTGGCCGAACGCAGCCAGACTGCCGCCGCCGAGATCAGCGCCGTGTCGTCGGACACCGTCAAGGCCGCCCAGTCGGCCGGCGAGATGCTGAGCGGTCTCGTCCCCAACATCCGCAAGACCGCCGAGCTGGTCGCCGAGATCAGCGCCGCCTGCCGCGAGCAGGACATCGGCTCGTCGCAGATCAACGAAGCGATCCAGCAGCTGGACAAGGTCACCCAGCAGAACGCCAGCGCCTCGGAAGAGATGTCGGCGACCTCGGAAGAGCTGGCTGCTCAAGCCGAGGAGCTGCAGGTCTCGATCGCCTATTTCCGCACCGAAGCCGGCGGCCGTCCGGCCCCGCGCAAGGCCGCCCCGCGCGCCGTCGCGGCCAAGCGTTCGCCAGCGCCGACCGTGCGCAAGCCCGGCCGCAACGCCGTGGCCAGCCAGCAGGCCCGCGTGGCCGGCTTCGCCCTCGACCTGACGAGCGGCGGCCCCGACGACGCCGACGCCGATTTCAAGGAATACGCCTCGTGAGCGGATCGACCGAACAGTTCGTCACCCTGGGCCTCGGCGCCGAGGTCTTCGCGGTGCCCGTGGCCCTGGTCCGCGAGATCCTCGACTACGCCAAGCCGTTCGGCATCCCCGACGGTCCGGCCTATCTGCTGGGCCTGACTGACGTGCGCGGTCGCGGCGCCCCGACCCTGGACCTGCGCGTGAAGCTGGGTTTGCCCGCCGTGCCGCCGGACGGCGCGACGCGCATCCTGGTGGTCGACGTGCCGGTCGAGGATCGCACCCTGTCGCTGGGCCTGGTCGCCGATCGGGTGATCGAGGTGGTGTCTTTCGACGCCAGCCAGATCGAGGCCTCGCCGGACATCGGCGTGCCGTGGCGGTCGGAATACATCCGCGGCGTCGTGCGCCGTGAGACGGGCTTCGTCGTGATCTTCGACCTGGCCCGTCTGCTGACCAGCCAGGACGCCGCCTACCTCGCTCAAGCCGCCTGAGATCGGATCGTCATTGTCGCAAGCCGCTCTCGCCCTGCAGCCGGTCACGGCCGGGGAACCGCTCAGCACCCGCAACTTCACGCGGTTGGCCGAGTTCATCCACGGCTATAGCGGCATCAAGATGCCGGCCAACAAGCGGACCATGCTGGAGGGCCGCCTGCGTCGCCGGATGCGGGCCAACCGCATGGACAGCGTCAACGAGTACTGCCGTTACCTGTTCGAGGAGGACGGTCTCGAGGCCGAGACGATCCACCTGATCGACGCGGTGACGACCAACAAGACCGAGTTCTTCCGCGAGCCGGTGCACTTCACCTTCATGGAAAAGACGGTGCTGCCGCACCTGGCCAAGAGCCGTCGGCACATCAATGTCTGGAGCGCGGCGGCCTCGACCGGGGCCGAGCCCTACACCCTGGCCATGGTGCTGGACGAGTTCTGCCAGGAGCGTCGCGGCCTGGACTATTCGATCCTGGGCACGGACATCTGCACAGAGGTGCTGGAGCAGGCGATCGCCGGCCGTTTCGTGGAGTCGATGATCCAGCCGGTCTCGATGCCGCGTCGCCAGCGCTACGTGATGAAGGCCAAGGATCCCTCGCGCGGCGAGGTGCGGATCGTGCCAGAACTGCGCAGCAAGGTCGCCTACGGCCGTCTCAATCTGATGGACGAGAGCTATCCCGTCGAACAACAGATGGACATCATCTTCTGCCGTAACATCCTGATCTACTTCGACAAGCCGACCCAGGCCAAGGTGCTGGAGCGCCTGTGCCGCCATCTGGCGCCCGACGGCTACCTGTTCCTGGGCCACTCGGAATCCATCGTGGGCATCGACCTGCCGCTGCGGCAGATCGCCAACACCGTCTTCCAGAAGGGCTAGTCCCCTTGCCCGGCAAGATCCGTGTCCTGATCATCGACGACTCCGCCACCGTCCGGCAGACCCTGGCGAGCATCCTGGAGTCCGATCCGCAGATCGAGGTGATCGGCGTCGCCTCCGACCCGTTCGTGGCCGCCAAGCGCATCCGCGACGAGATCCCCGACGTCATCACCCTGGACGTCGAGATGCCGCGCATGGACGGCATCACCTTCCTGCGCAAGCTGATGGCCCAGCACCCGATCCCGGTGGTGATGTGCTCGTCGTTGATCGAAGCGGGGTCCGAGACCCTGCTGCAGGCCCTGGAAGCCGGCGCGGTCGATATCGTGCTGAAGCCGAAGATCGGCGTCGCCGACGCCCTGATGGAGTCGCGCATCCGCATCTGCGACGCCGTGAAGGCCGCCGCCAGCGCACGCGTGGCCGGCGCGCGTCGCCCGCCGGTGGCCATCCAGCGTCCGATCCACGAGCCCGAGAAGAAGCTGACCGCCGACGCCATGCTGCCGCCGCCCAGCGGCAAGGCCATGGCCAAGACGACCGAAGCCATCGTCTGCATCGGCGCCTCGACGGGCGGTACGGAGGCCCTGCGCGCGGTGCTGGAAGACCTACCGCCGGACTCGCCGGGCATCGTCATCGTCCAGCACATGCCCGAGAAGTTCACCGCCTCGTTCGCCAAGCGCCTGGACAGCCTGTGCGCGGTCTCTGTCAAGGAGGCCGAGGACGGCGACACCGTGCTGCGCGGCCGGGTGCTGATCGCACCGGGCAACAAGCACACGATCCTGGAGCGCAGCGGCGCCCGCTACTACGTCTCGGTCAAGGACGGCCCGCTGGTGACGCGTCACCGGCCGTCGGTGGACGTGCTGTTCCGCTCGGCGGCCCGCTCGGCCGGCTCCAACGCGGTCGGTGTGATCATGACCGGCATGGGCGACGACGGCGCGCGCGGCATGAACGAGATGAAGCAGGCCGGCGCCTACACGATCGCCCAGGACGAGGCGACCTCGGTGGTGTTCGGCATGCCCAAAGAAGCGATCGCGCTGGGCTGCGTCGATCGGGTCGCGCCGTTGCAGGCGCTGGCCAAGGAAATCCTGAAGGCGTCGAGCCGCTAGAACAGCAGGTCGTCGTCCTCGACGGCGGCCGGCGCTTCCACTTCAACCACGGCCATGTCCAGACCCGCCGTCAGCGCGGCGTGGACTTCGCGTTCCTGGGCCATGGTGTAGCAGCGGGCCAAGTCGGTCAGCAGCGGCGACAGGGCGCTCATCACGTCATCGACGGCCACATCGCCCGACAGGCTCTCGAGCTCGGCGGCGGCCTGGTCGAGGTGGTCGCCGACCTGGCGCTGGAAGTCGAAGCGGCCGGCGGCGCGCTTGAGCATCTCGACGACGTCGGCGCCTTGGCGGGCGGCGTCCACGAGGTCGCCCTCGACGGCGTCGCCGGTCTTGCGGATGCGGCCGATGGCGTCGCGCAGGGCGTGGGCGGCGTTGGCCGAGCTGTCTTGGCCGTCGGCCTCGGGCTGGGCGTCGGCCGAGGCCGACAGAGACTGCAGCGCCGTCAGGGTGCGTGCGGCCGAGGTTTCCAGGTGACCGGCATGGGCGCGCAGCTCGACGGCGATGACGCCCAGCGGCTTGCCGGTCTCGCCGATGCGCGAGCATTTCAGCGTGGTGTTCAGCGCCATCATCTGCACGTCGGCGCGCATGTTCTGGATGGCTTCGATCTGGGCGACCAGGTCGCGGGCCGAGCTGGCGGCCGAGCGGCTGACGTCCTCGGCCTGGCGGGCGCCGGCGTCGATGTCGTCCACGAGAGCGAAGGCCTCGCCGACGCTGGTTTCGAGGCCGCGCAGGAAGCTGGCGTCCTTGTCGGACCCACCTTGTGCGTGGTCGCGCAGGCGCAGGATCTCGCTGGCGTCGCCGGCGATGGCGCCGATGCTCTGGCCGATGCGCGAGACGTCGCGGTGGAAGTCGTCGATCGTGGCGTTCAGCTGGGCGGCCAGCAGGCGGTGCACGAAGGCCTTCATCCGCTCGCGAGGTTCGGCGGGCAGGGCGCGCGCCTGGGCCGAGTCCAGCAGCGTCAGGCCGTGCTGGACGTGCTCGATGCGCTGGCGGGTGATGTCGCCGATCTGCAGAGCGGCCAGGGCCGAGCCGATCTTTTTGCGGACGTCGCGAACCAGCTCGCCGACGCGGGTGGTGATCTGGGCGATCTTGGCCTGGTGCTCGGCGATGGCGGCGGTCTGGCCGACCAGGGCGTCGGGCACGGCCGGCAGCAGGCCGTCGCAACGGCGGCGCAGCTCATCCTCGTGGTTCAGGGCCGCGCGCAGGGCGCCGTCCATGCCGGAGAGGTCGTTGCGGAAGGTGTCCAGCTGGGTGCGGCCCAGCTCGATGCAGTCGCAGATCTCCTGGGCGAAGATCGCGAACTCCGGTCCGGCGGCCAGGATGCCGCCCGAGGTGATCTTGATGTTGACGCCGAAGACCCGGAGGTAGGCCAGGTGCTGGCGCATGTCCTCGATGCAGGCGGTCAGGGCGTCGCCGGCGCGGACCAGGCCGCCGAGGCGGTCGCGGCGGTCGTGCAGGGTTCGGGGCAGTTCGCGTAGCTGGTCGGAAGCCTGGCCCAGCTGGCGGGTGGCCGCGGCGACCTCCTGGCCGTCGAGGCCTTCGCGCATGCGGTCCAGGGCGGTGATCAGGGCGTTGGCGCCGTCGACGACCTGCGAGAGGACGTTGCCGACCTCCAGGAAGCGGCCCTCGATCGCGCCACGCGCGGCTTCGAGACGCGTGTGGGCGCCGCTGTCGCCAGTCGGGGAGGTCGATAGTGCCAGAGACGAAAGGGCCATGAACTCGCCGTTCGAACAGTGACCCTGACAATCAACCACAATGTGCGAATTTGGCGTAAAGGCCCGCAAAGGTGGCGATCGGCCTTTCCCCGAAAGAAAGACGGCGGACGACCCGAAGGCCGCCCGCCGCGCAGAGGTAGGAACGGGAGTACTAAATCTAGAAGGACTTCTTGACGCCCAGCTCGAACGTGCGGCCCAGCGGGTTGCCGGTCCACGGGTCGTAGCCGAACTCTTCCTGGGCCGGCGGCGGGTCGCGGTCGAAGATGTTGGCGACCGTCGCCGTCAGGGCCATGCTGTCGCCCAGCTGCAGGCGGTAGGTGAAGTCGGTCGTCACCCACGCCTTGCCGTTCTCGCCGTACTGGACGCCGGCCCGCTCATCGACGACCGCCGAGACGTAGTTGACGCCCAGGCGGAAGTTCTGGCGACCCAGGCCATAGTTGAGGCCGAGATTGGCCCGCAGCTTGGGCGCGGCTTGGGCGAAGGTGGCGAAGTTCAGCGTGCCCAGACGGTCGTCGCCGGTCGAGATGGTCACGCCGTCCAGGGTGGTCGCGCCGGTCTTCAGTTCGGTGACGCGGGTGGCGGTGAAGCTGACGTCCAGATCACCGGGACCGACCGGCAGGCCGTAGTTGGCCTGGACGTCGAAGCCCTTGGTCGTCTGGCCGGGGCCGTTGCCGTAGCGGGTCGAGACGGCCGAGAAGGTGCCGACGCCGCTCATGCCCACCGCGCAGCCGCTGTTGAAGGTGATGCGGGCCAGCAGGGGCTGCTTGGCCACATCGCAGGTGGTGATCGTGCCGCCCGCGCCGTTGAACACCAGGCTGGCGATCTGGTTCGGGTCGGCGACCTGGCCGATCTGGTCCTTGGTGCGGATGTCGAAGTGGTCGACGATCAGGCGGAACTTGTGGTCGGCGGCCAGGCCCCGGCTCTGCCAGATGGCGCCGAGATTGGCGGTCTTGGCGGTCTCGGGCTTGAGGTTCGTATCGGTGATGAACTGCGCCGCCAGCCAGTTGCTGGCCGCCACGGTGTAGGTGCGCGCGGCCACGGTGATGGCGCCCGGCTGCACGCCCAGCGGCGGGGTCTGGTAGTTGGTGCCGTACGAGCCGCGCAGGGTCAGCGGGCCCCAGACGTTCCACTTGCCCGACACCTTGTAGACGGTGGCGCCGAGGTCGTTGGAGAACTTCTCCTTGCGGGCCGCCAGCTGGATGTCGACGGTCGAGAACAGCGGCACCTGCAGCTCGCCGAACAGCGAGTACTGGCTCTGGTCGGCCTGGACCGGGATGGTCGGGGCGAACAGCACGAACGGGCCCGGCGCGTCGGGCGTGCAGCCCCGGAAGTTCGGATCGTTGGTCGGCAGCGGATTGGCCGGCAGGTTCGGCGAGCCCGGGCCGTTGGCGCTGGTCGTGCCGGCCGGCCATTCGCACTGCACCGTGCCGTTGTTGAACGGGCTGGAGACGATCTGGCGGCTCTCGAACGAGCGATACTGCGCGCCCAGGGCCCAGCCGACTTCACCGCCCGGCAGCTTCAGGCCCGAGCGGCCGTTGAACACCAGGTCGGCCGTGAAGTTGTTGCTCTTGGTCTCGACGCCGCGCGGGTCGAACATCCAGAGGGCGAGATCCTCGGGATTTTCGTGGCCGGCGAGGTAGTTGGGGTTGGCGAGGCCTCGGACCGGCTGGCCCTTGAACGAGCTGGAGAAGGGGTTCCAGTACTGGCAGCCGTTCTTGCCGGCGGCGGCCGCGTTCTGGGTGCCGAAGCGGGTCGGGTCCAAGTCGGCGGCCTTACAGTTCGGACCGCCGAAGCCGTTGAGGGCTTCCTGCAAGCGGTAGCCGATGGTGTCGGCGTGGGTGTTGTAGTTGTAGGCGTCGTTATAGGTCAGGGCGAAGTCGTAGCCGACCGCCTTGGCGAAGGGCGCGATGTCCCCGAGGTCGCCGGTGAGCCCGGCCGAGACGCGCCAGACCTTGTTGGTGATCTTGTCGGCCACGCCGAAGCCGTCGCCGCCCGAGTAGTACGGGTTACCGCCGTGGCCGAAGAGCCGGTAGGTGATCGGCGTGAAGCCCGAGGCGCCGACGATGCCGTTCTTGGCGGCGAACTCGGCCGCGAACGGGTTGCTGATCGGCACGTAGAACTGGTTGACCGCGCCCGTCGTTAGGGCCGGACCACGCGACACCGGTTGGGCCGGCGAGCCCATCACCTGCGGCAGGTCCACCTTGCCGTACGAGGCGTCGGCGTGGAACTTCATGTTGTCGGTGATGTCGGCTTTCAGCTGGGCGTAGAGCCGATAGGTGTCCTGGTTCTCCACCAGCCGGTAGTACGGGATGTAGTTGTAGGCGCAGGTGTAGACGTTATCCATGCGGCCGCTGACGGCGGCGCAACTGGCGGCGGTGAAGTCCGAGACGATGCCGCCCAGGTTCGCGCCCCATTCGCCGGTGTCCGTGGCGGTGGGCACGGCGGGTAGGGGGCCGCGCGGCTGCCAGCCCGTCAGGTTGGTCAGGGTCGACCAGGGGGCGGGGTTGTAGCCCGCGCCCGGCGTCAGCGAGGCCTTCGTGAAGTCGCGCTCCAGGGTGTTCAGGCGCGAGCGATGCTCGTACTCGGCCGAGACCAGCAGGTTGACCCGGTCCTCGCCGATACCGCCCATGAAGCCGACCGAGTAGTCGCCCTTCGAGCCCTTGATCTGCTTGTACTGGCCTTGCGCCTCCAGCCCGACGAACTTGTCGCGGGTGATGAAGTTGACCACGCCGCCGGTGGCGTCGGCGCCGTAGATCACCGCCGCGCCGTCCTTGAGGATCTCGGTCCGCGACAGGGCGATCGAGGGCACGTTGGCGGTGTTCTGATTCATCCGCCGGCCGTTCAGCAGCACCAGCGTCTTGTCGGCTCCCAGGCCGCGCAGATTGTAGTTCACCGAGCCGACCAGGGTCGGGCCGCCGAAATAGTAGCTCTCGCCCGTGGTCGGGCCGGAGATGGTCAGGCTCTTGGCGAATTCCAGCGCCGTGGGCGAGCCCTGCTTCTCCAGGTTTTCCTGGGAATAGACCTCCACGGGGAGGGCCGCATCCAGCGCCGAGCCCCGGATGTTGGAGCCGGTGACGACGATCTCCTCGACCTGCGTCGATGATTGTTCCTGACCCCATGCCGCCGAGCCAAAGCCCGCGATCCCGATCAGCAGCGCGACGCCCGACGCGCTCGTAAGCCCAAGTCTCATGTGGCGATCCCTCCCTGTTGAATGAGTCTCTAACGCTCATTCTCACAAGAGTGAGTATTGTGGCGCCGCTCCGGCGGCGTCAATGATCATTGTTCGACGACCGCCCGGTCGGAACGATTGCCGTTATGGGAACGATTGACAGGGGCGCGCCACGCCGACTACGCGGCGAGGGGTAGGACCAGGAGGACGGTTTGGCAGGAGCCACCGCGGAGGAGGCCAAGGAGCGCCCGCGCACCAAGGCCGAGCAGCGCGCCCAGAGCCTGGAGCAGATCCTGGACGCGGCCGAGTACCTGTTCTCGCAGAACGGTCTCTATGGCGTGACCCTGCGCGACGTCGCCGTGCGCGTGGGCATCCACACCACGCTGCTGAACTACTATTTCAAGGACAAGACCAACCTGTTCGAGGCCGTGTTCGCGCGGCGAGCCGGGGTCACGTCCGGTCGGCGGATGATCGCCCTGGAACAGTACGAGCAGGCGGCCGGTGGTGCGCCCACCGTCGAGGGTGCGCTGCACGCCTTCCTCGATACCGACCTCGACCTCTATTACGAAGGCGGCGAGCATTGGATGAACTACGGGGCGTTCTGCGCCCGGGTCAGCAACACGCCCGAGGGCGCGGCGCTGATGGACGAGCACTTCGATCCGGTGGTCCTGAAGCTGGTCGGCATCCTCAAGCGCGCCCTGCCGGACTATGCCGACGAGGAGATCTTCTGGGGCTACCACTTCGTGTCGGGGGCGCTGATGAACACCCTGGCGCGGACGGGGCGGATCGACCGGCTGTCGAGCGGCCTGTGCCACTCCGACGACTTCCCGGCGATCAAGAAGCGGATTGCCCGCTTCATGGCCGCCGGGTTCATTGCCCTGAAGGAATAGGCCTCAGGCCTGCTCGGCCTTGCGGAAGATCCGGGCCAGCCACAGGAACAGGCCGATCGCGATCACGTAGAACGGCACCAGCGTATAGAGCGCCATCTGCAGCGAGTTGTGCGGATGCGTGGCTTTGAAGAAGTCGCTGGCCGCGCCGACATAGGTCGGACCAAGGCCCAGGCCGATGAAGTTCATGACCAGCAGCAGCAGGGCGCCGGACATCACCCGCTGATCGGGCCGGACCTCTTCCTGGACCAGGGCCACCGACGAGGACAGGTAGAAGTAGTTCAGCACCGTCGGGCCGGTCAGGAAGGCCAGGGCCATCGGCCAGGTCGGGGCCCAGACGAAGCCTATATAGAACGGGATCGCCAGGGTCAGGGAGATGACCGGGGCCATGGCGTAGACGACCTTGGACTTCTTGCGGAAGCGGTCGATGACGCGGCCCGAGGCGTAGATGCCGGCGCTCATGCCGATGCCGACGACCAGGGCGTACCAGACGGCGACCTCGCCCAGGGCCATGCCCTTCTCGCGCATCAGGAACAGAGTGGTGAAGTTGCCCAGGCCATAGGTGACAAACTGGGTCGCGCCGCTGCCCAGCGAGGCCAGCACCAGGGTCGGGCGCGAGAAGAACATCTTCAGCGTCGACCAGAAGCCGGCCTTCTCGACCTTGGCCTGCGTCCCGTCCAGCCCGCCGCGCGGCGGTTCCTTGACCATCAGCGGAAGGACCACGGCGGCGAACAGGCCAACGATGCCCAGGATCACGAAGGCGTAGCGCCAGTTGAACGCCGCCGCGATCGCCGCGCCAAACGCGATGCCCAGCGCCGCGCCGACCGGCGGACCCAGATTGTAGATGCCCAGCGCCGTGCCCCGACGGGCGGGCGGGAAGTAGTCGGAGATGATGGCGTAGGAGGGCGGCACGCCGCCGGCCTCGCCGAAGCCGACCGTCATCCGAGCGAAGGCGAACTCGCCATAGCCGCGCGACAGGCCGCAGGCGACGGTCGCCGCGCTCCAGATACCGCAGGCGAGGGACAGCACCGCCACGCGGTTGGTGCGGTCGGCCAGCCAGCCGACCGGAATGGCGATGAAGCAGTAGAACATCGCGAAATAGAGGCCGCCGATCAAACCGAGCTGGCTGTCGCTGACGTGCAGCGCGTCCTGGATCGGCTTGGCCAGGATCGACATCAGCTGCCGGTCCAGGAAGTTCAGCACATAGACGAACCACAGCATGCCCAGCACCAGCCAAGCGCGGCCGCCGACCGGGGCGTGAGTCTCTGTTTCGGAAAGGGAGGGGGCGTTCATCGAGCGAGCGTCCAGGCAAGCGGACGGAGTCGCGGCGTCATCGCGCACTGGGTGTTCAAGGCTTCCTCCCGATGGCCGTTCTTTTTGAACTTGGCCTGTTTGGAGGATGACCCCAATTCCGATCGCTCGTCAATGTTCACACGCAAGTGAGTGAGTATTGACACGGGCCGGGATCGCCGCCACCGTCAGCGCACAAACGTCGACGTCCAACGATCGACACGCGTTCGGGGAGGAACGTCATGAAGGCTGGTCTGCTGGCGTCGGCTTGCGCCGTCGCGCTCGTATCATTCGCCACACAGGTCGCGGCCCAGGCGGCCGCCGAGGATCAAGGGAGGGGCGACGCCGCATTGGTCGGAGAAGTCATCGTCACCTCGACCCGTCGCCCGGAAAAGGTCCAGGACGTGCCGCTCAGCGTCACCGCCTTCGACCAGAAGGAGCTGACCGCCAAGGGCATCGTCGGCTTCGAAGGACTGGCGCGCCAGACGCCGGGCGTGGTGCTGAACCGCGCCACCGCCAACTTCAACAACTTCACCGCCCGGGGCATCGCCACCAACGGCTATGGCGCCAACCTGCAGAGCACGGTGGCGGTCTATGTCGACGAGCTGCCAATCTCGACCATCGGCAACACCACGGTGCTGGACCCCAACCTGTTCGACGTCGAGCGGGTGGAGTTCCTGCGTGGTCCGCAGGGCACGCTGTTCGGCTCGGGCTCGCTGTCGGGCGCGCTGCGCATCCTGACCAAGGCCCCGAACCTGTCGAGCCGCGAGGGCGCGGCCCTGGTCGACTTCGGCCTGACGGGCTCGGACTCGCTGCGCCAGCGCTACAACGGCATGCTCAACATGCCGATCATCCAGGACAAGCTGGCCCTGCGCGTGGTCGGCTTCTACCGGCACGAGGAAGGCTATCTCGATAACCTCGGCACCAAGGTCCACAACTCCAACACCCTGGTCGACTGGGGCGGCCGCGCGACGCTGCTGTGGAAGCCTAATGACCGCCTGTCGGTGAAGGCGCTGTTCTCCTACGAGGACAGCAACCCCAAGGACTCGTCGATGGTCGATCCGTCCCTGGGACGGAACAAGCGGATCTCGGATCGGCCGGACCAGTTCGTCGGCGAAATGCGCAGCCACAACGTCACGGTCGACTACCAGTTCGATGGCGCGCGCTTCACCAGCTCGTCGACCTATTCGAAGTTCGACCAGAAGTTCTATGTCGACCTGGCCGGCACCTTCAATCAGGCCATCGCCTTCGCGCTGGACGCCGGCGGCTTCCAGAAGACCTTCGTCGAGGAAGCGCGCCTGGCGTCCGATCCGGGCGGAAAGCTCGACTGGGTGGTCGGCGGCTTCTATCTCGATCGCCGCCTGGACGTGGACTACTTCTACCGCTCCAACCCGGCCTTCCTGACCTCGCATGGCATCACCGGCCTGCCGGACGAGTACTACCAGCGCCAGTACACGCACATAAACTCGTCCGAGAAGGCCGCCTTCGGCCAGCTGACCTACCACTTCAGCGACAAGGTCTGGGCCACCGGCGGCATGCGCTACGGCCGGGTCGAGGCCCAGGGCTTCACCGAGGCCGGGGGCTACAGCAGCGCCTATCTGACCAACGCCCTGTTCGGCATCCGCGGCCCGCTGGTCCTGACGCCGTTCGCGGCCGCTTCGGGTGTCAAGGCGACCGGCAGCAAGCCGTCGTTCAAGGTCAGCCTGTCGTACAAGCCGTCGCCGACGCTGACGACCTACGCCACGGTCTCGACCGGCTTCCGCACGCCGGTGGTCAACGCCTTCGCCGGGCGGCCCAGTCTGGTCAATTCCAACGACCTGATCATCCCGAACGGCGCGACCTCGGACGACCTGACCAACTACGAGGTCGGAGCCAAGGGCCGGTTCCTGAACGGCCTGGTCTCGGCCAATGTCGCCGTCTACCTGATCGACTGGAGCAACATCCAGGTCCAGGCCAACCGCGTCTCCGACAGCGTCCAGTTCGCCACCAATATCGGCGCGGCGCGCAGCAAGGGCATCGAGCTTGAGCTGCTGGCCTTCCCCGCCAAGGGCCTGACCATCGGCCTGAACGGCTCGCTGAACGACGCCAAGGTCACCGAGCTGACCCCGGCCGAGGCGGCGATCTCGGGCGCGGTGGTCGGCGCGCGCCTGGCCTCGCCCAAGGTGCAGGGCTCGCTGTTCGTCAACTACGGCTGGGACCTGACGCCGAAGGCCAAGGCCAACCTGTCGGTCGTGCTGCAGCACGTCGGCTCGTATCCGGGCTCGTTCCAGCATGTGCCGGGCCAGCCGACCGTGACCAGCGCCACCTACGGCTTCACGGACTCGTACCAGAACGTCAACGCCACCTTCGCCGTGGCCATGGGCGACACCACGATCGGGGCTTATGTCGAGAACCTGTTCGACGACCACTCGATCACCTACGTCCACCCCGAAGCGTTCATCGCTAGCCGGTTCGCGACCATGCGGCCGCGCACGGCCGGCGTGCGCCTTGGCTATGCGTTCTAGGGGGGCGGGGATGAGCAAGCGTCTCCTCGTCTCGGCCCTGGCGCTCCTGGCGATGGCTCCGGCCGTCGCCAACGCCGAGGCCCCTGTCGTCAAGGCTCCGGCCGGCGCTGTTCGCGGCGTCGCCCAGGATGGCCTCGATGTCTTCAAGGGCATTCCATATGCGGCCCCGCCGGTCGGCGCTCTGCGCTGGAAGCCGCCTGTCGCGCCGGCGACCTGGAGCGGCGTTCGTGACGCCCTCGACTTCGGCGCCTCGTGCCTGCAGCCCAAGCCGCGTCCGGGCAGCATCTATGCTTCGCCGCTGAAGGCCTTCAGCGAGGACTGCCTGTCGCTGAACGTCTGGACGCCGGCGAAAGCCAAGAAGGCCCCCGTCCTTGTCTGGATTCACGGCGGCTCGCTGACCGGCGGCTCCAGCGCCGAGGGCATGTACGACGGCGCGGCCCTGGCCAAGCGGGGCATCGTCGTGGTGTCGATCAACTACCGCCTCGGCGTTCTGGGCTACATGGCCCACCCCGAGCTCAGCGCGGAGTCGCCCGACCACGTCTCGGGCAATTACGGCCTGCTGGATCAGATCGCCGCCCTGAAGTGGGTGCAGAAGAACATCGCCGCCTTCGGGGGCGATCCGGCCAAGGTCACCATCGCCGGCGAGTCCGCGGGCGGTCTCAGCGTCATGTACCTGATGGCCTCGCCGCCGGCCCGGGGGCTGTTCAGCAAGGCCATCGCCCAGAGCGCCTACATGGTCTCGACGCCCGACCTGCGCGACGGCAAGTACGGCCACATCCCGGCCGAGACCATGGGTGCGATGACCGCCGAGAAGCTCGGCGCCAAGTCGCTGGCCGACCTGCGGGCCATGGACGCCGAAAAGCTGACGACCGCCGCCCTGATGGCCGGCTTCCAGACCTTCGGCGCGGTCGACGGCAAGGTGCTGCCCAAGCAGTTGGTCGACACGTTCGACGCCGGCGAGCAGGCCCACGTGCCGATCCTGGCCGGCTTCAACAGCGGCGAGATCCGTTCGCTGCGCATCCTAGCCCCGCCGCCGCCCGCCGACGCGGCGACCTATGAGAAGGAAATCCGGGCGCGCTACGGCGATCTCGCGGACGACTTCCTCAAGCTCTATCCGTCCAGCGACGTGCCCGAGAGCGTGCTGCTGACCACCCGCGACGCTCTCTATGGCTGGACCGCCGAGCGCCTCGTGGCCAAGCAGACCGCCGCCGGCCAAGCGGGCTATTTTTACCTGTGGGACCACGGCTATCCGACCGCCGAGGCCGCGAACCTGCACGGCTTCCACGCCAGCGAGCTGCCTTACGTCTTCGACTCCGCCAAGGGCACGCCCCCGGCCTGGCCGAAGAACCCGGACACGCCGGAAGAGGCCAAGCTGACCAAAGCGATGGGCGATTACTGGACCTCATTCGCCAAGGACGGCGCGCCCAAGGCTGCTGGCCAGCCGAGCTGGAAACCCTACGGCGCCGCGCGCGCCTACATGGCCTTCGCCGCCGCGCCCCAGCCGGGCGTCCACCTGCGTCCGGGCATGTACGAACTGAACGAGGCGGTGATGTGCCGCCGACGCGCCCAGGGCGACACGTCCTGGAACTGGAACGTCGGTGTGGTCGCGCCGCCGATCCCCCCTGGAGTTGCTAAGTGCCAGTAAGTGTTGGGCCGATCGTTGATGGCGAGATGCAGGCGTTCGCCCTGACGCTCGACAAGTTCCTGGACCACGCCGCCAAGTGGCGTCCCGATGGTCAGGTGGTGACCGCGCGTGAGGGCGGACGGATCGACCGGGTCGGCTATGCGGACCTCCGCGACCGAGCCTTGAGAGTATCGTCGGTGCTGGCGGGGCTGGGCGTGCGCAAGGGCGACCGCGTCGCCACCCTGGCCTGGAACACCCAGGACCATGTCGAGGTCTGGTTCGCGATCATGGGCATGGGCGCGGTGTGCCACACCCTGAACCCGCGCCTGACCGCCGAGCAACTGGCGGCGATGATCGTCCAGTCCGAGGCCCGCGTGCTGATCGCTTCTGCCGACCTTGCGCCGGCGGCCCGCAAGATCATGGACGCCGCGCCGGGTGTCGAACGCCTGCTGGTCATCGACGGTGAGGCGGCCGAAGGCGAGATGCTGGAACCACTGATCGCCGCCGCCAAGCCGGACTACGTCTGGGGCCAGTTCGAGGAAACCGCGCCCAGCGGCCTGTGTTTCACCTCCGGCACCACGGGCGCGCCGAAGGGCGTGACCTACACCCACCGTTCCAGCTACCTGCACACCCTGCGGGCGCTGCAGGTGGACGTCATGGCGATCTCGGGCGGCGACGCCGTGTTGGCGGTGGTGCCGATGTTCCATGCCAACGCCTGGGGCTTGCCGTTCGCGGCCCCGGCGGTCGGCGCCAAGCTGGTCCTGCCCGGCCGCAACGCCGATGGCGCCAGTCTCGCCCGCCTGATCGCCGCCGAGGGCGTCACGATCGGCGTCGGCGTGCCGACCGTCTGGCTGGGCCTGGTCGAGCATCTGGAAGCCACCGGCGAGCGCCTGCCATCGCTGAAGCGCATCATGGTCGGCGGCGCGCCGATGCCGCCGGCGCTGATGGAGCGGATCGAGCAGGGCCTGGGCGTCATCGTCCAGACCAGCTGGGGCATGACCGAGCTGTCACCCTCCGGCACCGTGGCTCCGCTCAGCGCCCCGTCGCAGGCGGCGCTGTCGGGCCGTCCAGCCGTGGGCGTGGACCTGCTGCTGACCGACGCCGACGGCGTGGCCTTGCCGCAGCAGCGCGACGCCGAGGGCCATTTGCGCGTGCGCGGCGCGGCGGTGGTCGAGCGCTATTTCGGCCACGAGACCTCGGCCACCGACGCCGACGGCTGGTTCCCGACCGGCGACCTGGCGCGCATCGACGCCTTGGGCAACCTGATCATCACCGGCCGCGCCAAGGACCTGATCAAGTCCGGCGGCGAGTGGATCAATCCCGCAGAGATCGAGGCGGTGGTCGCCTCCTTGCCCGAGGTGTCGCTGGCCGCCGTCATCGGCCGGTCCGACCCCAAGTGGGGCGAGCGCCCGATCCTGCTGGTCGAGACGCAGGGCGAGGTCACCGACGAGGCGCTGCTGGGCTCGCTGAAGGGCCGCGTGGCCAGCTGGTGGATCCCCGATGCGGTGTACCGCCTGCCGCGCATGCCTCTGGCGTCCACCGGCAAGATCGACAAGATAAGGCTGAGAACGGAGTACGGCGGCGGCTGATAGTTCGTCCGTCCACCGCTCTCGTCTCAACGCCAGGAAGTCCCGCTCAGTGTCCGAAGCCGCTACGCCCCGTCGACGCACCACCAAGGCCGAACAGCGCGCCGAGAAGATGGAGCAGATCCTCGACGCGGCCGAGGAGCTGTTCTCCAAGCACGGGCTCTATGGCGTCACGCTCAAGGACGTGGCCAAGCAGGTCGGCGTACACCACACGCTGATGAACTACTATTTCGACGACAAGAAGACCTTGTTCGACGCGGTCTTCGCGCGCCGGGCGAACGTGACCATCGAGCGGCGGATGACGGCCATGGACGCCTATGAGGCGTCCGCTGGCGGCAAACCGACGGTGGAGGGCGCCCTTCGCGCCTTCCTCGACACCGACCTCGATCTCTACATGGAGGGCGGGGAGGGCTGGAAGAACTACGCCGCCCTTGGCGCCCAGGTCGCCAACACGCCGGAGTGGGGCGCGTCGCTGATGGACGCGCATTTCGATCCCGTCGTGCTGCGGCTGATCGACCTCCTTAAGAAGGCCCTGCCGGACTGTCCGGAGGCCGACATCTTCTGGGGCTACCACTTCGTCACCGGGGCGCTGATGCTGACCCTGGCCCGCACGGGCCGGATCGACAAGCTGTCGGGCGGGGTCTGCAAGTCCGACGACTTCCACGCCGTGAAGGAGCGGATGGCCGCGTTCATGGCCGCCGGCTTCATCGCGGCCTGCGAGCGGCGCAAGGCGCAGACTTAAGGGATCGCCTTCGTCCGGGATCAATCCGTCAAAGACATTCACTAACAGTCTAGTGAGCAAGGGGAGTTTTTCATGATGCTGCAAGGACGCGTCGCGATCGTCACGGGCGCCGGCGGGGGCCTCGGCCGCGCCCACGCGCTGTACCTGGCCGGGCAGGGCGCCAAGGTGGTCGTCAACGACCTGGGCCAAGAGGCCGCCGACCGCGTGGCCGCCGAGATCGTCGCCCAGGGCGGCGAGGCGTTCGGCGTAGCGGCTTCGGTCACCGATGAGGCGGCCGTCAACGCCATGGTCGAACAGGTCGTGGCCCGCTGGGGTCGGGTCGACATCCTGATCAGCAACGCCGGCATCCTGCGCGACAAGACCTTCGCCAAGATGAGCCTCGACGACTTCCGCCTGGTGGTCGACGTCCACCTGATGGGCGCGGCGGTCTGCGCCAAGGCCGTGTGGGCGCTGATGCGCGAGCAGGGCTATGGCCGCATCGTCATGACCACCTCGTCCTCGGGCCTCTATGGCAACTTCGGCCAGGCCAACTACGGCGCGGCCAAGATGGCGCTGGTCGGGCTGATGCAGACCCTGGCCATCGAGGGCGAGAAGTACAATGTTCGGGTCAACTGCCTGGCCCCGACGGCGGCCACGGGCATGACCGAGGGCGTGTTGTCGGCCGAGAGCCTGGCGCTGCTGAACCCCGCCTTCGTCAGCCCGGGTCTGCTGGCCCTGGTCCAGGACGAGGCTCCGACCCGCACCATCCTCTGCGCCGGCGCGGGCCACTTCGCCACCGCCAACGTCACCCTGACCGACGGCCGCTACATCGGCGGTGGCTCGGACGCGGGCGAGCAGCTGATCCGCCAGTGGGACGGCGTCAGCGACCGGGCGGGCGAGATCGTCCCGGCCTACGGCTTCACCCAGGCCGAACGCGAGACGGCCAGCGCGGGCCTGATGGCCAAGACCGTGGGAGGGCGCGCGTGATGCGTCAGGCTGTCATCGTCTCCACGGCGCGCACGCCGATCGGCCGCGCCTATCGCGGGGCCTTCAACGACACCCCGTCGCCGACCCTGGCCGCCCACGCCCTGACCCACGCGGTCCAGCGCGCGGGCGTCGATCCGGGCGAGATCGAGGACTGCATCCTCGGCTGCTCGCTGCCGCAGGGCTCTCAGGCCACGATCGGTCGGATGGCGGCTCTGCGGGCCGGCTTCCCCGTCGAGGTCCCGGGCATGACCATGGACCGTCAGTGCTCGTCGGGCCTGATGACCATCGCCACGGCCGCCAAGCAGGTCATCGTCGACCGCATGGACGTCATCGTCACCGGCGGCGTCGAGTCGATCTCGCTGGTCCAGACGCCGCAGATGCGGGTCGACCAGGACCCCGAGCTCCTGGCCATGCACCCCGACGCCTACATGCCGATGCTGGACACCGCCGAGACGGTCGCGGCGCGCTACGGGATCACGCGCGAGGTCTGCGACCTCTATGCCCTGTCGTCGCAGCAGCGCGCGGCGGCGGCTCAGGAAGCCGGCCGGTTCAATGCCGAACTTGTGCCGATGACCGCGAACATGAAGGTCACCGACAAGGAGACCGGCGCGGTCTCGCACCGCGAGATCACCCTGGGCCACGACGAGGGCGTGCGTCCGGACACCACGCTCGAAGGCCTTGCGGGCCTGAAGGTCGTGCGCCCCGGCGGCACGGTCACGGCCGGCAACGCCAGCCAGTTGTCGGACGGCGCCTCGGCCTGCGTGGTCATGGAAGCCGGCCTGGCCGAGAAGCGCGGCCTGCAGCCGCTGGGCCGCTATGTCGGCATGGCCGTGGCAGGCACCAAGCCGGACGAGATGGGCATCGGCCCAGTCTTCGCCATCCCGCGCTTGCTTGAGCGCTTCGACCTCAAGATCGACGACATCGGCCTGTGGGAGCTGAACGAGGCCTTCGCCTGCCAGGTCGTCTATTGCCGCGACCGCCTGGGGATTCCGGACGAGCTCCTGAACGTCAACGGCGGCGCCATCGCCATGGGTCACCCCTACGGCATGTCGGGCGCACGCCTGACCGGCCACGCCCTGATCGAGGGCAAGCGCCGCGGCGCCAAGCACGTCGTCGTCACCATGTGCGTCGGCGGCGGCATGGGCGCGGCCGGCCTTTTCGAGGTGCTGTGATGCGGTGGGCGCTTGGGTTGGCGGCCCTGCTGTTCGCGCACGGACCCGCTATGGCCCAGGCGCCCGATCCGACCGTTCCGCATGCCGACTACGCCGACCCGGCATTGTGGCTGTGCCGGCCGGATCTGAAGGACGACCGCTGCAAGGTCGATCTCGACGCCACCGTGATCGCGCCCTCGGGCCGGATGACGCGGGAGCGCTACGTCCCGGCCAAGGACCCGAAGATCGACTGCTTCTTCGTCTATCCGACCGTCTCGAACGATCCGGGCTGGATCTCGGACTTCTCGCCCAACGCCGACGAGTGGGACGACATCAAGCTCCAGTTCGCGCGCTTCGGCTCGGTCTGCCGGCAGTTCGCGCCGCTGTATCGGCAAGGGACGCTGCGCCGCCTGCGCTATCCCGCCGGCGGACCTCGGCCCGAGGGTGATCAACCGCCGCCCGGCTTCGGCGGCTATTCGGACGTGCTCGACGCCTGGACCTGGTATCTCGCGCACGAGAACCACGGGCGCGGCGTTGTCCTGATCGGCCACAGCCAGGGGACGGGCATGCTGACCAGGCTGCTCGCCGAAGAGATCGAGGGTCATGAGGTCCACAAGCAGCTGGTCTCGGCCGTGCTGCTGGGCGGCCTGATCATGGTCCCGCCGGACAAGGACGTCGGTGGCACGTTCAAGTCGACGCCGCTGTGCCACGACGACAAGCGGCCGGGCTGCGTGATCGCCTACGCCACCTTCCGCGACCGCCTGCCGCCGCCGGCCAGCTCGCGGTTCGGCAAGGCTCGCGACGGCCTGCGGGCCGCCTGCGTCAATCCGGCCAACCTCTCCGGCGGCAAGGGCCAGCCGGAGTCGTACTTCGTGACCAAGGGCTTCCTGAACGGCTCCGGCGGCGACATCCCGCCCGAGTGGGTGCGGCCCATGCGGCCGATCCCGACCTTCTTCGTGAAGACGCCGGGCCTGGTGACGACCGAGTGCGTCCGGAGCGGCGACTACGACTACCTGGCCCTACACGTGAACGCCGTGCCGTCCGACCCGCGCACCGACGAGCTGGGCGGCCAGATCATCCGGCATACCGGCGTCGACCTGTCGTGGGGCCTGCACCTGATGGATGTCGACCACTCGATCGGCACGCTGACGCGCATCGTCAGTCGCCAGGGTCAGGCCTATCTGGCCCGCAAGCCCTAGGCGGTCTTGGTCCCGAAGGCGGCCAGGAAGGTGGCGACCGCGGCTTGGACCTCGGCGTCCACCTCGGCGGCCGAGGGCTCGCCGACATAGTTGACCAGGCGGGCCTTCAGCAGGCGGTTCTGGCAGAGGCCGATGAACTGGTGCGCGGCGGCCAGCGGGTCCTGAGCAATGATCCTGCCGTCGGCCTTGGCGCGCGCCAGGTAGTCGCCGAGGATCTGCGCGCCGCGCATCGGACCGGCCTCGTAGAAGGCGCGGCCCAGGTCCGGCGTGCGCTCGGCCGCGGCCGTGATCAGCCGGAAGTGGCGCATGTTGCGGTCCGACAGCACGTTGGTCAGGTAGCGGCGGCCGACGTGGGTGAGGGCGGTCTTCAGGTCGCCGCCGTCGTCCAGCAGGCTGAACATCGCCTCGCGCTGCCAGCCGCAATAGCGCTCGATATGCGCCTGGAAGATCTCTTCCTTGCTCTTGAAGTAGTTGTAGAGCGTGCTCTTGGAGCCGCCGACCTTGGCCGCGATGGTGGACATGGAGGCGGCGTCGTAGCCCTCCGCCAGGAACACCTCGGCGGCGATGTCGAGGATCGCTTCGCGGCGGGCGTCACGGTCCAGGCGGGGTTTGATCTCGGGCAGCATGAACTTTTTCCGACCGTACCGTACGGTCGCCTTGACTATGGCGCAAGTGGAGCCTACTTGCACCCCAGCATATGACTATACCGTACGGTCACATCAAGGCGCCTGTCCATGACGACCCTCTCTCTCCGCCGTAACGCTCCTTTCTTCGCCGCCGCTAGCGCCCTGGTGCTGGCTGCCTGTGCGAGCCTGCCGCCGGCGCAGCCCGCCCGGGTCGCCAAGGCCCCGCAGGCCTACGAAACCACTCAGACCCTGGCCGCCGCCCCGACCGCCGAATGGCCGGCTGACGCCTGGTGGACCGCCTACGGCGACACCCAGCTGAACGCCCTGGAAGACGAGGCCCTGAAGGGTTCGCCGACCCTGGCCGCCGCCGAGGCCCGCCTGCGCCGCGCCCAGTCGCTGGTCAGCCAGGCCAAGGCCGCTGATCTGCCCCGCGTCGGCCTCGGCGCCGACATCGGCGAGAGCAAGCAGAGCTACAACGCCGGCATCCCGCCCGCCTTCGTGCCGCACGGCTATAACGACGTCGGCCGCCTGGCCCTCGACTTCAGCTGGGAGCTGGACTTCTGGGGCAGGAACCGCGCGGCCGTCGCCGCCGCGACCTCGGAAGCCAAGGCCGCGCAAGCCGACGCCGCCCAGGCCCGCCTGACCCTCTCCACCGCGATCGCCTCGACCTATGCCGAGCTGTCGCGCCTCTACGCCCAGCGCGATGTCGCCGCTCAAGCCGTGCGCCTGCGGGAAGAGACCAGCAACCTCGTCGCCAAGCGCGTCGCCAACGGTCTCGACACCAAGGCCGAGAGCGAGCAGGCGGCGGCCGGTCCCCCGGCCTCGAAGGCTGAGCTGTCGGCCATCGACGAGCAGATCGCCCTGACCCGCAACGCTCTCGCAGCCCTGGTCGGCGCCGGTCCCGATCGCGGCCTGGCCATCGCCCGTCCGGCCAATGTGTCGATCAAGCCGTTCGGCCTGCCCGAGAACCTGCCGGCCAACCTGATCGGCCGCCGCCCCGACGTGGTCGCCGCCAAGTGGCGGGCCGAGGCCGCGACCTCGCGGACCAAGCAGGCCAAGGCGATGTTCTATCCGGACGTCAACCTGACCGGCTTCGTCGGCGTCCAATCGCTGTATCTGGACAAGCTGTTCTCCAGCGGTTCGGACATCGGCCAGATCGGTCCGGCCCTGCGCCTGCCGATCTTCGAGGGCGGCCGCCTGCGCGCCGGCCTGCGCGGCGCCGAGGCCGACCGCGATGCGGCCGTGGCCAGCTATGACGGCGCCTTGACGCAGGCCCTGCGCGAGGTGGCCGACGTCACCGCCAGCGAGAAGGCCCTGATCAGCCGCCTGGCCGATGCTCGCCAGGCCCTGACCGCCAACGAGAACGCCTACCGCATCGCCCGCCTGCGCTACGAGGGCCAGCTGTCGACCTACCAGTCGGTGCTGCTGTCCGAGCAGTCGGTGCTGACGCAGCGCCGGGTCGTCGCCGATCTGGAAAGCCGCGCCTTCGCCCTCGACATCGCCCTGATCCGCGCCCTCGGCGGCGGCTTCACCGGCGCCTGAACCTTCACGACATCCGCACTCTAGGACTTGCACCTATGTCCGATCCCGCCCAACCCGCTCCCGCCACCCAAGTCGCCGCCAACAACAAGCGCCGTCGCCAACTGACCCTGCTTGGCGGCGTCGTCGCCGTCGGCCTCGTGGGCTATGGCGCGTACTGGCTGGCCTTCGACAGCCACTATGTCGAGACCGACGACGCCTATGTCGGGGCCGAGACCGCCCAGGTCACCGCCCTGTCGCCCGGCCCTGTCGCCAAGATCTTCGTGGTCGAGACCCAGGCCGTGAAGGCCGGCGACCCGCTGGTGATCATCGACGACGCAGACGCCCGCATCGCCGTGGCCCAGGCCGAAGCCGCCCTCGGTCAGGCCGAGCGCAAGGTGAAGGGCTACTTCGCCAGCGACACCGCCCTGGCCGGCCAGTTCGAGGCTCGCCAAGCCGACGTCGCCCGCGCCGACGCCCAGATCCTGGCCGCCAAATCCGACGTCGAGCGCGCCCGCGTCGACCTCTCGCGTCGCCAGGCGCTGGTGGGCGAGGGCGCCGTGTCGGGCGACGAACTGACCACCGCCCAGAACCGCCTGAGCAACGCCCAGGCCGGGCTGACCGCCGCCCAGGCCGTCCGCGCCCAGGCCCTGGCCAGCCGCGACGCCGCCATCGGCACGCGCGAAGTCAACACCGTGCTGATCTCCGGCGTCTCGGTCACCGAGAACCCGGAAGTGAAGGCCGCCCAGGCCAAGCTCGACTCCGCCCGCCTGGCCCTGGCCCGCACCGTGGTCCGCGCCCCGACCGACGGCGTCGTCGCCCGTAAATCGGTGCAGGTCGGCCAGCAGGTCGCCATCGGCTCGCCGATGATGGCCGTGGTCCCGACCGCCCAGGCCTATGTCGACGCCAACTTCAAGGAAGTGCAGCTGGACAAGGTGGTCCCCGGCCAGCCTGTCGTGCTGGTCTCCGACCTCTACGGCGGCCACGTGAAGTTCCACGGCAAGGTCCGCGGCCTGGCTGGCGGCACCGGTTCGGCCTTCTCGCTGATCCCGGCCCAGAACGCCTCGGGAAACTGGATCAAGGTGGTCCAGCGCGTGCCGGTCCGCATCACCCTGGACCCGGCCGAACTGGCCAAGCACCCGCTGCGCGTGGGGCTGTCCATGAAGGCCAAGATCGACGTCGCCAAGTAGTCGTTTTCCGTAAGGAGCGCCCCATGGCGTCCGAACAATCCCAGGCGGCCGGTCCGCCGCCGATGACCGGCATCCTGCTGGCCGTCACCTCCATCGCCCTGGCGCTGGGCACCTTCATGCAGGTGCTGGACAGCACCATCGCCAACGTCTCGATCCCCACGATCGCCGGCAACCTCGGCGTCAGCTCCAGCCAGGGCACGTGGGTGATCACCGCCTTCGCCGTGGCCAACGGCGTCTCGGTGCCGCTGACCGGCTGGCTGATGGGCCGCTACGGCGTCGTGAAGACCTTCGTGGCCTCGGTGATCCTGTTCACCGTCGCCTCGCTGCTGTGCGGAATCTCCTGGAGCCTGGAGTCTCTGATCCTGTTCCGGATCCTGCAGGGCGCGGTCTCCGGGCCGATGATCCCCGGCTCGCAAGCCCTGCTGATCATGATTTTCCCGCCCAACAAGCGCGGGACGGCCCTGGCCATCTGGTCGATGACCACCCTGGTGGCCCCGATCTGCGGGCCGATCCTGGGCGGCTACATCTCCGACAACTTCTCGTGGCCGTGGATCTTCCTGATCAACGTGCCGGTCGGCATCCTGTGCGCCGTCATCTGCTGGCGCAACATGGCCAGCCGCGAGACGCCGACCCGCAAGCTGCCGATCGACCGCACCGGCTTCATGCTGCTGCTGGTCTGGGTCGGTGCGCTGCAAGTCATGCTCGACACCGGCAAGGAAGCCGACTGGTTCTCCTCGCCCGCCATCGTCGTCGAGATGTGGATCGCCATCATCGGCTTCATCGCCTGGGTGATCTGGGAGCTGAACGAGAAGCACCCGATCGTCGACCTGTCGCTGTTCAAGTCCAGCAACTTCGCCATCGGCACCGTCGCCTTCTGCCTGGGCTACGCGGTGTTCTTCGGCAACAACCTGCTGCTGCCGCTGTGGCTGCAGACCCGGATGGGCTACATCGCCACCTGGGCCGGCCTGGTGGCCGCGCCGAGCGGCGTGGTGGCTGTCATGCTGACGCCGTTCATGGCCAGGCTGATGACCAAGGTCGACGCCCGCTGGACGGCGACCCTGTCGCTGGGCGCCTTCGGCCTGTCGTTCTGGATGCGCTCGGGCTACACGCCCGACGCCAACTTCTGGGCGCTGGTCATGCCGATGCTGGTGCAGGGCGTGGCGATGAGCACCTTCTTCCTGTCGATGGTGACCATCTCGCTGAACGGCATCCCGCCGCAGTTGACGCCGCAGGCCTCGGGTCTGTCGAACTTCTCGCGGATCACCGCGGGCAGCTTCGCCGCCTCGCTGGCCACGACGATCTGGGACCGCGGCGAGTCCGTGCACCAGACCCGCCTGGCCGAGACCATGAGCTCGGGCAGCCCGGCCTGGATCGATGCGGTGAACAAACTGCAGGCCACCGGCATGAGCCACCTGCAGGCGGTCGGGGCGGTCACCAACCAGGTGATCAACCAGGCCTACCTGCTGGCGGCCCTGGACTTCTTCCGCGTCTCGGCCTGGCTGTGCGTGATCCTGATCCCGCTGATCTGGCTGACCAAGAAGGCCCAGGCCAACGGCGCGGCCCACGCGGCGGCGGACTAAAAAGTAGGGGCGCTAGCTGGTCCGCTAGCGCCCCTTTTTGTTTCAGGCCTGAACCTAAGTCGTCAGTTCAGGTCGAGGCGGTCGGCGTTCATGACCTTGGTCCACGCCGCCACGAAGTCCTTCACGAACTTCTCCTTCGCGTCCGAGGCGGCATAGACCTCGGCGAAAGCCCGCAGCTCGGCGTGCGAGCCGAAGATCAGGTCGACGCGGCTGGCGGTCCAGCGGGCCTCGCTGCTCTTGCGGTCGTGGCCGGCGAAGGCGTTGACCGCCGTCGGCGCCCAGGTCGTGCCCATGTCCAGCAGGTTGACGAAGAAGTCGTTGGTCAGCGCGCCCACGCGGTTGGTGAACACCCCGTCCTTGCCGCCATTGTAGTTGGCGCCCAGCACGCGCAGGCCGCCGACCAGCACGGTCAGCTCTGGCGCGGTCAGGCCCAGCAGGTGGGCCCGATCGACCAGGGCCTCTTCCGGGGCCATGAACTGGGTGCCGGCGGCACGGTAGTTGCGGAAGCCGTCCGAGATCGGCTCCAGCGGCTCGAACGACTCCGCGTCGGTCTGCTCGGCCGAGGCGTCCGCGCGGCCCGGCGAGAACGGGACCTCGATCGGCGTGCCGGCGTCGCTGGCGGCCTTCTCGACGGCGGCGTTGCCCGCCAGCACGATCAGATCGGCCAGGGAGACCTTCTTGCCGAAGCCCTGCTGGATGCCTTCCAGGGTGGAGAGCACCTTGGCCAGGACGGGCGGGTTGTTGACCTCCCAGTCCTTCTGCGGGGCCAGGCGCACGCGAGCGCCGTTGGCGCCGCCGCGCTTGTCCGACTTGCGGTAGGTCGAGGCCGAGGCCCAGGCCGCGCCGACCAGCTCCGAGACCGACAGGCCCGAGGCCAGGATCTTGTCCTTCAGCGCCTTGGCGTCATTGGCGTCGATCAGCGGGTGGTCGACGGCCGGGATCGGGTCCTGCCAGATCAGCGTCTCCTTCGGCACGAGCGGGCCGAGGTAGCGGCTGATCGGACCCATGTCGCGGTGGGTCAGCTTGAACCAGGCGCGGGCGAAGGCGTCGGCGAACTGGTCCGGGTTCTCGTAGAACCGGCGCGAAACCTTCTCGTATTCGGGGTCGAAGCGCAGGGCCAGGTCCGAGGTCAGCATCCGCGGACGCTGGGTCTTGGAGCCGTCGAAGGCGTTCGGGATGTCGGCCGGCGCGTCCTTGGCTTCCCACTGATGGGCGCCGCCGGGGCTCTTGGTCAGCTCCCACTCGAACTTGAAGAGGTTGTCGAAGAAGTGGTTGCTCCACTTGGTCGGCGTCTGGGTCCAGGTGACTTCCAAGCCGGAGGTGATGGCGTCGGCGCCCAGGCCCGTGCCGTGCTTGCTGCGCCAGCCCAGGCCGGCGTCCTCGATCTGGCCGCCTTCCGGCTCGGGACCGACGAACGAGGGATCGCCCGCGCCGTGGGTCTTGCCGAAGGTGTGGCCGCCGGCGATCAGGGCGACGGTCTCTTCGTCGTTCATGGCCATGCGGGCGAAGGTGGCGCGGATGTCGCGGGCCGAGGCGAGGGGATCGGGCGTGCCGTTCGGGCCTTCCGGATTGACGTAGATCAGGCCCATCTGCACCGCGCCCAGGGCTGGGTGCAGCTGACGTTCGCCGCTGTAGCGCTCATCGCCCAGCCAGGAGCCTTCCGGACCCCAGTACAGCTCTTCCGGCTCCCACTGGTCGGCGCGACCGCCGGCGAAGCCGAACGTCTTGAAGCCCATCGACTCCAGGGCGACGTTACCGACCAGCACGTAGAGGTCGGCCCACGAGATCTTGCGACCGTATTTCTGCTTGATCGGCCACAGCAGGCGACGCGCCTTGTCGAGGTTGGCGTTGTCCGGCCAGCTGTTCAGCGGGGCGAAGCGCTGTTGCCCGCCGCCCGCGCCGCCGCGACCGTCCGAGGTGCGATAGGTGCCGGCGCTGTGCCAGGCCAGGCGGATGAACAAGCCGCCATAGTGACCGAAGTCGGCCGGCCACCAGTCCTGCGAGTCCGTCATCAGGGCATGCAGGTCCTGGATGACGGCATTGAGGTCGAGGCTCTTGAATTCCTCGGCGTAGTCGAACGCCTCGCCCATCGGATTGGAGCGCGGCGAATGTTGGTTGAGACTTTCGAGGCGGAGATTTTCCGGCCACCAGTCGCGGTTGCCTCTGCCTCCGCGCCCTTTGCCCATCGGGCATTGACCTTGCACGCTGTCGTCGACCTTAGCGTCCATTGTGGTTTCCTCCGCGCTGCTCGCGCCTGGCTGTCGTTTTCCCCGACCGCACGCTAAGGAGCCTACGTCATGAGCCATCGGTAAAATTGATTGTTCCTATCGTCGCGATAGGCGAAATCTTTGCCGTGACGTGTGCTGACGAAATAGAGACGGGATCGACCGCTTTTCCTTGAGGACGATTTCAGGGCGCGCGTCGTAAGGGAAAGGGCTGTCTTCATGGACGGCCCGCACAGCGGCCGAAGAGCCGCGAAGGGGAGGTCGGTATGTTTCGGCGCGTCGTCCGCGCTCGTCGCTTAAGCTGCGTGGGGGCTCTTCTCGGGCTGACCCTGCTGGCTCCCGCGACGGCGATGGCTGGTAGCGCTCCCTCCAGCTTCAACCAGGACGCCTCCAGCCTCAGCCTCGCCTTGCAGCGGTTCGGCCAGGTCACGGGTGAGCAGCTGCTCTTCGCGCCGGAGCTGACCGCCGACCAGCGCGCCCCGGCCCTGCGCGGCCGCATGACCCCCGACCGGGCGCTGAGCGTGCTGCTGGCGGACACGGACCTGGCGTTCCGCAAGACCCCCTCGGGCGTCATCGTCATCTATCGCGTCAAGCTGGCTGCCCGCCCCGAGCGGATCGCGCCCGCCGCTGTCGTCCGCCATGTGCAGGAGATCGAGCCCGTCATCGGGCTGGAGGCGGTGGTCGTCACCTCGGGCAAGCGGGTCGAGACCCTGGGCCTGTCCGACGCCTCGGTGCAGGCGCTGTCCAGCCAGATGATGGACCGGGCCGGCGTGCGCGACTTCGACGACCTGGTCCGGCTGGCTCCGACCCTGACCATCTCCAAGACCACCCAGCCCGGCAACAACAGCATCAATGTCCGGGGCGTGGGCACCTATTCCTATTCGATCGGCACCGAGCCCAGCGTGGTGGTGGTGATCGACGACGTGCCCCAGGCCTTCCAGGCCATGGCCTTCACCGCCCTGGCCGACGTGCGGCAGGTCGAGATCCTGCGCGGGCCGCAGAGCACCCTGTTCGGCAAGTCCGCCTCGGCCGGCGTGATCTACATCACCACCAACCCGGCCAGCGACGTCTTCGCCGCCCGGGCCGAGACCGTGCTGACCGACGACCACGAGCGGCGGCTGCAGGCCAGCGTCACGGGGCCGGTGAACGAGGATCTGAACTTCCGGGTCTCGGCCGCCTACAGCCGCTATCGCGGCAATGTCTTCAACCTGGCGACCCGCCAGTGGCTGAACGCCCAGTCGGACGTCAACCTGCGGGGCAAGCTGGTCTGGACGCCGGGCGACAACTGGACGGTCGCGGTCAGCCCCTACTACACCCGCTCGCTGTCTTCCTGCTGCGTCGGGGCCGACACCTACATCTCGCCGCAGGCCACGCTGAGCCGGGTGGAGCTGTCGCGCGAGGCGGTGCTGCGCGGCATCGTGCCCGGGCCCGACAACCATTTCGCCCGCTACGACATCAACGCCCGCGGCAACGCCAGCGACAAGGGCGTCAATCTGCGGGTGGCCGGGGCCGTCGGCTCCTGGCGGCTGACCGCGATCTCGTCGGTAGACCGCTACTATCTCTACGACCGGCAGGACACCGACGCGACCGACCTCGACTACAGCCTGTTCGCGCCCCAGGCCCCGCGCGGCGGTTCGTCCAACGGCGGGTTCTTCCGCATCCGCTCGGCCAGCCAGGAGGTGCGCCTGAACAGCCCCACCGGCGGGCGCTGGGACTATGTCGCCGGCGTCTATGTCGGGCGCGTGCGCTCGCAGCGCTACTTCGTGCGCGGCTCCAACAGTCTGGGCGACTACAACGGCCTGCCGTCGCTGCCGACCACCAACAGCACGGCCTATTCGCGCTACATGGCGCGGACCTTCAGCCGGACGATCGCGGCGTTCGGGCAAGGGGCCTATGCGGTGAACAGCCGGGTCTCGATCCTGTCGGGCCTGCGCCTCAGTCACGAGAAGATCGGCTACCGGTTCGACGACCTCGGCAACGGCGTCACCTATGGGATGCCGGCCTGCTCGCGCGCCAGCCCGACCCTGCCGATCGACACCTGCCACAGCGACACCGCCCTCAGCGGCCGGATCGGCTTGCAGGACAAGGTGACCCCGAACGTCACGGTCTATGCCAGCTATTCGACCGGCTACAAGGGGCGGGCCTACGACCTGACCAGCAGTCTGACGACGCGCACGCTCCTGACCTCCGGGCCCTATGCCGGCCGGCCCATCGCCGACGCCATCGCCGCCCAGCAGCCGGTCGATTCCGAGACGGTCGGCAGCTATGAGGCCGGCCTGCGGGCCGTGTCGCCGGACCGCAATCTCAGCCTGAACCTGACCGCCTATCAGGAGCGGTTCTCGGGCTTCCAAGCCCAGAGCCGCGACGACGCCACCGGCCTCAATGTCCTCAACAGCATCGGCAGCATGCGCGCCGAGGGCGTCGAGAGCGAGTTCAGCGCTAGGCTCAGCGATCGCCTGACCCTGGGCGGCGCGGCCACCTACAGCCGCGCGGTCATGACCGACTTCGACAGCGCCTCCTGCTACTTCGGCCAGACCGCCGCGCAGGGCTGCGTGGGCGGCAAGCAGGACCTCAGCGGCAAGACCCTGTTCAACGCCCCGCGCTGGTCGCTGACCCTCAACAGCCTCTATCGCAAGCCGCTGGCCGGCGACCGGTTGCTGGAGCTGAACGCCGGCTACCGCTGGCGCTCGCGCGTGGTCTACAGCCTGCTGCAGGACCCGGCCTCGGTCGAGCCGGCCTACGGCGTGCTGGACGTCTCGGCGAGCCTCAGCGGCGAGGGCTGGCGGATGACCGGCTTCGTCAGCAACCTGCTGGACACGCGGTACGCGGTGACGCGCGGCCGGGACGTGCAGTGGAACCTCGTCGGCGCCGACGGCCAGCCGGCCATGGCCACGCACTGGAAGCCCGCGCGCGACAGCGGCCGCCATGTTGGCCTGCGTCTCGCCGTGGACTACTGAGAATGAGCACGCGCGCCTTGAGGATTTGCGAAGGTGGCGCGTCGGAACCCCATGAGCGCGGCGAAGACCGGCGCTTCAGGGAGGACTTGTCGTAGGAATGGCCGCGCAGCCCAAACTCGATCCGCGCGAAGAGGCCTTCCTTCGGCGCCTGTCGGAGGCCTATCGCGGGCCGCTGACCGCCTATTTCGAGCGGCGCGTGCGCTCGCGCGACGAGGCCGAGGACCTGGTGCAGGAGGTGTTCCTGCGCCTGGTGCGACGCCCGGACGGCGCGGACATCGACAATCCCGAGGCGTTCGTCTTCCGCACGGCGGTCAACCTGCTGCGCGACCGGTCGCGACGTCAGAAGACGTTCCGCAGCCACCTCGACGAGACCGAACTTCGCCAGGACCGTTTTGAGGGTATTTCGCCCGAGCGCGTCTTAGGAGACAGGCAGGCCTTGCAGGCGGCGATGCTGCGATTGTCCGAACTGGACGAGCGCACGCGGGACGCCTTCATCCTGCACCGGCTGGAAGGCTGGAAACATGCCGAGATCGCCAAGGCGTTCGGCGTTTCCGTCAGTTCGGTCGAGAAGTACATCATCAAGGCCCTGGCGCACCTGATGCGCGGGGCCGATCCGTTCCAGAGTTAGCCCGTGTCCAACCCGCTGCGACAGACCCTGATCGACGAGACCGCCGCGGCCTGGGCCGCGCGCCGGCTGGGCGGGGCTGCGTCCGACGAGGCCGGCTTCGCGCGTTGGCTGGCGGAGGATCCGGTCCACGAGGAAGCCTATGCCCGCGCCGAGGGCGTCTGGCGGCTGATGGGCGAAGGGGCGGGGACCGACGGCTTGCTCGCCCTGCGCCGCGAGGCCCTGCAACGCGCCCGCGCCAAGCGCTCCGGCTTGGACCGCCGGGCGATCGCCGCCGGGATCGTCGCCGCCATCGCCGCGCCGGTCGGCGGGCTCTGGTGGATGCGCCATCGTGCTCAGCAGGGGGCTCTGTTCCAGACCGCGTTGGGCGAGCAGCGCACTCTGACCCTGTCCGACGGCAGCCGGGTGACGATGGACGCCCTGACGGTCATGCGGGTCCGCTACACCGCCTCGGTGCGGTCGATCGACCTGGTCGCCGGCCGCGCCTATTTCGAGGTCGCCCACGACACCAACCGGCCGCTGCGGGTGCATGCCGGCCCGCGCACGGTGACGGCCGTCGGCACGGCCTTCTCGGTCCGCCGCGAGCCGCGCGAGACCACCGTTGTCCTCGCCGAGGGCAAGGTCGCCGTCAGCGATCACGAGAGCCCGGTGACCCTGGCCGTGATGTCTCCCGGCCAATCCATGCTGATGGTCGACGGCATGGGCGCGGGCCGTCCGTCGAGCGCCGACCTCGGCCGCGCCATGGCCTGGCGCAACGGGCAGATGATCTTCGACAACGTCGCCCTGGCCGACGCGGCGGCGGAGATGAACCGCTATTCGACCCTGCAGGTCGTGGTCGCCGACCCCAGCCTGCGCAAGCTGCGGATCAGCGGCACCTTCAACGCCGGTCAGAGCCGCGCCTTCGTCGAGGCGATCCAGTCCTACTTCCCCGTGCGAGCCAAGAGCACCGCCACGACGGTCGAGCTGCACGCGGCTCCGTAAAAACTTTCGATTTCTTTTGAGGAGGTCGCCGGCCAGCGCGTCGGAACGGTCAAGAGCAAGGTCGGAATGACCACTCGGGGAGGACCGTGGACTTGTACCTGACACCGGTTACCAGCGTTTCGATCGCAGCTCTGATCCTGCTGGGCTCGGGCCTTGCGGCCCAGGCGGCTGAGGCTCCCAAGGCCATTCCGGCGTACGACGTCACGGTCCGCGACCGCATCCAGCCCCAGACCGAGCAGCTGCTGATCAAGCTGGTCAAGGACGGCCGCAAGCTGGAGCTGGACGGCACGCCGGTGTTCAATGGCAGCGACAAGTTCCTGCCCGGCAAGATCGCCATCGGCCTCGTCGATTTTCTGGTCACCCTGCCCGACAACGATCCGCGCCTGCCGACCTACCTCGCCGACTTCCGCAAGATCGCCAAGCTGACGGCCGACGACGCCAACGACAGCTGGGGCGCCTACTACTACCTGTCGGCGCTGAACAAGCTGCGCGAGGCGGGCCGTCTGAAGGACGCCGTCGACCCGCTGACCCTGGCCAAGCTGCGCGTGCGGCTGGACTGGCGGATGTTCGTCGACGTCGACACCTACGCGCTGATCGACCACCCCAACAACTACTACTGCGTGGCCTTCGCCATCGCCCGCCTGCGCACCCGCATGGGCTGGGACGACGGCGCGCCGGCCGAGAAGCTCTACGCCAAGATCGCCGAGCACTACGAGCTCTACTCGGGCCAGTACGGCTTCGCCGACGAGACCGACGGGGAAGGGCGCTTCGACCGCTATTCCGTCCTCCTGGCCGGCGAGATCGCCCAGCGCTTCATCGAGACCGGGGGCAAGCCGCCGCAGCAAGTGCTGACCTGGCTGCGCAAGTCCGCCGACGTGATGCTGATGCGCCTGGACGCCGAGGGCCAGGGCTTCGAATACGGCCGCAGCATCGGTCCGTACGGCGAGACGGCGATCATCGAGACCCTGACCGCCGCGGCGGTGCTGGACCTGCTGACCCCGCAGGAGAAGGACCTCGCCTACGCCTATTCCGCCCGCGCGGCCCAGCGCTACGCCGAGTTCTGGCAGGACCCCAAGACCGGCTCGGTGAACCTGTGGGACGGCGGCCGCCGCACCGACGACTATCGCGGCAAGTTCCGCATCCTGGGCGAGAACCTCTCGCTGGCTCACCAGTACGCCTACACCAGCGCCCACTGGGCCCGCATGGGTTACGGCGGCAAGGCCCCGGCGGGCGACTGGGCCAAGGGTCTGGCGACCCTGCCGCGCCGGCAGGTGACCTGGTTCCAGCGCGGCGACTACGACCGCTTCCTGGTCTCGGTGCGTGACGGCAGCCGGCTGATCAGCCTGCCGGTGATCAACGGCGGCGAAAGCCAGCACATGCACAATCCGTATTTCCCGATCCCGTTCTCGCCGGGGATGCTGGCGGGTTCGCCGGACGGCGTCGCGCCGTTCCTCACCCCCCGGCTGACTCTGGACGACGGCTCGGCCCTGATGCCGCTGGCCTATTTCAAGGACGCCAAGGTCGAGGCCAAGGGCGCGAAGACCACGGTCTCCTGGCGCCAGGACGAGCTGGACAAGATGGGCCAGAACGCCCCGGTCGCCGACAAGCGCGTCTCGGTGAAGACGACCTACGTCCTCGAGCCCGGCCACATCACCCGCACCGACGTCTTCACCTCGGCCGCCGGCGTGAAGGTCAAGGATGTCGAGCTGCAGTTCGGGTCGTTCTCGGGCGGGGCCAAGCAAGCCGGGACCACCACCACCTTCACAGATGGAGCGGCCCGCCGCTTCGCCGTCGAAGGCCTGAAATCCTGCGAGTCCGGCCCGGTGGGCCAGGACAAGGAATACCGATCCGCGACGGGCGCCATGACGACCAAGGTCGTCTGTCATGGCGCGCCGGCGGACGGGGCGACGCCTTTCAAGATCACCTGGCGTCTGGACTACCGCTGAGGGGAAGGACCTCGGCACGACAAACAAAAAAGGAAGGGGAAACCTATGAAATCAACGTTCTACCGTAGCCTGCTGCTCAGCGCGGCGATCATCCTGCCGGCCCAGGCCCTGGCTCAGACCGCGCCGGCCCCGCAGGCCGACAACGCGGCCGTCGACGAGATCGTCGTTACCTCGTCGCGCGCCACCCAGCGCAGCTCGATCGAGACCAAGCGCACCGCCAGCGTCATCGTCGACGGCATCGTCAATGACGAGATCGGCGCCCTGCCGGACAACTCGGTGGGCGACACGCTGGAGCGCATCACCGGCGTCACCGCCGACCGCTTCAAGGGCAACGCCAACGAGCTTAGCGTGCGCGGCCTCGGCCCGGCCCTCAGCTTCTCGACCTTCAACGGCCGCGAGGTCTCGACCGCCGGTCCCGACCGCTCGGTGGCCTTCCAGCAGTTCCCGTCGGAGCTGGTCAACGGCGTGTTGGTCTACAAGTCGCAACAGGCCGATTTCCTGGACGGCGGCATCGCCGGCGTGATCGAGCTGAAGTCCATCCGTCCGATCGACTACGGCAAGCGTCGCATCCAGATGGAAGTGCGCGGCGCCTACCTGCCCAAGGACGACGACATCCGCGGCCACAACGGTCTCGGCTATCGCGGCAACATTTCCTACACCGACAGCTTCGACACCAAGTTCGGCGAGATGGGCGTCAGCCTGGGCTACCAGCGCCTGGATCAAGCCACGCCCGAGGACTACTACATCACCAACTCGGCCTTCGTGCCGTGCACCACCTATGCCGCGGTCCCCGGGACCTCGACGGCCAACTGCTCGAACGCCACGACCGCCCCGACGGGCTCGACGCTCGGCCCGCGCTACTTCGCCACCAGCTCGCGCACCTTCCAGTCCAAGGTCACGGACGAGAAGCGCGAAGCGCTAATGGGCACCTTCCAGTGGAAGCCGACCCCCAACCTCGACATCAGCATCGACGGCCAATACTCGACGCGGAAGAGCGGTGAGTACCGCAACCAGCTGGCCATCACCGAAGGCCTGCGCGGCATCCAGCCGCTGCTGGTCGGCGGCGTGTCCAGCGACTACAGCGACGGCGCGCTGATGAAGTACAGCGGCAACTCGAACCTGGAGATCCAGGTCGAGGACCGTCAGCGCAACGAGAAGTACATCGGCGGCGGCGGCGCGGTGACCTGGACGCCCACGGATCGCCTGACGATCAGCGGCGACCTGTCGTACTCGCAATCGCACCGCACCGAGCTGCAGAAGGCCACCAACATGCGCTCCAAGGCGCGGGTGGCCTATACGCTGGACGCCACGACCGACGAGGTCCCGTCCGTCACCTTCACCGGCTTCGACGTCACCGATCCGAGCAACTTCCTGTTCGGCACGCCGACCAGCAACAGCAACTACGCGCGCTATCGCCTGGTCACCGACCGCTTCGACAAGATCGGCGCGGTGCGGGCCGACGTGACCTACGACCTGGGCGACGGCTTCTTCCAGAGCATCAAGGTCGGCGGCCGCCTGTCGGACCACCGCCGCACCCAGGACGCCAACAACAACAGCGACCTGGCCATCCCGGTCACCTATGACGGCCGCACCCCGACCCAGCTGGTCGCCGACGCCAACGCCAACTGCCGCGTGCCGTTCTCGACGTCCAACTTCATGGACGGCAAGACCAACGTCCAGAAGTGGGCGCTGTTCGACAACGACTGCCTGTTCCGCACCTATACCGGCAAGGACAGCTTCGCCCTGCCGTCCAACGCGCCGGGGCCGGAAGACTCCAACATCCGTGAGCGGATCAGCACCGCCTATGTGATGACCAACTTCCGCACCCAGCTGGGCGACACGCCCGTGTCGGGCAACGCTGGCGTCCGCTACGTCCGCACCCGCGTGCTGTCGAAGGGCTTCCGTGGCGAGCTGACCGTGACGCCGTCGGTCGGCGGCGCGGCCGCGACCGTGGTCCGCACGCCGGGCACGCCGCTGCAGGAGATCGAGGGCACGGGCGGCTACGAGTACTTCCTGCCCAGCGCCAACGTCGCCTTCGACCTGACCGACGTCGTGAAGCTGCGCCTGGCCGGCTACAAGGCCCTGTCGCGCTCGGGCATCGAGGACTTCAACGTCGGCATCAACCCGATCGCCGACACCACCGCCACCACGGTGCAGGGCGTGCTGGCCAACAGCACCACGGGCAACCCGAACCTCAAGCCGATCCGCGGCTGGAATCTGGACGCCTCGCTGGAGTTCTACGTCAATCGCGACACGTCCTTCGCGGTCGCCACCTACTACAAGTGGCTGAAGGGCGCGGCGTTCGACGCCCAGGAGCCGCGCGAGACCAGCATCATGGCCAACGGTCAGCTGGTGACGTTCAACGCCATCGCGCCCGCCAACGACCCGGCGACCCGCGAGCTGTACGGCATCGAGTTCTCGGGCAACCACGCCTTCACCTACCTGCCGGGCATCCTCAGCGGGTTCGGCGTGCAGGGCAGCTTCTCGATCACCGAGGCCAATTTTGAGATCCCGGACCCGTCGACCGTCAGCCCCTATCTGGGCTCGGCCAACCTGAACGGCCTATCGAAATACACGGGCAACGGCTCGGTCTACTGGGAGAACGACAAGCTCTCGCTGCGCGCCTCGTACCGTTACCGTTCGGACTATTTCAAGCCCAACAGCAGCACCAACCGCAGCGCCAAGGGCTCGGGCTATCTGAACCTGTCGGCGTCGTATGACCTGACCAAGCAGGTGCAGCTGAAGCTCCAGGCCCTCAACGTCACCAACACCCGGGACGTCATGTACAAGGCCGGCGAGGACTCGATCACCGAGGTCTCGGACAACGGGCCGCAAATCTACGCCGGCGTCCGCCTGCGCTTCTGATCCTACTCGGTCCGGCGGGTCCTTCATTCATCCCCGCCGGATCGACACCTGTCCCGCCGCCCATCGCGGTCTGTCGGTTTCCAGGACTCCCCATCGCCTCCCAAGCGCGGATTTCCTGACCGACGGATGATCCCCCGGCTAAGCCGCCGCGGGGACGCGGGACCCCTTTATCCGTCGCGTACCCGCTGGTTCGCACCACGGGAGACGCGGCAGGGCAGCGACCGCGCAACCCTTCCAGCGCGGTCGCCGATCATAAAAACGGAAGGGGGGAGAAAACCATGTCCTGCAAGTCGATCTTGCTGGCGACGGCCGCCTTGAGCTGCCTCGCCGGCGCCGCCCATGCCCAAGACGCCACCCCGACCTCGACGGTCGAGGAGATCATCGTCACCGGCACCAAACAGGCCCAGAATATCCAGAACGTCCCGTCCTCGGTGCTGGTGGTCACGGCCGCCAATCTTGAGCGCGGCAATGTCCGCGACTTCGACGACCTGCCGCGCGCCGCGCCGTCGCTGACCATCTCCAAGACCACCCAGCCGGCCAACAACTCGATCAACATCCGCGGCATCGGCACCTACGCCTTCTCGATCGCCACCCAGCCCAGCGTGGCGGTGGTCATCGACGACGTGCCCCAGGCCTTCCAGGCCGCCGCCTTCGCCGCTCTGGTCGACGTCCAGCAGGTGGAAGTGCTGCGCGGTCCGCAGAGCACCCTGTTCGGCAAGGCCGCCTCGGCCGGCGTCGTCAACATCACCACCGAAGCGCCCAGCAAGACCTTCACCGCCAAGGCCGACGCCCTGGTCACCGACGATCAGGAGCGCCGCCTGCAAGCCAGCGTCTCGGGCCCCGTTAGCGACACCGTCGCCGTGCGCGTGGCCGCCAACTACAGCCACTATCGCGGCAACATCCTGAACCTGACGACCGGGAACTGGCAGAACGGCACCACCGACTACACGGTGCGGTCCAAGATCGCCTGGAGCCCGACCGATCGCTTCACCGCGACCCTGTCGCCCTACTACACCAAGACCGAAGGCACCTGCTGCGCGCCCGCCCAGTACTTCCTGAGCCCTGGCGTCACCTTCAGCCGCGCCAACCTGCCGGCCTCGACCATCCTGGCGGGGATCACGCCGGGCAAGAACAACCGCCTGACGCGCCTGGACCTCGACACCCAGGGCTTCGCCGAGGACTACGGCACGGGCCTGCGCCTCGTTTACGATCTGCCCAACGGCGGCTCGCTGATGTCGATCTCGTCCTACGACAAGTACCGGCTGGAGGACTTCAAGGACTCCGACTCCAGCGACTTCGACTTCAGCACCCTGACGGTCGGCGGGGTGAACTTCGCGGCCGCGCCGAAGGGCGGGGTGGGCGACGGCGGCTCGTTCGACGTCAAGACGATCACCCAGGAACTGCGGCTGACCTCGCCGAGCAGCGGCGCGTTCCGCTATGTGGCTGGCCTGTTTTACAGCAAGACCGACAGCACGCGGGACTATGTCCGGGGCTCCAACACCCACGGCAGCTTCAACGGCGTGATCTTCAACGGCCAGCAGCAGCTGCCGACGACCAATTCGCTGGTCTATTCCAGCTACCTGACCAACTCGACGTCCAAGACCTACGCCGCCTTCGCGCAAGGGTCCTACGACATCACGCCCAAGCTCACCGTGATCGGCGGTCTGCGCTATCACCATGAGAAGCTCAGCTACGACTTCCTGGATCGCGACACCGGCGTGACCTACGGCAAGCCCGGCTGTTCGACCAACACGCCGACCCCGTCGCTGAAGATCTCGACCTGCGACAGCGACAGCGTCGTCACCGGCAAGGCCGCCGTGCAGTACCGGTTCACGCCGGGCTTCATGGTCTTCGCCAACGCCGCCAAGGGCTACAAGGGCCTCGCCTACGACCTGACCAGCATCCTAACCACGCGCACGCCGACCACGGCGGCGGGCTCGTGCCTGGGCCTGCCGGTCGCCGATTGCGTGGCCTCGCGCCAGCCGGTGCCGCCCGAGACCAGCAAGTCGTACGAAGGGGGCTTCAAGAGCTCGTTCTTCGATCGCCGCCTGACCTGGAACATGACGGCCTTCTTCGAGGACTACCGCCACTTCCAGGCCCAGAGCCGCGACCTCGACCTGGGCCAGAACATCCTCCAAAGCCTGGGCAAAGTGACGTCCAAGGGCGTCGAGACCGAGGTGGCGATCTACGCCGGCGGCCTGACGCTGAACGCCAACGGGGCCTACAACATCGCCCGCATGGACACGTTCCTGAACGCGCCCTGCTACGCGGCCCAGACCGCCGGCGAAGGCTGCGTGGGCGGCCGCCAGAACCTGTCGGGCAAGACCCTGCCCAATGCGCCGAAGTGGACCGGCACGGTGACGGGTCAGTACGACTGGCGTCTGAGCGGCGAGTACGGCGCCTTCGTCCAGGCGTCCTACCGCTGGCAGTCGGACGTGACCTTCAGCCTCGTCCAGGACCCGGACGCGGTGCAGGAGGCCTACGGCATCTTCAACCTCGGCGCCGGCGTCCAGAAGGACAACTGGAAGCTCAGCGTCTTCGCCAACAACCTGTTCGACAAGAACTACGCCCTGACCAAGGGTCGCGACAACGCCTGGAATTTCAGCCGCACGGCGACCCCGGCCACCCTGGCGGTGAACTGGAAGCCGGGCCGCGACAGCGAGCGCTACTTCGGCGTCCGCGCCCAGGTGAAGTACTAGTCCAATCCGCGAGGGCGGCGTTCGCGTCGCCCTCGCTTTCCGTTCGGAGCGTACTCATGAACCGACGTGACTTCTTCCTCGGCACGGCCCTGGCGCTGACGGCGTTCGGGACCGCGACGGCGGCCCCGCTCGACATCGCGGCCATCGACCGCGCGCGCATCCTCAAGGCCGCCGACCGCTATCTGGCCGAAGCGCCGGTGACGATCACCGCCTTCACCGCGCCGCGCAGCCCCGGCAGCCGCCAGGACTACTATTCCGAGGCCGACTACTGGTGGCCCGATCCGGCCAATCCCAAGGGGCCATACATCCGCAAGGACGGCTATTCCAACCCCGACAAGTTCACCGCACACCGCGACGCGGTGATCCGGCTGGGCGTCCAGCTGCCGGCCCTGGCGGCGGCCTACAAGGTGACCAAGGATGCCCGCTACGCCGAGCATGCCGAGAAGCATCTGCAAGCCTGGTTCGTCGCGCCCGACACCCGGATGAACCCCAACCTGGAGCACGCCCAGGCGATCATCGGCGTCAACACGGGCAGGGGGATCGGCGTCATCGACACCCTGCACCTCGTCGAGATCGCCCGCGCCGTCGGCGTGCTCAAGGCCGCGCGGCCCAAGGTCGGCGTCTACGCCCCGACCGTAGCCTGGTTCGACGCCTACCTGACCTGGATGAGCACCTCGGCCAATGGCGTCGACGAGCGCGACCAGAAGAACAACCACGGCACCTGCTGGGCGCTGCAAGCCGCCGCCTTCGCCAAGCTGACCGGTCGCAAGGCCGAGCTGGACGTGGCGCGTGGCCGGATCAAGACCCTGGTCCCCGGCCAGATCGCCGCCGATGGCTCCCAGCCGCTGGAGCTGGTCCGCACCAAGCCCTACGGCTACTGCCTGTTCAATCTCGACGTCCTGGCCGCCTGCGCTCACGTGATGTCGACGCCGGGCGACAATCTCTGGACCTTCAAGGGCGAGACCGGCGGCTCGATCGCCGATGCGCTGGCCTACATGGCCCCGTTCATCGCCGACAAGAAGACCTGGCCGAAGCCCCCCGACGTCGAGGCCTGGGACGGCTGGCCCGTCCGTCAGCCCAGCCTGCTGTTCGGCGGTCTCGCCTTGAAACGGCCGGACTATCTGGATCTCTGGCGCAAGCTTGACCCGGACCCGACCCAGGCCGAGATCATCCGCAATTACCCCCTCCGCCAACCGGTGCTCTGGATCGATGCGTAGACTGTTCCTGGCGGGCTTGGCCGCCTTGCTCGCCACTTCGGCCCAGGCCGCCGACGTCAAGCGCGAGCCGTTCGGCGCGACCAAGGCCGGCGTGCCGGTCGAGAAGACGTTCCTGCGCAACGATCTGGGCATGGCCGTCGCGGCCATCGACTATGGCGCGACCCTGACCGTGATCAGCGCCCCCGACCGGGCCGGCAAGTTCGAGAACGTGATCCTCAGCCTGCCCAGCGTGGCGGCTTACGAGGCGACCTCGCGCCGCTGGGCCTCGGTGATCGGCCGCTACGCCGGGCGGATCACGGACGCCAGGATCACCGTCGACGGCAAGCCCTACGCCCTGCCGGCGGGCAACAACAACATGACCCTGCACGGCGGTCCGAACGGCTACGACAAGCGGGTTTGGACCAGCCATGCGGTCAGCGACGCCCGGTCGGTGGGCGTGGCGTTCGAGCTGCACAGCCCGGACGGCGACCAGGGCTTCCCCGGCGCGCTGGACATCACCGTGACCTATCGGCTGATGCGCAAGGCCAACGAACTACGGATCGAGTACGCCGCCAAGGCCTCGGCCCCGACAGTGCTGAACCTGACCAACCACGGCTTCCTGAATTTGGCCGGCGCCGAGAGCGGTGACGTCCGGAACCAGACGATCCGGCTCGACGCCGACCGCTACGCCGAGGTCGACGCCCGCAAGGCCCCGTCAGGCAAGCTGCTGCCGGTCGACGGCTCGGTGCTGGACTTCCGCAAGCCCCGTCGCGAGGGCGAGGCGATGAAGCTGGACGATCCGCTGCTCTCGCCCTCTCAAGGCTTCGACCACAGCCTGGTGTTCCGCGCGACCAGGCCCGGCGTGCGCGCGGTAGCCTGGATGGAGGACCCCGTCAGCGGCCGCCGCGTCACCCTGCTGACCGATCAGCCCTCGGTGCAGATCAATAGCGGCAACGGCTTCGACGGGACCGAGAAGGGGCCAGGCGGCGCGACCTATCCAAAATATGCCGGCTTCGCGTTTGAGATGCAGCACTTGCCCGACAGTCCCAACCAGGCGGCCTTCCCATCGACCGTGCTGCGACCCGGGACCCCGTTCCACGCCACGACCATCCTGCGCTTTTCGCGCTAAGGCGGAGCGACCTTGGCCGTTCGGCGTTTCACCCCCGTGACCGAGTGCGGGGTGCGTGATGAGCCGGCTTGTCTATATCGTTGATGGCGCGCGGACGCCGTTCCTGAAGGCTAGAGGCGCGCCGGGGCCGTTCACGCCCGTCGACCTCGCCGTCCAGTGCGGCCGGCCGCTGCTGCTGCGCCAGCCGTTCGCGCCCGACGCCTTCGACCAAGTGATCCTGGGCTGCGTCAACGTCATCGCCGACGAGCAGAACCCCGCCCGTGTGGCCGCCTTGCGCCTGGGCTGCGGGCCGGAGATGACCGCCTTCACCGTGGCCATCAACTGCGGCTCGGGCATGCAGTCGATCGATACGGCCTATCGCTACATTCGTGAAGGTTCGTCCGACCTGATCCTGGCCGGCGGGGCCGAAGCCCTGAGCCATGCGCCGTTGGTGCTCAAACAGACCGCCGTCGAGTGGCTGTCGAGCCTGCAATCGGCCAAGGCCCCGGTCGACAAGGTTCGCGCGGTCGCGGCCTTCCGGCCCGACATGCTGCAGCCGGTCATCGGCCTGGAGCGCGGCCTGACCGACCCGATCACCGACCTCGGCATGGGCCAGACTGCCGAGGTCCTGGCCCACTATTTCGACATCAGCCGCGAGGCCGCCGACGCCTATGCCGTCGAGAGCCACAAGCGCCTGGCCAAGGCCCAGAGCAGCGGTTGGTTGTCCGGTGAGGTCGAGCCGGCCTTCGCCCGCGACGGGACCGTCTATGACCACGACGACGGCGTCCGGCCCGACAGTTCGGTCGAGAAGCTGGCGACCCTGAAGCCGGCTTTCGAGCGGCCGTTCGGCAAGGTCACGCCCGGCAACAGCTCGCAGATTACCGACGGCGCGTCCTGGGTGATCCTGGCCTCGGAGGAGGCGGTGAAGAAGCACGGTCTCAAGCCACGCGCCGTGATCCTCGACAGTGAATGGGCCGCGCTCGACCCGTCGATCATGGGCCTGGGGCCGGTGCTGGCCTCGACGCCGCTGCTGAAGCGCGCGGGCCTTTCGCTCCAGGATATCGAACTCTGGGAGCTGAACGAGGCCTTCGCCGCCCAGGTGCTGGCCTGCCTGGCGGCCTGGGACGACGACGGCTTCTGCCGCGAGGTGCTGGGCCTGCCCGGCGCGGCGGGGGCGATCGACCGCAACCGTCTGAACGTCGATGGCGGCGCGGTCGCCCTCGGCCATCCCGTCGGGGCCAGCGGCAACCGCATCGTGCTGCACCTGATCAACGCCCTGGAGCGCCTCGACCTGAAGCGCGGGATCGCCACCGAGTGCATCGGCGGCGGCCAGGGCGGCGCCATGCTGATCGAGCGGATCTGAGGAGGAGATGGCCATGCAAGACCGCGCCCTGACCCTTCTCGCGCCCCGCGACCTCGACCTCGGGCCCGCGCCGATGAACGACTACGGCCTGACCCACTGGCGGCTGTCACGAGGCCCCGACGGCGTCGCCTGGGCGGTGCTCGACAAGGCCGAGGCCAGCGCCAACACCCTGGACGACGCGGTGCTGGTCGAGCTGGACCAGATCCTCGACCTGCTGGAAGCCGATCGTCCCGTCGCCCTCGTGATCCGTTCGGCCAAGCCGTCGGGCTTCATTGCCGGCGCCGACATCAGCCAGTTCCGCGGCGCCAGCGACGTCGGCGAGGTCGAGCAGCGCATGGCCCGCGCCCACGCCATCACCGACCGGCTGGAGAGCCAGCCCTACCAGACCATCGCCGTGGTTCACGGCTACGCCCTGGGCGGCGGGCTGGAGGTGGCGCTGGCCTGCAAGGTCCGCATCGCCATCGACGGCGCCAAGTTCGGCTTCCCGGAGGTGCAGCTGGGCCTGCATCCCGGCCTGGGCGGCACGGCGCGGTTCACGCGGCTGATCGATCCCTTGCAGGCGATGAGCTTCATGCTGACCGGCAAGACCATCGCCGCGAAGAAGGCCAAGGCCCTGGGCCTGGTCGACGCCGTCGTGCCCGAGCGTCACGTCCAGGCCGCCGTGCGCGCCGCCATTCGCGGCGAGTTGCACGCCGACGGCCACAGCCTGATCGACAAGCTCAAGGACAGCGCCCCGGCCCGCCGCATCGCCGCCGGCCGCATGCGCGAGGAAGCCAAGAAACAGGCCCCGCCGGAGCACTATCCGGCCCCCGCCGCGCTGATAGATCTGTGGGAACGCCACGGCGGCGACTTCGAGGCGATGAAGGCCGCCGAGATCGGCTCGTTCGCCCGGCTGATGGTGTCGGAGACCGCCCAGAACCTGATCCGCGTGTTCTTTCTTCGGGAGAAGCTCAAGAGCCTGGCCGGGGAGGACGGCGGCATCCGGCGCGTCCATGTGATCGGCGCCGGGGCCATGGGCGGCGACATCGCCGCCTGGTGCGCCTGGAGCGGCCTGACCGTCACCCTGACCGACGTCGACGCCAAGCCCATCGGCGGGGCGATCAAGCGGGCCGCCGAGCTCTACGGCAAGATCAGCCACGACGACCCGCTGAAGGTCCGCGACGCCCTGGACCGCCTCGTCCCTGACCTGAAGGGCGAGGGCGCGCGCTCGGCCGACCTGGTCATCGAGGCCGCGCCGGAGAAGGTCGAGCTGAAGCAGGGCCTCTACGCCAAGATCGAGCCGCTGATGAAGCCGGGCGGGATCCTGGCCACCAACACCTCGTCGATCCCGCTGGAGACCCTGCGCGAAGGCCTGCAACGGCCCGAGCGGCTGGTCGGCCTGCACTTCTTCAACCCGGTCTCGCGGATGCAGCTGGTCGAGGTGGTGCGCCACGACGGCCTGGACGCTAAGGTCGAGACGGTGGCCCGCGCCTTCGTCGGCGCCATCGACCGCCTGCCGGCTCCTGCGAAGAGCGCGCCGGGCTTCATCGTCAACCGCGCCCTGACGCCGTATCTGGTCGAGGCCATGGCCATGCTGGACGAGGGCGTGGCCAAAGAAACGATCGACAAGGCCGCCGAGCGGTTCGGCATGCCGATGGGGCCGATCGAACTGGCCGACCAGGTGGGCCTCGACATCTGCCTGGCCGTGGCCGACATGCTCAAGCGCGAGCTCAAGTGGGACATGCCCGACGCCCCGCAATGGCTGCGCGACAAGGTCCAGCACAAGCAGCTGGGCAAGAAGACCGGGGAGGGCCTCTATGTCTGGAAAGGCGGCCATCCCAACAAGGCCCCCAACGCCGCCGAGCCCGATCCGGACATGGCCGACCGCCTGATCCTGCCGTTGGTCAACACCTGCGCGGCCCTGCTGGGCGACGGCGTCTCGGAGGACCCTGACGTCATCGACGCGGCGATGATCTTCGGAGCCGGCTTCGCGCCCTTCCGGGGCGGGCCGCTGCACTACGCCCGCCGGCGTGGCGTAGCCGAGGTGAAGGCCCGGCTGGAAGAGCTGTCCCGTAAGTACGGCGAACGCTTCTCGCCGGCGGAAGGCTGGTCCAAGCTGGAGGCATGACGGAGCGCTTCACCGATCCCGAACGCCTGGTCGACGCGATCATCGCCAAGGTCGGCCGCCGCATCGTGCTGGGCCTGCCGCTGGGCCTGGGCAAGGCCAACCATGTCGCCAACGCCCTGTTCGCGCGGGCCATGGCCGACCCGTCGGTCCACCTGCACATCTTCACCGCCCTGACCCTGGAGCCGCCGCGCCCAAAGTCGGCGCTGGAGGCGGCCTTCCTGGGCCCGGTGATCGAGCGCACCCTGGGCGGCTATCCGGCTCTGGCCTACGCCGAGGTCCAGCGCCGCGACGCCCTGCCGGACAACATCCAGGTCGACGAGTTCTTCTTCCAGGCCGGCACCCGGTTGAACGTGCAGAGCGCCCAGCGCAGCTACATCTCGGCCAACTATACCCACGCGGCTCGCTATCTGCTGGATCGCGAGGTCAATGTCGTGGCCCAGTTGGTGGCCCAGGACGGCGATCGCTATAGCCTGTCTTGCAACACCGACATCACGCTCGATCTGCTGGCCGCGAAGACGGCGGGCAAGGCCGACTTCCTGCTGGTCGGCCAGGTCAATAACGGCCTGCCGTTCATGCCGGGCGACGGCGACCTACCGGCCTCGGCGTTCAGCCATGTGCTCGACGGCCATGACTTCCCGCTGTTCGCCCCGCCCAAGGAGCCGATCACCGACGCCCACTACGCCATCGGCTTCCACGCGGCGGGGCTGATCCCCGACGGCGGCACGATCCAGATGGGCATCGGCTCGATCAGCGACGCGGTGGTCCAGAGCCTGATCGTCCGCCATCGCGACCCGGCCGCCTTCCGCGACACCGTCCAGCGCCTTGGCGCCGCGCCCCAGCACGCCGAGCCGTTCGAGAAGGGGCTCTACGCCGCGACCGAGATGTTCGTCGATTGCCTGCTCGACCTCTGGAAGGCCGGCGTCCTCAAGCGCGAGGTCGAGGGCGCTGTGTTGCACGGCGGCTTCTTCCTGGGGCCGCGCGCCTTCTACGAAGGGCTGCGGGCGCTTTCGCCCGAGGACCGCGCCAAGTTCCAGATGCGGGCCATCTCGGGCATCAACGAGCTCTATGGCGACGAGGCCGCCAAGCGCGTCGCCCGCGTCGACGCCCGCTTCATCAACACCGCCATGATGGTCACCCTGCTGGGCGCGGCGGTTTCCGACGGGCTGGAGGACGGCCGCGTCGTCAGCGGCGTGGGCGGGCAGTACAACTTCGTGGCCCAGGCCTTCGCGCTGGAGGGCGCACGGTCGGTGATCACCCTGGACGCCGTGCGCGGGGCCGGGAAGAAGGCCAGCTCCAACATCCTGTGGTCCTACGGCCACGGCACCATCCCGCGCCACCTGCGCGACATCGTCATCACCGAGTACGGCGTCGCCGACCTGCGCGGCCGGACCGATCGTGACGTCATCGTCGCCCTGCTGAAGGTCGCCGACAGCCGCTTCCAGCCGGCGCTGATCGAGCAGGCCAAGGTCTCGGGCAAGCTAGAGCGCGACTACGTCCTGCCGGCCGAGTTCACGGCGAACACCCCCGAGCGCCTCGCCGAGGCCCTGGCGCCCGCCAAGGCGGCGGGCCACGCGCCGTTGCTACCGTTCGGCTCGGACTTCGATGCGCTCGAGGAGGGCCTGCTGCCGACGCTCGGCAAGCTGAAGGCGGCGGGACCGTTGGACTTGGCGCGCTTCGCCCTGCGCGGCCTCAAGCGGGAGCCGGACGCCGAGCCGGCTTTGAAGCGCCTGGGCCTGGACCGTCCGCGTGGGCCGACCGAGCTGCTGACGGCGCTGGCCGTACGCGGCGCCCTACGCGGCTAGGGCAGCTTGGCCGGATCGATCACCACGTGACGAATGCCTCGGCGGTTGACGGTGTAGGTGATGTGCACCTTGCCGTCGCGGGCCTGGATCACGGCCGGATAGGCGTAGCCGTCGGGCACGGGCTCGCTCTCCAAGTTCAGCGCCTCGCGCCAGGCGATCCCGTCCTTGGAGACCGCCACGTTCAGCGGCCAGCGGGGGCCTTTCCCCGGGATGTCGGGCCGCTGGCCCGCGTGGTTGTAGACGATCAGCTGGCGACCGTCGGCCAGGGTCACCGCGTCCGTGCCCGAGTTCGGATTGGGCAGGTCGATGGTCGAGATAGGGCTCCAGGTCTTGCCGTTGTCCTTCGACCAGGTCTGGGCCAGCGCGCCCTGGCGGGTGCGGGCCACGGCCTCCAGCACGCCGTTCGGGTGGAACAGGATGCTGGGCTGGATGGCGTCGATCTTCAGCGGCGAGGCGACCGGTGCGGTCTTGGTCCAGGTCCGGCCGCCGTCCTCGCTGCGCTCGAAATAGAGGCTCCAGCCGCCGCCGTCGGCCTGGGTGACGCCTTCGGACTTCTCGGTGCTGGTCGGCGACAGCCAGGTCCCGTCGGCCAGCACGACCGGCTTGTTCTTGATCGGACCCAGGATGCCGTCGGGCAGGCGCGTAGGCTGGCTCCAGGTCCGGCCGTCGTCGGTCGAGGTCATGACCATGCCCCACCAGTCCTGCGGGCTGGGGCCGACCTTGTAGAACAGGAAGAGGTCACCTTTCGGGGCCTGGAACAGCACGGGGTTCCAGGTCGGCAGGCGCGGCTTGCCGTCGGGCTGGACGCCGTTGGCCAGCTCGCGGGCCGGCTGCCACTTCCCGTTGATCCGGCGCGCGAACCAGATGCCGACGTCGGGATGGCGCTCGTGCGTGCCGCCAAACCAGGCCGCCGCGATCGTGCCCGCGGTGGTCTCGACGATCGTCGAGGCGTGCGACTGCGGGTAGGGGGCGTTCGTGTAGACCGGCTCGACCGTGAGGATCGCGCCAGGCGAGGCGGCGATGGCCGGCGCGCACGAGAGGGCCAGCAACGCGAGCGCCAGGCGCAAACCTCGGGTCATGTCCGGTCTCAGGGCTTCACGTCGATGATCACCCGCTTGTAGCGGGTCAGGCGCGGGAAGCCATGGTCGGTGACGGCCAGGATGATGTGCATGGTCCCCGTGCCCGGCGGCACGACGCGGGTGGTCTTCACGGTCAGCCAGGCCTTGGGCTGGTCGGCGTTGTTGATGTCCAGCTTCACGCCCGAGGCCGAGCTGGTCATGCCGCGCGTGCCGGCCTCCTCATAGCAGAACCATTCGTAGGACAGGGCGTCGCCGTCCGGATCGGACGAGCCGACGGCGCTGAGATCGACCCGCTCGCCGGGCTTGGCGACGATGTATTCGGGCGTCTCCAGCTTGGGGACCGGCGGGTGGTTGGCTTCCTTGTAGGGCTTGATCGTCCAGTCCATGCGGGCGGCGAAGTCGTTCTGGAACGCCTCGCGCCAGCGCCAGATCGTGGCGTGGTTGGTGGTGTGCCACTCGCCGTCGCGGCCCTGGACCTCGTCCATGACGTTGGTCCAGATCGGCCGGGTTTCCGGCTCCAGGAACCAGCGCTCCATGCGCGGCGTGTAGAGCTCGTAGCGGCCGCCCCAGCCGCCCCATTCGGGATGGTTCGGGTCGGACAGGCCGTTGTCGATCAGGTTCAGGAACGAGGGCGTATCGCCCTCCATCTGGAACTTCCAGCTGGGATAGGCCGCGCCCAGCGGGCCCTTGCTGCGGATGTTCTGGTTCAGCCACTCGTTGCTGACCAGGTGCTCGTCCGCGCCGCCGAAGCGGCCGTGGAAGTTGTCGCCGCCGATGCCGATCCAGGTCGACATGTGGAAGCTGACGCCGGGGCTGACGATGTAGAACAGGTCCGGGAACTCGCGGCGGATCCAGGGGCCGCTGTCGTCCTGGTCCGAGATCGCATAGACGCGCAGCTTCGAGACGAACTTGGCCAGGGCCGCCTTGGAGCGCGTCTGACGCACCTTCCACAGGGCCTGGCCCAGCACGGTGGGACCGCCCCAGACCGTGACCCAGACCGGACGCGGATCGTCGCGATCGACGGCCTTGATCAGCAGGTCCGAGCCGGGCGAGTCCTTGCCCGCGCCGATGGCGGTCTTGCCGTCGGGGACCAGGGCCTGGGAGATCGTCGCCTTCAGCGCGTCGGCGGTCGGGAAGCCCTTCTCGTGCTGTTCCAGGTTGTCGCGGACCGTGCCGTAGGTGTCGACGATGTGGGTGATCAGCTGCGGATTGACCTCGCCCTTCACCGTGGTGGCGACCAGGCCCTCGATGTCCACCTGGTTGGCGTAGGTCATCAAGCGGACCATCGACTCCTGGTCGTCGGGGTCGCCGCCGATGTCGGTCAGTACGAACAGGCGCGGCTTCTCGTGAGCGCTCTGGGCCGGGGCCGTCGGGGCGGGGGCCTGAGCCAGCGTGGCGACAGGCGCGGCGGTCAGCGACGCGACCAGGGCCAGGGCGACGCCCATTCGGAGTTTGGCGGACAGAGAACGAGCCACGCGGGTGTCCTTTCGCTCGATCCGGCGCCGGCGCATCGCGCCTGGACTGCCAGGTCGTGGGTTTCCTCCCGGACGCTGGAGCGCCTCGGTTTCGGGAAACAGGTACCGACGGTCAAGGTGAGGGTCAACGCAATTCGAAACCTGTCGATCGAAAAGAAAGGAAAACGAAAGTCGGTTTTCGAGGGGCATGAAGAGCGTGCGGCGAGGGTGGCTTGAGAGCGCTAAGGAGAGGTCGATCTCGCGCTGGGGCATGCGTTATCGACCTGAGCTCTGGCGAAGCTTCATGAAAGTCAACGCGTTGTAATTAAAGAAGTTTCCACACCATCCCAGCTTATGGGACGTAAGCGTTCGATCTTTTCTTCGACGATGTCGCGCGGGGGTCTCGCCGGCCGTATCCTCAAGCCCTGCAAGGCTTGGCGCGGAGTGGGCCGCAACGCTCCGGCGTGCTCGATGGGTCCGTTGGTCACACCACATACGATTTTCGATTGATTTCGATTATTGTCTTTTGGTAACGGTTTGTCTCAGCGAACATTGAACGGCGAAACGCCGCGACGTCGCTGGGGAGGACCGCGCCATGCTTCCGTGCGCGATCAAGCAGCGAGATCTGACGCCGGCGGGGCCGATCCCCGCCGCCGCGCGGCTCGTCCCCGGCTCCGAGCGTGGCGTTGCGCCGCTCCGATATGCGGCCCGGGTTCCGTTCTCCTCTGTTGACCCGGATCGCCACTCTGGCGGCGTCGGCTCCCTTTCCGGCCGACGCCGTCGTTTTCCACCACGTCGGCCTCCGGGCCCGATCGACCGATCACGCGTCCGCTAGAGGCGCGCGAGGAAACGCAAGCGACCGCGACGAAAACGATCGCGGCGAAGGGGAATTAGGGATGATGGACAGGTTTCAACGACAACTGGCCGGCGGGGCTTCGGGCCTCGCTTTGGTCCTGGCGCTGGGCGGCGTGGCTCACGCCGACGAGGTGATCGCCACGGCGAACGGCGGGGCCGCGCCCGTGGCCGCCGCCGGCGTCGCGGCGCTGCAGGAGGCCGCTCCAGCCGCCGCCGACAACACCGCCGACAACACCGCCGTGACCGAGGTGGTGGTGACCGGTTTCCGCAACAGCCTGGCCAAGGCCCTGGAGCTGAAGCGCACCAACACCGGCGTGGTCGACTCGATCCTGGCCGAGGACATCGCCAAGTTCCCCGACAACAACCTGGCCGAATCCATCCAGCGGATCCCCGGCGTCGCCATCAGCCGCGACCAGGGCGAAGGCCGGGCGCTGTCGGTGCGCGGCCTGGGTCCCGACTTCACCCGCGTGCGCATCAACGGCATGGAGGCGCAGGCCTCGACCGACGGCTACAGCGGCGCCAACCGCGGCCGCGGCTTCGACTTCAACGTCTTCGCCTCGGAACTCTTCAGCCGCATCGACGTGCGCAAGACGCCGTCGGCCGATGTCGAGGAAGGCTCGCTGGGCGCCACGGTCGACCTGACCACCGGCCACCCCTTCGACTACAAGGGCTTCAAGCTCGCCGCCTCGGCCCAGGCCGGTTACAACGACCAGACCGGTAAGACCCGCCCGCGCATGGCGCTGCTGGTCTCCAACACCTTCGCCGACGACAAGCTGGGCGCGCTGTTCTCGGTGGCCTATTCGAAGACCGCCGTCGACTTCCAGCAGTCCAGCTCGGGCCTGTGGAACCAGGGCAATGGCGACGGCGGCTGGTGCAAGCCGACGACCGGGACCGGCGGCATCTGCGACGTTCCCGCCGCCGACTTCGCCAAGGCGACCTCGACCTACAACCTGGCCAGCGCGCCGACGACCTACTATCCGCGCTTCATGCGCTACGTGCAGGGCCTGGGTAAGACCGAGCGCCTGGGCCTGACCGGCTCGCTGCAATGGGCGCCCGACGACGACACCAAGATCACGCTGGACGGCCTGTTCTCGCGCTACAAGGTCAGCCGGGATGACTGGCCGCTGGAAGCCATCGGCTTTTCCCGCGGCGCCTCGCAGGGGGGCAAGCCCGAGATGCTTGTGCGGGACATGATCCTGAACAGCCAGAACACCATGCTCTACGGCCTGTTCGACAATGTCGACATGCGCTCGGAGCATAACCGCGACGAGTTCTCGACCGACTTCGGCCAGTGGACCCTGACCGGCGAGCACAAGTTCAGCGACAAGTTCAGCCTGGATGGCGTGGTCGGCTACTCGTACTCGGACTTCGACAACTTCAACGACATCTCGACCCAGATCGACCGGTTCAATGTCGACGGCTACTCGATCGACATCCGTCCCAAGGGCCAGTACCTGCCGGCCATCAACTACGGCTTCGACGTCACCGACCCGAGCCAGTGGTACTTCGGCCCGACCGTGACCCAGCCCGGCGGCACCGGCCCCACGGGCCCCGAAATCCGCCTGCGTCCGAACTACACCGACAACAAGTACAAGACCGTCCAGCTGAACGGTAAGTACGCGTTCAACGACGGCCTGACCGTCCGCGCCGGCGCCAACTGGAAGCAGTACGACTTCAGCGCCCAGTCCTATCGTTACTCCCTGGGCGAGGCCAACTTCCCGGCCATCCCGACCGGCTCGTCGATCCAGAGCCTGACCGAGCAGTTCTGCGGCCTCAAGAAGCTGAACGTGCCGACCCCGACGCCGGTCTGCTGGACGACGCCGAACATCGACGCCTTCCAGGCCGCCTACAACATCTACAGCAACAGCGGCCGCACGGCCCTGTCGCAGACGGTGGCCAGCGTGCGCGGCGAGAACCGCTCGGTGCAGGAAGAGGACAAGACCGGCTACGTCATGGCCAATTTCGACCAGGCGCTCGGCAGCTGGCGCGTGCGCGGCGACGTCGGCGTCCGCTATGTCGAGACCAACCAGACCTCGAATTTCTATACCAACGTCCCGACCACGGTGAACGCCGCCGGCTTCGTGATGACCACGGTCAAGCGCAAGTACACCGACACCCTGCCGTCGCTGAACCTGGTGCTGGAGCCGACCGACAAGCTGCAGGTCCGCTTCTCGGCGGCCAAGGTGATGGCGCGTCCGGCCCTGGGCAATCTGGCGGCGGCGACCAGCGTTTCGGTGGCCGGCGGCTCGCGCTCGGTCTCGACCGGCAACGCCAACCTCGACCCGTACCGCGCCAAGTCGGCCGACTTCTCGATCGAGTGGTATCCCAAGTCGGGCACGATCGTGTCGGCGGGCTTCTTCTACAAGAAGATCAGCACCTACGTGCAGACCATCACCACCGTCGCGCCGTATGCCTCGACGGGCCTGCCGGTCTCGCTGCTGGACGGCACGGGCGTCAACGCCAATGACGACTTCAGCATCACCAACGTGATCAACACCCCCGGCGGTCCGCTGAAGGGCTTCGAGCTGAACTACCAGCAGCCGCTGGACTTCCTGCCCGACGCGTTCCGCGGCTTCGGCGTGCTGATGAACTACACCTATGTCGACAGCAGCATCGACTACTTCGCCACCACGGCGGCCGGGGCGGCCAAGATCAACGCCCCGCTGCTGAACCTGTCGAAGAACGCGGCCAACGCCACGCTCTACTACGAGCGCGGCAAGGTGCAGGCGCGGATCTCGGTCAACTACCGCGACAAGTACCTGACCGCCGTCCCAGGCCGCTACAACCAGGATGTCCAGGGCAATCTGGCCACCACGTTCCTGGATGGTTCGGCCTCGTACAAGGTCACCGACCAGCTGTCGGTCAGTATCGACGCCCTGAACCTGACCAACGAGAAGGACATCTCGTACATCGACTCCACGACCCAGCGCTTCGAGAACTATCGGGTCGGCGGCCGCCAGTTCTATGTCGGCGCCCGCTACACCTTCTAGGCGCTGTCGCTTGAGTTTCCCCTGTCGGTGATTGCGCCCTCCCGTGCATGATCCGTCACCCGCGGCGCCGGTTTCCTCCAACCGGCGCCGCATCTGTTTTTGTGCGGAGATGTCCGTGATCCACCGTCTGGCGCTGATGCTTCTGGCCTTGGCCGCTCCTGTCGTTGCGCATGCGAGCGTCGAGGTGAGCCAGGAGCGTGACGTGGTCGTCGTCCGCAACGGCGTCGACGTGATGCGGCTGACGGTCTGCGCCGACGGGGTGGTGCGGGTGACCGCCAGTCCGGACGGCGCGGCCAGCGGTTCATCGCCGAACCAGCCTTGGTTCTCCAAGCCCTGCGCGCCGCAGCCGGTGACCCTGACCGACGCCACCGCGACCGGCACCGGCGTCAACACCGCTGCCGGCGTCGGCACGGCCAAGGCCGTGGCCAAGGTGCTGAAGACCGGCGAGCTGCGGGTTTCGATCTCGCTGTCGGACGGGACCCTGACCTTCCTCGGGCCGAACGACCGCATCCTGCTGCAGGAGATGGGCGAGCGGCCGCGCCTCTATGAACCCACGAGCCTGTCGGACGGCTCGAAGGCCTGGAAGGTCACCGAGCGCTTTCATCCGGCCCTGCGCCAGGGGCTCTATGGGTTGGGCCAGCACCAGTCCGGCCAGTTCAACTACCAGGGCGGCGTCGTGCGCCTGGCCCAGGCCAATACCGACATCGCCCATCCGCTGATGATGTCGACCGAGGGCTTCGGCCTGCTGTGGAACACCGCCGCCGCCTCGACCCTGGACAACCGCTTCCCGACCGAGCTGACCCTGACGGCGGATGTCGGCCAGGCGATCGACTACGTCTTCCTCTACGGGCCCGAGTTCGACCAGGTGGTCGCCAAGTACCGCGGCATGACCGGCGCGGCGCCGCTGTTCCCGCGCTGGACCTACGGCCTCTTCCAGTCGATGGACCGCTATGCCAGCGGCCAGGACCTGCTGGACGTCACCCAGCGCTACCGCGACGGTGACGCGCCGATCGACGTGATCGTGCAGGACTGGCGCTGGTGGAGCCGGATGGGTGATCCAGAGTTCCGGCCCGACGGTTATCCCGATGTCCCCGGCCTCTTGAAGACCCTGCGTGAGCGCCACGTCCACACGATGCTGAGCATGTGGCCGCTGCTGTCCAAGTCGTCGGCGCTCTACAAGCTGATGGCCGAGCGCGGCTGGCTGATCCCCGGCACGGCGCTGTACGACCCGACCAATCCCGAGGCCGCCGATCTCTACTGGTCGCACCTGGGGTCGAAGCTCCTCGACCAAGGCTGGGACTCGTTCTGGCTGGACGGCTCCGAGCCCGAGCTGCACCTGCCGACCATGGCCGAGACCGACCGCACGCTGAACGGCCGCAAGCTGGCGATCGGGCCAGGCGAGCTCTACGGCAACGCCTTCCCGCTGGCCCATGTGGCGGCCGTGTCGGATCGTTGGCGCCAGCAGCGCGACGACAAGCGGGTGTTCATCCTGTCGCGCTCGTCGTTCGCCGGCGTGCAGCGCTACGGCGCAGCCTCGTGGTCGGGCGACATCCTCAACGGCTTCCCGGTGTTCCAGCGCCAGATCCAGGGCGGGCTGAACTTCGCGCTGTCGGGGATGCCGTATTGGACCACCGACATCGGCGGCTACTACGGCGGCGTGCTGGACAACCCGCCGACCGGGTCGGCGACGACCGATCCGGCGTTCCAGGAGCTCTATGTCCGCTGGTACCAGTTCGGCGTCTTCAACCCGCTGTTCCGCACCCACGGCAAGCGCGCCAACGACCGCAACGACCTGTTCGCCTATGGCGACAAGACGCCGATCCTGCTGGACTACGACCGGCTGCGCTATCGGCTCATGCCCTACATCTACGGCCTGGCTTGGCGGGTGACCGACAAGGCCGACACCATCATGCGGCCGCTGGTCATGGACTGGCGGACGGATGAGCGGACCTGGAACATCGGCGACCAGTTCCTGTTTGGGCCGTCGCTGATGGTGGCGCCGGTGACCAATGCGGGGCAGCGCTCGCGGTCGGTGTTCCTGCCGGGGACGGCGGCTTGGTACGACTTCTGGACGGGCAGGAAACTGGCGGGTGGCCAGTGGATCGACGCGGCGGCGCCGCTGGAGAAGATCCCGTTGTTCGCGAAGGCCGGGGCGATCCTGCCGCTGGGCGGGGCGGTGAACTATGCCGACCAGGATCCGCAGGGACCGCTGGAGCTGCGCGTCTACGCCGGCGCGGATGGGGCGTTCGAGCTCTATGACGACGCCGGCGACAGCTACGCCTATGAGCGTGGTGAGCGGGCGGTGACGCCGCTGGCTTGGAGCGATGGGGTGCGGAAGCTGACCATCGGCGCGCGGGTGGGGAGTTTCCCGGGCCTCGTGAACGACCGGACTTTCAAGGTGGTGCTGATTGACGGTGGCCGCGAGCGGGTGAAGACGGTGCGGTACAGTGGAGCTCCGCTCGAGGTGGCGTTCTAGAGCATCGCCCGCCGCAGGGCGTCCTGCCAGCGCGCGACGGTCGCTTCGCGGGCGTCGGTGCTCATCGCCGGCTCGAAGGTCCGTTCCGCCGGTCGCACCGGCGGGGCCTTAATCCCCATCCCCTCGGCCGCCAATCGCGCCGCGCCAAGAGCGCTCAGCTCAGCCGCATCCGCGCGGATCACCGGCCGGTCGATCAAATCCGCGAGCAACTGCATCAGCACGTCGTTGCGCGAGGCGCCGCCGTCGACGTTCAGGGCCGGGAGGTCGCCGTGCAGGTCGGCCTGCATGGCCATGAAGACGTCGTGGATCTGCAGCGCCACGGCCTCCAGCGCCGCGCGGGCCAAGTGGGCCGGCGTCGTGCCGAGGTTCATGCCGCTGACCAAGCCACGGGCCTCGTCGCGCCAGTGCGGGGCGCCCAGGCCGGCCAGGGCCGGCACAAGGGCGACGCCGCCGCTGTCGGGGACGGTGAGGGCGAGATCGGTGAGGGCCAGTTCGTCCCTCAAGCCCAACAGCTTGGTCGCGAACGCCACCGTGTGACCCGAGACCGAGATGTTGCCTTCGAGCGCGTGCAGCGCGCCGCCGGAGCGGCTCCAGGCGATGGTGCTGGACAGGCCGTGGGCCGACCAGATGCGCTCCTTGGTCACCGTCATCAGCGACGAGCCTGTGCCGCAGGTGGCCTTGATGCGGCCGGGGCCGTCCAGGCCGTGGCCGTAGAGCGCGGCGTGGGAGTCGCCCATGGCCGCGTGGATCGGGATGCCAGCGGGCAGGGCGGTCGCGCCGCTTGCGGTCTCGCCGAACAGGCTGTCGGACGGCCGGATCTCCGGCAGCACCGCCAGCGGGATGTCGAACAGCCGCGCCATCTCCGAGTCCCAGGCCAGGGTGGCGAGGTTCATCAGCTGGGTGCGCGAGGCGTTGCTGTGGTCGGTGGCGTGACGCGTGCCGGCGGTCAGGTTCCAGAGCAGCCAGGCGTCGACCGTGCCGGCCTTCAGTTCACCGCGCGCCGCGCGGGCGCGGCCATCCGGCGCCGCATCGAGCAGCCAGGCCAGCTTGCCGGCCGAGAACATCGGATTGAGCGTCAGGCCTGTACGGGCGATGGCGTCGGGCTCGTAGCCCTCGGCCTTCAACGCCTCGCCGCGCGGGGCCGAGCGGCCGCACTGCCAGATCACGCAGGGGCCGACCGGACGGCCGGTGGCGGCGTCCCACAGCACCACGGATTCGCGCTGGTTGGAGAGGCCGATCGCATCGACCGGCAGCCCCATGGCGACGATCTCATCGATCACCCCAGCGACGCTGGCCCAGATATCGTCGGCCGAGGACTCAGCCCAGCCGGGCTGCGGGTAGGTCACCTTGGTCGGGCGGGAGGCCTGGGCCAGGATCTCGCCCTCGGGGCCGACCAGCACCGCCTTGGTGTTGGTGGTGCCCTGGTCGATCGCCAGGATGTTCATTTGGCCAGGAGATCGCGCGCGGCGTCGGCGATGCCGGCGGCGGTCAGACCGTAGTGCTCCATCAGCCACTCGGCCGAGCCGGTCGGCAGGAAGCCGGGGAAGCCCAGGATCCGCATAGGGCAGGGGGCGTTGGTGGCCAGCACCTCGGCCACCGCGCCGCCCAGGCCGCCGCGCACCGAGTGCTCCTCGACCGTGATCACCGCGCCGGTCCTGGCGGCGTCCAGGATGGCGGTTTCGTCGAGCGGGGTCAGGCTGGCCATGTTGATCACCTTGGCCTGCACGCCCTCGGCCGCCAAGAGCTGGGCGGCGGCGAGCGCGCGATGGACCATGGTGCCGTTGGCGATGATGGCGACGTCGCCGCCCTCGCGCAGGGTCTCGGCCTTGCCGATCTGGAAAGCGTCGGCGGTGTGCTTCAGCGCCGGCACCGGCATGCGACTGATGCGGATGAAGACCGGACCGTCCAGGGCGGCGGCGGCCTTGATCGCCTCGCCGGTCTCCCAGGGATCGGACGGCACGATGACGGTCAGGTGCGGGGCCATCGGCCGCAGCCAGGCCAGGTCCTCGATCGAGTGGTGCGTGGGGCCCAGCTCGCCATAGGCGACACCGCTGGAGATGCCGCACAGCTTCACATTGGCCTGCGAGTAGGCGATGTCGGCCTTGATCTGCTCCAGGGCTCGGCCCGTGAGGAAGCACGCCGCGCCGCTGACGAACGGGATCTTGCCGCCATTGGCCAGGCCCGCGCCGACGCCGATCATGTTCTGCTCGGCGATGCCGACATTGATCAGGCGCTCGGGGAACTTCTTGCGGAAGCCGCCCAGCTTGCTGGAGCCGACGCTGTCATTGACCACGGCGACGATGCGCGAGTCGGCCTCGGCCAGGGCCTCAAGCGTGGCGACATAGGCTTCGCGGCAGTCAAACAGGCCTTCGCCCTTTTCGGGATCGTTCACTGAGCCAGCTCCCGCAAGGCTTGAGCATACTGTTCGGGGTTCGGGCAGCCGTGGTGCCAGCCGGCCTGGTTCTCCATGTACGACACGCCCTTGCCCTTCACGGTCGCGGCGATCACGCACAGCGGCTTGTCGCCCTGGGTCTCCAGCGCCGTGATCAAGGCGGCCGGGTCGTGACCGTCGATCTCCAGCACGTCGAAGCCGAAGGCGCGCCACTTGTCGGCCAGGGGCTCTAGGCTGACCGTATCCTCGGTCGGCGCGCCCTGTTGCAGGCGGTTGCGGTCGACGATGACGGTGAGGTTGGAGAGTTTGCGGTGGCCGGCGGTCATCGCCGCTTCCCAGCAGCTGCCTTCCTGCAGTTCGCCGTCGCCGGTCAGGACGAAGACGCGGAAGTCGGCCTTGTCGATCTGGCCGGCGATGGCCGCGCCGACCGCGACGGGCAGGCCGTGGCCCAGCGGGCCGGTGTTGGTCTCCACGCCCGGCAGATAGGTGCGGCTGGGGTGGCCGTTCAGACGCGACAGCGGTTGGAGGTAGGTCGAGAGTTCTTCCTCGGGAAAGAAGCCCGCGCCGGCCAGCACCGAATAGAAGGCCCCGGTGCAGTGGCCCTTGCTCATGATGAAGCGGTCGCGGCCCGGCGCGTTCGGCGTCGCCGCGTCGTAGCGCATGACGTCGAAATAGAGCGCGGCCAGGATATCGGCCGCCGACAGGTCGCCGCCGGGGTGGCCCTGCTTGGCCTCGAAGATCATCTTGAGCGCGCTGCGACGGATCCAGTTGGCGCGCTCGGCCACATGGACGGCGCGTTGCTGGAGGTCACCCTGGCGGTGAGCTGCGTTCATCGTCGGCGTACTCGCTGGTCTTTCTGACGAGGGCGCGAGCACCGCGGAAGAGGCGCGCCGGCTTCGCCGATCGTGCTCGATTCCGCCTGGTTCCAGGCCTCCCTCGACGCGCAAACTAGGCGGCGTGGCTACGGCGTGCAATGCCGAAAGGTGCGATTTTCTTTCGATTTTCTTCGTTTTGAATTTTTCCGGAAGCTGTGAGTGAGGAGCTCCTCACGATTTATCGGGCGACAAGAGGCTGATTTCTCGAGGGAAATATTGTTGCCGGCGTGCGGTGCGTCGCCTTGCTGTCTGGGCGCATTGACACCGAAAATCCCGCATGACAGGTTTCGCTTGAATTCGAAATCATTCGAAAGTGGTGCCGAAAACGGCGCACGGCAGGGGAGGCTTCGGCTTTGCGGCAGGCGAGCGGGATCAGGCGGGCGGTCTTTGCCCTGGCGGTGCTGCTGCCGGCCCTGAGCGCCTGCAAGGTCGTGCCGATCGCCGCCGACCGCGCCGCCCGTGAACGCCAGGCCGGGGCCTTCGACGCTGCCCGCTATGTCGACACCATCTGGGACGTCCAGGCCGCGCCCTATTGGGACAAGCAGGCCAAGCCGCTGGACCAGCTCACCGCCGAGATCGCCAAGGACCTCGACGCCGCCGGCGGCCGCAAGGCCGGGGACGGCTCGCCTTGGACCTTCGTGGCGCAGGGCGAGGGCAAGGTGGTGGATGTGAAGACGCAGGCCCGCGCTGGCGTCGTGACCGTCCAGGCCGGTGCGCAACAAGTCGACGTGCTGGTCGGCCCGGTCGTCTCGGGCTCGGCCCTGCGCGACAGCCTGCCGTTCGTGACATTCAACGACTTCGCCAACCAGATCGCCTATGCCGAGGTCGGCGGCGCGCTGACCAAGCGGGCCCTGCGCCAGGCGCGTCCCGTGGCCGAGGGCTTGAAGCCTGGCGACAGCGTCCGCTTCCAGGGCGTGTTCCAGGTCGCCAAGGCCGATGACCGCGTGGCCCTGACCCCCATCCGCCTCGAGCGCGTGGGAGGCTAGGGCGTGCTGCGCGCGGAGAAGATCGGCAAGACCTATGGCGGCGTGGTCGCCCTGGACGGCGTCGACTTCGACGTCCGGGCCGGCGCGGTCAATGTGCTGATCGGCGAGAACGGCGCGGGCAAGTCGACCCTGATGAAGATCCTGGCCGGGGTCGAGCAACCGACCTCCGGACGCCTGCTGCTGGATGGCGCGCCGGTGCGCTTCGCCTCGATCCGCGAGGCCGCCGCGGCCGGCGTCGGCATCGTCTTCCAGGAGCTGAACCTCTGCCCGAACCTGACGGTGACGCAGAACATCTTCCTGGGTCGCGACCTGACCGGCGTGCTGGGCGTCGCCGACCACGCGGCTGAGAAGGCGAAGGCTAGTCAGGTGCTCTCGCGCCTAGCCCACGCCATCGATCCCGACGCCCTGGTCAGCGACCTGCGGGTCGGCGAGCAGCAGATCGTCGAGATCGCCAAGGCCCTGGTCGAGGACGCCCGGGTGCTGATCCTGGACGAGCCGACCTCGGCCCTCAGCGCCGCCGAGGTCGAGGTCTTGTTCGAGGTCATCGCCGAGCTGAAGCGGGCCGGGGTGGCGGTGATCTACATCTCCCACCGGCTGGAAGAGCTGATGCGGATCGGCGACTTCGTCACGGTGCTGCGCGACGGCCGCCTGGTGGCGAGCAAGCAGGCGTCCGAGGTCTCGGTCGCCTGGATCATCGACCAGATGCTGGGCGACAAGGCCCGCCAACGGCCACGCGGCGGCACGGGCAAGGCCGGGGCCGTGGTGCTGTCGGCCCGTGACATCGCCCTGCCGCGTCGCGGAGGCGGCTTCCTGGTCGATCACGTCAGCGCCGACTTCCGGGCCGGTGAGGTCACCGCGATCTACGGCCTGCTAGGCTCGGGGCGCACCGAGCTGCTGGAAAGCCTGTGCGGCGCGCGCAACGCGTCCGGGACGGTGATCCTGAACGGCGAGGACGTCTCGGCGCTGAGCCTGGCCGACCGCTGCCGCCGGCGCCTGCGCTTCGTGCCCGAGGACCGCCAGCGCGACGGCCTGTTCCACAATCTCTCGGTCGGGGGAAACCTCGGCCTGTCCAGCCTGCTGGCCTTCGTGACCGGCGGGGTGATCGGCGACCAGCGCGAGCGCTCGGCCGTCGCCGACATGATGGCCCGCCTGGGCGTCAAGGCGTCCGGCGCCGAGGCGGCGATCGGCTCTCTGTCGGGCGGCAACCAGCAGAAGGTGGTGATCGGGCGCGGCCTGATGACCGATCCGCTGGTCATGCTGCTGGACGAGCCCAGCCGGGGCGTCGACATCGGCGCGCGCGGCGAGGTGTTCGACACCATGCGCGCCCTGGCCGACCAGGGCCTGGCCGTCGTCTTCGCCACCTCCGACCTGCTGGAAGCCCAGGCCGTCGCCGACCGCGTGCTGGTGCTGGCCGCCGGCCGCCTGACCGCCGACCTCACGCTCGAACAGGCCACCGAAGCCGCCCTGGTGGCCGCCTCGAACGCCATGGAGACCGCCGCGTAATGGCGACCGCACCTTCCGTTCCGTCCACGGGCGTCAGCCTCGTTGCCCTGCTGCTGAAGCTGCGCGCCCTGATCGCTCTGGCCGTGGTCGTGGCTTTCTTCTCGGTCATGGCCCCCAACTTCCTGTCGGCCTCGAACTTCCTGATCATGTTCAAGCACGTGGCGATCACGGCGATCCTGGCGATCGGCATGACCTATGTGATCCTGACCGGCGGCATCGACCTGTCGGTCGGCTCGATCGCCGGCCTGGGCGGCATGGTCGCTGGGGCCCTGATCCTGAACGGCGTGACGCTGCAGCCGCTGGGCGTGGTGGTCTATCCCAGCGTGCCGCTGGTGATCGCCATCGTGCTGGTGCTGGGCGGGATCGCGGGCCTGTTCAATGGCGTGCTGGTGGCGCGCTTCCGGGTGGCCCCGTTTATCGCCACCCTGGGCATGCTCTACGTCGCGCGAGGCGCGGCCATGCTGCTGTCGAACGGCGCGACCTTCCCGAACCTGGTCGGCCGCTCGGACCTCGCCAACGAAGGCTTCCCGCTGCTGGGCTCGGCCGCGATCCTGGGCCTGCCGGTGACGGTGATCCTGCTGGCGGTCATCGCCGTGGTCGCCGCCTTCGTCGCCAAGGACACCCCGTTCGGCCGCCGGGTCTACGCCGTCGGCGGCAACGAGCGCGCGGCCCTGCTATCGGGTGTCCGCGTCGATCGGGTGAAGATCGCCGTCTATGTGATCTCCGGCGTCTGTGCGGCGCTCGTGGGCCTGATCGTCTCCTCCGAGCTGGTGGCGGCGCACCCCGCCAGCGGCGAGACCTTCGAGCTGTCGGCCATCGCGGCCGTCGTCCTGGGCGGCGCCTCGCTGTCGGGCGGACGCGGCACGGTCGGCGGCGCGCTGATCGGCGCCTGCGTGATCGGCGTGCTGGGCGATGGCCTGGTGATGATGGGCGTCAGCGAGTTCTGGCAGATGGTCATCAAAGGACTTGTGATCATCGCCGCGGTCGTGCTCGACCAGCTGCAAGGACGTCTCACGGCATCGGGCAGGGCCTGACCGTGGACGCCGTCTCGCAGAGGAGCAAGAAAGCCATGGCCAAGTCGGGTCAAAAGAGCGCGCCCGTCCCGGGGTCGGCCCGCCAGCGCGCCATCGCCGCCGCCGGCTCGGGCCTGCTGGCAGAGCCGCGCCGCATGAAGATCCTGGAGTGGCTGCAGGAAGAGGGCAGCGCCCGCGTGCGCGAGCTGTCCGAGGCCTTCGGCGTCTCCGAGCCGACCATCCGCCAGGACCTGGAGAAGCTGGAAGCCGAGGGCCACATCACCCGCGAGCACGGCGGCGCCTTCCTGCGCTCGGTGCCCCAGCAGGTGCGCGACATGGCCCTGCAGCACCGGGTCAACATGGAGGCCAAGCGCCGGATCGGCCGCCTGGCCGCCTCGCTGGTCACCGACGGCCAGACGATCATCCTCGATAGCGGCTCGACCACCACCGAGGTGGCCCTGAACCTCTTGGAGCGGCAGAACCTCAACGTCGTCACCAACGCGCTGAACATCGCCCTGACCCTGGGGGCGCTGCCGTCGTGCACGGTCCACATGCCGGGCGGCCAGTTCAAGGCCCCGACCCTGTCGCTGAGCGGCGAGCGTTCGGCTGCCTATTTCGAGGGCCTCTATGCCGAGACCTGCTTCCTGGCCACGGGGGCGGTCTCGCTGGAAGCCGGCCTGACCTATCCGTCGCTGGCCGACCTGCCGATCAAGAAGGCGATGATCGCGGCGGCCTCGCACGTCTGCCTGGTGGCGGACTCCACCAAGATCGGCCGGACCTCGTTCTCGTCGCTCGGGGGCGGGGTCGAGATCGTCCACACCCTGATCACCGACGACGGCCTGCGCGACGAGGACCGCAAGGCCTTCGAGGCGCGCGGTATCCGCGTGCTGGTCGCCTAGGAGCCCATGATGAAGCGCAGCCACCTGATCCTCGCCCTCGCCGCCGTCGTCGCGGTCGTGCTGGCGGTCGCGTGGCTGGCGCCCAAGGGCCGTTCGAACCTGATCGTCATCATCACCCCGTCGATGGACAATCCGTTCTTCGGCCAGGAAGCGGCGGGGGCGGAAGCGCGCGCCAAGGCCCTGGGCTACGAGACCCTGAAGTTCTCGCACGATGACGACGCCTACAAGCAGAGCCAGCTGATCGACACGGCCATCGCCCGCAACGCCGCGGCGATCATCCTCGACAACGCCGGCTCCGACGCCAGCGCCGCGGCGATCGGCAAGGCCAAGGCGGCGGGCGTGCCGGTGTTCCTGATCGATCGCGAGATCAATGTGCGCGGGATCGCCACCGCCCAGATCGTCTCCAACAACTTCCAGGGCGCGGCCTTGGGCGCCGAGGCCTTCGTCCAGGCGATGGGCGAGAAGGGCGGTTACGTCGAGCTGGTCGGCAAGGAGAGCGACACCAACGCCGCCATCCGCTCGCGCGGCTTCCACGAGGTCATCGACCAATATCCGGACCTGAAGCTGATCGGCCGCCAGTCGGCCAACTGGAGCCAGTCCGAGGCCTTCGCCAAGACCCAGTCGATCCTGCAGGCCCATCCCGAGGTGAAGGGGATCATCGCCGGCAACGACACCATGGCCATGGGCGCGGTGGCGGCCCTGGAGAGCGCCGGGCGCGGCGATGTGGTGGTGGTCGGCTTCGACGGCTCCAACGACGCCCGCGACGCGATCCTGGCCGGGAAACTGAAGGCCACCGTGCTGCAGCCGGCCTTCCGCCAGGCGCAGTACGCCGTCGAGCTGGCCGACCGCTTCCTGAAGACCGGCAAGACCGGCCAGCCGGAGAAGCAGCTGATGGACTGCTTCCTGGTCACCGCCGCGAACGCCGGCGACCTGAACAACTTCAATCTCAACCGTCGTTAGTTTCTGGAGTACGCGCTCATGAGCAAGCTGAAGTTCGGAGCCGGCATCTGGCACTTCGCCACCTATGTCGACCGCTACGCCACCGACGGTTACGGCCCGCCGGTCAGCCTGATCGAGGCGATCGACAAGGCCGGCCAGGTGGGCGACCTGTCGGTCGTCGACCTGAACTACCCGTTCGTCGATCCGAACCTGTCGCTGGACGCGGTCGAGGTGGCGCTGAAGCGCAACAACCTCGGGGTCATCGGCATCACGCCCGAGATCTATACCCGCCAGTTCTCCAAGGGCGCCTTCACCAATCCCGATCCGGGCGTGCGCCGCCTGGCCAATGAGATGTGCAACGACGCGGCCAAGGTCGTCCGCCGCTTCGGCGCCGACTACGTCAAGCTGTGGCCGGGCCAGGACGGCTGGGACTATCCGTTTCAGGTCGACCACGGGAAGCTGTGGCGAATGTCGATGGACGGCGTCGGCGAGCTGGCCAGCCAGAACCCCGACCTGAAGTTCGTCATCGAGTACAAGCCGCGCGAGCCGCGCAACCACATGAGCTTCGACTCGGTGGCTCGCACCCTGCTGGGCATCGAGAAGATCGGCCTGCCCAACATCGGCATCCTGCTCGACTTCGGCCACTCCCTCTACGGCGGCGAGTCGCCGGCCGACGCGGCCCAGCTGGCCATCGACCACGGCCGCCTGTTCGGCATGGACGTCAACGACAACCTGCGCAGCTGGGACGACGACATGGTCGCCGGCTCGGTCCACCCGATGGAGCTATTCGAGTTCTTCTACGTCCTGCGCAAGAACAAGTGGGAAGGCGTCTGGCAGCTGGACCAGTTCCCGTTCCGCGAGGACAGCGTCACGGCCGCCAAGCTGGCCATCGACTTCCTGAAGGTCATCGACCGGGCGCTGGACAAGCTGGACTTCGACGCCATGCAGGCCGCCCAGGATCGCCAGGACGCCCTGGAAGCCCAGCGCCTGGCCCGCGCGGCGCTGTTCTCGTCGTACTGACCATGGGGCGGCGGTCGCTCAAGCTGCGGATCCCGGGCGGCGCCGAACGGCGTCCGGCCCGGCCGCGCGGCGGTGAGCGACCGGCCTTCCACCGCGCCCGAGGGCTGGTCGAAATCCATTATCTGGACTTCGAACCGGCCTTGCTCCAGTTTCCGGGCATGGCGCTTCGCAAGACCGACGAAGGGCTGGTCGAAGCGCCGATCGTCAAGCGCAAGCTCTCCGACCACGTCCTCGACCGCCTCAAGGCGATGATCACCTCGGGCGAGTGCGCGCCGGGGCAGGCGCTGCCGTCCGAGCGCGAGCTGATGGTCCGCTACGGCGTCGGCCGTCCGGCCATCCGCGAGGCCATGCAGACCCTGGCCACCCAAGGCCTGATCACCATCAAGCACGGCGAGCGCGCCCGCGTGCGGCCGCTGACCGCCAAGTCGGCCGTCGGCCAGTTGGACCTCGTCGCCCAGCTGATGCTGTCGGCCTCGCCGAACATGGTCGAGAACCTGAAGGAAGCCCGCCGCTTCTTCGAACGCGGCATGGTGCGCGAGGCGGCCGTGAAGGCCGAGGCGGCGGACCTTGAACAGCTGGAGCTCCTGGTCGAGCAGCAACGCGCCGCCATCGACGACGCCGAGGCCTTCGCCGCCCTGGACCGCGCCTTCCACGGCAAGCTCGCCGCCATCTCGCGCAACGCCATTTTCGACGCCGTTGCCGAGGCCATGCTGGGCTGGCTGCCGGTTAATGCCGATGAGGCGGCTGAGCATCGCGGCAAACTGGTCGCGGAATATGCGCTGGTCGTCGAGCGCCTGCAGGCCCGCGACCCCGACGGCGCCGAGGCCGCTCTGCTGCGGTCGCTGGACCTTTAGTCCGGCATAACCACGAAGTTTCCGGCGCCTGGAAGCTTCCCGTCCTTGATCCATGCAGCGGTGATGTCGAACAGCTTCGCGGCGTAGACACTCGTCGTCCCTTTGCGCTCGATCAGCCCGTGGTCGGCCTTCGGGAACACCACGACGCCGAGGTCCGGTCGCTTGAGTTGGACCTCCCTCAGAATGGCCTGAGTGCCCGCGTTCGGCGCCTGATGGTCGCTGCCGCCCAGCAGCCAGAGCTGGCGCGGCTTGATCGTCTCGATCACCGGGCGTGGCTCGTACGTGAAGCTCAAGCCCTGCGACGCGGCCGGCCCGCCGGCCATGGCGTCGGCGCTGGACATTGTCAGCAGGATGCCCGTGTACGAGCGCGGCTGGATGGCCTTCAGCCAGGGCTCGCTGGCGTGCTGCGCCCGGAAGGCGTCAAGGTCCGGAAAGCCGTCGCGGAAGTTCGAGCGCACGACCCGTTCGGTCAGTGCGGTCAGCGCCCTGGCCTTGGCGAGATCATCATCTTTGAAGCCCGCCTGGCGCAGCTGGTCCTCGACAACCTGGCGGTCCTGGGCGATCGGACCCTCGGCCATGGCGAAGGCGGGGATGACGAAGTCCAGCGGCGTCAGCGTCGCCGTCAGGGGCGCGACCCAGCCGCCCTGGCTGCCGCCGATCACCCCGACCTTGCGCACGCTCGTGGCAAGGCGTCGGGCCTCCTTGACCGCTGCGGCCGTGTCCTGCGCCCGCACGTGGAAGTCGGCCGACAGGGCGCCTGCGGACGCGCCGGTCCCGCGCTTGTCGTAGACGAAGACCGCCACGCCCCGCCGCGCCAGTTCGTACTGCCAGACGGCGTCGTCCGTGGAGGGGTCGTTGTTCGAGCCGTCGATCCAGACCGCCAGGGTCTTGGCGCCCGGCGGCATGACCAGCTTGCCGTGGAGGGCGATGCCGTCGCTGGCGAAGGTCGTTTCGGTCTCGGCCAAGGGTAGGCGATCGCCTTGCTCCGCCACCTCGCCCCGCGTCAGCTTCAGGCGGCCGGCGGCGCAGGGCTCGAAGGCGATCGTGAGCGGGCCAGCGGCATAGGCGCCATCCGCGTCTTCCCGAAGCCGGCCGAACTCGCCGGTCGAGAGCGTGTAGCGCAGATTTCGCGGATGACCGTCCTGGCCGGTGATGGACACGAACCGTCCGGCCGGCAGGGCATAGGCGCCCAGCCGACAGCGCAGGGCCGGGGCCAGTCGGGTCTGCGGAACGGCGTCGAGCTGAGGAGAAGCGGCAAGCGCGGCAGCGAGGGCTGCGGCGAGGAACATGAACATGGACGGTCTCGGCGTTGTCGGGCCGCCTGGATCGCCGGCCAGCCGCCGCTCCGCCAGCGTCACTTCGCGAACGGCGCCGCGCTTGCGCGAACCGTGGGCCTAGCGCTTTTCCGCCACCACGCTGCTGACCCGCACCGGCGAATTGTACTCGCGCGCGGACTTGATCACGTAGGCCTTGAAGGCGTCGGCGGTCTTTAAGGTCGGGCCTTCGCTCCAGGCGGCGGCGATCATGTATTCGAACTGGTTGTCCTTGGTCGGAGCCACCTTGAAGAGGTGGTTGCCTTGGCGATCGCCGCCAAACACGTATTTCGGCTTGTAGGCGTCGCGCACGACCAGGGCCGAGCCGGCATAGTCGATGCGCAGGCCGTTTTGCACGGCCTCCTTGTCGTCGGGATTGCGCACCAGCTCGCTGCCGCCGGTGATGACCACGCCGCCCTGCTGGTAGGCGATCTGCTCGGGGGCGTGCTTGCGGATCCCCGCCGCCCAGGCCGCGCCCTTGGCCTTCGGGGCGAACGTCTTGAAGGTCACGCGGGCGGTCGAATAGTTCTGGCCGGCATAGGCGGTGTAGAGCTGCTCGACGTCGTAGCGGCCCCGGCCGCTGTCCCAGTTCATCGTCTTGACGCGGATCATGCTGCGCAGGGGGCCGTTGGTCACGACCTCGAAGGCGTAGCGGGTGTCGGTCAGGCCGTTGCCATTGAAGCGGTGCTCCTGGTCGGCCTGGGGCGTGAAGCGCGGGCGCGAGACGACGTCGGGCTTGGCCGGATCGTCGAAGACACCGATGCCGCCGCCGCCGAAGCTGTCGTCCACCGACATGATGTCCGAGCCCATCTTCGGGTCGATCCGCGATACCGCGTAGCCGTCCAGGTTCTCGCCATAGAGGCGCGGCGACATCAGCATCGGCGCGCGCTTGCCGTAGACGTCGGCGTCAGTCGGGAACCACAGCTTCCAGCCGACCGCCTCGGACTCCCAGAAGGGCACGGTGTGGCGCATGTAGCTGCCGATGCCGGCGTGGGTGCGGTGCGGGTTCCAGCCGCGCTGCTGGAAGCCGCGATAGATGTAGAGCGTCTTGGTCTGGTGGGCTTTGAGGTCGACCTGCAGGAAGAGTTCGTCCCACAGGCCGTCGGCGTCCAGGTCGTCCAGCTGGTAGTCGACGGCGCGGCCGTTGGCCTCGACCAGATGGCCGTGCGGGCCGTCCTGGGCCTGGCGCTCGTGGTCGGGGGCAGGGCGGGGCGTCCCGTCCGGATCGACCAGGGTGACGGTCAGGGCCTGAGCGCCGCGCAGCATCGGCAGCTGGGCCGGGGTCAGCACCACGGGGCTGCCCACGCGATCCTCGTCGAGGTCGTTGGTGACCTGGATGGCGATGCGCTCGGTGGGGGCGAAGGCGCCTTGGGTGTACCAGGGACGATCGGCGGCGTGAGCCGCGCCGGCCAGGGAAAACGCAAGCGCCGGAACGGCGAACAGGCGGTGGTCGATACGCATGGAAAGGCCTCCCTGGCTTTGCGCCATCAAAGGCGACGCCGTAGGGGAAGGCAAGCTGATATACTCATCATACCAGCTTTGAATTTCGGCCTTGGACGTTATTGTGCGGGCGGCCGCTTCGGAGCGCCAGCCACTAAGGGAGAAGCGGCGTGAACAAACGCCCGGTCGCGCTCGGTTTGATCCTGGCCCTGAGCGTCAGCCACTTGGCTTTCGCCGCTGACGCCCTCCGCGACGGCTTTGTCTCCCCGCCCGCCGAGGCGCGGCCGCAGGTCTTCTGGCAGTGGATCAACGGCAACGTCACGCAAGAGGGCGTCCACCTCGATCTGGAATGGATGAAGCGCGCCGGGATCGGCGGTTCGATCCTGTTCGACATCGGCTTCGGCTCGCCGCCGATCCCGCAATATGTCGACAAGCGCGTCGGCTACGGCACGCCCGAATGGAAGGCGGCGGTGCGCTACGCGGCGGCCGAGTCCAAGCGCCTGGGACTGCAGTTCGGCATGCAGGCCGGCGGCGGCTGGAGCGAGACCGGCGGCCCTTGGGTGAAACCCGAAGAGGCGATGAAGAAGCTGGTCTGGAGCGAGACCGTCGTCGTCCGCACCCAGCCGCTCGTCCTGACGCCCCCGCCGAGCGTCAGCGGCCCGTTCCAGGATTTGCCAATCACCGCCCGCTTCGCCGAGCCGAGGCTCTATCAGGACGTGGCGGTGGTGGCCTGGCGCGAGAACGAGCGCTATGTCTTCCCGGCCAGCTTCGACTCCAGCGAACCGGTCGACTTCGCCCGCCTGACCGACCGGGCCTATGCCGAGCCGGCCCTACGGTTCCTCAACGGCGGCGGCTGGCTGACCTTGACCTACGCAGAGCCCATGACCTTCCGCGCGGTGACCGTCGCCGTGGATGGCGCGATGCCCGAAGGCGTGATCGAGGCCAGCGACGACGGGGTCGCCTTCCGCACCCTGGCGACTCTGCCGGGCGACGTGCGCCAGGGCCTGCCGGTTCGCACCTTCGCCTTCCCGAAGGCGACCGCCAAGGTCTTCCGCCTGCGCCTGGCCAAGGACGCCAAGCCCGTGGCCCTGACCGAGTTCTCGCTCCACGCCGATCCCCGCGTCGACCGCTTCCAGGAGAAGGCGGGGTGGGGCGTGCTGACCGACGCCTGGGACGTCCCGACCCCGACGACCGACGGCGCCATCTCGCCCGAAAACGTGGTGGACCTGACCGGACGGATGAAGCCCGACGGGACCCTGGACTGGACGCCGCCGACCGTCGGTCTCTGGCGCGTCGCCCGCTACGGCTGGTCGCTGACCGGCCGCCGCGACACCCCGGCCGCCGCCGAGAGCCTGGGCCTGGAGGTCGACAAGCTGAACGCCGACCACGTCCGCGCCCATATGCGGGGCCTGCTCGATCCGTTGAAGGCCGAGCTGGGCGACCTCTACGGCAAGGACGGCCTGAGCTTCGTCATCACCGACAGCTGGGAGGTCGGGCAGCAGAACTGGACCGAGGCCATGGCCGCCGAGTTCCAGACCCGGCGCGGCTACGCCCTGACGCCGTGGCTGCCGGTGCTGGCGGGCAGGGTGGTGCAGAGCGCCGAGGCCTCCGACCGCTTCCTGGCTGACTATCGTCGCACGATCGCCGACCTGCTGACCGAGCACCACTTCGCCGAAATCACCAAAATCCTCCACGCCGAGGGCCTGCGCTACGACGCCGAGGCGCCGGGCGTCGATTTGCCGACCATCGCCGACGGCCTGCAGGCCAAGGGCCGGGTCGACGTGCCCATGGGCGAGTTCTGGGTCTATCCGGAGGGCAAGCCGCCTCCGCCCGCGCACCTGGCCGACGTCCGCGAGGCCGCCTCGGCCGCCCACGTCTATGGCAAGCCATTGGTCGGAGCCGAGGCCCTGACCACTATGGGCGAGGACCCCTGGCGCACCGGCCCCTGGCAGCACAAGCGCATCGTCGACCGCTTCATGGCCGAGGGCATCAACCACTTCGTCCTGCACACCTCGGCCCACCAGCCCTTCACCGACCGCAAGCCGGGCATGACCCTGCGCCAGTACGGCCAGCACCTGTCGCGCAACGAGACCTGGGCCGAGGGCGAGATGCGGGCCTGGACCGACTATCTGGCCCGCAGCGGCTGGATGCTGCGCCAGGGCCGACCGGGCGCCGACATCGCCTACTTCCAGGGCGAGGGCGCGGCGACGGGGCTTCCGTATATCGAGGGCGGCAAGCCGAACCTGCCGGCGGGCTGGGACTTTGACTATCTCGACGCCGAGAGCCTGGTCCAGCGGATGACCGTCAAGGACGGCCGCCTGGTCCTGCCGTCGGGCGCGAGCTACGCGGCCCTGGTCATCCCGGCGCGGGTCGAGCGGATGAGCCTGCCGGTGCTGAAGGCGCTGGACGCCCTGGTCTCGGCCGGCGGCCTGGTCATCGGCGTACGCCCCAAGGCCTCGCCGACCCTGACCGGCGGCCCCACAGCCGAGTTCGAGTGGAAGCTCCTGGCCGACAAGCTGTGGAGCGGTCCGATCCACACGGGATCGGTCGAGGCCGCCCTGGCCCCGCGCAGTCCGCCGGCGGTCACCGGCGCGGGTTCCGACCTCGTCTGGACCCGCCGGGTGCTCGATGACGGCGAGGTCTATTTCGTCGCCAACACCAGCGACTGTCCGCTGAAGATCGCGCCGTCGTTCCGCATCGTTGGCAAAGCGCCCGAGCTGTGGCGCGCCGATACGGGGCAGGGGGAAGCTGCGGCGTTCCTCCAGCGCGACGGCCGCACCGAGGTTCCGCTGGAACTGGCGCCCTACGACGCCGTGTTCGTGGTCTTCCGGACGCCGACCGCCGAAGTCTCGCGCTCGACGCCGGTAACGACGTCCACCGCCCTCAAGACCCTCGACGGGCCCTGGACCGTGAAGTTCGAGCCGGGCTGGGGCGCGCCGGCCAGTGTGACCTTACCGAGCCTCGCCTCGTGGACAGACAACGCCGATCCGGGCGTGCGCTACTATTCCGGCGCGGCGACCTACGAGAAGACGATCGAGGTTCCGCGCGCCTGGCTGAAGGGCCGTGTCCGGCTCGACCTCGGCGCGGTGCATGAGTTCGCCACCGTCACCCTGAATGGCAAGACCCTGCCCGTGCAGTGGAAGCCGCCCTACGCGGTGGACGTCACCGACGCCCTCAAGCCGGGCCGCAACAGCTTGAGCATCCGCGTCGTCAACTTCTGGGCCAACCGGATGATCGGCGACCTGCAGCCGGGCGCGCACCGCTACACCTTCGCGCCGATCCAGCCCTTCAAGGCCGATGACCCGCTGTCGCCGTCGGGCCTGCTGGGACCGGTGACGCTGCGACGCGCATCGAGCCGATAGACGCTGGGCGCGTCGTCTCTAAGCGGTTTGAATTTTTGGGAGAATGGTGGGGATCCAAGCTATGCTTGGATCCCCATGGTGCCACGACAGGGACTCGAACCCTGGACCTCAGCCTTACCAAGGATGCGCTCTACCACTGAGCTACCGCGGCGAAGAGGAGGGGCGTATAGCGAGGTGAATCGCGAACGCCAAGCCCAAAATCGTCTTGACCCGCGATCTTTGTCGCCGCACCCCCGGCGCATGGCGATCAGCGACGACAAATCCACCCGCGAGGCCAAGCTGGCCGAAGCGCTCCGGACCAACCTCCGTAAGCGGAAAGCCGCCGCCCGTGGGGCTTTGGCGGGGAATTCCGATCCGGCGGTCGCGGCGGCGGAGGCCGCGCCTCGGCCGTATACCGCCGTTCGCAAACTGCTGGGGATAACTCATCGCGGCGGCGAGCGCGTCGAACTGACCATCGAACTCTCCGCGCCGTTCCCGAATCCGGAGGGCCGGGACTGGGCGGTCGCCGTGCGGCTGGCGGGCGACGGCGGTCAGTTCGACACCGAGGCCGGCAAGGCCGCGTTCGGGCGCGACGCCCTGGCCGCGACGCGCAAGGCGATCGAGCTGGCCCAGGTGGCCCTGGACCTCGCCAGCACGACCCACGACCTGCGCTGGCCCGACGACGAGCGGCCCTACGACCTCTCGGCCCCGATTTAGCAGGCCAATTTCGATGTGGAGCCCTTGCAAGCCCTCTTGCAACGGATAGAACCCGCCCCTCACATGTTGAACCGCGCGGCGACCCCCACCCCCGCGCGTTCGAGGGACCTGAATGGATCGCATCGCCATCACCGGCGGCGCGCGGCTGAACGGATCGATCCCGGTCAGCGGCGCCAAGAACTCGGCCATCAAGCTGATGGCGGCCAGCCTGCTCACCGATGAGCCGCTGCGCCTGACGAACATGCCGCGCCTGGCGGATACGCGCTTCCTGGGCAAGCTGCTGTCGCGCCTGGGCGTCGAGGTCACCGAGAGCGATGGTCCCGACGGCCAGCAGACCCTGCTGCACGCCGCCGAGATCACCAGCGGCTTCGCGCCCTATGACCTGGTTCGCCAGATGCGCGCCTCGTTCAATGTGCTGGGCCCGCTGGTCGCCCGCTCGGGCCAGGCCAAGGTCTCGCTGCCCGGCGGCTGCACCATCGGCGCGCGCCCCGTGGACCTGCACCTGCAGGCCCTGGAAGCCCTTGGCGCCAAGATCGACCTGCACGAAGGCTACGTCTACGCCCAGGCCCCGCGTGGTCTGAGAGGCGCGGAGATCGTCTTCCCGATCGTCTCGGTGGGCGCCACCGAGCACGCCATGCTGGCCGCCGTGCTGGCTGACGGCGTCTCGGTGATCCAGAACGCCGCCTGCGAGCCGGAACTGGTCGACCTGCAAGAGTGCCTGAACGCCATGGGCGCCAAGGTCGAAGGCGCGGGCACCCCGACCATCACCATCACCGGCGTCGCCCGCCTGCGCGGCGCGACCCACGCGGTGATCCCCGATCGCATCGAGATGGGCACCTACGCCGTCGCCGCCGCCATGGCCGGTGGCGAAGTGCGACTGACGAACGCCCGTCCGGGCCTGATCGACAGCCTGCTCACCAAGCTGGAAGAGGCCGGGGCCGGCGTCGAGCACACCGCCGACGGCTGCATCATTCGCCGCAATGGTTCGCGCCTGAACGCGGTGGATATCGAGACCGCGCCGTTCCCGGGTTTCGCCACCGACCTGCAAGCGCAGTTCATGGCCCTGATGACCACCGCGAACGGCGAGAGCCGCATCCGCGAGACCATCTTCGAGAACCGCTTCATGCACGCCCCCGAGCTGATGCGCCTGGGGGCCGACATCTCGGTCTCGGGCGGCGAGGCCCGCGTGCGCGGCGTCGAGCAGCTGGAAGGCGCCGAGGTGATGGCCACCGACCTGCGCGCCTCGGTCAGCCTGGTGATCGCCGGCCTGGTCGCGCGCGGCGAGACCACGGTCAGCCGCATCTATCACCTGGACCGCGGCTTCGAGCGTCTCGAAGAGAAGCTGGGCGCCTGCGGGGCTCAGGTCCGTCGCATCAAGGGCGACGGCGAGCCGGAGCTCTGACGCATGGCTGAAACCGCCAAGCCGCTGCGCCTGCTGGCCCACGACGCCGATGACCTTGGCGTGCTGTCGGCTGCTCTGCAGGACGCCATCGCCAAGATCGGCGACATCCGTTGGGACGCCCAAGGGCGCACCCTGACGATCGCCTGCAACCGCTTCCGCTGGGAAAGCGCCGACAAGAAGGGGGAGCGCGTGCGCTCGGCCCTGCAGTTCGGCGACGTCACCGGCGTCCAGGGCCGCAACCTGCGTCGCGACGCCAAGGGCGCGGTGGTCGAGCTGCTGTCGATCGGCTTCGAGCCGGCCGAGGAAGCCCCGGCCGGCATCGTCACCCTGACCTTCGCCGGCGGCGGCGACATGCGGGTGTCGGTGGACTGCCTGGACGTGGCCCTGGCCGACGTCTCCGATCCGTGGGCGACGCCCCGGACGCCGGGCCACGCGGACTAGGAATTAGGCGCCTGCTCAATCTCTGAGCGGCGCCTTTTTTCTGATCTTTCGACGGGCAGGGGCGACGCCAGCATTTCGTCCCACGCGGTAGTGATCGGCCTCCCAATTCGCCTGAGGCGCGAGCGGTGTTAGGTTAACGCCATGCGCTCACCAGAGGCGCGCTCGTCAGGGAGGCCCGAAGATGGCCCGGAAGTCGTCCTACGCGGCTGGGGAAGCCCAGCCGGTTTTCTTCCGCTCATGCGACATCACCAAGCCCGAGCCGCCGGTGCTGCGTCACGGCGGGCCGTGCTTCGACTGGGGGCGCGCGACCCTGGTGGCGTTGTGCGTGGTGTTCCTCGGCGGCCTGGCGACCCTGGCCTACGCGGCGCTGGCCTGATCCGCCGAACGCCGTTCCGCAGATTGCGTAGGGCCGGCAAGCGCGCCTAAGCTTCGCCGCATGCGAACACCCGACAGCGATCTGTGGAACGAGGACCTGGCGCCGACCAGCGAGGCGCAGCGCACCTGGCGCTGGTGGCATTTCGCCGGCCTGTGGCTGGGCATGGTCATCTGCGTGCCGGCCTACATGCTGGCCTCGGGCCTGATCGAGCAGGGCATGTCAGCCGGACAGGCGGTGGCGACCGTGCTGCTGGGCAATCTGGTCGTGCTGGTCCCCATGCTGCTGATCGGCCACGCCGGCGCGCGCTGGGGCGTGCCCTATGCGGTGCTGGCGCGAGCCTCGTTCGGCTGGAGGGGCGCGCGGGTCCCGGCTGTTGCAAGAGCGATCGTCGCCTGTGGCTGGTACGGCATCCAGACCTGGATCGGCGGCGGGGCGCTGCTGACCCTGCTGGGCGTGATCGTTGGCAAGAAGCTGGAAGGCGCGCCGTTGCCGCTCTTGGGCATCGGCCTGGGACAGTTGCTGGCCTTCTTCGCCTTCTGGGCCATCCAGCTGCTGTTCGTCACCAAGGGCCTGACGGCGGTGCGCAAGCTCGAGACCTGGACCGCGCCGATCAAGGTGGCGATCTGCCTGCTCATGGTCTGGTGGGCGGTCGGCAAGGCCGGCGGGCTCGGCCCCATCTTCCACCAGCCCTCGGCCTTCGTCGAAGGCGGCCCCAAGGCCGGCCAGTTCTGGAGCGTCTTCGCGTCCGCCCTGACGGCCATGGTCGGGTTCTGGGCGACGCTGGCCTTGAACATTCCCGACTTCACGCGTTTCGCTCGGACGCAATCCGACCAAATCATCGGCCAGGCCGTGGGCCTGCCAGCGCCGATGGGCCTGCTGGCCCTGGTCAGCGTCGTGACGACCTCGGCCACCGCCCTGGTGTTCGGCAAGGCGGTCTGGGACCCGGTGCAACTGGCCGGCGACATCGGCGGCATCGCCGTGGTCGTGGGCCTGCTGATCATCAGCCTCGACACCGTGTGCTGCAACATCGCCGCCAATCTGGTCGGGCCGGCCTATGACTTCTCGGCCCTGTGGCCCAGCAAGATCAGCTATCGCACCGGCGGCTGGATCACCGCCGGCATCGGCGTGCTGATCATGCCCTGGAAGCTCTTGGAGACCACCCAGGGCTACATCTTCACCTGGCTGGTCGGCTACGGCGCGCTGCTGGGGCCGATCGCGGGGATCCTGATCGTCGACTACTGGCTGGTGCGGAAGGCCCAGCTGGCGGTGGACGACCTCTATGTCCGCGACGGGGCCTATGCCTATCGCGGCGGCTGGAACCTGGCGGCGATCATCGCCCTGGTCCTGGGCGTGCTGCCCAACCTGCCGGGCTTCCTGGCCGCCGCCGCGCCACACCTGTTCGGCGGCGTCGGCGGCTTCTGGACCACCCTCTACACCTACGCCTGGTTCGTGGGTCTTGCGATCGCGGCGGCGGTGTACGGGGCGATGATGCGGGGCAGGGCCGACTAGCTTGGAGTGGCGGGCTGCGCGCCGAACGCCTGCCTGAGCTGCTCGGCCTTCTTCCGGGCGTCGTCGATCTTCCCGTTCGCGGTGGTCCGCCAGTTGTCGTCGTACTGCGCCAGGTCGTTCAGCGCTTGCTGAAGCTGCTCGGCCTGGGTCAGCGTGGCCTGGGCCTGGTTGAGGTTCGCCGTGGCGTCGCTGGGCGGGCTGGCGCCCTTGGCGATCGCTTCGGCGGCGGCGACGGCCGCTTCGGCGCTTCTCACATCGACCAGCTTCGTCGCCGGGTCGTAGAGATTGATGGCCTGGAGCTTGGGTCCGAGCGCGGCGATGGTCGCGGTCGCCTGCTTGACCGCGGCGTCCCCGGATCTCAGCTTGCCCTCCGCGAGATCGACCTGCTGCTGGGCCGCGCCGATCTCCCGCTGCTGCTCCATGAGCTCCTTCTGCCGTAGCGCCAGCTTCAGCTGCGCCAGGTTCTGGGTGCTGAAGAACTCGACGCTGCCGGTCTTCTCGTCGAAATAGACATCGGCCTTGCCGACGGCCTTCTCGATCAGCGCGCGCATGCCCGTCGCCAGGCAGAAGCTGTTGTACTGCTGGATCTGCAGCGTCGCGTCGGCCCAGCTGCGAGGCGGGGTGACGTCGTACTTGCCCTTGGGCGCTTCCTTGGGCTGGCTGGCGGCCGGATCGGTGACGAAGCCCTCGACGCCCTTGCGGTAGGTGTCCTGCGCTGCCTTCACTTTCTCGCCGACCGTGCCGATGGACGCGGTGAGATAGGCGTATTCCTCGAAGTCCTGCGACCAGGCCTGCAGCAGCGCCGTGCTGGTCGCGGTCACCGCGATCGACTTGGCGCTGGCCTGGAAGATGCCCATCAGGCTGGACACCGCGCCGGAGCCGACGTTGAACGACTTGTTGGCGAACCGGTAGTCCGAGTGGGCCTCGCCCAGCCGGTTCAGCGCGTATTCGCAAATCCCCCGCGAGGCGTCGAAGCCGGCGGCGCGATAGTCGATCAGGGCGTTGGCGTAGCGGCTCTGCGGCTTGGCTTCGATCTGATCGCCGCCTCTGCTTCTGTTCTCCAGGCTCTCGGCTTCCTGGGAGCGCTGATAGTACTGGGTGAGCATCTTCTCGAGGCTAGGGTTGTTGTAATAGGTGGTCTTGGACTCCCCCGTCCCGGACCCCGCCTTCTTGGCCTTTTCCTTCACCTGCGGTCTTACCGGGACGATCGGGTCCTTCCGGATCGAGAACTGGGTCCCGGCCGTGCTGAACCGGTCGTTGTCCATCCGGTTGGACGCGCATCCCGCGCACACCAGCGCCACCAGCGATACAAGCAGGTAGTTTCTCATCGTCGCCCCCCGAGAGCTTTGCTTATCTCGTGCAACTTATGGGGTTGGCGTCGCGTGATGCAATCGCCTCTATTGATGACGAGGGGCCGCCCGAAGGGCTTTGCTCTTGCCTCCCCGGCAAAAACCCGCATCTAGCAGGCCATGCGCCGCTTCTCCTTCACCGCCCCGGATTTCCAGGCCGCCTTCAAGGCCTTCCTCGACGAGCGTCGCGGCTCGCCGGCCGATGTCGACGCCGCCGCCGCGAGCGTGCTGGACGCGGTGAAGACCCATGGCCTCGACGCCGTGCTCGACCTCACCCGCAAGTTCGACAAGGTCGAGCTGACCGAGCAGACGATCCGCGTGACGCCCGAGGAGATCGAGCAGGGCTGGGCCGACACCCCCGCCGACGTGCGTGAGGCCATCGCCTTCGCCGCCGCCCGCATCCGCGCCTATCACAGCCGCCAGCGTCCGGCCGATCAGGCCTGGACCGACGAGGCCGGCGTCGAGCTGGGCTGGCGCTGGACGGCGCTGGAGGCCGTGGGCGTCTATGTCCCCGGCGGCCGCGCGGCCTATCCCTCGACCGTGCTGATGAACGCCGTGCCCGCCCAGGTGGCCGGCGTCGATCGCATCGCCATGGTCACCCCGCCCGGCAAGCTGCAGCCGGCTGTGCTCGCAGCCGCCAAGGAAGCCGGCGTCACCGAAATCTGGCGCATCGGCGGGGCCCAGGCCGTCGCCGCCCTGGCCTATGGGGCAGGCCCGATCCAGCCGGTCGACAAGATCGTCGGCCCGGGCAACGCCTATGTCACCGCCGCCAAGCGCCGGCTCTATGGCGTGGTCGGCATCGACGCCCTGGCCGGTCCGTCCGAGATCGTCGTGGTCGCCGACAACAAGAACAATCCCGACTGGATTGCCGCCGACCTGCTGAGCCAGGCCGAGCACGACCCGGCCGCCCAGTCGATCCTGATCACCGACGACGAGGCCTTCGCCGCCGCCGTCGAGACCGCCGTCACCGAGCGCCTGAAGACCCTGGCCACCGGCGAGGACGCCGCCGCCTCGTGGCGCGACCACGGCGCGGTGATCATCGCGCCCCTGGACGAGAGCCCGGCCCTGGTCGACGCCATCGCGCCCGAGCACGTCGAGTTCGCGATGGAGAACCCGGAAGCGTTGTCGGACCGCGTCCGTCATGCCGGCGCGATCTTCCTGGGCCGCCTGACGCCCGAGGCCATCGGCGACTACGTGGCCGGCTCCAACCACGTGCTGCCGACCAGCCGCGCCGCGCGCTTCCAGTCGGGCCTGTCGATCTTCGACTTCATCAAGCGCACCTCGATCGTGAAGTGCGACGCGGCCTCGTTCGGCATCCTGGGACCGCACACGGTCGCGCTGGCCAAGGCCGAGGGGCTGCCCGCCCACGCGCTCTCGGCGTCGATCCGGTTGCCTTCCGGCGACTGACGCGCGAACGTCGCGACAGATGAGCACCGCCGACTCCGCCAGCCACAAGATCAAGTCGATCGAGATCGACGAGGACAGCCTCGCGGCGGCCTCGCGCGACCAGGAGCAGGAGCGCCAGGTCGCGATCTTCGATCTCCTGGACGGCAACTATTTCGAGCCGGCCGAGGCGTCTGGCGGGCCCTACGACATCAAGCTGTCGCTGATCGAGAACCGGTTGGCCTTCGACATTTCCGGGCCGGACTACGCCAAGCGCCACTTGCTGTCGCTGTCGCCCTTCCGGGGGGTGATCAAGGACTACTTCATGATCTGCGACAGCTACTATTCGGCGATCCGCAGCTCGACGCCGCAGCAGATCGAGGCTTTGGACATGGGCCGGCGCGGCCTGCACAACGAGGGCTCCAATCTTCTGCGCGAGCGCCTGGAGGGGAAGGTCAAGACCGACCTCGACACCGCCCGGCGGCTGTTCACCCTGATCTGCGCGCTGCACTGGCGGGGTTAAGGTGGGCGAGCTCCCGGATGCGGTGCTGTTCACCTGCAACTTCAACCGCGTGCGCTCGCCGATGGCCGAGGGGCTGTTCAAGCGATTCTACGGCACGCGGGCGTTCGTCGATTCCTGCGGGCTGAAGCCGGATCCGGCCGGGGAGGGGATCGACCCCTTCGTCGTGGCGGTGATGGACGAGCTGGGTCTGGACGTGTCCGGCCACAAGCCCAAGACCTTCGCCCAGCTGGAGGACGACAGTTTCGACGTCGTGGTCTCCCTGACACCTGAGGCCCAGCACCGCGCCGTCGAGCTGTCGCGCGATCGCGCGGTCGAGATCGAGTACTGGCCCACCCATGATCCGACGTTGACGGACGGTTCGCGGGAGGCCCGGCTTGCGGCGTACAGGGAGGTTCGCGACACCCTGGCCGAGGCCATCAAGCAACGTTTCGGTGCGCCATCGACGTTTGGGGGGTGAATGCGCTATAGAGGCGCCTCGCCGCGAAGGGCCTCGTGCTGACTCACCCGTCAGGCGCGCCCTCGCGGCTATCCGATTCGCTCCAATTGAGAGGCCTGATGGCTAAGGAAGAACTGCTCGAGTTTCCCGGTACGGTCAGCGAACTGCTGCCGAACGCCACCTTCCGGGTGACGCTCGAGAACGCACACGAGATCATCGCCCACACCGCCGGCAAGATGCGCAAGAACCGCATCCGCGTTCTGGCTGGCGACAAGGTCCTGGTCGAGATGACCCCGTACGACCTCACCAAGGGCCGTATCACCTACCGCTTCAAGTAGGACGCCCGTGGCTCCTGAGATGGCCGTCCAGCCGTCGCTGGTCCTGGCCAGCGCGAGCCCGCGGCGCCTCGACCTGCTGGCCCAGGTCGGCGTTACGCCCGACCGGGTCGACCCCGCCGACATCGACGAAAGTCCGCTGCGCGACGAGACCCCGCGCCGCCACGCCCTGCGCCTGGCGCAGGAGAAGGCGCGCGCCGTCGCCGCGCGGTCGCCGGGCGACTTCGTCCTGGCCGCCGACACGGTGGTGGCCGTCGGCCGGCGCATCCTGCCCAAGGCCGAGACCGAGGCGGATGTCCTCTACTGTCTCAAGCTGCTGTCGGGCCGGAACCACAAGGTGCTGACCGGCGTCGCCCTGATCGCGCCCGACGGTCGCGAGGGCTCGCGGCTGGTCGAGACCAAGGTTGGCTTCAAGCGCCTGACCGACGCCGAGCGCGACGCCTATGTCGAAGGCGGCCAGTGGAAGGGCAAGGCGGGCGGCTACGGCGTGCAAGGCATGGCCGGGGGCTTCATCACCGAGCTGCAGGGATCCTATCCCAGCGTCGTGGGTCTGCCGCTGTACGAGACCCTCAACCTGTTGAGCGGCCTGGGGTATCGGCCATGAACGCCAAGCCTGACCACAAGTCCGACCACAGGGCCGCCAAGCCCGCCAGCGAGCGGCGCGCCTATCTCTACAAGGGCGTCGGCGAGACCGTCGGGGTCGTGACCCTGGACGGCCGCCCCGAGCGCCTGTTCGTCGCCTGGCCCTCCGACGATCCGCTGGACGCCGAGGGCGTGCGGGGCGTGGCCCGTATCAAGACGATCGAGAAGGCCTTCAACGCCGCCTTCGTGGCCCTGCCGGGCGGCCAGGACGTGCTGCTGCCGATCCGGCCCGACATGCCCAAGCTGGTCGAGGGCGGCCTCGTCGAGATCGAGATCAAGACCGCCTCGCGCGCCGACAAGGCCGCTGTCGCCCGCTTCGTCGCCGAAGGGCAGGGCGAGCCGCGCGTGCTGGAGCTGGCTCCGACCATCGAGGCGCTTCTGCGCCACCATGTGAAGGCCGGATCGCCCACGACGGGCGACAAGGCCCTCCTGGCCGTCGAGGAGGCCGAGGCCGACGCCCTGACCACCGTCTTCGCCCTGCCGGGCGGCGGCGACATCGCCGTGGAGACCACGCGGGCCCTGACAGCGGTCGACGTCGACCTGGGCGGCCGCGAATCCACCGATTCGAAGCGGGCCGCCCGCCAGGCCAACATGGCCGCCCTCAGCGTCGCGGCGCGCGTGCTGCGGCTGAAGGGCTTGGGCGGCATCGTCGTTTTCGACCTCGTCGGACGCGGCCATGACGGTCAGGCCCTGACCACGGCCGCCCGTAACGCCTTCGTGCTGGACAATCCGGGCGTGGGAATCGGGGCGATCAGCAAGTTCGGCACGCTGGAAATGATCGTGCCGAGGCGTGCGGCGCCGATTCTCGACCGGCTTCTGGCTCAGAATGGGTTGGCGAATCCCCGCTACGTCGCCCGTCGCCTGGCGCGGGCGCTTGAGCGCGAGGGCAGGGCCGATCCTGGCGGTCGTCTGACGGCCCGCTGCGCGCCCGCCGTGGCCGAGGCCTTCGCGACCGAGCTGGACGCCGGCGTCGCCGAGCGCCTGGGTCGCCGCTTCGTCATCGAATCTCGATCGGACTGGCCGGTCGACCGTCTTGAGGTGTCCGCGACATGAGCACGGGGTGCCCCATCTGCGGCAAGCCGGTCGAAACCGCTTTCCGTCCGTTCTGCTCCAAGCGCTGCTCGGACGTCGACCTGCAGCGCTGGCTGAGCGACCGCTATGTCGTCCCCGGCGCCGAGGACGACGACGAAAACCCGCCCGGAAACCTTCCGTCGGAAGACATCCACAGGGAATGAAAAAGGGCGCTGGACAACCCATCCAGCCTCACTTATAGACCCGGCTCCTCGCTGCAAGGCGAGGTCGCCGAAGCGGTTTCGACCGCCGAACGCAAGATGCCTGAGTAGCTCAGTTGGTAGAGCAGCGGATTGAAAATCCGCGTGTCACTGGTTCGAATCCGGTCTCAGGCACCACTTTTCCCTCTGTGCCCAGAGCAAGTTCCCGACCGCCTGAAACCAGGCCGGTCGTGTTGTCGTTTTCCCGTCATGATGGCGGTTGACCCGACGCTCCGACGCCCCATCTGCCGATAGGGCAGGCGCCTTCTTTCGTCGACCGGCGTTTTATTGCTATGCTGCAGTGCAGCATGGTTTTTCTCGTTGCCAGGGAAAAACCGCCCCTTTTTCCAGAAAACCCTTTTGTGCAACGCGGCAATGGGTGGGTATGAGCCTGCCCGACGATGAATTTGTGCCCAAATGATCCCCTTGACGGTGCGAAAAGGGGTTGCCAAAGGACCACAGCCGCAATTCTAACATTGCGGTAAGACCGGAGCCTCGGAAGGGGCATCGGTTGCCCGCGCTTCGAAACGATCCTTCCGGTGGCCTTGGTCCTCGCGAGGGGCGTAACGGGTCGAGCGCAGCGAAGCGGGTCCGCCAGGTTTGGGAGAGCAATCGACCTCCAGGTGGGCTATTCAGAGTTAGGGAAGACGCTCTCGCGCGACGACCCTCGGTCCAAACGTGCTAGACCAATCAGGAACTGGCGACAGATGCTCGACATTAAACGGAAGACCCCCCTCATCGCTCTCGTCGGCGCCATGGCGCTGATGGCGAGCGCCCCGGCCTTTGCTCAGGACGCCGCCGCTCCGGCCGCCGCCTCCTCGACCCAAGCCGCTCCCGCCGATGCCGCCGCTGCTCCGGCCGCGACCCCGGCTCCGGAAGCTCCTCCGGCTGACGCCGCTGAAGCTGAAGGCGAAAAGAAGGGCGGCCACTCGCTGACCCCCGTCGGCATGTTCCTCGCCGCCGGCGCCGTCGTTAAGGTCGTCATGATCGGCCTGCTGCTGGCCTCGGTCTTCTCGTGGGTGCTGCTGCTCACCAAGATTTTCGAGTTCGCTGGCCTGAACAAGCAATCGGACAAGTTCCTGGAAGCCTTCCGCGGCGCTCGCTCGATCGCCGACATCGCGCGCATCAGCTCGTCGGAAGAATTCGAAGGCAACCCGATGGCCGACATGGCCGCCGCCGCCTCGCAGGAAGTTGAACTGTCGCGCCAAGCTGGCCTGGCCGTCGGTGGTGAACACCGCGACTCGACCATCGCTCGCGCCACCTACGCCATCAGCGCGGTGCAAGCCTCGCTCGTGAAGCGTCTGTCGGGCGGCATGGTGTTCCTGGCCTCGGTCGGTTCGGCCGGTCCGTTCATCGGTCTGTTCGGTACGGTTTACGGCATCATGACGTCGTTCATCGGTATCGCTAACACCAACACGACCAACCTGGCCGTCGTCGCGCCGGGTATCGCCGAAGCCCTGCTGGCCACCGGTATCGGCCTCTTCGCCGCTATCCCGGCCGTTATCTTCTACAACTACTTCCAGACCCGCATCTCGGGTTACGGCACCCGCTCGGAAGGTTTCGTTGCTGAACTGATGAACGCTATCTCGCGTCAGCTCGACAAGGGGGCGTAACACCCATGGCCGCCAAACTCTCAGGCGGTGGGGGCGACAGGTTTAACGTCGAACAGAACAGCGACATCAACGTTACGCCCTTCGTGGACGTTATGCTGGTGCTTCTGATCATCTTCATGGTGGCCGCTCCGCTGGCCTCCGTGTCGGTCGAAGTGAACCTGCCGCCGGCGGTGGCGAAAGCATCTCCAAACCCGCCGAAGCCGGTTTACATCTCGATCAAACAGTCTGGGCAAATCTTCATTGGGGATTTCCCGACCACCGTGGACGAGATGGGACAGGACATTGCCAAGAACATTGGCAAGCGTGACCCGTCCAAGGAGCGCATTTTCATCCGGGCCGACGAAAAGGTTCGCTACGGGGCTTTCATGGAGGTGATGAACACCCTCCAGGATAACGGCTTCTACAGCGTGGCTCTCGTTGGACGGGATGATAGCTAGGTAGGGGTGCTGCATGGCTGAACAACAAACGCCCGAGCATCGCCACTACGATCCGCTCACTTCGGAAGGCCCGCGTCGCAAGAAGGGTATGGGCCCCTTCGGTATCGCGCTTGTCGTGGTCTGCGGTGTGCACGGACTGCTCTTCGCCTATCTGGCGAAGCAGAAGTTCGAAGCGGTGATGCAGCAGTACTCGGACGAGGCCGTGGATGTGGAGCTGCCTCCGCCTCCGCCGCCTCCTCCGCCGCCGCCGCCTCCGCCGCCGCCGACCAACGAGCCGCCGCCGCCTCCGGCAGTGGTCCAGCCGCGTCCCCCGGTGGCTCCGCCGCCGGACGTGACGCCGCCGCCGCCGCTGCCGATCCCGCCCGTTGAAAAGCGGGTCGAGACCACTGCTCCGCCGGTGATCTCGGCGGTTCCGCCGGTGCCGACGGCTCCGCCGGCCCGCGCGTCGGTGATCACGCGTCCTGACTGGGCCCGCAAGCCCGGCGCGGACGACATGGCCCGGTACTACCCGGACCGTGCTCAACGGATGGAAGTCAGCGGTCGCGCGACGATCTCGTGCACCGTGTCGGCCAAGGGTACTCTGGAAGGTTGCTCGGTTGTTTCCGAGTCGCCCGCGGACATGGGTTTCGGCGACGCCGCGATCCGTCTGTCGCGCCTGTTCCGGATGAAGCCCAAGACCCTCGACGGCGCGCCCGTCGATGGTGGCCAGGTGACGGTCCCGCTGGTGTTCCAAGTCCCGCAATAGGGCCTGGACACAAGCGACAAGACAGAAGCGCCCCGGAGTTCGGCTCCGGGGCGTTTTTCTTTGGAAAACGCCCGAATGAGGATGAGCGCGTTTTCTTTGGAAAATGCCTGATAGGAACGCGTGCGTTTTCTTGTGAAAAGAGCGTGTTTCGGCGCTTGATCCGGGGAGCCTGTCCGACTAAAGACACTCCCTCGCGATGCGCCGCCTTAGCTCAGTTGGTTAGAGCGCTGGTTTGTGGAACCAGAGGTCCTCAGTTCAAGCCTGAGAGGCGGTACCATCGCAGAACACATAAAAGCCCAGGGTTCGCCCTGGGCTTTTTGCTTATCCGTACCCCCGCGCCCATATGCCCCACCAAGGGTTTGGCGACCTGCCTCCAAAATGTCATGGGGATGGGATCGAAACAGCCGTGCTTCGCGTTCAAACCGCTGAGGGGAACTGGCGTATGGTCTTGGGCTTCCCGCCGAGCGCCCCGGGGCTGACCCCTGGATGGCGTGCTTCGCCGTCGCGCGTGCTCGCGGCGGTCTGCGCGCTATGGGCCATGGTGGGCGTCGCCCAGGCCGCGGAGCCCGATCCCGCCGCGCCCGTGAAGGCCGGATACCTCTACAAGCTCACTCCGTTCATCGACTGGCCCGTGACGGCCTTCGAAGGTCCCGCCACGCCGTTCCGACTGTGCATCGCCGGACGCGATCCGTTCGGCGGCGTCGTCGATCACGCCGCGCACGGCGCCAAGGTCGGCGAGCACCGGGTCGTGGTCGTCCGCCTGCCATCCGTGGCCAAGGGCGCCGCGTCCTGCCACATGCTGTTCCTCGCCGCCTCGACCAGCCAGACGCCGCAGCAGATGCTGGCCCTGGTCGCGGGGCAGCCGGTGCTGACCGTCGCCGATGAGGCGCTGGAGGCGCCTGGGGCCATGGTCCAGTTCGTCACCGTCGAGGGCCGGGTCCGGTTCGAGATCCGCGCCGACGCGGCGCAAGCCGCAGGCCTATCCGTCAGCTCCAAGCTGCTGTCCCTGGCCGCCCAGCCCAAGGAGGGCGGGCGATGAAGCCCCGGTTCGGCAGCCTGGCCTGGCGGCCCGCCCTGACCGTCTCGATGGCCATTGGGCTCGCGGTCGCCATCGTCGCCGCCGCCTTCGCCATGGCCGCCTATAACGAGCGCCTGGGGCAGCAGGAGCGCTTCCGCCAGGCCGAGGTGCAACTGCGCATCCTGGCCAGCAGCATGGCCGCGCCGCTAGCCTTCGACGACCGCTCGGCGGCCCGGGAATATGTTGGAGCCCAGAGCTCCAATCCCGATGTCGAGGCCGTGGCGGCCTACGACATGCAGGGCCATCTGGCCGCCAGCTATGTCCGCGCCGGCGCGCCGCCGCCGCCGACCCGCAACGTGCTGGCTTCGCCCCGCAACGACGGCTCGCGCCTCGTCCTGACCTCGCGGGTCACCGAGGGCGAGACGGTGCTGGGTTCGGTCTATCTGCGCACCGTGCTGGAGTCGCCCGCCCGGCGGGCCATGCGCTATGCGGGCTTTGCCCTGCTGATCGGCATGGCGGCCCTGCTGGTCGCCGTTCTTGGCGCGGCCAACGCCCGCGAGGCCGAGGCCTATCGTCGCCTCAGCCGCGAGACCCGCGAGCGCGAGAAGGCCGAGGACGCCCTGCGCCAGTCGCAGAAGATGGAGGCCATGGGCCAATTGACCGGCGGCGTCGCCCACGACTTCAACAACCTGCTGATGGTCGCCTCCAGCGGTCTGGACCTGCTGGAACGGACCACCGACCCGACCCGCCGCGAGCGCCTGCGCACCGGCATCCGCCAGGCCATCGATCGCGGCGCCAGCCTGACCCAGCAGCTCTTGGCCTTCTCGCGCCGCGCGCCGCTGAAGCCGGAAGTGGTCGATATCGAGAAACGTCTGGTCGGCATGCACACCCTGCTGGACCGCTCGCTGCGCGAGGACGTGGCGGTCGAGATGAAGCTGGCCCCGGACCTGTGGCGCGTCGAGGTCGACGCCTCGCAGATGGAGGTGGCGGTGTTGAACATCGCCATCAACGCTCGCGACGCCATGCCGGACGGCGGCACCATCACCATCGAAGGCCGCAACGAGCCTTCGGGCAAGCCGGACGGCGTGGGCGACATGGTGCGCCTGTCGATCCGCGACACCGGCGTCGGCGTCGCGCCCGAGGTGCTGAGCCGCCTGTTTGAGCCCTTCTTCACCACCAAGGCGGTCGGCAAGGGCACCGGGCTTGGCCTGTCCCAGGTCTACGGCTTCGCGCGCTCGTCGGGCGGCGAGGCCGGGATCGAGAGCGTGCTGGGTGAGGGGACGACGATCTGGATGCGGATTCCGCGCTCGACCAAGGCCTTGGCCCTGGAGGCCGTGGCGATCGCCCTGCCGGGGCCGGGCGACACCGAGCGGCGCATCCTGATGGTCGAGGACGACGACAGCGTCGCCCAACTGGTCGAGGAGATGCTGCGCGAGCTGGGCTATGACGTGGTCCGGGCCGGCGACGCCCTGTCGGCGCTGGAGACCCTGCGCCAGGACATCGCCTTCGATCTGGTGTTCAGCGACATGGTCATGCCGGGCGATGTCGGCGGCCTGGACCTGGCGCGCGACATCTCGCGGCTGCGGCCCGACCTGCCGGTGATCCTGACCACCGGCTACAGCGCCGCGGCCGCCGCCGCGACCAACGAAGGCCGGCGGGTGCTGATCAAGCCGTACCGGATCGAGCTGCTGGCCACCGAGTTGGACGCGGTGTTCTCGGGCGTGAAGCGGGCCAGCTAGGGCGTAGGAACCGCCTTGGCGGGGGATCGGTTGATTTCGATCACCTCAAGAGGAGGACGCCATGTCCAAGCCCCCGCCCATCCCGCCCGAACAACGCGCGTTCAAGGGCCAGAAGCCTGATCTCGACGCCGGCCAGGCCGAGTTCGACGCGCAGCCTGGCAATGCCGATGTGAACCTCGACGAGCAGGGCAGTTCCGGCAATCTGCGCCAGAACACCAGCCGTTCGGGCAACATCCAGGATCGCTGATCTTTCCGGTGTCGGGCGGTCGACTGTCGGCCGCCCGACGCTGAAAGCGCTTTTCAATTAAGAGTTTATCGCAAAAGGAACAGGGCGCGGGGCGAGCGGGTTTGTTGGCGGTCGGGGGACAATCCGAGGGAGAGTTTCCATGGCCGCCGCCGCCAAGACCACGACCAAGTCCGCCAAGCCGCGCCGCACGCGTCGCACCGCCCGCCGCGATCCGCTGGCCATCAGCCTGCTCAAGAAGGACCACCGCGAGGTGGCCGCGATGTTCGACGAGTACGAACAGCTCGAGGGCGACGCCGAGAAGCTGGCGCTGTTCAACAAGATCGCCCTAGCGCTCAAGGTCCACACGCAGATCGAGGAAGAGATCCTCTATCCGGAGGAACGCGGCGAGGTCGACGACGACCTGCTGGACGAGGCCTATGTCGAGCACGACGGGGCCAAGAAGCTGATCGCCGAGATCGAGGCGATGAAGCCCGGCGATCAATATTACGACGCCAAGGTCAAGGTGCTGGGCGAGTACATCACCCACCACGTCAAGGAAGAGGAACAACCCGGCGGCCTGTTCTCGCAAGCCAAGAAGGGCGACGAGGACCTGGAGGCCATGGGTGAACGGATGAAGGCTCGCAAGGAAGAGCTGATGGCGGAGTACGGCGGCAAGGCCGCGCACTAAGCCAGCAAGCGCTGAACAGACGCCCGGCCGAGAGGCCGGGCGTTTTGCTATGTCAGGCCCGCCAGATCACCGGCCAGCCGCAGGTCCTCGACAAACTCCGCATAGGCCTTCGCCTTGGCGTCCTCGTCAGGCAGGCGCAGCAGGAACGACGGGTGGTAGGTCACCACGCCGTGGGCCTGGTCCGGCAGCTGCAGGGCCTTTCCCCGATTGGCCCCGATCGGGGTCGGCTTACCGATCACGCCCAGCGCCGCCGTCGCGCCCAGCATCACGATCACCCGGGGCTTCACCAGCCGGCGCTCGGCGTCCAGCCACCAGCGGCAGGCGGTGACCTCGCCGCGATCGGGGGTCTTGTGGATGCGCCGCTTGCCGCGCGGCTCGTGCTTGAAGTGCTTCACGGCGTTGGTGACATAGGTGCGGTCGCGCGCCACGCCGGCTTCCGCCAGCGCCTTGTCGAACACCTGGCCGGCCGGCCCGACAAACGGACGACCGGCGAGGTCCTCCTGGTCGCCCGGCTGTTCGCCGACGTACATCAGCGCCGCCTTCGCCGCGCCTTCACCCGGCACGCCTTGGGTGGCGTCGCGCCAGAGGTCGCAGCGGCGGCAGAGCTCGACCCCGGCGGCGATGTCGTCCAGCGAGGTTGGCAGCGAGCCGTCATAGGACGCATCGCGGGCGTGGCGCAGGGCGGCCTTCAGCTTGCGTTCGGGCGGCTTGCTGGGATGGGCGGCGACCATGGCCGTGGCGCGCTCCTGGGCGGTTTCGATCAGCTCCGGAATGAGCGCCGCCTCGGGCAGGTTCCGCCAGTAGCGCTTGGGCATCTCCTGGCGCATCTGCCTGGGGTTCAGCCGGGCCGGATTGAAGATCGAGGCGTAGTAGGTGCGCCAGAGCTCTTCCTGCGCGTCCTCGGACGGCGCATCGGCCGGATCGGCGCCTTCCGACACCATGAGCTGCTCGCGGTCCCAGGCCACGCAGGCGTCGGGCGTCAGGATGGTCCAGTCCATGTTGGTGAAGCGGCGCACGAAGAAGCCGGCGGTGGCCTCGGTGACGCGGTGCGCGGGTTCGAACCAGGCGGCGTAGGTTTCAGTCGCCGCGCCTTCGATCAGGCGGAAGCGGACGAAGGCCTTCATCTTGTGGGCCGAGCGGCTGACGGCCTTGGCCATGTCGCGGGCCCGGGCCATGTCGGGATCGGCCGGATTGTCGATCAGCCGAGGTTCGCGCTCCAGCCGCCAGAGGATGCGGTAGAGCAGGGCGAAGCGGTCGGCCGCGCGGTTCTGGATCACCTGCTCGGCCAGCTCGACGAAGGCGGCTGGGACGGTGAAGTTGGCGGGTTTGTCGGAGGGGGCAGGGGTGTCGAGATCGAACAACTCCCGCTCCACCGTCCACACCACCGCCTGCGGTTCGACGCCCTCGGCCCGCAGCGCCCGCGCGGCCGTGCGCCAGCCGGTGAAGTCGATCTCGGACGCCAGCCGCACCACGCGCATCAGAACAGGCTCAGCTGCTGGGGCTGCACCAGCGCCGCCTTCAGGCTCTCGCGATCGGCCAGGGCCCCCGGCGTCCAGTCGGCGGTGACCACGAAGGCCCTGGCGCGCTTCAGGACGGCCCCGACGCGCTTGAGGTCATCGAGGGTCAGGCGTGTCACCTTCCGGGCAGCCAGGATGCGCTCCACGGCCTTGGCGCCGATGCCCGGCACGCGCAGCAGCGTCTCCTTGTCGGCGGTCTGGATATCGATCGGGAACTTCGCCCGGTTCCTCAGCGCCCAGCTGGTCTTGGGATCGACCGTGAGGTCCAGGTCCTCGCCCTCGGCGACGATCTCGGGCCGCTCGAAGCCGTAGAACCGCATCAGCCAGTCGGCCTGGTAGAGGCGGTGCTCGCGCAGCAGCGGCGGCCGGGCCAAGGGGAGGCGGGAGCTGGCGTCGGGGATCGGGCTGAAGGCCGAGTAGTAGACCCGCCCCAGGCGATAGGCGCCGTAGAGGTTGGCGCTGCGGGCCAGGATGTCGCCGTCCTTGGCTTCGTCCGCCCCGACGATCAGCTGGGTCGACTGGCTGCGGGCGAACGACCGTCGGCCGGCCTTCTTCGCGGGCTCGGCGTGGTCGTCGATGGCCAGGCGCATGCGGCCCATGGCGCGCTTGATGTCGGTGGGGCTCTTCTCGGGGGCGAGGGCCGTCAGGTCGTCGTCGCGCGGCAGTTCGATATTGATCGACACCCGGTCGGCATAGAGGCCAGCCTCGGCCGCCAGTTCCGGCGAGGCCTCGGGGATCAGCTTCAGGTGGATGTAGCCGCGGAAGTCGTGGTCCAGTCGCAGCGATTTGGCCACCCGGACCATCTCCTCCATCGTGTAGTCGCCCGTGCGGATGACCCCCGACGAGAGGAACAGGCCCTCGATATAGTTGCGCTTGTAGAAGTTCAGGGTGAGGTCGACGACCTCCTTCACCGTGAACCGCGCCCGGGGCGTATTCGATGACACGCGGTTGATGCAGTAGGCGCAGTCGTAGATGCAGAAGTTGGTCAGCAGGATCTTCAGCAGGCTGATGCACCGGCCGTCAGGCGCGTAAGCGTGGCAGATGCCCATGCCCTCGGTCGAGCCGATCCCCTGGCCGCCGATGGAGTTCCGTTTCTCGGCCCCGGACGAGGCGCAGGACGCGTCGTACTTGGCGGCGTCGGAGAGGATAGCGAGCTTACGTCTGAGATCGAGAACGGCCATGCGCGGCACGTTATCGTTCTTATTTTGTTCTAGGTAGTCTTCACGCGCGACAATGGCATGGAGCACAATGTCGCGCGTGAATAGCAACGTCGAGAAGCGGACACTTGAGCGTCCGCTTCCACGCTGAAGTTAGCCGTTGACGGCGTCCTTCAGTTGCTTGGCCGGCGTGAAGGCGACCTTCTTGCTGGCGGCGATTTCGATGGTCGCGCCCGTGGCCGGGTTGCGGCCGGTGCGGGCCGGCTTGGCCTGGACCTTGAACTTGCCGAAGCCCGGGATCGAGACTTCTTCGCCCTTCACGGCGGCGTCGGAGATCGACTTGAAGACGCCGTCGATGATGGCCTTGGCTTGGGTCTTGGTCAGCTTGTCGTCAGCGGCGACAGCGGCGTCGACCAGATCGGAAACGTTCGTCATCTCTAAGCTCATTCCTGTGAATCAGGGAGATGTGAGCCTGCCGAGGCGGATCGTGTTTGTCACCCGTTAGGGAAGGTTAAAACGCCGATTCACGGGGACAAAACGCCCGTGGGCCGGGGATTTTCTCGAATTCGTCGCCTGAGGAACGGTCAAGCTGGGCGAAAAAGCGTTAACGACCGTCCCGAAAGCTGACTTTCCGACGACTCACCAAAGGTCTCACTGCAGGGCGATTCCCGCCTGAGTCGGGGTCCAGCGGGCCCGGCGCCAGGCCAGAGGGCTCTGTCCGACATGCTGGCGGAAGAGGCGCGACAGGTGGCTCTGGTCGGCCAGGCCGACGGTGAGGGCGATCTGCGATAGCGGCTCGCTGGTGGTCAGCATCAGGTCGCGGGCCAGAGCCATGCGCTCGGCGGTGATGTAGGCGTGGGGGGCGACGCCGAAGCTCTGCTTGAAGGCGCGGCCGAAGTGGCTGACCGACAGGCGGGCCAGACCGGCCAGTTCCTCGACCGTGATGTTGCGATCCAGATTGCCGTCGATGTGGGCCTCGACCATCCGCACCTGCCAGGGGGCCAGACCACCGCGGGCGATGTCGAGCGTGTTGAGGTCGCGGTCCTGGGTTTCGCTGCGGACCTGGATCTTGCTGCCGTCCATCGTCTTGCTCCGGGGTGTGTGTTTCCTTGAGCAAAGGAGTAGGCGCACGGCGTTCGGTCGATAATCCGGTGTTTTGGTTCTTCAGTGTTTCCAAAACTGCACTAATCGGATTTCAGGGACGCACCGATCCTCACAAAGCGGAGGCTGGCGACAAGAAATCCGAGGGGCGTGGCCATTCCATGGGCCGGTTCCCAAGGAGAAGTCCGATGTCTCATCGCCTCGACCACAACACCGTCGCGCCCGCCGGCATGAAGGCCCTGGGCGGGCTCTACGGCTACATCCTGCAATCGGGCCTGCCCGCGCGGCTGGTCGATCTGGTCTATCTGCGCACCTCGCTGATCAACGGCTGCGCCTATTGCATCGACATGCACTCGCGCGACCTGCTGAAGGGCGGGCTGCCGGTCGAGACGCTGGTCCTGGTCCCTGCCTGGCGCGAGGCCGGCGCGCTGTTCGACGACCGTGAACGCGCCGCCCTGGCCTGGGCCGAGACCGTCACCCGCGTCGCCGACACCGCCGTGCCGGACGCCGAGTATGAAGCCGCCATGGCGGTGTTCAGCGAGAAGGAGCTGGCCGACCTGACCCTCGCGATCGGCCTGATGAACACCTACAACCGGATGGCCATCAGCTTCCGCGCCGTGCCGCAGGCCGCCAAGGGCTAGTGCTCGATGCCGTGGGCCCAGGGCTGGCGGGAGAAGTTCTCGCGCAGGAACTCCAGCAGCACCCGCATCCGCGCCGGCCGGGCGCGGCCCGGCGGGGTGACCAGGTGCACGGGCACGGGGACCAGGGTCCAGTCCTTGAGGACCTCCACCAGCTGGCCCGTCTGCAGCTCGTTCCAGATATAGACCTCGGGCTGCAGGGTCAGGGCCAGGCCCTCCAGCAGCATGGGCACCGCCGCCAGGCCGTTGTTCATGCGGAACGTCCCCTGGACCATCACCAGGCGCTCGCCGTGCACGGGGTGGAAGAACCGCCACTCCTGGGCCTCGCGGACATGGGTGTAGACCATGATCGGCATCTTCAGGACGTCTTCGGGCTGCTCGGGACAGCCGTACTTCTCGAACAGGGCCGGCGCCCCGACCACGGGCAGGCGGTGGGCGAACAGCCGGCTGGCCCGCATCGAGGAGTCGGCCAGCTGCCCGACCTTGATCGCTCCGTCGAAGCCGTCGGCGATCAGGTCGATCTTGCTGTCGGTGATGTGCAGGTCGAGTTCGATCTCGGGATAGCGCTTGAGGAACTCCGGGATCAGCGGGGCCAGGGTCCGCACGCCGAACGCGCCAGTGCAAGCCAGGCGGATCAGGCCGCGCGGCACGGCGGCCTCTTCCAGGATCTCGGCCTCTATGGTCTCGCCGTCGTTGAGGATGCGCGCGGCGCGCTCCAGCGAGGCGCGGCCGCTCTCGGTCAGGGACAGCTGGCGGGTGGTGCGGTGGAGCAGGGTGGTGCGCATCCGCTCCTCCAGCCGGGTCACGGCCTTGGAGACGGTGGTCTTGGCCAAGCCCAGCTCCTCGGCGGCGGCGGAGAACGAGCCGCGCTCGGCCACCTTGGCGAAGATCGCCCAGGCCTCGAAGTCCGGCATATGCGGCATGGCGATCGTTCCCCACTGAGTCGCGGGGATCGAAGCGCGATGCGGGCCTTACGTCACCTGGATTCGCACCTGGGTGACGTCGCGCAGGGCGCGGGAGTAGGGGCACAGCGCATCGGCGTGGGCGACCAGGGCGTTGGCCTCGTCCGCAGGCAGGCCGGCGAGGTCGATGGAGAGGCCGATGCGCAGGGCCAGTTTCGGGTCGTCTTCTGGATGGCCGACAGCGACCGTGGCGGTGACGTTGGCGTCCTCGGCCACCGTCATGTCCAGCTCGGCGGCGGCGGTGCGCAGGGCCCCCAGGAAGCAGGCCGCGTAGGCCGCCGCGAACAGCTGCTCGGGATTGCTGCCGGCGCCGCCGCGACCGCCCAGGGCCTTGGGCGTCGACAGATTGACCTTCAGAGCGCCGTCGATGCTGCCGACCCATCCGCCGCGTCCGCCGACGGCGGTGGCCTGGGTCGAATAGAGGATGTCCATGTCCGCGCTCCGTGCGCGGCGGGCAGGCCGCCGCAGTCGGAAACTAAGGAGCGCCGATCGACAAGATTATCCGGCTGAACGGCACATCATTGGTGCGCTTTTGGAAACAGTCGCACGGGGGAACGCCCGCCGCCTCCTGGCCATTTCCACAAGACACCACAGGAGAGACGCCATGACCGATGTCGACAACGGATACGACGAGCAGGACGGCGCCGAGGCCATGGACGACGACGTCATCGGCAAGGACGGCGAGTTCCGCACCTTCGAGGAGCTGCCCGACGTGCTGGACGTCACCCAGGCCGAGGGCGACGAAGATGACGACGACGCCCTGATCGGTGAAGACCTCGATGACGACGAGATCATCGCGCTGGAAGAGGACGCGGACGGCGATCCGGACGACGAGCGTCCCGCAGTCTTCGACGGCGAATAACCGATGTCCACGCCGAAGCTGGCGGCCTACGCGGCCAAACGCGACTTCAAGAAGACGGCCGAGCCTTCAGGCGAGGCCGAGGTCGCGGCTTCGGCGCGGGCGCGGTTCGTCATCCAGAAGCACGACGCTACCCGTCTGCACTACGACCTGCGGCTGGAGCACGAGGGCGTGTTCCTGTCGTGGGCGGTGACCAAGGGGCCGTCGCGCGATCCGCACGACAAGCGCCTGTCCGTCCATGTCGAGGACCACCCGCTGGCCTATGGCGACTTCGAGGGCACGATCCCCGAGGGCGAGTACGGCGGCGGCACGGTGATGCTGTGGGACCGCGGCTGGTGGGCGCCCGAACCGGGCTTCGACCTGGAGAAGGGCCTCAAGAAGGGCGAGATCAAGCTGATCTTCGCCGGCGAGCGGATGAAGGGCGGGTACGTGCTCGTCCGGATCAACAACGACAAGTTTGGCGGCGGGAAGCGCGAGAACTGGCTGCTGATCAAGCACCGCGATGAGTTCGCCATCGAGGGCGATCTGGACTTCCTGGAGGACACCAGCTTCTCGATCGCCTCGGGCCGGACGATGGAGGCGATCGCCGCCGGCAAGGGCAAGGCCCCGACACCGTTCATGACCAAGGCCGGCCCGACGCCGGACGCGGTCTGGAGCAGCACCAAGTCCCCCGAGGCCAGCGCGGAGAAGGTGGCAGAGGAGACCAGCGCGCCCAAGGGCAAGGCCAAGCCGGCGAAGAAGACGGCCATGCCGAAGTTCATGCCGCCCCAGCTGTGCAAACTGGTCGACCGGCCGCCGACGGGCGAGGGTTGGGTCCACGAGATCAAGTTCGACGGCTACCGGATGCAGCTGCGCATCGAGGGCGGCAAGGCGGCCCTGCGGACCCGGACAGGCCTCGACTGGAGCAATCGCTTCCCGCAGTTGATCAAGGACGCCGAGGGCCTCCCCGACGCCCTGATCGACGGCGAGGTCGTGGCCCTGGACGAGGCCGGTTCGCCGAGCTTCGCGGGGCTGCAAGCGGCGCTGTCGGAGGAGAAGACCGACGACCTGATCTTCTTCGCCTTCGACCTGCTGCACGCCGACGGTCAGGACCTGACAGACCTGCCGCTGTCGGACCGCAAGAACCGGCTGAAGACGCTACTGCCGGCGGACGGCGAGCGCATCCGCTACGTCGAGCACTTCACCAGCGGCGGTGAGGCGGTGCTGCAATCGGCCTGCCGGATGTCGCTGGAGGGCGTGGTCTCCAAGAAGCTCGACGCGCCGTATCGCTCGGGCAAGCCGGGGACCTGGACCAAGGCCAAGTGCCGCGCCGGCCACGAGGTGGTGATCGGCGGCTGGACCACGACGGGCGACGCGTTCCGCTCGCTGATCGTCGGGGTCTATCGCGATGGCCAACTGGCCCACGTCGGCCGGGTCGGCACGGGCTTTGGCCGCGACAAGGTCGCCAAGTTGATGGCCCGGCTGCAACCGCTGGAGCGCAAGACCTCGCCGTTCACTGGCAAGGACGCGCCCAAGGGCGGGGCGGGCATCCACTGGGTGGCGCCGGAGCTTGTGGCCGAGATCGAGTTCGCCGGCTTCACGGGCGACGGCTCGGTGCGCCAGGCCTCGTTCAAGGGCCTGCGCGAGGACAAACCGGCCAAGGCCGTGGAGGCCGAGGCTCCGGCTCCGGTCGAGGATGTCGAACTGGCCCAGCCGACCGTCAAGCCGACCCACAAGGCGAGCGGCAAGGCTTCTGTGTTGGGCGTGGCGATCTCCAATCCCGACAAGCCGCTGTGGCCCGACGCCGGCGACGGCAAGCCGGGGACCAAGCTGGAGCTGGCCGAATACTACGCGGCGGTCGGGCCGTGGATGCTGGAGCATGTGAAGGGCCGGCCCTGCTCGGTGATCCGCATGCCCGACGGCATCGACGGCGAGAAGTTCTTCCAGCGCCATTCGGGCAAGGGCGTCTCGGCCCTGATCGACGAGGTCACGGTCAGTGGCGACCGCACGCCCTACCTCGTGTTCAACACGGTCGAGAGCCTGGTCGCGGTCGCTCAATGGGGCGGGGCCGAGCTGCATCCCTGGAACTGCCGGCCGAACGAACCCGAGGTCCCGGGCCGGCTGGTCTTCGACCTCGACCCCGCGCCGGACGTGTCGTTCGACGCCGTGGTCGAGGGGGCGCGGGAAATCCGCGACCGGCTGGAGGCCCTGGGCCTCGTGCCCTTCTGCAAGACCACCGGCGGCAAGGGGCTGCACGTGGTCACGCCTCTGAAGGGCACGAAAGTCGACTGGGACGCGGCCAAGGCCTTCGCTCGCGAGGTCTGCGCCCGGATGGCCGCCGACAGTCCCGACCAGTACCTGCTGAACATGTCCAAGAAGGAGCGGGGCGGGAAGATCTTCCTCGACTACCTGCGCAACGACCGCATGAGCACGGCCGTGGCCCCGCTCTCGCCGCGCGGCCGGCCGGGCGCGCCGGTGTCGTGGCCGGTGGCCTGGACCCAGGTGCGCAAGGGACTGGACCCCTCGCGGTTGAACATCCGCACCGTGCCGGGCCTGATGAAGGACCTCGACGCCTGGGACGCCTATGCCGACAGCGAGCGGGACCTAGCGGCGGCGATCAAGAAACTAGGCAAGGGGTAGGGCGGATTTTACAGTGCCGCCATCCGGCGCATTCGAACGTCGGGATCATGGGGAGAAGAGCATGGCCCGCGAGCAGGCGCTGCAGACGCTGGAGACTTGGCACGACCTGCTGGAGAAGCGTGAGTTCGACCGCCTGCGACCCGTCACGTCCGAAGCCGTGGTGTTCCGCTCGCCGGCGTTCTTCACGCCCTATCCCGGCGTCGGGCCGCTGGTGCACATCATCGCCACGGTCAACACCATCTTCGAGGACTTCGCCTATCACCGGGAGTTCTGGTCCGAGGACCACGGGTCCGTGGTGCTGGAATTCAGCGCTCGCGTCGGCGACAAGAAGCTGAAGGGCATCGACATCATCTCCTTCGACGACGCCGGCAAGATCAAGGAGTTCGAGGTGATGATCCGCCCGGCCAACGCCGCCGCGGCGGTGGGCGAGGCGATGGCCGCCAAGGCCGGGCCGCGTTTGAAGGAACTGCTGGGCGGGTTGAAGGCCTAGCCGGCCTTCTTCCGCGCCGGAGCCTTGTGAGCCGGGGTCTTCTTCGCTCCAGCCTTCGCCGGCGCCTTGCCCAGGCTGCTGCGTAGCGCCTCCATCAGGTCCACCACATTAGTGTCCTCGGGCTCCTCGACCGTGACCTTGCGGCCCTTGCCCTTCTGCTTTTCCTTGATCAGGGCGCGTAGCGCGTCCTCGTAGCGGTCGTTGAACTGCTCGGGATCGAAGGGGCCTTCCTTCTGCTCGATGATCTTCTGGGCGATCTGGATCATCGCCGCGTCGGGCTTCTTGTCGGGGATGGCGTCGAAATAGGTGGCCGCCTCGCGGACCTCGCGACGGTTGCGCAAAGACCAGGCGACCATGCCGTTGTCGCGGGGCTCGATGGCCAGCAGGCGTTCGCGCTGATGCATGACCACGCGGCCCAGGGCGACCTGGCCCTCCTTGGTCATCGCCTCGCGGATCACGCCGTAGGCCTCGGCGGCCAGCTTGCCATCGGGGACCAGGAAGTAGGGATTGTCCCAGTACAGCCGGTCGATCTCATCGGCGGAGACGAAGCGCTCGATGTCGATGGTGCGGGTGCTTTCCAGCCGCACGCTGTCGATCTCGTCCTGGGTGATGACGACGTACTCGCCCTTCTCGACCTCGTAGCCCTTGACGATGTCGGCCCGCTCGATGGGGCCAAGGTCCGGGTCGGTCGGGATCATCTTGATCCGGTTGTGGGTCTTCTTGTGCAGCATGTTGAAGTGCACGTCGCTGCCCGCATCCGTGGCGGTGTAGAGCGCGACGGGGCAGGTCACGAGCGACAGGCGCAGGTGGCCCTGCCAGGTGGGACGGCCGGCGGCCATGGCGTTCTCCTCCCTCAGGCTTCCGAGCACGAGGCCTTGGCGGCCTCCAGGAAGCGGATCACCGCCAGTTCGAAGGCGCGGGACGAGCGGCCGGGTTTCAGCGGCAGCACGCCCTGCTGATAGGCCTCCAGCACCAGCGGGTGGATGTAGGAACCACGGCAGACCGCGGCGGTATTGCCCAGGAGTCCCGCAACCGCCTTCACGCAGGTGTTGACGTTGCGCTTGGCCTCGGTGGCGCTGGTCGCCTTCGGGACCAGGCACAGGGCCTGGGCGGCGGCCAAGGTGCCGGCCCAGGTGCGGAAGTCCTTGGCCGAGAAGTCCTCGCCCATCGCCGCGCGGATATAGGCGTTGACGTCGGCGCTCTCGACCGAGCGGCGCTGGCCGTCCTCGTCGAGATACTGGAACAGGCGCTGGCCCGGTACGTCCTGGCAGGCCTTGACGATGCGGGCGAGGCGTCGGTCGCGGAAGCCGGTGGTGTGGACGACGCCGCTCTTGCCCTTGAATTGGAAGGTGCCGCCGACGCTGGACAGCTTGGCGTGGCGGTCGCGCAGGGTGGTCAGGCCGAAGCTCTTGTTCTCCTTGGCGTAGGCCTCGTTGCCGACGCGGATCAGGGTCAGCTCCATCAACCGCACGACGGCGGCCACGACCTTGTCGCGGGGCAGGCCCCGGCGGGCGAGATCGGTCTCGACCTTGGCCCGCAGCTTGGGCAGGGCGCGGCCGAAGGCGATCATCCGGCCGAACTTCAGCCCGTCGCGGTCACGCCGCCAAGCGTCGTGATAGCGATACTGCTTGCGGCCCCGCTGGTCGCGGCCGGTGGCCTGGATGTGGCCGCGCGGCGAGGGGCAAATCCAGACGTCGGTCCAGGCCGGCGGGATGGCCAGGGCGCGGATCCGCTCCAGCGCGTCGGCGTCGTCGATTCGCGCGCCGTCGGGATCGCGGTAGTCGAAGCCGTCGCCGCTCTTGATCCGCCGCAAGCCGGGATCGTCGTCATTGACGTAGAGAAGGCCGGGCGAGACCGGCGGAAAATCGACCGTGTCGCGTGGCATGTCGCCAGCCCCTGTTCAGCGCTCCGTCGCCGGATCAACGGCGGGCGCGAGGGGCGGTTCCGAATGCGAAAAGGCCCGCGATTCGCGTCGCGGGCCTTTCGAAAGCGGATACTGGTCGGAAGGTCTTACGGGGCTTCGTCGTCCACCATGGCGCGGACCAGGTCGACGACCCGGCGGCGCAGGCGGCGGTCCGACAGGCGCGGGAAAAGGCTGGCCAGTTCCAGGCCTTCGGGCGTGGAGACGAACTCAGTCATGCGCTGGGCGAAGCCGTCGTCGATGCCGCCGTCGGTGTCCTCGAGGCCCTCGAAGAAGTAGGAAACAGGCGCTTGCAGCAGCTTGGCCGCGTCATACAGCTTGCTGGCGCTGATGCGGTTGGCGCCGCGCTCGTACTTCTGGATCTGCTGGAAGGTGATGCCAAGGGCGTCGGCGACCTGGGTCTGCGAAAGGCCCATCATCTTGCGGCGAATTCTCAGCCGGGCCCCCACATAGAGATCAACAGGGTGGGCCGGTTCGGCTGCGGCTCGGTCGTTCATCCGCCTTGGATCCATTCAACGCCGCGACAGCGGCCTCACTCAAGTGTTAACGGATATAGACCGAGCTTGGCTGCGACGTCACGTGCGCATGTACACGGAACTGGGTCTTCGCGCCAAAGTGTCGCGATGCATGGTTTATCGTTAATGGTGAATTTTAACCTGTGGCCTTCTGTACGGGGCTTGACGTGCGCGGCCTCGAGAGGTGTTTGCGCGCCATGAAACTTCATTCTGGCGCGCGTGTCGCCGTGGCCGGGGCCGGGGCTCTGGGATCAGCCGTGGCGCTGCGTTTAGCGAGGGCGGGCTTCAAGGTCACCGTCTTCGATCCGGCCGCGCCGGGCGACAACGCCTCGGGCGTGGCGGCCGGCATGCTGGCGCCGGTCAGCGAGGCTTTGTTCGACCCCGCCTCGCGCGAACACCTGCCGATCATGCGCCGGGCGCGCGATCTGTGGCCGGCCTTTGCCCAAGATCTGGACATCCCGCTGGCCCGCGCCGGCGTGCGGTTCGAGGGTTCCGACGCTTGGCGCGGCCAGGTTTCCGAGCGACTCACCTCCCTGGGCCTGCCGGACGCCGATACGGACGAGGACTGGCGAGTCGAGGCGCGGCCGACCCTGGACATCTTGCGCCAAGCGGCCGAAGCGGCCGGCGCGCGGTTCGAGATCGGCGCGGTTGAGGCCTTCGCGCCCGGCCTCCTGACCCTGGCCGACGGCAGCACCGAAGCCTTTGACGCCCTGGTGCTGGCCACCGGTCCCGGCGCGCGCGACGGCGGTCTGGCGCCCGAGACCAAGATCCTCTCGCCGATCAAGGGCCAGATCCTGCGCGTCTCGGCCGAGGCCGGCGAGGCGGTGGTGCGCGGCGAGGGTGTCTATCTGGCGCTGGGCGAGGAGCTGGCCATCGGCGCGACCATGGAGGCCGGCCGCGACGACCTGGCGCCCGAGGCTTCGGCGACTCAGGGGCTGCGCGCGGCAGCCTGGGCGCTACGGCCGGAGCTCGATCTCGACGCCGCCAAGGTGGAGGTCGGGGTGCGGGTCACCACGCCGGACGGCCTGCCGCTGGTCGGCTGGAGCCAGGCTCCCGGTGTCATGCTGGCCGTCGGCGCGCGCCGCAATGGCTGGCTGTTCGCGCCGCTTGTGGCCGACATGGTCGCGGCGTATCTGAATGGCGATAACCCGGGCCCGGACGCCGCCGCCATGGACGCGCGCCGTTTCGAGAAGTCCGAGGACCGCAACGCAGGGGAGTAGGACCGGATGTCCGGATTCTGGTTGACCGAAGAGCAGGAAGCCATCCGCGAAGGCGTCGCCAAGGTGTGCGCGGCCTTCGACGACGAATACTGGCGCCGCACGGACGAGACCGGAATCTTCCCCGAAGAGTTCGTCGCCGCCATCGCCGAAGGCGGCTGGCTCGGCGTGGCCATGCCGGAGCGCGTCGGCGGCGCGGGCCTGGGCCTGACCGAGGCCGCCGTGATGATGCAGACCGTGGCCCAGTCGGGCGCGGGCTTCTCGGGCGCCTCGGCCATCCACCTGAACATCTTCGGCCCGATGCCGCTGGTGAAGTTCGGCACCGATGAGCAACGCACCCGCCTGCTGCCCCGGATCATCTCGGGCGAGGACAAGATGTGCTTCGCGGTGACCGAGCCGAACTCGGGCCTGGACACCTCCAGCCTGGAGACCCGGGCCGAGAAGGTCGACGGCGGCTATCGCCTGAACGGCCGGAAGATCTGGACCACCGGGGCCCAGCGCGCCAACAAGATTCTGATCATCGCCCGCACCACGCCCAAGGATCAGTGCGCCAAGCCGCACCAGGGTCTTTCCCTGTTCTACACCGACGCCGAGAAGATCGAGGCCAAGCCGATCCCGAAGATGGGCCGCAAGGCCGTCGAGTGTAACATGCTCTTCATCGAGGACCTGTTCGTCCCGGCCGAGGACCTGGTCGGCGAGGAGGGCAAGGGCTTTGCGTACCTGCTGCACGGCCTGAACCCCGAGCGCGTGCTGTTCGCCGTCGAGGCCATCGGCCTGGGCCGCGCGGCGCTGGCCAAGGCGACCACCTACGCCAACGAGCGGATCGTGTTCGGCCGGCCGATCGGCAAGAACCAGGGCGTGGCTCATCCGCTGGCCAAGTCGTGGGCGGAGCTGGAGGCCGCCAACCTCTTGGCCTTCAAGGCCGCCGCCCTCTACGACCAGGGCAAGGACTGCGGGGCCGAGGCCAACGCCGCCAAGTACCTGGGCGCCGAGGCCGGCTTCCACGCCTGTGAGAACGCGGTCCTGGCGCATGGCGGCATGGGCTACGCCAAGGAATACGACGTCGAGCGCTACTTCCGCGAGGCGATGATCGCCCGCATCGCGCCGGTCAGCCGCGAGATGATCTTGAACTTCATCGCCGAGCGGGTTCTGGGGCTGCCCAAGAGCTACTAGCGAAATGAGAGATGGCCGGGTCGCGGAAGGCGCGACCCGGCCGCCGTTTCAGCGTTGGAGGGTGGGTGGCTAGCCCGCGCTGAATCGGATCGGGATACGGACGGTGGCGCCGTCCACGGCCTGGCCGTCCTCCATCTGCGGCTTCATCTTGAAGAAGCGCGAGACCTTGATGGCCGCGGCGCCGAAGCCTTCGTCGGCCGGGGTTTCCGACAGGACCGAGCAGTCGCGGACCGTGCCGTTGATCGCCACCACGCAGTTCAGGGTCGCCGAGCCCGACAAGCCGCGCCGCTGGGCGCTCTCCGGATAGTAGCGGGCCATGTCGTCGGCCGACGGTAGCTTCAGCCAGTTGGGACGGGTGACCACCTTGGCCTGCGGAACCGGGGGAGCCGGAGGCGCGGGCGGTGTCGGCGCCAGGGTGGTGATCGGGCCGGTGGCCGGCGGGGCGTCGACTTTCGGGTCGGCCGGCAGGGGCGGGGGCGTCTCGAACGGCGTCTGCAGCGGGATGTGCAGCTTCGGCGCGGTCGACTGCGGCGGCGGCCGGTCGGTCGGCGGGGGAGGGGGCGGCGGCTTCGGCGGCGTGTAGGTCGGCTCCAGCCTGAAGACGTCCTCGTCCTGCGCCATCGGCATCGGCGTGACGTACTTGGTGTAGGCTAGGTAGCCGATCAGGCCCAGGTGCGCGGCGACCGAGACGGCGATGCCGATGACCAGCACCTTGGACGGCTTGCGCGGCGTGTCGTCCAGGCCGGGGATGCCGGAGCCGCTGGGGTGGAGAGCCAGGTTCATGTCGATCTCCTACGCGTAAATTACGTTTGTAGGATCAGGTCATCACGAACGCTTCGGGCTGTAAATTGACAATCGTAATCTGCGTGACGATTTGTCTTACGTTTGTAAGAATGAGTGCGACAAGTCGTCTCCGGACGCGGGGCGGGGAACGTGGTTAATCGCGAATTAACCATAGTCGCCGACTCCTGAGGCCCATGCCCGCCGTCAGTTCCATCCGCAGCGTCGTCGAGTCGGCGATCCAGCGCGCTTCCAGCGCGACCGGGGTCGACTTCACGTTCCTGATGGGCACCGCCAAGCGCGAGAGCGGCTTCAACCCGGCCGCCAAGGCCCGGACCTCCTCGGCCTCGGGCCTGTTCCAATTCGTCGACCAGACCTGGCTGTCCACGCTGAAGAAGCACGGCTCCAAATATGGTTACGCCCGCTACGCCGACCTGATCAGCCAAGGCTCCGACGGCCGCTATCGGGTAGAGGGCGATGAGGCCCGCAAGGCCGTCCTGGGCCTCAAGGCCGATCCGCACGCCGCCTCGCTGATGGCCGGCGAGCTGGCTTCCGACCACGCTTCGTACCTGCGGGGCCGGGTGGGACGCGACCCGACCGCCGGCGAACTCTATGCCGCCCACTTCCTCGGTCCGGCGGGTTCGGCCCGCCTGATCCAGGCCGCCACCGCCTCGCCGACCGCCAGCGCCGCGGCGATGTTCCCGGACGCGGCCCAGGCCAACAAGTCGATCTTCTACAAGGACGGCCGCGCCGCCACGGTGGGCGAGGTCTACGCCAACTTGACCAAGACCGGCGGCGCGACGCGCGTCACCGACCAGCCAGACACGGTGCGCCTGCCACAGGGCGACCAGGGCTTCATGCAATATGCCGGCGGCCGCCGCCTGGAGCGCATCCGCCAGCAGGAGGCGATGGTCGATCTGATCCTGCGCGGCTCGCAGGACGTCGGCAATCCGTTCGGCGGCGGCTCGGACAACAGCAGCATGGGCGGCGGTCAGCGCCTGGCCAGCTCGATGTTCTCGGCCGAGATGCTGCGCGTGCTGGCCGACGCCAACGACAAGATCAAACGCTAGCCCTTGATCCGTTTCCCCGGCGAAAGCCGGGGCCCAGATCTCGGCGCTGAGGCTGATTGGATTGACGCGGCGCTTCTAGAACCCACCCCAGCATCCTTCCATCTGGGTCCCGGCTTTCGCCGGGAAGAACGGATATTGGGAATCAAGCGCTGACGGCGGTCAGGGCCGCGACCTGATCCTCGGACCATCCCAAGTCCCTGAACACCGCCTCCGTGTCCGCGCCTAGTTTCGGCGCGGGTCCGCGTGGGCCGTCCTCCGCTCCCGGGAAGCGGGCCGGGGCGGCCGGAGCCTTGAACGTGCCGCCCGCGCCGTCGGGGGTGTCGACGAAGCAGCCGGCAGCTTCGGCCTGGGCATCCACGGCTAGCTCGCGCGGCGTCTGATAAGGCGCCCAGGTGATGTCGCCAGCGTCCAGCGCCTCGGCGGCGTCGTCATAGGCCATGTCCCCGAAGGCCTCGTCCAGGATGTCGACCAGGGCCTGGCCGTTCTCCCGGCGGGCCTTGGCGTTGGCGAAGCGCGGGTCATCGACCAGTTCGGGCCGGCCGGCGGCGGCGGCGATGCGCGGCCAGTCCACCGAGCCCTGGCGCGGCAGCAGGCAGATCCAGCGGCCGTCGGCGGTCTTGTAGAAGTTGGCCAGCGGCTGCAGCGCCTCGCGCCGTCCGCGCGTGGAGGCCAGCTTCCCGAAGCGCAGCTGGATCGCCATGTCCGAACCGATCGCATAGACGCCGGTGCGCAGCAGCGAGGTCTCGACCAGCCGCCCCACGCCGGTGTTGGTGCGTTCGTGGACCGCAGCCAGGATGGCGGACACCGTCGCCAAGGACGTGACATGGTCGCCCATGCCGGTGCGGATCGGGAAGGGCTCTGTCCCCTTCGGCGCGGTGATCGATCCCACCCCGGCGCGCGACCAGAAGGCCGCCACGTCCATGCCGGGCTTGTCGCGGTCGGGGCCGGTTAGGCCGTAGCCCGTCAGGCTGCAATAGATCAGGCGCGGATTGATCGCCTTCAGCGTCTCGTAGTCGACGCCGGCGCGGGCCAGGGCGGCGGGGCGGACATTGGTCAGGAAGATGTCGGCGGTGGCGGCCAGGGCCTTCAGGGCGTCGCGGCCGAGGTCGCTGCGGATATCCAGCACCACGGCCTTCTTGCCGCGGTTGTCGAGCTCGAAGATCGGGTTGGCGTCCTGGTCCGAGCCGATGGTGTCGAAGAACCGCCGCATCGGATCGCCCTCGGGCGACTCGACCTTGATCACCTCGGCGCCCCAGTCGGCCATGATCCCGGCCGCGCCGGGGGCGGCGATATAGGTCGCCAGCTCGACGACCCGCAGTCCCTCCAGCATCGCTCTCTCCCTTTTCTCGTTGAGGCGAGCATGGGGGAGGGCGAGGGAAGGGGAAAGGCTTACCCGGCGGCAAGCCCTCCGTTCGGAACAGGATCTTGGTCAGAACGCGATGCAGCCGGGTGGCTCGACCTTGAGGATGCGCAGCGACCGCTCGTGGCCGTCGCGATCGGGCCACTGGATCGATTGGCCGGCGGAGAGGCCGATCAGGCCCGCGCCGACCAGGGACAGGACCGAGATCTTGCCCGCCGCGATGTCGGCCTCCTTCGGATACACCAGCAGCACCGAGCGCGCGACGCCATGGGCGTCGTCCTCGAACCGGACGGTCGAGCGCATGCGGACGACGCCGTCGGGCATGTCGGCGTCGGGGCGGACCTCGGCGCGGTCGATCTCCTGCAGCAGCATGTCGGCGGCGAGCGGCGCGGCCTGCTCCATCTGCAGGGCCAGGGTGGACAGGCGTTCGACCTCGGTCTCGGCCATGATGATACGCGGACGCGCGAGCGCGTCCTCTTGCGAGGGCATGAAAGGCTCCTGGCGATGATGTGAAGGCGTGCGACGACGCGCGGGCGGCGCGCCGTCAGATGACGATGGGAGTGATGTTCGCCCCGAACGCCCGCGACAGGCGCGCGGACGGTTCGGGGCTAGGAGCCTGCGAGCAGGCTACCGCCGTGATGGCGAAAACGCCGGAAGGTCGGGCGCGAGAACATGCGCCATTCTCCACCCGCGGCCTGGCTTGTCAAACCGAAGCTCAGGCGGCGGCGCGGTCGCCGCGACGGTCCAGGGCGGTGGCGTCGGCCAGGGCGCGGGCCACGCCCGCCACGCTGACCGGCTTGCGCAGCATGATGTCGGCGCCCGCTTCCAGGAAGCCGGTGGCCTCCTCGCCGTCGCCGTCGATGATGGCGACGATCGGGGCGTGGCGGTTGGGGCCTTCGCCCCCGCGCAGGCTGGCGGTGGCGGTCGGGCCGTCCATCACCGGCATGCGGTGGTCCAGCATCAGGAGGTCGAACTCGGCGATCCGGGCCAGGTCGGCGGCGCGGCGGCCGTTCTGGGCGTGGACTACCTGGTGGCCCAACTGCTCGAGAATGGCGCGCAGCATGGCCGCGTTCAGGGCGTCGTCCTCGGCGATCAGGATGCGCATGGCGCGCGGCGCGCCCGAGGTCTCGGCGGCGACGGCTTCCAGTTCGCCTTCGTCCAGCTCGCACTCGGCGGCGGGGTCGAAGGGCAGGATCAGGGTGAAGCAACTGCCGACGCCGACGGCGCTGCGGGCCTCCAGGGTGCCGCCCATCAGCTTGGCCAGCTGGCGCGACAGCGACAGGCCTAGGCCCGCGCCGTTGACGCCGGCTCCGGTGCGCTCGACGCGGCGGAAGGGCTCGAACGCCTGCTCGATCTCCTCGAGCGAGAGGCCAGGACCGGTGTCGGCGACCTCGATGGCGATCTGGCCGTCGCGCAGTTCCAGGCGGACCTCGATGCGGCCGCGCACGGTGTACTTGACCGCGTTGCCCAGCAGGTTGGCGATGATCTGGCGGGTGCGCAGGGCGTCGGCGACCACCGCGCCCTTGTCGCGCAGGCGCAGCAGGGGGTCGACGTGGACGGCCAGCTCCAGGCCCTTGGTCGCGGCGTGGGGCTTGTCCAGCAGGGCCAGGTCCTGGACCAGGCGAACCGGATCGAACGGCTGGGCCTCGACGCTGAGGCGGCCGGACTCGGCGGTCTCGCTGTCGAGCGTGGCGTTCAGCACCGCGATCAGGTCCTGGGCCGCGTCGAGAGCGGCGTTCAGCTGCTCGCGCGACGGCGCGGCGCGGCCGCCCTTGCCAGCGGCGGCGGCCAGCACGTGGGTGACGCCGGTCAGGCCGTTGCGGATCTCGTGGCTGAGCGTGGCGACGATGTCGGACTTGCTGCGGGCGGTGCGCTCGGCCGCTTCCAGCACGCGCAGGCGCTCGTCGACCAGGTGTTCGTGCTGGACGGCCAGGTCGTGCTGGCGGCGGAACATGCGGTTGAGGACCAGGGCCAGGGTCAGGGCCAGGGCGGTCGCGCCCAGGGTCAGCTCGCCCAGCTCGCGGTTGCCGGAGAGGGAGACGATCAGCGGGCCGGCCGCCGCGATCGGCGCGACGATCAGCAGGCCGACCAGATAGGGCGCGGCGAAGAAGGCGCACAGCACCGCGCCGGCCGTGGCCAGCAACAGCAGGGGCTCGCGCGCGGGTCCGGCGCCCAGGGCGAAGATCGAGACCTGCACGGCCGCCAGGGCCCACAGCACGCCGCCGATCACCTGAACGCGGGCTCTACGGTTAAGATCTTGCGACGCTTCGTCGCGCAACCAGTTCACCATCGCGTAGAAGGCGCCCCAGTTGATCGCGAACACCGCGAAGCTGGCGGTCATCCACACGCGGTTGGCGGCGAACGATCCGATCCACACGAAAAGGGGCAGGCTGACCGCGAAAACCCCAAGCGCGTAAGGCAATAGCGCGGCCTGGGCGTCCAGGGCCTTGGCGAGGTGGGCGCCGTCCGTCGAGATGTCTTTTGGGCGGCGCTCGGCGAGCAAGATCGCACTCCTCGTGATTGAGGGCGCACCTTAGGGCGTCGTGGTTTGTACCCGGTTACGGGGTATCGTTAATCCACAGGTATGAAGTTCAAACAATCATTAAGCCTAACCGTCGAAGATGGGACTCCAAGCACCAGGTCCCCCGGCAGGCAAATCATGGCCACCACCCGCGCCGCACTCACCGACACCGACATCCGCATGCTCGTGAAGGGCGCGACGCCCGACGAGCGGGCGCTGGCCGCGCACAAGCTTTGCCGCAGCATCGATCGCGGCGCGCTGAGCGACGAAGACCGCCAGGTCGCGCACGAGATCCTGCGGGTGATGGCCGCCGACGCCGCCGAACTGGTCCGCCGGGCCATGGCGGTCACGCTCAAGAATTCCACGGCCCTGCCGCCGGACGTCGCCAACCGCCTGGCCCGCGACGTCGAGAGCGTCAGCCTGCCAATCATCAGCTTCTCGCCGGTGTTTACCGACACCGACCTGGCCGAGATCGTCCGCGTCGGCGGGGCGGTGCGCCAGAAGGCGGTGGCCAAGCGTCCGAAGCTCTCCAGCCGCATCACCACCCTGCTGGTCGAGCAGGGCAATGAGGACGTGGTCGCCACGGCCTGCGCCAACGACAACGCCCGCTTCTCGGAAGTGGCGCTGCAGAAGGCCCTCGACCGCTTCGCCAAGTCGGAGACGGTGTTGCAGGCCGTCGCCTATCGCACGGCCCTGCCGCTGGCCGTCAGCGAGCGCCTGATCGACATGGTCGGCGAGCAGCTGCGCGACCACATCCTGAGCAGCCACGCCCTGTCGGCCGAGCGCACGATGGAGCTGATCCTCGGCGCCAAGGAGCGGGCGACGATCGATCTGGTCGACCAGGCCGGACGCGCCGCCGATCCCAAGGCTTTCGTGGCGCACCTGGCCAAGATGGGCCGCCTGTCGCCGTCCCTGGTCCTGCGGGCCCTGGCCCACGGCCATATGAGCTTCTTCGAGTGGGCCGTGGCCGAGCTGTCCGGCGTGCCGCACCACCGCACCTGGCTGATGATCCACGACGCCGGCCCCCTGGGCCTGAAGGCGATCTGCGAGCGGGCCGGCCTGCCGCCGCGCCTCTATTCGGCGTTCCGCGCGGGTGTCGACGCCTATCACGGCCTGGAGTTTGACGGCGGCGCCAACGATCGCGAGCGCTTCCAGGAGCACATGATCCAGCGCTTCCTCACGTCGTCGCACACGGTGTCGCGCGAGGACAGCGAGTACCTGATGGAGCGCATGGACCGCAGCGCCAATCGCCGCCGCAACGATCGCGTCAAGGATCAGGGCGCAGCCTAACAACTGTTCGAAAGAAGTCTGGGCAAGCGCACGTAGCGGCGCCAGACTTCTCGCCATGTCTGACTCACAGCCGGGCGAGATCCGTCTCGCCGCCACCATACTGCTGCTTCGGGACGCGCCGACGTTCGAAGTGCTGATGGTCAAGCGCCACCACCAGATCGACTTCGCGGCTGGAGCCCTAGTGTTTCCGGGCGGCAAGAGCCACGGCGGCGACAGCGACCCGCGCTGGCGGGACTTGGCGATCGGCTTCGACGAAGTGGGGCAGGATGGCGTGGCCTTGCGCATCGCCGCCATCCGCGAGGCCTATGAGGAAGCCGGCGTCTTGTTGGCCCGCGACAAGGACGGCGCTTTCTATGCCGGCGAGGCGGCCAAGGACATCCGAGACGCGGTGGCGCGGGACGAGGTCGCCTTCATCGACGTGGTCGAGGACCTGGGCCTCAAGCTGGACCTGTCGGCCCTGACCGTCTTCGCCCGTTGGATCACGCCCAAGCTGATGCCCAAGCGCTTCGACACCTGGTTCTATGTCGCCCACGCGCCGCTGGCCCAGCAGGCCATCTGCGACGGCCATGAGGCGGTCGACGCCGAGTGGATCGCCCCCGGCCTGGCGCTGGATTTGGCGGCTTCGGGCCAGCGCAAGGTGATCTTCCCCACGCGCATGAACCTGCAACTGCTGGCCGAAAGCGTCGACCCGGCCGACGCCGTGGCGCGGGCCGAGGGGCGAGACCTGGTCACCGTCGAGCCTTGGGTCGATGGCAAGGTGCTGCGGATCCAGGCGGACGCCGGATACGGGCCGGCGACGGAGCCCCTAGAAGCGCTTTGAGCAAGCGCTCTAGTTCTTGATCCCAGGACCCGCCGCGTTGACCCAGCCCACGACGTCGCCCAGCACCTTGGCCACGGCCTGGTCGTAGGCCGGCACGATGGCTCCGACGCGATTGTCGGCGGCTTTCACCTTGGCTTCGAAGATCTGGTCGCCGACCAGGGCGCGGTCACTGTTGCGGTTGAGGACGGCGCGCACGCGCACCACGACCTCTGGCGCGGCCTTGGGGCCGTTGACGTAGTCGGCCTCGAAGGTGCGGACCTCCAGGCGCAGCACCAGGTCGGCCTTGGCCACCTCGCCGCGACCGATCAGGCGGGCGCGGCCTGGATCGTTCTCGAAGGCGCGGGCGGTGGCTTCCTCGAACAGGATGAAGGCCGGGGACACCCAGCGGGCGTCGGCGATATAGGCGACCTCGCCGTTGGTCATCGTCAGGATGCGGTCGCCGGCGGCGGCGCGGGTGAAGGCCGACGGGGCCTTCAGCACGCCGAACATCGCGCCGGGTGGGGCCTTGGCCACGCTGAGGTCGGCGTTGCCGAAGCGGTACATCGACGCCGGCTTGGCCTTCGGGAAGACGCTGATGCAGCCGGAGAGGGCGAGCGCGACGGCGGCGACGGCCGCGCCGCGGGCGAGAGTGCGGATCATCGGGCTCACGGCTTGACCTCCACTTCCTTGGCCGGGGCCTTGCCGACCACGCCACGGGGGTTCTGTTCGACGTCGGCGACCAGACGGTCCAGGGACTCGGCGGCCGACTGCAGGGTGACGATGGCCGCCGACAGCTGCGGCAGGCCGGTGCTGGCGAAGTCGCTGGTCGGACCTTCCAGCTTGCTGATCATCGAACGGGCGTCCTTGGCGGCGGCCTTCAGTTCGGCGGCGGCGTCGCCGGCCTCCTTCAGGGTGCGCTTGGCGTCGCCCTCGACCAGGCCGTTGGCGTTGTTGGTCAGGTTGGTGATCGACTGCGCCGTCTGGTCGATGCTCTGCAGCGCCTTCTGGGCGTCGGCGATGATCTCCTTGCGCTCGCGCAGTTCGGCGGTGACCGCCTGGACGTCGCTGAGCGAGGCGCTGAAGGTCTTGATGTTCTTGTCGGAGAGCACGCGGTTGACACGGTCCAGCGCCTCGATGGTGCGGGTCAGCACCGTGCCGCCGCCTTCCAGCAGGTCGGAGAGAGCGCTGCGCTGGCTGCGCAGGACGGGAACCTTGCCGTTCTTGACGGTGTCCTTCAGCAGCTCCTTGTTCGGCGAGCCGGCGGTGATCTGGACGTAGTTGACGCCGGTGATGCCCTGCGGCTCCAGCGTGGCGTAGCTGTCGACCTTGACCGGCACGTCCGAGGTCATGCGCACGCGGGCGATGACGCGGTTCGGATCGGTCTTGTCCAGCTCGATGCGGCTGACCTCGCCGACCTTGATGCCGTTGAAGTGCACTTCGCCGCCCGTCGACAGGCCGCGCACGGGACCGATGAACAGGATGTCGTACAGGTCGTAGTCCTTGCTGAAGCTGAGCTTCGCCAGCCAGACCACGAAGATCACCAGGCCCATGAACAGGGCCAGCGATATGGCCCCGACCAGGGCGTAGTTGGCGTTTCTTTCCATCAGAAGTCCGTCCTTGCCTCGGCCGGATCCTCGGCGGTCGCGGCGGCGCGACCCCGGGGGCCCAGGAAGTATTGCTTGATCCAGGGATGATCCGAACGCTCGAGTTCGCGAACGGGCGCCACCGCGACGACCTTCTTGTCGGCCAGGACGGCGACGCGGTCGGTGATGGCGTAGAGGCTGTCCAGGTCGTGGGTGATCATGAACACCGTCAGGTCCAGGCTATCCGACAGGTCCTTGATCAGGGCGTCGAAGGCCTCGGCCGCGATCGGGTCGAGGCCGGCGGTGGGTTCGTCCAGGAACAGCAGTTCGGGGTCCATGGCCAGGGCTCGGGCCAAGCCGGCGCGCTTGCGCATGCCGCCCGACAGCTCGGCCGGCTTCAGCAGCGCCGCGCGGGCAGGCAGGCCGACCATGGCGATCTTGAGATCCGCGATCTCCTCGATCTCGCGACGCGGCAGCTTGGTGTGCTCGTGCAGCGGCGCGGAGACGTTCTCGCGCACGGTCAGGTTCGAGAACAGCGCCCCCGCCTGGAACAGCACGCCCCAGCGGCGTTCGACCGACGACCAGCGACGGCGCGAGGCCACGCGCATGTCGCCGCCGAACAGGCGGACCGTGCCGCCGTCCGGGACCTTCAGGCCGATGATGGTGTTCAGCAGCACCGACTTGCCGGTGCCCGAACCGCCGACCACGCCAAGGACTTCGCCGCGCTCGACCTTCAGGTCCAGGCCGTCATGGATGACGTTGTCGCCGAACATCGAAACCAGGCCCTGCACCTCGATCGGATGCTTCTCGGCCTCGGCCGTATCGATGGCGGGCGGCATGGCGGCGGGGCCGGTCATACGTCCAGCTCCATGTAGACGAGGGCGAAGATCGCATCGATCAGGATGATGGCGAAGATGGCGTGCACCACCGAGGCCGTCACGCGCCGGCCCAGCGACTCGACGTCGTTGCCGACCTCCATGCCCTGGCGGCAGCCGATCGCGGCGATCACGGCGGCCATCACCGGCGCCTTGGACATGCCGATCCAGAAGTGGGTGGGGCCGACGAAGTCGATCACCCGCTGCAGGAAGAAGGTCGGCGACAGGTCCAGCACGACCCAGACCACCAGCATGCCGCCGGCCAGGCCCGCGATCGTCGCCACGAAGACCAGCAGCGGGATGGTGAAGAGCAGGGCGGCGAAGCGCGGCAGGACCAGCGCCTCGTACGGATCCACGCCCATGACCTGCATGGCGTCGATCTCCTGGTTCATCTTCATCGAGCCGATCTCGGCCGCGAAGCTGGAGGCCGAGCGGCCGGCCAGGAGGATGGCGGTGATCAGGATGTTGAACTCGCGCATGACCGAGATGCCGATCAGCTCGACCGAATACACCTGGGCGCCGAACTCGGTGAGCATGTTGGCGCCCAGCAGGGCCACCACCGCGCCGATGAAGAAGGTCGTGGTCGCCACGATCGGCATGGCGTCCAGGCCCGCGCGCTCGCACAGGGCCACGACGGGCGCCCAGCGGATGCGACGCGGATCGACGATGCAGCGGCCCAGGGCGACCAGCAGGTGGCCCAGGAAGATCATCGTGCCGTAGCCGTCCTGGAACAGGCCGAAGACGCCGCGGCCGATCCGCTCCAGCAGGGCGTGGAAGCCGCCCGAACGGACCGTCGGCTCGGGCTCGACCTGGATGGCGGCGCGGACCAGTTCCAGCAGGCGCAGCACCTCGCGGCGCGCCTGAACGTCCTTGGGTTCGAGGTTTTCGCCGCCCGCCCGCAGAATCGCATAGGCGCCGGCGGTGTCGCAGCGGTTGATTCCGGTCAGGTCCATGTCGATGGCGCGCTTGCCCGACAGATCGGAATCCAGGCGCAGGCCCGCGTCGAGCAGCCCCCGAGCGGTCCAGTCCCCCGTCAGCACGGCCGTCGTGCGGCCGTCCTGATCGGTCAAGGTGAAGTCCGCCGGTAAAGCCATGAAGTCCTAGGGGGCTCGTTTCCTGGTTATATCCAAGCCCTGCCGTGGACCTGACAAGCCCAAAACGCGCCAAGGCGCAGCTTGTTGCTGGATAACGCTCCGCGCCCGGAAAAACCTCTTGGACGATCGCCTCGACATTGTGGTGCGGCGGGAGCGCGCAGGGGCCTGACCTTCAGTCTTGGTTAACGGATTCCCGTCACGAACATGGTCAACGAATTCTTATTTTTCCGGACCGGAGCCTTAACGCATGAGCGCGCACGCCAAGCTTGATCAGCGGATGGCCTTCATGCGTTTCGACGAGCGCTCGCGGTCCGCCCTGCGCGCCCTGAAGCCCGTGATCGACGCCGAGATCAGCGGCGCGTTGGGTAAATTCTACAACCAGGTCCGCACCTTCCCCGAGACGCGCGGCAAGTTCCGCGACGACGCCCACATGGCCAATGCCGAGCGCGCCCAGGCCGCCCACTGGCGCCGGATCGCCCAGGCCGACTACGGCGACACCTATGTCCGCGACGTCGAGCGGATCGGCCGCGCCCACGTCGACGCCGACCTGAAGCCGCAATGGTACATCGGCGGCTACGCCCTGGTGGCCGAAGAGCTGATCCGCGCCGTCGTCGCCAAGCGCGCCAAGGGCCTGTTCAACAACGCCGCCAAGTCGGACGCCGACCTGGCCGACGGCCTCTCGGCCCTGACCAAGGCCGTGTTCCTCGACATGGAACTGGCCATCTCCAGCTATCTGTCGCTGCTAGAAGAAGAGCGTGAAGCCCTGGAAGCCGAGCGCGAAGCCGCCGAGCAAGCCCAGGCCCAGGCCGTCAAGGCGGTAGGCGAGGCCCTGCATCGCCTGGCCGGCGGCGACCTGTCGGCCCGCGTCGAGGGCGATCTGGCCCCCGAATTCCAAAGCCTGAAGGTCGACTTCGAGAAGGCCGCCGGCGCCCTGGGCGAGGCCATGCGTTCGGTCGAGCACTCGGCCGGCGGCATCCGCTCGGGCGCGGACGACATCGCCCGCAGCGCCGAGGACCTGTCGCAGCGCACCGAACAGCAGGCCGCCACGCTGGAGCAGACGGCCGCCGCCGTCGAGCAGCTGACCAGCGCCGTCGGCAAGACCGCCAAGAGCGCCCGCGAGGTCTCCTCGCGCGTCAGCGAGGCCTCGACCGAGGCCGAACGCTCGGGCGATATCGTCACCCGCGCCGCCGAGGCCATGACCAAGATCGAGGCTCAGTCCTCGCAGGTGAACCAGATCCTGGGCATGATCGACGAGATCGCGTTCCAGACGAACCTGCTGGCCCTGAACGCCGGTGTCGAAGCCGCGCGCGCCGGGGACTCGGGCAAGGGCTTCGCGGTCGTGGCGCAGGAAGTGCGGGCCCTGGCCCAGCGCTCCTCGCAGGCGGCCAGCGAGATCAAGTCGCTGATCACCGAATCGAGCCGCCAGGTCAGCGAAGGCGTCGACCTCGTCGGCCAGACGGGCGCGGCCCTGCGCGGCATCCACGAGAAGGTCGGCGGCATCGACGAACTGGTCAACGCCATCGCCGCCTCGGCCAGCGAGCAGGCCACCGCCCTCGGTCAGGTCAATTCGGCCGTGAACCAGCTGGATCAGGTGACCCAGCGCAACGCCGCCATGGTCTCGCAGTCGACCGAAGCCACGCACGCCCTGCGGGTCGAAGCCGCGGATCTGTCGAACCGCGTCAGCGCCTTCCGCCTGGGTGGTCGTCCGCAGAGCTTCCAGCCGACCCAGCGCGAGCAACCGGCCGAGAACCCGGTCCACGCCGCCCGCGCCCGCGTCGCCGCCTTCGCCCGTCCGGGGCGGTAAGAACTACTTCGGCGGCGGGGCCGTCGAGGCGCGGTGGATCAGTTCGAAGGGCAGGAGCGCGTCGATCGGCCGTTCGGGCGGGTCGTTGCTCTTGGCCCGGGCGATCAGCAGCTTGGCGGCCACTGAGGACATCTCCGCCACCGGCTGCCGCACGGTCGTCAGCTGCGGGCGGCTGAAGCGCGAGCTGGGGCTGTCGTCGAAGCCCGCCACCGACACGTCGCCCGGCGTCATCAGCCCGGCCTCGGCGATCGCCGCGATGCAGCCCAGCGCCATGTCGTCATTGCTGGCGAAGATCGCCGTCGGCCGCTCGGGTAGGGCCAGCAGGGCTTTGGCCTGCTCCAGGCCCGACTGGAAGGTGAAGTCGCCCTGGCGCACCCAGTCGTCGGCCACCGGCAGACCGCGCGCCTTCATGGCGTCCAGATAGCCCTGACGCCGCGCCTGGCTGGCGCCGTAGCGCGGCTCGCCGACGATGAAGCCGATGCGCTTGTGGCCGAGGTCCGCCAGGTGGTCGGTCATTTCGTGGGCGGCGGCGATGTCGTCCATGTGCACGCGCGGACCCAGACCCTCGGCCTTTTCCGGACCGACGCGGACATATGGCGTGCCGGCCTTGTCCAGGGTCTCCAGCACGCCGGGATTGTCGGAGGAGGGCGGGGTCAGGATCACGCCGTCCGGCTTCAGGGCGGCGATGAAGGCTGCCACGTCCTGGCGCACGTTCGGGCCATCGTTGTCGATCAGCTCGATCAGCAGGTGGTAGCCGGCGCCGCGGCACTCCAGCGTCGCGCCCAGCTGGATACGGGACAGGTAGTCTGCGCCGCGTTCGCTCTGCCAGTGGTCGATGGTCAGGGCCGCGTCGACGAAGACGGCGATCACGAACGACCGCGAGCCGGCCAGGCTGCGCGCCGACAGGTTGGGGCTGTAGCCGAGGTCGCCGGCCGCCTCCAGCACGCGATCGCGCATGGCGGGCCGGACGTTCGGCTCCTTGTTCATCACCCGCGAAACAGTCTTGATCGAGACGCCCGCTCGCGCGGCGACGTCGTAGATCGTCACCGAAGCCATCAGTTCGTCCCGACGCTGTTCTGACTCACGTTCATCGAAGCCAACCTAGAGCGTCCACACCCCATAAGGAAACACCCCCTTGTCTCCCAACGAAGGCGCGGCCACTGTCGGCCCTCGACGCGGCGTAAGACTGCGCAAGGGGAGGTGAGTAGAGTGCGGCCTGACGACGGGGCCCGGCCCAAGGAGCCGGTGCGCGCGAATTTCATCGCCGCCTATACCCTGGCCCAGATCGGGGCCTTCGTCTCGTTCCAACCCCTTCTGCAAGTCCTGCTGCCGCTGAAGGCCGAGTCGATCGACGCCGCCTCCAAGGCCGTCGTGCTGAGCCAGGTCGCCTTCTACGGCGCCATCGCCGCCAGCATCGCCAACCTGCTGGCCGGGGCCATCAGCGACCGCACCACCTCGCGCTTCGGCCGCCGGCGGCCCTGGATGGTGGTCGGCGCGGTCGGCGCCTCGCTGGCCTATCTGGCGATCATGCACGCCAAGACCCCGCTGGCCCTGGTCTGCGGCGTGATCCTGTTCCAGCTGACCTTCAACCTGTGCTTCTCGGCCCTGGTGGCGGTGATGCCCGACCGGGTGCCCGACAATCAGAAGGGCTCGGTGGCGGCGTTCCTCAGCCTGGGCAATCCGATCGGCACGGCGGTCGGGGCGGTTGTCATCGGCGGCCTGCTGGTCGTGGAGTGGCAGCGCTACGCGGTGATCTCGGCGGCGCTGCTGCTGGGTCTCGCGCCGTTCGTCATCCGCCTGCGCGATCCGCCGCTGCCCAAGGCCGACGTGCCGCCGTTCCGCCTGATGGAGTTCATCCAGGGCCTGTGGGTCGATCCGCGCAAGCACCCGGACTTCGCCTTCGCCTGGGCCGGGCGGTTCATGGTGCTGGTCGCCCTGAGCCTGGTGCAGTGCTACATGCTCTACTTCCTCCAGGACGTGATGGACTATCCCAAGCTGTTCCCCGGCCGCCGCGCCGAGGAGGGGCTGGCGTTCCTGACCACGGTCTCGACCGTCTCCAACGTCGCCCTGGCCATGGTGGGCGGCATGCTGTCGGACCGGCTGCGGCGGCGGAAGCTGTTCGCGTTTGGGGCCGCCGTGGTGCTGGCCTGCTCGATGCTGGTGTTCTCGATGTCGCCTAGCTGGCCGGTGCTGGTGGCGGCCTATGTGGTGTTCGGCATGGGCGCCGGCTGCTTCTGCGCCGTCGATATCGCCCTGGTCACTCAGGTGCTGCCTTCGCAGCGCGACGCGGGCAAGGACCTGGGGGTCATCAACCTGGCCAACACCCTGCCGCAAGCCTTGGCCCCGGCCCTGGCGGTGTGGAGCCTGGGGCCTAGCCAAGAGAACTTCCACGTCTTCTTCCTGATGGCCGCGGGGCTGGCCCTGGCTGGCGGTCTGGCCATCCTGCCGATACGAGGGGTGCGCTAAGCTCCGAGGTCTGCCTTGCCCCAGTATCGCGTCGTCACCGATCCCGACGATCCCGCCGTCGCTCCGTTCCGGGCGATCAAGGAGCGCGACCTGGTCGGCCGCGAGGGCCTGTTCATCGCTGAGGGCGAGACGGTGCTGCGGGCCTTCGTCCGCGACGCGCCCGAGCGGGTGGTCTCGCTGCTGATCGATCCCAAGCGCAAGGACAAGCTGACCGACGTCTTCGAGGGGCTTCCGGACGAGACGCCCGTCCATTTCGCCGACCAGGCGGTGGTCGACGCCATCGCCGGCTTCCATCTGCATCGCGGTGTGCTGGCGGTGGGGAAGAAGCCTGAGCCGATCCCGGCCCGCGACCTCTTGGCCGGCCTGCCGGCGCGGGCGGTGGTGCTGGTGCTGTGCGGCATCGCCAACCACGACAACATCGGCGGCATCTATCGCAACGCCGCCGCTTTCGGGGCCGACGCGGTGATCCTGGACGCCGACTGCTGCGATCCGCTGTACCGCAAGGCCATCCGCGTCTCGGTCGGGGCGGCGCTGTCGATCCCGACCGCGAAGCTGGAGCGGGGCGAGGACATCGCCGAGCTGCTGGCGGCGACCGGCTTCGAGGGCCTGGCGCTCAGCCCCTCGGCGACCGAGATCCTGGCCCGCCTGAAACCCGCGCCCCGGACGGCGGTGCTGCTGGGCGCCGAAGGGCCGGGCCTGACGCCGGCGGTGATGGCCAAGGCGCGAACGATCGGCATCCCGATGGCGGGCGGCTTCGACTCGCTGAACGTGGCCACCACCAGCGGGATCGTGCTGCATCATCTTCGGTTCGCGCAGGGCTAGGAAACCGGTTTCCCAGTCTTTAGGATCGCGTCCCATAACAACCCGTCAGAAGGCTAGATCCATGCTGAACCGTCGCGGCGCCCTGGCGACCTTTGTCACCGGCTTCCTGGCTTCGCTGGCGGCCAAGAGCGTCGAGGCCGCGCCCGTGGATCAGGATCCGACCGAAACCATCGTCCTCTGGCCCGCCGGCGCGCCCGGCGGCGAGAAGGTCACCGTCGAGGAGGTGATCCTCGAGCGCGGCGACCCCAAGGGCGTGCGCGACCGGGCCATGGCCCACACCCGCAAGCCGGTGCTGGTGGTGTTCCGCCCCAAGACCCCGAACGGCGCGGCGGTGATGCTGATCCCCGGCGGCGCCTATGTGCGGGCGGTGCTGGACAAGGAAGGCTACGAGATGGCCCGCTGGCTGAACCAGCACGGCTACACCTGCTTCGTCCTGTTCTACCGCATGCCCGGCGACGGCTGGGCGGCGGGCGCCGACACCCCGCTGCAGGACGCCCAGCGCGGCATCCGCCTGATCCGCAGCAAGGCCGCCGAGATGGGCTTCAGCGCCGATCGCGTGGCGATCATGGGCTTCTCGGCCGGCGGCCACCTGGCGGCCAGTCTGACCACCCGCTTCGCCGACAAGACCTATGAGCGGATCGACGCCGCCGACGACCTGCCGGCCAAGCCCAACCTGTCGGGCCTGATCTATCCGGTGATCAGCATGGACCCGGCTATCGCCCACGCCGGTTCGCGCAAGGAATTGCTGACCGCCGACGCCTCGCCCGAAAAGGCCGCGGCGATCTCGCCCGAGCGCCTGGTGACGGCGGGCCTGTCGCCGGTGTTCCAGCTGCACGCCGCCGACGACAAGACCGTGCCGGTCGAGAACAGCCTGGTGATGTTCGCGGCGCTGAAGGCCAAGGGCGTGCCGACCGAGCTGCACGTCTTCGAGGAGGGCGGCCATGGCTTTGGCCTGCGCGGCACGCCGGGCAAGCCGGTGGCGGCCTGGCCCAGCCTGTTCGAGACCTTCGCCAAGCGTCACGGCCTCTAGCAGTCGGCCTTTTCTTTCAGCTTCCAGGCGGCGATCTCGGCGTCGCGGAACTTGATCCACTCGCCGCGCAGCACCGCCGGCCGCTTGCCGTGGCGTTCTTCCAGGAACTCGGCGCCGACCACGCGGTCGGTGCGGAAGGTCCGGAAGGCCTCACGCAACTCGCACCAGGCGATGATCATGCGGATGGTCTCGCGATAGCCGACCGTCACCGGCCAGATCACCCGCGCGCTGACCGCGCCGGCCCCATCGCTGTAGTCCAGGCGGATCTTGCGGCCGGCGTGGATCCAGGCGCGGACCTGGGCGACGTCGATGCGGTCGGTCTCGGGCTTCCAGGCCGGTGACGCCCCAATGGCCGGCTCCAGCACATAGGGCCGTAGGCGGTCGGGCACGGCGGCGGCGATCTTGCTGATCAGGTCGTTGGCGGCCTTGGCCAGGACGGGGTCGCCGCGCCCGGCCACCCACTGCGCGCCCAGCACCGCCGCCTCGATCTCGTCGGGGGTCAGCATCAGGGGCGGCATGTCGAAGCCGGCCTCCAGCACATAGCCGATCCCGGCCTCGCCACGGATCGGCGCGCGCTGGCCGACCAGGGCGGCGATGTCTCGATAGACGCTGCGTTTCGACGTCTCCAGCTCGGCGGCGATGGCGTCGGCCGTCACCGGCGCGCGGCTGCGGCGCAGGATCTGGATGATCTGGAAAAGGCGTTCGGCGCGTCTCATGACTTCGAATATCGGCGATCGCTACTGACAGCATGCTGTCAGTAGCCTGGCGGTAGCAAGTCGTCACCACGACATTCGAGATCGGAGAGGGACGATGATCACGCTATTCGCCGCCGGAGCCGGGTTCGGGCTGCCCGAGATCAGCCCCTATGTGACCAAGACCGAGGTCCAGCTGATGATGGCCGGGCTGACCTACAAGAAGACCCAGGGCAGCCGCGAGACCGCGCCCAAGGGCCAGCTGCCATGGATCGAGGACGCCGCCCAGGCGATCGGTGACTCGACCTTCATCCGCGCCCACATCGAGCAGAAGTACGACATCGATCTGGACATGGGCCTTTCGGGCAAGGAGCGCGCCCAGGCCTGGGCGATCGAGCGGATGATCGAGAACCAGCTGGGCTGGGTGAACGCCTACTTCCGCCACCTGGAGCCGGCCAACTTCGCCAAGGGGGCCGCGCGGTGGTTCGACCCGGCGCCGGAGCATCTGCGTGAGGATTTGCGAAAGGGGTTCCAGGAAGCCGTCACGACCAATGTCCGCGCCGTCGGCGTCGGCCGCCACCTGCGCGAGGAAGTGACGTGGCTGGGCAGCCTGTCGCTGCGCTCGCTGGACGAACTGCTGGAGGACAAGGCCTATCTGATGCGCGACAGCCATCCGGTCGGCGTCGACGCCACGGCCTTCGCCATGCTGGCGGGGATCATGACGCCGCACTTCGACTCGCCGCTGCGCCGCGAGGCCGAAAGCTATCCGCGCCTCGTCGATTATGTCGGCCGGATGATGGCCCAGTTCTATCCGGCCCACCCTTGGGGCCTGAAGCAGGCGGCGTGAAGGTAAGATAACGGTACCAAATTGGTCGTACGAGTCTGGGAGATGGTCAGTTGATTGGTCAGGCCATTTTTCATTGCATGGCTGGCCAGTTCCGTTAGGTTAGTCGGGCGCGACAGGCCTTGCCTGATCGCATGCTCGTCGACCAAGGCGCTGCGTATCTTGCGCCACCTCCTCCCGGGGCGGACGACGATGGCGGCCGGAGTCCTCCCTCCGGTCGCTTCGCCCCGTGCGCCAAGTGCGGTCGTGGTAAGGCCACTCTGGATTGCAACGATCCGCGAGCGCTTGTGAGCCGACGGGACGCGCGCTAGTCCTGTTTGACGCGCCGATCCTGGCGTCTGTCCGTGGCACTCGTGATGACGACCCCTTCGCCGGATTCCAGGCTCTACCAGCAGGTGGCCGCGACGATCAGCAGCACGATCGCCGACGGCACCTATCAGCCTGGCCAGCGCCTGCCGTCCGAACGCGACCTGGCCGACGAGTTCGGCGTCAGCCGTCCCACCGTCCGTCGCGCCGTCATCGCGCTGGAGATGCGGGGCCTCTTGGAAGCCCGCCAGGGCTCGGGCGTCTATGTCCGCCTGGACCAGCCGCCGCCGCCGGTGAAGGACCTCGACATCGGGGCCTTCGAGCAGGCCGAGGCCCGCCGCCTGTTCGAAGGCGAGGCCGCCGCCCTGGCCGCAACCCTGATCACCGACGAGGAGCTGGCCTATCTCGAGACCCTGGTCACCGAGATGAACAGCGACGCCTCGACCAAGGAGCAGTCGGAACTGGCCGACCGCCAGTTCCACATCTCGATCGCCCAGGCCACGCGCAACAACGCCGTGGTGCGGATCATCGAGGGCGCCTGGGACCTGCGCTATCGCTCGCGCCTGTGCATGCAGATGCTGGAGAAGGCGAGCCACGTCCGCAAACGCCCGCTCAAGGACGAGCACCAGGAGATCGTCGAGGCCCTGCGCACCCGCGATCCACGGGCCGCGCGCTCGGCCATGCAGGCACACCTGGGTGGGCTGATCGAGAACCTGCTGCTGACCGCCGAACTGGAAGCCATCGAGCGCACCCGCGAGAGCCTGGCGGCCAAGCGCGAGGAGATCGCCCTCCGCGCCGCGAGCGCCGCCAAGTAGGGCCTATTTGTCGAAGAGCTTCTTCGACAGCACCACGTGGACGCCCTTGTTGCGGTCGACCAGTTCGGTGATCTCGACGTCGCCGGCCACGCTGATCAGCATGTAGGCGTCGTCGCGGGTCATGCCCTTCGCGGCCACCAGGAAGTCGATCATGTTGCGCAGCGCCTTGCGCGTCGCGTTGCTGAGGTCGTCGTCGAAGCCCATCGAGATATAGGCGTCCGGCGTTTCGGCGCGGGGGTAGGGGCTCTTCTCGCCCTTGTGCAGGATGAACTGGAAGGTGCCGGTCAGCGATGTCTCCAGCGCGGTGATGTCGACCTCGCCATTGCCTTGGGCGGCGTGGCCGTCGCCGGCCTGGAAGAGGGCGCCCTTGGCGTGGACCGGCAGGAACAGGGTCGTGCCGGCGACCAGCGCCTTGTCGTCCATGTTGCCGCCGTTGATGGTCGGCGGCGCGCTGTCGTAGCGGCCGAAGGCGGGTGGCGGGGCCACACCCATGCTGCCGAAGAACGGCCGCAGCGGCACGTTGATGCCCGGACCGAAGCGACCGAGTTTCTTCTCCCGGTCCAGTGGCACGATCTTCATCCGCGCATAGGGGAAGTCGTCGGTCAGGAACCCCGCGCCATAGCGGAAGGCGTTGTAGGCGTAGGGGATGTCCATATCGACCTTGAGGATGCGCACCTCCAGCGTGTCGCCAGGCTCCGCGCCCTCGATCGCCACCGGACCGGTGAGGATGTGCCCGCCCGGGCCGCGCGCGGTCGCGGGCACGCCGTCATAGACCGCGCGCAGCTCCGGCTGGATGTCGGCGGGCGCGACCCCGGCCTTCTCCAGGCCGGTCGGGCTGTTGGTCAGCAGGGTGTGGATGACGACCGTGTCGCCCGACTGGATCGTCAGCGCCGGCTTGTCGGTGGCGTCGTAGTGGCCCCAGGCGACGGTCTTGGGCGTCGCCGGCAGGTCCCAGGTGCTGGCGGCGACGGCCGGTGAGGCCGCGGCCAGCGCGAGCAGGGTGAAGGCCAAGGCGCGCATGATGATCCGTCTCCACTGGGAACGGCGGAGCTTTCGATGGTTCCGCGGTCGGCGCAAGCGGCGCACAAAAAAAGGGGCCGGATCCGCAGGTGGGATCCGGCCGCAGGAGGGGACCTAGAAAGAAAGAGGGCAGGAGGCCCTAGAAGTTGACGTCCAGACGGGCGCCGAAGTAGCGGAACGCGTCGCGGCCCGGGAACCAGGTCTTGCCCAGCGCCGTCGGGATGGCCGGGTTGCTGTAGCCAGAGGTGCCGTTGCCCAAGCCTTGGGCGTAGCGCTTGTCGAACAGGTTGTTGGCGAAGGCCGTCAGTTTGTAACGGCCGGCGATGTCGTTGATGCCCAGCGTCAGGTCGGTGATGCCATAGGCCTTCTGGACCGTGCGCGGGTCCTGGCTGAGCGAGAAGTTGATGTCGTCCTGCCAGCGGACATTGGCGCCGACGAAGGCCTTGAAGGGCATGCCCGGCAGGTCGATGTCGTACTGGCCGCCGATGTTGAACTTGAACTTCGCCACGTTGTTCAGGCGCTTGCCGTGCAGGTTCTGGACGCGACCGTTGGTGCGGGGCGTCGAGTAGCACTCGCCCGGCGCGCCGACGAAGGCGATGTCGGTGCTGACGGTCGTGGCCTGGCCGCTGAAGCAGGGGCCGTTCGGGAAGTCCTGCACCGTGGCGTCGGTATAGGCGAAGGCGCCGTTGAGCCGGAAGTTCTTGGTCACGCGCGCCACGCCGTCCAGCTCGACGCCCTGGGTGCGCAGGTGACCCACGCTGTTCAGGAAGGTCAGGAAGGTGCCGTCCGGCAGGAACGAGGTCACCGAGGTCTGGAAGCCGTGATAGTCGGCGCGGAAGACGGTGGCGTTGAAGTAGACGCGGCGGTCGAACAGGCTGCTCTTGAAGCCCAGTTCGTAGTTCTTGGCGGTTTCGGGCGGTACCGGCATCTGGGCGGCGATCGCGGAATTGAACGTGCTGACCAGGTCGTAGGCCTGGCCCTTGTAGCCCGTCGAATAGGTCGCGTACGTCATGATGTCCGGCGTGACCTTGTACTGCACGCCGATCTTGCCGGTGAAGGCGTCGTCCTGGTCGGCCTTGCCGAAGAATTGGTGGGTGGTCGGCGAGGTCAGGGTCGTGTTGGCGAAGATCGTCTTGTCGAAGTTGTAGCTGATCTTCTGACGGTTGATCCGCGCACCGCCGGTGACGCTGAGCCGCTCGGTCAGGTCGAAGGTGGCGTTGGCGTAGGCCGAGTAGTTCTTGTTGGTGCTTTCGGCCAGGTAGCGGGCCAGCTGCAGCACCGGGCCGCGGTTCAGATAGCGGTCCAGGTCGTTCTGGGCGTACCAGAGGCCAGCCACGTAGCGGAACCGCGAGGCGCCCGGCGAGGTGACGCGGAACTCCTGGGTCCAGCTGTCGGCGTGGAAGTAGCCGTTGATCACCGCGCCGCTGTTGATGCCCGACGGGCTGGCGACCGGGAAGCCCAGCAGGAACGGCTGGTCCGTACCGTCGATGTCCTGGAAGTCGACCATCTTCCAGTGATCGTGCGAGGTGATCGACGAGAAGGTGTGGCCCTTCAGGATCGAGTCGTCCCCGAAGTCGTAGTCGATGCGGGCCGTCTGGCCCATCACGTCCGAATTGCCGCCGCCGATGCGGTCATCAGCGCGCAGGAAGTGGTTGTTCTTGTCGAAGGTGATGCCGCGCAGGGTCAGGGTGGCGGGGAAGGCCGGCTCGCCCTGATAGAACAGGCCCGGCGTCAGTTCGCTGATCACGCTGGCGCAGCAGCTGCTGACATTGTGGTTGTAGCGCGGGGCGAAGCTGAGGGTCAGGTTGTCGGTCGGCGTCCAGACCAGCTTGGCGGTGACGGTCAGGCCCGCGCTGCCGTTGACGTTCTTGCCGGTGGTCAGGTTCTTGACGTTGCCCTCGTAGTCGCTCTTGGACACCGTCAGGCGGAACAGCAGGTCGTCCTTGACCGGACCCGAGACGGTGAAGCCGGCGCGCTTCTCGCCGTCGTCCGTGGCCAGGGCCATGAACTTGCCGGAGAATTCCTTGGTCGGGGCGGCGGTGGCGATGTTCAGCACGCCGGCGATGGCGCTTTTGCCGAACAGGGTGCTCTGCGGACCGCGCAGGACTTCCACGCGCTCGACGTCGATCAGGTCCTTGAAGGCGGCGGCCTGGAAGCCGATCGGCACGTCGTCGATGACCACGGCGACGTCGGACTCGACGGCGATGCCGTTCGAGAAGGTGCCGATGCCGCGCATCTTGATGCTGAAATTGCCCGGCTGGCTGCCGTAGTCGATCGACAGGCCCGGCGACAGCTTCACCAGGTCACCCACTTCGCGGACGTTGTTGCGGTCCAGCACGTCGGCGGTGACGGCGGTCACCGCGACCGGCACGTCCTGCAGGCGCTCGGCGCGCTTGGTGGAGGTGACGATGATCTCTTCGAGCTGTGCGGTGTCGGCCTGCTGGGCCAGCGCCGCGGCGGGGGCGGCGAGCACGGCGGCGGCCGTGGAGGCGAGCAACAGCAATCGGATGCTGGTCATGGTCCTGGTGTTCCCTGCGTTTGCCTTTGGCTCACTGTCCGCCGGCTAATTGGTATGCCCAACTGATGACGTATGGTCAGGCCAGTTGTCAAGTAGCGCTGTTCGATCAGCGCCTATGGCCTGGGCGGTTGATTTTATTGCCCAATCCAGAAATGGCTTAGCGGACAAAGGCCTAGTGACAACGTTGGACATGTAATCCGAGTGCGTTTGGCCTTTACGGCGTCGCGACCAGATTGGTAATGTCGGTTTAGCAACCAGCGAAAAACGGGGGGATGGATGCTCGTCTTGGAGCGATCGCCGGCGAAGACGGCGACCGGCCAGCAGCCTCCCCAGAGTGGAGGCCAGTTCGGCCGATGAGCGTTCAGATGGACTATCGTGAGAGCACCGACCGCGCCGGCATGAGCCGGATGACGGTGCGCGAACTGCGCGACACCTTCGTGATCGACAAGCTGTTCCGGCCGGGCGAGCTGTCGCTCAGCTATCTGGAGATCGAGCGGGCGGTGGTCGGTTCGGCGACGCCGACGGATACGGCCCTGACCCTGCCGACCCACAAGGAGCTGGCCTCGCGGTTCTTCTGCGAACGTCGCGAAGTGGGCGTGATCAACATCGGCGGCCCGGGGTTCGTGACCCTGGACGGCGAGCGCTTCGACCTTGCCCGCCATGACAGCCTCTATATCGGCCGTGGGACGGAAGCCGTCAGCTTCGAGAGCGATGACGCCGCCAACCCGGCCAAGTTCTACTTCGTCAGCTATCCTGCCCACGCCAACCACCCCAGCAAGCGGGTGCGGCGCGAAGAGGCCAAGACCATCCAGGCGGGGGAGGCGACCACCGCCAACCGTCGGGTGATCCGCCAGGCCATCCGCCCCGGCATCGTCGAGACCTGCCAGCTGGTGATGGGCTTCACCGAGCTGGCCGACGGCAATGTCTGGAACACCATGCCGCCGCACACCCACCGCCGGCGCAGCGAAATCTACATGTACTTCGACACCGATCCGGGTCGGGTCATGCACCTGATGGGCGAGCCGTCCGAGCCGCGCGCGGTGTTCATGGACGAGGGCGAGGCGGTGTTCTCGCCCAGCTGGTCGATCCACAGCGGGGTCGGCACCTCGAACTACACCTTCGTGTGGTCGATGGGTGGCGAGAACCTGGAATTCGACGACATGGACGTCCTGGCGGTCTCGGACCTCGGCCCGGGCTCCTGACGACAACAAGACGACCAAGAACAAGAACAACGCAGGAGGAAACGCCTCAAATGACCTTCAAGACGCTTCTGAAGGCGGCCGCCGCGGTCGCCATCCTGGCTGGCAGCGCCACGACCGCCGCTGCCGCTCCGAAACCGGCCGTCGTCAGTGTCGCCGCCTCGTCGGTGGACGCCGCCGGCCGCAAGGTGGCCGCCTGGCAGCTGGCCCACATGGACAATTTCGACTACGTGCCGGTCTCCTCGTTCCGCAAGGACACCGAGGCCCCGCGCGACTGGATCCAGGCGGCCTTCTATATCGGCCTCTACACCTTCGCCGACGCGGCCCAGGACCCGTACCTGTCGACCGCGATCCTCAAGCACGGCGAGGCCGAGGGCTGGGGCTTCGACCATCGTCCGCGCCACGCCGACGCCGACGCCACGGGCGCGGTCTGGGTGTGGGCCGCCGGCCGCACCAAGGACCAGGGCAAGCTGGCGCCGACCCGCGCCCGCTTCGACGCCGTGCTGGCCGATCCCTCGACCGTGTCGCTGGACTTCGAACCGAAGCCGGCCAAGGGCGACCCCTACTGCCAGGCGCGCTGGTGCTGGAGCGACGCGATCTTCATGGCCCCGCCGGCCTGGGTGAGCCTCTCCAAGGTCAGCGGCGACAAGCGCTATCTGGACCACGCCGACAGCGAGTTCTGGGCGACCACGGACTATCTCTACGACAAGACCGACCACCTCTATTTCCGCGACAGCCGCTTCATCAAACGCCGCAGCGACGCGGGCGCTAAGATCTTCTGGGGCCGTGGCAACGGCTGGGCCTATGCCGGCATCGCGCGGATCCTGCAGGACCTGCCGGCCAACCATCCGAGCCGCCCGAAGTACGAGGCGATCTTCAAGCAGATGTCGGCCAAGATCGTCACGCTGCAGGGCGCGGAAGGCTACTGGCCGGTCTCGCTGCTGGAGCCGCAGAAGACGCCGGAGACCAGCGGCACGGGCTTCTTCGTCTACGGCCTGGCCTGGGGCGTGAATCACGGCCTGCTGCCGCGCGCCAAGTATGGTGCGGCCATCGACAAGGGCTGGAAGGCGCTGGAGGCGGCGATCGAGCCGGACGGTCGTCTGGGCTGGGTGCAGCGCGTCGGCGTCGCCCCGGACCAAGTCGGCCGCGACGACACCCAACTCTATGGCGTCGGCGCGTTCCTGCTGTCGGCCAGCGAGGTGCGTAAGCTCGCCGAAACGCGCTAGGATGGATTCGTCCCATCCCAAGCGAGGTTCGATGCGCGGCGCGCCCGATCCCCAGAAGCTCTATCAGCAGGTGGCCCGTTCCATCGCGGCCTCGATCGCCGAGGGACGTTATGTCCCAGGCGACCGCCTGCCGTCCGAGCGGGGCCTGGCCGACTCGTTCGGCGTCAGCCGGCCGACGATCCGCGACGCGATGATCGCCCTGGAGTTCCAAGGGCTGGTCGAGGCCCGCCAGGGCTCGGGCGTCTATGTCACCGCGCGCGGTAAGCCCGAGGAGGACGCCGCCGAGGCCGAGGTCAGCGCGCTGGAGCTGACCGAGGCCCGTCGCCTGTTCGAGGGCGAGGCCTGCGCCCTGGCCGCCGCCGCCGTCAGCGACGAGCAGATCTCGGCCTTGGAGCGGATGGCCCGGGACCTGGCCAACCTGGCCGCCACAGAGGACGGCGAGCGGCTGGAGCACGACTTCCACCTGGGCGTGGCTCACGCCACCCGCAACGCTGCCATCGTCGCCGCGGTCGAGGAGATCTGGACGCTGCGCCGGCAATTCCCCGACTGCTCCAGCCAGCTGCGCCGCGTGCGCCTGGCCGATCCGGCGGGCTTTTCCGAGGACCATCACCGCATCGTCGCCGCGCTGCGCGACCGCGATCCCAAGGAAGCGCGCCGGGTGATCCACGATCACCTGAACCGCACGGTCGAGGCCCTTCTGTCGATGGCCGAGGGCGACGCGCTGGAGCGCACCCGCCGTGAGATGGCCGAGCGCCGCGACGAGCTTCTGCGCCGAACGACCATCTGACGTTGTCTCGCGGGATGGGGTTCGCCCCCGCGATATTTCGCCGCACAAATCAAGGGCTTGCCGTTACAGGCCGGCGCGTGTTCACGTCCCCCTTAAGGGAATCAGGGGGTACTGATGTCGGATAAACTCGCGCCCGCGAGCGTTGAAACGGTGCTGAAGGCGATCTCGACGGAGATGTCGATCGCGGCAGTGGCGTGCGGGCACCTCGACGTCGCCCTCGGCAAGATCCTGGAAGTGGTTCCGGACGAGCATCGCCTGTCGGTGATGCAGGAGCTGCACACGGTCGATCTGCTGGCTCAGCACATCACCGCGCTGACCGACTTCACCGGCAACCTGTCGCAGCAGCACGGTCAGGGCGTCCTGGAGGTCAACGACTCCCTGAACGCCATCACCCTGGGCGACGTCGCCGCCCGCCTGCGCGCCTCGATCTCGGTCGAGTAGGGCGCGCGGCGGACGGCCGCCGTATCTGACTTGGATTAGGCCTGGGCCGGGATGGTGTTGATCATCCACGGGATGCCGAACTTGTCGGTGAAGCTGCCGTAGCCCGGCGACCAGAAGGTGGCGGCGAAGTCCATGCCGACCTTGCCGCCTTCCGACAGCGCGTCGAACACCCGCTTGGCCTCGGCCGGGTCGTCGGTGTGGTAGGTGACGTCGAAGCCGTTCTTCGGCTTGTCGATGTTCGGGGCGAATTCGGGCGGCATGTCCGCGCCCATGATCGCCTGATCGCCGACTTCCAGCCAGGCGTGCATCAGCCAATCCTTGTACTGCGCATCGACCGGCATGTCGGGCGGGCCTTCGCCGAACGGGTAGGCGGCGGTGACCTTGCCGCCCAGGACCTGGGCGTAGAAATCGAACGCCTGGCGGCATTCGCCCTTGAAGCTGAGGCTGGTGACGATCTTCACGGTGGTCTCCTCGCTATGTCCTGGGCGCTAGGGCGGCCCGATTGCGGCGACCCTAGCGCAGGACTGTGACGGGAGACAGAACGCTTAGGCTGCGCCGATCTTGTTGCCGTAGCCGATGACGATGGTGGCCAGGATCAGCAGGGCGATGCCGCCCCAGACCGTGGCCTTCACGGCCGGACGGGCGTCCTTCCACTCGCGCAGGGCAAAGCCCCAGACGGTGCCGAAGATGATGATGCTGGCCATGTGCAGGGTCCAGCTGGAGAAGCCGAACTTGCCCATCTGGCTTTCGCCCATCGTGTAGAAGAAGAACTGGAAGTACCAGGCGGTGCCGGCCAGGGCGCACAGCAGGTAGTTGGCCAGCATCGGCGGCTTGGCCTCACCGGCCTCGGCGCTCTTGCCCAGCCATTGGCCGGCGCTCTTGTTGCGGACGATCAGGAAGCCGCACCAGACGCCGTTGGTCAGCAGGCCGCCGAACATGACGAGGCACAGCACCGGCAGGCCGGTCCACAGCGGGCCGGTGCCAGCCGCGGCCGACAGCGCCTTGATCGGCTCGCCAGCGGCCAGGCCGAAGGCGAAGCAGGCCGACATGATCCCCGAGAAGATCGCCACGGCGACGCCCTTCTTGAAGTCGAACTCGGCGATGACGGCCTTCTTGGCGTCCTCGGAAAGGGCGGCGTCCTTGCGCGCGCCGGCCAGGGCCACGACGACGATGCCGGCCAGGGTGATGCCCAGGCCCAGCAGGATGATCCGGCCCGAGGCGTTGTTCAGCAGCTTCTCGGCGAAGTCGCCCTGGACGATCGGCGGGATCAGGGTCCCGAACACCGTGCAAAGGCCCAGCACCACCGCCATGCCCAGCGACAGGCCTAGATAGCGCATGGTCAGGCCGTAGGTGAGGCCGCCAAAGCCCCACAAGGCCCCGAACAGGATGCAGAGGCCGGCGATGTTGCCCGGTACTTGGTGCATCACGCCCATCAGGTCCTTGGTCTGGATGGCGGCGAAGAACCACGGGGCCAGCAGCCAGGAGAAGATGCCCCCGGTCAGCCAGAAGACCTCCCACGACCAGCGCTTCACGCCGCGATAGGGCACGTAGAAGCTGGCCGAAGCGAGACCGCCTAACCAGTGGAACAGCACCCCGAGTAGCGGATTGGGCGTCATGGTCTCTTCCCTTACTTGTCTTGCTTATGGCCGGATCAGGCGAGGTGGAACACGGTGTCCAGCGGGACGCTGACCGGCGATTTGTCGGAATTCACGTCCATCAGCGGCGCCATGGCGTCCCACCAGCGCCGCATCACCGGATGGGCGAGCAGGTCGTCGAGGCGCTCGGGCGTCGCGCACCACATCACGGCGAACAGGGCGTTCGTCTCGGGATCGTGGTGGATGGAATAGTCGGAGATGCCGACGCTCTTCAACAGCTCGGCGAGCTCGGGCCACAGCTCATCGTGGCGACGGCGGTACTCGTCCAGCCGGCCGGGCTTCAGCCGCATGCGGGTGGCGATCTTGCGCATCAGACGTCCAGGCCCAGGCGGTAGAGGCGGTTGGCGTTGCGACCGAAGAGGTCGCGGCGCTCGTCCTCGCTGAAGCCGGCGGTGATGGCGGTATAGGCGGAGAGGTGCTTGTCCAGGCTGCCGAACAGCTTGTCGGTCGGCACGTCGCTGGCGAACATGCAGCGGTCCGCGCCGAAGATGTCGATGGCGTCGAGGATGAGCGGTCGGATCTGGTCTTCCGTCCACTGACGGTGGACGAAGCCGAAGCCCGACAGCTTGATCGAGACGTGGGGCAGGGCGGCCAGGGCCTTCATGCCTTCGCGCCATTCGGTCTTGTCGGCGTCTACGGGCATGCCGGCGTGGTTGATCATCACCGGCGTGTCGGGATGGGCCGCGAACAGGTTCACGAGGCCCAGCATCTGGCCGGGATAGCATTGCAGGTCGAACGACAGGCCGTACTTCGAGAGAAGGCTAAAGCCCGCGCGCCAGGCCGGATCGCCGGTCACGTCTCGCGGGGTGTAGGTGCGCTTGGGATCGGCATGCCAGTTGACGATGTGGCGGATGCCCCGAACGCTGCGGTGGGCAGCGTGGGCCTCCAGCAGCGCCTCGATGTCCGGCGCATCGAGAGCGGCGAAGGCGACGAGGCCGCTGGGCAGGCCGCGCTCGTCCGAGAGCGTCTGCAGCCAGCGGGTTTCGTCCAGCGCCGAGGCGCCTTCCGCCCCTGCGTCCACATGCACCGCCCCGACGACGTTCCAGGCTTTTGCGTCGGCCAGGTAGTCGTCGAGCAGATAGGTGTGCGCGATCGCCTCGACGCTGCCGTTCGGACCATTGTCGTCGAACGGCGGCGTCAGCCAGGGATAGCGGATGCGCGTCAGGTCCCACAGGTGGATGTGCGCATCGACGAAGGGCAGGGCGCCCATGGCGTGTTCCTCTCCTAGACCTCCGGCGTTCCGGATGGCCCCATGATCAGAAGGTGGTCCGGCCGCCCGAGGTGTCGAAGGTGGCGGCGGTGGTGAAGCTGCACTCCTCGGACGCCATGAAGCAGACCATGGCCGCGCTCTCGTGCACCTCGCCCAGGCGACCCATCGGGATCTTGCCCCGCATGTAGTCGACCTGGCTCTTGGGCAGCTGCTCCAGGATCGGGCTCTCGAAGGTGGCCGGGGTCAGGGCGTTGGCGATGACGCCCTTGGTGGCCAGCTCCTTGCCCAGCGACTTGGTCAGGCCGATCACCCCGGCCTTCGACGCCGAATAGGCGCTGGCGTTGGGGTTGCCTTCCTTGCCGGCCACCGAGGCCACGTTGACGATCCGGCCGTAGCCGCCCGCCAGCATGTACGGCACCGTTTCACGGCAGCAGTAGAAAATGCCGTTCAGGTTGATGTCGATCACGCGCTTCCAGCTGTCGACCGGGAACTCGTGCACCGGCACGGTGGCGCCGGTGATGCCGGCCGAGGCGACCAGGATGTCGATCTTGCCCAGGGCCTTGTTGGAGGCTTCAGCGGCGGCGGCGACGGCGGCCTGGTCGGAGACGTCCAGGGCCACGGTGTGGCTGGCGCCGACTTCGGCGGCGGCGGCTTCCAGGTTGGCGGCGTCCAGGTCCCACAGGGCGACCTTGCCGCCCTCGGCGACGATGCGCGCGGCCACGGCCTTGCCCAGGCCCGAGGCCCCGCCGGTCACGACGGCGCAGCGGCCGGCGAAGCGATTGGCGTAGATGCTCACTGGGCGCCGTCCTTGGACCAGGCCACGACGATCTGGCGCTGCTCGCCCAGCTTCTCGATGCCGAGACGGATCTCGTCGCCGGCCTTCAGATAGACCGGCTCGGGCTTCTGGCCCATGCCGACGCCGGGCGGCGTGCCGGTGGTGATCAGGTCGCCCGGTTCCAGCGTCATGAACTCGCTGATGTACGAGACCAGCTTGCTGATCGGGAAGATCATGGTCTTGGACGAGCCGTCCTGCTTGCGCTGGCCGTTGATGTCCAGCCACATGCCCAGGGCCTGCGGGTCGCCGACCTCGTCCGAGGTGACCATCCACGGGCCGACCGGACCGAAAGTGTCGCAGCCCTTGCCCTTGTCCCAGGTGCCGCCGCGCTCGATCTGGAAGGCGCGTTCCGAGACGTCGTTGATCAGCACGTAGCCGGCCACGTAGTCGAGGGCTTCGGCTTCCGAGACGTACGAGGCGCGCGAACCGATCACGACGCCCAGCTCGACTTCCCAGTCGGTCTTCAGCGAGCCCTTGGGGATCATCACATTGTCGTTCGGGCCGGTCAGGCAGCTGACGGCCTTGGTGAACAGCACCGGCTCTTCCGGGATCGGCAGGTTCGACTCGGCGGCGTGGTCGGCGAAGTTCAGGCCCACGGCGATGAACTTGGACACGCCGTTGACTGGCACGCCGTAGCGGGGCGAGCCCTCGACCAGCGGCAGCGAGGTCGGGTCGATGGCGGCCAGGGCCTTGAGGCTGGCGGGCGACAGCTGGGCGCCCGTGATGTCGGCAACGTGGCCCGACAGGTCGCGGATATTGCCCTCGGCGTCGAGCAGACCGGGTTTTTCGGCGCCCTTGGGGCCGTAGCGAAGCAGTTTCATGGGTCTACGCTTTCAAAGGATCAGCGGGCGTAAGGACGGTGCAAGCCGACCTCGCGATTGAGTTCGACGCCGAAACCCGGCGCGTCGGAGAGCTTGAGCTTGCCGTTCACCGGCACGGGCTCGCCGATCAGCTGCGGGTGGAACATCGGCACCACCTCGTCGGCCTTCGGGGCCATCATCAGGAACTCGGCGAACGGGCTGTTATGGCGCGTGATGACGAAGTGGTAGCTGTACACGGACGAGCCGTGCGGGATCATCATCACGCCCTTGCTGTCGGCCAGGTTGGCGATCTTGATCAGCTCGGTGACGCCGCCGCACCAGCCCACGTCCGGCTGGATGATGTCGCAGCACTCCATCTCCAGCAGCATGCGGAAGCCCCAGCGGGTGGCTTCGTGCTCGCCGGTGGTGACCAGCATGCCGGTCGGGGCGTTCTTCTTCAGGTCGCGATAGCCCCAGTAGTCGTCGGGGCTCAGCGCCTCCTCGATCCACTTCAGGCCGTACTCGTGGGCCTTGTGGGCCAGCTTGGTGGCGTAGTTGAGGTCCAGCGACATCCAGCAGTCGAACATCAGCCAGAAGTCCTCGCCACAGCGCTCGCGCATGGTGGCCAGTTCCTCGATGTTCTTGCGCAGGCCTTCCTCGCCCTCGGCCGGGCCGTGGTGCAGGGGCATCTTGCCGCCGATGAAGCCCATCTGCTTGGCGAGATCCGGGCGCGCGCCCGTGGCGTAGAAGGTCAGCTCGTCGCGGACCTTGCCGCCCAGCAGGGCGTAGACCGGCTCCTGGCGGAGCTTGCCCAGGAGGTCGTAGAGCGCCAGGTCGACGCCCGAGATGGCGTTCACGACCAGGCCCTTGCGGCCGTAGTACTGGGTGGAGAAGTACATCTGGTCCCAGATCTTCTCGACCTCGGTCGGGTCGCGACCTTCCAGGAAGCGGGCCAGGTGCTTCTCGACGATGTAGGCGGCCGGTTCGCCGCCGGTGGTCACCGCGAAGCCGATCGTGCCGTCGGCGGCCTCGATCTCGACGACCAGCGTGCCCAGCACGTTGATGCCGAACGACTGGCGGCTCTGGCGATATTCCGGGTAGCGCGACATCGGCGTGGCGATGTGGTCGTCGATCCAGTGGCCGTCACCCTGGTCGTGATAGTCGGCCCCGCCGCCCCGGACGACATAGGCCCGCACCGCGCGGATCTTCGGAAAACTCATCGGCGTCGACTCCCCAGGGCACGTTCTGCACGGCGCGAATGCACGCTAGTCCCATATTTCGGGAACGCTCTGGCTATTCGCGGCCGTGATCTGCAAACTCACGTCCAAAATGAAAGCCCGAGGTGATGGACTTTCATAATATGAGAGGTATGTCTAAAGAATGGAACAAGAAGCGTCAATCAAGCGCGGCGCCGCCGGTGACGGCGATGGGGACGGAAAACCGTCGGGCAGCCAGACCCTTCTGCGCGGCCTGGACGTGATCGAAGCCGTCGCCAACGGCCCGATCGCCCTGACGGAACTGGCCGAGACGCTGGGCCTGACCCGCAGCACCACCCACCGCCTGGCGGCGGCCCTGGTCGATCGCCGGATGCTGACCTTCCGTCCCCGCGAAGGGTACGGCCTGGGGCCGAAGCTGCTGGAGCTGGGCTACGCCGCCCGCGAGCAGATGCATCTGCCGCAGGTGGCGCGTCCGCACCTGGAACAACTGTCCATCGCCACCAGCGACACCGTCCACCTGGGCGTGCTGGAAGGCGATCTGGCGCTCTATCTCGACAAGGTGCCGGGGCGCCGGCGGGTCGAGATCGGCTCGCGCATCGGCGAGCGCCAGCCGCTGTCGTCGACGGGCCTGGGCAAGGCGCTGATCCTCGACCTGGGCGAAGAGCGCTGGAAGCAGCTGTTCACCGCCGAGACGGGTCCCAAGGCCATCGGCCTGCCGGTCTGGCTGGAGCGCATGCGCGGCTACGCCGCCGTCGGCCGCGCCTTCGACCTGGAAGAGAACGAAGACCAGATCCGCTGCGTCGCCGCGCCCATCCGGGGTGTCGATGGCCAGACGGTGGGCGCCATCAGCCTCTCCAGCGCCGCCCAGTACATGGACGACGCCCGCATGGAGGCGCTGTCGGACGACGTCCGCAACACCGCCGACGCCATCAGCCGCGAGTTGGGCTGGAGCGAGCGGTCTCTGCGCAAGAAATAGTGAGTAACGGGCTCGTCCCGGGAAGGAAGCCAATGCTGTTGAAGGATAAGGTCGTGCTGGTCACCGGCGCCTCTGGGGGCATCGGCAAGGCCGCGGCCATCGGCTGCGCCCAGCACGGCGCGGACGTCGCGATCAACTACCACTCGGACGAGGCGGGCGCGGCGGACGCGGTCGCCCAGATCGAGGCGCTGGGTCGTCGCGCGATCGCCGTGAAGGGCGACGTCGCCGAGGCGGCTTCCGCTCCGGCCTTCGTCCAGGCGGCGGTCGAGGCGTTCGGCAAGGTCGACGTGTTCGTCAACAACGCCGGCATCTGCCCCTTCCACACCTTCCTCGACATGCCGGCCGAGGTCATGGAGCGCACCATGCGGGTCAACCTGCACGGCGCCTACTACATGGTCCAGGCGGCGGCCAACCAGATGGTCAAGCAGGGCCACGGCGGCGCGATCATCGCCGTCAGCTCGATCAGCGCCCTGGTCGGCGGTGGAATGCAGACGCACTACACGCCCACCAAGGCCGGCGTGAACTCGCTGATGCAGTCGACCGCCATCGCGCTCGGCCCACACGGCATCCGCTGCAACGCGGTGCTGCCGGGCACGATCGAGACGGCGATCAACAAGGAAGACCTCGCCGATCAGGCCAAGCGCGACTACATGGCCGGCCGCATCCCGCTGGGTCGCCTGGGCGAGCCCGATGACCTGGCTGGCCCCATCGTGTTCCTGGCCTCGGACCTGGCCAAGTACGTCACCGGCGCGGCGCTGCTGGTCGACGGCGGCGCCTTCGTGAACCTGCAATAGGATGACCATCGTCTCCTCGACCACGGACTTCCGGGAGGCGGCGCGCCGTCGTCTTCCGAGGTTCCTGTTCGACTATATCGACGGCGGCGCCTATGCCGAGCGGACCCTGGCCCGCAACGTCTCCGACCTCGCCGACCTGTCCCTGCGCCAGCGGGTGCTGAAGGACGTCTCGCGCGTCTCGACCAAGGCCACCCTGTTCGGCGTCGAGCAGGCCATGCCGGTGGCCCTGGCCCCGGTCGGCCTGACCGGCATGTACGCCCGTCGCGGCGAGTGCCAGGCCGCCCGCGCGGCGGCCAAGAAGGGCGTGCCGTTCTGCCTGTCCACCGTCGGCGTCTGCGACGTCGACGAGGTGGCCAAGGCGTCCAGCGCGCCGATCTGGTTCCAGCTCTACGTGCTGCGCGACCGGGGCTTCATGCGCGACCTGCTGGCCCGTGCGGCCAATGCCGGCGCGACGACCCTGGTGTTCACCGTCGACATGCCCGTGCCCGGCGCCCGCTACCGCGACGCCCACTCCGGCATGAGCGGTCCCAACGCCGCCACGCGCCGGATCATCCAGGCGATGTTCAAGCCCGACTGGGCCTGGGACGTCGGGGTCATGGGCCGTCCGCACACCCTGGGCAATGTCGCCCCGGTGCTGGGCGACAATTCCGGGCTCGAGGACTTCATGGGCTGGCTGGGGGCGAACTTCGACCCGTCCATCCAGTGGAAGGACCTGGAGTGGATCCGCGAGGTCTGGAAGGGCCCGCTGGTCATCAAGGGCGTGCTGGATCCCGAGGACGCCAAGGCCGCCGCCGACATCGGCGCGGACGGCATCGTGGTCTCCAACCACGGGGGGCGCCAGCTGGACGGCGTGCTGTCCTCGGCGAGAGCGTTGCCGGCCATCGCCGACGCGGTCTCCGACCGACTGACCATCCTGGCCGACAGCGGCGTGCGTTCGGGCCTGGACGTGGTGCGGATGCTGGCCCTGGGCGCGCATGGCGTGCTGCTGGGCCGGGCCTGGGTCTACGCCCTGGCCGCCCGAGGCGAGGCCGGGGTGACCCAGCTGCTGGACCTCTTCGAGAAGGAAATGCGCGTGGCCATGGCCCTGACCGGGGTCAACAGCGTGGCCGAGATCGACCGTTCGATCCTGGCCTGACGCCACGCCGACAAAGTTTGGGAGTAGACGATGAAGCGCGTTCTGATGGCCGGCCTCGCGGTCACCTGCCTGGCCACCTCTGCGTTTGGCCAGCCGATCGACCGCCACGTCCTGGTCAGCCGGCACGACGTCAAGCTGACGGCGGTCGATCCGTCGTCGCCGCTGATGGTCGGCAACGGCCAGATCGGCTTCACCGCCGACATCACCGGCCTGCAGACCTTCCCCGAGGCCTACAGCAAGATCGCGCCGCTGCTGACCGAGGCGCAGTGGGCCTGGCACGCCTTCCCGAACCCCAACCACTACACCTATGCGGACGGGACCACGCCGATCGACGTGCGCGGGACCAAGCAGCCCTACGCCTATATGGACTGGAACGACGGCGTGACTCGGCCGGCCCTGATCTGGCTGCGCGAGAACCCGCACCGCTTCTCGCTGGGCCGCGTGGCCCTGGACCTGCGCGACAAGGCCGGCAAGCCGGCCAAGTTCGAGGACCTGAAGCAGACCGAACAGACCCTGGACCTGTGGAGCGGCGTGCTGACCAGCCGCTTCACCTATGACGGCGAGGCCGTGACGGTCCGCACGCGGGTCCACCCGACGCTGGACATGATCGTGGTCGACGTCGACTCCGCCCTGGTCGAGCAGGGCCGGCTGAAGCTGTCGGTGAAGTTCCCGGGCGTTTCGTCAAACCTGAACCCCGACCCGTCCGACTGGACGCACCCGGAGCTGCACACCACCAAGGTAACCGGGGAGGCGGCGACCCGCCTCGACGTCTCGCGCCAGCTGGACGAGACCCGCTACGTCGCCGCCCTGCAGGCCGATCGCGCGGTCGACTTCACCGCCGCCGGCCCTCACGCCTTCATCGTCGCGCCCAAGGCCAAGGGCCGGACCCTGGGCCTGGAGGTCGCCTTCTCGCGCGCGCCGCTGCCCAAGCAACTGCCCAGCGTCACGGTGGCCGACCAGGCCACGCGCGCGCACTGGAAGAGCTACTGGACGCAAGGCGCGGCCGTCGACTTCGCGGGCAGCACCGACCCGCGCGCCGCCGAGCTGGAGCGCCGCGTGGTGCTGTCGCAGTACCTGATGGCCCTGAACGGCGCCGGCGAGGTCCCGCCGCAGGAGGAGGGGCTGTTCTCCAACAGCTGGAACGGCAAGTTCCACCTCGAGATGCACGCCTGGCACTCTGGCCAGTTCGCCCTGTGGAACAAGCCCGAGTACCTGGAGCGCAGCCTGCCCTGGTATATGGGCCACCTGAAGGACGCCAAGGCCCGCGCCGCCAGCCACGGGCTGAAGGGCGCCTGGTGGCCCAAGATGGCCGGCCCCGACGGCGTCGACAGTCCCTCGAAGGTTTCGCCCTTCATCATGTGGCAGCAGCCGCATCCGATCTGGATGTCCGAGCTGATCTGGCGCGACAAGCCGACCAAGGCGACCCTGGCCAAGTACGGCCAGCTGGTCTCCGAGACCGCCGACCTGCTGGCCAGCTTCCCGCACAGGGACGACAAGGGCCGCTTCATCCTGGGCCCGCCGATCATCCCGGTGCAGGAGAACTACGACCCGCTGACCACCTTCAACCCGGCCTTCGAGCTGGAATACTACCGCTGGGGCCTGGAGACCGCGCAGCAGTGGCGGCTTCGCGCGGGCCTGGCCCGCAAGCCCGAATGGGACGCGGTGATCAAGGGCCTGGCCCCCATGGCGACCAAGGACGGCCTCTACCTGCCGGCCGAGTCGGTGCCGGACTTCTGGACCACCGCCCAGAGCAAGGACTGCTCCAAGCACGCCATCGATCCCAAGTGCATGAACCGCGACCACCCCTCGTTCCTGATGGCCTATGGCCTGATCCCGGGGAAGGCCGATCCGGAGACCATGCGGCGCACGCTGCGGGCCGTGGAAAGCGACTGGGACCTGCGCCAGACCTGGGGCTGGGACTATCCGATGATCGCCATGACCGCCGCCCGCCTGGGCGAGCCGGACAAGGCCGTCGACTGGCTGTTCTACGAGGCCAAGAACAACAAGTTCGGGACCTCGGGCATGACCCCGCGCGTGCACCTGGACGAGCACGCCCAGGCCTTCGTGCCGAAGACCGTGGTGTCGGGCGGCCAGATCGTGCCGGACAACGAACCGGTCGGCCCCGACGGTCCGGGCTATCGCCGCGCGGCCGAGACCTACTTCCCCTCGAACGGCTCGCTGCTGGCGGCCGTGGCGATGATGGCGGGGGGCTGGGACGGCTCCAAGGGGCCGACGCCGGGCTTCCCGAAGGACGGCAAGTGGTCGGTGAAGGCCGAGGGCTTCAAACCGATCCCGTAAACCCTTCAACCGATCTCCCTGGCGAAAGCCGGGGCCCAGATCGTATGGCTGTGAGGCGCATGCAAAAAACGCCCGCGATCCTGTCCGGACCGCGGGCGCTCTTGCATCTGGGTCCCGGCGTTCGCCGGGAAGATCGGAGTAGGGGACTAGCGAACGAGGCTATTCACGTACTCTTCGATGTTCGTGTAGCCGTCGCCGTCACGGTCCTTGGCGGCGTCCGACGCATCCTTCGGATTCAGCTTGTGGGCCGTCTCCCAGGCGTCGGGCATGCCGTCGCCGTCGGTGTCCTTCGGCGCGGCGGTTGAGGCGCCTTCGAACCAGCCGCCCACTTCCTTCTGGCTGTTGATGATCTTGCCGGTGCGATCGATCACGCTCTTGACCACGCGCGCATCGATCGGGTCGCGCTTCACCGAGGCGCCGGCCTTGGCCAGCACGGCCTTGTAGGCTTCGGGCGCACTCTGGGTGACGACGTCGCCGAACGGGAAGGGGGTGTCGACCACGTGCTCGCCGGGGGCGTTGGACGAGGCCAGCACCAGGCTCTTCTGATCGGCGACCAGCTTGTCGTCCATGTAGTTGCCGGCGAAGTGGGTCAGGCCGCTCTTGTTGCGGATGTAGAGGGCCAGCGGGCCGCCGGTGTTGGCGCCCTGGATGTAGTAGTTGGCGACGAAGTTTGAGTGGGTGGTCGAGTTGGTGTTCAGGTCCTCGCCCGCCGCGAACTTCGAGGCGTTGTCGGGACGGCCGTAGAACGGGTCCATCGAGTAGCCGCGGCTGACCCCCGGCTCCCAGTTGTAGAAGTCCGTCGTGGCGCCCTGGCCCCAGTTGTAGAAGACGTTGTTACGGAAATCCAAGGTGATGCCCACGGCGTCGTCCTTCACGCCGGCATAGTTGCCGATGCGGGGCATGCGCGCCTCGTGGTGGGCCCACAGGTTGTGGTGGAAGCTGTACTTGGCTCCGAACGAGCCCTGGATCAGGCTGCCGTAGCCGTGCTCGCCCTTCTCGTGGATCGAGTGGTTCAGGCTCTCGGCGATCAGCGACCACTGGATCGTGACGTTGGTCAGGTGCTTGACCTCGGGCGTGACCTTCTGGGTCACCGACAGGCTCTCGTCGATCGACCAGCCCGACGAGATGTGGTCGAGGATGATGTCCGAGCCGCCGCCCAGCGAGATCGAGTCGTTCTCCTTGCCGGCCACGTCGCCGACGCGGACGTGCAGGTAGCGGACGACCACGTGGTTGGCGTGGATCAGGAACTGGGCGTCGCGCAGGGTGATCCCGTAGCCCGGCGCCGTCTGGCCGGCGATGGTGATGCGGTCGTTGGCGATCTTCAGGTCGCTCTTCAGCGCGATCACGCCGCCGACGTCGAACACCACGATGCGCGGACCGTCGGCCTCGACGGCGGCGCGCAGCGAGCCCGGACCCGAGTCATTGAGGTTGGTGACCTTGATCACCCGACCGCCGCGACCACCCTCGGCGAAGCGACCGAAGCCTTCCGCGCCGGGAAACGCCAGTGGCTTGCCGCTCGTTTCGGCGGCGATGGCCGAATTGGTAACTCCAGCAAGAATGCCAGCAAAAACAAACGCCTTTTGCCAGTTCATGGTCGTTTCCTCGTTTCACCTAGTTAGCCGGTATGCCCGGAAAAACATCAGATTGGTAATACCAGAGTTGCAGGTTTTCGCGATCTGTTGCAAGGTGTGAACAACGGTTCCACATTTTGAGATTTCGTGGAACTTCAACGACACCGGTGTCAAACCGGTTGAGGGGAGAAACCATGACCTCGACCACATTTCGTAAACGCCTGATGGCCACCAGCGGCGCGCTCGCCGTTTCGCTGCTCGCCGCCGTCGCCGCGCACGCCCAAGAGGCCGTCGCCACCGCGCCGCAGCAGAGCGCGCCCGCCGCCGAAGACGACTCGCAAGTCGAGCAGATCGTCGTCACCGGCTACCGCTCGAGCCTGAGCAAGGCCCTGGGCGTGAAGCGCACCAACATCGGCGCGGTCGACGCGATCCTGGCCGAAGACATCGCCGCGTTCCCGGACCAGAACCTGGCCGAAGCCATCCAGCGCCTGCCGGGCGTGACCATCGACCGCGTCGGCGGCGAAGGTCACCAGATCACCGTCCGCGGCCTGAACGCCGACTTCACCCGCGTCCGCATCAACGGCGTGGAAGCCATCGCCACGGGCGGCGGCAACCGCAGCCGCGGCTTCGACTTCAACGTCTTCGCCTCGGAGCTGTTCAACAGCATCACCGTGCGTAAGACCCAGTCGGCCGACATCTCGGAAGGCTCGCTGGGCGCCACGGTCGACCTGCAGAGCGGCCGTCCGTTCGACTACAAGGGCTTCAAGGCCGCCGCCTCGGCGGAAGGCAGCCTGAACAGCATCACCAACCGCGTCCTGCCGCGCGTCGCCGGCCTGGTCAGCTGGTCCAACCCGGACCAGACCTTCGGCGTCCTGGCCTCGGTGGCCTATTCGAAGCGCCAGCCGGTGGCCGAGGGCTTCAACACCACCCGTTGGCAGGGCGGCGACACGACCGACAACTTCGCCAGCTGCAGCAAGTGCACGTCGCCGGAAGAGCTGGCCAAGGTCCAGAACGCCTTCTATCCGCGCATCCCGCGCTACACCGCCTCGAAGATCGACTCCGAGCGCTTGGGCCTGACCTTCTCGACCCAGTGGCGCCCGAACTCGAAGTCGGAACTGACGCTGGACGTCCTCTATTCGGACCTGAACCAGTTCACCGAGAGCCCGAACCTGGAAGCCATCTCGTTCAGCCGCTCGAACGCGGCCGGCGTGAACGCGACGATCGTCCGCGACTACGCGCTGAACGACCGCAACACCTTCACCTACGGCGTGTTCGACAAGGTCGACGTCCGTTCGGAGAACGGCACCCAGCGCGACCACACGACCTTCAGCCAGGTGACCCTGGCCGGCAAGTACGAGTTCACCGACCGCCTGCGCGGCCAGGCCCGTATCGGCGTGGCCAACTCGGACTACCGCATGCCGGAACAGATCTCGTTCCAGCTCGATCGCAACGACGTCAACGGCTACACCTATGACGGCCGCCAGAACGACCGTACGCCGATCATCACCTACGGCTTCGACGTCACCAACCCGGCGCTCTACACGCTGACGGAAATGCGTTCGGCGGTTCAGACCTCGCTGAACATCAACCGCACCGCCAGCGGGAGCGTGGAGTTCGATGTCGACGAGCACCTGAAGCTGCGCGGCGGCATCGACGCCCAGCAGTACGTAGTCAAGTACCGCGGCGCGAACCGCAACCAGGTCCTGAGCGCGGCCAACCAGATCGTCGGCGTCGGCGCCTTCTCCAAGGTGGTCAAGTTCGGTCGTGACTTCCCGTTCCCGGGCGGCGACCAGTCCTACGTGGTGGCTGACATCGACAAGGCGCTGGCCGCTACCAAGCTGCTGAACTTCCCGCTGGTCACCCAGCTGGGCGACACCCGCGACGTGTCGGAAGATGATCTGTCGGGCTTCGGCCAGGCGGTGGTGGACGCCACCGTCCTCGGCGGCATGCCGCTGCGTTCGGACTTCGGCTTCCGCGTGGCCCACACCAAGGTCACCTCGCAGGGCTTCATCAGCACCAACAACTACCTGACGGCCAAGAATGACTACACCGACGTCCTGCCGTCGATGAACATCACGCTGGAGCCGCGCGACAACTTCATCCTGCGCGGCGGCGTCGCCAAGGTCATGGCCCGTCCGACCCTGGCCAGCCTGACGCCCGGTGGCTCGGTCAGCGCCACGACCCGCACGGTCACCTTCGGCAATCCGAGCCTGGAGCCGTTCCGCGCTACCAACTTCGACCTGGCGGCCGAGTGGTACTTCGCGCCGGAGTCGCTGCTGTCGGTGGCGGTCTTCTACAAGAAGATCGACAGCTTCATCGCCAGCAAGACCAGCCGCGCCGTCTACAACACGCTGGGCCTGCCCGAGAGCATCATCACCAGCGCCGGCGCCGTGGGCACCGACCTCTTCGACGTCACCAACCCGTACAACGGCGCTGGCGGCTGGCTGAAGGGCGTCGAGTTCCAGTACCAGCAGCCGTTCAACTTCCTGCCGGACGCGCTGCGTGGCTTCGGCTTCATCGGCAACTTCACCTATGTCGACTCCGAGGTGAACTACGGCACCGACGCCGCGCCGAACTACAACACGCTGACCGGCCAGTCGAAGACCACCGCCAACGCCACGCTCTACTTCGAGCGCGGCAAGTTCACGGCCCGCACCTCGCTGGCCAAGCGCTCGAAGTTCCTGACGGGCTATCCGGGCTCGAACGGCAACAACATGGCCGGCACCCACGGCAGCACGTATTACGACTTCTCGTCGAGCTACAAGCTGCGCGACAACTTCGTCATCACCCTGGAAGGCATCAACCTGGGCGACGCGTTCACCGACGCCTATGTCGACACCACCAACCGCGTCAGCGACTACCGTCACACCGGCCGCGAGATCCTGCTCGGCGTCCGCTGGACCTACTAGTCACTCCTTCTTTCTAGGCCTCCTCCTAAGGGCCTGGGGCGGTCCTTTCCCCGCCCCAGGCCCATCTTTTTTTGGAGCACTCGACGTGATCGATCGTAGAAGCATCCTGGGCCTGGCGGCCGCCGCTCTGGCTACCCCAGCTCTCGCGGACCAAGTCACCGACGCCGCACCGGCGCCGATGGCCAATCCGCCCAAGGACTGGATCGACCCGAAGACCGGCCACCGCATCGTGCGGCTGTCGGAGGAGGGGGGCAGCAAGAACCTCTATTTCCACCAGAACGGCTACACGCCGGAAGGCGACAAGTTGGCGATCACCACGCCGGCCGGCATCGCCCTGGTGGACCTGAAGACCTTCAAGCTGACGCCGCTGGCCAAGAGCAAGGACGCCGACCTGCTGTTCTTCGCCCGCAAGTCGCGGCGGCTGTACTACGCGATCACTGTCCCCGGCGAAGGTCAGCCGGTCGACCGCGCCAAGACGATCTACGCGCTCGATATCGATAGCGGTAAGGCCAAGGTCGTGGGCAAGCTGGCCCAGGGCCAGATCGTCTCGGTCAACGCCGACGAGACTCAGTTGCTGGGCATCGTCACCTATGGCGGCAAACCGCTGCAGCCCAACACCGTCGACGACCGCAAGCGCTTCGGCCAGGCCGAGTACGCGGCCAACGGCCCGGACGGCAAGCCGCTGTCCTTCGCCAAGGCCAAGGGCGTGCGGATGACCGAGCGCTTCGAGACGCCGACGCCGATGGAGATCTTCACGCTCGACCTGAAGACCGGCGAGCGCAAGGTCGTCCACGCCTCGGACAAGTGGCTGGGCCACGCCCAGTTCTCGCCGACCGACCCGACCCTGGTGATGTTCTGCCACGAGGGCCCCTGGCACCGCGTGGACCGCATCTGGACCATCCGCACCGACGGCTCGGCCCTGACCAAGGTTCACACCCGGACCATCAATTTCGAGATCGCCGGCCACGAGTTCTTCTCGGCCGACGGCAAGTGGATCTGGTACGACCTGCAGACCCCGCGCGGCCAGGTGTTCTGGATCGGCGGCTACGAGGTCGCCACCGGCAAGCGCCTGTGGCGCCGGGTCGAGCAGAACGAGTGGTCGGTGCACTACAACGTCTCGGCCGACGGGACGCTGTTCGCCGGCGACGGCGGCGACGCCGACATGGTCGCCCACGCGCCGGACGGGAAGTGGCTATACGTCTTCAAGCCCGAGACCCCGCGCGACGCGGCGACGGCCTACTACACCGACGACCTGATCACGCCCGAGAAGATGGCGTCCGAGCGCCTGGTCGACATGTCGGCCCACGACTATCGCCTGGAGCCGAACCTGACCTTCACGCCCGACCAGAAGTGGATTGTCTTCACTTCGAACATGCACGGGGCGAACCACGTGTACGCGGTCGAGGTCGCCAAGCACTAAGAGAAAGGCCCCGGCGCTCCAGCGCCGGGGCCTTTTGCTTTTAAAGTCCGACCACGCCCGAGCTCTCGACGACCTCGGGCTTCTTGCCGTCCAGGGTGTCGATGCGGCAGCGGGTGAAGCGCCAGTCCTTGGCGTCGGCGATCTTGCCGGGAGCCTGGACGTCCAAGTCCAGGTCCTCGAACGTGAAGCGCTCCAGCGGGGCCTCGGCGAAGGCGGCGACCTCGAAGGCGGTCTTGGCCCCGACCGACTGGACCTTGCTGACCCGCACGTCGCTCAGGCGGCACAGGCCCTGCTCGCGCGGCACGGTCTGGGTCATGACCTTCCAGTAGGGCGGGACGTCGGTCATGCCCGCCGGGATCTCGGCGTAGCTGTAGGATGGGTTCCAGTTCAGGTTCACGCGGAACACCGTCGGCACGTCCTGCAGATGCATGTCGCTGATGTCGATGTTCGAGATCATCCCGCCGCGCGTGTGGGCCGACTTGAACAGGATGCCGACGGGCGTGGGGTGGTGGACCTTCAGGCCCGAGACCTTGATGTCGTGGAAGCCGCCCGAGGTCTCGCTGCCGAAGGTGATCCCGGCAGACGCGTCGCGGATCGTGCAATCCTTGATGATGATGTCGCGGGTCGGCCGCGCCACGCGCAGGCCATCGGCGTCGCGGCCGGCCTTGATGCACAGGGCGTCGTCATTGCAGGCCACGTCCACGCGCTCGACCAGCACGTCGTGCGAGCTGTCGATATCGACCCCGTCGGTCGAGGGGCCGCGGCCGCCTTCGTTGTTGCGGATCTCCAGGTCGGCGATGTGAATGTCGTGCGAGTAGCAGACATGCACCGTCCAGAAGCCCGCACGGCGCAGGCGCGGACCAGCCAGCTCGATCTGCTCGCTGTCGAAGACCTGGATCAGGCGCGGTCGCTTGCAATCGTAGTCGGCGGCCCAGCGCAGGCCCTTGGGGTCGTACTTCCGGCGCAGGGCCCAGTAGCTGTCCCAGAACACCTTGCCGTCGCCGTCGATGGTCCCGTCGCCAACGATGCGGACGTTCTTCTGCTTGTAGACATTGATCAGCGCCGCCGGCCAGGTCAGCTCGATGCCGGCCACGCGGGTGGGGATTTCCGGATAGTCGGCCAGGTTCTGCGAGCCCAGCAGGGTCACGCCCTTGTCCAGGCGCAGGGTGACGCCGGACTTCAGGAAGATCGAGCCGGTGCGATAGACCCCGGGCTTCAGCGCGACGGTCCCGCCGGTCTTGGCGGCTTCGTCGATGGCGGCCTGGATGGCCCTGGTGTTCAGCGTCTTGCCGTCGCCGACCGCGCCGGCGAAGAAGATCGCCTTGCCGGCGGCCATGGCCAGGGTGGGCGTGGAGGCGGCCACGAGGCCGAGCTGGAGAAGCGTGCGTCGCTGCATGGAATGCCTCAGGCGCTGACGGTGAAGGTGTGCGAACCGGAGCCGACCTCGAGCGCCGGGCGTCCCGGCAGTTCGATCCGGGCCGTGGTGTTCGGCGGGAGGGTGATGTCGTACCGGACGCCCTTCGGCGTCCGCTTCCAGGCGCTTGAGATGCGGCCGACCACCGACTCGTAGTCGCCGCTGGCGCCAGGCAGGCGTGCGTCGACCAGCGGCCGGATGGCGATCTTTCGGAAGCCGGGCTCCAGCGCGTCGATGCCGATGATCCGTCGCCAGATGAAGCCGCAGACCGCGCCAAACGCGTAGTGGTTCAGTGAGCCCTGGACGACGCCGTCCTTCAGCCCGTCCCAGCGCTCGAACACCGTCGTCGCCCCCTGGCCGACCTGGTAGCCCCACGAGGGCAGGTCGGTCTGCAGCAGCAGGCCATAGGCGAGGTCGGCGTGGCCGTGGTCGGCCAGGGCGTCCAGGATATAGGGCGTGCCGATGAAGCCGGTCGACAGCTTGGTCCCCCGCCGGCGGATGTCGGCGGCCAAGCGGTCGGCCGAGGCTTGGCGCAGGGCGGGCGGCACGAGGCCGAAGCGCAGGGCCAGGATGTGGCTGGTCTGGCTGTCGTTGCCGACGCCGCCGTCCGGGCGGACGAACTCGCGGGCGAAGGCTTCGGCGATCTTGCCGCGCAGGGCGGTGAGCCGTGCGGCGTCCGCGTCGCGGCCGGTCGCCTTGGCCATCTGGGCCAGCAGGTCCGTCGAGTGGGCCCAGTAGGCGGTCGAGACCAGTTCCTTGGGCGTGGTGATGTCCGAGCGGCTCTTGGCGTCGACCGACAGCCAGTCGCCGTAGTCCATGCCGCGCGCGTTGCGCCAGACGTGGTCGGGATTGAGGTCCAGGAGCCGTCGGTTCCAGCGGTCCATGGCGTCCCAGTTCTCGCCGATGATCGTGCGGTCGCCGTACCTCTGCCAGACCGTCCAGGGCAGGATCACCGCCGCGTCGGCCCAGCCGGGCGTGTTCTGGCCGAGCGCCCAGAACGGCGCCGTATCGGGCATCTCGCCGGTCGGCGCCTGGCCGGCCCGAACGTCGCCCATGAACCGCCGGGTGAAGGCGTCGACGTCCATGTTGAAGGCCGCCGCGTCCCAGAAGATCTGCGCGTCGCCGGTCCAGCCCATCCGCTCGTCGCGCTGCGGGCAGTCGGTGGGGATGCCCACGAAGTTGCCGCGCTGGCTCCACAGGGTGTTGCGGACGATGGCCTGGACCATCGGGTTGTCCAGTCGCGCCGCGCCGGTCAGGGCCGCATCGCTATGCAGGACGACGCCTTCGATATCGGTCAGCGGACCAGTGACCGCGACATAGCGGAAGCCGTGGAAGGTGAAGCGCGGCTCCCAGGTCTCGCCGGCCGTATCGCCCTTGAGGACGTAGGTGCTCGTTTGCAGCGCCCGGCGGTTCGACGTGGTGTTCAGCGTCCCGTCGGGCTTCAGCGCTTCGGCGTGGCGCAGGACGACCGTGTCGCCGGCCGCGCCCTTCACGCGGATGCGGCACCAGCCGGAGAAGTTCTGGCCGAAGTCGATGATGCGCACGCTGGGTTTGGGCGTGGTGGTCGCGGTCGGCTTCAGGGTCTGGATGGCGCGGATGCCTGGGCCCGGCTGCGCAGCGACATGCACCGGCGGCTTCTCGCCCGGGCGGGCTGGCGTCCAGGTATGGTCATCGAAGCCGGGGGCGTCCCAGCCGATCTCGTCCAGACGGGCGTCATAGGTTTCGCCGTCATAGATCTCGGCCTTCAGCACGGCCGAGGGGGCGAGTTTCCAACCGTCGCCGTCGGTGGCGACGCGGGTGATCGAGCCGTCGGGGTGAGTGACCTCCAGCAGGCCCGAGAACCGGCGCGGCGGCGGGCCGAAGGCGTAGCGCAGGTCCAGGAAGCCGAACGGGCTGCCGAACCAGCCGTCGGCGACCAGCGCGCCCAGCACGTTGTCGCCGGTCTTCACCAGGTCGGTGACGTCGTAGGCCTGGCTGAGGGCGCGGCTGCGGAAGTCGGTCGACTCCGGCGTCAGCAGGCGATCGCCGACCTTCTGGCCATTGAGCCGGGCTTCGTAGCCGCCCAGCGCTGTGGCGTAGAGGCGCGCTGAGGCGACGGGCTTCTCCAGCCGGAACGCCTTGCGCAGGCGCACGGCCGGGCCGGTGACCCAGGGGTGGCAGGGCGGGGTGATCCGGGCCGGAACGGCAGTCGACCAGGTCGCGTCGTCGAAGCCGGCTTCGCGCCAGCCATCGGGGGCGTCCAGCGCAGTACGCCAGCCGTCCTTGGCGTGGAGGCGCACGACCGAGCCGTCGGCCTTGGTGATGGCCAGCCGCACGGCCAGGGCGCCGCCCTGCACAGGGCGGGGTTCGTCCAGGCGCAGGCCGGCCTCGATCGCCAGCACGTTCGGGCCGGGCGAGACGGGCAGGGCGAAGCTCGGCCCCTGGCCCCAGGCGGTGCGGTCGCCGGGCTTGATCAGGCTCGCGCCGTCCAGCCACAGGCCGTTCAGGCTGTCCTTGGCGCAGACGCTGACCACCGCCGACACCGCGTCGGTCGGCATGTCGAAGCGCCAACGGAAGCGACGGGGTTTGGCGTCGTCGGTCGCGCCCCAGACCCAGTGCATGCCTTCCAGGCGCTCTTCGCGCATGGCCGGGGTCTCGGCCTCCAGCCAGCCAGCGGACCAGGGTTCCAGCAGGCCGATCTCGAAGGCGGCGGGCGCGGAAGCGCGGATGGCCTTGCCCACGCCATCCCACGCCTCGACCCGCCACCAGCAGCGCTGGCGCGAGGCCAGGGCCGGGCCCGCATAGGCGATGTCGAAGGTGGCGTCCGAAGCGACCTTGCCGCTGTCCCACAGCAGCGGGCCGTCCTGGCGGCCAGACATCACGCGGATGCGATAGGCGCTCTGCTTCACGTCCTTGGCGCCCGGCGCCGCGATCGTCCACGAGAAGCGCGGCGTCGGGTTGTCCAGGCCCAGCGGGCTGTCGATCTGGTCGACGCGCGGCGCGGCGATGCGGACCGGCGCGCGGGCGGCGGCCTTGGCCGTGCCGGTGGTCAGGCTCGCGCCCGCGCCGGCCACGGTCAGGAACTGACGGCGATCCATGGCCTAGTGCGCCGGGTTGAAGTCGGGCTTCTGCGCGAAGACGTAGGTCTCCCAGTCCGCGCGGCTGTGGAAGTCCAGGCCTTTGTCCCAGCCCGCGCCCATATAGTAGACGAACGGCTTGCCCGGCTCGACCTTGACCAGCACCAGCCAGTCCGTGTCGGTCTCGGTCACGCCGACGATCTGCGCGGGGTTGACCAGCAGCGCCACGCCCATCGTGCCCTTGTCGGCGTCGGTGACATCCCAGAACGAGAACACGCCCTTGGCCTTGTCGACGCGCAGCTCGCCGGCCTGCTTGGCGGTCGGCTTCTTGGTGATGCCCAGAGCCACGGTGATCGGGCCCTTGGCGTTGGAGCCGAAGGTCGAGACCATGCGCGTGAAGTTCGTGCCCATCGGCAGGGTGAAGGTCCGGCTCTCCCAGACCTCGCGCTTTTCAGCGACCTTCCAGGGGGCGTAGCTGACCTTGAATGAGGCCGCGTCGGGGCCGTCCTTCAGGATCTTGTAGTCCTTCCAGTTGCGCGACACCCACAGCTTGCCGCCGTCCCAGACGCCCAGGCCGCCCGCGCCGCGGAAGGTCCCGACGTTGTAGTAGTCGATGCCTTCGCCGTGATAGGCGTGCTGGTCGCCGGTGCGCAGCTGGCGGGTCATGAACGGGTAGCGGACGCTCTTGCCCCAGGCGTCGATCCCCGAGGTCGAGGGCGGTTCGTACTGCTCCAGAGCCGGGCCGTAGATGCGGTGGGCCGTGCGGTCGTTCTCCCACAGGATGTCGTCATAGCGCTCGGGCGCGTAGCGGACGGTGGCGCGGGGCTTGTCCTGGCCGGCCGGCGGCGGGGCCATGCGGTAGATCATCTTCGGCGGCGTCGGCTGGCCCGGCGCGGCCGGCGGGACCTGGGCGGGCGCCAGGCCCGGACCCTCGATGGTCGGGTCGTAGGCGAGGGCGGCCACGGCCTTCATCTCGGTGGCGTGGCGGGCTTCCTCTTCCGGACCGCGCACGGTGCGCGGCACGGGCGGGACAGGCGTCGAGGCGGCCACGAAGTCGGCGGCGTCGCGCGACGGCTCGGCCAGGGGCACAGCGATGACCGGCTTGCCGAGGTTCATCACCTCCAGTCCGGCCAGCAGGAACGCGCCCGTGCCGTAGGGGCCGATGTCGTCGGCCGCCGTCGGCACCGGCTGGTCGCCGGTCTTCTGCACCGCGCCGATCATGCCGCTGGGCAGCACCTGCTTGGCGAGGCCGTTCCAGCCCTTCACCACCACCGGCTGGTAGGTCGCGCGGTCGAGGATCCCGTGGTTGATCCCCCAGGCCAGGGCGTAGACGAAGAACGACGAGCCCGAGGTCTCGGCCTCCGGGAACTTCTCCGGCTGCATCAGGCTGGACGCCCACAGGCCGTCGGCGCGCTGCAGGCTGGCGACCTTCTTGGCCATGGCCTGGAAGACGGCGATGTAGCGCGGGCGCTGGAGGTAGTCGGCCGGCATCGATTCCAGCACGCGCGCCGTGCCCGCCATCACCCAGCCGTTGCCGCGCGACCAGAACAGCTTGCGGCCTTGTTCGTCACGGCGCTCGATGAAGCGCTCGTCGCGGAAATAGAGGCTGTCGTCCGGGCTGTAGAGGCGCGAGAAGGTGCGCCACCACTGGGTGTCCATCGCCTTCAGGTACTTGGGATCGCCGGTCTGGGCGCTCATCCGCGCCAGCACGGGCGGGGCCATGAACAGGGCGTCGCTCCACCACCAGACCAGGTGCTCGGGGATCGGCTGGCGGGCCAGGTGCGGCAGGGCCCAGTCCAGGCGCTGGCGCAGGGGCATGATCACGCCCTCCTGGCCGCGGCGGGCGTAGAGCTCCTCATAAAGGTCGCCGATCGCCATCTCGTCGGCGTTCAGCATGGCCTTGCCGTTCTTGGCGCCGCGCAGGGCGTAGTTGTAGTGCTCGGCCGCGTCGGTCAGGAACTTCAGCGTCTCGGCGTCGCCGGTGGCGCGGGCCAGGCGCGCGGCGCCGACATAGTAGGTCGCCGAAACCCAGTTCGAGGACATTTCGCGCACCGCGCCGCCGGTGGTGACGGGGATCGGTTCGGCCCGCATGGCCTCGATCTGAGCCTTGTTGGCGCGGTTCAGCACCGCCAGCACGTCGGCCGGGGCGGGAAGCTGGGCGATGGCGGCGGCGGGCTTGGCGGGCGCCGCCAGGACCGGCGTGGAGAGCCCAGCCAGGGCGCTGGCGCAGAGCAGGGCGGCCACGAAGGCCTTGGAACGCTGGGTTACGGGCACTGGCGATTCCTCGACGCGCCGACGCGCGCGGCAATCGGCGATGTTCATTATTTGGAATAGAATGTCAGATTTTGAAAACTTGTCCACCGGTGGCGCCCCCGTGGCGCCGCTGCGCCACTGAGACGACATACCACACCTGGATCAGCCCATTTTCCGCTTGGCGGGCTTGCAAAATTTGGAAACCGATCGCAGCATGTGAAGATAATGATACCGGTGTCATAAAGAACACCAACCTGGGAGGGTACAAAATTATGGCTTCATCCAACAGTTTTCCCCTGCGCGGACGCCTGCTGACAGGCGCCGCCGGTCTCGTGTTCGCCCTGGCGGCAGGCGCGGCTCAAGCCCAGCAGGCCGCTCCGGCCCCGGCGGGCGATGACACCGTCGAGGCGGTGGTCGTCACGGGCTTCCGCAACAGCCTGGCGCAAGCCCTGAACGTGAAGCGCCAGTCGGCGGCGGCGGTCGACGCCATCTACGCCGAGGACATGGCCAAGTTCCCGGACCTGAACCTCTCGGAATCCATCCAGCGCATCCCGGGCGTGGCCCTGGCCCGCGACGCCGGGGAAGGCCGTCAGATCTCGGTGCGTGGCCTCGGGCCGCAGTTCACCCGCGTGCGCATCAACGGCATGGAAGCCCTGACCACCTCGGGCGGCACCGACGCCTCGGGCGGCACCAACCGCAGCCGCGGCTTCGACTTCAACGTCTTCGCCTCGGACCTCTTCAACCGCATCACGGTGCAGAAGACCGCCTCGGCCCAGACCGAGGAAGGCTCGCTGGGCGCGACGGTCGACCTGAACACCGCCCACCCGTTCGACAAGCGCGGCTTCAACTTCGCCGCCTCGGGCAAGATGGGCTACAACGACCAGGCCGGCAAAACCTCGCCGCGGGTCGCCGCGCTGATCTCCAACACCTGGCGTGACGACACGATCGGCGCGCTGTTCTCGGTCGCCTATTCCGAGCGCGACCTGCTGGACGAAGGCACCAGCACCGTGCGCTGGCAGAGCGGCACGGCCACGGCTCCGGGCTTCCGCAGCGTGAACGGCGCGACCTGCGCCACCAACGCGGCGGCCTGCGCCGAAGCCAATGGCGCGGTCCACCCCCGCATCCCGCGCTTCGACTGGTACCATGACCAGCAGAAGCGCCTGGGCATGACCGGCTCGCTGCAATGGCAGCCGGACGACAAGACCCTGTTCTCGCTGGATGCGCTGTACGCCGACTTCAAGGGCAAGCGGAACGAGGACTTCCTCGAGACCTTCACCCCGCAGACGGCCGGCGCCTGTACGGCGACCTCGCCGGCGACCTGCGGCATCAACGAAGTCGACGTGGTCAACTACACGGTGACCTCGCCGCGCTCCGGCCTGCCGGTCATGACCAAGGGCGTCTGGAACAATGTCGACCTGAAGACCGAGCAGCGCTACGACGAGCTGGAAACCGAATTCCGGCAGTTCACCCTGACGGGCGAGCACACCTTCGGCGACAAGCTGAAGGTCTCGGGCGTCGTGGGCTTCTCGAAGTCGACCTTCTCCAACCCGGTCCAGAACACGGTCCAGTGGGACCAGTACAACGTCCAGGGCTACAGCTTCGACTATAGCGGCGGCGACACCTATCCGACCATCAAGTACGGCACGGGCAACACCACCAACGCCGACGCCTGGACCCTGGCCGAGATCCGCATGGTCCAGGGCTATGTCGACAACAGCTACAAGACCGGCCAGTTCGAGGCGGCCTATGACTTCAGCGATGCGTTCAAGCTGAAGGGCGGCGTGGCCTACAAGGCCTATGGCGTCGAGAGCGCGGCCTTCTCGCGGACCAACGGCACGACCACGAACATCAATCCGATCTCGTCGGCCGAGCTGAAGGGCATCCCGCGCTCGAGCTACGCCGAGACCATCGACTTCGGTGACCTGAAGCTGCCGACCGGCAACGTCACCTCGTGGATCACGCCGGACGTGCAGCAGGCCTACGCCATTCTGCACATGAACGATCCCAGCTACGGCAAGGCGGTCACCACGACGCCCGGCACCGTCTGGGTCAGCCCGTTCGGCTCGAGCTGCTTCACCAGCGGCTGCGGCATCTACAACCTGGGCCGCGAGGCCAGCCTGGGCAGCAACTACACGATCGATGAGTGGGACACGACCGGCTACGTCCAAGGCGACTTCAACCTGAACATCGGCGGCGTGCCGGTGCGCGGCGATGTCGGCGCCCGCTACGTCCAGACCCGCCAGAAGGCGCTGGGCTATGGCGTCGTGCCGTCCACGGTGAACGGGGTGAACTACCAGACGATCTCGGCCACCACGGCGACCCGGTCCTATAACGACTTCCTGCCGGCCGCGAACGTGGTCGTCGAGCCGACCGACAACCTCCTGCTGCGCTTCAGCGCCGCCAAGGTCATGGCGCGTCCGAACCTGGGCTCGCTGACCCCGGGCGTGAACATCGGCACCGGCTCGACCAAGTCGGTGACCTCGGGCAACCCGTTCCTGGATCCGTATCGCGCCAAGACCGCCGACGCCGCGGTCGAGTGGTACTTCCAGCCGGGCGGTCTGCTGTCCTTCGCCTACTTCTACAAGGACATCTCGACCTTCGTTCAGACCTTCACCTCGCCGCTGTCGACCTTCGACAAGAACCCCTTCGGCCTGCCCGACAGCGCGGCGGTCGCGGCTTGCGGCACCACCCCGGGCTGCTCGCCGGGCCTGCCGGTCTGGCAGTTCAGCACCTCGGTCAACACGCCCGGCGGTCCGCTGAAGGGCTTCGAGATCAACTACCAGCAGCCCTTCACCTTCCTGCCGGCGCCGTTCGACAAGTTCGGTGTCCTGGCCAACTACACCCACGTGACGTCGAACGTGACGTACCTGTCCTCGACTGGCGCGGTGGCGGCCATCGGCCCGCTGACCAACCTCTCGAAGGACAGCTACAACGCCACGCTCTACTTCGAGAACAAGAAGATCAGCAGCCGCGTCTCGGCGGCCTATCGCTCGAAGTACCTGACGCAGATCCCGGGCCGTAACGGTTCGGACGTGGAAGGCACCAAGGCGACGCTGAACGTCGATGCGTCGCTGACCTACACCTGGAACAAGCACCTGGCCTTCACGCTGGAGGCGGTGAACCTGACCAACGAGGTGCAGGACCAGTACTACGACAGCAGCCAGCTGGTGTCGTTCTACCACGAGACGGGCCGCGAGTTCTTCGCCGGCTTCCGCTACACCTTCTAAGCCTCATGCGCGGCGCGGCCTTCGGGTCGCGCCGTTTCGCTTCGCGAGGGTTCTCACATGATGAAGTCTCTTGATCGCCGGTCGCTGCTGCTGACCGGCGCGGCGGCGCTCGCCGCCAATACCGCTCTTGCCGCGCCCAAGCGCGCCGCCTTCGACGCGGTCGTCTCGACCGATGGCAAGGCACGTGGGGCCAAGACCTACGCCACCCTGACCGAGGCCCTGGACGCCGCGCCGGCCTCGGGCGAGCGGCCCTTCCGTATCCTCGTCACCGCCGGGACCTGGCGCGAGAAGGTGACGGTGACCAAGCCGAACGTCTGGCTGATCGGCGAGGGCCGCAAGGCCACCACCATCGTCTATGACGAGTATGCCGGCAGCCGCCGTCCGGGCGGTCCCAGTGAGATCGCCACCATGGTCGTCACCGCGCCGGGCTTCCGGGCCGAGCGGATGACCATCGCCAACGACTTCGACTACCCCCACCACATGCCGCCCGAGGTCGACTACGACCGCACCGGCGCCAGCGGGGCACAAGCCACGGCGCTGAAGCTGGGCAAGGGTTCGGACAAGGCCTATTTCGAGGACGTGGCCCTGACCGGCTGGCAGGACACCTTGTTCACCGACGCCGGGCGCAGCGTGTTCCGTAACTGCTACGTCTCGGGCTGCGTCGACTTCATCTACGGCATGGGGATCGCGGTGTTCGACCACTGCGAGATCCGCTCGCGCACCCGGCCAGGCAAGGACTTCCACGGCTTCATCGCCGCGCCCGACACAGATCGGAAACAGCCCTACGGCCTGATCTTCCTCGACTGCCGCCTGACGCGCGACGCAGACATGCCCAAGCACACCATGGCGCTGGGCCGGCCCTGGCGGCACACCATGAGCTTCCCGGACGGCCGCTACGGCAATCCCGACGCCGTGGGTCACACCGCCTTCGTGCGCTGCTGGATGGACGACCACATCGTCCCGGAAGCCTGGTATCCGATGCATTACAATCTGAAGGGCGGCGGCCGGGCCATGTACCAGCCCGAGGATGCGCGCCTGTTCGAATACGCCAGCAAGGGCCCTGGCGCGGGCAAGCCTTCCAAGCGCCGCCGCCAGCTTTCGGCCGCGGAGGCGCGGAATTATACGATCCCGAAGCTGATGTCGGGCTGGAATCCGGTTTGAGGAGTAGAGTGATGGGCGGTTTCGGACGACGTGAAGTCCTGGTCGGCGGCGCCGCCCTTATGGCCGGCTGCGCGCACGCGGCGCCTCGGCGCGAGGAGCCCGGCCAGACCCGCTGGGTCTTCGACCGCCTGTCCAACATCGGCGGCGTGGAGACCTCGGTCGAGGGCGACCCGACCCTGGTCGACAGCCCCTATGGCAAGGCCGTGCAGTTCGACGGCGTCGACGATCGCCTGGTCATCGGCAAGCATCCGCTGGCCGGCATGGGCCAGTTTACCTTCGAGGCCCTGTTCCGTCCCGACGGCGGCGCGTTCGCCCAGCGCTGGTTCCACCTCAACGAGGAAGACCCGACGCCCGGCGCGCCGCCTTCGGTGACGCGCATCCTGTTCGAGATACGGGTCAAGGATGGCGCCTGGAGCCTGGACGCCTTCGTCACGGGGAACGGCTACAAGCAGACCCTGCTGTTCCTGGACAAGACCTTCCCGGTCGGCCCCTGGTACTGGGTGGCCCAGAGCTATGACGGCAAGACCTATCGCGCGTTCGTCAACGGCCAGCTGCAGGGCGAGGCCGATATCGCCTACACGCCGCAAGGCCAGGGCCGCAGCTCGATCGGTGCGCGCATGAACAAGGTCGACTACTTCAAGGGCGCGGTCCGCGAAGCGCGGTTCACCCCCAGGGCGCTGGCCCCGGAGGCGCTGCAGAAGACCCGCTAGGTCTCGGCGCGGGCCTGTTGGTCGAGGGCGGCGAAGTCCTCGTCCGACAGTTCCAGGGCCGCCGCTTGGGCGTTGTCGTCCAGGTGCGCGACCTTGCCGGTGCCAGGGATGGGCAGCATCACCGGACTGCGCTTCAGCACCCAGGCCAGGGCCACCTGGCTGGGCGTGGCGCCGGTCGCGTGCACGATGTGGTCCAGCGCAGTGCCCGGCCGAGCCAGGCTGCCCGATGCGAGCGGGTACCAAGGGATGAAGCCAATGTTCTTGGCCGTGCAGTGCTCCAGCACCGCCTCGCTCGAACGATCCGTCAGATTGTAGAGGTTCTGGACCGTGGCGACCGGGAAGTGGCGCTGCGCGGCCTCGATCTCCTCGACGCTGACCTGGCTGAGGCCGGCGTGACGGATCAGGCCTTCGCCGATCATCTCGGCGATGACGCCGAACTGCTCGTCGCGCGGGACCTTCGGGTCGATGCGGTGCAGCTGCCAGAGGGCGATCTGGTCCTGCTTGAGCCGGCGCAGGCTCATCATCACGCACTGGCGCAGATATTCCGGACGGCCGACCGGCGCCCAAACGCCAGGGCCGGGGCGCGTCAGGCCGCCCTTGGTGGCGATCACCATGTCGGGATAGGGCGCCAGCGCCTCGGCGATCAGGTCCTCGCTGACGAACGGGCCGTAGGAGTCGGCCGTGTCGATGAAGTTGATCCCCAGCTCCGGCAGCCGGCGCAGGACGGCGATGGCCTCGGCATGGTCGGCCGGCGGACCCCAGATGCCCGAACCCGTCACGCGCATGGCGCCGAAGCCCAGGCGGTGGACCTCGATCTCGCCGCCGATCCGGAAGACGCCGGACTTCGCGGCGATGTTCTCTTTGGCCATGTCGCTTTCCTGCCGATCAGGCGCGTGGATCACGCGCGGCGGCAGGCTACCGGAAGACAGGACGTCCGGTTTGAACAAATCGCATCGAGCTTGGAAGGAATGGTGGATGCTGCAGGGATTGAACCTGCGACCCCCTCGGTGTGAACGAGGTGCTCTCCCGCTGAGCTAAGCATCCGCCTTGTCGGTTCGGGCCGCGAGGGACCGATCCGCGAGAGGAGGGGGTCTATAATCTGGTGTTCGGCGCGGGGCAAGAGGCCAATAGCGACTTACAGGCCTGGGGCACGTCCAAAAAGCTGTGGATGACCAGATCGGCCCCCAGGGTGTCGACCGGATCCTCCGTGTAGCCGAACGAGACCAGCACGCTGGGGACCCCGGCGTTCTTGGCCCCGAGGGCGTCGTTGATGCTGTCGCCGATCATGACGGCGCGGGCAGGATCGCCGCCGACAGCGGCCACGGCGGCGGCCACGTGGCGGCCGTCGGGCTTCGGAGCTGGAGCCATGTCCGCGCCGATCACCGCGTCGAAGAACGGCGTCAGGCCGACGGCGTCCAGCAGGGCGACCGACAGGTTGGTCAGCTTGTTGGTGCAGACCACCAGCCTGGCGCCGGCGGCCTTCAGTTCGGTGAGCACCTCGACCACGCCGGGGAAGGGCGCGCTCTCGTCGGCGATGCGCTCCAGGTAGACGGCGATGAAGCGCTGGACCAGCGACGGGGCGTGCTCGGCGTCCATGGGCGCGCCGGCGGCGGCGAAGCCGCGCTCCAGCAGGGCCCGGGCTCCGCGCCCGACCATCAGCCGCACCTCGTCGAAGGGCAGGGGCGGCAGGGCCTCCTGCGCCAGGATGGTGTTCAACGCGCCGACCAGGTCGGGGGCGGTGTCGACCAGGGTTCCATCGAGATCGAAGGCGATGGTCGCCCCTTTGAGGTCATGAAGCTCGCTCATGGGTCTGGCCTTTCCGCCAATTGGGCGGCTAATGCAACGCTGGAAGCGTCCCAGGGAGTCGCCAGTCCATGACTGATTCCGTTTCGAGCCCATCACGTCCGCGCGCCGCCGTGATCCTGGCCGCCGGCCAGGGTACGCGGATGAAGTCGCCGACGCCCAAGGTGCTGCACAAGGTGGCCAACCGGACGCTGATGGACCTGGCCATCGACGCGGCCGAGGGCCTGAACTGCGAGCGGATCGTCGTCGTGGTCGGCGCGCACAGCCCGCAGGTCGGCGAGGCCGCCCGCAAGCGCCTCGGCCCGAACGCCACCGTCATCCAGGACCCGCCGCTGGGCACCGGCCACGCCGTGCTGGCCGCCCGCGATGCCCTGGCCGACTTCGACGGCGACGTGGTCGTCACCTATGCCGACTGCCCGCTGACCACCGCCGGGGTGATCGCGCCGCTGTTCGACCTGATGGCCAGCGGGACCGACGTCGCGGTTCTGGGCTTCGAGGCCGCCAACCCGACCGGCTATGGCCGCCTGATCCTCGCTCCAGGCCATGTGCTGCTGCGCATCGTCGAGGAGAAGGACGCCGATAGCGCCACCAAGCAGGTCAAGCACTGCAATTCCGGCGTGCTGGCCGCCGACCGCGCCACCCTGTTCAGCCTGCTGGCCGACGTCCGCAACGACAACAGCAAAGGCGAGTACTATCTCACCGACGTCGTCGGCCTGGCCCATGACCGCAAGCTCTCGACCCGCGCGGCCTTCGCGCCCGAGCCGGCGGTGCAGGGGGTGAACTCCCAGGCCGAGCTGGCCGCCGCCGAGGCCGTCTGGCAGCGCGGTCGCCGCAACGTCCTGTTGACCGAAGGCGTGACCATGCCCGCGCCCGAGACCGTCCACCTGTCGTGGGACACCAAGATCGCCGGCGGCGCGGTGGTCGAGCAGTTCGTGGTCTTCGGCCCCGGTGTCGATGTGGCGACGGGCGCGGTGATCAAGGCCTTCAGCCACCTGGAAGGCGCGACCGTGGGCGAGGGCGCTTTGATCGGTCCCTATGCCCGTCTGCGCCCGGGCGCCGAGATCGGTCCCGAGGCCCACATCGGCAACTTCGTCGAAGTGAAGAAGGTCAAGGTCGGCGCGGGCGCCAAGGCCAACCACCTCAGCTATCTGGGCGACGGCTCGGTCGGCGAGAAGGCCAACATTGGGGCCGGCACGATCTTCTGCAATTACGACGGCTTCGAGAAGTTCGAGACCCACGTCGGCAAGGGCGCCTTCATCGGCTCCAACAGCGCCCTGGTCGCGCCGGTGCGCATCGGCGACGGGGCGATGACGGGCTCGGGCTCGGTGATCACCAAGGACGTCGAGGACGGGGCCCTGGCCCTGACGCGTCCGGAACAGCAGACCAAGGCGGGCTGGGCGACGAAGTTCCGCGCCCTCAAGCAAGCCGCCAAGGACAAGAAGAAGGGCAACTCATGAGCGCCGACGACCAGAAGCGTATCTCGGGCGAAGCCGCCGCCGAACTCGTCGAGAGCGGCATGGTGGTGGGCCTGGGCACCGGCTCGACGGCCGCCTGGTTCGTCAAGGCGCTGGCGGCGCGCGGCCTGAAGGACATCCGGGGCGTGCCGACGTCCGAGGCCACCGCCACCCTGGCCCGCGAGCTGGGCATCCCGCTGGCGGCGCTGGACGACGTCAAGACCATCGACCTGACCGTGGACGGCGCCGACGAGGTCGGTCCGGGCCTCAGCCTGATCAAGGGCGGCGGCGCGGCCCTGCTGCGCGAGAAGCTGGTCTGGGAAGCCTCCAGCCGCTGCGTCGTGATCGCCGACGCCGCCAAGAAGGTCGACGTGCTGGGCAAGTTCCCGCTGCCGATCGAGGTGGTCCGCTTCGGCCACGTCCACACCAGCTGGCGTCTGGCCGACATCGCCGCCGAGTTCGACTTGCCGCCGCCGCGCCTGCGCCAGGCCGATCGCGGCATGGTGGTCACCGACGGCGGCAACCTGATCTACGACATGGCCTCGGGCGCGATCACCGATCCGACGGCCCTGGCCGCGGCCCTGAAGAGCGTCACCGGCGTGGTCGATCACGGTCTGTTCCTCGATCTGGCCGATGAAGCTCTCATCGGCACGGACGAGGGTGTGGTGCGCCTCGTTCCCTGACGTCCTACATAAGCCGCCAAAGCTAGAGCTATCCGGAGGCCATCGTGGCTGACTACGACTTCGATCTCTTCGTCATCGGCGCCGGCTCGGGCGGCGTGCGGGCGGCGCGCCTGGCCGCCATGAGCGGCGCCAAGGTCGCCGTGGCCGAGGAGTACCGGGTCGGCGGCACCTGCGTGATCCGCGGCTGCGTGCCCAAGAAGTTCATGGTCTATGCCAGCGAGGTCACCAGCCAGCTGAAGACGGCCCAGGGCTATGGCTGGACCATCGAGGGCGCCAAGTTCGACTGGAAGGGCTTCATCCACGACAAGGACGTCGAGATCGCCCGCCTGTCGGGCATCTACGTCACCAACCTGCAGAAGGCCGGCGCCAACCTGCTGCACGGCCGCGCCCAGATCATCGACGCCCACACCGTCGAGGTGCTGCCCAAGGAGGGCAGCAAGGACGCCGGGACCTACACCGCCAAGAAGATCCTGGTCGCCACGGGCGGCCGCCCGGTGAAGCCGGACTTCCCGGGCGCACAGTTCGGCATCACCTCGGATGAGGCCTTCCACATCCCGAAGCTCCCCAAGAGCATCATGGTCGTCGGCGGCGGCTACATCGCCGTCGAGTTCGCCGGCATCTTCGCCGGCCTCGGCGTGCAGACGACGCTGCTCTATCGCGGGGCCAACATCCTGCGGGGCTTCGACGACGACGTCCGCTCGCACCTGGCCGACGAGCTGGGCAAGAAGGGCATCAAGGTGGTGCTGGGCTGCTCGCACACCAGCATCGAGAAGCAGGAAGACGGCACGCTGCTCAGCACCCTGACCAGCGACCTGACCTTCGAGACCGAGGCGGTGATGTTCGCCACCGGCCGTGAGCCCTATGTCCAGGGCCTTGGCCTGGAAAAGGCCGGGGTGAAGTTGAACGACAAGGGCGCGATCGCCGTCGACGCGCACTCCAAGACCAATGTCCCCAGCATCTGGGCTGTCGGCGACGTCACTGACCGCATCAACCTGACGCCGGTGGCCATCCGCGAAGGCGCGGCCTTCGCCCAGACCGAGTTCTACAACAACCCGACCACCTTCGATCACGAGCTGGTCGCCTCGGCGGTGTTCAGCCAGCCGCCGGTCGGTTCGGTCGGCATGACCGAGGCCGAAGCTCGCCATGAATTCGGAACGGTCGATATCTACCGCTCGGTGTTCCGTCCGATGAAGGTCACCTTCTACGGCGGCCAGGATCGCTGCCTGATGAAGCTGGTGGTCAAGCAGGACGACCAGAAGGTGGTCGGCGTCCACGTGGTGGGCCCAGACTCGCCAGAGATCATCCAGATGGCCGCCATCGCCGTGAAGATGGGCGTGACCAAGGCGCAGTGGGATTCCACCTGCGCGGTTCACCCGACCCTGGCCGAGGAACTGGTCACGATGCGCGAGAAGTACGTGCCGGTCGAAGTCGGCGGGGTTGGATGACGCTGGCGACAGCTGAACATCGTACGCGTTGGCTGGGCGCCATCGCCGTCTTCCTGATGGTGATGACGCCGCTGATCGGCTACCTGGCGCCGCTCGGCTTCGCGCCGCTGCTGGCCCTGGTCGGGCTGCTGGCCACGCCGGGGCTGGCGCGCTCGCGCCCGTCGCTGCTGCCGATGTACGCCCTGATGCTGATGGTGCTGTGGGCGCTGGTCAGCCTGCATTGGAGTCCGGCCGCGCCGGCCCTGTCGGCGTTGAAGCGCGACAAGGACGTCGGCGCCTTCACCGCCCTGAAGCTGGTGCTGCAACTGGGGCTCTACGGCACGGCCGTCGCCACGCTCGGGACCCTGTCGCAGCGCTCGGCGCGTCTGGCCGGGCGGGTGATGCTGTTCGGCATGATCGCCCTGGCCGCGCTGACCTTCGTCGACGCCGCGATGCAGGCCAAGATCTACCAGGCGATCCGCGCCGCGACCCACGACCCCATCCGGCCGGACTTCGCGGTCGTGAAGGTGTCGCTGCCGGTCTATCCGCTGGTGCTGCTGTTCTGGCCCTGCGTGCGTCTGCTGGACGCCTGGGGCTTCCGGGGCCGCAACGTGCTGATCGCGACCATGGCGTTGATGATCCTGGCCGCATCGCACTTCACCAGCGCTGACGCCTCGGGCGCGGCCTTCCTGATGGCCGGCCTGGCCTGGCTGGGCACGCGGATCATCGGCAAGCCGTTCGTGCGCGGCATGATCCCGGCGGTCTCGACCCTGTTCATCTTCGCCCCGATCGTGGTGCTGTGGGGCGTGCGCTCGGGCCTGTTCGCCTGGCTGCATCAGCTGGCGCCGCCGTCCTGGGACGCGCGCCTGAACATCTGGGCCTTCGCCGCCAACCAGATCACCGAACATGCCCTGCGTGGCTGGGGCATCGACGCCAGCCGGACCTTCGGCAACGCCATCCCGCTGCACACCCACAACGCGGCCCTGCAGCTTTGGCTGGAGCTGGGCGCGCTGGGCGCGGCGCTGGCGGCGGCGTTCTTCGCCTGGGTGCTGTACCGGATCGTGGCCTGGACCGGCGAGAACCGCCGCGACGGGGCCATGGCCGCCGCGACCCTGACCGCGTACGTGATGATCGGCGGTTTGAGCTTCGGCGTCTGGCAGGAGTGGTGGCTGGCCCTGGGCGTCATCGCCGCCATCGGCTGCCTGATCGCGCAAAAATCGAGCGCCGCACCGCGTTAGCGCGACTACGACTTTTCTCAGCTTGGCGGATCGACGGTGTTCAGCCGCACGATTTTGCCTTTTAGTTCCTTTCGCGGTATCTACGCCGCCCTTTCAGTTATCGAGCCGCCTCATGACCGCCCGCTGGACCCCCGCCGCCTGGAGAGCCAAGCCCGCCAAGCACATGCCCACGGATTATCCGGACATGGGCGCGGTCGAGCGGGTCGAGCAGACGCTTCGCCAGATGCCGCCGCTGGTGTTCGCCGGCGAGGCGCGTCGTCTGAAGAGCCTGCTGGGCGACGTTGCCGAGGGCCGTGCGTTCCTGCTGCAAGGCGGCGACTGCGCCGAGAGCTTCAAGGAATTCCACGCGGACAACATCCGCGACACCTTCCGCCTGATCCTGCAGATGGCGGTGGTGCTGACCTTCGCCGGTGGCAAGCCGGTGGTGAAGGTGGGCCGCATCGCCGGCCAGTTCGCCAAGCCGCGCTCCGAGCCGGTCGAGACGATCGGTGACGAGACCCTGCCGTCCTATCGCGGCGACATCATCAACGGCATGGACTTCACGGCCGAAGAGCGCGTGCCGGATCCGGACCGCCTGCTGAAGGCCTATGGCCAGTCGGCCTCGACCCTGAACCTGCTGCGGGCCTTCGCCAACGGCGGCTATGCCGACCTGCACAACATCCACCGCTGGACCCTGGGTTTCGTCGGCGACAGCCCGCAGGGCGCGCGCTACCGCGAGCTGTCGGACAAGATCACCGAGAGCCTGGCCTTCATGGCCGCGATCGGCGTCACGCCGCAGAGCCATCCGGGCATGCATCAGGTGGAGTTCTTCACCAGCCACGAGGCCCTGCTGCTGGGCTTCGAGGAAGCCATGACCCGCGTCGATAGCACCTCGGGCGACTGGTACGACACCAGCGCTCACCTGCTGTGGATCGGCGAGCGCACCCGCCAGCTGGACGGGGCGCACATCGAATTCATGAAGGGCGTGAAGAACCCGATCGGCCTGAAGTGCGGCCCGACCATGGAGGGCGACGACCTCCTGCGCCTGATCGACGTGCTGAACCCCAACAACGAACCGGGCCGCCTGACGCTGTACGGCCGCTTCGGCTCGGACAAGATCGCCGACCGCCTGCCGCGCCTGATGAAGGCCACCAAGTCGGCCGGCCGTTCGGTGGTCTGGGCCACCGACCCGATGCACGGCAACACGCTGAAGGCCTCGACCGGCTACAAGACCCGTCCGTTCGACCGCATCCTGTCGGAAGTGAAGAGCTTCGTGGAGATTGCCCAATCCGAAGGCGTCCACCCGGGCGGCGTCCACCTAGAGATGACCGGCCAGAACGTCACCGAATGCCTGGGCGGCGCCCGCGCGGTCTCGGAGACGGACCTCGCCGACCGCTACCACACGCACTGCGATCCGCGCCTGAACGGTGAGCAGGCGCTGGAGCTGGCGTTCTTGGTGGCCGAAAAGCTGAAATCAGCCCGCGACGACCAGCGTCGTCTGGCTGCCGGCTGACGATCAACCGTTGAAGCGGCGATCCTGAGTGATCGCTGTTCAGGTTGAGCGAACATTGAAAGGTTTGCGATGCAGCGCGCGGCGGCTTGACCCGTCGCGCGGCGCTCTCCAATGGTTGTTTGAAGGGAGAGCCGAATGCGTTTGCGTCAGAAGATCAAGCGGGAAATCCGTTTTTTGAAGGGGCTTTCCCGGACGCTGAAGCGCGTGAAGTCGATCGCTCCCGACAGTCCCAACCTGATCTGTGACGACCTCGAAGCCGCGGTGGACAAGTGGCGCGATCGCCAGGCCATCACCTTCGAAGGCAAGTCGGTCACCTATGCCGAGCTGGACGCCATCGCCAACCGCTACGCCCACTGGGCCAAGGGGCAGGGGATCACGAAGGGCCAGACGGTGGCGTTGTTCATGCCCAATCGCCTGGAATATCTGGCGATCTGGTACGGCCTGACCAAGGTCGGCGTGGCCACGGCCCTGATCAACAACCAGCTGACCGGCGCGGCCCTGGCGCACTGCCTGAACATCTCCCAGGCCCTGCACTGCATCGTCGATCCCGAGACCTCGCCCTGCTTCGAGGACGTGAAGGGCCAGCTGGAGCGCCACATGCACCAGTGGGTGCTGGGCCCGGCGGCCGGCGAGCAGCGCGACCTGGTCAAGGCGCTGAAGAGCTGCAGCCAGCTGCGTCCCGACCGCGAGACGGCCCGCGACGGCATCGTGGCCAAGGACACCGCGCTCTACATCTTCACCAGCGGCACCACGGGCCTGCCCAAGGCCGCGCGCATCACCCACATGCGCGCCCAGCTCTACATGCGCGGTTTCGCGGGCTCGACGGGCTCGAAGGAGACCGATCGGATCTATGTGACCCTGCCGCTGTACCACGCCACCGGCGGCCTCTGCGCCATGGGCGCGGGCCTGCTGAACGGCGGCGCGATCGTGCTGCGCAAGAAGTTCTCGGCCACCCATTTCTGGCCCGAGATCGTCGCCGAGAACTGCACGATGTTCGTCTATATCGGCGAGCTGTGCCGCTACCTGGCCAACCAGCCCGAACACGAGCTGGAGCGCGCCCACAAGATCCGCATGATCTTCGGCAACGGCCTGCGTCCGGACGTCTGGAACGACATGCTGGACCGCTTCAAGGTCGGGGACGTGCTGGAGTTCTACGGCGCGACCGAGGGCAACGTCTCGCTGTTCAACTTCGACGGCAAGCGCGGCGCAATCGGCCGGATCCCGGGCTATCTGAAGAAGAAGTTCAACATCCGGATCGTCAAGTTCGACGTCGAGACCGAGACGCCGATCCGCAGCGCCAACGGCTGCTGCATCGAGGTCGCGCCCGGCGAGGTCGGCGAATGCATCGGCCATATCGGCGCCGACGCCCGCTCGAACTACACCGGCTATGCCGACAAGGCCGCGACCGAGAAGAAGATCCTGCACGACGTCTTCGCCAAGGGCGACGCCTGGTTCCGCACCGGCGACCTGATGAAGGTCGACGGCGACGGCTACATCTATTTCATCGACCGCATCGGCGACACCTTCCGCTGGAAGGGCGAGAACGTCGCCACCAGCGAGGTGTCCGAACGCATCGCCAGCTTCGAGGGCGTGCAGGAAGTCAATGTCTACGGGGTCAAGGTCGGCGACCTGGACGGCAAGGCCGGCATGGCCGCGCTGGTCGTGGAAGACGGCTTCGACATCGAGGCCTTCGGCAAGCATGTCGACGAGCAGCTGCCCAGCTATGCCCGCCCGATCTTCGTGCGCCTGCAGCAGCAGATCGAGACCACCGGCACCTTCAAGTACCGCAAGATCGACCTGGTCAACGAGGGCTTCGACCCGGCCAAGACCAAGGACCCGCTGTACTTCCGCGATCCGGCCAAGGGCTATGTGAAGATCACCAAGGCCTTGCACGCGAAGATCGAGAGCGGGGCTTTCAAGCTCTAGGCTGGCAAGCTCTAGTCGCTCGGCGCTTTAAGTCGCAAAGTGGCGAGGCTCGTCCTTGGAGGATTCGCCATGACCGACGACGTGAAGGCCATCCGCGACGATCTCGCCTTCCTGCGCGCCCTGGCCGAGGACGGCGCCCGCACGCCGCTGCTGGGCGGCTCGCTGCTGGCCGCGGCCGGCGGCTGCTACGGGACGGCCAGCCTGGTGCAGTGGCTGGTGCTGACCGATGTCGTCGACGTTCCGAAGATGTGGCTGTTCGGGCTGTGGGCGCTCACTGTCGCGGTCCACCTGGCGATCCAGGGCGTGCTGATCGGCAAGGTCGCCAAGCGGCCCGGCGCGGAGTCCTCGGCCAACCGCACCTATCACGAGGTATGGACCGGCGTCGGCATCGGCTGCTTCGTGTTGTTCGCGGCCTTGGGCGTGGCCAGCTGGAAGGCCCAGACCGGGCTGCTGATCGGCTTCGCGCCCTCGATCATCCTGGTGCTGTACGGCGCGGCCTGGTGGGTGGCGGCCAGCGTGTCGAAGCTGGCCTGGATCCGGCTGGTGGCCATGGCCTCGTTCGCGGCGGCGATTGGCATGGGCCTGCTGATCGGCTCGACCAGCGTCTGGCTGGCCTATGCCGCCGCGCTCTACCTACTGGCCTTGGTCCCGGGCCTAGCCCTCTCGCGCCGGTCGGCCGGCTGACGTGGACGACTTCGAGATCGATCGCCTGGACGAGGTGATCCACGGCCGCGTGCGGCTGGGGATCATGGCCTTCCTGTCCAGCGCCGGCAGCGCCGACTTCAACACCTTGAAGGCGAGGCTGTCGCTGACCGACGGCAACCTGTCGGTCCATCTGCGCAAGCTGGAAGAGGCGGGTTACGTGGCTATCGACAAGAGCTTCGTCGGCCGAAAGCCCCTGACCCGTGTGGCGCTCAGCGACGCCGGTCGCGCGGCCTTCGCCGGCTATCTCGACGCCATCGCCAAGCTGGTCGAAGGCCGCCCGTGAGCGTCCAAGGCCCTGGCGCGTTCGTAGCTCTGGCGGACAACGAAGGCGGAGGCGCGGCGTGGCGGGAACAGCGGTGACGAGACGTGTGGGCTTGGCCGCCCTAGTCGCGGCGATGACGTCGGCCTGCTCGCCGCTGTCGCTGTTCGCGACCTTCACGCCCAAGGACGCCGCCAAGGTCGAGGACAAGGGCGCGCGCTATGCCGACGGACCGCGCGGCGGCGTCGACGTCTACGCCCCGCCAGTCGCCCACGGTCCCGCGCCGGTGGCGATCTTCTTCTACGGCGGCTCGTGGGACAGCGGCCGGCGTCAGGACTATGGCTGGGCCGCTCGGGCCATCGCCGCGCAGGGGTTCCTGGCCTTGGTCCCGGACTATCGGCTGTATCCGGAGGTCCGTTATCCGAGCTTCATCGATGACGGCGCACAGGCCGTGCGCTGGGCAGTCGATCACGCCGCCGCGCTGGGCGGCGATCCCAGCCGCATCGTCCTGATCGGCCACTCGGCGGGCGCCTACAACGCCGCCATGCTGGCCCTGGACCCTCGCTACCTAGCGGCCGCCGGTGTGAAGCCGGGAACGATCAAAGCGTTCGCCGGCTTGTCAGGGCCCTACGCCTTCCTGCCGCTGGACGGTCCGATCACGCGCCAGACCTTCGGCGAGACGAGCGATCTGGAGGCGACCCAGCCGACCCTCTACGCCCGCGCCGATGCGCCGCCAGCCTTCCTGGCCACCGGCGACAAGGACACCACGGTCCGTCCGCGCAACACCCGCAAGCTGGCGGCTGCCTTGCGCGACAAGGGCGCCAAGGTCGAGGAGCGGCACTATGAGGGCCTGGACCACGCCGGCACGGTGCTGGCCCTGTCGCGGCCGTTCCGCGGTAAGTCGACCCTGTTCGCCGACATGGTCGCCTTCCTCAAGTCGGCCGTCGGCTAGCTCCCGCAGGCCTGGCCGTTCAGCTTGCGCTGATAGGCCTCGGCCAGGCTCAGATAGGGCGGCAGGAAGGTCTGTAGCGCCACGGCCTTGCCGTCGGTGGTCGTGCCCGTCACCCCGGCCCGCAGCTCGAAATGCAGGTGGATGGTCGTGGGCGTGCCGCCGAAGTCGTTCGACACCTTGCCCAGCTTCTGGCCCTTGGCGACCTGGTCGCCTTCCTTCACCGCCAGGGTCGACATCTGCATGTGCAGGTAGCGGTAGGTGTAGTGCGGCTGGGCCTTGGCGATCAGCGTGACGGTGTAGGTGCCGATATCGGAGATCACGCCGGCCTCGGCGGCCACGGCCCAGTGCTCGTTCTTCTTGCAGGTGGCCGGGCGGATGTCCTGACCCTGGTGACCCGTGCCGGCCCCCGCGCACAGCGGATTGGCGCGCGAGCGGGCCTCGCAGAAGGTGTCATGCCACGGCAGGCTGTAGTTCAGCGTGTCGCACTGGCTGGGCTTGCCCGCCGGACCCATGCCGCCGCCGGGACCATAGACCTGCGAGTTGGGGAAGCCTGCCTCGGCCAGCGGCCAGCACATGTTTGGCGACCACACCGTGCGGTCCAGGTAGCCCGGACCCTGGCCGGTTGGGATCGCACCCGCCGGTGCGTGGTCGAAGGTCGCCGGTGAAGGCGCGGGCGGCTCGGCCGGTTGCGGCGCGGGATCGGGGCTGGGTGGCACCGGCTCGCTGGACGGCTGCTCGGCCCCGCCGTCGGCCGGCGTGTCGTCGGGCTGGGGCGGACCCGGTTCGGGCGAGGGCGGCTTGGGCGCCTCGCCTTGGGGCTTGGGCTTGGTGGTGTCGTCGCAGGCGGTCAGCGGCGCCGTGGCCAGCAGAGCGATCAGCAGGAGCGGGGAGAAGCGCATGGTCAGCCTCCCAGCCCTGCGGCTTCCCGCGCGGCCTTGCCCATCACCACGGCCGTGGTCTTGCCGACCAGGCCCAGCACGTAGTTGTCGTCGGCGCAGCGCGGATCGCCGGCCGAGTCGCAGCGGATCTCCACGGTGTAGAGCACCCCGTAGCGCACGAAGCTGGCCAACTGGCCGTCGACCGTGCGCTGGACCGTCAGCATCTCCGGCCCGGTCTCGATCTTCAGCGGCTTGGACGCCGGCATCGGCACCGTCGCGGTCGTGCCGCTCAGCGAGACCCTGCCGCCGGCCGTGTTGCTGGTGATCGTGTAGTAGTCGCCGAAGCTGTAGATCCGCGCCCCGGCGGTCAGCTTGGCGTCCTGCGGCAATAGGATCGGCACGGCGGTCTGGTCGACCTGCTCGCGGTTCAGATTGGTCGCCAGGCTCTCGCCGACATTGGCCGACTGGCGCAGGCCGCCGACGGCGCCTTGCCAGTCCACCCGACTACGCGGACGCGCCACGAGGGCGGCGATCCCAGGGCGGACAGCCGCCGTCCCGGGGATCGGCGCGCCGGTCGCATCCCGTGTCTGGGCCTTGCCGGTCGAGATCCAGGTCGCCCCCGCGACCATGGCCGCGGCGACGGCTCCCGCCATCACCCACCATCGTCCATAACGCATGGTATCCCCCACAGAACCGCGTTCTGCGAAACCCTAGCGTGAAAAGGTGGCGCTGTTAACCATTAGTCCCATGCTGCGGTGCGATTGAACGCGCACGGGTTCGTGTCTATATGGCTTGACCTCTTTCCGGGCCTTGTGTGTGGCGGCCCTGAAAACATCATTAGTTCAAAGGGATAGTTCCCCCGCCATGCTGCTCACCATGCTCAAGGCCAAGCTGCACCGCGCCACGGTGACCCAGGCCGACCTCGACTACGAAGGCTCGATCGCCATCGACCGCGACCTGCTGGACGCCTCGGGCATCCTGCCGAACGAGCAGGTCGACGTGCTGAACATCACCAACGGCGCCCGCTTCACCACCTACGCCATCGAGGCCCCGCGCGGCTCGAAGGTGATCGGCGTCAACGGCGCCGCCGCTCGCCTGGTGCAGAAGAACGACCTGGTGATCGTCGTCACCTACTGCCAGATGGCCGCGGAAGAGGCGCGCAACTACGCCCCGACCGTCGTGCTGCTGGACGAAGGCAACCTGATCAAGAAGGCGGCCTGAGCATGAAGCGCCTGGCGCTCGTTGTTCTCGCCGCCGCCGGCCTGTCGGCCTGTTCGCCCAAGCTGCCGCAAGGCGTGGACGAGACGGCCCTGACCCAGGCGGTCGGCAAGTCGATCGGCTCGCCCTCGACCTGCGTGGTGATCGCCGACGCGGCGGGCAAGCTGGTCTGGCGGGCCGGCGGCTACATCACCTGTTCGCGCAACCTGCCGTCCTGTGACGGCGCGCAGACCACGGCCGAGACGCTGCTGAAGGCCAATCTGGGCAAGCCGGCCCGGTTCATCAGCTGCGCCAGCGGCGGGCCCAACGGCGCCACGGTCGGCTGGTCCATCGGTCCGGTGCCGACCGGCGAAGGCAAGTCGCCGCGCGGCCTGACCTATGTCGCGGTCATGGAAGGCGAAAAGGCTCTGCCGGGCCTGGAGATCCAGGATCGCGTGGAGCACGCCTTCAAGAAGGCCGGCTTCTAGAGACATCAAAGCCGCCGCCGGGATCCCGGCGGCGGCTTTTTCGTGCGCGCTAGCTCCGTGCGCTTACTTGGCGGCTTCGTACGTCGCGCTGACGTCGATGCGGACCTTCAGTTCACCGGCCGCGATGCTGGTCGAGTCGGCCATCTCGCGCTTGGCCATGGCGAACATCGGCATCGGCGCGACCGGAGGCTGGTAGCCGCCGCCTTCGCTCAGATTGACCAGACGCACGGCCTTGTAGCCGGTGGCGCGGCCATAGAGCTCGGCCTTGGCCTGCAGGGCCTTCACGGCCTCCAGACGGGCGGCGTCCTCGGCGGCCTGTGGATTGGTGAGGCCGAAGCTGATGCCGTTGACGGTGTTGGCGCCGGCGCCGACCGTGGCGTCCACCGTCGCGCCCAGCTTGGCCAGGTCGCGGACCGTGATCGTCACTTGGTTCGAGGCCTGGTAACCGGTCAGCTTAGGGGGCTGGTTCTGCTCGTAGGCATATTGGGCGTTGAGGTTCAGGTTCGAGGTCTGGACGTCGCGCTCGGCGATCCCGGCCTTCTTCAGCGCGGCCATCACCTGGTTCATGCGCGTCCCGTTGGCCTTCAGCGCCTCGCCGGCGGTGGCGGCCTCGGTCTGCACGCCCAGGGTGATGGTGGCCATGTCCGGCGCCACGCGGGTCTCGCCATAGGCCGACAGGCTGAAGGTCGTGGCCTTGAAGGCCGAGTCGGCGCTGGTCTGAGCCAGGGCCGGGGCGGCGGCGCCCATCAGCACCGCGCCGCCGATCAGGGCGGCCAAAGCCGAGGTGTGGACGATCGAAGGCAGGCGGCGAGCGGTGTTGGTCATCGTTCTTTTCTCCAGGACCGTCCGGGGCAGGGAAAGCGCCGCCGGACAGCTATGGGTTCCTTGGTGACAGCCCCAACCTGAACCGGAGCTTTAAGCCGCGTTCGGCTCATGTTATTCGCCGGCTCTCGCATACGCTCACACGTATCCGCGCGGGCCTGTAGCTCAATGGTTAGAGCCGACCGCTCATAACGGTCTGGTTGGGGGTTCGAGTCCCTCCGGGCCTACCAACTTCCCTTATAAGATTGAAAAACCTGGGTGATCGCCCGGCTTTCCGAGCGGGCGATCACCCTTCGTGTCGGTGTTATCCGCCGAAGATGAAGTCGGCTTTGTAGTAGCCCCAGCCGGCGGCGAGGAGGTTGACCTGGAATGGCGCGGAGCCGTCCGACAGGTCCATGAGCCAGGCATCATTCGATTTTGCGATGATGCCGACATTCTCGGTGGCCGCCGCGGCCAGGAGGAAGCCCACCATCGCCGCCTTGGTGCCGATGCCGTTCGCGCCGTCGCCGCCGTAGGAGGCCAGATAGTCCACGCGCGTGTCGATTAGGCTGTGGACCTTGGCGTCGGTCGGCGTCCCACCGAAGATTTCCTTGTAGGCTTGCTTGGTGGCGTCGAAGAGGCTCAGGGAGCCGTAGGTCTTCGCGAAGCTGTCCTTGGCCTCGCCGTTCTTGCCGAGATTGACCGCGAAATTGATGTAGCGGTTCACGGTGTCGAACTGGGCGTAGTAGGCGCTGTTCAAGTTGTTGGCGTTGCCGCCGGTCGGCGAAACGAGGAAGTCGATGCCGACCTTCGTTGGAACCTGGCCCGTGAAGAACTGGTAGCTCATGGACGCCACGGACGTCGTGGAATCCGCGAGCTGAATGATCTTGCTCACCGCGGTGGTGAACGTGATCGTCCCGGCGCTGTACTCGTTCGAGATGGTCTGACCGCCCGTGCCGCCCCGCAGGATCGAGGTCAGCGCCGTGCTGAGGCCTTGAGCGGGCGGAGGGTTTTGAGGATTCTGAGGAACGCCGTCGTTGCGGTCATTGGCGCCGTAGTCGGCGACCCCGGAGAGGGCGTACGACCCGGTCGTGGTGACGTACTGATAGTAGATGGAAAGCTTGTATTGGCCGGTATAGTCGGGCTTGAAATCGATGATGGAGTCGGTCGGATAGCTGTCGTACAGCCCGATATCGTCCCCATCGGTGAAGACCAGGAGATATCCATAAGCATCGTAGACCGCGATGGAGACTTGATAGCTTCCGGTGGCGACGAAGGTATAGCTCGAGCCGGCCGTAAGATTGACGTTGATATAGTCGATAACCTCGCCCGACGTGAACTGGCCGGAGATCGTGCCGATGGCGTCGTATACGGTGCCCTTGGGGTCGTATGTGAAGGAGAGATTTGCGTCCGGGAAGTTCCAAGACGAAAGTCCGACGGTGGCCGCGGCATCACCTGCGGTCCAGAACTGATTCCTAGGCATCGTAAGCTCCCCTTGCCGCCCCCAAAGCGGTCTCAAGCTAGTGGCAACTAAGCTCGACCTTAGCGGCTTCTCGCCGTGCGCCGCAACTCAACGTGCGCCCGGGATGGGGAAGAGGATCACTACGAATTTGCCGTCTCACACCACGGGATAGGCGTCCGCGATCTTCACGCCCGTCTTGTAGTGGACGTTCGGCTGGGCGACGAAGCTGACGTTACTCTTGGCCTCGAACAGCACGATGATGTCCGAGCCGCCGAACTGGAAGTAGGACAGTTCCTCGCCCTTGCGGACGGTGACGCCGACCTCGGCGGTGACGATCACCGACGAGACCTGGCACATGCCGATCGGCAGCACGGCGACCAGGCCGATCGGGGTGTCCAGCACGATCAGGCCGCGGGCCTGGGCGAATTGGTAGCCGGCCGCGTCCGGGGCGTCGAAGGCGCGCAGGGGCTTGAGCTTGTGCACGCCGCTCTGGCCGTCGACGGGCTCGGCGACGACCTCCAGATAGACCTGGCCGGGGATGACGCGGGCCTCCAGCACCGTGCCGCCGACCGGGGCGTGCTGGCGGTGGTAGTCGTTGGGACCCAGGAAGGCGTGCATGAACATGCCGTTCTTGAAGCGGTCCTTGTAGGGGCTGCCCTCCATCAGCTCCTCGATCTTCCAGTGCAGGTTCTTGACCGTCACGTGGCTGTCGGTGCGGATCTCCCACTGGCCGGCGAAGGTGGAGTCGGCGGGCGAGACGATGACCCGCTGGTCGGCGATCGCCGCCACCGGCCGGTAGCCCGGCTTGAAGTTGCGGGCGAAGAACTGGTTGAAGGTCTTCCAGCCGCCGTGCGGCTCGATGTAGTCGCCCAGATTGTAGTTCGGCGACTTGCGGAAGGTCTCCAGCGACTGCGGCGTCAGGGATTCCGGCGTGTCGAGGAAGGCGCCCAGGCTGTCGGCGTATTCGACCAGCCAGGCCGACAGCGGCGTCAGCGGCGGGGCCTTGTCGCGCGGGACGACCTTGTTCTGCAGCTCGATCACCGCCCCCTGGTCCAGCACGAAGTAGAACTTGCAGAGCTTGTTGTAGACCTCGCGACCGGGCTCGTTCTCGCTAGGAACCCAGCGCAGGAAGTCGTTGATGAAGACGTAGTAGCTCTCGAGGTCCTTCAGGTCGGCCAGCTGCGGGATGTTCCATGCGCGAGCCTGGGCGACGGCCTTCTCGAACCGCGCCTCCCAGCCGTTGTCCTTGATCAGCTTCTGCAGCTTCGCGACGACGGGATGCCATTTGCTCATCGTCTGTCCTCCAACGGGATGGGTGCGGGGTGGCTCTCTATTCGTGTATCGATCCAAATAACTTGTTATAGTTGTATATCTTTAGAGTTCGCGCGTAAAGCGTGCGACGGGGTGCGCCGATGATTTGCATTCCACGCAAATGGCGATGCGCCGTGAAAATTTGCTTTCAGTGCAAAAATTAACACACGTCAGACTCGGACGTATGCGCCGCCGCGACCGATCGACTCACGCCGTGGAGGCGTGCAGAGTAGGGGTGTTGAAGGCGGAGGTTGTCGTGTTCTCGGTAACGCGTTTCTGCGTGCAGGCCTTCGGAAGGCGGAGCGGAACGCTCGCGCCGACCGAGGTCAGGGAGTGCTATTTCGAGGAGGATGCGCGGCGTGAGATGGAGGTCCTGGCCCGGCGATCGTCGGGCGTGGCGCTGTATCGCGTACGCGGTGAGCCACTGTCGGGCCTCTGGGGCAGGCCGCTGCTGATCGCGCGCCGGGGCGAGATCCTGGCGCTGGACTAGATGGAAATTATCCCACCTTCTTAAGGGTTTGACCGATCTCGACCAGTTGCAGCCGCTGAACGGGCTGGAGCTGGTCCCAGATCGACCAGATCGCTTCGGACGCCGCCGGATCGCGCATAATCAGGTCGGCCGGCTCGCAGCGATAGATGGTGGCCAGGGCTTCCAGCAGGTCCTGCGAATAGCCGGTCTCGCCGCGCTCGACGCGCGACAGCTGAGCTAGCGAATAGGGATAGCCGACCTCGAGCTCCAGGCGTTCGACCGCCTGTTCCAGGTTCATGTCGCGGTGCTTGCGCCAGGCGCGGATGAAGGTCTTCGCGCGCCGCTGCGCCTTGGCCTGCCGGTCGGGTGTCATGCAAATCCCACGGAGGAGCGAAAGGGGGAATGTCCAGCCATTAAACACAGAATTTGCTTGCCATGCAAATTTGTATTTGGTACAAATTGGATATTCCGGAAGTTCCGCCTCGGCGACGCGAGCCAGGCGGCTTCCGCACCAGATCCCCCAATCCATCGGCTCCAGCCGCAGGAAGCTTCAGATGATTCCGATCCACGCGACCGGTCAGGCCGGTCATGCGCCTTTCCACGCCTATACCGCGCGCCGCACCGAGTCCGATCGCCGGCCGCCGCGCGCCATCCTCACCGGCCTGCTGATGGGCGACCCGCGCCCCGACCGCTACGCCCTGTCCGAGGCGATCCGCACCCGCCTGTTCGGCGTCCTGCCGGACGAGCCCGTCGTGCCGGCCAAGGTGCTGGCGGTGCTGGAGGCCCTGGCCGACGGCCCGCTGACCCTGGCGGACCTCGCCGACGAGATGGCCGTCAGCCTGTCGGCCGGCAGTGATCGCGCCCAGGCTGGACGCTTGCTGGGCCTGGTCGAGCGTATCGGCGGCCGCCCGTGCCGGATCAGCCTGACGGCCGCCGGCCAGGCCGTTCTGGCGGACCAGGGCGGGTGAGCTCGCTGCAGGACGAGGTCGCCGAGGGCGCCGTCGACCAGGCCGTCCGCGCCTGCGGGCCGCGCAAGCCGATGCTGTGCGCGATCATCCGCGCCGCCGGCCGGATGCTGGCCGAGAGCGACGGTCACGACTTCGTCGCCCAGGTCTGCGCCGGCGAGGCCCGCCGCCATGCCTTGGCGCAGAACCGACGCGGCGTCCGCTCCGGGCGCTGAACATTCGAAAGTGAGAAGGGGACCTGTCATTTCCGTCCAAGTCATCCGGCCGGAAGGCCTGACCTCGACCGAGCTCGCCGACCTGGCCCGGGCCGATCGCGCCGCGGCCCTGGCGATCAGCCCGGCCGCCCGTCAAGCGGCGCGTGAGACCGTGCTGCGCATCGCCGGCGCCCAGTTGGCGCGGACCGAGCAGGGCGACATCGCCGCCGGCCTGGTCGAGACCGTCGCCCTGGCCCGGTCGCGGGGCGAGGCCGTCGAGACAGGCGAGGGGCCCTTGCGGATCTCCAGCCGAGACGGCCTGCGCAGCCTTCGCCAGTCCGGCCATATCACCGACGCCCACTACGCCGTCGGGCTGCTGTACCGCGCCGGCTTCGAGGCAAGGGGGCGTGACTTGCGCGCCGCCAGCCTGGAGCCCGGCCACGGCGGCGGCCACGACAACGACCGCTTCGTGGCCGCTCGCCTGCGCCGCGCCCGGATGCTGGACTTCGTGGCCCGCGCCGACCGCGCCGTGGCCATGGCCCTGTCCGACAAGCCCATGGGCCTGCGCCTGCTGCGCGCCGTGGCGGGCGAAGGGACCAGCCTGTCGGTCTGGGGCGCGGGCCGCGCCTTCACGCGTAACCGTGAAGTGTTGGTCGAGGCGCTGGACCTGCTCGTGGCCCTGGCCAAGCAGATCTCGCGCGATCGCAAAAACAAGAACATTTAGCGAACAAATAGATTGACCGGCGGGAAGGTAGAAGGTTTAATCAGATCATTCTCGGAGATGCGCCTTCAGCGGCGACCTTGATCTCCGAAGACTGAACCCCAGACCTTCCAGTCCTCAAAGGCGCCGCGCGATCGACTTCGCGGCGGGTCCTTCCTCCACGATCCCGCCCTTCCTTCGGAGGGCGGGGTCTTCGTCTCGCCTCCACAGGGACACTCCACATGATCCTCGCCCCCGTCCCCGGAAGCCTGCGGGCTTTCGGATCGCCTCCGCGCGTCTCGACCCCGGCGGCGCGCCGATGAGCGTCCTGAAGATCCGCGCGGCGCTGGAGACGGCGCTGGCCGCCATGAGCCCCGCCCTGGCCACGGCTTGGGAGAACACCGCCTACACGCCGACGGCGGGCACGCCATACCAGCGCGTCTCGATGCTGTTCGCCGAGCCGGTCAACGCCGAGTACGGCGCCAGCGGCCAGCAAGGCGGGATGTTCGTTGTCGGCCTGTGCTGGCCGCAAGGCTCGGGCATGGCCGACATCGGCGCGCGCATCGAACTGCTCCGGGCGACCTTCCGTCGTGGCTCGGCCTTCACGGCCGACGGCCTGACCACCACGGTCGCCCGCACCCCTCTCATCCTGGCCCCGGTGCTGGAGGGCGACCGCTACGTCGTGCCCGTCCAGGTCCCGTTCCTGGCCACGATCACCAGCTGACGGCGGTTTCCGCCCGAAGGGACGACCCCCAGAGCGTCTTCTTGGGGGTCTCGTCCAACCTCCACCCATCCCGATAACTTCACGGAGCAGATCCCATGGCAGTCGCCCAGGGCATCAACAAGAAGACCGTCTACAAGAAGCAGACCGGCCTCGGCGCGCCGGCCAACGGTTCGGGCGGCCAGATCGTCCGCCGCACCAGCTCGGTGTTCCAGGCCCCGCCGGACACCTTCGAAAGCAACGAGATCGTCAGCCACCAGCAGTCGACGGGCGTCGGCCTGGGCGTCGCCAAGCCGGCCGGCAAGATCGACGGCCTGCTGTCGCCGGGCAGCTATGGCGCGCTGCTGGGCTCGCTGCTGCGCAAGGACATGGCGGCCGGCGTCTCGGCCACCGGCGCCACGATCAGCGTCGCCGCCTCGGGCCAGAACTGGACCCTGACCCGCGCCGCCGGCTCGTACCTTACCGACGGCTTCAAGGTCGGTGACGTCGTCCGCCTGACCGCCGGCGCGTTCAACGCCCTGAACACCCAGAAGAACCTGCTGATCGTCACCCTGGCGACCAACGTGGCCACGGTGCGGGTGATCAACGGCTCGGCCATGTTCGCCGAGACCAACATCGCCAGCGCCACGGTCGCCGTCACCGGCAAGAAGTCGCTGGTGCCGCTGTCGGCCCACACCAACGACTACTACACCTTCGAGGAGTGGTATCCGGACCTGGGCCGCTCGGAAACCTATGGCGACCAGCAGATCGGCCAGGCCGCGCTGAACCTGCCGGCCACCGGCAACGCCACGATCAGCCTGGACACCGTCGGCCGCACCCGCACCCTGGGCGCCGCCCAGGTGCTGACCTCGCCCACGGCCGAGACGACCACCGACATCCTGACGGCGGTCAACGGCGTGATCCTGGTCAACGGCGCGGCCGTGGCCAACGTCACCGGCGCCCAGGTGACCATCAACGGCAACGCCGCCCACAGCGACGCCGTGGTGGGCTCGAACGTGGTGGACGACATCCAGCGCGGCCGCATCGCCGTGTCGGGCTCGTTCACCGCCAAGTTCGACAGCGTCACCCTGCAGAGCATCTTCGACGGCCGCTCGACCACCTCGCTGGTGCTGGCGGTGACCGAGGACGCCACGGCCAACGCCGACTTCGTGGTCATCAACCTGCCGATGATCAAGCTGACCGGCGACACCCCGGACGACGGCGAGAAGGCCATCATCCGCACCTATCCGTTCACGGCCCAGATCAACGGCGCCGGCGGCGCGGCCCTGGCCACCGACCAGACCATCATCGCGATCCAGGACAGCGCCGCCTAACCGGCGCGCTCGTCCCTCTCTCCCGAAGTCCCTCCCTCAACTTAGCGGCCGGGTCGCGCCCGGCCGTCCTTTTCCAAGGACCTGAAAGACATGACCAAGACCTCGATCGACACCCTGTTCGACCTGAATGATCTCGACGCCGTCGCCGCTGGCGACACGCCGTTCGAGGTCGAATACGTCCGCGCCGACGGCTCGGGCTCCGGCGTCTTCCTGCTGGTGCTGGGCGGCCAGTCCGAGAAGGTGCAGGGCGAGGTCAACCGCCTCGTCAACGACCGCCGCAAGAAGCAGGCGGTGGCCGCCGCCATGACCGGCCGGTCCAATCCCGACAAGGCCGACTTCACGCCGATCGAGGACGACATCGCCTTCGGTCACCGCCTGACCGCCGTCCGCCTGGTCGGCTGGCGCGGCATCAAGCAGGAGTGGTCGGCCGACAACGCCTTCCGCCTGGTCAGCCGCAATTCCGAGATCGCCGAGCAGGTCACCACGGCCTCGAACACCCTCGGAAATTTTATGCCGGGCAAGTCGGCGGCCTGATCGCCTACGCCCGCGAGCAGTTCGAGCTCGCCGCGCGCCAGGACGACGGCGAGCCGCTGCGGACCCACCTCGAAAGCCTGGCCCGTCAGGGCGAGGCCGAAGCGTCCTGGCGGCTCGCCAACCCGCCGCCGCTGTCGCCGCACGTGGCCCACCTGTGGAGCTGGTACGCCGACCTCTGCCAGACCCGCCAGTCCGGCGGCTTTGGCCCCTCGCGCCTCTCGCGCCTGGAGATCCAGGCCTGGGAGCGTGACGAGGGCCTGCGGCTGGACCTCTGGGAACGCCGCGCGCTCCTGGCCCTCGACGCCGAACACCTTCTGACGATGACGGCCCCCACGAAGGGCTGACCACCAACCGGGCTGCGCCCTCGCAAGGAGGCGCGGCCCGAATTTTTTGGGGAGAGCCGTTGTGGCTGACAAGGATCTGGATCTCGAAAGTCTGGCCAGGCTCAGCGCGAAGGCTGAAGCCGCTGTGGCGAAGACCGCCGCAGCGATCGATGAGCTTGGCGTTCGGTTGCAAGGCGCGGCTCGGGATCTGAGCGCCGCGACGAAATCGGCTCAGACGCTGCCGTCCAGCTTCGCGCAAATCAATGCGAGCGCACGACTCACTGAGCAGGCCATGCGGTCGGTCACGGTTAGCTATGGCGGCTATACGAGAAGCGCTCAGGGCAGCCTGGAGGCCGTGACGCAGAAGCAGGTGGCGGCCGCGAAGGCGGCCCGGCTGCAGTCCGAAGAGGTGCAGAAACTGGGCGGCGTCGCCACCAAGGTGTTCTCGTCGCTGGCGTCTGGCGGGAACCCGTTCGCCGCGATTATCCAGGAAGCTCCGGCGCTGGTCGAGGTGCTGAGGGCGGCCGCGTCGCAGGGCGTTGGTCTTCAAGGCGCGGTGGCGGGTGTGTCCGCCGAGCTGGCGGGGGTGGCGACCGCCGTGGGTCCCCTGGGGCTGTTGGCCGGCGCTTTCGTCGTCGTGGGCGCGGCCTTGGTGGAGGGGCACAAAGAAGCCGAGCGCTATCAGAACATCTTGATCTCCACCGGCAACGCCGCCGGGGTGACGAGCGCCGGCCTCGCCGCGATGACTGAGCGTGTGGCCGCGAACACCCAATCCGGCTTCGGGATCGCGCGCGAGGCGATCATGTCCGCCGCCGCGGCGGGTACACTGGCGGGCAAGGATCTGGAGAACGTCGGCGACATCGCCGCCCGGCTCAGCATGCGTTCCGGGAGTTCGGCTTCGTCGTTCTCCGAGCAGTTCGCCCACATGGGCGACGATGTCTACGCCTTCGCGCTGAAGTTCAACGAGCAGCATCACGCCATCGACAGCGACCAGTTGAAGGACATCAAGCGCCTTCAAGAGCGCGGGGCGACGGCCGAGGCGACCTCGGCGCTCATCATCGCCGTGCAGGCGAAGCTCGCCGAGCGCGGCAGGGACGACATGGGCATCCTCGAGAAGGCGGTCCGAGGCGTCGGCAACGCCTGGGAGTATGTCTGGGAGAAGATGAAGAAGGCCGGCGCGGGTGGCGACATCGCGATCCAGCGGCGGATCTTCGAGATCGACGCCAAGCTGGGTGGGGATGGACGATCGGCCAACTACGGCGGACTTCCTCAAAACGAGCGCGATCAGCTGATCAGGGAGCGCGCCGGGCTGCAAGGCACGCTGGATTCACATGCCGCCGCCGCAGCCGCCGAGTCGAAGAAGAACACGACCACGCGTGATGGCGCTGCGGCTGCGGATCGCATGGATTCGCAATGGCTCCAGGGCAGGGACAACCCCACACGGTACGAAAACGAACTCGCGAAATTCGCCTCCGATCTCAAGAAGATGGAGGACGATCACCGCGCTTTGCCCAGCGCCAGGCAGCAGGCTGGCGCTCGCGAAGATATCCGGCGGCGGTACTTGCCGGAAACGGTTGCCGCCGAAGACAAAGCCAAGAACCGAACGAACTCGGCCATTCCGCGCGCCGCGCGCACGGACGATGCGGGCAAGAACGCCATCGACCAGGCCAAGGCTGCGGAATTCAGCGCTCAGCTCGCCGTGACGAAGAACGTGGAGGAGCTGGCGACGCTCAAGGGCCAGCAGATCGAGCAGGAACTCGGCGCCCAGCAGCAGCGTCTCCTCGGCGCGGCGAAAGACAAGCAGATCACCGACGCCGAGGCCGCCACGGCCATCGCCAGCTACAAGAAGGCGGCGGAGTCCAAGCGCCAGGCTCTGGCCCTCGAGACGGCCGCGCAGCTTGCCGAGCGTGATATCCAGCGGCGAGGCGTTCTGGCGGGATTCAGCGAACGATCCATCCAGGCCCAGATCGCCACGGCCTCCACGCTCGAAGAGTCGCAAGCGCTCGAAGCCAAGGCCCTGAAAGAGCGGCAGGGGCGTGAGTGGCAAGACGCACTAGCCCGCCAGAAGCGCGAAATCGCGTCCGATCCGACCGCCGTGGGTCAGGCCCTGGCCGAGAACGGCGCCCGAATGGAAGCGCAGGAGCATGAGAGAGCGGCGAGCGAGCTCAAGCAGCGCCGCGAGGTGTTCGAGCGTGATCTTCAGCTGGCCCAGGCCGGCTCTGCCAACCAGATCGACATCCTGACCTCGCAAAAGGGTCTGGCTCAGTCAGCGCACGAAGCCGCGCAGATCGAGCGCAAGATCATGGAGGCGCGCTATGAGGCCGAGCATGAGGCCCTGGAACGCGTTATCGCGAACAAGGACTCGAAGGCGCAAGACGTCGCGCAGGCTACCGCTAGAAAGGCAACGATCGAAGAGATCCACGCCAACGAGCTGAAGGCGCTCGACCAATCGGACGCTATGGTCAAGGCGTATAGCGACCTAGTTCAGGCGATCAGCGGCGTCGCGAACTCGATCATCCAAGGCGATGTCGGCGGCGCGCTCACGGGCCTTTCCAAGACCTTCGGTGAAGTCGGCGGTCTGATGAAGGACGGTCCGCTCAAAGACATGCTGGGCGGAGCCGCCAGCTTCCTCGGCCCCATCGGCTCGGCCGTCAGCGCCGTCACCGGCGTGCTCGGCGCCATCGGGCAGCGCTCGGCGGAAAAGGCTCAGGCCAAACTCGCCGAGCTGAACAAGGGCGTCGAAGACCTGCGCACCGCCAACATGGCGTCGTCGAACTCGATCGCCGGCGCGCTGGAGGAAGCCAATCGCAACTGGAACGGCGACCTCGAATACTCCAGCGAGATGCTGGTCGCGCTGCGCTCCATCGACAGCCAGATCGGCGCGCTAGCCAGCAGCATTTCGCAGTCGATCGCCGCCGGGAAGCTGATGAGCACCGCGGGTCTGGCCATCGGCAAGACGGGCGGCGGCGGCCTGTTCGGTTCGTCGTCGAATACCGAGCTGTCTGACCAGGGCCTGGTCTTCAATCCGACGACCTATGGCGCGCTGGCCGACGGCGGCCTGACGGGCTCGACGTATGCCGATCTCGTCACGACCAAGACCAAGAAGTTCCTGGGCGTGACGACGGGCGTGAAAGTTTCGACCTCGACGGTCAGCGGCGGGATCGACGGCGATCTGCTGGGGCAGGTCGCCGGTGTGATCCAGACCCTGGGCGACGGCGTGCTGGCCGCCGCGAGCGTGTTCGGCGAGGAGGCCGGCGGCGCCGCCAAGCAGGCTCTGGAAGCCGCTCAGATCGATATCGGCAAGTTGTCCCTGAAGGGCCTGTCGTCGGAAGAGATCGAGAAGCTGCTGAACGCGACCTTCTCCAAGGTCGGCGACAACCTGGCCAAGGCCGGCGTGCCGGGCCTAGAGAAGCTGGCCGATGTCGGGGAGGGGGCGTTCGAGACCCTGATCCGGCTGGCGCGCGAGTACGAGGTCGTCGACACGAGCCTCTCGTCGATCGGCATGAGCTTCAAGACGGTCGGCCTTCAATCGCTGGCGGCGCGCGACGCGCTGGTCGAGGCGGCCGGCGGCCTCGACGCTTTCGTCGCCCAGACCGCCTTCTTCGGCGAGCACTTCCTGTCCGAGGAGGAGCGGCTGAAGCCTGTGAAGGACTCGGTCAAGGACAGGCTGGCCGAGCTGAAGCTGCCGACCGACATGACGCGGGAGGGCTTCAAGGAGAAGGTCCTGGGGCTGGACGTCTCGACCAAGGAGGGGGCGGAACTCTACGCCGCGCTGATGGCCCTGGCGCCGGCGTTCGACAAGGTCGCCGCGGCGGCGGAGACCGCCAAGGCGGAGCTCGATGCGCACGACAAGGCGGTCAAGGAAAAGGCTACCTCGATCCAGGATCGGATCGACGATCTGGTCATGACGCCGGCCCAGAAGCTGGCCAAGTCGCGGACGGCCGAGGAGGAGGCCGTCAAGGCGCTGGACGCCTCGCTGTCGCCGCTGCTCAAATCCCTGTGGGCTGCGGAGGATGCGGCCCAGGCAGCCGCGGCCGCCGTCGAAAAAGAGGCCGACGCCAAGGCCCTGGCGACGGGCCGGTCAAACGCCCTGGCCGATCTGCTGGACGCGCAAGGCTACACCGAGCAGGCCAAGAAGATCCGGCGTGACCTAGCCCTCGCGGACGTCGAGGATCCGGTGCAGCAGGACTACATGCGGCGCACCTGGGCCGCGCAGGACGCCGTCGAGAAGGTCCTGGCCGCGCGGGACGTGCTGACCGAGGCTTATCATCGCGAGCAGGACGCCATCCAGGCGACCAAGGACAAGTTCAAGGAGCTGTCCACCTCGCTGCGGGCCTTCAGCGCCAGCCTGACCGACACGATCGCCGGGACCGATCCGGGCACGCGTTATCGCCGGACGCGGGAGAGCTTCCTGTCGACGGCGGCGATGGCCCGCCTGGGCGACACCGACGCCCTGGGACGGCTGCAGAGCGAAGGGGAGGCCTTCACGGCCGCCTCGCGCGACTACGTCTCGACCAGCCTGGACTATCTGCACGACGTCGGTTTGGTCCGGTCGGCCGTCGACGAGGCCGCCGACACGGCGGACCGCCAGGTGTCGGTCGCCCAGCGGCAGCTGGAGGCTCTGGACGCCTCGGTCCAGGGGCTGATCGAGATCAACACGAACGTCGTCTCGGTGCGGCAGGCGATCATCGCGCTGCAGGCCGCCAACGCCCAGGCCCGCGCAGCGGGTGTGGTGTCGGTGGGCGGTATCCCCATCCCCGAAACGCCGACCGGTCCGCCGGTCCCCGTCACGCCGCCGCCGCCGCCCGCCGGCAACAAGACCCTGGACGGGCTCTACAACTATGACCCGTTCCTCGGGACCATCGCCTACACGGAATCCCTGCGCGATCCGCAGTATTGGACCAATGGCGTCAATCCCTACGAGAAGCCCGGCACGCAGGAATATTCGCTCCTGGAGACCTTCAAAAAGAAGAATCCGGAGAAGTACGCCGAGCTGAACTACATGAACACCATCCAGAACTACGCCACCGGCGGCAGCTTCGAGGTGGGTGGTTCCGGTCCGCCTGACTCCAAGTTCTTCGGTCTGGCTCTGAGCCCCGGCGAAGCGGTCAACGTCCAGCGCGCGGACCAGAAGAACGATCGGGGCCTGATCAACGAACTGCGGAACCTGCGCGCCGAGCTCGCCGACCTGCGCGCCAGCAACGCCCGCATCGCCACCAGCAACGACAAGATGGAGCGCACCTTGACCAATGTCACCGAGGGCGGCCGCGCCATGCAGACCCAGGCGGCTGCCTGATGCGCGCGCTGCCTCCCATCACGATCACGCCCGCGATCCTGACCACCACCACCTGCGCCGAGCCTTCGGCGGGGGAGACGGCCTGGGTCGCGACCACGGCCTACAAGAACGGCGATCGGGTCTACAGCCCGACCAGCCACCGCCTGTACGAGGCGATCGCCCGCAAGAGCAGTTCGGTGACGATCGCGACAGGCGGCGTCGTCACCTGGGCGAACCACGGCCTCTTGGCGGACACCCCGGTGGTCTTTTCGACGACCGGTGCGTTGCCCTCGGCCATCGCCGCTGGGACGACCTACTATGTGCTCGCCGACACGGCGAACACCTTCAAGGTCGCTGCAAGCGCCGGCGGAACGGCCATTTCCACCAGCGGCACGCAGAGTGGCTCGCACACCGCGGCGACCACTGCGAACCTGGGACAGAACCCGGCCACGGCCGGCGACAGCTGGTGGGTCGATATCGGCCCCACCAACCGCTGGGCCATGTTCGACCTGCTGCGCAACACCGGCACGACGACGGCCTCGCCGCTGACGGTGTCGCTCACGCCCGGGCAGCGCGTGGACTCCATCGGTGTCGTCGGCATGGTCGCCGACACCGTGAGCGTGACGGTCACCGTGGCTGGCGCGACCGTCTACACCGCCTCGGCCAACCTGCTGATCCGGCCGACCAGCGGCTGGTACGACTACTTCTTCGGCGCCTTCCGCTACCGGCAGGAGTTCGCGCGCTTCGACCTGCCGCCCTACACCAACGCCGTCATCACCGTCACCCTGACCCGGGCGAACGGCGCGGTGACCTGCGGCGGTGTGGTCCTGGGCTCGTCGGTCTATCTGGGCGCCACCCAGCATCAGGCCGAGAGCGACGCGCTGAACTTCTCGAAGATCGACCGCGACGACTTCGGGACCGCCACCCTGGTGCCGCGCCGCTCGGTGCCGCGCACCGTCCAGACCCTGCGCTGCCGCAAGACCGACGTCGATCGGATCCTGCAGCTGCGTGACGACCTCAACGCCGTGCCGGCGCTGTGGTCGGGCCTGGACGACCAGGAGAGCGGCTACTTCTCCGCCCTGCTCATCGTCGGTGTCTACAAGCGGTTCACGATCTCGATGGATCAGCCAGAAGACGCCGTGGTTTCCCTCGAACTCGAAGAGGTTTGATCCCCGTGACCGCAATAATCACGGCGTTTCCGACGCCGCCTTCCACCAACGACCCCGCCAATTTCAACACCCGCGCCGACGCCTTCCTGGGGCAGATGCCGACCTTCGTCACCGAGGCGAATGCGCTGTCGACGGAGGTGAACGGCCTGGCCGTTCAGGTCACGCAGGACAAGGGGGCGGCCGCGACTTCGGCGGTCACCGCCACGACCAAGGCCTCGCAGGCGGCTGATCAGGTCGTGCTGGCGGCCAATCAGGTCACGCTGGCGACCGCGCAGGTGAGCCTTGCCGCCATCCAGGCCGGCATCGCGACCACCAAGGCCAGCGACGCCGCAGCGATCCTCGTCCAAGTCCAGAACGTCGCCTCGGGCGTCTCGTTCTCGACCAAGTCGACGACGTCCAACACGCTGGCTACGGGAACCAAGACCTGGACCGTCGACGCCGGCGAAAGCTTCGTCGAGGGCATGCCGATCTACGCCGTGGCGCAAGGTGATCCGACCAAGTTCATGGTCGGGGTTTGCACCGCCTACGCTGGCACGACCCTGACGGTCGCCGTCACCCAGGCCGTCGGCAGCGGCTCCGTCAGCAACTGGAACATCAGCATCGGCGGTGTCCCCGGCGTGCAGGGCCTCCAGGGGACGCCGGGCATCGGCACCCCGGCGGGCGGCGCCAAGGGCAGCCTGCTGAGCAAGAAATCCAGTTCCGACTTCGACTTCGAATGGGTCCCCGAACGCAAAGAGGTCCCAGTCGCCTTCCTGATGAAACACGGAGTTCTCTAGACCATGGCCGATACGCTTGAGGAAATCTGCAACGTCAGCGTCAACCTGAGCCAGCTGCAAGCCGGCTACACGCTGTTCGACCTGCCCGCGACCGACGGCTTCGTGATCCGGGACCTGTACGTCTCGAACCCGAAGAACCGGAAGGCGCAGTTGCTGCGCAACGGCGCGGCGATCCGCATGCTGGACGCCTCGACCAACCTCTCGGGTTCCGAGATCGTCCCGAAGGACGCGACGATGGCGCTGTCGACCACGGCGAGTCCCGTCTTCAATCGCTTCCAGTCCATGACCGCCAGCCAAGTGGTGCAGTCGGGCGGTATCACGATCTTCGACGACAATATCCCGGCCTCGAACCAGGCCGCCAGCACGGTATTGGCGCCCTACAGCGCCAATACCGCCTACCAGACGGTGTCCACGTCTTTCAGTGGCAACGCCTTCTACTTCTGCCTCGTCGCGGCCGGAAATTTCTACTACTGCGACGCCAGTGGTAGCAGCGGCAACGCCCTCTATCGCCGGGCGGGCGGCTTCAATGGTGCGGAAACGACATTGTGGTCCGGCACGCTTATCGCCAACGTCACGTACGATCAGGCGACGGGCGTTCTCTACGCCATCCCGGTCGGTGCTGCGATCTGGAAGCGATACGACACGATCAATTCCGTCGCCCTGGCTGATGTCGCGCTTCCCACCGGTCTGACGACCCAGGTGAGCTGGAATGCCAACACGATGGCCATCGCGGCCTACAACAACGTGCTCTATTGCTCGGTTGTCAGCTCCGCCACCTGCCACGTCGTAAGCGGTGTGGCTTCCACCTACATCGGCTCTTTCGCGCTCGCGACGACGACGCATATGAGCATTCGCCCGCAGTTCAGGTTCAGTAAGAACCGCGCGGGAGAAGTCTACTTTGTCTATGTGACCAGTTCGTCCGTCTGGCAGGTGTTCACGATCGTCGGGAATAATCCCGCGACCATTCCCACGGTTAAGCGGACCGTGGCGTCGGGCGTCAGCATCTACAGTAATAACGCGCCAAATCGTCTCATCGATATTCCCGGGACCGACTGGATGGTGGGGTATGAAACCTCCTCCATTCAACTGCTCAATCCCGCGACGTTGCAGTTCTTCACGGTCACGGACTTCAGTATTTCGAACTCCATTGTCCAGCAGGGCGTCGATACCGCGGCGGTCTTGAATGACTACGGCCAGGTCGGCGTTCGTATCGCCGGCGTTCGCTTCAACTGAGAAGGGTAGACAAAAATGCTTATGGACTCTCGTGGCTCTGGCAAGCTCGTCGTTGTGAATGCCATAGGCGCCAGCGATGGCGTCGCTATCTACACGGTCCCTGAAGGGCGGACATTTGTCGGAAAGATTTTTTCCAGCGCCACCTCCAATGCAATGCAGAACTTGAGGATAAACGGGGTGGTGGTGATCTGTGGTGGATACAGCGGTTCAGGCCAACCAGTGACGATCACAGACGTAGTCTGGCCTTCGAACACGGTCATCAGCGTCGCGAACACTTCCAGCGGCGTCTCCATCATGGGCAATGAAATCTGAAGTCGGTGCTCGTGTCTGCCCGCTGATGACTAGCCGGCGGCCGTCCTAGGTCGGCCCGGTTCGCGGGTCGCACGACACGCGGGGTGCGACCCGCTTCCAAACCCATCAAGCGTAGAGGAGGGGCCAGCGTATGCCCTGGAGAGACCCCGACTTGCTCGGGCGATATGGCATGGCCGCCGGGGGCGCTGGTCTCTACGGCCTGTACCTGTTCGCGATAAAGACACGATCGGGCGGCCAGCTCACCCGCAAGGACTTGAACTGGCTGATCCTGAACGTGGCCTGCGCGCTGCTCTCCGGTCTGCTGTTGACCTACGTCTTCGCGGACCGGGTGGCGGCGTTGATCCCGTGGGCCTCGTTGCGCGATGCGGGCCTGGTGGCGTTCGCCTTCGGCGTCTTCGGCTGGGAGTTGCTGCCGCTGCTGTTCCCGAAAGCCTTGCGATGGGCCGAGCAGGCTGTGGACAGGGCCGGAGGCGGCTCGTGAACAAGATGGATCTCATCGCCGTCGCCGCGGCGGCCCTGGCCAGCGGCTGGCTGGCGATCCGGGCCTACATGCTCAAGCCGGCGTTCGCCAGCTGGTGCAGCGCCCCGGGTGTCGTCTGGGCGTCCATCCTGGGGCTCTCGGTGGTTTGCGGTATCGCCGCGCTCTCGATCGTGCGGACGGGCGTCCACGCCACGCCGCGAGAGACCATGCTCCTGTTGGCCCTGGCCTGGGTGGCGTTCGTCATGCTCGCCAACCTGCATCGCCAGGCGCCGGAGGCTCGCCATGACGCCTAGCCCGCGCTGCATCGCCCTGGTGAAGGGCTACGAAAAGTGCCGGCTGACGGCCTACAAGCCCACGGCCAATGATGTCTGGACCCTGGGTTGGGGCGCGACGGGACGGGACATCAAGGCGGGCATGACCTGGACCCAGGCCCAGGCGGACGCTCGCTTCGATCGCGACCTGGCGGTGTTCGCCGCCGGCGTCGAGCGCCTGCTGGGCGGTCGTCAGACCAGCCAGGCCCAGTTCGATGCGATGGTCTCGTTCGCCTACAATGTCGGTCTCGACGACGATGCGGACAGCCTCGCCGAGGGCTTCGGCGACTCGACCCTGCTGAAGCTGCATAAGGCCGGCGACTTCCAGGGCGCAGCCAACCAGTTCGGGCTCTGGAACAAGCAGAAGGGCGTCGTGCTGCGCGGCCTCACCCGCCGTCGCGCGGAAGAGGCCGCCCTGTATCGGGGCGAGATCTAGCCCTCGCGGCGATCGCGTCTCGACCTTTCCCAAATCTCCGCCCGAGGACTTCGGGCGCTCTCAAAAAGGAGCTTCCCATGAAGCACGTCATCGGCCCGATGGCGGGCCTGCTGCTGGTCGTCTGCCAATCAGGCTGCGCCGGCATGGCCGTCGATCCTGTCACCCTGGCTCAAGCGGTCAAGGTGCTGAACGAGGGCTGCGAACGCACCGTGGATCTCGACCTGGACAAGGCCAAGCCGGGCGGTGGTTCGCTGAAGGTGACCCGGACCTGCGCGGCGGCCCCGGTCACCGAGGCGACCGGCGAGGCTAAACCCTAGAACTGGCTGGGGAACGCCTTGGCGGTCTTGGCGTCGTTGTAGTGCGCGCCGGGGCAGTCGACGGCGTAGGTGTTGGCGGTCTCGGCCAGATAGGGGCCGCGGCCGCTGTCGCCGTTCAGGGCGCGGCATGAGACGGCGGCCTTGTAGACCACCGAGCCGTCGTGGCTGAGCTCGTTCATGAACAGGTCGAAGGCGAGATCCATCAGGCCCCGCGTGGCGGCCAGGCGCCGGTCGCGGCCGTTGAAGGCGGTGGTGACCTCGCCCAGCTGCGACATCTCGCGGGAGACCGGGACGGGACCCGCCGCGGCGCCAGCCGCGCTGATCACGCCGCCGGCCAGCATGGCTTCCAGGTCCTGGAAGCGGCCCGAGGCGGTGCCAACGGCCAGGGCGGCGCTGAAGGCGGAGTCGAAGCCGGGGCCGAGGCGGCTGGGGCCGCCGATGGACGCGGCCTGGGCCGCGCCGGCCAGGCCCGCATAGGGCGCGTCGGCGATCGAGACGATCAGGTTCTGGTTGACGTAGTAGCCCAGGGCGATGCCGCCGAGGGCGCCGCCGGGCACGGCCAGCACGCGGTCGCGCGAGACGCCCAGCGGGCCGGCGATGGCGGCGCGGGTGATGTCGGGCGTGATGCCGGTCCAGCGGGCCTCGTAGGAGGCCTCGAGGGTCTTTTCGCGCACCACCTCGCCCGTGCGCCAGCGCACCAGGCGGAAGGTCACGCGGGCCGAGGCCAGCTTGTCGGAGCCCCACCAGACGTTGGGGCCGCGCAGCTCCTCGAACGTCGTGTAGAGCATGTATTCGGCGTCGAGGCGGCTGGGGGCCAGCATCTCGGCGTGGCGCAGGTGGTTGTTCAGGCTCTCGACGACCTGGACGCGGGTCGGGCGGGTGGTGACCACGGCGCCGCCGTCGAACCAGCGGAACTCGGGCGCGCCCTCGACGGCCTGGACGGCGACGTTGCGATAGAAGGCGCGGGCAGGGGAGGCCTTGGCCACGGCGACCGGCGGCAGGGCCGGCTGGCGCAGGGCGGCGACCTCCTCGCGGGTGGCGCAGGCGGTCAGCAGGCCGGCGGTGGTCGCCAGCAGGATGGCCAGACGGATGGACTTGGTCGGCATGATCGCGCGCTCCCCCAGATGAGCCGCACTATCGGGCGCAATCCTAAAGAGAGCTTGAAAAGCAGCGCATAAGTCAAAAAAGAGCCCCTGCCGGGCGGACCGGCAGGGGCTTTTGCAGGCTCCTTGGGGGAGGAGGGGCCGGCCTAGAACTTGTAGTTCAGGCCGACGAGGAAGGTGCGACCGTAGTTCTGGTAGTCGATGACCTGACGCGGGTCGTTGTTCTGGTAGGTGACGAAGGGCTCGTTGGTCAGGTTGTTGACCTGGGCCAGGACCGACAGGCCGTCCATCGGGCCGTCGCTGAAGGTGTAGCCGATCTGGCTGTCGACGACGGACTCGCCCTTGACCATCCGGTAGTTGCGGCCGTTGCCGAAGCCGGTGACCTCGCCCAGGAACTTGGAGCGATAGCGGTCGCTGATCCGGAACGAGAAGCCGTTCTTCTCGTAGTAGACGGTCAGGTTGGCGACCGTCTTCGACAGGCCCGGGATCGGGGTGCTGAGGTCGGCCGGGTTCGGGTGGATCGAGCTGTCGGTGTACGAGGCGCTGAAGGTGGCGCCGAAGCCGTCCAGCCAGTCGGTGAACAGCGCGCCGGGGATCGAGGCGGCGAACTCGACGCCCTTCAGCTTGCCGCCCTTGCCGTTCTGCGGCGTGGTCACCAGGCCCAGACGGGTGGCCGGAACGCCGCCGCCGGTCGGGAAGCCCGTGAAGTCGAACACGACGCTCTGGTCGTAAACGTAGGTCTTCAGGTCCTTGTAGAACGCGGCCAGCGAGACGTAGGCCTGGCGGCCGAAATACTTCTCGTACGAGACGTCATAGGCGTCGGCCCGCCAGGGCTCCAGCTCGGGATTGCCGCCCGTGCCGCTCCACGGCGAGAAGTTGATGTCGGTGTTGTTGGCCTTGGCCGCGTCGTAGCTGAAGGTCTTGGAGGCGCGCATCTGGTCCATCCGCGGACGGGCCAGGGTGCGAGCGACGGCGAAGCGCAGGGTCTGCTCGGCCGGCAGGTGGAACTGCAGGTTCATGCTGGGCAGGAAGTCGGTGTAGGTCTTGCCGCCCGCCAGGTTGGTGCGGGTGACGCCCGCGCCGGTGCCCGAGGCGCCCAGGGCGGTCGAGCTCTGGTCGGTGTGCACGATCTGGAAGCCGAAGTTGCCGGTGACCGGCACAGGGCCGACGGCCGCGTCGATATTGGCCTTCACATAGCCCAGCGTGACCTTCTCCTCGACGTCCCAGCTCTTGACCAGCACGTCGGAGTTCGGGTTGCGGACCAGGTCGTACGCGCCGTTCTTGATCAGGGCGAACGGGTCGTAGCTGACCATGCCGGCGATGCCGATGAAGGCCAGCGAGGTCGTGCCGACGATGGCCGATTGCGGAATCGCGACGCTGGCCGGCGAGCCCTTCACGCGCAGGAACCACTCGTCATTGACCAGGGCCTTGGAGCGTTCGCTGTAGTTGAAGCCGATCTCGAAGCTGGACAGGCCGTCGTCCAGGGCCTTGTTGGCCGACAGGCGGACCGCCTTCAGTTCGTCCTCGATGTGCGGCTGGTTCAGATAGCCGTCCTGGCCGCCGGCGATGATGTCGCCGCCCCAGCCTTGCGGGCTGGTCAGCTTGATCACGTTCGGATCGGCGTAGTTCAGGGTCGACTTGAAGATCGCCACGCCGTCGTCGTTCATCGCGAACGTCATGTTGTCGGTGGCCCCGACACCCGAGCGGCCGGTGCCCGAGTAGGACTCCACGACCTGGTCGGTGCGGTCGACCTTGGACCAGCTCAGGTCGCTGACCAGGGTCCAGTCGTCGCCGGCGCTGAGCTTGTTGTTCCAGCCCAGCGATTTGATGGTCGCGTCGCGGTCGTTGCCGTCGTTGCGGACCACGCCCTTGACGCCGTTGAAGGCGCCGCTGGTGACCATGCCGGCAGAGGCCTGCGAACCGGTCAGCGGCACGCCGCCCCAGACCAGCGGCAGCTCGATGCCACGCTGGATCTGGTGGTTCTTGAACTTCGAATAGAAGACGTCCAGCGACGAGCTGAAGTTGTCTGTCGGCTTGAACTCCAGGACGCCGATGACGCCGTCGCGCTTCAGCATGCTGGACTGCACGTACGGCTTGGCGCCGCCGATCACCAGGTTGCCCGAGGCGTCGGTGGGATAGCCCCACGAGTTCCAGCGCTCGGCCTGGTAGGGCGACTCCATGTGGGCGTAGCCCAGGGCCACGCCCAGCTTACCGTCCATGAACTGGTCGATGTACGAGATCGACAGGCGGTTGCCGTGGGCCTTGGTGCCGGCGTTCAGGGCGCCGATGTCGTTCCACTCGTAGCGGGCGCCGATGGCCAGGGCGCGCTTGCCATAGGCCAGCGGGCGGACCGTGCGCATGTCGACGGTGCCGGCCAGGCCCTGGCCGATCAGGCCGGCGTCCGGGGTCTTGTAGACCACCACGGCGCTCAGCAGTTCCGACGGATACTGGTCGAACTCGACGCCGCGGTTGTCGCCGGTCGAGACCTGCTCGCGACCGTTCAGCAGGGCGCTGGTGAAGTCGGGCGCGAGGCCCCGGACCGAGATGACCTGGCCGCGGCCGTCGAGGCGCTGAGCGGTCAGGCCGGGCAGGCGGGCGATCGACTCGGCGATCGACACGTCGGGCAGCTTGCCGATGTCCTCGGCCGAGACGGCTTCGACGATCGAGGTCGAGCTCTTCTTCAGCGAGATGGCGCCTTCGATGCCGCGACGGATGCCGGTGACGACGACTTCCTCGACCTTGCTGTCATCCTGAGCGGAAGGTGCGGCGTTGGTCTGGGCCTGGGCCGAGCCGGCCACGGCGAACGCCAACGCCAGGCCGGTGGCGCTGCCCGCCATCAACCACGCACGACGACGCGAAAATTGGGTGTTCATAGAAGCTCCCTCCCTGTCCGGCTCTGCGCTCTTGCAAACATGCGATCGGGCCGTTGATGCAAACTACCGCAAATTAACGGCGTGTAATCAACCCAAAAAATCGCAAATCAGACTTCGAGTACGGTGCGTATCCCCTGGAATGGGGCTTGGTGTGGCTTCTTTGCGCCACTTCCATTGGATGATTGAGCTGCAGAAGGCCTGCAAAGTCCGTCAATCGAACGGATTGACAGGCTGGCGCGGCTTCTGCAAATTCTTGCAAATAATTGCAGTGACGGTCACGAGCTGTCAGTGAGGGGAGGGAGCGATGTCGGCGTGGACGCCTTGGCGACGAACGCTGCTGGCCGTGACGGCCCTGAGCGCGCTGGGGACCAGTGCGCTCGCTGCTCCTGACGCCTATCGTCTCCGCAAGCCCCAGGACGAAGTGATCTATTTCGTCCTGCCCGATCGCTTCGAGAATGGCGACGCGACCAATGACCACGGTGGCCCCAACCTGGGTCTGCTGGTCGACGGCTTCGATCCCACGCGGGCCGGTTTCTACCATGGCGGCGACTTGAAGGGCGTGACGCGGCGGCTGGACTACATCCAGGGCCTGGGCGCGACGGCGGTGTGGCTGGCGCCGATCTTCAAGAACCGCGCGGTGCAGGGGCCGCCCGGCCACGAGTCGGCGGCGCATCATGGCTACTGGATCACCGACTTCACCGATGTGGATCCGCACCTGGGGACCAAGGCCGACTTCAAGGCCCTGGTCGGCGCGGCCCATGCCCGGAGGCTGAAGGTCTATATGGACATCGTCGTGAACCACACGGCCGACGTCATCCAGTACCGTGAGTGTCCGGACGGCCGCTGCGCCTATCGCGGCGTCGCCGACTATCCGTATGTCCGCCAGGGCGGGGTGAGTGGCGCGCCGATCAATGACGGCTTCGACGGCAAGGACTTCAGCAAGCTCAAGACGCCGACCTGGGCCTACGCGCCGTACGTTCCGGCCGGGCAGGAGCACGTCAAGAAGCCGGACTGGCTGAACGACCCGATCTACTACCACAACCGGGGTGACAGCACCTTCGCGGGCGAGAGCTCGCTGCTGGGCGACTTCGCCACCCTGGACGACGTCTTCACCGAGAACCCCCGCGTGGTCGCGGGCTTCATCGACGTCTACGGCCGGTGGATCGACGAGTTCGGCATCGACGGCTTCCGCATCGACACCGCCCGCCATGTGAGCCCGGAGTTCTGGCAGGCCTTCGTCCCGGCCATGCTGGCCCGCGCCAAGGCCAGGGGCATCCCGAACTTCCACATCTTCGGCGAGGTGTTCGATCCCGATCCGGCGATCTTGGCCAGCCACACCAAGGTCGATAAGCTGCCGGCGGTGCTGGACTTCGCCTTCCAGTCGGCGGCCACGGATGTCGCCCTGGGCCGCACCGGCACCGATCGCCTGGCCCGCGTCTTCGCCGCCGATCCTGTCTACGAAGGCGGCGAGGCGACCGCCCGTAAGTTGCCGACCTTCCTAGGTAATCACGACATGGGCCGCATCGGCTGGTTCGCGATCAAGGACAAGCCGGCGATCGGCGACGACGAGCTGCTGGCCCGCGTCACCCTGGCCAACGCCCTGATGCTGACCGCGCGCGGCGTGCCGACCGTCTACTACGGCGACGAGCAGGGCTTCACCGGCGACGGCGACTATGCCGACAGCCGCGAGGACATGTTCGAGAGCCAGGTCGCCAGCTACAACGACAACCGCCTAGTGGGCTCGAACGCCAAGGGGCCGAGGTCGGCGTTCGGGACCGACGGCGTGCTCTACGGCCGGATCGCCGAGCTCTCGAAGATCCGCATCGCCACGCCGGCCCTGCGCGACGGCCGCCAGGTGACCCGCGTCACCTCAGACAAGCCGGGCCTGCTGGCCTTCTCGCGCATTCTGGACAAGACCGAGGTATTGGCCGTCTTCAATACCGGCGACCAGCCGTCGAAGGCCAATATTCCGGTCGAGACACATTCCGTCGCCTGGCGGGCGCTACACGGCGCATGCGCCGGGACCGTGGCCGCGCCGGGCAGCTATTCGATCGAGCTGAAGCCGCTCGACTACATGATTTGCGTTTCCGAGGGACGATAGTGACAGTGCAGGTTCTGGTTCGCCCCGGTGCGGAGACGTCGATGAACGAGTGGTGGCGCGGGGCGGTGATCTATCAGGTCTATCCGCGCAGCTTCGCCGACTCGAACGGTGACGGCGTCGGCGACCTGCCGGGCATCACCGCGCATCTGAAGCACATCGCCTCGCTGGGCGTCGACGGGGTATGGCTGTCGCCGTTCTTCACCTCGCCGATGAAGGACTTCGGCTACGACGTCTCGGACTATCGCGATGTCGATCCGATCTTCGGGACCCTGGCCGACTTCGACGCCTTGATCGCCAAGGCCCACGACCTGGACCTGAAGATCATCATCGATCTGGTCTTCTCGCACACCTCGGACGAGCACCCGTGGTTCACGGAAAGCCGCCAGGATCGCACCAACGCCAAGGCCGACTGGTTCGTCTGGGCTGACGCCAAGATCGACGGCAGTCCGCCCAGCAACTGGCAGTCGGTGTTCGGCGGCCCGGCCTGGACCTGGGACGCCCGCCGCGGCCAGTACTACATGCACAACTTCCTCAGCAGCCAGCCGCAGCTGAACCTGCACAATCCGGCGGTGCAGGAAGCCCTGCTGGCCGTCACCCAGTTCTGGGTCGACAAGGGCGTGGACGGCTTCCGCTTCGACGCCATCAACTTTTCGATGCACGACCCGAAGTTCACGGATAACCCGCCGCTGCCACCGGGCGGCAAGCGCACGCGGCCGTTCGACTTCCAGGACAAGATCAACAACCAGAGCCACGCCGACATCCCGAAGTTCCTCAGCCGCCTGCGGGCGCTGACGGATGCTGCCGGTGGTCGGTTCTCGGTGGCCGAGGTCGGCGGCGACCACGCCGACCGCGAGATGAAGCTGTTCACGGCCGGGAATGACCGCCTGAACAGCGCCTACGGCTTCCTCTATCTCTATGCCGACAAGCTGACCGGCGAGATGATCCCGCGCGGCGCGGCCATGTGGCCGGGCGATGTGGGCGAGGGCTGGCCGTCCTGGACCTTCTCGAACCACGACGCCCCGCGCGCGGTGTCGCGCTGGGCCGAGGGCCGCGACCGCAAGGCCTTCGCCGAGATGTGCCTGCTGCTGCTGATGGGCCTGCGCGGCAACGTCTTCGTCTATCAGGGCGAGGAGTTGGGCCTGCCCCAGGCCAATGTCCCGTTCGAACGCCTGCAGGACCCGGAAGCCATCGCCAACTGGCCCCAGACCCTGGGCCGCGACGGGGCCCGTACGCCGATGCCGTGGGTGTCGGGCGCGATCAACGCCGGCTTCTCGGGTGTCGAGCCCTGGCTGCCGGTCGATCCCGAGCACCTGCCGCTGGCGGTGGACGCCCAGGAAGCCGACCCGACCTCGACCCTGCACGTCGCGCGCCGCCTGATCGCCCTGCGCAACGCCTATGTCGCCTTGCGCACCGGAGCGATCAGCTTCGTGGAGACCAACAGCCCGCTGCTGATCTTCCAACGCGGGGAGGGGGCGGACGCGGTGCTGCTGACCTTCAACCTGGGCTTCGAGGTGGCAACTTGGTCGCTGCCCGAAGGCTGGACGCTGGTCGACGGCGTCAACCTGGGCGGCGACGGCGAGATGCCGCCGTGCGCGGGACTGATCGCGCGGCGCGCGTAAAATATTGTCATCCCGGACAAGCGCGTAGCGCGCCGATCCGGGACCGCCGCAAGCGTTGAGTTTCCGGCGGTCCCGGGTCTTCGCTGCGCTACGCCCGGGATGACAGTTTTTGCGGTTACCCGCCGCAGCTTTCCCGGATGATCAGATCCGTCGGCACGCGCTCCGACCGGCTGGCCCGTTCGCCGCTGTCGAGCAGCTTCGAGACCATCAGCCGGCCGGCCTTGGCGGTGTCCTGGGCGATGGTGCTGAGCGCCGGGCTGGCGTAGCGGCTGAAGGGGACGTTGTCGAAGCCCATCACCGAGACGTCGCCCGGGACCGACAGGCCAGCGTGCTTCAGGGCGCGGATGGCGCCCAGGGCGATCAGGTCGGACGCGGCGACCACGCCGTCGAACTTCACGCCGTGGTGGATGAGGCTGTCGAGCGCGGACTCGGCCGACTCGACCTCGAAGTGGGCGGGGACGATCAGGTCGGGATCAACGCCCAGCTTGGCGTGCTCGAGCGCGTCGAGATAGCCACGGTGGCGCTGCATGGCCTCGGGGGCTTCGGTGTCGCCGAGGAAGACGATGCGCTTGCGGCCCAGGCGCTGCAGGTGAAGCGTGGCGCGGCGGCCGCCCATGACGTTGTCCGAGCCGACCGAGCAGTAGTTCTGGTCCGGCAGCTGGGCGCCCCAGACCACGAAGCGGTTCTCGGTCTCGGCCAGGCGGTTGAAGGCCGCGTGCAGCGAGCTTTGGCCCAGGAAGATCACGCCCTCGGCCCGGCTGGTGGTCATGGCCGAGGACAGGTCCTCATAGTTGGTCGGGGCGATGTGGCTGAGGATGACGTCGCAGCCGCGCTCGCGCGCCGCCTCGCCGACGCCGGCCAGCAGCTCCAGGAAGAACGGATCCGACATGCTGCTGGCGCGGCCTTGCGGGCGGGGCGTGACGATGGCGATCGTCGCCTCGGCCCCGATCGGGCCGGCGGGCATGTAGCGGCGGAAGGGGTAGTCCATCTCGCGCGCCAGCTTCCAGATCAGCTGCTTGGTGCGCTTGTTGACGGCCGGGCTGTCGTTGAGGGCCCGCGACGCGGTCGAGATCGAGACCCCCGCCAGCTTGGCCAGGTCCTCCAGTCGCGTCGCCCCCTTGCTCACCTTACGCCCGTCCCTGTTCGACTGTTCTTGTTGCAAAGATTTCTGCAAACTTTTTCAGAGGCCCATAAGGCGCCGTTCGATTAGGTTTGCAAGCTGATCGGATTGAAAATCGGCGTGAAAACTCCTGCAAATATGTCCGAAAGCCTTGCCATTCTGCGGTGGCGGTAGGCGTGATGAGGCAATTCAAAACCTCAAGAAAGTCTGGATTTATCGTTGCGCTTCCTGGCGGTGCATGCGCAAATCGCCGTCACGACAGTTTATGAAAAAACTTGCGAACCAGCTGGAGCTAACCGGCGGTCGGAGCGGGGCGGAGGATCGATGGCCAGGCAGAGGCTGAACTTCCTGCAGATCTGGAACATGTGCTTTGGCTTCTTCGGAATCCAGATCGGTTTCGGCCTGCAGAACGCCAACACCAGCCGCATCTTCCAGACCCTGGGCGTCGATGTGAACCACCTGGCGATCCTATGGATCGCCGCGCCAGCCACGGGCCTGCTGGTCCAGCCGATCATCGGCCATCTGTCCGACAAGACCTGGGGGCGGCTGGGCCGTCGCCGGCCTTACTTCTTCTGGGGCGCGATCCTCACCACGCTCGCCTTGTTCGTCATGCCCAACGCGCCGGCGCTGTGGGTGGCGGCGGGCGCGCTGTGGCTGATGGACGCCTCGATCAACATCACCATGGAGCCGTTCCGGGCCTTCGTCGGCGACAACCTGCCCGACGAGCAGCGGGCGACCGGCTACGCCATGCAGAGCTTCTTCATCGGCCTGGGCGCGGTGCTGGCCTCGGCCCTGCCGTGGATGCTGACCAACTGGTTCCACGTCTCCAACACCGCCCCGGCGGGCCAGATCCCCGACGCGGTGCGGATCGCCTTCTACGCCGGCGGCGCGGGCCTGCTGCTGGCGGTGATGTGGACCGTCTTCACGACCCAGGAATACAGCCCCGAACAGCTGGAAGCCTTCGAGACCGCCGAGTTCGACCACGGCGTCCACGAGAACCCCGAGCCCTCGGTCAACGCCTATATCGGCTTGGCGCTAGGCGGCCTGCTGGGCGGTCTGGCTCTGGCCCTGATTGTCTGGGGCGCGAAGCTGGAGAAGGAGCTCTACGTCCTGGCCGGCCTGCTGGTCGTGTTCGGCGTGATGGGCATCGTCGGCGTGCGCCTCAAGCGGATGGGCAAGACCCGCAACGGCTTCTCCGAGGTGCTGGAGGACTTCTTCCGGATGCCCAAGACCATGCGCCAGCTGGCGGTGGTGCAGTTCTTCTCGTGGTTCGGCCTGTTCGCCATGTGGATCTACACGACGCCCGCCGTGGCGGCGGTCCACTTCCACGCGGCCGATGCGACGTCCAAGGCCTACAACGACGGCGCCGACTGGGTGGGCGTGCTGTTCGCCATCTACAACGGCGTCGCGGCCCTGGCAGCCCTGCTGATCCCGTTCCTGGTCCAGGCGACCAGCCGCCGCGTCAGCCACGCGGTGTGCCTCGTGCTCGGCGCCTTGGGCCTGCTGTCGTTCCTGCTGATCCGCCAGCCGGGCATGCTGTGGATCGGCATGATCGGCGTCGGCTTCGCCTGGAGCTCGATCCTGTCGGCTCCTTATTCGATCCTGGCCGGCACCCTGCCGGCCCGGAAAATGGGCGTCTATATGGGCATCTTCAATTTCTTCATCGTCATCCCGCAGCTGCTGGCGGCGACGGTGCTGGGCCTGCTGCTGAAGGGCTTCTTCGGCGGCCAGGCGATTTTCGCCCTCGTCCTGGGCGCGGCCGCCTTCGCGATCGCCGCCGCCGCGACCTTCATGGTCCAGGACCGCACCCCTTCTTCCCTTCAAGCCTGACGAGGTCCTCGCCATGCGAACCCTGAAACTGCTCGCCTTGGCCTCGGCCGCCGTGTTCACCGCCGGCGCCGCGCAGGCCGCCCCGACCACCTGGGCCTATTCGGCCAAGACCGGGGTCGGCGCGTCGTACGAGGCCTATGTCGACGGTGCCTACAAGGCCGGTGGCAAGACCGGGGCGGTGTCCAAGGTCTGGTTCTCGATCGCCGACGGCGTGCTCACCGAGACCATGTACAGCCTGATCCACGAGGCTCAGATCAAGCAGATGCGCGTCGCCGTCCAGACCGCGACGGGTCTGGCGGTCGAGGGCGCGGACACGACCTCGAAGACCGAATATCTGCATGTCGACGCCGCCGGCCGTCCGCTGTCGCCGGCCTACAAGGTCACCACCACCGACAAGCAGGGGCGCTTCGTCATCGAGAAGCGGATCTTCACCGATCCCGACCGCAACAGCCTGTTCGTTCGGGTGACGGTCAAGGCGCTGAAGGGTCCGGTGACCCCCACCCTGGTGCTGGAGCCGCACATGGCCAACACCGGCGGCGGCGACACGGGCGCGGCTTCGACTGCGGCGCTGACCGCCTACGAGGGCAAGGCCTTCCTGAGCCTGAAGGGGACCAAGCCCTTCGCCAAGGCCTCGGCCAGCGTGCTGAAGGACAACGACGCGCTCGCCGGCCTCAAGGCCACGACGACCTCGGCCAAGGGCGCGATTGTCCTGACCGGCCAGCTGCCGGCCGTGGCCAAGGATGTCACGTTCGACTTCGCCATCGGTTTCGGTCCCGACGCCAAGGCCGCCGACGCCAGCGCCACCGCCACGCTGAAGACCGGCTATGCCGAGGTGCTGGCCCGCTTCAACGGCGAGGGCGCGCGGGTGGGCTGGGAGGACTACCTGGCCTCGCTGACCGAGCTGCCGCGCCTGCGCGAAGCCTCGGAGGACGGTGGCAAGCTGGTCCAGGCCTCGGCCCTGATGCTGAAGGTCCAGGAGGACCGCACCCACGCCGGCGCCCTGATCGCCTCGCTGTCGAACCCGTGGGGCGACACGGTCGACGCCACCCAGTCCTCGACCGGCTACAAGGCGGTCTGGCCGCGCGACTTCTACCAGTGCGCCATGGCCCTTGCGGCCCTGGGCGACAAGGAGACGCCGCTGGCGGCCTTCCACTATCTGCCGACGGTGCAGGTTGGTCCGAAGACCCCCGGCAACAAGGGCGACGGCGGCTGGTTCCTGCAGAAGTCGCACGTGGACGGCACGCCCGAATGGGTCGGCGTACAGCTCGATCAGACCGCCATGCCGATCATGCTGGGCTGGAAGCTGTGGAAGCTGGGCTGGCTGTCCGACGCCGACCTCAAGACCTTCTACGGCAAGATGCTGAAGCCGGCCGCCGACTTCCTCGTGAAGGGCGGCAAGGTCGACCTGGGCTGGAACCACTCGACCATCACCCCGCCATTCACCCAGCAGGAGCGCTGGGAAGAGCAGGGCGGCTATTCGCCCTCGACGACCGCCGCCGTGATCGCGGGCTTGGTGGTGGCTGGCGACATCGCCGAGGCCGCGGGCGACAAGGCCTCGGCCGAGACCTACCGCAAGACCGCCGACGACTACTCGTCCAAGGGCGAGGCCCGGATGGTCACGACCAAGGGATCGTTCGGCGACGGCCACTACTACCTGCGCCTGAACAGCGACCAGGACGCCGACAACAAGAGCCCGGTCGAGGAGCGTAACGGCCAGGCCGCCGTCCCCGAGGACAAGATGCTGGACGCCGGGTTCCTGGAACTCGTCCGCTACGGCGTGCGCCGCGCCGACGACCCGGCCATCGTCGCCAGCCTGCCCAAGATCGACGACGAGAGCCTCGAGGACCTCTACCGCGTCCGCTACAGCTTCACGTTCGCGGGTGAGAAAGGGACCTTCCCCGGCTATCGCCGCTACGGCGTCGACGGCTATGGCGAGGACACCAAGACCGGCGCTAACTATGGGGCCGACGGCCAGATGCGTCCTGGCCAGCGCGGCCGAGTGTGGCCGATCTTCACCGGCGAGCGCGGCCACTACGAACTGGCCCTGGCCGGGGTTTCGGGCAAGCCGGACGCGGCGGCGGTCAAGAAGATCCGCGACACCTACGTCCGCGCCATGGAGCTCTTCGCCAACGAAGGTCTGCTGATCCCCGAACAGGTCTGGGACGGCGTCGGCGCGGCAAGCGCTCACGGCTATACGCGCGGCGAGGGCACCGACAGCGCCACGCCCTTGGCCTGGAGCCACGCCGAGTACGTCAAGCTGTTGCGCTCGGTCAGCGACGGGCAGGTCTGGGATACCTACGCGCCAGTGAAGAGCCGCTTCTCGCGTTAGGGTAAGCGGTTCTGGGGTGCGGATTGTCGCACTTCAACTTCTCTACGGCATAGTTAACGAGCGCTTTAGGATTCGGTCGCGATGAGTTGGTTAACAGCCACTCTCGCGGCCGGAGACCTTTGAAATGACAGCGTTCCGTCGGTTGACCATCGCCTGGAAATTGATCCTGGTGGCGGGTCTGGCGATCGGCTTCCTGCTCATCGCCGCGGCGGTGGCGGTGTCGTCGCACACCAGCGCGATCGTTTCGGGCCTCACCAACCGCTACGCCGGCGCGGTCGCCGACGACGCGATCCAGAGTGTCCAGGCCGATGTCGGCAAGGTGCAGTCGACCGTGCGCTCGATGGCCGTGTCGATCGGCGCGGCGCACGAGGCGGGCCTGCGCGACCGGGCCACGATCGTCCAGATGCTGAAGCCCAACGCCGAGTCCTCGGAGATGGTGCTGGGCAGCTGGTACATGGCCGAGCCGAACGCCTTCGACGGCAAGGACGCCGAGTTCGCCGGCAACACCGCCTCGGGCTCGAACAAGGCCGGCAACTTCTCGCCCTACTGGGTGCACGACGGCGGCAAGGTGATCTTCCAGCCGCTGGACCAGGGCAACGAGTACCAGGAGCCGTACTACGCGGTGCCCAAGCAGACCGGGAAGTCGACGGTCGTCGAGCCCTATTCCTATGACGTCGCCGGCAAGTCGGTGCTGATGACCTCGGTCGTCTATCCTGTGTTCTCGCACGGCCAGTTCATCGGCGCGGCGGGCCTGGACATGGCCCTGGACAGCGTCTCCAAGACCCTGGGCGAGCTGAAGCCGCTGGGCGGTGGTCGGGTGATGCTGCTGTCGCCGAGCGGCAAGTGGATCGCCCACCCCGACCAGGCCAAGCGTACGCAAGCCTATGCCGATGTCGGTGCCGATCAGGTGCAGAGCGTCCTGGCCGGCGGCGCGGCCGTCGAGGTCAAGGGCGTGGTCGCCGACGGCGTGCCGATGGCGCGTATCATCCGCCCGGTGCCGATCCCGGCCCTGAACACCACCTGGGCGCTGGTCATGGACGTGCCTGTGGCCGCCATCACCGGTCCCGCCGACCGCCTGGCCAAGATCCTGTTCATCGGCGGCCTGGTGATCACCGCCGCCGTGCTGGCCGCGCTGTTCTTCGCCAGCGCCGCCCTGGTCAAGAAGCCGCTGACGGGCCTGACCCGCTCGGTCGATAAGCTGTCGGCCGGCCGCTATGACGAGGCCGTCCCCGGCATCGAGGGCGGCGACGAGATCGGCGCTATCGCCCGCGCGCTGGACGGCTTCCGCCACGACCTGGCCGACGGCCAGCGCCGCCGCAGCGAGCAGGAGGCCGAACGCGCCGTCGCCGAGGCCGCCCGCCTGCGTCACGAGCAGGAGGCGCAAGCCTTCGCCGCCGCCCAGGCCAAGGCCGTCAACACCCTCGGCGAGGGCATGGAGCGCCTGGTCGACGGCGACCTGATCTGGCGTATGCGCGAAGACGACTTCCAGGGCGACGCCGCCAAGATGCCGCGCGACTTCAACGCCGCCGTCGAGAGCCTGCAGACCACCATGGCCGGCATCCTCAACGCCGCACGCAGCATCCGCAGCGGCTGCGCCGAGATCAGCACCGCCGCCGATGACCTCTCGCAACGGACGGAGCGCCAAGCCGCTGGCTTGGAGCAGACCGCCGCGGCCCTCGACCAGATCACCGCCACGGTGAAGCGCAGCTCCGAAGGCGCCGAGCGCGCCCGTCAGGTGACGATCAGCGCCAAGACTGCCGCCGAACGCAGCGGTGTCGTGGTCAAGGAAGCCGTCGTCGCCATGAGCGGCATCGAGAAGTCGTCGCAGTCGATCACCCAGATCATCGGTGTCATCGACGAGATCGCCTTCCAGACCAACCTCCTGGCCCTCAACGCCGGGGTCGAAGCCGCCCGTGCGGGCGAGGCCGGTCGTGGTTTCGCGGTGGTGGCGCAGGAAGTGCGGGCTCTGGCTCAGCGCTCGGCCGACGCCGCCAAGGAGATCAAGGGCCTGATCAGCGCCTCGACCGACCAGGTCGGCAAGGGCGTCAAGCTGGTCGGCGAGACCGGCGAAACCCTGGCGCAGATCCTGACCCAGGTGGCCGAGATCAACGAACTGGTCGGCGAGATCGCGTCCTCGTCCAAGGAGCAGGCCGTGGGCCTGGCCGAGGTCAACGAAGCCGTGAACCAGATGGACCAGGTCACCCAGCAGAACGCCGCCATGGTCGAGCAGTCGACGGCCGCCAGCCACGCGCTGTCGAACGAGGCCGCCGAGCTGGAACGCCTGATCGGTCGCTTCCAGGTCGGCGCGGTGGTCCACGAAATGCCCGCCCGCGCCGAGCGTCGCCCGGCCGCGCCGGCCCAACGTCCCGCGGCCGCCCCGACCCGCGAAAGCTTCCGCCAGCGCTACGTCCAGGGCGCCAACGCCTTGAAGGTCGCGCCGAGCTCGCGTCCGGGCGAGTGGGAAGAGTTCTAGGGCGCGCGCTTAGCCTTGGCCTCGCGCGCCTCGGCCTCGCTCAGCCACCGGCCGTATTCCTGCAGGAAAGGCGAGTGGGGGTCGATGCGGCGCAGGATTTCAGGCATGGCGGCCAGAGCGCGCCGGTTGGGCGCATTCAGGAAGATGATCACGCCCGCGCGTGACGGCTTGGCGATGTAGGCGACTGCCAGTTCCGACCAGTCGGCTCCGCCGTGCTCCAGGACCGTCTCGTCGCCGTAGCGCAGCACGTTGAAGCCGAGGCCATAGCCTTGGGTGTCGGGGCAGGGGACCGCCGGTTGGACGGCGCAGTCGACGACACGCTGGTCGCCCTTGTCGGTCTGCACCCGGTCGCGGTCGGCGGCCATTGCGGCGTCGTAGCCGTCGGCGTCGATGACTGAGCGCAGGAACCGGGCGTAGTCCTCGACCGTGGTGACCATGTCGTCGGCTGCAGCGTAGCTGCCCTCGGGGCGGCAGGCTCCAGACCCTTCCGGCCGGCAATAGTAGCCATGGAAGACGCCTGTCTCGTCCACGGGGCGGGCGATGTTAGCCGTCTCTGCGCGGCGTACGACGATGCTGCTGTGGCTCATGCCGACGGGCTTGAACACGGTCTCGTCCACCAGGCTTGGGAAGGGCGTGGCCAGTTTCCGCTCGGCGTAGCGAGCGACATAGTCGAGCCCCTCGCCCGAATAGCCGTATCGTTCTCCGGGCGGGTTCTGGAAGGCGAGCTTGCCGCCTCGCAGGAAGAACCGCCAGTTGGGCAGGCCGGTGGTGTGGTTGAGCGCCATGCGCGGCGTCAGTTGCGCCGCCCGGGCGTCACCGGCCAGGTCGGGATCGGTCCAGTACGGCGCCATGGACTCGTCCAATGACAGGCGGCCCTGGCCGGTGAGGCGCAGGATCGTTTCGGCCGTCACCGTCTTGGTGATGGAGGCCACGTTGTAGCGGGTCGAGGCCGTGGCCGGCGCGCCGGGCGACTGCTCGCCCGCGTGGTGTTGCCAGACGAGGACGCCGTCGCGGATGACCCCCACGCCCGCGGTGATCACCCCATGGCGCCTGACAATGGCGTCGATCGCGCGGGCGTCCGCGACCGTCGGGCGCTTGAGCCGCTGAGCCGCCTCGGCGCCGTGGCCGAGCAGCAGAAGGGGAGCGGCGAAGCGCGCGATAGCGCCCATTCGCGTGAGGGTCAGGCGGCCGAGGTTCATGTAGGCTCCGTACGCTAGTCATCCAGGTCGTCGTCCTAGACGCGCGTCGGGTGAGGCGGAGGAATAACCCTTCAATCGACGCGAAGCCGGGTGAACCGACACGCCGACGGGTCAGACGGTGAGCTCGCGAAGACGCCGGGCGCCGGCCCGGCTGGTCATGATCTTCTCGCCATCCTCGAGGTGGAGCAGCAGTCGGGCGTTGCCGGCGGGCTCGGCGTGCTCGACCGCGCCCAGGCGGACGATGTGCGAGCGATGGGCCCGCACGAACTGGTCGGGCTGCAGGATCTCCTCGAACCGCGACAGCGAGGTGGTGGAGAGGATGCGACGCTGGCGCGTGACCACTTCCGAATAGCCGTCGGCTCCGGTGATCCGGATCAGGTCAGCGGCCAGGATCGGCACCACCTCCTTGTCGCAGCGCACCAGGAGGGAAGCGGACGGCGCGGTCTTGGAGGACGCTTCGGATGGGACCGCTGGCTGGCGCAGCAAGGCCTGGAGCTCGCGCCGCGTCGCGCGCCAGGCCGCGAAGAGCGCCAGCACCGCGTAGACGGTCACGCCCTGAAAGACCTGCCAGCTCAGCGCGCCCTGGGCGAAGGGCGCGGCCGCCAGGCCTTGACGGGTCCAGTGCGGCGACAGGGCGTAGCCGGCCAGGGTGCAGAAGTACCATGCCGTGGCGAAGGCGGCGGCGAGCACGGGATGAAGCAGCAGCAGCGGGTCCGCCGCGCGACGGTGGCCGACAAGACGCGTCACCAGGGGCAGGAAGACGAAGCCCGTGACGGCGGCCGCCAGGGTGTTGATGGCAGCGAATGTGATCGACCGACCGAGAGGTTGCGCCAGGGTCGTGGCGAACGCGGCCAGATAGCCGAGGAACAGCAAGGCCAGGCCCGCGCCCAGGATCAGCCCGTCGGACGGTCCGTCGGACCGTTCGCGGCGACGGAAGACCTTGGCGAGGGGGCGGATCATGTCGCCAGGGTCACACTGGAAGGCCAAGTTCGCAATGCCAGGATAGGCGGTCGGGCGCGCCGTGGCCTCTGGCGTCCGTCGCTGGCCGCGCTATATCCCCCGCCATGGCCGAAGCGTTCAACGACATCACCCTCTCCGCCGACAAGGCGACCCGCTATGCCGAGGTCGCCGACGAGATCGCGTCCGTGCTGGACGGCGAGCCCAACGTCACCGCCCGCATGGCGACGGTGGCCTCGATGCTGGCCAACAGCTTCGACCACTATTTCTGGACCGGCTTCTATGTCGTCGATCCCACGAAAGAGCGCGAACTGGTGGTTGGGCCCTACCAGGGCACGCTGGGCTGCCTGCGCATCGCCTATGGGCGCGGCGTGTGCGGCACGGCGGCGGCGACGGGCGAGACTCAGCTTGTCCCAGATGTGCACTCATTCCCGGGACATATCGCCTGCGACAGCCGTTCCGAGAGCGAGATCGTCGTGCCGGTCTTCGGTCCTGACGGCCAGCTGATCGCGGTGTTCGACGTCGATTCCGACAAGCCCGCCTCGTTCGACGAGACGGACCAGCATTGGCTGGAAGCCATCCTCAAGAAGACGTTTGCATAAAACGGGTACAACCTAGTCGAGAGCCCGACATATGGCCCGCTGATTGCAGGCCTGGCTCCATCTTTCCCTAACCCGAGCCGGAGTAGGACAGGTGGACATGTTGGACGTCGAGACCCTGCACCCGAGCCTGCTGAGCGCCCAAGACGTGGCGCTGTGGCGGAGTCTGGCCGCCGATCAGGGCGGGTTCGGCAATCCCTTGCTGGGTCCCGATTTCGCCCAGGCCATCGGCGGCGTTCGTGAGGACGCCCGTGTGGCGGTGGTCCGCCGCGACGGCCAGACCCAGGGCTTCCTGGCCTATCACCGCCGCCCCGGCGGCTTGGCGCGGCCGATCGGCTCGCCGCTGTCGGACTATCATGGCCTGGTGTCGCGTCCCGATGCGGGACTTGATCTGGCGCAGGTGCTGCGCGCCGCCGACGTCTCGGTGTTCCGCTACACGGGCCTCATCGATCCGAACGGCCTGTTCCCGGCCTCGCCGGAGAGCGACCGCACCGCCTACGCCATCGACCTGGCCGGCACGACCGCCGAGGCCTATCTCGAGGCCATCCGGGCCACGAGCCCCAAGAAGATCAAGAACTACCGCCGCCTGGACAACAAGCTGGACCGCGAGGTTGGGCCGGTGCGCCTGGTCGCCGGCGACGTCTCGCGCGACGCCTTCAACCAGCTGATCGACTGGAAGCGCGAGCAGCTGGAGCGCACCGGCGCCCACGACTTCCTGCGCGCCGACTGGACCCGCGAGCTGATGGCGGACCTGTTTGCCCGCCGTACCGGCGACTTCCGCGGGCTGATGATCAACCTCTATGCCGGGGATACGCTGGTGGGCGGTCACTTCGGCGTCCGTCTGGGCGCGACCTACCACCCGTGGATCGCCTCGACCTCGCCCGAGCACGCCGCTTGGTCGCCGGGCCAGATATTCTTCCTGCGGGCCATCGCGGCCATGCCGGAACTGGGCTTGTCGCGCTACGACCTCGGCCCCGGCCACGATCACTACAAGCGGTCCTATGGCCTCAACACCATGACCATCGGCGAGGGCGCGGCGACGGCCGCCACGATCGGCGGGCGCATGGCGCTGTCGATCGAGAACGCCTGGACGATGGCCGGCGGCCATGGCGCGGGTCCGGTGGGGCGCCTGCGCCGCCGGATGGACGCCATCGCCAGCACTGAACTGACCATGTCGGGCCGCGTGCGCGGCTTCGTCGAGGCCGTGGCCTCGCAAGCGCACCGCCGCCAGGGGGACCATCCGGAGGCCTGATGGCGCGCGTGACGATCATGATCCCGACGCAGCGACGTCCCGACGGCCTGGCCGTCGCGGCGCGCTCGGTGTTCGGCCAGACCGGCGTCGATTTCGGCGAGCTGGAGCTGGTGATCGTCGACAACGACCAGGTCCCGTCCGCCAAGCCGGTGGTCGACGACCTGGCCAAGACCGCGCCGTTCCCGGTGATCTATGTCAACGAGAAGCGCCCCGGCGTCGCCTTCGCCCGCAACGCCGGCATGGCCCGCGCCTCGGGCGAGCTGATCGCCTTCCTGGATGACGACGAGGAGGCCCCGGCCGGCTGGCTGGCCGCGCTGCTGGCCGCCCAGGTCCGCTACGACGCCGACGCGGTGTTCGGGCCGGTCAAGACCCGCGCCCCGGACCACATCGTCGAGCACCGCGACTATCTGGAGCGCTTCTTCTCGCGCGAAGGCCCCGCCGAGGCGCAGCTACTGGACCACTACTACGGCTGCGGCGACAGCCTGATCCGCCGCGCGGCCCTGCCGGATCCGGTCTCGCCGTTCGCTGTCGAGCGCAACCATATCGGCGGCGAGGACGACATGCTGTTCGGCCACATGCAGGTCGCTGGCGCGCGCTTCGCCTGGGAGCCGGCGGCCTGGGTTTGGGAAGAGCCCGTGCCCAGCCGCATGACCCTGGCCTACACGATCCCCCGCGCCTTCGCCTACGGCCAGGGCCCGACCTCGCACTGCGCCGCCGCCATCCCGCGCGACAATCTCGGCGTCGTCCGCTGGATGGTCATTGGCCTGGGCCAAGCCGCCGTCTTTGGCGTGGTGGCCGGCTTCAAGTGGCTGACCCGCGCCAAGGACCGCGCCGAATGGCTGGACCGCGCCGCGCGGGGCCTGGGCAAGACCTTCTGGTGGGGCCCCTTCAAGATCCATTTCTACGGGAGGACCGCGACATGAGCGTGATCACCGACTGGACGGCGGACAAGGCGAAAGCCTTCGGCCGCGAGAACCTGATGTTCAAGCACGCCCTGCACGAGCGTCCGATGTTCGACGACGAGGGCTTGGCGCGCCTGCTGGACCAGTATCCGCGCGACAAGCTGGGCGTCTTCACCATGGGCGAGGACCCCAAGGCCTGGACCACCTGGCGAAAGGGCTCGCCCGGCAATCTGACCGGCGATCAGCTGCTGGACGGCGCCAAGAGCGGCCGCATCTGGCTGAACCTGCGTCAGACGAATGACCACGTGCCGGAATACGCCGCCCTCAGCGACGAGATCTTCGCCGACAAGGAGGCCCACGTCCCGGGCCTGAAGACCTTCAAGCGCGACGTCGGCATGCTGATCTCCAGCGCCAACGCCCAGGTCTTCTATCACCTCGACGTGCCGCTGGTGTCGCTGTGGCAGATCCGCGGCGAGAAGAAGGTGTGGGTCTATCCGGTGGCCGACCCCTATGTCGGCGACTTGGCCCTGGAGAAGATCGTGCTGCGCGAGACCGCCGAGCAGTTCGCCTTCGAGCCCGAATGGGACAAGGGCGCGCAGGAGGTCACGCTGACCCCCGGCAACATGGTCACCTGGAAGCAGAACGCCCCGCACCGGATCGAGAACGGTCCGATGCTGAACGTCTCGATCTCGATCGAATTCATGACCCCGCCGGCCCTGATGCGGGCCAACGTGATCTACGCCAACGGCGTGCTGCGCCGGCGCATGGGCATGAACCCGCGCGTGCAGGACGGCTTTGGGCCGACCGCGCTCGGCAAGCTGGCCGTGGCGCGTGGGGCCAAGGCCCTTGGCCTGCAGACCCCGCATGTGCGCCACCTGCCGGTCACCTTCGGCCTGGATGCCGCGCGACCGGGCGTTTTGGTCGAAGGACCGCACGCCTAGCGCTTGCCCGTCGCGGCGCTTTGGCCCACGACTAGGCCGATGAGTCAGGCGGTTACGATTGAACTGGGGGAGGGCGCCGAGCACGACGCCCGGGCCCTGCGCGACGCGTTCGGGTGCTTCACGACCGGGGTGACGGTGATCACCACCGTCTGCGAGGACGGGCGCAAGGTCGGGCTGACGGCCAATTCCTTCACCTCGGTGTCGCTGGACCCGCCGCTGGCCCTGGTCTGCGTCGACCTGAAGTCGTCCAGCCTGTCGTCGCTGGACGCCGCCGGCCGCTGGGCGGTCAATGTGCTGCACGCCGAGCACCAGGCCCTGGCCCGCCAGTTCGTCCAGAAGAACACCGACCGCTTCGCCGGGATCGAGACCGAGACCTGGAAGACGGGCGTGCCGATCCTTCCCAACTGCATGGCCAATTTCGAGTGCGAGACGCACCACGTCTTCGACGCCGGCGACCACCGGATCTATGTCGGGCGGGTGGTCAAGCTGCGCTACGACCCCGACCACGAGCCGCTGGTCTATCTGCAGGGCCGGTTCCGCCGCGTCCATGTGGATGCGGAGTAGGATTTCGCGCGATACGGCGCGAACCTTGGATGCTATTGACGCCAAAAAACAGCGTTAGGGAGCGCATCATGCGAGATATCGCCCATTTCGTGAACGGTCAGACCCTGACCGGGACCTCCGGCCGCTTCGGCGACGTCTTCAATCCCAACACCGGCGAGGTCCAGGCCCGCGTCCAGTTCGCCAGCGACGCGGAGATGGACGCCGCCGTCCAGGCCGCGGCCAAGGCGCAGATCGGCTGGGCCGCCACCAACCCGCAGCGCCGCGCCCGGGTGATGTTCGAGTTCAAGCGCCTGATCGAGCGCGACATGAACAGCCTGGCCGAGATCCTGTCGTCCGAGCACGGCAAGGTCATCGCCGACAGCAAGGGCGACATCCAGCGTGGCCTGGAAGTCATCGAGTTCGCCTGCGGCATCCCCCACATCCTGAAGGGCGAATATACCGAAGGCGCCGGCCCCGGTATCGACGTCTATTCGATGCGCCAGCCGCTGGGCGTCTGCGCGGGCATCACCCCGTTCAACTTCCCGGCCATGATCCCGATGTGGATGTTCGGCATCTCTATCGCGGTGGGCAACAGCTTCATCCTCAAGCCGTCGGAGAAGGATCCGACCGTGCCGGTGAAGCTGGCCGAGTTGATGATGGAGGCCGGCGCGCCGGCGGGCGTGCTGAACGTCGTGCATGGCGACAAGAGCGCCGTCGACGCCATCCTGACCCATCCGCTGATCCGCGCTGTCAGCTTCGTCGGCAGCAGCGACATCGCCCACTATGTCTACCAGACGGGCACGGCGCACGGGAAACGCGTCCAGGCCATGGGCGGGGCCAAGAACCATGGCATCGTCCTACCGGACGCCGACCTCGATCAGGTCGTGAAGGACCTCTCGGGCGCGGCCTTCGGCTCGGCCGGCGAGCGCTGCATGGCCCTGCCGGTGGTGGTGCCGGTCGGCAAGGCCACCGCCGACGAACTGCGCGAGCGCATGGTCGCGGAGATCGCGTCCCTGAAGGTCGGCGTCTCCACCGATCTGGACGCCCACTACGGTCCGGTGGTCAGCGCCGCGCACCGCGACAAGATCGCCGACTACATCCGCATCGGCCAGGAAGAGGGCGCCGAGCTGGTGGTCGACGGCCGCGACTTCCAGCTGCAGGGCTTCGAGAAGGGCTTCTTCATCGGCCCGTCGCTGTTCGACGGCGTCAAGAAGGGCATGAAGACCTACCAGGAGGAGATCTTCGGACCCGTCCTGCAGATCGTCCGCGCCGAGAGCTTCGAGGAGGCCGTGGCCCTGCCGTCCGAGCACCAGTACGGCAACGGCGTCGCCATCTTCACCCGCAACGGCCGCGCGGCCCGCGAGTTCGCCGCCAGCGTCAATGTCGGCATGGTCGGCATCAACGTGCCGATCCCGGTGCCGGTGGCCTATCACACCTTCGGCGGCTGGAAGCGCTCGGCCTTTGGCGACACCAACCAGCACGGCGTCGAGGGCGTGAAGTTCTACACCAAGGTCAAGACGGTGACGGCGCGCTGGCCGGAAGGCGAAGTCGGCGACAGCAGCTTCGTCATTCCGACGATGAAATAGGCCTTCAGGAGGCGGTGATGAGCATGCTGGTTCGACGATCCTTCCTGTCCATCGCCGCCGCCGGGCTCCTGGCTCCGGCCGCGTTCGGCCAGACCAAGGCCGAGTGGACCGCCATCGGCCAGTACGGCGACAAGGCCGCGCCGTTTACCGTTTTCGAGAAGGACGGCGCGCTGCACATCGACGGCGAGGGCTTCAAGTCCGCGCGGCTGACGGCCTCGGGCGGTGGTCGCTACGCCATCGCCGGCGGTGGCGAGCTGGTGCTGGAAAAGGGCGCGGTTCGCCTGAACGGCAAGACCCTGGCCTTCCACGACTTCGGGGCGGAGACGCGCGAGCGCATCCACAAGGCCGTCCGCGCCGATCCGGTGGCGTTGCGCCAGCGGGCCCTGGCCGCCACGCCACCGGTCGAGAAGGGCGAGCATCTGCGGTCCGACCTCGTCGACGTGACGACCATCGATCCGGGCATCAAGCTCGACATCTGGTACGCCACGCCGGACAACTTCATGGGCATCCCGCTCTACGAGAAGCCGGCGGCCTACATGCAGCGGCCGGCCGCGCAGGCGCTGGGGCGGATTCACAAGGCGCTGGCGGCCAAGGGCTATGGCCTGCTGATCCACGACGCCTATCGGCCTTGGTACGTGACCTGGATGTTCTGGGACGCCACCCCGCCCGAGGACCATGTCTTCGTCGCCGACCCTTCGGAGGGCTCGCGCCACAACCGCGGTTGCGCGGTGGACCTGACCCTGTACGACCTCAAGACCGGCAAGGCCCTGGAGATGCCCGGCCGCTACGACGAGTTCTCGACCCGCTCCTATGCCGACTTCGTGGGCGGCACGAGCGCCCAGCGGGCGCGGCGTCTGGTGCTGCGCCAGGCGATGGAGGCCGAGGGCTTCACCGTCTATCCGGAAGAGTGGTGGCACTTCGACTTCAACGACTACCGCCGCTACCCGATCGGGACGAAGACGTTCACGGAGCTGGCGGGCTAGGTCAGCCGCCGCGCGGATAGAGGATGATCTGGGTGCAGCGGAACGCGGCCATGAGCTTGCCGGTCGCTTCGCTGGTCACCTCGGCGTCCCAGACCTGCGTCGTCCGTCCGCCATGCAGCAGTTTCGCCCGGCACAGCGCCGCGCCTTCGCGGATCGTACCGACGAAGTTGCACTTCACCTCGGCGGTGGTGAAGCCGCTGGCGCCGTCCGGCCAGACGGTGGAGACGCCATAGGCGCAGAGGATGTCGGCGACGGACAGCACCGCGCCGGCCAGGAGATAGCCGGTATGGGCGATCAGTTCGCCGCGCGCCGGCAGCCGGCCTTCGACCAGGCCGTCCTGTACATTGGTGATCTCCAGACCGAGCCAGCCGGGCAGCTTGCCGTCATTGGCCCTGTTGAGGGCTTCCACGCTCGTGGTGTTGGACGTCGTGACCATGGCTGGGCTCCCCTTGGCGTCGCCGCTCTAGGTGGAGGCGATCGGAGGGGTAGCTTAACAGTTGAGGCCTAGCCGAGCCATTCGAAGCTGATCACGGCCCAGCCGTAGGATCGGATCCGCCAGCCGCCGGCTTCCCGAATCTGGACGAAGGTCCAGCCGCCCAGCTCCTTGAACGGAACGCCGTCGCGCATGCCGGTCCAGTGGGTCGGCAGGGTGAAGTGGACGGTGTCGCTGGTGAGGCCGAAGTCCTGGGGCGGTTCGAACGTGTGGCGCAGCTGATCGATCGCCCCGACGTGCCGGGCCATCAGGGCCTTCCACTCGGCGAGGCCTGCCTGGCCGTTGAAGACATGCGGCGGGAAGTTCTCAAGGATGGTGACCTCGCCGTCAGAGAAGGCACCATCGAGCAGGGCCATGTCGCCGGTTTCGAGGAAGCGGGCGAGCGCCTCGGGGGCGGCCATCATGGCCTCGTCGGGGGCGTGCATGGGGAACTCCCAACCTGTCATCCCGGAAGCGCGTAGCGCTATCCGGGACCCAGGGGCAAGCGACGGAACGGTGACCCCTGGGTCCCGGCTCTCCGCTTCGCTACGGCCGGGATGACAAGATTTGGAGTGTCGCCAACGCATCCCGTGTCGCCGCGCCGAACTTGGTGTTGTCGAAGACGCACCACGTCTCCGGCTCCTCGACCAGCCGAGGGGCAAGCGCCTCCAGCACTTCCGCCGGATAGGCGCTCTCGTAGATCACCGGCGAGCCATGCCAGCGGCGGTAGACGAGACCGCGCCAGCCGCCAGGTTCCGCCGCCTGCGGGACCACGGCCGGATCGGCCGCGACCCTCGCGACCTGGAAGTCCGTCAGCACCTGTTCCGCCGCCGTGTCGAACCACGTCGCATGACGTGGCTCCAGCACGGTCGGCGCATCGGTCCGCCCGCGCCAAGCCTTCAGGAAAGCCTCCACCACCCCCGCCTCGAACCGCAGGCTTGGCGGCAGCTGCACCAGCAGCGGCCCACGCTTGCCGCCCAGGCCGCCGGTCTCGTCGAGGAACCGCGCCAGCAAGTCGTCGATCCCGACCAGCCGATGCTCATGGGTGATCGTCCTCGGAACCTTCACCGCGAACCGGAAACCCTCCGGCGTCGTCGCGGCCCAGCGCTCGTAGGTCTTCCGCTGATGCGGCCGATAGAACGACGAGTTGATCTCCACGCAGTCGAACCGCGCCGCGTAGCGTTCCAGCCCCGTGCCCTCGACCGGGAAGTCCAGGTCGCGCGGAAAGCTCCAGCCGGCCGTGCCGATGCGGATGGTCATCACCGCTCAGCGCGCGAGGCAGCGTCCGGGTTTCAGCTCCTCGGCTTCCATGCCAGCACGTCGGCGCTGTGACCCACGCCGGCCTTGGCGCACATCGACTTGACCGGGCAGGCTCCGCATTTCGGACCTTCGTGCGGACACAGCATCTGCCCCAGGCCGCGCTTCAGGAGCCAGTGCAGCTCGAAGAAGTCGTCGGCGGTCCATGCGTCCGGCGCCAGGCTCATCAGCGTGTGATAGGCGTGGGTCGTGTCCCCGGCGCCGACCAGGCCGATGCGCTTGGTGACGCGGTGGACGTGGGTGTCGACGACCAGCGACCGCATCGCCAAGTCGCTGAAGTTCAGCACGCACGCGGCGACCTTGACGCCAACGCCGGGCAGGGCCTGCAGCTCCCAGCGGGCCTGATCGACCTCAAGGCCCTTCAGATGGCTCAGCGACAGCCAGCCGACCTTGGCCTCGATCATCTTCAGGGCGGTGGTCAGGTGGCGGGCCTTGTCGCCCGGGAAGGTGACGTCGTCGATCATCCGGGCCACGGCCGCCACCGGAGCCTGGGCCAGGTCCTCCCAGCACTTGAACTCGGCCCGCAGGCGCAGGAACGCCGCCCACGAGACGGCGTCCTGGGTGCGGCCGCTGATCGACGATTTCACCAGCTGCGAGATCGGGTCCATGCGCGCCACCGGCCGCTGCGGGCCGAACTCGCAGAGCAGGGCGTCGCGCACGCTTTCCAGCGGCGACCGCGCCAGGCCTAAGGACAGCTGCATGGGACCTCGCCGTGCAAGAACATAATGAGAACATTATGCGCGGCGAACGACGTTGTCCACAGGCGTGTTCTAGCGGCGGTAGCGACCCCAGAGCGCCGTCACGCGACGACGCAGGCGCTGGAAGGCGACGCGCACGGGCGTCGGAGCGCGGGCCGGGGCAGGGCGCTCCTCCTCCGGCAATTCGACGCCGGCGAAGCGGGCGATCAGGTCGCGCAGTTCGGGCTCCTGGACGGCGAGGGCGGCCTCGATCGGGGTCATCCACTCCAGGGTCCGCTGGCCCTGCTCGGGCCAGGCCTCGCGGCAGCCGGTGACGTGCAGCGGAAAGACGTCGACCTTGACCAGCCGCGCCGCGCCGCTCTTCAGCCGCTTGAGGTACTCGTATTCACCGATCGACTGCGGGGAGATCACCCCGTCCAGCCCGGCTTCCTCATAGGCCTCCTGGGCGGCGGCGGCGTCGTCGGTCTTGCCCTTCATTGGCCAGCCCTTGGGGATCACCCAGCGGCGGGTCTCGCGCGACGAGACCAGCAGGATGCGCAGGGCTTCGCCCTCGCCCCGCCAGGGCAGGGCCGCGACCTGACGGCGCTTGCCGCCGCCGCTCGCCTTGCCTGTTCCCGTCTTGCCGACCACCCTTGCCACGTCACCCCAATCTCAAGTCCAAAGCCCAGCCAGCAGGATAGTGGCTGCTTCCCTCCGAGTCGTCGCGTTGAACGTATGTGCGACAACTCGCGCGCGCTCCGCGTGCGGAGGTCGCTCGGGGCGAATATCGTCTGTGAACGGATCGACTCCCCGGGGGCGAGCTGAAGACCACGGGCAGGCGCGGGTGTCAAATTCGTTTGCGCGTTTCACCGAACAGGGGTCGCGCGCGAAGCTTCGCTGAGGCAGGATCGCGCCCGTTCAAGGGATCGGAGCCGCGTCATGGCCTTCACGCTGACCGTCAATGGAGAGGCCCGCACGGCCGATGTCGACGGCGACACTCCCTTGCTGTGGGTGCTGCGCGACACGCTGGGCCTGGTCGGGGCCAAGTTCGGCTGCGGCGTAGCCCAATGCGGGGCCTGTACGGTGCACCTGGGCGGCGTTCCGGTCCGCGCCTGCGTCACGCCGGTCAGCCGGGTGGGCGATCGCGCGGTGACCACCATCGAGGGCGTCGGCAAGAGCCCGGTGGGCGCCAAGGTGCAGGATGCCTGGAAGTCGATCGACGTACCGCAGTGCGGCTACTGCCAGGCCGGCCAGATCATGTCGGCCACGGCCCTGCTGACCGCCAAGCCCAAGCCGACCGACGCCGAGATCGAGGCGGCCATGAACGGCAACCTCTGCCGCTGCGCGACCTACCTGCGGGTCAAGAAGGCGATCAAGGCCGCGTCCGGCCAGGTGGAGGCGTAGTCATGGACGGCGAACTCCTGCGCGATCCGACCCGCCGCTTTGTCCTCAAGAGCGGGGCGGCCGTCGGCGGCGGCCTGCTGCTGAGCTTCACCATGGCCTCCGAAGGCCGTGCGGCCGGCGGCCAGGTCAACGCCTATGTCCGCATCGCGCCGGACGGCAAGGTGACCATCGCCTCGAAGGTCCCGGAGGTCGGGCAGGGGATCAAGACGGCCCTGCCGATGCTGATCGCCGAGGAGCTGGACGTCGAGTGGTCGGCCGTGACCGTCGAGCAGGCGCTCGCGGACAGCAAGGTCTATGGCCGCCAGGTGGCCGGCGGCAGCATGGCCACGACTCTGGAATATGACGGCCTGCGCCGCGTCGGCGCGACCGTGCGGGTGCTGCTGATCCAGGCCGCCGCCACGCGCTGGAACGTCTCCGTGGACAGCTGCAAGACCGAGCCTGGCGTCGTGGTCTCGGGCAAGAACCGCGCGGCCTATGGCGAACTGGTCGAGGCCGCCGCCGCCCTGACGCCGCCCGATCCCAAGACGCTGGTTCTGAAGGACCCGAAGGCCTTCCGGATCATCGGCCAGAGCCACAAGAGCCAGAACCTCGACGCCATCACCACGGGCCAGCCGCTGTACGGCATCGACGTCGTCGTGCCGGGCATGCTGTTCGCCACCTTCGTCAAGGCGCCGGTCTACGGGGCCAAGGTGGCCAGCGTCGACCTCGCGCTGGCCAAGGTGGTGAAGGGCGTGAAGGACGCCTTCATTATCGAGGGCGGGACCAATCTCAACGGCCTGCTGCCCGGCGTGGCGGTGGTCGCCGACAGCTGGTGGGCGGCGCGCAAGGGTCGCAACGCGCTGGAGATCCAGTGGGCCGATCACCCGACGTCCGCCCAGTCCAGCGCCAGCTTCGCCGCCAAGGCCGCCGACCTGGCCAAGGCCCCGCCGCAGCGCACCGACCGCTCGGACGGCGATGTCGACACGGCCCTGAAGGCTTCGGCCAAGGTCGTCAGCGCCGCCTACAGCTATCCCTTCATCGCCCACGCGCCGCTGGAGCCGCAGAACTGCACGGCGGTGGTCAAGGACGGCAAGGTCGAGATCTGGGCCCCGACCCAGAACCCCGAGCCCGGCCGCAAGCTGGTCGCCGCCGCGCTCAACGTGCCGGAAGAGGCGATCACCATCCACCTGGTCCGCGGCGGCGGCGGCTTCGGCCGGCGGCTGAACAACGACTACATGGTCGAGGCCGCGGCGATCGCCGCCAAGGCCGGCGCGCCGGTCAAGCTGATCTGGACGCGTGAAGACGACATGCGCCACGACTTCTACCGTCCGGGCGCCTGGCACAACCTGACCGCCGGCCTCGACGCCTCGGGCAAGGTTACCGCCTGGAAGGACCACTTCGTCAGCTTCGGCGAGGGTGACAAGTTCGCGCCCAGCTGCGGTTTCAACGCCACCCAGTTCCCGTGCCGGGCGCTGGACAACTACCGCGTCGACGTCTCGGTCATGCCGCTGGGCATGCCGACCGGACCGCTGCGGGCGCCGGGCAACAACGCCTTCGGCTTCGTGCTGCAGAGCTTCACCGACGAACTGGCCCTCGCCGCCGGCAAGGACCCGGTCGCCTTCCGTCGCGAGCTGCTGGGCGAACCGCGCCTGCTGGGCGAGGCGGGCAAGGGCGACAGCTTCCACACAGGCCGCATGCGCGGCGTGCTGGACCTCGTGGCCGAGAAGTCCGGCTGGGGCCGCAAGCTGCCGAAGGGTTCGGGGATGGGCGTCTCCTGCCACTACAGCCACCTGGGCTATGTGGCGGTGGTCATGCAGGTGACGGTCGAGGACGGGAAGCTGAAGATCGACAAGGTCTGGGCCGCCGCCGATGTCGGCCGCCAGATCGTCAATCCGAACGGGGCCGACCAGCAGATGCAGGGCTCGATCCTGGACGCGATCAGCTCGACCCTGCGCCAGGAGATCACCTTCGAGAACGGCGCGGCCAAGCAGGGGAACTTTAACACCTTCCCGCTGCTGCGCATGGCCGAGGCGCCGGAGGTCGAGGTGCACTACAAGCTGTCGGACAACAACCCGACGGGCCTGGGCGAGCCGGCCTATCCGCCGACCCCGGCGGCGCTGTGCAACGCCATCTTCGCCGCCACCGGCAAGCGCATCCGCAGCTTGCCGATCGGCGACCAACTGGCCTAGGACCGGGGAGTATCCTTCAGCAGAGCGCTCCCATGTCCCAGGTCACCGTCGTCGATCACCCGCTCGTCCAGCACAAGCTGACCAAGATGCGGGACAAGCAGACCTCGACGAAGACCTTCCGGGCGCTGATGCGCGAGGTCGCGACCCTGATCTGCTACGAGATCACCCGCGACCTGCCGATGGATCCCGTCCAGATCGAGACCCCGGTCGCACCGACCACGGCCTATGAGATCGCCGGCAAGAAGCTGGTCTTCGCCCCGATCCTGCGGGCGGGCCTGGGCATGTGCGAGGGCATGCTGGACCTGGTGCCGTCGGCTCGCGTGGCCCACATCGGCCTCTATCGCGACCACGATACGCTGGAGGCCGTCGAGTATTACTTCAAGGCGCCCGAGGACATCGCCGGCCGCCTGGTCATCGTCGTCGATCCGATGCTGGCCACCGGCCACTCGGCGATCGCGGCGATCACCCGCTTGAAGGAGAAGGGCGTCACCAACCTGCGCTTCGTCTGCCTGCTGGCCGCCCAGCCGGGCGTGGACGCTCTGCGCGAAGCCCATCCCGACGTGCCGGTCTGGACGGCGGCCGTGGACGCGACGCTGAACGAGCATGGCTACATCGTCCCGGGCCTGGGCGACGCGGGCGATCGGACCTTCGGCACGCGCTGACCTTGATTGCCACGTGGAATGACGCCATATTCGTCAGTCTGAGTGGCAGCGAAAGGCATCGACATGGGCCTGGCCAAATATGCCGACGACGGGTTCTTCGCCCCGCGCAAGATCGCCGACGCCTTCCACACGACCAGTGAGGAAGTCGCGCGCACGGCGGGGCTGGGCCGGGACGCGGTCCAGCGCCGGGAGCGCTCGCGCTCGCCCAAGACCCAGCGCCGGCTGCGCGAGATGGTCGAGGTGATCAACAAGGTCGAGCCGCGCTATGGCTCCGAACTGATCGCCTATGCCTGGTATCGCTCCGAGCCGCTGACGGGCTTCTCGGGCCTGACGGCGATGCAGCTGGTCCGCGACGGGCGTGTCGACGAGGTGCTGGACTATATCGACGCCGTCGACGCCGGCGTCCACGCCTGACCGGATGTACCGGGGACTGCTCTATCGCGCCCTGAACCCGATCTATGCCCGCGAGCCGATGTCCGGCCGCGGCGCGCAGCTCCATGGCGGCCGGTTCAACGCCAAGGGGACCCCGGCGCTCTACGCCTCGCTGTCCGTCATGACGGCGCTGCGCGAGGCCAACCAGGTCGGATCGCTGCAGCCTACGACCTTGGTGTCCTACGACGCCGAGATCGAGCGGGTGTTCGACACGCGCGACGCGGCCGCCCTGGCCGCTCACGATATGGACGCCGACGCCCTGGCCGACAGCGGCTGGCGCGACCAGATGCGGACGCTGGGCGAGGCACCGACCCAGGCCTTCGCGCGACGCCTCGCCGAGGCCGGCTATCAGGGCCTGCTGGTCAGGAGCTTCGCGCGTGGAGCCAGGGCGGACGACCTCAACCTCGTGCTGCTGACCTGGGGCGAGGGGCCGCCGTCGCGGCTGACCCTGATCGACGACGAGAAGCGGTTGGCCTAGTTCGGCAGCGCCTTCACGAAGGCCTTCACCACGGTGGCGGAGTTGTCCGAGGCCAGGGCCATGAAGGTGCCCATCTCGTTGGCGCCCGCGCCGCCGCCGGCCAGGTCCGAGAGGCTGCGGAAGGCGATGAAGGGGGTGTTGCTGACCAGAGCGACATGGGCGACGGCGGCGCTTTCCATGTCCACCACCCGGGCCTGGAAGGTGGCGCGCAGGTATTTGCGATAGCCGGCGTTGTCGAGGAACACCGGGGCCGAGGCGCCGTTGCCGCCGACCACCACCTTGGGCGGATGGACCAGGCACTTGTCGGCGGCGCAGCGTTGCAGGGTGACCTGGGCGGCGACCTTGCGGGCCGTCTCGAGCAGGGCCGGATCGGCCGGGAACCAGACGCGGGCCGGGGCGCCCAGGGCGTCGCCGGGTAGAACGATCCCACGCGGATAGATCATGCCGTAATTGGCCAGGTCGCTGTTGCGGATGAACGACTGGACCTCGAAGCCCTTGTCGGTCTCGCGGGCGAAGGCGCTTTCCAGGTTCTGGGCCCACTGGTCGGCGACCACGACGTCGCCGATGTCCAGGCCCTCGTCGACGCCGCCGGCGATGCCGGAGAAGACGATGCGGGTGATGTTGAAGCGGTCCAGCGCCATCTGGGTGGTCATGGCCGCGTTGACCATCGACACGCCGCTGAGGAACACCACCACCGGCTTGCCCTCCAGCTTGCCGGTCATGAAGCGGACGCCGTGGACGTCGAAGGCCTTCTGCTCGCTGGTCGCCGCGTTCAGCGCGCCGATCTCGGGCGGGAAAGCCGAGATCACCGCCACGCGCGGAGTGTCGTCCAGGCGCTGAGCCATTGCTGGCGAGACGACAAGGAACAGGCAGGCCAGGACGAGGGCGGGCAGGCGCATGGCGACTCCGAGGCGGGACTGAACGTGCTTAACGGTCAAGGCTTCCGGATGCATCCAAAACCGCGTAGGCGGTGACCTCGATGTCCAGACGCGTTCCTCTGATCTACGTGGCCGACGACGACGAGCCGACGCTTGAGTTGGTCGAGGCCTATCTGGTCCGTGAAGGGCTGGAGGTGGTGGGTTTCCCGGCCGCCGACCAGTTGATCGCGGCGATCCCCGCGCGCCGGCCCGACGCCATCCTGCTGGACGTGCGCATCCCCGGCCAGAGCGGCCTCGACGCCCTGAAGGCGCTGAAGGAGTCGGAACACGCCGACATCCCGGTGCTGATGCTGACCGGCGACGGCCGCCTGGACCGCATCGTCCAGGCCATGCAGCTGGGCGCCAAGGGCTATGTGATGAAGCCGTTCGACGGCCCCAAGCTGGTCGCCGAAGTCCTGGCGATGCTGAAGTCGCTCTAGCCGATCAGGCTCTTCAGCCAGGCGATCACCTCGCCGCACCAGGCCAGGAAGTTCTCGAACGCGCTGACCGGCCTGGGCGGAGGCGGCGGCTTGATCTCGACAGGCACGAACCAGCTGGGGGCGGCCGGCGGAGCGCAGTTCATCCGCATGCCGACACCCTTGAGATAGCCGCGCCGCACGCCGCCGGACTGGATCGCTCTGGCGATGGCCTTGTCGTGCTTGGCCGCGCCGGTCAGGCGACGGATCCAGCCTCTGAAGGGCAAGAGGTCGTGGGTCGTGTCGCGCACCCCGGCGACGCCGGCGCTGTAGGCCGTGTCGGCGACCTTCTTGCCGCGCGAGCGGTTGTCGGGCGGCGGGGCCTCGTCGAGATCGGGACCCAGCGCCGCGTCCAGCCGTCCGACCTCGGCGGCGATCGGCTCGCAGCGGGTCAGGCCGGTCAGGTCGTAGGGATCGGTGACCGCGCGGGCCAGGACCGGCGGGATCGACTTCTGCTTGAGGTTCAGGTCCTCCAGCGGCGCGGTGGCGGCGTCGCGGAAGGTGTCGTGCTGTTGCAGCGTGCCCGGGTCGGTCTCGGCGAGGGCGGGGCCGGCGAGCGCGAGCAGCAGGAGGGCAGGGGTGATCCGCATCACGGCCGCCGCACGACCTGGCCGCCCTTCATGACGAAGACGACGTCCTTGGTCGCCTCGATCGCCTGGGTCGGATCGCCCTTCACCGCCACGATGTCGGCGAGGTAGCCGAGTTTCAACTGGCCCAGGTCATTGGCGCGGCCCAGCACCTTGGCGTCGATGGCGGTGGCGGCCAGCAGGGCCTGGGCGGGGCTCATGCCCTCCTTGACCAGCCAGACGATCTCACGCGCGTTGTCGCCGTGCCTGAAGACGCCGACATCGCTGCCCATGCCGATGGTGACGCCGTTCTTCACCGCCAGCTTGAAGGCGCGCTCGGCGTTGACCATCGCGGCGGTCGGCGGGGTCTTGCCGGCGACATAGCCGCCGAAATAGGTCGAGGTGCTCTCGACCGCCGTCAGGGTCGGGAAGAACACGACGCCCTTCTCAGCCATCAGCTTGAAGGTCGCATCCGAGCCGCCATAGCCGTGCTCGATGGTGTCGACACCCGCCACGACCGCCCGGCGCATGCCCTCGTCGCTGGAGGCGTGGGCCGAGACGGGGCGGCCGCTGGAGTGGGCGGCGTCGACCAGGGCCTTCAGCTCCTCGATCGAGAAGGTCGGCTGGGTCGAGCCGTCGGGGCCGATGCGGTAGTCGGCATAGACCTTGATCCAGTCCGCGCCGGCGCCGGCCTGCTCGCGCACGGCCTTGATCACCTCGGCCACGCCGCTGGCTTCCTGAGCGCCCTGGGGCAGGTCGGCCTCGGGATTGTAGTTCTTGCGAGCCGGGCCGTACGAGCCGGTGGCCACGATCGCCTTGGTCGCCACGAACAGGCGCGGGCCGGGGATCAGCCCGTCATTGATCGCCTTGCGCAGCGGCACGTCGGCCGCGCCGACGCCCTCGGTGCCCAGGTCGCGCAGGGTGGTGAAGCCGGCCTCCAGGGTCGCCTTGGCCTGCACCGCCGCCCGCAGCGTGCGGTAGGTCGGCGTCTCCTTCAGCACCTGATCGTCCCACAAGGTCTCGTTGTAGGGATGCAGGAAGAGGTGGCTGTGCAGGTCCATCAGGCCGGGGATCACCGTGGCGCCGGGCAGGTCGACGACCTCCGCGCCCGTCGCGTCGATCTGAGCAGCGGGACCCACGGCGGCGATCTTGCCGTCCTTGACCAGCACGGCCCAGCCCTCGTGCGGCGGGCCGGCGTTCTCGGCGGTCCAGACGCGGGCGGGCTTGAGCAGCACGGGCTGTGCGGCGGTCGCGAGGCCGGGGGCCAGGATCAGGGCGAGAGCGGTGAGCAGACGGCGCATGAGGTGACTCGCGTTGAACGCCGTGCAGCTAAGCCGAAATCGTGTCAGGCGCCAAAGCGCAGATGGATCAGCGGGTAGGGCCGGCCCTGGCCGTCGGTCGCCGACCAGCCGATGCGTTCGAAGCCCATGTGCTCGTAGAAGCCCACCGCCTGGCCGTTCTGCTCGTTGACGTCGGTGGTCAGGGTCGGGTGAACCGCCAGGGCGTAGTCGATCATCATCGCGCCGACGCCGGCTCCGCGATGCTCTGGATCGATGAACAGCGCCTCCATGTGGCCGTTGTCGATCAGCATGAAGCCCAGCGGCCGGTCGCGGTCATCGACCGCCAGCATAAGCGGCGCGGCCGGCAGGAAGCCCTCGACCTCGCGGCCGATCGCGGCGCGGTCCTCGGGGCTCAGGAAATCGTGGGTGGCGTCGACGGCGGCGGCCCAGATCGCGACGACGCGATCACCGTCCTCGGGCCGGGAAGGGCGGAGTTTGATCATGGGCGGTGACCTAACCCGCCGCCGCCGCCCGCGCCAGCCGGTCGCTTATCGCGCGGCGCCCCTGATAAACGTGACCATGGCTCCCTATATAAGGATCAGTCGCCGTCGGGAGCGAACCGCGTCGCGGTCAACGCTTGGGCTTGGCGACACTTGAGATTTCCCCAAATGGACTGGCTTTTCCAAATTTCGGCCGCCTGTGTCGTCGCAGCGGCGCTGATGCTTCCTATGTTCCGCCTCTTCATCGCGACGCCCAGCCGCTCGCGCGCGTCCTACCGCCGGGCCAAGGCGGAGGTCTGATCGTCCGAGGCTGAAACGCTGATGACAAAAGGGCCGGCGCTGAGCGCCGGCCCTTTTTCATTGAGCTGATCGCGCCGGATCAGATTTCCTGATTGTACTTGCCCACCCGCTCGCCCAGGCGCGGCTTCACTTCCTGGCGGAAGAGGGCGCGCATGTCGTCCTCGGACTGGGTGCTCTCGACCACGACCACGACTTCCGGCTTGTTCGACGAGGCGCGGACCAGGACCCACGAGCCGTCTTCCAGGTGGACGCGGACGCCGTTGACCGTGATCACCTCGGTGATCTTGCGGCCCAGGATCGAACCGCCGGCGGCGAACAGGTCTTGGTATTCCTTCACCACGTCATCGACGACGCCGTACTTCACCTCGTCGCCGCACTTGGGGCTCATGGTCAGCGAGGTGAAGGCGACGGGCAGGGCCTTGCGCATGTCCGACAGCTTCACGCCCGGATTGCGGTCCAGCATCGACAGGATGGCGGCCGCGGCGGTCAGGCCGCAGTCGTAGCCGTAGCCCAGGTCGCCGTTCATGAAGAAGTGGCCGCTCTTCTCGAAACCGGCCAGGGCCCCCAGCTCGGCGCTCTTGCGCTTGATGTAGCTGTGGCCGGTCTTCCAGTAGACGACCTTGCAGCCGTACTGGGCCAGGATGGGGTCGGTGGCGTAGAGACCCGTCGATTTCACGTCGACCACGAATGTCGCGCCGGGGTTCAGCGGAGCCAGGTCGCGGGCCAGCATCAGACCGATCTTGTCGGCGAAGATCTCCTCGCCCTCGTCGTCGACCACGCCGCAGCGATCGCCGTCGCCGTCGAAGCCGAACGCCAGGTCCGCGCCGGTCTCACGGACGGTGTGCGCCATCGCGTGCAGCATCTCGGCGTCTTCGGGGTTGGGATTGTACTTCGGGAAGGTGAAGTCGAGGTCGGTGTCCATCGGCACGACCTCGGACACGCCCATCTTCCGCAGGGCCTCGACCACGAAGGCGCCGGCCGTGCCGTTGCCGCAGGCGGCGACGACCTTCATCGGCCGCGTGATGCTGGCGCGCTTGGCGACGTCGTCGATATAGCGCTGGGCCTCGCCCTGGACGCGGATCAGCTTGCCGCCGTCACGCTCGACGAACTGCGCGCCCAGCACGATGGCCTTCAGACGGCTCATCTCGTCAGGGCCGAAGGTCAGGGGCTTCTGGGCGCCCATCTTCACGCCGGTCCAGCCGTTCTCGTTGTGGCTGGCGGTGACCATGGCCACGCACGGGATGTCGAGGTCGAACTGGGCGAAATAGGCCGTCGGCGACAGGGCCAGGCCGATGTCGTGCACTTCGCAACCGGCGCTGATCAGACCCAGGATCAAGGCGTTCTTGATCGAGGTCGAATAGGAACGGAAGTCGTGGCCGACCACGATCTTCGACTGGCCGAGCTCGTGGATGTAGGTCCCGAGACCCAGGCCCAGGGCCTGGACGCCCAGCAGGTTGATCTCGGGCCCGAACAGCCAGCGCGCGTCGTATTCGCGGAAGCCGGTCGCCTTGACCAGCGGCTCGTTTTCATAGGCGGCGGTATTGGCGACCAGATCGGCGCGCGGCGCGGAGAACATCGGAAGCTCGCTTTGACTTTGTAGGCTTTAGATCACGCCGGCGCGGAGCAGGTCGTGGACATGCAGCACGCCGACGGGGCGTCCGTCATCAACCACGAACAGCACGGTGATCCGGCGCTCGTTCATGATCTTCAGGGCTTCGGCGGCCAAGGCGCCGGGAGCGATGGTCAGCGGACCCAGGGTCATGACCTGGCCGGCGCTGTGCTGCAGAAGGCCGTCCATGTGCCGGCGCAGATCGCCGTCGGTGATCAGGCCGACCAAGGCGCCGGCGCCATCGACCACGCCCACCGCGCCGAAGCGCTTCTCGCTCATCACCAGCAGGGCGTCCGGCATCGACGCTTCCAGGTCGATCAGCGGCAACTCGTCGCCGCCGTGCATCAGGTCGGCGACCGTGCGCAGCATGGCGCCCAGCTTGCCGCCGGGATGGAAGACGCGGAAGTCGCTGGCCGTGAAGCCGCGCCGTTCCAGCAGGGCCACGGCGATGGCGTCGCCCAGGGCGATCTGCAGGGTCGTGGACGTGGTCGGCGCATTGACCTCGGCCGTGCCTTCCGGCGCGTCGGGCAGCAGCAGCAGGATGTCGGCGGCCTGGCCCAGCGGGCTGTCGGCTACGGCGGTCATGGCGACCAGCGGGATCGAGAAGCGCTTGGCGTAGGCCAGGGTGTCGGAGAGCTCGCGCCCCGCGCCTGACTTCGACAGGGCCAGGATGACGTCGTCGGGGCCAATCATGCCAAGGTCGCCGTGGCTGGCCTCGGCCGGGTGGACGAACATGGCCGAGGTGCCAGTCGAGGCCAGGGTGGCGGCGATCTTGCGCGCCACGTGGCCGGACTTGCCCATGCCGGTGCAGACGACCCGGCCCTTGGCCTCGAACACGGTCTCGACCGCGCGGACGAAGGTCTCGCCCAGCGACTCGGACAAGGTCTTCAGCGCGTCGGCCTCGATGTTCAGCACACGGCGGCCGACCGCCACGGCGTCGAAGCCGCTCATTGCGGGACCGGCGCGGGCGGAGGCGGCGCCTGGGTCGGCATCTGGCCGACGGCCTCGACGGCCTTCTTGGCGGCCTCGTCGCGACGGATGGCGGCGTCCTTCTCCTTCTGGATCCGGGCTTTCATCTCGGGCGTCTGCTGTACGGGCGTGTGGCCGAAGGGACCCCAGGAGCGGTCGCCCTGGCCTTGCGGCCAGACGAGGGAGAGGGTGATCAGCGCGGCGGCGACCAGCCCCATCAGCGGCATGAAAATGCGATCAGGCATGGCTCGCTATAGCACGCGTCGCGGCGTGGGGGAGGGGCGGCAATAAGGCAAAGATTGTTCGATGCTTGACGCTGCGGGCGCGGGGCCTTAGCCCGCGCTCCATACCTCCCCGATCTGCGAAGGAAGCCGCCCGATGCCGACCCTCGTCCTGCTCCGCCACGGCCAGAGCCAGTGGAACCTGGAAAACCGCTTCACGGGCTGGGTCGACGTCGACCTGACCGCCGAGGGCGAGGCCCAGGCCAAGAAGGGCGGCGAACTGATCAAGGCCGCCGGCATCCAGATCGACCACGCCTTCACCTCGGTCCAGACCCGCGCCATCCGCACCGGCAACCTGGCCCTGGACGCCGCTCAGCAGAGCTTCGTGCCGGTGACCAAGGACTGGCGCCTGAACGAGCGTCACTACGGCGGCCTGACCGGCCTGAACAAGGCCGAGACCGCCGAGAAGCACGGCGTCGAGCAGGTCACCATCTGGCGTCGTTCGTACGACATCCCGCCGCCGGAACTGGCGCCGGGCGGCGAGTACGACTTCAGCAAGGACCGTCGCTACAAGGGCGCGGACCTGCCCTCGACCGAAAGCCTGGCCACCACCCTGGTCCGCGTGTTGCCTTACTGGGAAAGCGACATCGCCCCGCACCTGAAGGCTGGCGAGACCCTGCTGATCGCCGCCCACGGCAATTCGCTGCGCGCCATCGTCAAGCACCTGTTCAACGTGCCGGACGACAAGATCGTCGGCGTCGAGATCCCGACCGGCAATCCGCTGGTCATCGAGCTGGACGGCGACCTGAAGCCGACCAGCGCGCGCTACCTGGACGAAAGCCGCGCCGAGGCTCTTCCTTCGGTCGACTAAGCGACTCCCAGCTTCAGCGGAAGCTGTTGGAAACACGACGTTAATTTTGGTCTGCGCATGGTGATCCCGTATCCGGGATTCCATGCCAGACATGAGCGCCGCCGCCACCACGACACAGGAATACAAGCGCCTTACGCAGCACGACGTTGACGTCATCTGCGCGAAGCACGATCGCCTGTGGTCGGCCCGTCTGGGCGGGGCTCGCGCCGTGTTCGCGTTCTGTGATCTGTCGGGCCTGTCGCTGCCGGGCCGCAATCTCTGCGACGCCGATTTCACCGGCGCGCTGATGGTCGGCTGCGACCTGCGCAAGACCAAGCTGGACAACGCCAACCTCTACGGCGCCGACATTCAGGGCGCGGACCTGACCGACGCGTCCTTGCGTCGCGCCGACCTGCGCGGGTCCAGTCTGCGCGGCGCCAACCTGACCGGCGCCGACATGTTCGAGGCCGACCTGCGCGAAGGCACGATCGCCGCCGCCGACCGCAAGGAAGGCTATCGCGTCATCGAGGCCGTCCAGCGCGACGCCTACGCCAAGGGCGCCAACCTGTCGGGCGCCAATCTGGAGCGCTCGCGCCTGTCGGGCATCGTCGCCACCAAGGCCGACTTCAGCGACGCGATCCTCAAGGACGCCAAGCTGGTCCGCGCCAACCTCAAGCAGGCCAATTTCAACGGGGCGAACCTCGCCGGCGCCGACCTGTCGGGCGCTAACCTGGCTGGGGCCGACCTGCGCAACACGGTGCTGGTCGGCGCCAAGACCATGTCGTGGAACGTCAACGACACCAACATGGAAGGCGCCCTGACCGACAAGGCGTCAGGCACCAGCGTCTCCGACCTGCCCTACGAGCAGATGATCGCCGACCACGCCAAGTGGATCGAGACCGGCGGCGCGGAGGGCAAGCCCTCGGTGTTCGACAAGGCCGACCTTCGTAACCTTCGCTCGATCCGCGGCTTCAACCTGACGGCCCTCTCGGCCAAGGGCGCGGTGTTCTATGGCCTCGACATGGAAGGCGCGCAGATGCAGGGCGCGCAGCTGGACGGGGCGGACCTGCGGGCCTGCAACCTGCGCCGGGCCGACCTGCGCGGCGCGCGGCTGAAGGGCGCCAAGCTGACGGGTTCGGACCTGCGCGACGCCCAGCTGGGCCCGCTGCTGATCGCCGCAGACCGCGTGCTGCCGGTGGATTTGACGGGCGCCATCCTGGCCAATGCCGATCTTGCCCGCGCCGATCTTCGCCAGGCCCGCATGGCCGGCGCGGACGTGTCGCGCGCCAATTTCACCGGAGCCAATCTCAAGGACATCGATCTGACCGGCGCGATCCGCCTGGCGGCGCGCGGTCTGGACGATGTTATCTGAGAAAATATTGCGACAAACGGACGCACGCTTAACAGTTCGCTCGTCCCTCGTAGCTACAGTGCGCGTAACTCAAAAAAGAACCTAACGGGGAACCATCGTTATGAACGCCGCGCAAAGCGTGGCCGGGCGGCGACGCCTGAGCCAAGCCGAGCTCGACATGATCGTAACGGCGCACGAGAAATTCGTTACCGGCAAGCAGGGCGGCAAACGCGCTTCCCTACGCTTCGTGCAGCTGTCGGGCCTAGATCTGTCGTTTCGGAATCTGACTGACGCGGACCTGACCGCCTCCGTCCTCGAAGGCTGCCGCCTTGTCCGCACCAAGCTCGATCGCGCCAGCCTGTTCGGCTGCGACCTGCGAACCAGCGACATGCGCCAGGCCTCGCTGGTGCGCGCCGACCTGCGCGGCGCCTGCCTGCGCGGCGCGAACCTGGCCCAGGCCGACCTGACCCAGGCCGACTTCCGCGAAGGCCAGATCGCCATCCCGCATCCCCGCAAGGGGCTGGAGACCATGCGCCACGAGACCCGCCAGGGCGAGGTGGACGAGGTCAACTTCTCGGGCGCCACCCTGGACGGCTCGCAGTTCGAGGGCGTCTCGGCGTTCAAGGCCGACTTCAGCGACTGCTCGTTGAAGGGCGCCAAGCTGGCCGGCGCGAACCTCAAGGAAGCCAATCTGGCTGGGGCCATCCTGGACGGCGCCGACGTGAAGGGGGCCAATCTCGAAGGGGCCAACTTCACCGGCGCGGTGATGACGGGCGTCGACACCTCCACCGCCCGGGTCAGCGGCGCCAGCATGACGGGCACGCTGCAAGCCTCGACCCGCGAGGCCGTGGCCAAGGCCGACGACCTCTACAAGCGCTGCCTCGATAACCAGCGCTGGTGCCAGACCGGCGGCAAGGAAGGCCAGGCCGCGCGTCTCGCCGGCGAAGACCTGCGACCGCTCGGCGATCGGCTGAAGGGTCTGCGCCTGACCGCCATGGACGCCAAAGGCGCCTGCATGGTCGGCCTGGATCTTTCCGGCGCCCAGCTCCAGGGCGCGAACCTGCAGAACGCCGACCTGCGCGGGGCCATCCTGCGCGGCGCCGATCTGCGCGGGGCCCGGCTGACCGGAGCCAACCTGACCAAGGCCGACCTGCGCCAGGCTGTGCTGTCGCCGCTGCCGCTGGGGCCGGACCGCCAGACCCCGGCGAACCTGCAAGCCGCCCGTCTGCGCTATGCCCTGGTCCAGTCCGCCGACCTCAGCGAGGCGGTGTTCGACGACGCCGACCTGCGCGGGGCGGACCTGACCGGCGCCCGCGTGGCCAAGACCAGCTTCCGCCAGGTGGACCTGACCCGGGTCCATGGCCTGGACCTGTCCTTGCGCTGAACATGAAAAAGGCGGCGTCTCGCGACGCCGCCCAAGTTCAGAGGGGATAGTGGGGGGAGACTAAGGAGAGGCTGCCGGTTAGGCGGCCTTTTCGCCTTCGATCAGGGTCGACGAAGGGCTCGACTTGATCTCCACCGTGCGAGGCTTCAGGGCCTCCGGCAGTTCACGCTTCAGCGCGATCGACAGCAGGCCGTTCGACAGGTCGGCGTCGACGACGACCAGGTAGTCGGTCAGCTGGAACTTGCGCTCGAAATTGCGCTCGGCCAGGCCGCGATGCAGGTACTGCTTGGCGTCGCCGTCATTGGCCGCCTTGCGACCGGTGACGGTCAGCAGGTTTTCCTTCACTTCGACGGCCAGTTCGTCCGGCTTGAAACCGGCCACCGCGATCTCGATGCGGTAGTCGTTCTCGCCGGTGCGTTCGATGTTGTAGGGGGGATAGCCCGAGGCCGCTTCGGTGCGGGCGGCGGCGTCCAGCTGGTCGGCGAGGCGGTCGAAGCCGACGAGCGAGCGGTACAGGGGCGAAAGGTCGATCGTACGCATAGGGTCAGATCCTTCTTATCAAGCAAGGTCTTTGATGTTCGTCCCGTCGGCGACCCGAAATCGGCATCGCCAGGTGGTCCGGAAGGCCCGGGTGTCCAGCGCCTTCGTGAAACTAGTTGGTGAGCGGATTTTCCGGTTCAAGGGGCGTCCAACTCAAAGAACGTGAATCGTTTGACGCACGGGTTCCCCCGGCTAAGGTCCCCGCACTTCCAACCCGTCGCCCCCTCCGTCGAAGGACACGACCCCATGCCGCTTCGCCGCCAAGTCCTGCTGCTCGCCGCCGCGCTGAGCCTTTCCGCGACCGCCGCCTTTGCGTCGACCGACGCCGCTCTCAAGGCCGCCGTCGCCTCGTCGACCCGCCCCGCCGGCGATGTCGCCCGCGACGGCGCCCGCCATCCTTATGACAGCCTGTCGTTCTGGGGCGTGAAGCCCAAGCAGACGATCATCGAGATCTCGCCGGGCGGCGGCTACTGGACCGAAATCCTTGCCCCGTACGCCAAGGCCACCGGCGGCACGTACGTCGCCGCGGTCGCCGACCTGTCGAACCCGAAGATCTCGGAAGGGGCCAAGAAGGGCCGCGCCGACTTCGAGGCCCGCTTCGCCGACGCGGCCAAGTACGGCAAGCCGCAGTTCGCCAACTTCGGCGCCGTCTCGGGTCCGCTGGGCGCGCCCGGCTCGGCCGACGTCGTGCTGACGGCCCGCAACGTCCACAACTGGACGCAAGCGCCGGGCATGGCCGACAAGGTGTTCGCCGACTTCTTCGCCGTGCTGAAGCCGGGCGGCGTGCTGGCGATCGAGGATCACCGCGCCGACCCGCGCTCGGAAAAGGAAGCCGGCGCCGACGGCTACCTGAACACCGCCACGGTGGTCGCCCTGGCCGAGAAGGCCGGCTTCAAGCTGGACGCCAAGTCCGAGATCAATGCCAATCCCAAGGACACCAAGGACCATCCCTTCGGCGTCTGGACCCTGCCGCCGACCAAGCGCACCGCGCCGGGCGGCCAGCCGGCCAACCCGAACTTCGACCGCGCCAAGTACGACGCGATCGGCGAGAGCGACCGCATGACCCTGCGCTTCAAGAAGCCGGCCTGACTTTGGTCAAGGTCGGCCCATAGGCTGGCGCGCGTTTCGGGGGGATGATGCTTCCAGCTCAGTATTGGTCGCGGCGAGGGGTCCTGGCGAGCGTTGGCGCGCTGGGCCTCTCGGCCTGCGGCAAGAAGAACGATCCGTCCAAGACCGAGGCCAAGGCCGCCGAAAAGGCCGGGCCGGCGACCATCGAGTCGGCCGTGGCCGGCGACTGGCGCCTGCCCGCCGACCGAGCCCGCGATCTGTGGCGGCATCCGGTCGAGACCCTGAAGTTCTGGGGGCTGCAGCCCGGCCAGACCGTGGTCGAGTTCTGGCCCGGCGCGGGCTGGTACACCGACATCCTCGGGCCCTTCCTGGCCGACAGCCACGGCAAGCTCTACGAGGCGGTGCTGGAGACCAGCGATCCTTCCGACCCGGCCGCCGCCGAGATCGTCGAGGGGTATCGCCGCAAGCTGACCGAGAAGAAGAAAATCTATGGCGAGGTGGCCTTCACCGCCTTCGGCCCGACCAGCGGCCCGGTGGCGCCGGCGGGCACGGCCGACCTCGTCCTCTTCCTGCGCAACCTGCACAACTGGATGGCCGGCGGCGTCGCCGAGAAGGCCTTCAAGGACGCCCTGGCGGCGCTGAAGCCGGGCGGCGTCCTGGGCGTCGAGGAGCATCGCGGCGAGCCTGGCCGGGTGCAGGACGTGCTGGCCGCCGACGGCTATGTCCAGCAGGACTACGTGATCCAGATGGCCAAGGAGGCGGGCTTCGTCCTGGCCGGGACCAGCGAGATCAACGCCAATCCCAAGGACACCAAGGACCACCCGTTCGGCGTCTGGACCCTGCCGCCGACGCGCCTTTCCGCCCCGCGTGGCGAGCCAGCCGAGCCCGGTTTCGACCATGCCAAATATGACGCCATCGGCGAAAGCGACCGCATGACCCTGAAGTTCGTGAAGCCCAAATGAAGCGCATCCTGATCCTGGCCGCCGCCCTGGCGGTGGTCGCCACGCCGGCCCTGGCCGAGAAGACCGCGCCCGCCGACAAGGTGCTGCCGTATCTCGAGAAGTTCCTGAAGGTCCCGCCCGCCGAGCGCTCGCGCGTCAAGCTGGCCTACGCCCTGCGCCACGAAGGCAAGCCGGCCGCGAACCTCAAGGTGACCCTGGTCGAGAAGAGCGGGACGCGCACGCCGCTGCCGGTCAACGCCGACGGCTATTTCGAGCGCCTGCCGACCGCGGCCCAGATGGGCGGCGATCCGACCCTGGTCTTCGATGTCCCGCCCGACTGGAAGATGGGCACGGTCATGGACTTCGGCACGCAGCTGAAGTCGGCGACGGAGTACGACGTCCGCGAGCTGACGGCGACCGTCGACGAGGCCAACGGCCTGATCGGCCGCCTGGCTGGGGTGGCCAGCTTCATGGCGCCGAAGATGTCCGGGATCACCTTCCTGAACGCCGACGGCGGGGTCGTGGTGTTCGCCGACGGGCATACGGCGCCGCTTCCGGAGGCGAAGGCGATGCCATATTTCCGTCCCGACGATCACAAGGGCGCCGTACGGGTAAAGTTGACAAAAACGCCAACTAAGGTCGCCTTCTATGTGGGGAAGAAATAGACCCTGGGTCGTCTGAACGGTGTTTACTTAACCGGACGGCCCGGTCTAGCTATCCGTCAAACTTTTTCGCGCAGAGGGAGATCGCGCTCATGGCCACGCTTCAGGAAATCACCGACCGCATCAAGGGCGCCGTGGGCGACGACAGCGGTCTCGGCAAGAGCCTCAAGTTCGACCTGAAGGACGCCGGCGTCATCCACATCGATGGCGGTTCGGTCACCAACGAGGACAAGCCGGCCGACCTGACCATGACGCTGAGCCTGGACGACCTGCTGGCCATCGGCGCCGGCTCGCTGGACCCGACCATGGCGGTCATGACCGGCAAGCTGAAGCTGTCGGACATGGGCACGGCCATGGCCCTGCAGCCCAAGATGGGCGCTCTGTTCGCCAAGATGCGCTAAGCCGAAGATGACGGAAGAACCGGCGCGTCTGGTCTCGATTCCCGAGGCGCTGGTTCCCGCAAACGGCAAGGCCGAATGGTTTCGCGGCGCGGATGGGGCGACCCTCCGCGCCGCGACGTTTTTCCCGCAAGGCCCCGCGCGGGGTTCGGTGGTGCTCAGCCCCGGACGCAGCGAGCCGATCGAGAAGTATTTCGAGGTCGTCGAGGACCTCCTGAGCCGCGGCTTCGCCGTGCTGCTGCATGACTGGCGAGGGCAGGGGCTGTCGGCCCGCGGCTTGCCGGACCGCCTCAGGGGCCACGCCCGGGGCTTCAAGACCTTCGTCTCCGACTACACCGCGCTGCTCGACACGTTCGAGGCGCGGATGCCCAAGCCGTGGATCGCCATGGCCCACTCGATGGGCGGCTGCCTGACCATGCTGGCCCTGGCCCACGGCGAGACGCGTTTCGCCGCCGCCGTGCTGTCCGCGCCGATGCTGGGGCTGAACACGGCCGGCGTGCCGCCGTGGCTGGCCAAGCCCCTGGCCTGGACAATGTCCCGGGTCGGGATGGCCGGCGAATACGTCTCGGCCGCCTACGATCCGCTGACCCAGACCTTCCAGGGCGACGGCCTGACCCATGACGAGACACGTTACGATCGCTACCAGGCCCAACTGAGGGCCGATCCCGAGATCGCGCTGGGCGGCATGACCTGGGGCTGGGCGGACTTCGCTATCTCGGCCTGCGCCTGGCTGCGGAGTAGCAAGGGCGTCGAGAAGATCCAGATCCCGGTGACCATCGCCGGGGCGGAACTCGACAACCGGGTGCTGAACGCCGACTCGGAATCGATCGCCAAGCGCATCCCCAAGGGGCGCTATGTCGAGGTCCCGGGGGCCTTCCACGAAATCCTGGTCGAGACCGACGCCCGCCGCGCGATCTTCTGGCAGGCCTTCGACGAGACGGTCGATCCCGTCGCGCCGCGTGAGCCGATTACTTCGCTGAACGCTTCAGACTGACCAGCGCCTCGTCCAGCGGACGACGGTCGCCGGAGATGACCATCTGGCCGCCGTTCGGGCCGACGGGCTCGCCGCGCCAGTTGGTGACGATGCCGCCGGCGCCTTCGATCAGGGGGATGGCGGCTTCGATGTCCCAGGACTTCAGGCCGGCCTCGATGACCATGTCCATCTTGCCCATGGCGACCATGGCGTAGGCATAGGCGTCGCAGCCCAGGCGGGCCAGCTTGGACGCCGCGCGCACCTGCAGCCAGGCGCCGCGTTCGGCCCCGTCGAAGCAGGCGTCGGGATCGGTGGTGGCGATGACGGCGTCGGTCAGGTCGGCGCACTCGCGGACCTTGATCGGCGCGCTCTTGCCGCGCGACATCAGCCGTGAGCCGCCGGCGTGGCCGATGAAGATCTCACCGACATAGGGTTGGCCGATCGAGCCCAACACGGGGCGACCCTGATGGCGCAGGCCGATCAGGGTGGTCCACAGCGGCAGGCCCGAGATGAAGGCGCGCGTGCCATCGATCGGGTCCAGCACCCAGACGAACTCGGCGTCCGGACGGTCCTCGCCATACTCTTCACCGATCACGCCGTGCTCGGGATAGCGCTCCGAAATCAGCTTTCGGATCGCCGCCTCGGCGCCGCGATCGGCCTCCGTCACCGGGTCGAACGCGGCATGGCTGTCGCGCGGGAGGTTCTTGCCGGCCCCCTTGTCCTCAAGCCCATGGTCGGCCCGGAACAACGGCAGGATCACCTCCGCGGACGCGCGGTTCAGATCGATCGTGAAGGCGTCGAGCGCCGCGAGCGTGTCAGCGGAAAGCGTCATGAGCGGGGGTTTAGCGCCCCCGCATCACGTACGCCACAACCGATCTTATGCGTCCGCGTGCTCGGGACCGCCGCCGTTCAGCGACTTGGCCAGGTCCAGCAGGCGACGGCGCGGACGCTCGCCCAGCAGGTAGTAGGCGCGGATCAGGTCCAGCGTCTCCTTGCGGGCGAACATCTCGCCACCCTCGGCCGACTCGCTGGCGGCCTCGCGGCGCACGTCCGACAGGCCGTCGTAGAAGTAGCCGACCGGCACTTCCAGGGCCTCGGACAGTTGCCACAGACGCGCGGCTGAGATGCGGTTGGCGCCGCACTCGTACTTCTGGATTTGCTGGAAGCGCACGCCAACCGTGCCGGCCAGTTGCTGCTGAGTCAGACCCAGCAGACGACGGCGGCGACGCAGGCGCTTGCCCAGGTGAGTGTCGATGTCGTTGCCCATGGAAGCCTTGCCCCCTAGTTTCTCGCGACCCGTCCCGAAACGGAACGGTCTGGGCTGACAGCCGCAAGTCGCGTGCCGGGCGAAGCCACGTTGCGCGATACGTGCGAGCAAGCCTACTTAGAAGCCATGTCGGATAAGCGTCAGCCCTGGGTTCAGGACATTCTTTGGCGGTTGGAGGCCCTGGGCTTCGACCTCTTTATCGGCGCGGTGCGCCTGATGGGCGTGGATCGCGCCTCGGACTTCGGCGGCTGGTTGGGCCGCACGTTCGGGCCGATCAGCGGCGCGCACAAGGTCGCGAGCCGCAATCTGAAGCTGGCCTTCCCGGAAAAGGACGCCGCCTGGCACGCCCGCATCCTGGACGAGCAGTGGGAGGGCCTGGGCCGCTCGTTCGCCGAATTCCCGTTGATGGACAAGATCCTGCCGTCCACCGGCCGGGTCGAGGTGATCAACAAGGAGCGCCTGGAGGAGATCGCCAAGGGCGATGTCCCGGTGGTGTTCGTCTCGGGCCACCTGTCGAACTGGGAGGTCATGCCGGCGGCCATCGTCGACAGCGGCGTGGCCTGCGAGATGACCTATCGCGCGGCCAACAACCCCTATGTCGACAAGCGCATCCGCGACAGCCGCTTCCGCTATGGCGTGCGCCTGTTCGCGCCCAAGGGCGGCGACGGCTCGCGCGAACTGCTGCGGGGGATGAACCAGGGCCGATCCGTGGCCCTGATGAACGACCAGAAGTTCAACAGCGGCGTAGCGGCCCCGTTCTTCGGCCACGACGCCCGCACCGCGCCGGCTCCGACCCGCATGGCGATCCGTTTTGGCACGGTGCTGCAGACCATGTCGGTGCAGCGAGTAAAGGGCGCCTATTTCCGGGCGGTGGTGCACGAGCCGATCGTGCCGCCCAACACCGGCGACCGCACGGCCGACATCGAGGCCGGCGTGCGGATGATCAACGCCTTCCTGGAAGAGCGCATCCGCGAGCGGCCGGCCGAGTGGTTCTGGGTCCACCGGCGCTGGCCGAATGAGGTCTATGCGGCGCTGGCCGAGCGCGAACGCGCGGCGGCGGGGCAGGGCGGCTAGATTTCCAGCGTATCGGAGGCGTCGCCGCCGCCCGCGTCCTTCTCGCCCGAGCGGCGGAAGGGACCGGTATGGTGCGGGTCGACGCGCCGACGGCGGCAGGGCCCGAAATATTCCGGCGAGCGGATGAACGGCCGCGGATGGAAGATCACCGTGTTGATCCGGTCCAGCAGCGAGCGGGCCGTGACGGGCTTCACCACCACCTCGGTCACGCCGGCGTCGCGGGCCTCGAACACGCGGTGACGCTCGGCGAAGCCGGTCAGCATGATGATCGGCAGGAACGGGTCGACACTGTCGGGCGAGTTGCGCACCAGCTGGGTGAACTGCACCCCGTCCAGCGGCGTCATCTTGAAGTCGACGATGGCGATATCGGTCTGCCAGTCGCGCAGGATCTGCAGGCCCTCGGCCCCGTCCATGGCTTCACGGATGTGGCGAACGCCCACGCCCTTGAGGATGGCCGAGACGATCGACCGGATATGCTGGTTGTCGTCCACCAGCAAAAAGCGCAGCTTTTCCAACGCCGCCGACATGCGGGAGCCGCCTCCTAAGGGATGTTGCGGGAAGACCGAAACGTCAGATCGCTCCCCCGCGACCCTCCTGATCCGATAACGGCGGCATAGCTAACGAAAGATTGAAATTCGCGCCAGGGGCGAAAGCGCGGAAATTCACGTTCGGAAGGGGCCCGCTCCGACCAGAAGCGACGGATCCAGATTGCGGCCGCGCCACTTCATGCGCCAGCACAGGTGCGGTCCGGTCGCCCGACCTTCCTTGCCGGTCTGGGCGATCAGCTGGCCCTGGGTCACATAAGTCCCCGCCGGCGCTAGGATTTTGGACAGGTGCAGATAGGCGGTCACCAAACCTTGGCCGTGATCGACCAGGACGAGACCGCCCTCGTAGTGCAATCCGGTCTCGGCGAAGCAGACCAGGCCCGCAGCCGGAGCGCGAACCGGCGTGCCCACCGGCGTGGCCAGATCAACCCCATAATGGGGACGTTTGGGTTCGCCATTGAGGATACGCTGTCCGCCGAAGCGGGCCGAACGGCGCGCGCCCACAACCGGGAGTATGAAGCCGTCGCGGAATCCCTCGAGGTCGGCCTGGCTGGCGAAGCCGGCGACCTTGCGGATGTTCTCGGCGGTGATCCGCTCCAGCAGGGCCGGATCGGTCGGCGTCACCTGTTCGGGCGGCAGGCCGTCGATGCGCTGGATGTCGAAGTCGCCGACCGCGATGGTCCGCTCGTCGACCGAGGAGCCGTCGGGCGTGGTCACGGTCAGCTTGCTGGTCGGCGGGGCGTCGCGATCGAAGCCGATCACGAACCAGCCGTTGGCCGAGGCGGTGGTCTGCACCAAGCCGTCGACATCGATCAACGCGCGCGGCGTGGTGCGGCCGACGGCATAGCCGCCCTGGACGAACTTGCCCGTCAGCGATAGGCCCGGCGCGGCGGCGCGGGTCGTTCCGGCGAGGGTGGTCAGCGGCAGCGCGGCGAGGACCGCGCGGCGGCTCAGGCCCCCTGCCAACGCTTCAGCGCTTCGGCGGGACCGGCATAGGCCTCCTGGTGCTCGGGGCTCCAGTAGCGCAGGGCGTCCAGGGGGATCTGCTTGTTGGTGATGGCGCACAGCACGAAGCGGCCGGGGCTGAGCACGGCGAACTCGCCGTCGCCATAGTGCAGGACGGCCAGACCGTCCTTGCCGAGATCACGATCGAAAGCGTTCATAGGCTCACTCTACGCCAAACAGGCGTCTCAGAACAGATCGCCCTGGCCGGCCGGCGGCGCGGCGGGCTTGGGGCGGGGCTTGGGCGCGGGGGCGGCGGCCGGCGCCGGCGGCGGGACGAAGCCGCCTTCGCCGTCGATCACCGCGTCGCGGTCGCCGCTCTTGAACTTCAGGTTCACGCGCTCGCCGGAGACGAGGTCGGCCGCCGAGCGGGCCAGGGTGCCGTCGCCCTTGCGGACCAAAGCAAAGCCCAGCTCCAGCGGGCGTTCGGGGTTCAGAGACTGGCGCAGCTTCTCCAGGCCGGCCAGGCGGTCGGCGTCGCGCTGCAGGCGGCGGTCGCCCGCCGCGTTCAGGCGTTGCCACAGGGCGGGCAGGCGGGCGTGCTGGGCGACGCGGTCCGGCGCGCGGCGGGCGGCCAAGTCCAGGCGCTTGGCGAGGTCGCCCAGGCGATCGGCCTTGATGGCGCGCTGGCGGGTCAGCACCTCCGGCGTCAGGCGCGCGGTGACCTTCAGCAGCTCTTGCGCGTGGACGGTGGTGTTGCGGTGCAGGGCCGCGTCCAGGCGTCCCGACGCGATGTCGAACCGCTGCTGGGCCAGCGCGAGGATGTCGTCGGGACGGGGCAGGCCGCGCGCGGCGCTGACCAGGCGGGTGCGGCGGTCCTCGATCAGGCGTGCGCCCGTGCGGTTCAGGCGGCGGTCGAAGTCCGAGATCAGGGCGCGGAGTTCGGCCAGCACCGGCGTCGCCATCTCGGCGGCGGCCGTCGGCGTGGGCGCGCGGCGGTCCGAGACGAAGTCGATCAGGGTGGTGTCGGTCTCGTGGCCGACGGCCGAGATCAGCGGGATGGTCCCCTCGGCCACGGTGCGGGCCAGGCTCTCGTCGTTGAAGGCCCAGAGGTCCTCGACCGAACCGCCGCCGCGCGCGACGATCACGATGTCGGGGCGCGGCACGGGGCCGCCGGGTTCAATGGCGTTGAAGCCGCGAATGGCCGCGCTGACCTGGGCCGCGGCGGCGTCGCCCTGGACGACGCACGGCCAGACCAGCACCTGGCAGGGCCAGCGGTCGCGGATGCGATGGAGGATGTCGCGGATCACCGCGCCGGTCGGGCTGGTGATGACGCCGATCACGGCCGGCATCGAGGGCAGGGGCTTCTTGCGCTCGGGCGCGAACAGGCCCTCGGCTGCCAGCTTGGCTTTCAGGCGTTCCAGCTGGGCCAACAGCGCGCCGACGCCGGCGGCTTCCATGCTGTCGATGACGATCTGGTAGCGCGAGCCGGCCGGATAGGTGGTGATCTTGCCGGTGACGATGACCTCGAGGCCATGCTCGGGCCGTACGCCCAGGCCGCGGACATTGCCCTTCCACACGACGCCGTCGATCGCGGACTTGTCGTCCTTGATGGTCAGATAGACGTGGCCATTGCTGTGGTGGGTGACCTTGCTGAGCTCGCCGCGCAGCCGCACGAAGCCATACCGGTCCTCCAGCGTCCGCTTCAGGGCGAAGGCCAGCTCGGAGACCGAATAGGGCGGGGCGTTGGAATCGGTTGGCGGCAGATCGCTCATGGGCTTCTAGATAGGACAAAGCCGGGGCGGGGTTAAATGGCTGAACGCGTACTGAGCGAAGATGAGATCACGGCGCGCATGCCGCTCTGGTGCGCGCTGGCGGAGCTGTTGCTCGACACCCAGATGCAGCGCCAGGACTATGAGGCGATCGCCCGGGCGGCGCGCGAGGGCGGCTTTTCGGCGGATCAGGTCCGGGAAATCTTCGAGCGGGAGGTCTTCCCAGCCCTGGCCTACAACCTGATGCAGGTCGCCGGTGAGTGGGCGGGCTTTGATCCGGACTTCGTGCGTGAGCGGATCCTGTTGACCCTGGGCCGTCCTCAGGCGAGCCGGTTCCTGACCGGCGGTCTGAAGAAGCATCTGCTGGCCGAGGAGTGGCCGCGCGTGCAGGCGGTGTTGGAGGGGCGCGAGCCCGATCTCTCAGAAACGCCGGTCAAGCCGGATCCGCCCATCCTGCTGATCGGGGTCGGCGCTCTTGTCGTCCTGGCGGGCCTGGCTCTGGTCTTCGGCTGGCTCTGACGCCGGCTCCGGACATAGAAAATCCCGGACGGCCTTTTGGGCCATCCGGGATCCGCCGCCTGAGAGACTATTGTTCTTATTAGATGTAGCGGCGAAGCGAACGGGCGAGCTCGGTGGCGCCGCCCTTCTTCTTGGTCTGCTGCGGCTGGTACGCCACGCGGGCGTGCTCGACGCAGTAGGGGCCTTCCGACGAGCGGCGGCCGCAGAAGGTGAAGCCGTCGGTCGACGGATCGCCGATCGGCCACTTGCACATGTGCGCGCCCAGGGTCAGCACGGTGGCCGAGCCCGGCTCTTCATGACGGAAAGCCGGCAGCGACGGCGGGGCCGAGGCGACCGGAACCGACGAGGTCGGGGCCTCGACCGGCGTCACGCGACGCGGGGCCGACGGCATGGCCTGGGCGGCCGGACGCGCCGGACGCGGAGCCTTGAAGGCCGGACGCGCTGGTTGCGAGGGGGCCGCGCGGCCCGAAAGGCCCAGGCGGTGCACCTTGCCGATGACGGCGTTGCGCGTGACGCCGCCCAGTTGCTTGGCGATCTGGCTGGCCGACAGGCCGTCCAGCCAAAGCTTCTTCAAGGTCGAGACTCGTTCGTCGGTCCAGCTCATAACCCGTCTCCGCCGTTACCTAGGAGAGACGGGCGTCCCCACGCCCATCACCCCTATATGTGGTGATCAGACCGCCCCGCCGGCGGTCGTCCTACTACATATCGTAAAGAAAGCGTTAAAAGGTACAATGGGCGGTAACGACTCTGTCCACAGAAACAAGATGTTGATTCAGGCAAGCCCAAGCTTGCGGAAACGACCCCCAGAGCGCACATGGCCAAGCAACACAACGGGTTGAGCGTATGAGAGACATGGCCGACAGCGTCATTCCGCCGCAGCCGCGCGACTATCACGGCTGGAATTGGTCCGGGTTCGTCACGCTGTATCAGCGCGAAATCCGTCGATTCTGGAAGGTCGGCACCCAGACGGTGGCCGCGCCGGTGGTCACCACGCTGCTCTACATGCTGGTCTTCGTGGTCGCTGTGGGCGCCAGCCGGCCGGCCGTGGGTGGCGTCACCTTCGGCCATTTCGTGGCCCCGGGCCTGATCATGATGGCGATCCTCAACAACGCCTTCGCCAATTCCTCGTCCTCGCTGATCCAGGCCAAGATGATGGGCCTGACGCCGGACTTCCTGACGCCGCCGCTGTCGGCGCTGGAGCAGGTGCTGGGCTTCACCCTCGGCGCGGCGACCCGCGGCGTGGTCGTGGGCGCCGTCACGGCCATCGTCATCGGCGTGCTGCCGGGCGCGGGCCTGTCGGTCGCCCACCCGTGGGCCATCGCCTATTTCGCCGTGACGGCGTCGCTGATCCTGGGCCTGGCCGGCGTGCTGGCCGGTCTGTGGGCCGAGAAGTTCGATCAGCTGGCGGCCGTGACCAACTTCCTGATCATGCCCATGACCTTCCTGTCGGGCACCTTCTACCTGGTCGACAAGCTGCCCGAGCCGTTCCGCTCGGCCAGCCACTTCAACCCGTTCTTCTATCTGATCGACGGCTTCCGCTACGGCTTCATCGGTCATGCCGACGGCTCGATCCTGATCGGGGTGATCAGCATGGGCGTGCTGACCACCGGCATGTTCCTGTGGTGCTGGCGTCTGTTCGTCACCGGTTACCGTCTGAAGAGCTGACGCAACAGCCGCCGGAAAACGCCAGAATTCGTCGGTTTTTCAGCGACCTTCACAGTCCCTTGATTGACACGACGTCGTTCCACGGCGACAACCTGCGGCCTTCCGGTCCCCGTGCTCACGCGCGGGGGCTTCTTTCCTTTTAAGGAGGGCCGGTCTTGAGCACCGCGACGTCGTCCAACCCCGCACAACACCACATCATGGGCGTCTACAACCGCGCCCCGCTGGCGTTCGAGCGAGGCCGAGGCGCGCGCCTGTTCTCGACCACGGGCGACGAATATCTGGACTGCGTGGCGGGCATCGCCACCTGCGGCCTGGGTCACGCCCACCCGGTCCTCGTGGACGCGCTGAAGACCCAGGGCGAGAAGCTCTGGCACGTCTCCAACATCTACACGATCCCCGAGCAGGAAACGCTGGCCGACAAGCTGTGCGCGGCCACCTTCGCCGACGTGGTGTTCTTCACCAACTCGGGCACCGAGGCGATCGAGTGCGCCCTGAAGGCCGCCCGCCGCTATCACGTGATGAACGGCCAGTCCGAGCGCATCGACATCATCGGCTTCGACGGCTCGTTCCACGGCCGCTCGTACGCCGCCGTCAACGCCTCGGGCAACGCCGGCTATCTGGACGGCTTCGGCCCGCGCCTGCCGGGCTTCGTGCAGCTGCCGTTCGGCGACTTCGACGCCCTGAAGGCGGCGATCGGCCCGACCACGGCCGGCGTCATCATCGAGCCGGTGCAAGGTGAGGGCGGGGCGCGGGCCCTGACCGAAGCCCAGCTCCTGGAGCTGCGCCAGATCACCCGCGACGCCGGCGTCCTGCTGATCTACGACGAAGTCCAGAGCGGCATGGGCCGGACCGGCAAGCTCTTCGCCTACGAGTGGGCGCCGGGCAGCGAGCCGGACATCATGTGCGTGGCCAAGGCCCTGGGCGGCGGCTTCCCGGTCGGCGCTTGCCTCGCCACCAACGAAGCGGCCAAGGGCATGACGCCTGGCACCCACGGCTCGACCTACGGCGGCAACCCGCTGGCCATGGCGGTCGGCAACGCGGCCTTCGACGCGATCAACAGCGAAGAGCTGCTGGACAACGTCAAGACCGTCGGCGGCTACTTCACCCAGCAGCTGAACGGCCTGAAGGATCGCTTCCCGGACGTCATCGTCGACATCCGTGGCAAGGGCCTGCTGGTCGGCATCAAGGTCGTGCCGAACAACCGCGAGTTCATGGTCATGGCGCGTGACGAGAAGCTGCTGATCGCCGGCGGCGGCGACAACTGCGTGCGCCTGCTGCCGCCGCTGAACCTGACCGTCGAGGAAGCCAGCGAGGCGATCGCCAAGCTGGAAAAGGCCTGCGAAACCGCGCGCGCCAAGGCCTCGGCCTAAAACGACAACAAACACTAGCCGCCCGCTCCGGACCCCGGGGCGGGCGGAACCGTTAGGGACATGGCCAAGATGACCACCCCCCGGCACTTCATCGACCTGTGGAAGCTGGACGGCGCGACCCTGCGCCTGATGCTGGACGACGCCCACGCCCGTAAGGCGGCCCGCAAGGGCTGGCCGCAGGGCAAGGTCGACGCCGACGCGCCCGCCAAGGACCGCGTGCTGTCGATGATCTTCCAGAAGAACTCGACCCGCACCCGCTTCTCGTTCGACGCGGCCATGCGCCAATTGGGCGGCAGCGCCATCATCTCGACGTCCAACGACATGCAGCTGGGTCGCGGCGAGACCATTGAGGACACCGCCAAGGTGCTCTCGCGCATGGTCGACGCGGTGATGATCCGCGCCAACCGGCACGAGGATGTTGAGCGTTTCGCCCAGCACTCGACCGTGCCGGTGATCAACGGCCTGACCGACAAGAGCCACCCCTGCCAGATCATGGCCGACATCCTCACCATCGAGGAGCATCGCGGCCCGATCGCCGGCAAGACGATCGCCTGGGTCGGCGACGGCAACAATGTCTGCTCCAGCTTCATCCACGCCGCCCCGCTGCTGGGCTTCGAGCTGAAGATCGCCTGTCCGGCGGTCTATCACGCCGACCTGCACGACCTGGCCCGCGCCGAGGGCCTGCAGGGCAAGGTCAGCATGACCACCGACGCCAAGGCCGCCGTGGCCGGCGCTGACGTGGTGGTGGCCGACACCTGGGTCTCGATGGGCGACACCGACCACGACGAGCGCCTGGCCGCGCTGGAGCCCTACCAGGTCGACGACGCCCTGATGGACCTGGCCGCCGGCAACGGCGTCTTCCTCCACTGCCTGCCGGCCCACCGCGGCGAGGAAGTCACCGACGCGGTGCTGGACGGCCCGCGCTCGCTGGTCTGGGACGAGGCCGAGAACCGCATCCACGCCCAGAAGTCCGTGCTGGCCTGGGTGTTCGGCGCGATCGGGTAGGGCCTTCAAGATCCTCCCCCGCGATGCGGGGGAGGTGTCGGCGGAGCCGACGGAGGGGGCAAGCTGGAGGTCGGCCGCGCTGGCCCCCTCCGGCCCGCTGGGCCACCTCCCCCGCAACGCGGGGGAGGATCTAAAAGTACGGCCCTCGCAATTCTCCTGTGGCTCACCTATCTAGCCTCCCCATGACCGACATCGCTCCCAATCCCGGCGTCCTCGACGACGTCGTTTCCGCGTTTCAGATCGAAGGCCTGCCCGTGCGCGGCCGCATGGTCCGCCTCGGCGACGCCGTCGACGAGGTGCTGACCCGTCACGCCTATCCCGAGGCTGTCGCCAACCTGCTGGGCGAGGCGTGCGCGCTGGCCGCCCTGGTCGGCTCCAGCCTGAAGTTCGAGGGCCGCCTGATCGTCCAGGCCCAGGGCGACGGCCCGGTGCGCTATGTCGTGGTCGACTACGACACCAGCGGCGGCCTGCGCGGCTATTGCCGGTTCGATCCGGAAGAGGTCGCCAAGGTCTCGGAAGGCTTCACGCGTCCGGGCGCCAAGACCCTGCTGGGCGGCGGCGTGTTCATCATGACCCTGGACCAGGGCGCGGACATGGACCGCTATCAGGGCGTCACGCCGATCGAAGGCGAGACCCTGGCCCTGTGCGCCGAGCAGTACTTCGCCCAGTCGGAACAGACCCCGACCCGCGTGCGCCTGGCCGTCGGCCAGGTCGATACGGGCGAGGGCCCCAAGTGGCGCGCCGGCGGTATCCTGATCCAGGTCATCGCGGGCGACCAGGCGCGCGGCGACACCCAGGACGCCTGGACCCACGTCCAGGCCCTGTTCGAGACCACCGGCGAGGACGAGTTGATCGACCCGACCGTCACGACCCCGACCCTGCTGTGGCGGCTGTTCAACGAGGACGGCGTGCGTCTCCTCGAGGAGAAGCCGATGCGGGCCTTCTGCCGCTGCTCGGACGAGCGGATCGGCGTGGTGATGGACTCGTTCTCGGCCGAGGAAGTCGCCGACATGGTCGAGCCCGACGGCAAGATCCACGTGACCTGCGAGTACTGCTCGCGCGTCTACAAGCTGGACCCGCCGGCGGCGGCCTGATCACCCTGGAGCGGGCGGCGTCGCCGTCCGCTCGCCAGCCTTCGATCAGCTGTATTCGACCGTGAAGGAGCCGTCCGCGGCTTGGGTCACGGTCGCGGTGGTGTGTGGCCTGCCGGTGAAGTCGATGGCCGCGCTCTTACTGCTGACGGCGGAATAGTCGATCATCGAGCCCGCGACATAGAGGCCGTCGGAGACATAGAATTTCGTCACCGGGGTGATGTTGTAGACCGCGTTCGGCTGGGCATCGAACCTCGCCACGGGCGTGGCGATCCCGGGCGCGAACACCACCGGTTCGCCAATTTGCACCGAGGGGACGTCGGCGGCCACCAGGCTGTCCGTCGCGGGGGGGCGGTTGTCGTACACCACCGTGTCCCAGCCGCCGTCGGTGATGCTCTCGAAGGTCGCCCAGGCGTTGGTGTAGATCGGGTTGGCGCCCTCGTTCGGCGTCGGCTGGGCCGGGTCCATGAACGCGACGTAGCTCTTGTCCACCGACGACTGGTTGACGATCCTGATCGTATAGTTCGACATCGACCTCACTCCCCATGAGGCGCGAAGTAGACGCGAACGCCGATGTCTTCGCAACTCCTGGTGAGGCTAGCTTGGCTAGTTCAGCTTCGCCGCCGCGCCCGGCAGGTGCAGCGAGAACTCCGGGATCTCGACCTCGAACAGGTCGCCCTGGTCGGTGACCATCTGGTAGCTGCCCTTCATCGCGCCCGACGGCGTGGGCAGGGGGCAGTTGGAGACGTAGCGGAAGGCCTCGCGCGGCTTCAGTTCGGGCTGTTCGCCGACCACGCCGGAGCCCTCGACGTCATTGACGCGATTGAAGCCGTCGGTGATCGACCAGCGCCGCGAGATCAGGGTCACCGTCTCGCCGCCGTGGTTCTCGATCTCGACCGTATAGGACCAGAGATACAGGCCCTGGTCGGGCGAGGACTCCTCGGCCGCGTAGACCGGGAAGACGCGCACGACGATGTCACGGGTGCGGGCCTCATAGGCCGCGCCGTCCTGGCCGCGACGGCGGCGCATCCGCTGCATCGGCGGAGAGGTTTCACGCCTGATCGAGCGCACGGGTCACATCTCGCTGAAGGTCGGCCAGGGCTTCCAGGCCCACGGAAAGGCGCACGCCGCCCTCGGTCACGCCCAGGGACGGGCGCTGCTCCTCGGGCACCGAGCGGTGGGTGGTGGTCGGTGGGTGGGTCGCCATCGACTTGGCGTCGCCCAGATTGTTGGAGATGTCGACGATCTCCAGCGCGTTCAGGAACTTGAAGGCCGCCTCGCGCGAGCCCAGGTCCATGGCGATGACGGTGCCGCCGCCGCTCATCTGCGCCTTGGCGACGTTGTGGCCGGGGTGGTCGGAGCGGAACGGGTAGAGCACCCGCTGCACCTTCTTGTGCTCGGCGATGGTGTTGGATAGGGCGAACGCGCTGTCGGCCTGACGACGGACGCGCAGGTCCAGGGTCTCCAGACCCTTCAGCATCACCCAGGCGTTGAACGGCGACAGCGACGGGCCGGTGTGGCGCAGGCTGTCGCGGTAGAATTCCTCGTTGATCGCCTCGCTGGTCAGGATGGCCCCGCCCAGCACGCGGCCCTGGCCGTCGATGTGCTTGGTGGCCGAATAGACGACGACGTCAGCGCCTAGCTCCAGCGGCTGCTGGAAGATCGGGGTGGCGAAGACATTGTCGACGATGACCTTGGCGCCGACCGCGTGGGCCATCTCGGAGACGGCGCGGATGTCGGTGATCTCCAGGACCGGGTTCGAAGGCGTCTCGATCAGCACAGCCTTGGTGTTGGGACGGATCGCCGCTTCCCATTCTTTCAGGTCGGTGGCGTCGACGAAGGTGGTCTCGACGCCGAAGCGCGGCAGCCATTCGCTGACGATCCAACGGCACGAGCCGAACAGGGCGCGGCCGGCCACCACGTGGTCGCCGGCGCGGACCAGGCCCATCAGGGCGCTGTGGATCGAGGCCATGCCGGTGGCCTGGGCGCGGCACACCTCGGCGCCTTCCAGCAGGGCCAGGCGGTCCTCGAACATCTTCACGGTCGGGTTGTTGAACCGCGAATAGACGAAGCCCGGATCCTCGCCCGAGAAGCGGCGGTCGGCCGCCTCGGCGCTGTCATAGGTGAAGCCTTGCGTCAGGTAGAGCGCCTCGGCGGTTTCCATGAACTGCGAGCGCGCGATCCCCCCACGAATGAGCTTCGTCGCGACGTCCCAGTCTTTTGGATCCTCGGCCACCGGCTTCCTCACGCTTTACCTGAAAGGCCGGCATGAAAGGTATCGGAGGGGGGCGGGTCAAGCCGACAATCGCGTGGCGATACACCTATTCGTCCCATGCGCGATCTGTCGGGAACCAAACGCCCGTCGTTAACCTTAGGCGTCAGGCTCTTTGCTCAAGCTTCCGATCCGGATTTGGAGACCGTCCATGATGCTGACGCTCGTGTTCCGCGTTTTCGCCGCCATCCTCGCCATCTTCGGCGCGCTGAACATCCTGCTGCTGATCCTGTCGGATCGGGTGCTGTCGTTCCTGCCCGTCGAGTTCCACCCGATCAGCAGTCTGACGGAAGCCACGGCGCTGTTCGGCGTCGGGGCGGGCATCTATCTGCTGGCTGGCCACCAGGCCAAGAAGGCGCATCACCACTAAACCCTGCTTCCCCGCTTGCTTCAGGGCGGCGCTTTAGCGAGTGTCGCGCCGATGACCGACGCCCATGCCGCAGGGATTCTGCCCTGCCAGAATATCGAAGAGCTGATCGCCGAAGAGGCGATCACCTCGGCCACGCCCTTCGACACCGATCAGGTGCAGCCCGCCAGCCTGGACCTGCGGCTGGGCGCGCGCGCCTGGCGCGTCCGGGCCTCGTTCCTGCCGGGCCTGGCCCGCAAGGTGCCCGAGCGCCTGAAGGACGTGGCCATGCACGAGCTGGACCTGACCAAGGGCGCGGTGCTGGAGAAGGGCTGCGTCTATATCGCCGAGATCCAGGAGCGCCTGGCCCTGCCGATGACGGTGTCGGCGCGCGGTAACCCCAAGAGCTCGACCGGCCGAGTGGACGTCTTCGTGCGCCTGCTGACCGACCACAGCCGCGCCTTCGATGACGTGGACGCCGGTTACACGGGCCCGCTCTATATCGAGATCGCGCCGCAGACCTTCTCGGTGCTGGTCCGGGCCGGCACGCGCCTGAACCAGTTGCGCCTGAAGCGCGGCGAGCCGGCCAAGCTGGCCACCCGCAGCGTCGGCGTCGACCTGCTGTCCGAGAACGGCGTCGTCGGCTTCCGCGGCCGTCGCCACGCCGGCGTCGTCGACCTGGACCACGAGGACGGCCACGACCCGCGCGACTACTGGGAGCCGCTGGAAGCCCGCCACGGCGAGCTGCTGCTGGACCCGGGCGAGTTCTACATCCTGGCCTCCAAGGACGACATCGAGATCCCGGTGCTGGAAGCGGCCGAGATGACCCCGATCGACCCGTCGGTCGGCGAGTTCCGCGTCCACTATGCCGGCTTCTTCGACCCGGGCTTCGGCACCGAGGAAGCCTTGGCCCAGGGCTCCAAGGGCGTGCTGGAAGTGCGCAGCCACGAGACGCCGTTCCTGCTGGAGGACGGCCAGACCGTCGCCCGGCTGGTCTATGAACCGCTGACCGCGCGACCCAAGCGGCTGTACGGCGAGGGCGGCTCGCACTACCAGCGGCAGGGCCTGAAGTTGTCCAAGCATTTCAAAGCCTGGAGCTGACCGGGCGACTCTCTGAGTCGTTATGTCGCGGCCGTCGTTCACTAACGGCTTAACCACCCCGCGCTTACCTTGAGGTCCAGTACAGGTCGGGCCTTGATGGATGTTGCGTAGCGTAGTGAAGCGTCTGGCGTTCGGGGTGTTCGCGGCCGTGGCCTGCTTCGGCGCGGCCCAGGCGGCCCCGGCCATGTGGGAAGTCCGCGACAAGGACAGCGTCGTCTACCTGTTCGGTTCGATGCACGTGCTGGCGCCCAATGTGCGCTGGCGCACCCGAGCCTTCGATCACGCCTATGCCGCCGCCGACCGGGTGTGGTTCGAGACGCGGGCCGATGTCGGTCCCGACCGCATCAAGGCCCTGGTCGACCGCTACGGCGTCGATCCCGACCGCTCCCTGACCGAGAAGCTCTCGCCCACGGCCCTGGCCACACTGCGGCCGGTGCTGGATCGGGGCGGCGTGCCCTTGGAGCGCGTCGAGCGCCTGCGGCCCTGGGCGGCGGCGATGATGTTGTCGGTCGCGCCGATGACTCAGGCGGGCGGCAAGGTCGAGAGCGGCGTCGATGTCGCCACCACCCAGCGTGCCCGCACCGCCGAGAAGCCGATCGAGACCTTCGAGACGATCGAGCAGCAGCTGCGCATCTTCGCCGACCTGCCCGAACCGGTGGAGCTGGCCTATCTGGACGACGTCGCTCGCGAGCAGCTGTCGCCGCCGCGCGACGGCGTGGTGCTGGAGCGCGCCTGGCTGAAGGGCGACATGAACCGCCTGGGCTCGGCCCTGGTCGACCACATGAAGACCGAGCGCCCAGAGCTCTACCAGGCCCTGCTGCTGCGTCGGAACCTGGCCTGGGCCGACCGGCTGGATGCGGTCATGCGGCAAGGGCAGGGGACCGATCTGGTGGTCGTTGGAGCCCTGCACATGGCCGGGAACGAAGGCCTTCCGGCCCTGATGAAGGCGCGCGGTTATGCCGTGCGGAGGATCCAATGAGGCTGTCGCAGCTACGCCGCGCGGCAACGCGCCGCACTACATCTGGTGGACAGTCGGTGCGGTTACACAAATTCTAGCCCTCGTTCCCGTCCGGCGCGACTCACTGAGTCGGCAGCTCGACGGGGCCGGTGAAACTCTCCACGGAGGCCGTCTTGGCCCGCACTGCACATGATCCGTTCCTGATCCTGCAAGGCCGCGTCGAGGCCTGGGAGCGGTGCGCGCGTATCCCCGGCTGTGACAAGGCCGTCTGGCGCCAGGACGCCGAGGGCCGGGTGATCCGCTGGTCCGACTTTGGCGACCGCTTCTCGCGCTACGGCTGGGAAGTCGTCAGCCGCCCGCGCCCCGGCGTGCTGGGCCGCGCCCTGTCGGTCAAGCGCCTGGAGGCCACCCACTGGCGCGGCGTGACCCTAGACGCCGTCTCGTCCGACCCGTTCCAGGACCGCAAGGCGGCCTGATCCCCGAAGAAGCTTACGCCAAGCTCACTCTACAAAATGACAAAGGTGCTTGACACGATCGCGCTCTGATATGACAAGTCTGCTTGTCAAATAGAGAGGGGTGCTTGTCATGGACGCCGACGCGAAGCCCAAGTGGCCTAGGTATGTCCTGTTCTTCGCCGGCGCGGCGGCCCTGTCGGCCATCCCGTTCTGGCTGGCCTTCGCCCGTCCGTTCTCGGGGACGGCGATGCTGGTCGCCATGCTCGTCTGGTTCCTGGTCTACATGGCCTATGTCTATGTCGGCTCGTCGCGACTGAAGGCCGGCCAGATCGGACCCGTCATGAAGCGCTATCGCCGCCGCCTGGCCGTGGCGATGCTGGCCTATTTCGTGTTCCTGATCGGCTCGCTGACCTTGCTGCGCGACGGCCACCTCGCCGGGCCGTTGCTGTGGATCGTGGCCGCCGCGCCGGCCATCCCGATCCTGGGCGTGCTGGTCGTGATGGGTCTGTACCTCAAGGAAGAGCCCGACGAGTTCGAGCGCATGATCCATGTCGAGTCCATGCTGTGGGGTCTGGGCGCGGTCCTGGGGGTCTCCACCGTCTGGGGCTTCCTGGCCAATGCGCAGGTCGTGCCGAGTCCGCCGCTGTTCCTGGTCTTCCCGCTGTTCTGCCTGGCCTGGGGCTTCAGCCAGCCGCTGATCCGGAGGCGGTACCAATGAAGAACCGCCTGAAGGTCCTGCGCGCCGAGCGGGACTGGAGCCAGGCGGACCTCGCCGAGAAGCTCCAGGTCTCCCGCCAGACCATCAACGCCCTGGAGACGGGCAAGTACGATCCCAGCCTGCCGCTGGCCTTCAAGATCGCCCGCCTCTTCGAGCAACCGATCGAAGCGATCTTCCAAGACGAGGCCTAAGGGCCTCCCACCACCCGGACTTCAACCCAAAGCTCGGCGCGCCGCGCCGAACCCTTCCGCACGCCTGTGCCCAGGAGAAACCATGCGCAAGCCCACCGTCCGTTTCCGCTTCCTGGTGATGTTCATCGCCATCATGGCCGCCTGCGGCGTCTTCGGCGGCAACCACGCCCACGCCGCCGACCGCATCACGGTCACCGTCACCGGCAAGGGTCCCGACGTCGTCCTGATCCCCGGCCTGGCCTCGTCCGGCGCGGTCTGGGACGAGACCGTCAAGCAGCTGGCCCCGACCCACCGTGTCCACGTCGTCCAGGTCGCGGGCTTCGCCGGCGCGCCGGTCGCCGGCAACGCCGAAGGCCCGGTCGTCGAGCCGCTGGTCGAGGCGGTCGACGGCTACATCAAGGCCAACCACCTGAAGTCGCCGGCCGTGATCGGTCACTCGATGGGCGGCTTCACCGGCCTGATGCTGGCCCGCCGTCATCCCGAGGACGTCAGCCGCCTGCTGATCGTCGACAGCCTGCCGTTCTTCTCGGTGCTATTCTCGCCGACCGCCACCGCCGAGAGCATGAAGCCCCAAGCCGCCGCCCTGCGCGACGCCACGGTCGCCATGAGCGCCGACGCCTTCGTCAGCCAGCAGGCCATGACCATGCCGCGCTTCGTCAAGTCGCCGGAAGGCCAGAAGACCACCCTGGCCTGGTCGGCGGCCTCGTCGCAGTCGGTCGTGGCCCGCGCCATGTACGACCTGCTGACCACCGACGCCCGCGCCGAGCTGCCGGCGATCAAGACCCCGACCACGCTGCTCTATCCGTACGACCCTGCCATGGGGGCGCCGACGGCGATGATCGACAAGACCTATGCCGACGCCTACGCCACCCTGCCGGGCGTGACCCTCAAGCGCATCGACGACAGCCGCCACTTCATCATGCTGGACCAGCCCAAGGTCTTCGCCGACGCGGTCGAGAGCTTCTTGAAGTAGAGGACGACGCGGTCCAAGCATGGGGCCAACGCATCAGCGGGGGTCCCATGCTTCTCAATCTTCGTCGCCTGGCAGCGGGGCTGGCTTCGATCCTGGCTCTGGGCTTCGCCGGGTCCGCCCTGGCCGAGCCGGCGCTGTGGAAGATCCAAGACGCGGACTCCACCATCTACCTGTTCGGCACGATCCATGTGCTGAAACCCAGCACCGTCTGGCGCTCGCCCAAGATCGACAAGGCCCTGAAGGACAGCGGCGACCTGACCCTGGAGATCGTCGGCGCCGACGACCCGGCCGTGATGCAGCCGCTGGTGCTCAAATATGGCCTGGACCCCAACAGCCCGCTGTCGGGCAAGATCGACGCCGCCGCCTTCCAGAAGGCTTCGACCCTGGCCCAGGTCGGCGGCGTGCCGCCCGCGCTGCTGAACGCCATGCGGCCCTGGCTGGCGGCCGTGCAGCTGTCGCTGATCCCGGTGATCAAGGCTGGTTACGACCCCAAGAGCGGCGTCGAGCCGATCCTGGCCGGCGAGATCAAGGCCGCTGGCAAGCCGGAAGGCGCGTTCGAGACCCCCGAGCAGCAGATCCGCTTCTTCGCCGACCTGCCGATCAAGACCGAGACGGACTTCCTCAAATCGACCCTCGACGAGGCCGATGAAGGCGTCGGCAAGATCGACAAGATGGTCGCCGCCTGGGCCGCCGGTGACACCCGCGAGCTGGAGACCGAGTTCGTCACCGAGATGAAGGGGCAGTACCCCGAGCTCTACGACCTGCTGATCACCAAGCGGAACCAGGACTGGGCGCGGCAGCTGAAGACCAAGCTGGCCGGCAAGGGCGTCAGCTTCGTCGCCGTCGGCTCGGGCCACCTGGTAGGCCCCGACAGCGTCCAGGCGCAACTGGCCAAGCTGGGCGTCAAGGCCGAGCGGGTCGAGTAGGACTGGGGGAGACCTTGGAGCGGGCGGGGGGAATCGAACCCCCGACATTCAGCTTGGGAAGCTGACGTTCTACCTCTGAACTACGCCCGCCAAAGGGACGCTCCGTGTAGCCTGTGACGTGCGCCTACTCAAGCCGCCTTCGCGCGGTTCGGCGCCGCTTGTGCGGGCAGATGGGCGATGGTGGGCTGCAGCCAAGCTGACCAAATTGCGCCGCACAATTCGTCTCCCTATCCCGGATGTGAAGCAGGGGAGTCGATCGACGCGTGCCAGTTCTGTCGGAAAGCCCTCGGGAAGCCGAACCCCGCCCAGCTCCGCCTCGGATGGCGTTCGGCGAGGTGACGGTCGATGTCGAAAGCCTGGAGCCCAAGGTCCTCGACCTGCTGCTGACCCTGGCCGAGCGGCCGGGCCTGACCGCCTCGCGCGATCACCTGATCGAGACCGTGTGGGACCGGGACGTCGGCTCCAGCCTGGCGCTGGACCAGGCGGTGGTCGACCTGCGCCGGGCCCTGGGCGACGACGCCCGCGCGCCGCGCTTCATCGAGACGGTGCCTCACATCGGCTATCGCTGGATCTTCGCGCCGCCGCCGGAGCGTCCGTCGCCGCCGCGCTGGTCGCTGGGGTCGGCCTGGTCGGCCCTGGCGGTGGTCGTGGGCGGCCTGGGCCGCGAGCCGCGCAGCTTCACCGAGCGCTAGACGCGAAGAAAGCGGACGCCGCAGCGCCCGCCTTCCAAGGTTCAGTGCGAACCGGATCAGGCCTTGATGAAGGCCAGCAGGTCCGGGTTCACGATGTCCGGGTGGGTGGTGCACATGCCGTGCGGCAGGCCCGGATAGGTCTTCAGCGTGCCCTTCTTCAGCAGCTTGATGCCGATGCGGGCGCTGTCGTCGATCGGCACGATCTGGTCGTCCTCGCCGTGCATCAGGAACACCGGCACGTCGACCTTCTTCATGTCCTCGGTGAAGTCGGTCTCCGAGAAGGCCTTGATGCAGTCGTAGTGGGCCTTGGTCCCGCCCATCATGCCCTGGCGCCACCAGTTCTCGACCGTGGCTTGCGAGACCTTCGCGCCGGGGCGGTTGAAGCCATAGAACGGGCCCGCCGCCACATCGTGGAAGAACTGGGCGCGGTTGGCGATCTGGGCGGCGCGGAAGCCGTCGAACACCTCGATCGGCAGGCCGCCCGGATTGGCGGCGGTCTTCAGCATGATCGGCGGCACGGCGCCGATCAGCACGGCCTTGGCCACGCGGCCCGGCTTGGCGCGGGCTACGTAGTGGATCACTTCGCCACCGCCGGTCGAGTGGCCCACGTGGACGGCGTTCTTCAGGTCCAGGTGATCGGTCAGGGTCGCGACGTCGGCGGCGTAGGTGTCCATCTCGTTGCCGGTGTCGGTCTGGGTCGAGCGACCGTGGCCCCGACGGTCATGGGCGATGACGCGGAAGCCCTGGCCCAGGAAGTACATCATCTGGTTGTCCCAGTCGTCGGCGCTCAGCGGCCAGCCGTGGTGGAACACGATCGGCTGGGCGGTCTTGGGACCCCAGTCCTTGTAGAAGATCTGCGTGCCGTCCTTGGTGGTGACGAAACCGCTGCTCATGTTCGAAGCTCCTGGAGCGGCCATCGCGACGGCCGGGGTGGTGAGAGTGGGGAGGGCGGCGAGCGCGCTGAGAGCGATCCCGCCCGCCAGCACGTCGCGGCGCGAGGTTCGGATCGGTTCGTTGGCGTCCATGGTCTTGCCCCTCGGATGAAGCGGCTGCCTGAGCGGCGGCCGTCGTTCTGCGACACGGACATTGGCCCGGTGGGCGCGGTCGCGATTGGATGACCTGGACGCGGTTTGAATGTTCGTGAGGCTTGTCGCCAAAAGGGTGAAGGCCTGGAATGCAAAACGCCGCCCGGCGGACCGGGCGGCGTTCGAAAGCGTCTTTGGCGGGAGCGCCTAGTTGCCTTGCGGCGGCTGGCCTTCCGGCGGCGGACCGGGAGGCGGGCCGCCTTCCTGCGAACGGCGGGCGCGCATCTTCTCGAAGGCGGCCTTCAGTTCGTCCAGGGTGACCTTGCCGTCGTTATTGGCGTCGATCATGGCGAAGCGGTCGGCCGGACGGCCCGTGGCGTCCCATTCGGCCTTGTCGACCGCGCCGTCGCCATTGGCGTCCCAGCGCTTGAAGATGTCTTCCGGCGCCGGCATCTGGCGCGGAGCGTCCTGAGCCAGGGCGACGCCGCCGGCCAGGGTGGTGAGCGAAGCGAGCGCGACGATAAGCGTGCGGCGCATGGGTGGGTTTCCTTCCCCGATGAATGTCCCTGACCTTGGTGGATGGGCTCGTATTGTTGCCGTCTTATTGCGGGATTGGGGCGGGAAAAGGCGGGGCCGTCAGGCCATGAGGACCGGACGGCGCGCCGGGATCGCTCAGTGGGCGGCGTTCAGGATGCGCGCCGTATCCACGAATTCCTTGTAGTCGATGACCTTGCCGTCCCGGAATGTGAAGACGTGGGCCCAGTCGACTTCGACGGCCTTTCCAGTGGCCCGCATCACGCCGTCGGTCTTGCCCAAGACCACGACCGTGTCGCCCTCGACCACGAACTGGTAGGGCTTGATCGACGTGATGTTGAGCGTCTCGCCGAGCTTGGCGAGATAGTCCCGGGCGCCATCTTGTCCCGTGTATTCGCCGAATGGTGCGAACGAGCTGGGCTCGCCCATCACCTTCCAGCTGACGCTCTGATCCAGAAGCTCTGCGACGGCCTCCACGTCGCCACGGGCGACATCCGAATACGCTTGTTGAAGGGTCGTTACATTGACGCTGTCCATGCTCACCTCCTCAAGTTGTCGACCTGAAGAGGGTCCGCCTGTACGGCGCTGAATGCAAGTCTGGCGCGAGAAGTTTGCAAAGACCCGTCAGGGGGCATCAGGGCCGTGGATGTCTTCGTTGATCAGACCGACCTTTATCCAGCCGCTATCCTTGAGGCGGTTCAGGACGGCCATGAAGGTGTCGTATCTGACGCCCTGACCCGCGTGCATCATGATCCGCTGCTCCGCCGGGCTTGCGGCGTGCGAATGGGCGGCGACGTCACGCGGAAGCGTCTCGAGATTGGAGGGGGCGCCATCCACGGTCAGCTGCCCGGTGTCGCTGATCTGGATGTGGACTGGCGGAGCAGGGACGGGTTCAGCGGGCGGCAACTCGATGCGGATCGAAACGATGCTCAGGCGCAGCGCCAGGACGATCACCGCGAGACCGATCAGGACGCCGATCGCGATCTTCGTCCGCCGTTTCATCGCCTAGTGCTTCCCGCGATCGCGTCCGAAGTTCGGTTCGGCGCTCTCCTGGCCCGCCGCCACGATCCCACGGCGGATCGCCCGCGTCCGCGTGAAATGCGCGTGAAGGGTGTCGGCGTCGCCCCAGCGGATCGCGCGGCTCATGGCCTGGAGGTCCTCGGTGAAGCGGCCCAGCATCTCCAGCACCGCGTCCTTGTTGGCCACGAAGATGTCACGCCACATGGTCGGGTCGCTGGCGGCGATGCGGGTGAAGTCGCGGAAGCCCGAGGCCGAGTACTTGATGACCTCGTTCTCGGTGACGTTCTCCAGGTCGGCCGCGCTGCCGACGATCGTATAAGCGATCAGGTGGGGCAGGTGGGAGACGACGGCCAGGACGAGGTCGTGGTGCTTCTCCTCCATCAGCTCGACCTGGGCCCCGAAGGCGCGCCAGAAGGCTGACAGCTTGGCGACGGCGGCGGCGTAGTGCTCGTCGTCGCTCTCGAAGGGGGTCAGGATCGTCCAGCGGTTCTCGAACAGCTCGGCGAAGCCGGAGTCGGGCCCCGACTGCTCGGTGCCGGCGATCGGGTGGCCGGGGATGGCGAAGATCTTCGACAGGTCCTGGGCGCGGAAGGCCTCGGCGACATTGGCCTTGGTCGAGCCGACGTCGGTCAGGGTCGCGCCGGCCTTCATGGCCGGGATGACGACGGCGGCCAGTTCCGGGATCGACAGCACCGGGGTGGCGATGACGACGAGATCGGCGTCCTTGACGGCCTCGGCGATATCGCCGGTGACGTGCTCGGCGATGCCCAGTTCGACGACGCGGGCGCGGTTGGCCTCGCTGGCGTCGGCCACGGTGACCTCGCCGACGACGCCGTGCTCACGCGCCGCGCGGATCACCGAACCGCCGATCAGGCCGCAGCCGATGACGGTGAGCTTGGGGTAGAGGAGACCGGGAGCCGACATCTAGCGACCCATGAACTCGGAGAGCAGGTCCACGACAGCGCGGTTCTGCTCTTCCAGGCCGATGGTGATCCGGATCGCGTCGGGCAGATTGTAGTTGCCGACGGCGCGGACCAGATAGCCCTTCGACGCCAGGAACGCCTCGGCCTCCTTGGCGGTCTTGCCCGGCGTGGTCGGGAAGCTCGCCAATACAAAATTGGCCGCCGACGGTGTCACTTCCAGCCCCAGGCCGCCCAGCTGCTGGGCCAGCCACGGACGCCATTGCTCGACCAGGGCCAGCGAGCGGGCCTGGAAGTCGTCGTCGAACAGGGCCGCGACGGCGGCTTCCTGGCCGGGGATCGAGGTGTTGAACGGCGGGCGGATACGCTCCAGCGGCTCGATGATGTGCTCGGGCGCATAGCCCCAGCCGACCCGCAGGGCGGCCAGGCCGTGGAGCTTGGAGAAGGTGCGGGTGACGATCACGTTCTCGGCGGTGCGGGCCAGGTCCAGGCCGTCCTCGAAGCGCGGGTCGCTGCAGAATTCGGAATAGGCGCCGTCCAGCACCAGGATCACCGACGGCGGCAGGGCCGCGTGGAGGGCGCGGATCTCCTCGCCCGTCAGCCAGGTGCCGGTCGGGTTGGCGGGGTTGGCGATGAAGACCAGACGCGTGCGCTCGTCGACGCATTTCACCGTCTCGTCGATGTCGATGCGGTGGTTGATCTCCTTGGCCATGCGGACCTCGGCCTGGCAGGCGCGGGCCCCGATGGCGTAGGCGGCGAAGCCGTGCTCGCCCTGGACGATGTTGTCGCCGGGCTCCAGATAGACTTGGCACAGCAGGGCGAAGATCTCGTCACTGCCGTCGCCGAAGGTCAGGCGCTCGGGCTCCAGCTTGAAGCGCTCGGCCACGGCGGCGCGCAGGATGCCGGCCTTGCCGTCCGGATAGATGTGCATCCGGTCGACGGCGTTGCGATAGGCCTCCTTGGCCTTGTCGCTGCTGCCCAGGATGTTCTCGTTGCTCGACAGCTTCACCGGATGGGCGATGCCTTCGACCTTCGACTTGCCGCCGACATAGGCGTGGATGTCCATGATCCCGGGCTTGGGGACAGGACGGGGCGCGGCGAAGCGATCGGTCATCGGAATACTCAGTCTAGAGACGGGGGTCTCTTACACGTCGAACTGTTCGGGCGCAGCCCCGATGACGCCCGTAAGTTGGCCGGGCGCGCGGGCCAGGCGCTCGTCATCGGCCTGGAAGAAGCCCGACAGCGAGAACAGTTTCAGGCCCCCGGCGTCGGCGACCTGTTCGGCGGCGACGCCGTCCAGGCTGAGGGCGTCGATGATGGCGGACGTGCTCTTGGCCGAGTCGGTGACCCAGAAGGTCTGGTCGTGGCCGGTGGGCTCAACCTCGACTTCGGCCACGGCCAGCGCGGCTTGAGGACCCCAAGTGGCCAGGCAGGGCAGGGCGGCGAACACCTTCAACTTCGGCTCGGCCAGCAGGCGGCCCCACCAGGGCGTCTCGGCGGCCAGCGGCAGGACGGCGACGCCCCACGGGGCGCGAGCGACGGCCAGGGCGTCCTGGGCGGTGGGGACGATCGACAGGCGCGGGGCAGAGCCGAAGCGCAGGCGAGTCAGCTCGACCGCACGAGCCGGCTCGCGGCCGCCGAACACGGCCAGTTGATAGGGACCCTGGCGCGCCAGGTTGTCGGCCATGATCTCGCGCCAGATGCGGATGACCAGGGCGTTGGAGGCGCCGGTGCGGGGGCTCTCCAGCAGCTTGCGGACGATCTGGGCCTCGCGGCCGGGACGCAGGCCAAAGCCGGTATCGCCCGAGGCGCGCTTGGCGGCCGCGACGGCGCCGGCCAGGCCCGCGCGCTCGTCGAGCAGCTTCAGCAGTTCACCGTCGATGGCGTCCAGTCGCCATCGGACCTCTTCGAGAGACGGTGTGGCGTCCGTCGCGTCGCTGCCCATGTTCTTCCCCGAAATTGGAGGCCGGACCATAGTCTTTGCCGCCGAACACGCAATACCCGACCCCTTCGGGGAAGAAAATTGCGCGCTCGACGATCAGCGATCGGTCAGTACACCTTCGGCGCCGGCCCCGTATCGATCACGCCGAGGTAGCTGCGGCCGTTGGCGAACTTCAGGTCGGCTTCGATCACCGGCTCCTGGCCGGCGGCCTGCGCCATGGCGGACAGGGCCTGTTCCGGGGTCTTGATCGGCTGGGAGAGATCGGCCCGTTCCTTGAGCGCCACGCTCAGCGAACCGGTGACCGCGCCGTTGGCGTCAACCGACAGCACGCCCGACTTGGCCTTGCCCTCGGCGTCGCCGGCCAGCAGCTGGCTCTGCTGCACACTGATCTGGCCGCCGGCCTCGCTCCAGCGCTTGACGGCGGCTTCCCAATTGCGGCCGCGCAGGTACGAGACGTGCGACAGGCGGGTCTCCAGGATCATCGAGGCGGTCTTGTCCTGTGCGATGCGGCCCAGCAGGCCCGTGAAGGCGGTCTTGGCGCCGTCGGCCTTGAAGAAGATCGCGCCCTGGTCGTCGGGACCCGAGCGCGTGTGCAGCTGCATCTTGTCGGCCGAGATCAGCTGGAAGGGCTTGGTCCCCGGAGCGGGGGTGAAGGTCAGCTTGGCGCCCTCCACCGAGACGCGCGGCGGATATTCGGCCACGTGCGAGATGCTGGCGCGCAGGGCCTGGCCGGTGATGGTCACGTCGCCGGCCTCGGGACGGGTCAACACGACGCCTTCCGGCGCGACGAGCACCCAGTGGGTCAGGTCGTAGATCTCGGCCTCGCCCTTCAGGGTCGGGGTGCGGACGGCCCAGCCGGTCGGCTCGGCCATGCGGGCGTTGGTCAGGTCGACATTCATCCGGAACGGGAAGCCGTGGAACCGGCGGGCGCTCCACGACAGGTCATAGCCGCGCGACTTCAGGTCGGCCGACTGGGCGTCCATCCGCTGCTCGGCCTGACCGCGCAGCCAGAACCAGCCATAGCTCCAACCGCCCGCAATGACGGCGGCGAGGACAAAAGGCGTGAACAGACGACTGCGCCGAGCCTTTTGGGGGGCTTTGCGGGACGGGGCGGCGTCGTTATGGGTCATGTATTGGGCGCGTCCAGTCGGGATCGGGAATGGGTTTGGCAGGCGACAGCGAAGATCGCTGGGTGTTCGGATACGGATCGCTCATGTGGCGGCCCGGGTTCCCGTTCATAGACCGAAGAACGGCCGTGCTCCACGGGCGGCGGCGGGCCTTCTGCATCTATTCCGTCCACCATCGCGGCACCTACGAGCGACCGGGCCTGGTGCTGGGCCTGGCCCCCGGCGGCGCGGTGCGCGGCATGGCCTACCGGGTGGCGGCCAGCGAGTGGGAAGAGGTCTACGCCTATCTGCGCGAACGCGAGCAGCCGACCGAGACCTATTTCGAGACCTGGCGCGATGTGAAGATCGACGGCGGGGAGAAGACGCCGGCCCTGGTTTTCCTGTCGGACATGAAGCACGCCCAGTGGGCCGGGGCCCTGACCCTGGAGCAGCAGGCGGAACTGATCGCCGGCGCCAAGGGCCTGTCGGGCCGCAACATCGACTACCTCTCCGACCTCGTTCTGCACCTGCGCGAGGACGGCGTGCGGGACGTGGCGATGGAGAAGCTCTTGAAGATGGTCGAGGCGATCGAGCCGGCTTAGACGCCGCTGTCTTCCAGCGCCTTGGTCGCGGTGTCGATCCGGGTCTGCAGCTCGCGCATGAACTCGCCGCGCTTCAGGCCGGCGGGGATGGGCTCGAGGTAGTCGAAGACGATCGTGCCAGGTTTGATCACGAAGCCTTTGTTCCAGTGGCTGCCGCAGTTGAGGGCCAGCGGCGTGACGGGCATGTTCAGCTCGCGATAGAGCGCGGCGATGCCCGGCTTGTACTCGCCGGGCTGGCCGGGGAGGCCGCGCGTGCCTTCCGGGAAGATCACGATCTGGCGCGTCTCCTTCATGCGTTCGACGGCGTCGCGGACCAGCTTCTTCAGCGCGGTCGAGTGGCCGCCGCGATCGACGACCAGCATGCCAGCCTTCAGGCCGTGCCAGCCGAACAGCGGCACCATCAAGAGTTCCTTCTTCATCACGAAGCAGGCGTCGGGCAGCAGGGCGAACTGGCTGAAGACGTCGAACATCGACTGATGCTTGGGCGCGACCAGGGCGTTGCCGGTCGGGCGTTGGCCGCGCACCTCGACCTTGACGTCGGCCAGCCAGCGCAGACCCCAGATCAGGCCCTTGGCCCAGGTCGTCAGCGACCAGGTGTTGACGCGGCGGGGCAGGGGATAGGTGGCGATCATCAGGACCGCCGTCCCGATCGACCACAGCCAGAAGAACAGCTGGAACAGGAACGAACGCAGATAGATCAAGACGCTTCCTTCGCCGCCGGAGCGGCCTTCTCTTTCGGCCCTAGCCCCAGGAACGCTTCGCGGCCCAGGATCGCCAGGTACTTGCAGTATTCCACGATCATCCGCCGGGCGCTGATGCTGGTTCGCCACCAGCGATGGGCGTTGAGGTCGGTCTTGACCGGATAGGCGTAGAGCTCGACGTGCGGCATGGCCGCCCGCAGCTCCAGCATCGAGCGCGGCATGTGGTAGTCGGCGGTGACGACAATAAGGCTCTTATAGCCCTTGGACTTGGCCCACTCGGCCGTCTCGCGGGCGTTGCCGACGGTGTTGGCGGCCGCGAAGCCGAGGTCGACGCAGCAGTCATAGATCGGCTTGACAGCCTTGGTGACCGTCTGGACGTCGGCGCGGGTGGCCTCGCGGTTGACGCCGGAGATCAGCAGGCGCTGACCCTTGCCTTCTTCCAGCAGCTTGGTGGCCGCCTCCAGGCGCAGGGTCGAGGCGCCGGTCAGGGCCACGACGCCGTCGGCGACCGGCGGCTCCTTGGCGGGCGTCGACTGGTCCACCCGGCCGGTGAAGGCCAGCAGGCCCAGGCCCCAGATCATCATCGCGATCAGCAGCGCGGCTAAGGTCTTCACGGCATCTCCCCCACGATCCGCGACGCCGCCAGACGGGCCGACAGCCCGGCGATCAAGGCCGCGACCACCGGAGCGGGCAGGGCGGCGACCAGATCGATCCAGGCTAGCGGCAGAACCGGCGCAACCCCCGCGCCGCCGGCGAAATAGCGTGCAACGGCGCCGATGATGGCCGCGCCCGCGCCGCCCAGCAAGCCCGCCAGCGCGCCCATGGTCGCGAAGCGGTTCTGGAACAGGCCGGTGATGAAGCCCTGCTCGGCGCCGGAGAAGTGCAGCACCTCGATCACGTCACGGCGCGCGGCCAGGCCCGCGCGGGTGGCGAAGGCGATGACGGCGGCGGTGGCGGCGGCGATCAAAGCAAAGACGGCCAGGGCCGCCAGGCGGGCCATGTCGGCGGCGCGCTCGATGTCGGCGATCCAGCGGCTGTGGTCGTCGACCGTGGCGTCGATGCCGGCCGAGCGCAGGGCCTTGTCCAGCACCTGGGCGGTCGGCGGAGCCTTGGGGTCGAGGTCCAGGGTGACGAGGCGCGGCGTGGGCAGGTCGTCGACCAGGGCTTCCTGGCCGATCCACGGGGCCAGCAAGGCCTCGGCCTTCTCGCGCGGCAGGGCCTGGGCCTCGGCCACGCCCTTGATCCCGGCCAGGGTCTCGGCGGCGCGGGCGGCGGCGCTGTCGGGCGTCTCGTTGGCGCGGGCCCGGACCACAACGGTGGCCGAGTTGACCAGCTGGGCGGTCCAGCCGTGGGCGGCGCGGTTGGAGGCCAGGGCGGCGAAGGCGGTCAGGCAGGCCAGGAAGCACAGCACCGCGACCACGAAGACCAGCGCCCCATCGCGGGCGTCGTTCGGCGGGAGCAGCGGGCCGGGCTTCCAGCGGGCGACCTGGAAGAACTCGCTCATGGGCGACCTCCCACATCCACGAGGCGGCCCTGGTCCAGGTGCAGGGTCGGCCGCGCGGCGCGGGCCACCAGGTCCTCGTCGTGGGTGGCGATCAGCACCGTGGTGCCCAGGCGATTGAGCTCCACGAACAGGCGCAGCAGGCGCAGCGACATGGCCGGATCGACATTGCCGGTCGGCTCGTCGGCCAGCAGCACGTCGGGACGGTCCACGACGGCGCGGGCGATGGCCAGGCGCTGCTTCTCGCCGCCGGACAGGGTGGCGGGCAGCGCATGCATGCGTTCGCCCAGGCCGACCCAGCTCAGCAGCTCGGCGACGTCCTCGCGATAGGTGGCGGGCTTGCGCTTGAGGATGCGCAGGGGCAGGGCGGCGTTGTCGAACACCGAGAGGTGCTCCAGCAGCCGGAATTCCTGGAACACCACCCCGATCCGGCGGCGCAGGAACGGCAGGTCCGAGGTGTGGGTGAGGCTGACATCACGCCCGAAAAGCTCGACGCGACCCCGTGACGCACGGTGCGCCAGATAGATCAGCTTGAGCAGGGAACTCTTGCCCGCGCCCGACGCACCGGTCAGGAAATGGAACGAGCCTGGGGCCAGGGAAAAGCTGATATCCCTTAGGGTTTCCGGCGCGCGGCCGTAACGCATCGAGACGCCATCGAACCGGACCACCGGAAGGGCGTCATCGCCCTGTTCTGTGTCGATCCGCAAGGCGCGTCACTTGGGTTTCTGGACATCAGGGTTAAAATCAGCGACCCCCTTTAGGTGTGTGGGGAGCGTTCGATTCGCGGCCATGATACTGACCTGTCCGGAGTGCGCCAGCCGCTATTTCGTCGACGACTCCAAGGTCGGCGCGACGGGTCGCGTCGTGCGTTGCGCCTCCTGCGGTCACCGCTGGAACGCGCGCAACGAAGCCGCCGTCGACGACCTGTTCGACGAGCCTGAAACCCCGACCCTGGCCAGCCAGATCGAGAGCATCGAGCAGGTCTCCGAAACCACGGACGCCAGCGCCGACGCCGAAGAGCCGCCCGTCAGCGCCCTGCCGGGCGAGGAGCTGCCCAAGGTCTTCCGCGCCCGGGCCGACGCCGAGCGTCGCCTGCGCGAAGCCACCGCCACCGGCGTCATCTGGGCCGGCATGGCCGCCGCCATGGCGGTGGTCGTGGTCGCCGCCCTGATCTTCCGCATCGACGTGGTCAAGATCCTGCCGGGCTCGGCCGGGGCCTATGCCGCCGTCGGCCTGCCGGTGAACACCATCGGCCTCGTCATCGACCGCGACAGCATCAAGGCCCAGCCGATCATGCTGGAAGGCCACGCGGCCGTGACCGTCACCGGCACGATCCGCAACATCACCGAGCACGACGTGCTGGCCCCGCCGCTGCGGGTGGAGCTGCTGAACAAGCAGGAGAAGCGCGTGGCCGGCCAGCTGGCCGCGGCCGCCGACGCCAAGATCCCGCCGGGCCAGGTGCGCCACTTCTCGATCACCTTCATGAACCCGCCGCGCACGGCCAAGGACCTGCAGATCGGATTCGCCACCGAGGCCGGCGCCGCCAAGGCGGTGAAAGCTGCCCTGAAGAAGCCCGAAGGCCACGGCGAAGAGCCGCAATTGGACCTGCGCGGCGCACAGGACGCCCCCGCTGAGCACGAAGCGGCTGGACAGGAACCCTCGGGACATGAGAGCGGGGAGGCAACGCCTCCTCCCGCAGACTCTCACGAATCCGAACATCATGAATGACATCACCAAGCCCGAAGTCCTGATCTCGGAAGCCGAGATCGCCGAACGGGTTCAGAAGCTGGCCGAAGCCATCGCGCCGCGCATCGACAACGACACCGTCGTGGTCTGCCTGCTGACCGGCGGCCTGTGGTTCGCCGCCGATCTGACCCGCGCCCTCTACAAGGCCGGCCGCGACGTGCGGTTCGACGCCCTGTGGCTGGCCTCCTATCACGACGAGCGCAAGAGCACGGGCCGCTGCGAGGTCCGCGCCGACCTGCAACGCCCGCTGATCGGCCGCCGCGCCCTGGTCGTCGACGACGTCTTCGACACCGGCCTGTCGCTCTCGGAAGCCGCCCGCCTGGTTAAGGACGCCGGCGCCAGCGAAGTGCTGACCGCCGTCTTCGCCCGCAAGCCCTGGCCCAAGGATCGCGGCATGGAGCCCGACTTCGTCGCCTGGGAAGCGCCCGCGCGCTACCTGGTCGGCTATGGCCTCGACGACGAGGGCAAGAGCCGCGGCCTGCCCTATATCGGCGCGATGGACTGATTTCAGGCCGCCCGCTGCGCTTCGGCGTGGCGGGCCTGGCCGATCTCGAACAGGCCGACGCGATCGGCCAGTTCCTGCGATTCCGAGCTCAGAGCGTGAGCGGCGGCGGTGGTCTCCTCGACCATGGCCGCGTTCTGCTGCACCACCTGATCCAGCTGACCCATCGTGACATTGACCTCGCCCAGGCCCGTGGCCTGTTCGCGGGCCGAGGCGGCGATGGTCTTCACCTGGGTGTCGATTTCGGCCACGCGGGCGACGATGCGCGCCAGGGCCTCGCGGGTGCGGGCGACGCGCTCCACGCCGGCGGCGACCTGGTCGCCCGAGACGTTGATCAGCATCTTGATCTCGCGGGCCGCGTCAGCCGAGCGCTGGGCCAGGGCCCGCACTTCTTGAGCGACGACGGCGAAGCCGCGACCGGCCTCGCCCGCCCGAGCGGCCTCGACCCCTGCGTTCAGGGCCAGCAGGTTGGTCTGGAAGGCGATCTCGTCGATGACGCCGATGATCTTGCCGATCTGGCCGGACGAGGTCTCGATCTGGGTCATGGCCTCGACGGCCTCGATGACCACCGGATCGGAGCGCTCGGCCTCCTCGCGGGCGTGGTGGGCCGCGGCATTGGCCTGGTTGGCGCTGTCGGCGGTGCTCTGCACCGTGGCGGTGATCCCGTCCAGGGTGGCGGCGATCTGGACGAGGCTGGCGGCCTGGTGCTCGGTGCGGCGGGCCAGCTCGTCCGAGGCGCGCGACATGTCGGCGACCCCAGCGGTCATGGTCGAGGCGTTGCCGGAAATCTCACGCATGGCGGCCTGGAGCTTGCCAAGGGCGTCGTTGAAGTCCTCGCGCAGGCCCTCGTAGCGGATGGCGAAGGGCTCCTCCAGACGCCAGGTCAGGTTGCCGCGCGACAGGTGGGCCAGGGCCTCGGCCAGTTGTTCGACGACCTGGGTCTGTTCGGCTTCCAGGGCGGCCTTCATACGAGCCTGTTCGGCATTGGCGCTGTCGCGGGCGGTGCGCTGGGCCTCGGCTTCGGCGTTGGCGGCGTCCGCTCGCGTGGCGGCGTCCAGGGCTCGGTCGGTGCGGGCGGTGACGGTGACGAACAGGCGCGAGACGCTGGCGGTCAGCCAGACCAGCGACCAGGCCGTCACCAGGGTGACGCCGGCGTTGGCGGCCAGGCGCAGGGCGGTGACCTCGCCGGTCATCATCAGCTGCGGCGCAAGCGTGCCGAGCGCGACGTCGATGGCCACGACGGTTCCAGCCCCGACCGCGACGGCCCGCCAGTCGCCATAGGCCACCAGCAGGGCCAGCGCCGCCAGATAGGCCATGCGGGCCTCGGCCTGCAGCGGGTGGCCCGAGAAGGCGGCGATGAACAGGCTGACCTGGCCCATCAGGGTCACGGCGGTGGAGATGCGCTGGGCGGCGTTGTCGCGCCAGATGGCGAAACCGCCCCAGGCCAGGGCGGCCAGCAGCAGCGATCCGCCGGCCAGCTTGAGGGCTGAGGAATGGCCGGCGAACAGGCTGACGGCCGGGGTGATCAGCGCTAGCGCGGCAATGCAGGCCAGGACCAGATGGCCGCCGACCTTGCGCTGCGCTTCGATGCTGTCGAATTCAATGAGGTTGCCCACCGCCGAGCTCCACTGTTCCCGAGACTGGGCCAGCAGATGCGGCGGTGGAGGTTAATCCCCTATAACTGTAGGGTCTTTCGAGGCTTCCGTACGACTACCTAGACCCAGTCCGGGACCAGGTCCCGGGCCAGGATCTCGTCATAGGTTGGCCGCTTGCGGATCACCGCGTAGCGGTCGCCATCGACCAGGACCTCGGGGACCAGCGGGCGGGTGTTGTACTCGCTGGCCATGGCCGAGCCGTAGGCGCCGGCCGACATGAAGGCCACCAGATCACCGGCCGAGAACGGCGGCAGTGCGCGATCGCGGGTGAAGGTGTCGCCGGTCTCACAGACGGGACCGACCACGTCATAGACGGTCTCGCCGGCGCGCTTGATCACTGGGCGGATGTCGTGGAAGGCGTCGTACATGGCCGGACGGACCAGGTCGTTCATGGCCGCGTCGATGACCAGGAACTTGCGGCCTTCCGGGCGCTCGTGGACGTGCATCACTTCGGAGACCATCACGCCGGCGTTGGCGGCGATGACCCGGCCCGGTTCGAAGGCCAACTTCACGGGCAGGCCCTTGGTGACCTCGCCGACCATCGCGCCGAACTCGGTGGGCGAGGGCGGTTCGGGGTGGTTGAAATAGGGCACGCCCAGGCCGCCGCCCAGGTCCAGGCGCTCGACCGACAGGCCTTCGCCCAGCAGTTGCTCGACCAGGCCCCGCATCTTGGTGAAGGCCGCGCGCATGGGCGCAAGGTCGGTGATCTGGCTGCCGATGTGGCAGGCCACGCCGACGGGCTCGAGATTGGCGTTGTTGCTGGCGTTGGCGTAGAGGCGCGCGGCCTCGGCGAACGAGACGCCGAACTTGTTCTCGGACTTGCCGGTGGCGATCTTGGCGTGACCGCCGGCCGCGACGTCCGGATTGACCCGGAAAGCGACTTTCGCGCGGACGCCCAGCTCGCCGGCCACCTGAGCGATCAGGTTCAGCTCCGGCTCGGACTCGACATTGATCTCGGCGACACCGGCCTTGAGGGCAAACTCGATCTCGCGGCGGGCCTTGCCGACGCCGGAGAAGACGATGCGTTCGGGCGGGATGCCGGCGGCCAGGGCGCGACGGACCTCGCCTTCCGAGACCGTGTCGGCCCCAGCGCCCAGGTCGCCCAGCACCTTCAGCACCGCAACGTTGGAATTGGCCTTCACGGCGTAGGCGACCAGCGGGTCGACCACGCCGCCGGCCACCAGGGCGTCGCGGAACACGGTGAAGTGCCGCTCCAGCGTGGCGCGGCTGTAGACATAGACGGGCGTGCCGACCTCGGCCGCGATCTTGGCCAGGGGCACGCCTTCGCAGGCCAGGCCCTCGGGGCCGTATTCGAAGTGGTTCAACTTAGTCTCTTAGTTGGGGGTAGCGCCGGGGAAGCCCTTGGCCGAAGGGCCGCCGAACGGGTCCTTGGTGCCGGGCAGGGGCGCGGCGCGGATGGTGCGGTCGCTGGAGGCCGGGTCGCGGACTTCCTGGGCGCCGCCGGCGCGGGCCGGCTGGTTGGCCTGGGCCGAGGCGGCGCGGCGTTCGGCTTCCCAGGCGGCTTTCTTGACCGGGTCCCACAGCGGGGCGGGACGATCCAGCGTGCCTTGCTTGCCGCAGGCGGCGGCCGTCAGGGCCAGGGCGGTCAGCGCGAGCAGGGTGACAGAACGCGACTTCATGCGAGGACTTCCTTCCAACGCGCGATCTGGGCGCGGACCTGGGCGGGGGCGGTCCCGCCGTAGCTCATGCGGCTGGCCGCCGAGGCGGCCGGGGTCAGAACGGCGTAGACGTCCTGGGTGATCCGGGCCTCGATCGCCTGGAACTGTTCCAAGGTAAGATCGGCCAGATCGACGCCAAGGCCTTCGGCCGTCTTTACCGCCGAGCCTGTCACGTGGTGGGCGTCGCGGAAAGGCATGTTCAGCGTCCGCACCAGCCAATCGGCCAGATCGGTGGCGGTCGAGAAGCCCGCGCCGGCCGCCTGGGCCATCTTGTCGGTGTTCGGGGTCAGGTCGGCGACCATGCCGGCCATGGCCAGCAGGGACAGCTCCAGCGCGTCGAAGGCCTCGAAGGTCGGGACCTTGTCCTCCTGCATGTCTTTCGAATAGGCCAGCGGCAGACCCTTCATGACCACGGTCAGGGTGGTCAGCGAACCGAGGATGCGGCCGACCTTGGCGCGGATCAGCTCGGCGGCGTCCGGGTTCTTCTTCTGCGGCATGATCGAGCTGCCGGTCGTGAAGGCGTCGGTCAGCTTGATGAAGCCGAACATCGGCGTCGTCCACAGCACGATCTCTTCCGCCAGGCGCGACAGGTGCGTGGCGGTGATCGAGGCGGCCGACAGGGCTTCCAGAGCGAAGTCGCGGGCCGAGACGCTGTCCAGCGAGTTGGCCGTCGGACGGTCGAAGCCCAGGGCCGCCGCCGTCTGGTGGCGATCGATCGGGAAGGGCGAACCGGCGAGAGCCGCCGCGCCCAGCGGGCACTCGTTCATGCGGGCGCGGGCGTCGCGGAAGCGGCTAGCGTCGCGGCCGAACATCTCGACATAGGCCATCAGGTGGTGGCCGAAGGTCACCGGCTGGGCGGGCTGCAGGTGGGTGAAGCCCGGCATCAGGGCGTCGGCATAGGCCTCGGCCTGGGCCAGCAGGGCCTTCTGGAGGGCCTCCAGCTGGGCGGCCGAGCGGTCGGCGGCGTCGCGGACCCACAGACGGAAGTCGACGGCAACTTGGTCGTTGCGCGAGCGGGCGGTGTGCAGCCGGCCGGCGGTCGCGCCGATCAGCTCGCGCAGCCGCGCCTCGATGTTCATGTGGATGTCTTCGTATTCGTCGCGGAACGGGAAGGCCCCGGCCGTGATCTCGCCCTCGATGGCGTCGAGCCCTTTGAGGATTTCCTCACCGTCGGCGCTTGCAATCACACCTTGGCTGATCAACATCCGGGCGTGGGCGCGGGAGCCTGCCAGGTCCTGCGCCCAGAGGCGCTTGTCGAAGCCGATGGAGACGTTGATCGCCTGCATCAGTTCCGCCGGCTTGGCCGAGAACCGACCGCCCCACATGGCTTGACCCTGGCCCTTGTCGGCCTTGGGCGTATCGGAGGCGTTGTCGGTCATATGAGCGAAGTCCAATCGGAGGCGGCGGCCAAGAAGCGCAACCCTGTGAGGCTGGCGCTGGGCGGCGTCTTCCTCGTCGGCGTGGCGGCGGTTCTATACGTCATCGCCAGTGCTTCGTTCAAACCCTCAGGGCCCGCCGACCTCACAGAATTCAAGAAAGGGACGTTGGTAAAGCTCGACGTGCCGTCCACGCCGCGCGCCGCGCCCGACACCGTCTTCACCAGCCTGGACGGAAAGCCGGCGACCCTGGCCGATTTCAAGGGCCGCGTGGTGGTCATGAACCTGTGGGCGACCTGGTGCGCGCCGTGCAAGGCCGAGATGCCGACCCTGGCCAAGCTGCAGGCCACCTACGCGACCCAGCCGGTCACCGTGCTGCCGATCAGCGTCGACCGTGACGGCGACCTGAATCTCGTGAACGAGGAGATGGCCGCCAACCCGCCGCTGAAGACGTATCGCGACCCATCCTACAAGATGTCGTTCTCGCTGACGCCCAAGGCCGAGGGCTTCCCGACCACGGTGATCTACGACCGCCAGGGCCGCGAGCGCGCTCGGATGAGCGGTCCGGCCGACTGGTCCAGCGCCGAAGCCAAGGGCATCGTCGAGAAGCTGCTGGCCGAGAAGTGATCGACCCAGCAGCGCTCGAACCCCTGGCCGACGACGCCTGGCCGGCCCGCGAGCGGGCGCGGCTGGGCGGTTGGCGGCTCAACGCTTCGTCCGGCCGCTCGATGCGGATCAACGCCTGCTGGCCGCTGGCGGCGCCGGACCGCGAGGTCGAGGCGGCGCTGGACGCCACGGAGGCCTGGTTCGCCGAGCGCGGCCTGCCGCCGCGCTTCAAGCTTACCGACGGCGTGGTGGCGCCGGCCGACCTGGCCGAGCGCTTGGCGGTTCGGGGCTACGCGCCCTGCAAGACGACCCTGGTGATGCTGGGTCCGACGGGCGGGGCGGGCGATGCCGCCATCCGTGTCTCGGACGCGCCCGACGCCACCTTCGAGGCCGTGTTCACCGCCACGGCCGGCGATCCGGAGGACGGCCGCGAGCGGCTGGAGGCTCTCGGCCGTATCCCCGCGCCGGCCCGCTTCGCCCGGCTGGATATCGACGGCGCTCCGGCCGCGATCGGAGCCAGCGCCATCGGCGGCGGCTATGCCGGGATCTTCGGCATGCGCACCGTCCCCGACCATCGCCGCAAGGGTCTAGCCCGGCGGGTCTTGCGCGCCCTGCTGGCCGAGGCGCGCGCGCTGGGCGCCGATCGCGCCTGGCTGCAGGTCGAGGCCGAAAACGCTCCGGCGATCGCGCTCTATGCCGACGAGGGCTTCGAGCCCGGGTATCGCTACAGCTACTGGGTTCGCTGAGAGCGGCGCGCACAAGCTCGCGCGCCACATCACAAAACGGCGTTTGATAGACTAGTTTACAAAACAAACTTGTTGATACATGGTGCGGACATCTTCAAGGGGAGGATCAACCCATGCACGCGCCTCTCGGCGCCGCCGAACGATCGACCGTTGCGCAGCTCGGTAGTCGCAACGCTCCGATCGGCGCCTTGCGCGCCTTCGTCACCCTGCTGGTGATCGCCCACCACACGGTGCTGGCCTACACGCCGCAGCCGCCGCCCGTTCAGGCTTTCGACGCGGCGCCGTACCTGTGGATGGCGTTTCCGGTCCGTGATCCTCAGCAATTCGCGCCGTTCGGGCTGCTGACCATGGTCAACGACCTCTTCTTCATGTCGCTGATGTTCTTCATCTCCGGCCTGTTCGTCGCCGACGGCCTGCGGGCCAAGGGCGAAGGCGGGTTCCTGGGAGGAAGGGTCCTGCGTCTGGGCATCCCGTTCGTGCTCGCCGCGGGACTGCTGGCGCCGCTGGGCTATTTTCCGGCGTGGCTACAGGCGGGCGGGGCAGGTTCGCTCCCGGCCTTCGTCGACGCCTGGACCCACCTGCCGTTCTGGCCCAGCGGCCCAGCCTGGTTCCTGTGGGTGCTGCTGGCGTTCGGTGCGCTGATCACCGCCGCCCACATCGTGTTCCCCGGCGTGATCGAGGCGCTCGGCCGGCTGGCGGAGGGCGCGGAGGCCAAGCCGCTCCACTTCTTCCTGGGCCTGACCGCCCTCAGCGCCATCGCCTACATCCCGATGAGCGCGACGTTCGGCTTCATGCACTGGACGCAGGTCGGGCCGTTCATGGTCCAGACCTCGCGGGTGCTGCACTACTTTATCTATTTCCTGGCCGGGGTCGCGGTCGGCGCGGCGGGCGTCGGCTATGGCCTGACCGATCCGGAGGGCAAGCTGGCCAAGCGCTGGTGGCTCTGGCAGGTCGCGCCGGTCCTGCCGATCGTGGGCGTCATCGCCGTCTTCATCATGGCCATGTCGCCGCAGCATCCGCCCCGGCTGTTCCTGGATACGTTCGGCGGCGTGATGTTCGCCCTGGCCTGCGCGGGCCTGTCCTTCGCGGCCCTGGCGACCTTCCTGCGCTTCGTCCGCAAGACCGGCCCGCTCTCAAAGAGCCTTCAGGCCAACGCCTACGGCATGTACCTGACCCACTACGTCTTCACCTCGTGGCTGGCCTGGCTGCTGTTGCCGCAGAGCTGGGGCGGCCTCGCCAAGGGTTGCGCGGTGTTCGGCGGGGCGGTGGCCCTCAGCTGGCTGACCACCATGGCCCTGCGCCGCATGCCGCTGTTGGGTCGAATCCTGTGACCGTCCATGATGCAGCGCTGAAGGGGATCGGCATGTCCGAAGATCATCTCAAGACCGTCCAGGACGACCTGGCCTTCCTGCGCGGCCTGGCCGATGGCGCGGGTGAGCGCGGCGGGCTGGGCGTGGCCGGGGGCGCGCTCTACGGCTCGGCCGGCGTGCTCTACGGCATCCAGACCCTGATCTATGTCGCCCAGGAGTGGGGCTGGGTCAGCCTGGGCTTCGCCGGCAACATGTGGCTGGCCTGGCTCCCGACGGTGATCTTCCTGATCTTGATGACCATCGTCATCATCCTGGACCGCAAGAACCCCCAGCGCGGCGTCACCAACCGCGCGGTGAACGCCGCCTTCTCGGCGGCCGGGGTGGCGAACCTGGCCTTGATCATCGTCTTCGCCGCGGCTGCCGCGCGTCACAAGGACTTCCACTACTGGCTGTTCCATCCGGCGGTGGTGTTCATCCTGCAGGGCGCGGTCTGGCAGGTGACCTTCGTGCTGCGCCGGCGGATGTGGACGCTGGCGGTGGCCATGGGCTGGATCGTCTGCGGCGTGGCCATGGGCGTGCTGATCGAGCGCGCTGACCTCTATCTGCTGATCGCCAGCTTCGGCCTGTTCGCGTTCATGGCCGCCCCCGGCTTCTTCATGATGCGCCAGGCCCTGCGGCCGGCCGCCTGAGACGATCGTGGGTCCGAGGTTCGACATCAGCGGGCTGGACGACGTCATCCACGGCCGCGTGCGGCTGGGGATCGTCGCCTATCTGGCCAGCGCCGAGGTCGCCGACTTCACCGAGCTCAAGGACGTGCTGGAGGTGACCCAGGGCAACCTGTCGATCCACCTGCGCAAGCTGGAGGAGGCGGGATATGTGGCGATCGACAAGAGCTTTGTCGGTAGGAAGCCTTTGACCCGCGTGCGTTTGACCGAGGCCGGACGGGCGGCGTTTTCGAACTATCTAAAGGCGATGGGGCAGTTGGTCGAGCAGGCGGGCAAGACCTCCTGAATTCAGGAGAAGCCGAGTTCGGCCCGCAGTTCGGCGGGGCTCATCCCCGCCGCCCGTAGCTCCCGCAGCGTCTGGGCCCTATCCCGCTTCGCATACCGCTTGCCGTCCGGACCGACCAGCAGACCATGATGCCGGTAGATCGGCGTCGGGTAGCCTAGCAGGGCCTGGAGCAGGCGCTGGATGTGAGCGGCCTCGAACAGATCCACGCCCCGGATCACGTGGGTGACGCCTTGCAGGGCGTCGTCGTGGACTACGGCCAGGTGGTAGGCGACGCCGACGTCCTTGCGGGCCAGGACGATGTCGCCGGCGGTCTCGGGACGGGCCTGGATGACGCCGGTCTCGCCGTCGGGGCCCGCGCCTTGCTCGACGAAGGTCAGGCCCTCGAACCCGCCCAGGGCTTCCCGCGCCGCCGTCAGCGACAGCCGCCAGGCGAAGGCCTCGCCGCGTTCGAGGCGTTCGGCTTCCTCGTCAGCGGGGAGGGGCTCGCCGACATACGGAACCGCCGGCTCGTGTGGGGCGCGGCCGATGTCGATCTCCTTGCGGGTCTTGAAGCAGCGATAGACCAGGCCGCGCTCACGCAGGGTCTCGATGGCCGCATGGAAGTCGGCCAGGTGCTCGGACTGCCGGCGCACGGGCTCTTCCCACTCCAGGCCCAGCCAGGCCAGGTCCTCGAAGATCGCCGCGTCGTACTCCGGCCGGCAGCGGGTGGCGTCGATGTCCTCGATGCGCAGCAGGAAGCGACCGCCGGCGTCCTGCGCGGCGCGCCAGGCCGTCAGCGCCGAGAACGCATGGCCGCGATGCAGATAGCCCGTCGGGGAGGGGGCGAACCGGGTGGCGAAGCGCACGTGGGCCTCAGGCCGGATCGGTGAACTTCGCGAACATGCCCAGGTGCTCGAACACCGCGCGCAGGAAGGCTTCCTCGCCGCCCAGCTGCGCCTTCAGCGACGTGAACTGCTTGAAGCCGATCATCTCGGCCAGGCCGTGGCCGGCGCACCAGGCGGCGATGGTCGCCAGCTCCAGGTCGATGTCGCTGACGTGGCCGCCGCTGTTCTCGTTGATGGTGTTGCGGACCTGGCAGTAGGCGCCGTCGTCCTTCAGCTGGTCGGGCAGGGCGTCCTTGTCGCGCGAGCGATCGTACATCACGCGGTACAGGGCCGGGTTGTCACGCGCGAAGCAGACATAGGCCACGCCGATATTGGTCATCCGCGAGCGGGGGTCTTCCGTCGAGGCGCGGGCGGTGGAGAGCGCCACGTCCAGCTCGTGCCAGCCCTCGTGGGCGACGGCTTCCAGCAGTTCGGCCTTGTCCTTGAAGTGGTGGTAGGGCGCGGCGGGACTGACCCCGGCCTCGCGCGCCACGGCCCGCAGCGACAGCGCCGCCGGACCCTCGGTCTCGAGGATCTTGCGGGCGGCGTCGACCAGGGCGCGGCTCAGGTCGCCATGGTGATACGGGCGGGATTCGGCGGTCGCGGTGCTCATCGGATCGGACTGTAACAGCACCTTTCCAAATTTTCATCCAAACACTGTACAGATTATCTTGACGTCGTTCAGATTGGTGTTATCTAAGCATCGTTCAAATTGGTTTGGCGGAGGCCGGCCAGGCCCATCGGGGGCAGGAACACGAACTGGAGGGACTACCCATGCAACGCACGCTCAACGCCTTTGAAAACGCCTTCGACCGTCTGGCCGCCGGCTATTTCCTCGTCATCGCCCTGGGCGTCGCCGCCGCTGTCGCCGGCGTCGTTATCTAAGACCGCTTGCTCGCGAACGGCGGGGCCGGCTGCTGATCCCCCAGCGCCACCCGCCGCGGCGTTCGGCCTGCTTGAAGCTTTGCTTTAGCGGAGCTAACCAGGACTGGACGCGTTAGCCTTTCCGACGCTGTTTCATCCGTACGCGTCGCAGGCAATCCCCATGATCCGAGACTTCTTCCGATGAGCGTCGCCTTCACCAAGGAAGGCGACAGCGAGGCTTTCGCGGCTGATCTGCCCGATCGCCCGATCTCCACCCAGCCCAATCTCGTGACGCCCGAAGGCCTGGCCATGATCGAGGCCGAGCTGGCGTCCGCGCGCGCCGCCTACAGCGCGGCCCAGACCGCTGGCGGGGCCGCCGACGGTGACCGCACCGCCATGGCCCGCGCCACCCGCGACCTGCGCTACTGGTCGGCCCGCCGCGCGACCGCCCAGCTGATGGAGCGCGATCCCGACAAGACCGCCGTGCAGTTCGGCGACCGCGTGACCTTCGAGCGCGAGGACGGCCGCGTGCAGACCTTCCGCATCGTCGGCGAGGACGAGGCCGACCCGGCCAAGGGCTCGGTGTCCTATGTCGCCCCGATCGCCCGCGCCCTGCTGGGCAAGGTGGTCGGCGACGTCTCGCCCGCGCCAGGCGGCGAGATCGAAATCACCAGCATCGGATAGTTCAGCAAGTTCCGGATTGTCAGCGGCCGCGGGGCAGGGTCCCTTGCGGCCGATGTTCGTTCCGCCCACCGCCGACGCCCTTCTTCAAGCCCGCAAGGCCCTGGCCGCCGCCGACCCGGCCTTGGCGGCCATGGAGGCCGTGACCCCGCCGTTCGAATGGCGGGTGAGCACGGGCGGTTTCCCGGGCCTGCTGAAGATGGTGGTGCAACAGCAGGTCTCCCTGGCCTCGGCCGCCGCCATCTGGGCGCGTGTCGAGGCGGGCCTGCCCGAGATGACGCCCGAGCGGGTGATGGGGCATGAGCAGGACTACCTGCTGTCGCTGGGCCTCTCTCATCCGAAGGCCCGTTACGCCCACGCCATCGCCCACGCCCATCTGAACGGGACCTGCGACTTCGACGCCCTGCCGGGCCTGTCGGACGAGGAAGCGATCGCGGCCCTGACCGCCATCACCGGCATCGGCCGCTGGACCGCAGAGGTCTATCTGATGTTCACCCAAGGCCGCCTCGACATCTTCCCGGCCGGCGACGTCGCCCTGCAGGAAGCCATGCGCTGGGCCGACAACGCCGAGGTCCGGCCCAACGAGAAGCAGGCCTACAAGCGCGCCGAACTCTGGCGGCCGTATCGCGGTGTCGCCGCCCATCTGCTCTGGGCCTGCTACGGCGCCGTGAAACGACGCGAGATCGCGCCTTTCTAGGACCCGTCGGCGAGATGTCTTGGTTCTGTCGCTGACATGGCCCATCCTTTCCATGCGTTCGGGAATGAATGGCGATTCCCTGAATAGCGTAGGAAGGAGGCCCGTCTTCAGTCCTGTCGCGTATCACATCAGCCGAGGCGCTGAACGTTTTGACGTTCGCCTTGAAGGGGGGCTCTGATGCAGGTCCTCACGCGTCCACCATCGGGCATGCCGGCCCTGGTGCTCAACGCCGACTTCCGGCCACTCAGCTACTATCCGCTGTCCCTCTGGCCCTGGCAGGAGGTGATCAAGGCGGTGTTCCTGGATCGCGTCGACGTCGTGGCCAGCTACGACCAGGTCGTCCATTCGCCGTCCTTCGAGATGCGGCTGCCCAGCGTCGTGGCGCTGAAGCAGTACGTCCCGCAGGAGCGGCCGCCGGCCTTCACCCGCTTCAACCTGTTCCTGCGCGACAGCTTCAGCTGCCAGTATTGCGGCTCGCCCGAGGACCTGACGTTCGACCACGTGATCCCCCGCTCGCGCGGCGGCCGCACGACCTGGGAGAACATCGTCACCGCCTGCGCGCCCTGCAACCTCAGCAAGGGCGGTCGCACGCCGCGCGAAGCCGGCATGCAGCCCTTCCACAACGCCCGCCGCCCGTCGATGCACGAGCTGCAGGAACGCGGCCGCCGCTTCCCGCCGGGCCGACTGCACGTCAGCTGGCTGGACTATCTGTACTGGGATATCGAGCTGGAGGCGTAAGCGCCTTCGGCTTCAGACAGCAAAACGGCCCGGGCTGTGCATGAGGGGATAGCTGTCCCGGGCCGTGGCTGTGGGCGGAAGGGGATTGACCGCCGAAGCTGAGTCTTAAATGCGGGCTCATGGCCAAGGTTCCAGGGGGCGGCCTGAAATATTTCGGCGCTGACACAACGGCTGTGGCGGGTCCCCGACCATGCAACCGTAACCTCGACCGGCGGGTTTTTACATCCGAGGCGAAAAGCCACGGGAGATAACGCCATGAGCCGACAACCCACCACCGACGACCAACGCCACTTCACGCACGGCACCGCCGCTTCGACGGCCGACATGGCCTCGGAAGCCAAGGTCCGTCCGGAAGACCGGCACATCGACGCGCCGCACTCGCGGGAAGCCAAGCGTCCGCTGGCCGAGAACGAGAAGCACGACCAGCTGGCCGCCAAGGTCGAGCAGTCGGAGAACCGTCAAGAGGCTCTGCTGGACGAGGGCCTGGAAGAGAGCTTCCCGGGCAGCGACCCGGTCAGCGTCAAGCGCATTACCTGATCGGAAAGCGTTTCGCGGCGCGTTCGGCGAAGCTGGGCGCGCCGCCTTCTTGGGGTTCGAACGCCGTCGCGCGACGACGGCGGCCCCGGCGACGGTCCATCGCCTTAATCTGCGCGAAGGTCAGGTCGCCTTGCTCGCGGGCCATCTTGCGGACCGTCTCGATCATGCTGGCGCCGTAGATGGTCAGGATGCCGGCCGCGTCGGCCAGCCAGTCGGCGACATTGCCGTCGCGATGGGCGATGACCTGGGCGACCTCGACGGCCGCGCCCAGCACCAGGGCCGCGATCATCAGGTCGTTGCGGCGCATCTTCGGGAAGGCCAGGAACGACACCGCCAGCAGGCCGCCGAACGCGATGGCGTGGGCTTCCTTGTCGGTCAGGCCGAAGTGGCCCTCGGCGCCCTGGAACGGACCCAGGGTCAGCACCACCACGGCCAGGGATCCGGCCACGAGCGTGAAGCGCGCGGCGTTGACGAAGTGGACGGGCTTGAACATGGGACGCGACCTCCGGAAGGACGCGGGTGTCCTAACAGCGAAGGTCGCGCCATCCGGTGAACGGACAGGGTTAGCCTCGTCTTACTGTTTCGTGGCTTCAGCCTTCTTCTTGGCCTCGGCTTCAGCCTTGGCGGCATCGTCCTGGACCTTCTTCCAGGCCAGGTAATCCTCGAGATAGGGCTGGCGGCGCAGGACCTTGGAGGCGGGGTCGACGATCACCGGCACGGTGTCGCCCACGGCCACGCGACCGGTCCCGTCGGCCATCGGCACGGTAACCACCTTTCCGCCGACCTTGACCTCCACCGGCATCGGGAAGGGCTTGTCGCCGGGCGTCTTCCACTTCAGCACCAGGTCGCCGCCCTCGCGCGTCTCCAGCAGGTCCGGCTGCGCGGCCTCGTAGAGATAGACGTCGAAGAACCAGCCGTAGTCCTTGCCGGTCACCTGGTTGACGATCTTGATGAAGTCCCTGGTGCCCAGATAGCGGGTGGTGAAGTTGCCGGGCTTGGGGTCATCGCGGCCATAGACGGCGATGCGGGTGATGCGGAAGAAGGCCTCGTCGCCGATCAGGGTGCGCAGCGTGTGCAGGACGTTGGCGGCCTTGTAGTAGATGTCGTTCCCGGGCCCGCGGTCGGGGTTGTAAACCTCGTCTTCCACCAGCTGCTTGCCGGAGACGATCGGGAAGCGGTTCTTGCTGTCGATCCGCATCTGGTTCAGGCGCGCCATGTACTCCATGTCGCCGTGCAGCCATTGCGACATCAGCGGCTGCATGTAGGTGCCGAAGCCCTCGTGCAGCCACATGTCGTCATTGTCGCTGTTGGTCAGCTGGTTGCCGAACCACTCGTGCGCGAACTCGTGCTGCAGCAGCCAGTCGAAGCCGTAGACCTCCTTCTTGTACTTGTTGCCGTAGGCGTTGATCGTCTGGTGCTCCATCCCGAGGTGCGGAGTCTCGACCACGCCCATCTTCTCGTCGCGGAAGGGGTAGGGGCCGATCATCTGCTCGTAGAAGTCCAGCATCGGCGCGAACTCGGCGAACAGGCCCTTGGCCTTGTCGGCGCTGCCCTTGAGATACCAGAACGACATCGGGAAGCTGTCGCCGAAGCGGCTCTTGTAGGGGGCGGTCAGCTCCTCGTAGGGGCCGACATCCAGGGCGATGGCGTAGGTGTTGGGGTTCTTGGCCTGCCAGTTGTAGGTCCGCCAGCCGTCCTTCTCGGTCATGCCCTTGAAGACGCCATTGGCCGGGGCGACCAGCGGAGCGGGGACGGTGATGTGCAGGTCCACCAGCTTGGGCTCGCCGGTCGGATAGTCGATGCAGGGCCAGAAGATGTCGCAGCCGTCGCCTTGCACGGCCGTGGCGATCCAGGGCTCGCCGGTGGGGGCCGTGCTCCAGACGAAGCCGCCGTCCCAGGGCGCGCGCTTGGCCTCCAGCGGCACGCCGTCATAGGCGACGACCACGGTCACCACCTTGCCCTTGGCCACCGCCTTCGGAAGCTTGATGGTCATCCGGCCTTCTGGATTGGTCCAGGTCGCCGCCTTGCCATCGACCGTCAGCTTGCGGATCGTGAAGACGCGGTCGAAGTCCAGGACCAGCTTGTCCAGCGCGCTCCTGGCCGTGAAGGTCAGGGTCGCTTCGCCCTCGATGGCCTTCTTGTCGGGCAGGATCTTGAACTTCAGGTCGGCGTGATCGAACGCCAGGGCCCGCTGCTCGGCGGGCATCGGGCCGCCGGTGCTGAGGGAGAGTTCGCTGGTCTTCAAGGGCTCGGCGGCCCAAGCGGGCGAAAATGCCGCCGTCGATAGGGCCAGCAGCGACGCCGCGCAGGCGGCGAAGGTACGGAACGACAAGTAGGCGACTCCCCAACACGAAGGTCTTGTTGGGGAGCATCGGTAGGCCCGCCGGAAAGCGGCGCCAAGTCCGGGGTCAGATCTTCTCGCTGATCTTGATGGCGGCGCGGCAGCCGGCCTGGATCACGGCGGTCAGCAGCGGATAGGCGACGGCTTCGTGAGCGCCTTCCTCGACGGCGATGTCGCGGTGGCCCAGCTCGTCGTCGCGGAACTGGGTCAGCTCGGCGGCCAGGGCCGGGTCGCGGTCCTTCAGCTCCTCGATCTGGCCGGCATAGTGCTTCTCGATGACGTTCTCGACCGCCTCGGTGCAGGCGTGGGCGGCCTTGTCGCCCAGCAGGGCGGTGCCGGCCCCCAGGGCGAAGGCAGCGGCGCGCCAGACGGGCGACATCAGGGTCGGGCGCACGCCGCGCTCGCTCAGCAGTTCGTTGAAGCGCGAGAGGTGGACCTGTTCGTGGCCCTCCATCTCCTTCAGCTGGTCGGCGATGCGCTCGCGGCCGGGGGCGGCGCGCATGACGGCCGCCTGACCGCGATAGATGTGCACGGCCGCCAGTTCGCCGGCCTGGTCGACGCGCAGGATCTCGGCGAGGCGCGAAGCCAGCGCGCCTTGACCGGGGCGAGGCGGGACCGGACGAACCATCAGAGGGTCTCCGCCTTGCGCAGGCCCGCCAGCACCGACCAGACGGTCAGCTTCAGCGAGACGAGAGCGTTCCAGCCCGCCATCGACAGACCCAGGAACACCCAGGCGGCCTTGTCGCACATCGGGGCTTTGACCTGGGCCGTGCCGTTCAGCATGGCCGACAGGTTGGTCGCGCTGGCGACGCTGCCGCCGGTGCAGGTGGTCGGACCCGGCCACCACTTCCACTCGACGCCGGCGTGGAAGACGGCCAGGCCCGTCCCGTACAGGAAGATCGCGCCCAGCAGCAGGTTCACCGGCTGGCGCAGGCGGGTCCACAGCGGCGTGCGCTGCAGGATCGCACCGATCAGGCCGACGGTCCCGGCCAGCCAGTAGACCTCGCGGGCCTTGAGGCAGAGATGGCAGGGGGCGAGGTGGCCGAAGGTCTCGAACGAGTGCGCAATGGCCAGCATCAGGGCGCTGGACAGCAGCGCGACCAGCGGCCACTCGCGGGTCACCAGATCGTAGACGACGCCGATGAAGGTCTTGGTCGGGGCCGGCGCGGCGACCGGCGCGGGGCCGCGCACAGGCGTGGCCAGGGGCGGCTCGCCGCCGGCCGGAATCTCAGTCTTCGGATCGTTGTTCGTCACGCGGCGCAAGCTCCAGCATGTCCGCCCCCACCGATGAAGTGGCTGGCGCCCAGGCCGATGACAAGGAGGGCGATCAAAATTCCGGCGAACAGGGCCAGGCGACGCTCGACGATCGGCATCATGGCCGGGCCGAACTTCTTGACGATGAAGGCCACGAGGAAGAAGCGCGCGCCGCGCGTCACCGCCGAGGCGGCCAGGAAGATCGGGAAGCTGAACGCGGCCAGGCCCGAGGCGATGGTCACCAGCTTGTAGGGGATGGGGGTCAGGCCCTTGGCCAGGATCACCCAGACGCCGTACTTGCCGTACCAGCACTGGAACTGCTCCAGCCCGCCGGTGTGGCCGGTCGCGGCCATCATCCACAGGCCGAAGTCGCGCAGGAAGTAGCCGATGCACCAGCCGAGCGCGCCGCCCAGCACCGAGGCGAGCGTGCAGATCAGGGCGTAGCGCCAGGCCTTCTCAGGCTTGGCCAGCACCATCGGGGCCAGCATCACGTCCGGCGGGATCGGGAAGAACGAGCTCTCGGCGAACGAGACGGCGAACAGGCTCACCGGAGCGTGGCGGGAAGCGGCCAGGCCCATGACCCAGTCGTAGAGGCGACGCAGCATGCGAACTCCGAAGTCGTGACGCGGTCGGTGGTAAAGCGAGAGCGCGCAAAGTGTAAGGGCTTTCGGCGATGTCGCGGCCCTTAAGCGCAAAACGCCCCGATCCGGCGGGACCGAGGCGCTTGCTTGCAGGATATGCGGCGCGCGCGGCTTCCCGGCCCACGCGCGCCGCTCCATTCCCAGCTTAGAACTTCAGCGCAAGGGAGACACTGTAGTTGCGGCCGGGCTGGCTGTAGCCGTCCTTGACGGTCGAGGTGTCGGCGAGGCCACGGGCGTCGCTCCACCACCAGTACTTCTCGTCGGTCAGGTTGAAGACGCCGGCGCGCACGGTCACCGCGTCGGTCACCGCGAACCAGGCGGTGGCGTCGGCGACGGTGAACGACGGCGGCAGGAAACAGCCGCCGGTGCAGGTGACGCCCGCCTTGCTGGCCGACTTGCGGTCAGAGTGGATGACGCTGAGGTCGCCGCCGAACCGGCCCGCGGGGTCACGATAGGCGACGCCGCCGGTCAGCTTGACCGGGTCGATCGACACCAGCGGAGTGCGCACGCCGTTGGTCTTGGACGAGCCCTTGGCGTAGGAGGCCGCGGCGCGGGCCGTGAAGCCGTTGCCGAAGTCGTACGAGGCCTTGGCCTCGGCGCCGCTGATCTTGGCGTCCGACAGGTTGATGTACTGGTAGACGGCCGGATCGGCGGCGGTGAACGTGCCGCGCACCTGCACCTGCTCGATGAAGTCGTCGTACTTGCCGGTGAAGGCCGTGACGGCCGCGCGGAAGCCGCTCTGGTGGAAGCGGACGCCGCCTTCGATGGTCTTGCTGGTCTCGGGCTTCAGGTCGGGGTTGGAGATCGACTTGTAGTTCGAGATCAGGTTGGCGAAGCCGGTGTTGATCTGGATCGGGGCGGGGGCCTTGAAGCCGGCCGCGGCGTTGGCGAACACGGTGACGACGTCGCTGGCGTTCCACACCACGCCCAGCTTCGGCGAGATGTGCGAGTCGTTCTGGCCCGACGAGGCGGTGGTGAACAGCGGGTCGGCCTTGGGGGCCAGCTTGTAGTAGTCGAAGCGGACGGCCGGGTAGATCGACACCGGACCGGCGGTGATCTCGTCCTGTACATAGAGGCCGGTCAGGGTGAAGTCCGTGGTCGGGAAGGCCTTGGCGGGGAAGGTCTCGCCGGCCGGCGGCACGGTGCCGTCGCGGGTGCCCTGCTGGCGGGTGATCGAGGCGTCGCCGCCCCAGACGATCTCGTGCTTCAGATCGCCGGAGTCGAAGACGCTGTGCAGCTCGACGCTGGCGCCCAGGACGCGGTTGTCGAACGTGGCGTCGCGGGTGCGATCGACGGCGGTCGAGCGGTCCTCGGCCGAGAACTGGCGGGTGGTGCTCTTCTGCCAGTAGACGGTCGAACGGGCGGCGTTGATCAGGCCCTCGCCGCCGTCGAAGCGGTGGTCGGCGCTGACGCGGTTGCGCTTGACCTTGTCGAAGGCGGTCAGGCCGATGACGCTGGTCGAGGCCAGCGGCGGCTTGGCGATGGCCGACAGCACGGTCCAGTCGACGTCGCGATCCAGGTGGTCGACCGTCAGGCGGAAGCGGTTCTTGTCATTGGGGCTGTAGACCAGCTTGCCCAGGAACGAATTGGACTGGTTGTCCTCGGGGTTGGCGGTCGTGCGGTCGGTATTGGCCGAGTCGTTGGTCCCGGCCGTCTTCTGGCCCTTGCCGTCGCGGCGGGTATAGGCGGCCAGGGCTTCCCAGCGGTCCGACTTGCCGGCCAGCAGCAGGCTCTCGGTCCAGCTCTCGTCGGCCGAGGCGTAGCCGACGCGGGCGCGGCCGGCGAAGGACTTGCCGTCCTTGACGATGTCCGACGGATCCTTGGTGATGAAGCTGACCGAGCCGGCCAGGCCGTCGGCGCCGTACAGGGCCGAGGCGGGGCCGCGCACGATCTCGACCGACTTCAGGATGTCCAGGTCGACATAGTCGCCGCGACCGGTCGACTGGGCGCCGAAGGCGAAGCCGTCTGGCACGCGCACGCCGTCGACGACGATCAGCACGCGGTTGCCTTCCAGGCCACGGATGTTGAAGCCGGCATTGCCGTCACGGCCCGTCGAGGCGCCGGCGGCGGTGAAGCGGGCAGGGGCGCTGCGGACCGACACGCCCGGCTCGTCGCGGACCAGGTCCTTGATGTCCTTGACCAGGCCATCCTCGATCTCGTCCGACGAGATGACCGTGACGGTGGCCGGGACCTTGTCGACCGACTTCTCCGAGCGCGTGGCGGTGACGGTGACCTTGTCGACTTCGACGGCGTCAGCCGGCGTGGCGTCCGCAGCGTGCGCGACAGTGGCCAGGAGGGCGGCGGTGGAGGCCGCCGCGAACGCGGCGAGCTTCAGGCGAGACATCGATATCCCCTTCGATGGTGCGTTTGCGAATTAGTCGCAATTGATGGTGACGGCCTAAAGCTGGCGCCCCGACCGGTCAAGCTATTTGCAATTGATTCTTAGAACTAATCGCAATATCCCCAGTTTCGCCGCGACTGGAGCGGCGCCTGGGGTGCTCCCGATGATCCGTTCTCTCCGCGCTGGCCTGCTGGGCGGCGCGCTCCTGCTGGCCCTGGCTGCCCCGGCCGCCCAGGCCCACTCGCCCTATCTGCTGCCGACGGTGTTCGACGCCTCGGACCGCAAGATCGTCACCGTGCAGGGCGCCTTCACCGAGAGCTTCTTCACGCCGGAAGTGGTGATGAAGTCGGACGCCTACGCCGTGATCGGCCCCGACGGCGTTCGCATCCCGCTGACTCCGGTCTACACGCGCGAACTGGCGCTGGTGGAAGCCGTCACCGAGAAGCCCGGCACTTATCGTATCACCACTGGCCTGCGCGGCGGCCGCACGGCCAAGGCCGCGCTGGTCAAGGGCGAGTGGCAGTTCTTCGAGGGCGAGAAGGCTCCGGCCGACGCCATCGACATGCAGAGCCTGACCATGGCCGATGTCTATGTGACGCGCGGCGCGCCGAACGACGCGGCTCTCGCGCCCATCGGCAAGGGTCTTGAGTTCAAGGCCGTCACCCACCCCAGCAAGATCGTCACCGGCCAGGACGCGGTGTTCGAGGTGCTGTTCGACGGCAAGCCGCTGGCCAACCAGGCGATCGAGTTCGTGGCCGCCGAGGACCGCTACGCAGACAGTAAGCCCGCGCCCAAGACCGTCACCAGCGACGCCAAGGGCCGCTTCGCCGTGAAGCCGGACCACTCGGGTCTCTATCACGTCCAGACCCGCCACCGCGTCGCCCCGGCCGCCGCCGGCCAGCCGGGCCAGAGCTTCACCTACGCCCTGACCTTCGAATCCCTCCGCTAGGACGAGACCCCATGAAGACCCGCATCATCCTCGCCGCCGCCCTGGTCGCCTCGCTGGGCGCCGGTAGCGCTTTCGCCGCCTCGCACGCCCGCGACACCTTCATCAAGGAGCAGGACCAGAACGGCGACGGCGTCGTCTCCAAGGACGAGTTCGCCGCCACCCGAGCCCTGCAGTTCGCCGCCACCGACGCCGACAAGAACGGCTCGCTGTCACGGTCCGAATATGTCGGCGAGTTCAAGGCGCGCCTGGAGAAGAAGCTCGCCGCCGACGACCGCACGCCCGAGAAGAAGGAAGAGGAACGCGAGCGCCAGATGCGCCAGGCCGACGTCCGCTTCGGCGTGCTCGACAGCGACAAGAGCGGCGCCATCACCCGCGCCGAGTTCGACTATTCGGGCTGGCGGATGTTCAACCACCACGACACCAACAACGACGGCACGGTGTCGGCCGCCGACCCGGTCAAGGAAGACCAGCAGGACTAGACGGAAGAGGGGAGGCGGGTCGCTCCGACTTGGACTTTCGGCGTTTCATCGCTATCACCGCCGGCCAAGACATTGGGGCCGCGCGGCCCAGACGAAAGCCAGAGACCATGAGCGACACGCCTCCCGACCGCCTCTCCGTCAACCCGGACAGCCCGTTCTATGACGCGGACCTGCTGGAGCGCGGCATCGGCATCCGCTTCAAGGGCGTCGAGAAGACCAATGTCGAGGAATACTGCATCAGCGAGAAGTGGGTGCGGGTCGCGGCCGGCAAGACCGTCGACCGCAAGGGCAACGCCATGACCCTGAAGCTGCAGGGCGAGGTCGAGGCCTATTTCCGCGACACCGCCGAAGGCTGAGGCCTTTGAGCAGTCCGATCGGCGATCCCGACCTGGAGGCCATGGCGCGCGATGAGCTTTCGCGCGCCGTGACCCTGCGCTGGCAGGAGCTGAAGGGAATCGTGCCCTGGGGCGACACCTTCGAGGGCATCTCGCCGGCCGGCCGCTATGTCGAGGTCGAGCGCAGCTACATCTGGGCCTCGGCCGAGGGCGGCGACATCCTCTGCGAGGTCACCGTCTATGGCGGTCCGTCGCGCTATGACGCGGGCGCCAAGGTCTCCAGCATCATTTCCGCCCCGACCTGAGCACCTTGGCCGTGCATCCGTAACGTTGTTGCGTTAACCATATGGCGACGCAGAACGCTGTGTGGTGGAGGGGTCCCGGTGTACCAGTCTGAATTCCCGGTCGAGCAGCCGGTGCCGGTCTTCGATCCGACCCTGGTGTTCCTGCTGATTCTGGCCGGCATCGCCATCGCGGCCCTGGCCTTCTTCGCCGGTCGCCTGACCGGACGCGGCGACAAGGGCGAGAAGACCGACGGCGTCCCCAAGAAGATCCACGAGGCCATCAAGGCCAAGTGCGTGGCCGCCTCCAGCGCCCATTCGGGCGAGCTGGAGAAGAAGGCCCACGAGCTGCTGGACGAGGTCAAGCGCCTGATCGGCCCGCTGCTGATGTTCGGCGGCCCCTGCGCCAAGGCCTTCAAGCACCTGTCCGACGCCATTGAGGGCAAGCCGCCCGAGGAGAAGCCGAAGGATGGCCACAAGGACGGCCATCACGGCGCGGCGCACGGCAAGGACGACAAGCACGGCGAGGAAAAGACCTGCGCCGAGCACGGCCACGACAAGCACAAGTGCGACGACAAGTGCCGCAGCGGCGGCGGGTTCGAGCTGCTGAGTCGCAACGTGACGATCGTCGGCTCCCAGACCGTGCTGCTGGCCGCTCACAAGCCCGAAGCCAAGCACGACGACCACCACCACGAGGAGCCCAAGGGCCCGGACTCCAGGGAATTCAAGCAGCTGCTGCGCCTGGCCGTGGCCGAGTTCGCCGACTTCTGGAACCGTCCCAACTGCCTGCGCGAGCTGGAGGATTGCCAGCGGTCGCTGACCGTCCTGCCGCCGATGCCCAAGGACAAGCCGCACGGCGCCGAGCATCACTGACGCCCTGAGGGCATAAGAACGCCGTTCAGGAAGGCGAGACGGCTATTCTCTGCCCAAGCGGCGTGCGAATGTGGTCCTTCGTTCGAGCAAACTCGCCTCGTCGTTGAGACAGGGGCGAGGGACGCTCACACCAAGAGCACGCGCGGTCGTCTGACCGAGGCGTGATGGATTGGCGAAGGCCGCTCCTCCGGAAGGCGGCCACGCCCGGGAGGGACGAAAGGAAGGGCATGACCGCGACGGTCTCCACGATCACGTCTGGCGCACCCGAAGCGCCCGAGCCCGGCGTCAGCCTGGTCGACTACGTCCCGTATCGCCTGGCCACGGCCTCGGCGGCCGTCAGCCGCCTGATCGCCCGCGCCTATGAAGACCGCTTCGGCCTGACCATCCCGCAATGGCGGCTGATGTCGGTGCTGGCCGAGGGCAGCCTGACCCAGCACACCGCCGTCACCCGCACGGCCATGGACAAGGTTCGGGTCAGCCGCGCCGCCCAGGAGCTGGTCGTCCGTCGTCTGGTGGCCCGCACCACGGTCCGCTCGGATCGTCGCTCGCACACCCTGGAACTGACCGCCGCCGGCCGTCGCCTGTTCGCCGAGATCGCGCCGCTGGCGCTGGCCTACGAGGCGACCCTGCTGGCCGGGCTGCAGCCCAGCGAAGTGGCGATGTTCAAGCGCCTGCTGGACCACCTGGAAACCGCCGCCGTCCAGCTGACCGGCGGCGAGACGGTCAGCCCGCCCTAGCGGCTTCGTACACGGCGCGTGCAATGGCGCGGGCCACGCAGTCGGCCGCCGCCGCGCCGATCTTCGCCCGCATCAGCCCGCGCATCGGATCGGGGCCCAGCGCCACCGCGCCCGAGGCCAGGGCGAAGCAGACATCGCCGTCGAACGGCGAGTGCGACGGCCGCACCGCCCGCGCCATGCCGTCGTGGGCCATCATCGCCATCCGCTGGGCCTCGGCGGTGCTGAGGTCGGCGGTGGTCGCCACCAGGGCAAGCGTGGTGTTGGCCCCGGCCTTCAGCCGCGCGGCCAGCTTCGAATCGTCCGGGATCGGCTCGATCGAGGGCGGCATGTCCGCGCCCGGCCGCTGGCCGCCGAACTCGCCGTCGATCTCGTAGGGCCAGGCCCAGAAGGTCTCGCCGTCGGGCATGTAGGGCGTGCCGACCGGATTGGCCGCCACCAGGGCCGCGACGATCAGGCCGCCGCCCAGGTCGATCGAGGCTGAGCCCAGCCCGCCCTTGCGGATCCCCGCCATCGCCCCGCGTCCGGCCCCGACCGAGCCCAGCGCGAAGTCCTCGCCCGCCGCCGCGACGGCCTTCATGCCCAGCTCGCGATAGGGCGGGGAGAGGCCCCAGGCCTTGTCGCCGCCATTGCCCAGGTCATGCAGGCAGGCGGCAGGCACGATCGGGATGGCCGGTGTCCCCGGCGCCAGCTTCAGGCCATGCTCGCGCGCCGACAGCGCCACGGCCGCGCCGTCCGCTGCGGCGAGGCCGAACACCGAACCACCCGAGAAGCAGATGGCGTGGGCCTTCGAGAAACTGTTCTCCGGCCGCAGGGTGTCGGTCTCGCGCACCGCCGGCCCGCCACCGCGCACATCGACCGCCGCCGTCCAGGCTTCGGGGCACAGCACCACCGTCACGCCGGTGCGCACGGCCTCGTCCTCGACGCAGCCGACCCGCAGGCCGGGGACGTCGGTGATCAGGTTGCGCGGACCGGGTTTCAGCATCGGGATTCTCCGTTCGCACGATGCTAGACCGACCCGTCAACGCCTGCTACGAAGACCGCCCTTCGCGGAGACGCGAAGCCTGCGGGCGTGGTGAAACTGGTAGACGCGCCGGACTCAAAATCCGGTTCCGAAAGGAGTGTCGGTTCGACCCCGACCGCCCGCACCAACTTCTTTTCTTTCGAGAGATTGTACGACCATCTAGATGGTCATGGTGCGTAATACTGAGTGCTTTGTCCTTATGCCGGTAGGTTCAGCATTCGCTGCCTTGTTCCCAATTGCTGAACTAAGAGCGCACAGAAGTGGCGATCTGTTCGCTTCGAGCTGACTCCTCAAACCGATCGAGCGCCGATAACGTGTCTTTATGGGGCAGGTAATCGAATTCGTTCGACGCAACGTCGTCGCGCAACTGCTGGCGTTGGCCGGCACCGTCGTCCTGATTCTTGGCGGAATAAACGACGCTGTTTCGTTTTTTTCCGCACCATGGCTGCCAAAATGGGCCCCCGGCGCTTTGGGGGTCCTACTAGTTTATATGGCGTTTCAAGCCGTAGCGTTCCGCGTTGATCGGGCTTTGGGTGGCGCACAGCGTCAAGAGGGGCAGGACCGCGGTCCCGAAGCTAAAGCGAGAAACGCTCGACCGGGCCGGGAACCGAACATGGCCTACCCTGAGTTCGTCCAATATATGCGTCGCACTCTTTGGCATCGCAATACGGCCGGAAAGACCCCTATCGAACGGGAGCTTCAAGATAAGCTTTCTCTGGGCCTTCTAGCATCATGGGCGCGGCGGGACATCAACGCGCCTATGGAAGAGATCGCTCAGGTCGAATGGCGCAACTTAGCGGTTGGAGGCGACGGCTTGGCCCGTGACGCGGCTGGAGCGGTTGTGCTTTACGACATCCAGTTTGATCAGTGGGCGGTTCGATTGCGCTGGCCCGTGGGAGGCGGTTGGGCGGCTTAGTTTCCGTCAGCATCGACGTTTCATTGGTATTGGGACGAGCAGGTGCCTTGAATCTAGTAAATTAGATTGTCCGGCATTCAGTCTGCACCCGCTGCACCAAACCTCGCAGCAGCCCGCGCCCCTTCGTCCAAGCCCCGTGGCCGCTATCGACGTTGATGTGCCCGGCACGCCCCAGGTCCACGAACTCCGACCCCCAGCTCCGCGCGAACGCTTCGGCGCGGTCTATCTCGACATACGGATCATCCCGACTCGCCACGACCAGGCTCGGAAACGGCAACCGCTGACGCGGGATGGGCGAGAACCCCACCAGCAGACGACCCGCCGGGCCTTCGCGGTTGACGTCGGCGGGGGCGACCAGCATGGCGCCGCCGACGCCGCGTCCGCCGGTCACCTGGGCCAGGTGGCAGATCAGGGCGCAGCCCAGGCTGTGGGCGACCAGGATCGCGCCGGGGTTCTGGCGGATGGCCTCGGCCAGGCTGATGGTCCAGTCGCCCAGCAGCGGATGCTCCCAGTCCTGCTGGTCGACGCGTTGGGCGTTCGGCAGCTCGCGCTCCCAATGGCTCTGCCAGTGGTCGGGGCCGGAGTTGTAGAGGCCCGGCACGATCAGGATCGGCGGGTCGTCACGATCGCGGCGGGGCGCTTCGAAGATGGAGGGCGCTGGGGTCATGGCTCAACTCTGGCTACCCGGCGGAGATGCCCCATTCCGCCGCTTCCGAACAATTCATATCAATTCGATAGGAATTGAGAAAAGCTGGGGCGAGACGATGGTTTCGCCCCAGCTCTCAGGCCTGTGGTCAGGCCGCGATCTTGTCGCCGCGATGCAGCGGATCGGGGAGGGGATCGCCCGACTTCACGAACTGCAGCGACACCGAGTTGATGCAGTAGCGCAGGCGCGTCGGGGCCGGGCCGTCCGGGAAGACGTGGCCCTGGTGGCTGTCGCAGCGGGCGCAGCGGGTCTCGATGCGGACCATGCCGTACGAGTCGTCGCGGATGCCCAGCACGTGGTCCTCGGCGAACGGCGCGTAGAAGCTGGGCCAGCCGGTGCCGCTCTCGAACTTGGTCTCGTGCTTGAACAGCGGCAGGCCGCACAGGCGGCAGGCGTAGACGCCGGGACTCTTCTCGCCCAGCAGGCCGCCGCAGAACGGGGCCTCGGTGCCGTGGTGCAGAAGGACTCGCGCCTCTTCGGCCGTCAGGTCGGCCTCCAGGCGTTCACGCTCGGCCTCGTTCGGCGGCGTCAGGTCGAATCCGGCGGTTGAAAGGGCGGCTGTGTCTGTCATGACAGCCAATGTAGGTGTTCGGGCGTTCGTCCGGTAGCACCCTCGTGAGGAGATCAGCATGACCGTCGCCGTCGCATTCCTGCAGCCGGGTTGGGCCGATTGGGAGGCAGGGAGCGTGCTGGCGCTGCTGCGCCGCGAGCTGAAGGTCCAGATCGAGATCGCCACGCCGGATGGCGCGCCGGAGACCTCGATCGGCGGCGTGCTGGCCGCGGCCGACTACCGCTTCGACGATCCGGTGCTGAACGACGCCGACCTGTTCATCCTGATCGGCAGCGACGCCTGGGCCGAGGGCGAGAACAAGGCGGTCAGCGGCTTGCTGCGCCAGGCCTTCGCCGACGGCAAGCCGGTGGCCGGCATTTGCGCCGGGACCACGGCGCTGGCTCATGCCGGCCTGTTCGAGGGGCGCAAGCACACCTCGAACGGCGCGGAATGGCTGGCCAAGACCGTCGAGGGCTATGCGGGCGCCGAGCACTATGTCGACACGCCGCGCGCGGTCAGCGACGGCAAGGTGGTCAGCGCTTCTGGGTTGGCGCCGGTGAGCTTCGCGGCCGCCGTGGCGCGGTTGGTCGCGCCGGAGGCCGAGGAGATGATCGCCGGGTATGAGGCGATGTTCGCCCGGGAATTCTCGGCCTAACCCCACCTCCGTTCTTCCCGGCGAATGCCGGGACCCAGATCGTAGGACGCTGAGGTTCATGCAAAACGCCCGCGATCCTGTCCGGAACGCGGGCGCTCTTGCATCTGGGCCCCGGCATTCGCCGGGGAAATCGGATTTGGGGGATTACTTGATCGCCGCCACGCCCACCCGCGCCACCTGGCCGTCCTGAACCGCCGAGCCGCCCGAGACGCCGATCGCGCCGACGATCTTGCCGTCGACCAGCAACAGCTCGCCGCCCTCCAGCGCCATGGCGCCGGTGAAGATCGCGTTCAGCGTGCCGGCCTTCACCGCGTCCTGGAAGTAGGACGAGGGCTTGCGGAAGTTGGCGGCGGTCGCGGCCTTCTTGTGGGCGACCTCGCCCGAGCCGTACTGGGTGCCGTCCATCTTCTCGGTCAGGACCGGCTGGCCGTTCGACTCCAGCACGGTGATGACCATGGTCCAGCCGTTCTTGCGGGCCTCGGCCTCGGCGGCGGCGACCACGGTCTTGGCCTCGGCCAGGGTGATCACGCGGCTGGAATAGGGCGGCGAGGGCGGAGCGGCCGGAGCCGCCGCCGGAGCGGTCTGGGCGAGCGCCGAGCCCCCCGTCAGGAGCAGGCCGGCGGCGATCAGGGCGATGGTCTTCATGGCAGCACGACCTCGTCGTTCAGGGTGGTGTTCTGGGGTTGGGCGGCGACGATGCGGACGCGGAGCCCTTGAGCCTTCACGCCGGCCGGGATCTTCAGCTTCACCGAAGCCGTCTTGGGCAGCAGGTCCGTCGGGGCCTTCAGGGCCGGGGTCGGCGCAGTGGCCAGCACCTTGCCGGCCGCGTCGACCAGTTCGAGCTTGGCCGGCGCGGCGTCCTGGGCGCCCAGGCTGTGGACCGTGGCGGTGATCGCCGAGCCCTTCACCACCACGTCGTCGCGACCGATACCGAGATCGGCGCGCTTGGCCGGATCGTCGCCGGCCGTGACCAGCTTCATGTCGATGACCGTGGTCTGGCGCGGAGCTAGCACGACCTTGGTCCCGAGGCTGCGCTCGAACGGCAGGGCGCGAGTCTCGGCCGAACCGTCGATCGCGTCATCGCCGTTGGCGTCGAGGCCTTGCGACAGGCTCCACTGGCCCGGCGCGACGTTCCAGCCGGTCATGGTCGCCGTCACCGGCTTGTCGGTGGTGTTGTAGGCGATGACCTTGAAGCCGGTCTTGGTGGCGTCCTTGACCAGCAGCGCCACGTCCGTGCCGTCGACGCCGTCGAAGCGCCACGAGACGGTGTGGCCCGGAGTCATCTGGCTGCGCTTGTTGGCGATGCCGCCCATCCGCGTGCGTTGCAGGATGTCGGACGGCAGCTCCACACGGTCGGACCACCAGTGGCCTTCGGTGTGCATGTACATGTGCTGGTCGTTGAACTGGATCTCGTCGGCATAGAGGTCCTCGAGGAATGTCTTGTCGCCGGTCAGGGTCCAGGCGCTGTAGCGCTCCAGCGCGCCGCCCTTCTTGGCGGCGGCCAGGATCTGATCCTTGGCGGCGGCGCCCAGGCCCATCTCGGTCAGGGCGTTCTCGTTGATGCTGCCCAGCGACTTGATGCTGTTCTTGGAGATGCGCCACTTGATCGGGACCAGGTACTTCTGGTCGCCGGTCAGACGGTACGCCTGCCAGAACACCTGGAACGGGCCGTCGGCGCCGGAGCCCTGCAGCACCGTGCCGCCGCGCTCGGCGTCGCTGCGCCAGTTGATCTCGTTGGGGTACGAGCCGTCCTTGCCGACGTGGGCCAGGTAGCCGTCGGCGAGGCCGATGACCAGGTCGCGGGCGGTCTTGTCGCCGTTGTAGTCGCTGGTCAGGATCGCCGGGTGGGTGACGCCGAACGAGTACGGCTTCTGCCACTCCCACGGCCCCTCGCGGTACGAGATCTTGCCGCTGTACCAGTTGGTGTTGAAGTGGACGTGGCCGGCCGGGTTCTTGTCGATGACGCGCGGCAGGGCCTTCACGGTGGCGAACATCCGCTCGACCGCTTTGGGCTCGCCGTAGTGGATGTACATCGCCTCGGCGTCCGAGTTGATGCCTTCCTCGTAGGCGTGCAGCTCGTCGGTGACGATGGTCGACAGGCCGTCGGTGAACATGCCGTTCTTGTGGGCGGCGTCGGCCAGGCGGTCGTGCGAGGTCGTCAGCTTGTCGGGCTGGACGCCCATCAGCACCAGGGCCGGCCACTGTTGCAGCAGGTCGGTGTCGTCCGAGATGCCGCCGCCGAAGTCGCCGAAGTCCGACTGGCGCTCATCGACCCACCAGTTGACGAACTTGGAGACCAGCTTGAGGTCCTCCAGCTGGCGGAAGGCCCACAGCGGGGTGTTGTCGGTCGGCTTGGGCTGTTCGAACGCCGGCCAGCCCTGGCTGCCATAGGTGATGTCGCCCCAGTACTCACGGCCGATCTGGTTGTCGGGATCGACCTTCAGCAGGTCGGTGATGTCGGCATAGAGGCGGCGATAGAGGCCCTGGCGCTTGGAGGTGGTGTGCTCCTCGACCAGGAAGGCCCAGTTGTCCTTCACCTGGTTCAGGCGGTCGGCGACGTGCTCGGCCTTGGCCTTGTCGCGGTCCTTCAGCACCAGGCGGATCTTGGCGCCGTCCAGGGCCTTGGGACCGAAGTCGGTGCTGTCGGCGGCGATGGTCAGGTACAGGCTGTCCGAGGTGAGGATGCGGTCGCGCATGTCCAGCCACACGGTGCGGGCCTCGCCGGCCTTCACCGAGACGCTGACGTCGATCATGTTGCGGCCCGGCCAGATCGGATCCTTGACCTGGATGTTCAGCGGGATGGTCGTTCCGGCCGCGCCGGGCAGGGCGGGGATGTCGATGGCGACGCCGTCCAGACCGTCGCGGGCGTTCTCCCAGCCATAGGCCCAGTTGCGGGCTAGCGCTTGAGCGGCCGGGGCGTCGCCGAAGCCCGACGGGATCAGCACGTGGACAATCGGCAGGCCCTTGGCGGTCAGGTCGCCGGCGGGACGCTTGCGGCTGGGCGCGCCCTCGGGCAGGGCCACGACGGTGGCGCGCTCGCCGGCCGGGTGGCGGCCGGTGATGTAGGCGTTGAGCTGCGCCAGGTTCAGATAGTCCGGCGCCACGTCGGCGCGGACCACGTAGCTCATCTTGAACGCGTCCTTGGGCTCGGCGCCGGCGCTGACGTTGTAGGCCCAGATCTCCTGGATCGGGGTCTCCTGGGCCACGTTGGTGAAGGTCAGGACGCCGCCGGTCAGGGGCTTGGCCAGGGTGTTGACCGTGCGCTCCTGGTCCTTGGGGCGCGTACCAACCGAAGCGCCCTTGTCGCCGGCCTTCGCGGCCCAGCTGAGGTCGCCATAGGCCGGGCCCTGGATCTCGATCCGGTTCACCGGCTCGTCGGGCAGGGACAGGGTCAGGGCCTTGCCGCCGTCGACATAGACGTTCCAGTCCGGGAGCTGGAAGTAGTCGTTACGGCCAGGCAGGCGCGAGCGGTTGTAGACGCCGGGCCAGGTGGTCTCGGCGATGCCGTCCGTGCCCTTCCACATCCATTCCTTGATGTCCTTGGCGTCCTTGAACTCGACCTTGCGGATCGTGGTCTTGGCGTCGGTCAGGAGCGGCGGGAGGTCCTTGTTCCAGCCGTAGCGCTGCTTCCAGGCGGCGTGGATGGCCGGGTCGTCCAGCGTCGCGACCGGGGCGGCGGCAGCAGGCGCTTCGTTGCGGGCGAGCGCGGCGATGGCGTCGGCGGCCAGCGGACGGTCGTAGACGCGCAGCTCGTCCAGGTCGCCGCCGCGGGTGAAGTTGTAGCGGCTCTGCACCTGGTGCGGGGCGACCACGCGGCCGGCGACGCCGAACTGGTCGAGACCGGCGTCATAGACGGCCTTGGTCTCGGTCTTGGCGGCCAGCTTGCCGTCGACGAACAGCTGCACGCCGGTCGTCTCGTCCCAGGTGAAGGCCAGGTGCGTCCAGGCGTCGGCGGCCGGGTTCTTGTCGACCTTGAACGACACGCGTGTGCGGGCGAGACCGTTGTCGGTGACGAAGGCGTCGAAGCCGTGGCCGTTCCAGTCGATGCGCAGGAACGCCATGTCCCAGCTGGAGTGGTCGGCATAGCCGACGCGGAAGATCACGAACGGCGCGACGCCGACCGGATAGCCCGAGCGCCAGAAGAAGGAGAGCGTGCCCCGCTGGGCCTGGATGTTGCCGGGCGCGTTCCACGAGACGACGCCGTCGTCCTCGGCGTGGAAGCCCTTGCCCGCCTTGCCGTCGGCGATCGGCGTGACCTTGTCGGCGAAGTTCGGAGTGGGGTCGCCGGCGGCGACGTCGGCCACCAGGCCCTTGTCACCCGAGACCTTGAACAGCAGCGCCGGTTCAGCGCTCTGAGCGGCCGCAGCGGCGTTGGCGAGGATCAGCGCGCAGGCCGATCCCAGGAAAATCGCCTTCATCAGTTGTCTCCTCCCGGTGGCGTCCATCGCAGCTTCCGCACTAATGGAAACCGGTGTCATGCCTGAGCTCTGGTTTAGCGCCCTAAGGGCAAGCTTGCAAACCCGACGGGGACTGATAGGCCGTGCTGCAAAGCACAAAATCTTTGGGCGGAAGTTGCGATGTTTTCCAAGATTCTGATCGCCAACCGGGGTGAGATCGCCGTCCGTGTGATCAAGACGTGCCGCCGCCTGGGCATCAAGACCGTGGTCGTCTATTCCGACGCAGACGCCGGCTCGCTGGCCGTCGAGATGGCCGACGAGACCGTGCACATCGGCGCCTCGCCGGCCGCTCAGTCCTACCTCGTCGCCGACAAGATCATCGCCGCCTGCAAGCAGACGGGCGCGCAAGCGGTGCACCCGGGCTTTGGCTTCCTGTCCGAGAACGCCAGCTTCGCCCAGCGCTGCGCCGACGAGGGCGTCGTCTTCATCGGTCCCAACCCTGGCGCCATCAGCGCCATGGGCGACAAGATCGAGAGCAAGAAGTTCGCCCAGGCCTCGGGCGTCTCCTGCGTGCCCGGCCACATCGGCGAGATCGCCGACACCGCCGAGGCCGTGACGATCTCCGAGCAGATCGGCTATCCGGTGATGATCAAGGCGTCGGCCGGCGGCGGCGGCAAGGGCATCCGCGTGGCCTGGAACCGCAAGGACGTCGAGGAGGGCTTCCCTGCCGTCCGCGCCGAGGCCAAGGCCAGCTTCGGCGACGACCGCATCTTCATCGAGAAGTTCATCGAAAGCCCGCGCCACATCGAGATCCAGGTGCTGGGCGACAAGCACGGCAACGTCGTCCACCTGTTCGAGCGCGAGTGCTCGATCCAGCGCCGGAACCAGAAGGTCATCGAGGAGGCCCCGTCGCCCCTGCTGGACGAGGCCACCCGCGCCGCCATGGGCGCCCAGGCCGTCGCCCTGGCCAAGGCCGTCAACTACGACTCTGCGGGCACGGTCGAGTTCGTCGCCGGCCAGGACAAGAGCTTCTTCTTCCTGGAGATGAACACCCGCCTGCAGGTCGAGCACCCGGTCACCGAGCTGATCACGGGCCTGGACCTCGTCGAGCAGATGATCCGCTCGGCCTACGGGGAGAAGATGGCCTTCGGTCAGGATGACCTGAAGATCAACGGCTGGGCCATCGAGAGCCGCATTTACGCCGAGGACCCGTACCGCAAGTTCCTGCCCTCGATCGGCCGCCTGGTCCGTTACGACCCTCCGGAGGAGGGACAGCGGGAAGGCTACAAGGTCCGCAACGACGCCGGCGTCCGCGAGGGCGACGAGATCTCGATGTACTACGACCCGATGATCTCCAAGCTCTGCACCTGGGCCCCGACCCGCCTGGAGGCGATCGACGGCATGGGCCGGGCGCTGGAGGACTTCCACATCGAGGGCCTGGGCCAGAACATCCCGTTCCTGGCCGCGGTGATGGACCAGGAGCGCTTCCGGTCCGGCAAGATCTCGACCAACTACATCAAGGACGAGTTCCCCGAGGGCTTCGCCGGCGCGGCGCCGACGCCTGAGCAGATCGATATCCTGACCGCCGTCGGCGCGGCCATGCAGCGGGTCTATGCGGCCCGCGCCCGGTCCTACGCCTCGGGCCTGGCCGGCCCGCCGCGCGCCGACTGGATCGTCGCGGTCGGCCACGCCAAGCGCCGCGTGAAGGTCAGCGGGGAGGGCGACGTCTCCGTCGAACTGCTCGACGAGGGCCGCACCCTGGTTCTGACCGACATCGACTGGCGTCCGGGCAAGCCGGTGTTCAAGGCGGCCCTGGGCGGCAAGGTCTTCACGGTCCAGGCCGCGCCGGCCGCCGAGGGCTTCGACATCCGCCACCGCGCCACCAAGGCCCGGGTTCTGGTCCTGACCCCGCGCAACGCCGAACTGCACGACAAGCTGCCCGAGAAGCAGGCCGCCGACACCTCCAAGCTGGTGCTGTCGCCGATGCCGGGCCTGGTGGTCTCGATGGACGTCGTCACCGGCCAGCAGGTCCGCGAGGGCGAGGTGGTCTGCGTGCTCGAGGCCATGAAGATGCAGAACATCATCCGCGCCGAGCGCGATGGGGTGGTGAAGGCGGTCAACGCCAAGGGGGGCGATCCGGTCGCGGCCGATGAGGTGCTGGTGGAGTTCGCGTAAGGCGACTTGCACGATATCCAGGGTTGAGTCATGCAAGGCGCATGGCCAAGCTCAACTCCAGGCACATCCTTGAGATCTATCTCTCCGGCAACGGGCGGATAGGGCGCGGCGAGTTCTGGGGCTATTGGATCGCCCTGACGTTCGTGCTCGCGCTTCTGGCGCTGGGCTGCCACTTCGTTCCGGCGCCGTTTGGCGAAGCCCTGACGGTGATTTTGGGTCTCTTGATGCTGTGGGGCTACGCTGTCCTGATGATCAAGCGTGGCCATGATCGTGGCCGTCCCGCCTGGTTCTCGATCCTGATCCTGCTCTTGAGGCTGGCGGCCGAAGCCGCGAACGAGAGGCTGGGTCATACGCCGCCACTAGTGATGGCTCATGTCGCCTTGGTGCTCTACGTGCTCATCGACTACGCGCTGATGCCGGGAACGGGCGGAACCAACCGCTATGGCCCTCCCATCGGCGGCGTGAACAAGAATCCGCTCGTGCTGGGTGGTGAGGCGACGTCGGAACCTGCTCTTTCGAGCGAGGCGTCAAAAGCCTAGATTGCCGCTTCGGCGCACTCGCCGACTCGGAGCCAAGGCGAAATGAGCGATCGTAGCGAATGGGCGGAGCTGTTCCTGTCGTCGAACGGCAGGCTGGCGCGGACGCCGTTCCTGATCGCCTCCGGCGTGCTGCTGGGCCTGGCGTGGCTGTACGAGGCCATGATCGGCGATGGCCACACCCTGCACCTGCTGACCGGCTGGCTGGTCTATCCGGTGCTGCTGTTTTCGGCCGCCTGCGTGGTGTCCAAGCGCCTGCATGATCGAGGACGGTCGGGCTGGTGGGCCATGCTGATCCTGATGGCCGTGATCGCCGTCTGGCCGCTGCCCAGCAGCTTCACCGACTTCGCGTTCTCGCTGGTGATCATCTGGGCGGTCGTCGAACTGGGCGTGATGGGCGGCGAGCAGGGCGCCAACCGGTATGGGCCCAACCCGCTGCAGCAGATCGCGATTTAGAAGCCCCCTCTCCCCTTGCGGGAGAGGGTGGCCCGCGCAGCGGGTCGGGTGAGGGGTTGCGCTCCGCTATCCGGACAGGCCTTTCGACCCCTCATCCGTCAGCTTCGCTGACACCTTCTCCCGCAAGGGGAGAAGGGGATACAGCGCGCTCTATCCTCGGCGTTCGCGATCTCGAACCGTGCGAAATCAACCCCTTGTCGATTTTACACGCCGCTGAATGATCCGCGCTCAACCCCGCCCCATACTCATAGCCATCCCCGTCGCGGGGGAGGGCGTTTGGATCCGGCCCAAGACGGCGGCGGGGCTAGGTTGAGCGGGGCCGCTGCGGTTCCTGGAGGCTCGAAGGCCGTCGCATCTGTACTCTTCAGGCAGATCGGCAGGCGGACGGGCAGTCTCCGGGGCCAAAGCCATCAGCGGAGCGACAGGGCGGTGATCGTATAAGCCGCCTATCGTGGATCGTCGGGGTCGAGACGGATGTAGCCGATCGACTTGGTCCGCGCCCGTCCGGGGGCTAGTGGGGACCCGAGCTGAAATACGCTCACGCCTCCCATCCTCACGGGCAAGAACAGCCTGGCTGAGCGGTCAGCGAGCCGAAACACAACAAACCCTACGGTCTCCGGGTTCGCCCGGCCGCTCCGTCGCCTCCCCAACACCTTCAGCGGCTCGCCGCATGAGGATGAGCTCCCATGACCCTAGGCTGGAGCGCCCGCGTCCTCGACCGGGCCGAAGATCTTCTGGAAGCTGGCCTTCAGGGCCGCGTCGGCCTCGTCGAGCGTGACGGGCAAGCCGAGGTCCACCAGGCTGGTGACGCCGTGCTCGACCTGGCCGCACGGCACGATGCCGCTGAAGTGGCCAAGGTCCGGCTCCACGTTCAGGCTCATGCCGTGGAAGCTGACCCACTTGCGCAGCTTCACCCCGATGGCGGCGATCTTGTCCTCGCGGCTCCAGCCGGCGCCCTTGCGCTCGACCCAGACGCCGACACGGCCGTCGCGCAGCTCGCCGGTGACGTTGAAGGCGGCCAGGGCGTCGATGATCCAGGCCTCCAGCGCCGCCACGAAGGCGCGCACGTCGCGGCCGCGCTTGGTCAGGTCCAGCATAACATAGGCCACCCGCTGGCCGGGGCCGTGATAGGTGAACTGCCCGCCGCGCCCGCTCTCGAACACGGGGAAGCGGTCGGGCTCGATCAGGTCGCCCGGCTTGGCCGAAACGCCAGCCGTGTAGAGCGGCGGATGCTCCAAAAGCCAGATCAGTTCGCCCGCCGTTCCGTCGGCGATGGCGGCCGCGCGGGCCTCCATGGCGGCAACGGCTGCCGGGTAATCCACGTAGCCGGTCGAAACCGCCCACCCCACGGGCGCGCCGTCGTCGCGCCCCATCGTCGGAAGTCCTGTATTTTCAGCGCTTAACGGGAGAGCAAGCATGTGGCCCTAATCTTGCGATCGAGACGGTGGCGACCCGGTCGGTCGCGTGTGTCAGTTCAAGGGTCTTACTTCGTGAGCCAGGTCAACGCCGTCAATGTCGAGATCTCCGTTCTGCTGGGACGCTCGATTCTACCCATGCAGCAGCTGCTGCGCATGGGCCGCGGCGCGGTGATCCCGCTGGACGCCAAGACCAATGACGAGGTCTGGATCCTGGCCAACAACCACCCGATCGCGCGCGGCGAAATCCAGATCAGCGACGACCGCATCGCCATCCAGGTGACCCGCGCGGCCGACGTCTATGACTACATGGCCGGCGGCGCTTAATTCGTCGCAGGCGTGAAGTTCGACATACTCGAACTTCCGGCTTCCCAAAGCTGATTCAGTTTGCTACCAGCCGCCCCTCACCACGATGCGGTCGTGGCGGAATTGGTAGACGCGCAGCGTTGAGGTCGCTGTATCGCAAGATGTGGAAGTTCGAGTCTTCTCGACCGCACCAGTGTTGAACACAGAATAGAGCGCTCTCGGCGAAATCGGTTTCCGACTCGCTGGGGGCGCTCTAATCGTTTCAGGCCCTGATTTCGCCTCAGGGACGCTTCATCGGACCCACCAGCCACGAACTCAGCAGCTTTAGAGCTCAGGAGGCCCCCATGACCCGGGAAACCGCCGAACTGACCGACGAAATGCTGGACGATATTCCGCTGGCCAAATCCGAGACGCCCGAGGAGCTGGAAGATCTCGCCCTCGGCGACGACTACGCCCTCAATCCCGAATACGTCGAGATGGTGATCGACGCGGTCGACAGCGGCGACCTCAAGCGTCTGCGCGAACTGGTCACGGCGCTGGAGCCGGCCGACGTCGCCGACCTCATGGGCTTCCTGACCGCCGACTACCGCGAGGACGTGATCCCGCTGCTCGACCCGGAAGCCCTGGGCGAGATCCTCTCGGAAATGGACGAGAACCTCCGCGAGGAGGTGCTGGAAGCGACCCCGTCCGTGACCCTGGCTCGGGCGCTGGAAGAACTGGACACCGACGACGCCGCCGACGTCATCGACGACCTGGACGACACCAAGCGCTTCCAGGTGCTGGCCGCCATGGGCGAGACCGACCGCGCCGCCATCGAGACGACCCTGTCGTACGAGGACGAGACGGCCGGCCGCCTGATGCAGCGCGAATTCCTGGCCGCGCCGGAATTCTGGACCGTCGGCCAGACGATCGACCACGTCCGCGAGGCGGGCGACCAGCTGCCCGAACTCTTCTTCGACGTCTATGTGGTCGATCCGACCTACAAGCCCGTCGGCGCGATCCCGATCAGCATCCTGCTGCGCAGCCGTCGCGAGACGCCGCTGGCCGAGCTGATGGAAGCGGCGACCGAAATCGATGTCGGCATGGACCAGGAAGAGGTCGCCTATATCTTCGACAAGTACCACCTGATCAGTGCCCCCGTGATCGATCCGGGCGGACGCCTGGTGGGCCAGATCACCGTCGACGACATCGTCGAGGTCATCCGCGACGAAGCGCAGGAAGACATTCTCGCCCTGGCCGGTGTGTCCGACGCTGGCCGTGACGCCTCGGTGATCGAGATCGTCAAGTCGCGCCTGCCGTGGCTGATGCTCAACCTGGCCACCGCGACGCTGGCCGTCAGCGGCGTGGCCATCTTCCAGGCCGAGATCGCCCAACTGGTGGCCCTGGCCATCCTGATGCCGATCGTCTCGTCGCTGGGCGGCAACGCCGGCACCCAGACCCTGGCCGTGGCCGTGCGGGCCCTGTCCAGCAAGGAACTGACCACGGCCAACGCCCGTCGCATCGTGCTGCGCGAGCTGCTGGTCGGCCTGGTCAACGGCGTGTGCCTGGCCCTGGTCATGGGCGCGGCGACCTATCTCTTCTTCGGACCCGCCGACCATCACGGCAAGCTGGCGATTATTGTCGGCTCGGCCCTGATCGCCAACATCTTCACCGCCGCCCTCGGGGGCATCCTGATGCCCCTAGCGCTGGAGAAGATGGGCCGCGACCCAGCGGTGTCGTCGTCGATCTTCGTGACCTTCCTGACGGATTTCACGGGCTTCTTCGCGGTGCTGCTGATCGCGGCGCTGTTGCTGCACTAATCCGGTTTCTTCGCCCGGAGGGGGAAACTGGCGCCGACCTTGCGCCGAGACAGGCGAACGCATCCGCGTCTGTCTCAAACTGGGTCAAACTCCGCGATGAAACCGCGCCATCAGGTCACCCGGACGGCCGTCGATCTCATCAAGAGATTCGAAGGCTACCGTCAGAAGGCCGCGCAGCTCCCCGATGGGCGCTGGACGGTCGGCTATGGCCACACCCTGACCGCTCGCGAGGGCGCCTCCGTCTCCGAAAAGGACGCCGAGGCCCTGCTGCTGTACGACCTGATCTCGGTCGCGCACTCGGTCAACGAACACACCTACGCGCCGCTGAACCAGAACCAGTTCGACGCGCTGGTCTGCTTCGCCTTCAATATCGGCCTCGACAACTTCCTCCGCTCGGGCGTGCTGCGCCGGATCAACGAGGGCTCGCTGCTGCAAGCGGCGTGCGCGATGGAGATGTGGCGCAAGGCCGACTTCGAGGGCGAACGGATCGTCATCGACGCCCTGGTCCGCCGCCGCTCGGCCGAGAAGACCCTGTTCCTGACGCCGGCCAACGGCGAATGGGTGCCCGCGCCCAGCCCGGTGCTGCGCCCGAAGGTCGACTACGACGCCAGCTGCGCCATTCCGAAACAGACGCCGATGGCCGTCAACACCCGCACCGAGGGCGACCGCGTCGTCACCGAGCGCGAGGAAGGTCTGCCGCTGAGCGTCGTCGTCCCGGAAGAGGACGGTCCGACCGCCACCGAAACGTCGGCCGCCGCCGTCGCCGCGCGCCTGGAGGCCATCCTGCCGGACGCGCCGCTGGCCGCCCCGAGCGCGGCCACGACCACGACGGCGCCGAAGCCGGTGCGCCAGGAGGATCTGGGCCTGCCGGAACCGCCGGTCCCGGCCCAGCCCGCCGTCACGGAATCCGCGCCGGCGCTGTTCCAGGACGAGAAGACCACGACCCCGGTCGAGCCGGCGCCCGCCGCGCCGGTCGAGTTCACGCCGTTCCGCCTGACGCCGCAGCCGGTCGAGGAAGTCGAGCGCCCGACGCCGGTCGAAAGCTTCGCCCCGGCCTCGCAGCCGGTCCAGAGCGAGCCGACCCTGTTCGGCGGCCCGGCCGCCAGCTCGTCGGTGTTCAATCTGGGCGGCTTCTCGACCAGCGAGGAAGTCGACCTGCAGCCGATGGACGTCTCGATGGTCCAGGCCGAGGCCCCGCGCTTCGGCAACACCAGCCTGCTGGTCAGCCTGGGCATCCTGGGCCTGGCCCTGTTCGGCGGCGGCGTCCTCTGGATCCTGACCGTGGCCGCTGGCTCGGACACCGGCGTGAAGATGTTCGGCTACGGCGCCAGCATGATTGGCGCGATCTGCTTCGTGGTTTCGGCCTATCTTCTGCTTCGCCGCCTTGCCGGTCCCGATGCGAGCGACGAAGAATAGTTTTCTTTGCTTCCCTCGGGGAACTTGAGCAAGAACGCCCGCAGGTCACAAAGACCGGCGGGCGTTTGTGCTAGGGAGGAAGCTATGACGACGAATTTCGCACCCTCGATGGATTTCGCGCTGGGCGAGACGGCTGACGCGATCCGCGACACCACGGCCCGCTTCGCCGCCGACAAGATCGCGCCGTTGGCGGCCCAGATCGACGAGACCAATGAATTCCCGCGCGGCCTGTGGGTCCCGATGGGTGACCTGGGCCTGCACGGCATCACGGTCGAGGAAGAGTTCGGAGGCCTGGGCCTCGGCTATCTCGAGCACGTGATCGCCATGGAGGAGATCTCCCGCGCCTCAGCCTCGGTGGGCCTCAGCTACGGCGCGCACTCGAACCTCTGCGTCAACCAGATCCGCCGCTGGGCCACGCCCGACCAGAAGCAGCGCTACCTGCCCAAGCTGATCAGCGGCGAGCACGTCGGTTCGCTGGCCATGAGCGAGGCCGGCTCGGGCTCGGACGTCGTGTCGATGAAGCTGCGCGCCGAGCAGCGCGGCGACCGCTACGTCCTGAATGGCACGAAGTTCTGGATCACCAACGCCCCGCACGCCGACACGCTCGTCGTCTACGCCAAGACGGACGAGCGTCGGATCACCGCCTTCATCGTCGAGAAGGGCATGAAGGGCTTCAGCGTCTCCAAGAAGCTGGACAAGATGGGCATGCGTGGCAGCGACACCGCCGAGCTGGTGTTCGAGGACTGCGAGATCCCGGAAGAGAACGTCATGGGCCCGGTCGGCGGCGGCGTCGGGGTGCTGATGAGCGGTCTCGACTACGAGCGCGCCGTGCTGAGCGCCGGCCCGCTGGGCATCATGCAGGCCTGCCTCGACATCGTCCTGCCCTATGTCCGCGACCGCAAGCAGTTCGGCCAGGCCATCGGCTCGTTCCAGCTGATGCAGGGCAAGATCGCCGACATGTACGTGGCCCTGAACTCGGCCCGGGCTTACGTCTACGCCGTGGCCCGCGCCTGCGACGCCGGCAAGACCACCCGCTTCGACGCCGCCGGCGCGATCCTGATGGCGTCGGAAAACGCGGTGAAGGTCTCTCTTGAAGCCATCCAGGCCCTGGGCGGCGCAGGCTACACCAAGGAGTGGCCGGTCGAGCGCCTGCTGCGCGACGCCAAGCTCTACGACATCGGCGCCGGCACCAACGAGATCCGCCGCTTCCTGATCGGCCGCGAGCTGATCGGGGCCTAGAGGCCGGACATGAAAAGGGCCGCCCCGATTGCTCGGGACGGCCCTCCATCGTCGTAGCCGCTCGCGCAGCACGTGACTTAGAAACCTTGGGCGCTCAACGCCTAGGCGGAGACCTCACACGCAAGGCTCCAGGTCACGACTTGCGACCGCGGTTGGAGACAATGAGACACTGGTCACCTCCTTTCAGTTGGTTGAACAACACAACTCAAATATGGACCCGATTTCGCGGATGAAAAGGGGTGATCGACCGCGACGAGGCGTCGCGCTCTCAGTGCTCAGATCGTCAGCAGTCGAACCGCGACCAGGATCATAGCCCACAGCGCGAGCGACGCGCCGACGGCGATGGGGCGATTGAGGTTGAACCGACGAACGCCACCGGCCCGGGGTTGGGGGCCGTTAGGGGCGAAATTGATGGGCGTGAGCATGCCGCGTGAATCCTTCCCTATGACCCCTCTGTTGGGGGTCTGACTCAGACCGTATGGTAAATCTTCGCCTTTGAGAAGAAACCTTCACAAAATCCTTGGTTGTATGGGGAGGTCTGATGGCCAGCTGGGATCCGGACGTCTACGCCCTCTATCGCCGCTATCGCGAGCGGCCGGCGCTGGACCTGCTGACCGCCATCCCCCGCGACCTGGAGCCGCGCGAGGTCTGGGACCTGGGCTGCGGCCTGGGTGAGCAGGCGGCGCTGCTGGCCGCGCGGCATCCGGCGGCGCGGGTGAGGGGCCTGGATTCCAGTCCAGAGATGCTGGAGCGGGCCAAGGCCTTGCCAGCCCGAGTCGAGTGGGTGCTCGGCGATATCGACGGCTTTTCGCCGGATGTCCCGGCCGACCTGATCTTCAGCAACGCCGCCCTGCAGTGGGTGGACGACCACGCGACCTTGATCCCGCGTCTGGCCGACAGCCTCGCGCCCGGCGGCGTGCTGGCGGTGCAGATGCCGGTGGCCGACGGGCTGGGCTGGCGGGGCACGCTGACCGAAATCGCCGCCGAGGGGCCGTGGGCGCCACGGTTCACCGGCGTCGAAGGCGTGCGCCACGCCAATGCGGCCGAGGACTACTACGCCTGGCTGGCGCCGACCTGTCCTGAGATCGATATCTGGACCACGACCTACCTCCACGCCCTGCATGGCCAGGACCCGATCGTCGACTGGACCATGGGCACGACCTTGCGGCCCTATCTCGACGCGCTGCCGGACGATGAGAAGAAGCCGTTCCTCGACGCCTGGCGGGCTCGGCTGGCGCGGGACTATCCGCGCCGCGAGGACGGCGTGACGCTGTTCCCGTTCAAGCGCCTCTTCATCGTCGCGCGGAAGGCGTGATCCCCGCGCGCTTCTCGGCCAGGCTGGGCCGGCGGCGCAGCTCGTCGATGGGTTTGTGCAGGGCGTCCAGCGCCTGGCTGGCGGCGATGTAGCCGGCCTTCACGGCGGGCTCGAACGCCCGCCAGTCGCGGATGTCGACGCCTTCCAGCTTCGGCGTGACCAGCACGTCGGTGGCCTCGCGGGCGGCGGCCAGGTCGCGGCCGGTGGTGACGGTGGCCGCGCGCATCAGCAGGGCCACGATCGGCGGGCCCTTGCGCCACTCGCCCGAGACGATCCAGCTCCAGATCGAGGGCGGGCGGTAGACGTCCTCGGCGGTGATGCTGCGGCCGCGTGTGACATCGACGCCGACGATCGGCCCCAGTTGGAACGAGCGCATGACGTCGGCCGGGAAGTTCTTCATCACCGCGCCGTCGACCAGCACCTGACCGTTCTCGGTGGCCGGCGGCAGCACGCCCGGCAGCGAGATCGAGGCCCGCAGCGCCGATTGCAGGTCGCCGGTGCGATGTAGCTGATAGGCGCCCGAGGTCAGGTTCGAAGAGACGCAGAAGAACGGCAGCCACAGGTCGCTGATGTCGACCGTGCCGAAATGCTCGTCCAGCCGCGCCTTGACCTTCTCGCCCCGGGTCATGGCGATCAGGGGGAAGGCGATGTCGTCCAGCGGGCTGGTGTCGACGAAGGCCTTGCGGATGCGGTGCTCAAGCTCGCCGTCGTCCCAGCCCATGGCGATGCCGGCGGCCACGATCGCGCCCATCGAGGCGCCGCCGACGAAGTCGATCGGGATGCCGCGCTCGCGCATCGCCTGGATCGCGCCGATATGGGCATAGGCCCGCGCGCCGCCGCCGGAGAGGACGAGACCCACCGATTGCCCGGTCAGCACTCGGGCCAACCGCTGCATGTCGGCCAGGCCGTTCTCGCGCAGATGGAACAGACGCGCGGCCTGGGTGGCCTCCATCCAGGCGGCCGAGCCGGTGGGCCGGGCCAGGGTGGCCGACTGCAGCAGGATCAGGTCGACCAGCCGCTGGGCCTGCAGCGGACCCGAGGCGTAGGAGGGGATTTCGGCGGGCGGCGTGCGGTCGCCGCGGCCGATGCGGAACAGGCGGTCCACCTGGCGACCGACCACGTGCTTCCAGGCGGTCTCGTCGGCTTCGGCGACATAGAGGACGAAGTCGTGCTCGCGCTCGACATTGCTGAACCACTCGGTCGGGGCCAGCAGCGACTCGCCGCCCTCGACGGTGACCGAGTAGCCCAGGGCCTCGATGCAGCGGGCCAGGCGTTCGACCACGGGGCGGATCGCCGCGCCGGGCTCGACGGCGATGAAGCCGAACACCGACGGATCGCCGATCGCCGCGTGGGTCTGGGCCTGGCGGGCGCGGCGGATCATCAGCCGCGACAGCTCCAGCATCACGTGCGGGTCTTCCTCGGCCGCCTCGAAGAAATCCTCGCGGGGCAGGGACAGGACCTCGCTGTCGCGCAAGGCCACCATGAAGGCGGAATGGGCGCTGCCGCCGACCAGGGCCATCTCGCCGGCCGGTTCGCCCGGCCGGATCACGCCCAGGAACTGCGGCTCCTGGCCCTCCTCGTGGCGGAAGGCGCCGAGGCGGCCGGTCTTCAGGAAATAGAGTTGGTCGGCGTCCTCGCCGGGCCGGAACAGCACCGCGCCGCCCGGCAGCGAAAACCACGCGGCGGCGCCGGTCCGACGCTCTCGGGTGAACAGGCGGGCCAGGGCCGAGTCGTCGGGCAGGGGCGTTTCCACGGCGCGGACGCTAGCTCACAGCGGCAGGCTTGACCACGGGGGCGGCTTCAGGCGCAACTGTTGATCCCGAAGCTGAAATGTCCGAGAACGGATTTGGCCCGGAATCTTTCTCTTCAGGGTCCAAAAAACTACGACTTCCGGGATAGGGTGGAAGAGGCTAAGCGTCGGTCATGCCGAAGTTGAACTCCGTTATCGACGCGTCCGGTGACGCTTTCGCCCGTAACGCGGCCCATAACCGCGCCCTGGCCGAGGAACTGCGCGTAAAAGTCGCGGAAGCGGCCCTCGGCGGTCCCGAGAGCTCGCGTGAGCGCCACGCCTCGCGCGGCAAGCTCTTGCCCCGCCAGCGCGTCGAGCGCTTGCTGGATCCGGGCTCGCCCTTCCTGGAGATCGGCCAGCTGGCCGCCTGCGACCTCTATGGCGGCGAAGCGCCGGGCGCCGGCATGATCTGCGGCGTCGGCCGGGTGTCGGGCCGCGAGGTGATGATCGTGGCCAACGACGCCACGGTGAAGGGCGGCGCCTACTTCCCGATGACGGTGAAGAAGCACCTGCGCGCCCAGGAGATCGCCGCCCAGAACCGCCTGCCATGCGTCTATCTGGTCGACAGCGGCGGCGCGAACCTGCCGCACCAGGCCGAGGTCTTCCCCGATCGCGACCACTTCGGCCGCATCTTCTTCAATCAAGCCCGCATGAGCGCCGTGGGCATCCCGCAGATCGCCTGCGTCATGGGCTCGTGCACCGCCGGCGGGGCCTATGTCCCGGCGATGAGCGACGAGACCGTCATCGTCCGCAACCAGGGCACCATCTTCCTGGCCGGCCCGCCGCTGGTGAAGGCCGCCACGGGTGAGGTCATCTCGGCCGAAGAGCTGGGCGGGGCCGACACCCACGGTCGTCGCTCCGGCGTCGTCGACCACGTGGCCGAGAACGACGAGCACGCGCTGGAGATCGTCCGCTCGATCGTCGCCAACCTCAACACGACCAAGCCCGACCAACTGGTGCTGACCGAGTCCGAGCCGCCGCTGTACGATCCCGAGGAGATCTACGGCATCGTCCCGACCGACGTGCGGGCGCCATACGATGTCCGCGAGGTCATCGCCCGCATCGTCGACGGCAGCCAGTTCGACGAGTTCAAGGCGCTGTACGGCACGACCCTGGTCTGCGGCTTCGCCCGTATCTGGGGCCAGCCGGTGGCGATCCTGGCCAATAACGGTGTGCTGTTTTCCGAGAGCGCCGTGAAGGGCGCGCACTTCATCGAGCTGGCCTGCAAGCGCAAGATCCCGCTGATCTTCCTGCAGAACATCTCGGGCTTCATGGTCGGCGGCAAGTACGAGGCCGGCGGCATCGCCAAGGACGGCGCCAAGCTGGTCACGGCCGTCGCCTCGGCCGAGGTGCCCAAGTTCACCGTCCTGATCGGCGGCAGCTTCGGGGCCGGCAACTACGGCATGTGCGGCCGCGCCTACAGCCCGCGCTTCCTCTTCACCTGGCCCAACAGCCGCATCAGCGTCATGGGCGGCGAGCAGGCCGCCAGCGTGCTGGCCACCGTCCACCGCGACGCCGCCAAGTGGACGCCGGAGGAGGCGGAAGCCTTCAAGACGCCGATCCGCCAGCGCTACGAGGATGAAGGCAATCCGTATCACGCCACGGCGCGGCTCTGGGACGACGGCATCATTGATCCGGCGCAAACCCGCGACGTGCTGGGTCTGGCCATCTCGGCGTCGCTGAATGCGCCGATCCCGGAGACCACCTTCGGCGTTTTCCGGATGTAGCGCTTAAAAAGGAACGAGCCCCATGACCAACCCGATCGCCGATCCCATCGTCGAAGTGCCCGACACCGAGACCATGACCCCGCTCGTTCATATCGACAGCACGCCCGACGGCGCGGTGACGGTCTGGATCAACCGGCCCGACAAGAAGAACGCCTTCGACGCCGAGACCATCTCGGGTCTGCGCCAGGCCTTCGAGACCCTGCACGGCGCTGAAGGCGTGCGGGTCGTGTTCCTGCGCGGCGTCGGCGGCGCGTTCAGCGCAGGCGCGGACCTGGCCTGGATGGGCGCGGCGGTGGAGTGGGACGAGGACGACAATCGCGCTGACGCCCTCGAGCTGGCCCACATGCTCAAGGCCCTGCACGACATCCCGGCCCTGACCGTGGCCATGGTCGAGGGCCCGGCCTTCGGCGGCGGCGCCGGCCTGGTGGCCGCCTGCGACCATGCCATCGCCCTGGTCGACGCCAAGTTCTCGTTCTCGGAAGTGAAGCTGGGCCTGACCCCGGCGACCATCAGCCCCTACGTGATCCAGGCCCTGGGCCCGCGCACCGCCAAGCTGCTGTTCGCCACCGGCCGGGTGTTCGACGCCGACGACGCCTGGGGCTACGGCCTGGTCGACGAGGTGTTCGAGGACGTCGCCAGCCTGGAAGTCGCCCGCGACGCCCTGATCGAGGAGATGGCTCCCTGCGCGCCCGGCGCGATCGGCGACGCCAAGGCCCTGGTCAATGACTTCGCTGGCCAGAAAATCGACAAGGGCCTGATCGAGGAGAGCGCCAAACGCATCGCCCGCCGCCGTGTGTCGGAAGAGGGCCAAGAAGGGGTGCGCGCCTTCCTCGCTCGTCGTAAACCCTCCTGGGCTGAGTAAGACTCAACTTTAGGGACGGGGGCTTAGGGCGTGATCACAGGGGCAGAACTGGAAGCGGCGGCGGCCGACTCGGCGGGCGGTTACATCCGGCCGAAGAAGAAGCCGTTCGACCATAAGGGCGACGCCTGCAAGAACTGCGGCACGCCGCTGGAAGGCTGGTTCTGCCATTCGTGCGGCCAGAGCGCCGACACCCATCACCGCTCGATCCTGCACCTGATGTGGGAAGCCATCGAGGGGATGTTCCACCTCGACGGTCGTCTGGCCAACACCCTGCCGCTGCTGTTCTTCCGGCCGGGCAAGCTGGCCAAGGACTACATGGAAGGTCGGATCGTGCGGCACGTGCCGCCGTTCCGCACCTTCCTGGTGGCCCTGCTGCTGTTCATCTTCGCCGCCGAGCACGCCATCCACGGCCTCCGCCATGAGCAGGAGCTGAAGGAAGAGCATGAGGCCGCCCAACTGGCCACGCCGGCTGGTCGCAAGGCCAAGGCCGACGAAATCCGCAAGGAGGCTACGGAAGGGCGCGCCGAACGGCTGACCGAGGCCGCCGCCGAACGCGACCAGGGCCTCAAGGAAGAAGGCGCGGACAAGGCCAAGATCGCCGAGTCCTACGCCGAACGTATCCAGCGCGCCGAGACCCGCTACGCCGACAAGATGGCTGAGGCTCTGGCGTTGCAGAACAATCCGAACGCCGCCGCCGATGCGCTGGCCAAGAGCCGGAAAAAGACTTCCGACGCCGCCCAGCAGGTCCGCGACCTGAAGCTGGACGAGGCCGAGGTTCTGCCGAACGGCCAGCAGAAATTGACCGGCACCACGGTGGACGGCGTGCAGGTCAACGTCACCGTACCCGGCGACGTGAAGGGCTACGGCAACCCGGCCAAGGAAGCCACGAAGGGCTGGCTGAAAGAGAACATAGCCAAGGCCATCGAGAACCCGGACTACTACCTGCTGGTTCTGTTCGGCTGGGCCCACCGCCTGGCGGTGCTGCTGCTGCCCATCACCGGTCTCAGCCTGGCGCTCGTCTATGTGAACAAGCGCCAGTACTTCATCTACGACCACCTGCTGGTGGCCACCAACCTGCTGTCGTTCTCGTTCCTGATCTATGCCGTGTGCATGGTCTTGCCGATGTCGGCCTGGCCGGCCGCCTTCGGCATCGCTGGCCTGTGGGGCCCGATCAACCTCTTCCAGACGATGCGGGGCGGCTACGGCTCCAGCATCTTCGGCGCTCTGCTGAAGACCTGGATCGTCTGGACCATCGGCGTCACGTCGTTCGGCCTCCTGATGGTGGGTCTGATGGTCTTCACCCTTTCCCAGATGTAGGTTCCGCCTTGATCTCCTCCGTCCTGATCGCCAACCGAGGCGAGATCGCCCGTCGCATCATCCGCACCGCCCGCGAGCTGGGCGTGCGGACGATCGCCGTCTATTCCGAAGCGGACGCCAACGCGCCCTTCGTGATGGAGGCCGACGCGGCGATCCTGATCGGCCCGGCGCCGGCCAAGGAGAGCTATCTGGATCCGAAGAAGATCCTGGCGGCGGCCAAGCAGATGGGGGCGGAGGCCATTCACCCCGGCTACGGCTTCCTGTCCGAGAACGCCGACTTCGCCCAGGCGGTGACCGACGCCGGCCTGGTCTGGATCGGTCCACCGCCCTCGGCGATCCGGGCCATGGGCCTGAAGGACGCCGCCAAGAAGGTGATGATCGAGGCCGGCGTGCCGACCACGCCGGGCTATCTGGGCGAGGACCAGTCGGTCGAGCGGCTGACCGCCGAGGCGGCCAAGATCGGCTTCCCGGTGCTGATCAAGGCCGTGGCCGGCGGCGGCGGGAAGGGCATGCGCAAGGTCGATCGCGCCGAGGACTTCGAGGCCGCCCTGGGCTCGTGCCGCCGCGAGGCCGCCGCCAGCTTCGGCGACGACCGCGTGCTGCTGGAAAAGTACGTCACCCGGCCGCGCCACATCGAGGTGCAGGTGTTCGGCGACAGCCACGGCAACGTCGTCCACCTGTTCGAGCGCGACTGCTCGCTGCAGCGGCGCCACCAGAAGGTCATTGAGGAGGCTCCGGCCCCTGGCATGGACGAGGCCACCCGTCAGGCCGTCTGCGCCGCCGCGGTCAAGGCCGCCCAGGCGGTGGGCTATGTCGGGGCCGGCACGGTCGAGTTCATCGCCGACGCCAGCGAAGGCCTGCGCGCCGACCGCATCTGGTTCATGGAGATGAACACCCGCCTGCAGGTCGAACACCCGGTCACCGAGATGGTCACCGGCCAGGACCTGGTCGAGTGGCAGCTGCTTGTGGCGTCCGGTGAGCCCCTGCCGCTGGAGCAGGACGAGATCACCTTGGACGGCTGGGCCATGGAAGCCCGCCTCTATGCCGAGAACCCGGCTACCGGCTTCCTGCCCTCGACGGGCAAGCTGAAGCATTTCCGCCTGCCGGAAGGCGACGTCCGCGTCGACAGCGCGGTGGAGGAGGGCGGCGAGGTCACGCCTTTCTACGACCCGATGATCGCCAAGCTGATCGCTCACGGCGTCGACCGCGAGGACGCCGCCCAGCGCCTGGCCGAGGCCTGCGCCCTGGTCGAGGTCTGGCCGGTCAAGACCAACGCCGCCTTCCTGGCCAAGTGCGCCAGCCACCCGGACTTTATCGACGGCGCCGTCGACACCGGCTTCATCGAGGCCCGTCTGGACGAGCTGGTCGAGCGGTCCTTCAGCGACGAGCCGGCCATGGCCGCGATCGGCTGGCGGCTGGACAGCTTCCTGGAGGCCGAGGCCCGCCGCGACCCGTGGGAGAGCGCGCCGTCGAAGCTCTTGGGCTTCCGCATGAACGCTCCGCGCGCCCCGATGCATCTGCCGATGTCGGCCGACGGCAAGGCGATGCCGCTGCAGGTCGCCCTGATCGGCGGCGGTTCCGAGGACTGGTCGTGGGACATCCGCCACGCGGATGGCTCCACGTTCGACGAGGTCACCCGCCTGCCGACCACCTACGGCAAGGGCCCGATCCAGGTATTCGAGGGCGGCGACGTCCAGGAGTTCGACTTCGTCGCCAAGGTCGGCGGAGCGGGCGAGGGCGCGGCCTCGGACGGCGCGATCCTGTCGCCGATGCCGGGCAAGATCGTCTCCGTCGCCGTCGAGGCCGGCCAGACGGTGACCAAGGGCCAGACCCTGCTGACCCTGGAAGCCATGAAGATGGAACACGCCCTGGCCGCGCCGTTCGACGGCGTGGTGGCCGAGCTGACGGCGGTCGCCGGCGGTCAGGTCAGTGAAGGCGTGGTGCTGGTGAAGCTGGAGGCGGCGGCGGGCTGACATCCTCTCTCATCGAGAGGGGATTTCTAGAACGCTTTCGCCCAAACGAAGACCGCCGCTGCGGACTGCCTCCCACAAGGCGTCCGAAACGGCGGTATGGAGCCCCCCGGGCTCGGATCACGCCCCCACATGAACGCGATGCCTAAGGGATAACGCTGTCATCTGAGCCGTCGACGGGTTTCACCCGGCAAGCGAACCGACAGGTTGCCTTACCCCGGAAGCGCGCTATCTAGCGCCCATGGCGTTGCACATCATCAAGCTGGTCGTCGGGTGCGAGACGATCGACGATCTCCTGGCCTGGCACCAGGACAAGAGCCAGCCCTGGGTCATGCACACCCGCATGACGCCCAAGCGGATCGACGAGGTCCTGGACGGCGGCTCGCTGTATCGGGTGTTCAAGGGCCAGATCCTGTGCCGCCAGACGATCCTGGCCATCGACACGATCGGCGAGGGCGCCGCCTCGCGCTGCGAGGTCACGGTCGATCCGCCGATCATCCGCGTCGCGCCGCAGCCTCGTCGGGCCTTCCAGGGCTGGCGCTACCTCAAGCCCGAGGACGCGCCGCCGGACCTGACCGCCAGCGAAGCCGCCGATCTGCCGCCCGATCTCGCTCGGCAGTTGAGAGAACTCGGCGCCTGGTAACTTTCGGTAGTTTCTTTAGCAAAGAAGCAACCAAGGCGGGTGTCATCTTGTCGCAGGGGATTGCGGAGGGATGACGATGAAAGCCGGTTTCGCCGCCTTGGGCGTGGGGATGCTGTTCATGGGCCTGATCGCGGGGCTGCTGATCGCCTTGAAGCCCGTCTAGCTAGGCGCCAAGCCTTCTTAGACGGCCATATTGTCGATCAGCCGGGTCTTGCCCAGCCACGCAGCGACCAGGATGCGACCTTGTGCGTCGCCGATGGGACCGGGGCCCAGGCGCGACAGGTCGCTGGCCTCACGGATCTCGACATAGTCGACCTGACCGAAGCCGGCCGCCTTCAGCGCGGCGAAGGCCTTTTCTTCCGCTTCATCGATACGGCCGCCGGCGGCGACCTCGGCGGCCGCGGCCTTGATGGCCGTCGGCAGAGCCACGGCCGCGGCGCGTTCTTCGGCCGACAGGTAGGCGTTGCGCGAGGAGAGGGCGAGGCCGTCCTCGGCGCGGGCCGTCGGGGCGCCGATGATCTCGATGGGGATATCCAGGTCGCGGGCCATGCGCTTGACCACCTGCAGCTGCTGGTAGTCCTTTTCGCCGAAGACAGCGACGTCCGCCTGGCTCTGGATGAACAGCTTGGCCACCACGGTGGCGACGCCGCCGAAGAACTGCGGCCGGGCCGCGCCTTCCAGAGGCTCGGAGACGCCCGAGACGCTGATCGCGGTGGCGAAGCCGGGGGCGTACATCTCCGCGCCGTTCGGGGCGAACAGCAGGTCGCAGCCGACGCTGGCCAGCTTCTCGACATCGGCGGCCTCGCCGCGCGGATAGGCGTCGAAATCCTCGTGCGGAGCGAACTGCTTGGGATTGACGAAGACGGTGGCGATCACCCGGTCGGCGTTCTGCTGGGCCAGCTTGATCAAGCTGAGGTGACCCTCGTGCAGGGCCCCCATGGTCGGGACCAGGGCCACGCGTTGACCGGCCGCCTTCCAGGCGCGGACGTGCTCTCGCATCTCGGCGACGGTGCGGACGATAGTGGTCATGCTTGGGCCTCACGCGGACGGGCGACGCTTATGGCCTCCAGATGGGCGCGGGTCCACCGTCCCCCAAGGGCAGGTTTGTCCGGGGTGCGACAATTATGCTTGTGGATTGAACCGGTTGACCCGCTAGGGCGGCGGTAACATCGTGTTAACCTTCAGTCCAAGGTCGCGCGAGTCGCGACGCATCGAGGATCGAGCCATGGCCGAAACGCGCGTCATCGTCGTCGGCAACGAAAAGGGTGGTGCGGGCAAGTCCACCATCGCCGTCCACCTTGTCACCGCGTTGCTGTACGGCGGCGCCAAGGTCGCCGTGCTGGACCTGGACCTTCGCCAACGCACCTCGGGCCGGTTCTTCGAGAACCGCACGGCCTGGACCGCCAGCAAGAAGCTGGACCTGCCCATGCCGCTGTCGCTGACTCTCAGCGACAACGACATCGCCCTGGCCGAGAAGTCGGAAGACGAGCAGGTCGCCGGTTTCGAGGCCGCCTTCGCGCGGGCCGCCGAAGAGTGCGACTTCATCCTGATCGACACCCCCGGCGGCGACAGCGCCATCACCCGCTTGGCCCACGGCCGCGCGGACCTGGTGGTGACGCCGATGAACGACAGCTTCGTCGACTTCGACATGCTAGGCACCGTCGACCCGGTGACCATGGAGCTGACCAAGCCCAGCCTCTATTCGCTGACCGTATGGGAAGGCCGCAAGCAGCGCGCCCTGTCGGGCCAGCGCCAGGCCATGGACTGGGTGGTGCTGCGCAACCGCCTGGCCACCACCGAGGCCCGCAACCGCAAGCGCCTGGAGGACCGTCTGACGGCTCTGGCCAAGCGCGTCGGCTTCCGCATCGGCCCCGGCCTGCGCGACCGCGTCATTTATCGCGAGCTGTTCCCGTTCGGCCTGACCATCGCCGACCTGTCGCCGCAAGTGCGTCCGGTGCCGGTGTCGCTGCAGCATCTGGCAGCCCGCCAGGAACTGCGCGCTCTGATGCACAGCCTGGGCCTGTCGGCCTATTCCGGCGAGACCATGCTGGCGGCGCAGTAGTCCAAGGGCTACATGATTGACGAGCGGGCGGCCGGGGCGACCTTGCCGCCCGTTTTCGTATCCGGAGTTGCGATGCTCTACCTGCTGCTGGGCGCGGCTATCCTGGTCTTCCTGCTGTGGCCGAAGGGGCGCGCCTTCTTCAAGGGTGACGGCTGGAGGGTCGGGGCGGGCGCCGCCTCGATCGCCGCCTTCGCCGCCGCCGCCTATGCGACGATCCGGGGCTCGTGGGGCACGGGGATCGTCCTGGCGGTCGTCGCCTTGTGGAGCGTCACCGAAGCCCGCCGCCGGCCGGTGATCCGCCGTGAGATCGTCCATCCGCCCAAGCCGGAGCTCAGCCTGTCCGAAGCTCGCGCCCTGCTGGGCGTCGGCCCGGAGGCGACCCTGGCCGAGGTCAAGGCGGCCTATACGCGGCTGATCCAGATGGCCCATCCCGACAAGGGCGGCACCGAGGGCCTGGCCGCCCAGCTTAACGCCGCGCGGGATCGTTTGATCAAGCGGCGCGGCTGAGCTACGACTGACGCCATGATCAACCGCGAACGCTTCTGGCGCCGCCGCTCGTCGGGCCAAACCTGCTCCGTATGACGCTCTGACCTTCGTTCAGAGCGAGCCACGGCCTGTGGCTCAGACGTCATTTCAGTTTCGGACTTTGATCAACCCCATGACTAGCCAAGCCATCGACTGGGCCGAACGGTTCAGCACGCGCATGGACCGCGTTCGCGCCAGCGAAATCCGTGAACTTCTCAAGCTGCTGGATCAGCCCGACATCCTGTCGTTCGCCGGCGGCATCCCCGATCCCGGCCTGTTCCCGGCCGAACGGATTCAGGCCAATTACGAGGCCGTGCTGGCCGATCCGGTGCTTGTCAAACAGGCGCTGCAGTACTCCGTCAGCGAGGGCTATCTGCCGCTGCGCGAATGGATCGCCGAGCGCATGACCCGCGACGGCATGCCGTGCGAGCCGCACAACATCATGCTTACCGCCGGCTCGCAGCAGGCGCTGGACCTGATCGGCAAGCTGTTCATCAGCCCAGGCGACACGGTGGTCGTGGCCCGGCCGACCTATCTGGGCGCGTTGCAGGCCTTCAACGGCTATCAGCCGGCCTATCGCGACCTGCCGGACGCGGCGCTGACGGGCGGCGAGACCGACCTGCCGCAAGGTGCGCTGGGCTACTTCGTGCCCGACTTCGCCAATCCGACCGGCGTCAGCCTGACCCTGGCCGAGCGCGAAGCGATCCTCAACATGGCCGCCACGCTGGACATGACCCTGGTCGAGGATGCCGCTTATCGCGAGCTGCGCTTCGCCGGCGAGCCGACGCCGACCCTGCTGGCGCTGGATATCGAGCGCTCGGGCGGCATCGATGCGGCGCGCACCATGTTCCTGGGCACCCTGTCCAAGACCCTGTCGCCGGCCCTGCGCATCGGCTGGGTCTGCGGGCCCAAGCCGGTGATCGAGAAGCTCGTTTTGCTCAAGCAGGGCGCGGACCTGCACGTCTCGACCATCAACCAGATGGTCGCCCACCGCGCCGTGTCGGAGGGCTACGACCAGCACCTGCATCGCCTGCGCGGAGCCTATGGCGCCAAGGGGCGGGTGATGCTGGACGCGCTGGAACGGAACATGCCGCAGGGCGTGACCTGGTCGCAGCCGGACGGCGGCATGTTCGTCTGGATCGACCTGCCGGAAGGCCTCGACGGCGCCGATCTGCTGGCCCGGGCCATCGCCGAGGAGCGCGTGGCCTTCGTCCCCGGTGCGCCGTTCTTCGCCGAGGTGAAGACCGCTAACGCCATCCGCCTCAGCTACTCGCTCCCCACCGATGAGCAGATCGAGGAGGGCGTCGGACGCCTCGCCAGACTGATCAGCCGGGCGATCGCCCAAGCCTAGAAAAGCAAAACCCCGGAGGTCGCCCTCCGGGGTTTCTTGTTTCAGCGATGCTGGCCGTCTAGCGCGGCGACAGCACCATGCAGGGCATGCGCTTGGCCTTCAGGGCCGAGCAGGCCTCGCGGGCGGCGTCCGAGGTCAGGCCCTGGAACTGGGCGCGGAACGCTCCGCCGGCGGCGCCTTCGACCGCGCCCTCGGCGTCGGCGACCATCTTGGCGAAGCGGCTCCGGACCAGCTTCAGCTGATCGTTGGCCAGCGACTTGGACTTGAACGCGCCAACCTGCACGCCCCATTCGCCCTTCGGCTTCTTGGTCGCGACGGGCTTGGCTGCCGGCTTGGCGGCTTCGCGCAGGGTGGGGGAGACCTTCACCGGCGGGGTGCGCGGGTTCTCGGTCAGCACGATCCGCAGACCGGCCTGGTCGCCGTCGCCCTGTTCGACCGAGGGACGCTCGATCGGGCCGGTCGGCTCGTCTTCATAGATGTTGGCGGCGATGGTGGTGCGCTCGCCGCGCGATCGGCGCTTCATCACGTCGAAGCCGGTCAGCAGCAGGTCTTCCATGTTGTTGTCGCGCCAGGCAGTCGAGGGGCCGCCCAGGACCACGGCGATCAGGCGGCGGCCATCGCGCACGGCCGAGCCGGCGAGGTTGAAGCCCGAAGCGTTGGTGTAGCCGGTCTTCAGGCCGTCGAACCCTTCCATGCTGTCCAGCAGGCGGTTGTGGCCTTTGACGTAGTTGCCCCGGAAGTAGAAGCCCTTCACCGAGAAGTACGAATAGTACTGCGGGAAGTCGCGCATGGTGGCGCGCGACAGGATGGCGAGATCGCGGGCCGACGAGATCTGGCGGCTGTCGGGCAGGCCCGAGGCGTTCACGAAGCGGCTGTTGCGCATGCCCAGTTCCTGACCGCGCAGGGTCATCAGGGCGGCGAAACGCGACTCACTGCCGGCGAGTCGCTCGGCCATGGCCACGGCGACGTCGTTGGCCGACTTCACGGTCATGGCCTTGATGGCCTCGTCGACCGACAGGCTGTCGCCCGGCGAGATGCCGATCTTGGTCGGGGCCTGGGCGGCCGCGCGGGGCGACATGGTGACCCGGTCGGTCAGCTTCAGGCGGCCTTCGCTCAGCGCCTCGAAGGTGAGGTACAGGGTCATCACCTTGGTGACCGAGGCGGGGTAGCGAGGGCTGTCAGCCCTTTTGTCGTAAAGGACTTCGCCCGAATTGGCGTCGATGACGATCGCCGCGTACTTCGGCTCCTGAGCGTTCAGCTGCAGGTAGGGTATGGCCGCCGACGCCGGGGTCGGGGCGGCCGCGCCGAACAGGCACGAGAGCGCGAGACCGGCGACGGCCAGGAAGGAACGGGCGGAGGTAAGCTTGGCGAACATGAAGCGACGTCCGTCATTTTGAACTGGGACGCGGTTTCGCACCGCGACACGTGTGACCAGTAGCATGATGGAAGCGGCCTTTCGCTAAAGTAAACAACTGGTGAGCGATGTTGCCGCAGGCGCAAAAATATCAGGCGCGTGGTTCCAATGCTGCAGCTTGAAGGGTCATGACGCTGCGTCATGGTGCGCTGCACAAATTTGTTGACTGCTGCACTGCAACATGAGAGAACCGCGGTGTTCCAAGCGCAGATGGGCGAGTTGCAGCTCGCTGGTCCGCCCCGCCTCATTCCCTCGCTCTTCTTCCTCCTCAGGAGAATTCCCATGGCCGCCGCCGAAACCGTCAAGAACACCGTCGAGCAATACACCGCCGCTTCGAACCAAGCGTTCAAGGACGGCGTCGAGAAGTCGCTGGCCGCTCTGGCGGAAGCCAACACCCACTCGAAGAAGAACCTGGAAGCCGTCGTCGCTTCGGTGACCGCCGCCACCAAGGGCGCTGAAGCCCTGGGCGCCCAGACCTTCGCCTACTCGAAGAAGGCCGTCGAAGACCAGGTCGCCGCCGCCAAGTCGCTGGCCGGCGCCAAGAGCGTCCAAGAAGCCGTCGAGCTCCAAACCGCTTGGGCCAAGTCGGCTCTGGAAGCCTACATCGCCCAGGTCAGCAAGGCCTCGGAGATCGTCTCGGCCTCGATCAAGGACTCGGTGAAGCCGCTGAACGAACGCGCCAGCGCCGCCGTCGAGAAGTTCCAAGCCGCTCGCTAAGAGCAGCTTCGAATTCTGGATTGAAGGCTCGGACCGAGAGGTCCGGGCCTTTTTTCTTTTGCGCTTGGATCGAGCACGTTAAGCATGCCCCACTGCATTTGAGTGGAGCGCGTGGATGTCGAAGGTCGAGCAACGCCTGAAGGAACTTGGCGTCGAGCTGCCGCAGCCGGTGGCCCCGGTGGCCAACTACGTGCCCTTCGTCCGCTCCGGCAACCTCGTGACCATTTCCGGCCAGATCTCGATCGCGGCCGACGGCGGCGTCAAGGGCACGGTCGGCGTCGACGTCGACCTGGAGACCGCCCAGAAGGCCGCCCGTCTGTGCGGGATCAACCTGCTGGCCCAGATGAAGGCCGCCTGCGACGGCGATCTCGACCGCGTCGTCCGCGTCGTGAAGCTGGGCGGCTTTGTCCAGGCTGGCCCAGACTTCATCGACATCCCCAAGGTCATCAACGGCTGCTCGGACCTGATGGTCGAGGCCCTGGGCGACGCCGGTCGCCACGCCCGCTCGGCGGTGGGCGTCTACAAGCTGCCCCTCGGCTTCGCGGTCGAGGTGGACGCGGTGGTGGAGATCGCCTGATGCGCTCGCGCGAACGCCCCTCGACCGATGTCTTCGGCGAGGCGTGGGAGCGCCTGTTCGATCCGCCGGTGGCCCATCGCGGCCTCTGGACCCCTGATGGCGCGCCGGAGAATTCCCGCGCGGCCTTCCAGGCGGCTTGCGCCGGCGGCTATGGCATCGAGCTGGACGTCCAGCTGACCGCCGACGGCGAGGCCGTGGTCTTCCATGACGAGCGCCTGGAGCGGATGACGGGGCAGGAGGGGCGGCTGCGCGACCACACCGCCGCCGACCTCGGGACCATGACCCTGAAGGGCACGGACGAAACCATTCCGACCCTGGCCGACGTGCTGACCCTGATCGGTCACCGCGCCATGGTGTTCATCGAGCTGAAGACGCCCTTCGGCGAGGTCGGACCGCTGGAGAAGCGGGTCACCGACGTGCTGGTCGACCACAACGGCCCGACCGCCGTGATCGGCTTCAACCCCTATTCGCACGCCTGGTTCGCTGACCATCACCCACAAATCCTGCGCGGCCTGGACAGCTACAGTTGGAACGACGACAGCGCCCGCAAGCTTGCGCCTGAAATGCGCAAGTCGCTGGCGGCGTTGGAGCAGGTCGAGCTGGCGCGCCCTGATTTCCTGGCCTTGGGTCTGGACATGTTGCCCAGCGCCCGCGCGGACCTATATCGCGCCAAGGGCATGCCGATCGTCGCCTGGACGGTCCGCTCGGCCGACCAGTGGGAAGGCGTGAAGGACCATTGCGACAACCTGATCTTCGAGGGCTTCACGGCGTGAGTTCCGCCCCGGTGGGCGTCCAGTCGGCCGTTCGCGTTCATCGCGACATCACCGAGATCGACAAGGACGCCTGGGAGGCCTGCGCGGGCCACACCGGTGATCCGTTCGTCAGCTACGATTTCCTGTCGATCCTGGAGGAGAGCGGCTGTGTCTCGGCTCGCACCGGCTGGGCGCCGCATCACCTGACCGTCGATGACGACAACGGCGTCGTGGCGGCGGTCATGCTGCTCTATCTGAAGTCCCACAGCCAGGGCGAATACGTCTTCGACCACGCCTGGGCCGACGCCTATGAGCGGGCCGGCGGGCAGTACTATCCCAAGCTCCAGTGCTCCTCGCCGTTCTCGCCGGTGACCGGTTCGCGGCTGATCGTGCGGCCGGACATCGACCTCGACGACGGGCGTTCGGCCTTGCTAGGCGGGGCCCTGACCCTGTGCCAGCGCCTGGAGGCTTCGTCGCTTCACGTGACCTTCCCGGTCCAGGACGAGTGGGACTGGATGGGCCAGCGCGGCATGCTGCTGCGCCAGGACCAGCAGTTCCATTGGGAGAACCGTGACTACGCGACCTTCGACGATTTCCTGGCGGCCCTGTCGGCCAACCGCCGCAAGACCATCCGCCGCGAGCGCCGCGACGCCCAGGACAGACTGGAGATCGTCGCCCTGACCGGCAATGACCTGACCGAGGAGCACTGGGACGCGTTCTTCGGCTTCTACATGGACACCGGCTCGCGCAAGTGGGGGCGGCCGTATCTGAACCGCCGCTTCTTCTCGCTGCTACAGGAGCGGATGGCCGACAAGGTGCTGCTGATCATGGCCCGCCGGCCGGGCGGCCCCTGGATTGCCGGGGCGCTGAACTTGCTGGGCCGCGACTGCCTCTACGGCCGCCACTGGGGCTGCACCGAGGACGTGCCGTTCCTGCATTTCGAGCTCTGCTACTACCAGGCCATCGAACACGCGATCCGCCTGGGCCTGCCGCGCGTCGAGGCCGGCGCGCAGGGGCAGCACAAGATCGCGCGGGGCTATCTGCCGAGCGCGGTCTATTCCGCCCACTGGATCGCCGATCCGGCGCTGCGGGAGCCGGTGGCGCGCTACCTTGAGCGGGAGCGCGAGGCGGTGGAGAGCGACATCGCAATGCTGACGGAAGAATATTCGCCGTTCCGTGAGGAGCGCTGATGCGCCGGCTCGCCGTGACGGCGGCCCTGCTGCTTTTGCCGGCGGGGCCGGCGCTCGCTGACTGCCGGGCCCTCGACTTTGGCCGCCTCCCGCTCGACAGCGCGCGCTTTCCGGTGCCTGGGGATTGCCGGGCGCACGGTGAGTGCGAGTTTCGCGGCGGCGATGGCGTTCGTTATCTGGCGGCTGCGTTCGAACCGAAGACGCCGCCGCGCATCGTGCGCAAGACGATCGACACCGAATGGAAGGCCGCGCCGTTCGGCCTTCGTCGGGGCGCCCCCGTGGCGGCTGTCCGCGCCAAGCTGGCGCGGGCCGGCGTCTCCGCCACGACGGTGCGGACCCACGACGGGAGGCCCGGGATTTCTGCGGCCTGCGTCGCGCGCGGCGTGGACTTCCACTTCGACGCCCTGTTCACCGCGGATGGCGCTTTGAACGGCCTGACAGCCGGCGTGGCGACGCCGAACGACTAAGGCTAGTGCAGCCGCACCTCGGCGACCTTGTCCTGGTAGTCCTGCTTGGGGTCACGCCCCAGCATCAGCCGCACGCCGGCGAACAGGCTGTTCTCGTTCAGCCAGATCTGGGCGTCGGCCGGGTCGAAGCGCAGCAGGCGCAGCTTGGGATCGTCCTTGCCCTCGAACCAGGCGGCGACGAAGGGGTTCCATAGCCGCTCGACCGTCTCATAGTCGGTGTCGATCCGCAGACGACCCTCGACCGTGGCGAACAGGTCGTGACCCTTCGAGGCGAAATGCAGCAGGCTCTCGCGGCCCTCGACGTCGAGAGCGTGGACCAGGTCGGTCTCCGACGAGGTGAAGATCCAGATCGGGCCGCTGTGGTCGCCCTCGATCAGGGCGGTCATCGGCTGGCTGTGGCCGGCGCCCAGGTCCGGCACGGCCAGCATGACGGTGCGGTCGGACTTCAGGGCTTTCCAGAACTTGGCGGTGAGGTCGGCTTCCTTGGACATGACGGGGCTCCTTCTCCAGGGAGAAGAACGGGGCCGCCCGCCCGGTGTTCCTAGGATCGCTCCCAGGCCGCCTTCAGCAGCGCCTTGACCGCGTCATTGACCTCGGCGGGTGAGGCGAGGGGCAGCTTGGCCTTCAGGCGCTCGGACCAGCCTTCGTTTTTGGGCGCTAGCAGGCTGGGCGAGGCGTCGGGCTCAACGGCTAGGCCCAGCATCGCCGTGCCGCCCTTGATGGGCTTTAGGGCCGCGAACTGGGACTTCCTGGACCAGGCGGTGAAGGCCTTGCGTTGGCCCATGACCAAGCCCTCGAAGTCGGCGACGGCGGCCTCTATGGCCTCCAGGATCGCCGCCGAGGCCGGGTCGGTCCACAGCGCTGCGCGCAGGCCCTCGGCGTCGTCCCAGCCCATCTCCGAGGGGAAGGCGACCCCGAAGATCGTGGCGGCGCGGTTCTGGCCGATGCCGTAGGTGGCCTTCAGCCAATCGGTGCGGGCCTTGGGCTTGGTCTCCTGGCACTCGCGACGGACGATCTCGACCCACTCGTCCAAAGTCTTGCCGGTCTCGCGCTCCAGATTGGCGCGGACCGATGCGAACCACTTCTGCTGCTGCTCGGTCAGGCCTTGGGGCTTGGTATCCATGGTTTGCGCGTCCCCTCGCGTTTGCTACCACCATCCCGTCAAAGGGAGACGGTCATGAGCCTCGACGGACGCTACGACGCCGACAACATCTTCGCCAAGATCATCCGCGGCGAGATCCCCAGCGTGAAGGTGTTCGAGGACGATCAGGTTCTGATCTTCATGGACGTCTTCCCGCAGGCGAGAGGCCACATGCTGGTGATCTCCAAGACCTCGCAGGCCCGCAATCTGCTTGAGGCTGAAGCCAAAACTCTGGGGCGGCTGATCGGTGCGACCCAGAAGGCCGCCGCTGCCGTGGTCGAGGCTCTGAAGCCCGACGGCGTGATCGTGACCCAGTTCAACGGCGCGCCGGCCGGCCAGACGATCTTCCACCTGCACTTCCACGTCATCCCCCGCTACGAGGGCGAAGGCCTGGGCCGTCACGGCGAGGGCGGCATGGCCGACGTGGAAGAGCTGAAGGTCCTGGCGGCGAAGATCGCGGCGGCGCTTTAGCAGGACCCCGTTAAGGTTGGCGCGTTAGCGGTAACGACGTTTGCCGTTCCGGAGCGCCCATGTCTGAAGTCGAGGAAGGCCGTAAAGGCCTGCGCCGCGTGATCTACGCCAGCCGGTTCGTCGGCGATGGCGATTTTGCCCAGGTGGCGCAGACCATCGTCAACGCCTCAATCCAGAACAACCGCTTGGTTGACGTGACCGGCTTCCTGCTGGCCGGCGAGGGCCATTTCCTGCAGTGGCTGGAGGGGCCGGCGGCCGGGGTGGGCGAGACCTTCGCGCGGATCGCGGGCGACAAGCGCCACACTGACCTGGTGACCCTCGCCGACGGCCCGGCTGAGCGCCGACGTTTTCGCGACTGGAACATGGGTCAACACCGCCTGAGCGCGCTGGACCAGACCCTGCTGGCCGAGGTGGGTCTGGAGCACTTCCAGCCCGCCGGCCTGGACGCCGACCGCGCCGAACGCCTGCTGACCCGCGTCGGCGAGCGCTACCTGCGGGTCGGCTAGGCGATCAGTTTCGCCAGGGCCGTATAGAACGCCAGCAACACGGCCATGCCGCCCAGCAGAGACCAACCTTGCATGCGGATCTTCTCGCTGAGGCGGAGTTCCGACTGGGCGATCTCGGTGCGCAGGGTGAGTTTGGTTTCCAGCAGGTCCGCCTTTGTAACCAGCTCCAACTGCTTCAAGTCGTCCTTGGTGGCGAACGGCTTCAGATCATCCTTGGTCGCGAGATGGCTGATGTCGGGCATACCGGCCGACTGCTGAAAGAGTTCGACCACAGTGTCGGCCAGCCGTTCGTCCATCCCGGCTTCGCGAAGCCGCTTGGAGGCGCTCAAGCTGTCGAAAGCGATCGTTGCCATATGCACACGCTATTCGCTTGTTCTCGTTTCGTCCACAATTTTCGCGCGACCCAAACGAAAAGGGCCCGGATCGCTCCGGGCCCTTCGCTTAAGTCTGTGACCAAGCCTTACTCGGCCAGGGCCGGTTCGGCCTCGTCGGTCTTGCTGGCCTTGGGGTCCGGCGTGCTTTCGATTTCGAAGGCGATCTTGCCGTTCTCCAGCACCACGGTGACGTGGCCGCCGCGGACCAGGCGTCCGAACAGGATGTCGTCGGCCAGGGGCTTCTTGATGTGCTCCTGGATGACGCGACCCAGCGGGCGGGCGCCGTAGAGTTCGTCGAAGCCGTTCTTGGCCAGCCAGTCGGCCGCGTCGTCGGTCAGCGAGATCGTCACGTTCCGGTCGGCCAGCTGGGCCTCCATCTGCATGACGAACTTCTGCACGACCTGACGGATGATGTCGGCCGTCAGCGGCTTGAAGGCCACGACCGCGTCGAGGCGGTTGCGGAATTCCGGCGTGAACAGGCGCTTGAGGGCGGCCTCTTCCTCACCGACCACCTTGTCGCGGCCGAAGCCGATCGACTGGCGCTGGGCGTCCGAGGCGCCGGCATTGGTGGTCATGATCAGGATGACGTTCCTGAAGTCGACCTTCTTGCCGTTGCTGTCGGTCAGCACGCCGTGATCCATGACCTGCAGCAGGATGTTGTAGACGTCCTGGTGGGCCTTTTCGATTTCGTCGAGCAGCACGACCGCGTGCGGGTGCTGGTCGACGGCGTCGGTCAGCTGGCCGCCTTGGTCATAGCCGACATAGCCGGGAGGGGCGCCGATCAGGCGGCTCACGGTATGGCGCTCCATGTACTCCGACATGTCGAAGCGGATCATCTCGATGCCGAGCGTCTGGGCCAGTTGCTTGGCGGCTTCGGTCTTGCCGACGCCGGTCGGACCGCTGAACAGGAACGAGCCGATCGGCTTGTCCGCGTCGCGCAGGCCGGCCCGGGCCAGCTTCATGGCCGAGGACAGTTGCAGCAGGGCCTCGTCCTGACCGAACACGGCGCGCTTCAGGTCCGCTTCCAGTTCCTTCAGGGCCTCGGTGTCCGACTTGGAGACGGACTTGGGCGGGATGCGGGCGATCTTGGCCACGACGGCTTCGATCTCCTTGACGCCCAGGACCTTCTTGCGACGGCTTTCCGGCAGCAGCATCTGGCCCGCGCCGGCTTCGTCGATCACGTCGATCGCCTTGTCCGGCAGCTTGCGGTCGGTGATGTACTTGGCCGACAGCTCCACCGCGACCTTCAGGGCCTCGGCGGTGTACTTCAGCTTGTGGAAGTCCTCGTAATAGGTCTTCAGACCCTTGAGGATCTTGATGGTGTCTTCCACCGTCGGCTCGTTCACGTCGATCTTCTGGAAGCGACGGACCAGGGCCCGGTCCTTCTCGAAGTGCTGGCGGAACTCCTTGTAGGTGGTCGAGCCCATGCAGCGCAGGCTGCCCGAGGCCAGGGCCGGCTTCAGCAGGTTCGAAGCGTCCATCGCCCCGCCGCTGGTCGCGCCGGCGCCGATCACGGTGTGGATCTCGTCGATGAACAGCACCGCGTTCGGGTGGTTCTCGAGTTCCTTGACGACCTGCTTGACGCGTTCCTCGAAGTCGCCGCGATAGCGGGTGCCGGCCAGCAGCGCGCCCATGTCGAGCGAGTAGATGGTGGCGCCTTCCAAGACCTCGGGGACCTGGTGCGTGACGATCTTGCGGGCCAGGCCCTCGGCGATGGCGGTCTTGCCGACGCCGGGATCACCCACGAGCAGCGGGTTGTTCTTGGTGCGGCGGCACAGGATCTGGATCGCGCGTTCGACTTCGTTCGCGCGGCCGATCAGCGGGTCGACCTTGCCTTGGCGAGCTTTCTCGTTGAGGTCGACGCAGTAGGCTTCAAGCGCTTCGCCGCCGGTCTTGGTGTTCGGCTTTTCGCCGTCTTCCTCGGTGGCGTTCGAACCAGCGCTGGCGCCCTTGACGTTCTTGGTCTCGGAAGCGCCGGCCTTCTTGGCGATGCCGTGGGCGATGAAGTTGACCGCGTCGTACCGCGTCATGTCCTGCTCTTGCAGGAAGTAGGCGGCGTGGCTTTCGCGTTCGGAGAAGATGGCGACCAGAACATTGGCGCCGGTGACCTCTTCGCGGCCCGATGACTGGACATGGATCACCGCGCGCTGGATCACGCGCTGGAAGCCGGCGGTCGGCTTGGCGTCCTCGTCGTCATCGACGACCAGCGAGGCCAGTTCGACGTCGAGATAGTTCGAGAGGCTCTTCTTCAGCGCGGCGAGATCGACGTCGCACGCGCGCATAACTCCGGCGGCGTCCTCGTCGTCGGTCAGGGAAAGCAGAAGGTGCTCGAGCGTCGCGTACTCGTGCTTACGCTGGTTGGCGTACGCAACGGCGCGATGGAGGGACTCTTCCAGGGGGCGCGAAAAAGAGGGCAATGGGGGGCTCCTCAGTCCTTTTCCATGGTGCACTGCAGGGGGTGCTGATGACGTCGCGCCGAGTCTATGACTTGCGCGACCTTGGTCTCTGCGACTTCGTAAGTGTAGACACCACACACGCCCACGCCGTTCTGATGGACGTGGAGCATGATGCGCGTGGCGTCTTCACGCGACTTGTTGAAGAACCGTTCGAGCACGTAAACGACGAACTCCATGGGAGTGTAGTCGTCGTTGAGAATCAGAACTCGATAGAGCGAAGGCTTCTGCGTCTTCGGCTTCACTTCCGTGACGACCGACGACCCAGCGCCGTTGCTTTGTCCGCCTTGCTTCCGCTCGGCCATCGACTTGTTCTCTCCCGGCGGGCAAATCACCCGCCTTCTTGAATTAGATATGGAAACGCGACGGCTTTGGAAGAGGCCGACACGCCGCTGCGCCGCTTTAGCACAGGGGCGCCTCGGAAATCGGCTTCACGATTGGGAGAGCGAAGGCCGGGCGCGAACGGTTCCGTGGGTGAGAGGCCCAAATGGTTAGCGACATCCTGTCGCGCAAGAGGGCGAAAGCGGCGACTCGGCGCGACTCACCTAGCGGCCTTTGAGCGCTCGCCCGCTGATCACGGCCGCTGCCCCGAACTTCCCGCGCAGGGTGTCGATGGCCGTCTCGCTCTTGAGCGTGCGGCGCTCTTCGTCGGCGAACATGTCGGCGCCGGCGGTCTCGGCGTCGACGAACTCGGTCAGGCCGGCGCCGATCAGGCGGTAGGAGAGGCCGGGCTTCTCGGTCGCCAGCAGTTCGCGGGCCACCTGGAACAGGGTGCGGGCCGTCTGGGTCGGCACGGCCAGAGTGCGGCGGCGGGTGTGGATCTTGAAGTCCGGCGTGCGCAGCTTCAGCGTCGCCACGCGGCCGGCGACGCCTTCCTTGCGGGCCTGCTTGGCGACCTTCTCGCAGAGCGGCCAGAGTTCGTCCTCCAGCGCGTCGCGCTTGTGCAGGTCGTCGTTGAAGGTGGTTTCGGCGCTGATCGTCTTGCGGGCCTGGTCGGGGTCGACCATCCGGCTGTCCTGGCCGTGGGCTAGGCGGTGCAAGCGCAGGCCGCCCGAGCCCAGGCTTTTAGCCAGCACCTTCAGGTCGGCGGCGGCGATGTCGCCGACCGTCTTCAGGCCGATCTCGGCCAGGGACGACACCGTGGCGGGGCCGACGCCGGGCAGGATGCTGACCGGCTTGCTGGCCAAAAAGCTCTGAGCCTCGGCCGCGCCGATCGCCGAGAAGCCGCGCGGCTTGTCCAGCTCCGAGGCGATCTTGGCCAGGAACTTGTTGGGGGCTAGGCCAATGGAGACGGTCAGGCCGATGTCGGCCTCGATCTCGGCCTGTAGTCGGGCCAGCATCTGGGCTGGGGTCGCGCCGTGCAGGCGGTCGGTGCCGCTCAGGTCGATCCAGGCCTCGTCCAGCGACAGCGGCTGGATCAGCGGCGTCAGACGATCGAGCTTCTCGTGGATAAGCCGGCTGGCTTCCCTGTACTTGGTGAAGTCGGGCTTGATGACCACGGCCTGCGGGCACAGCTTCAGCGCCTTGTACATCGGCATGGCCGACCGAGCGCCGCTCATGCGGGCGATGTAGCAGGCGGTGGTCACCACCCCGCGCTTGCCGCCGCCGACGATCACCGGCTTGTCGCGCAAGGATGGATCGTCGCGCTTCTCCACCGAGGCGTAAAAGGCGTCGCAGTCCAGGTGGGCGATCGACAGCGCGCCCAGCTCCTCATGGAAGACCGTGCGCGGCGAGGCGCAGGACGGACAGCGCGCGGCTTTCACCTCGCCCGTCCATCCGCAATCGCGGCACAGGGACTTCATGGGAGCGCCCTTAAGCCTCCGACGGCCACAGCCAGACCGCGCCGCGCACGCCGGAGCTGTCGCCGTGGACGGCCTTCTTCACCGGCGTCTCGAACACGTCCGAGAACACATGCGGCGCGATGGCGGCGGGGAGGCGGTCATAGAGTGCGTCGACGTTCGACATGCCGCCGCCCAGCACGATGACGTCCGGGTCGATGATGTCGCAGATCGCGGCCAGGCCTCGGCCGAGGCGATCGATATAGCGGTCCAGCGCCGCGGCGGCCGAGGCGTCGCCGCTGTTGATCGCGTCCATGGTCGCCTGGCCGGTCGGGAAGCCCGCGTCCTTGGAGAAGGCCGGGCCGGCGACCCACTTCTCCATGCAGCCCTTGCGGCCGCACCAGCATTCGGGGCCGGGATATTCCTCTGGCTTGGGCCAGGGCAGGGGCATGTGGCCCCATTCGCCGCCGAAGCCGTTGTGGCCCTCGATAATCTTGCCCTCGACCACGACCCCGCCGCCGCAGCCGGTGCCGATAATGACCGCGAACACCACCCGCGCCCCGGCGCCCGCGCCGTCGGCGGCCTCGGACAGGGCCAGGCAGTTGGCGTCGTTGGCCAGGCGCACCGGGCGGGCCAGGCGCTGCTCCAGGTCCTGACCGAACGGGCGGCCATTCAGATAGACGCTGTTGGCGTTGCGGATCAGGCCGGTGCGCGGCGAGATCGAGCCGGGGATGCCAAGGCCGAGGCGCGCGCAGGTCGCGCCGGCCATGCACTCGGCGTCGGCCAGCAGGCCGGACACCACGTCGAGGGCAGCGTCGTACTCGCCGGGATTGGGCTTGCGCACCCGGGCGACGAACTCGCCGGCTTCGTTGAGGGCGGCGACCTCGATCTTGGTGCCGCCGAAATCGACTCCGAACCGGATCATGCGAACAGACGCTCCTCGATGGCGGCCTTCAGGCGGGGCCACTCGTCAATACGGACATGACGGTCGGGCGCTGAAGGGGCGAACGGGCGCAGGCGCTCGTCGCTGACCATCTGGAACCGCCCGACGTCGGGAGCCTTCTCCGCCACCGATTCCAGCTGCGGCAAAAGGTCGTCGATGAAGACGGCGCGACCCGAGGTGCGTGCGGCCAGCTCGGCGGCCGGCGGGCCCTTGGGGCCGCTGTTGATGATCAGCGGGTAGTCGAAGCCATGGGTCTTCAGCCACTTGGCCCGCGCCAGACGCCCGTGCTCCGGGGCGTTGGTCAGGATCACCACCTCGGCGCGGGTCGACAGATCCGCCAGGGCGTCGGCCGCGCCGATCGCCGGGATCAGGTCGTCGGCCCCGTCACGGAAGAAATCGTCGAACAGGGCCTTGCCCGCGATCAGATCGAGGTGTTCCGTTTCGCCGGGACGATAGATGTTCTGGAACAGGGCGAAGCGATCGACCCGCAGTTCGAAGCCGTGACGCGCGACGAAGACGCCGAAGCCGCGCATGAACTGCGCGAGCACTTCGTCGACATCGACGATGACCAGCGACGCGGTCGGCGTGATGGCGCAAGCCTGAAGGTCGGAGTAGCGTTGTTCCATGAGCTCGGGGTCTTAACGCGATTAGCGCGGGCTTAAGGATATTCGTGGCAACTGGTTCTGGAAGACGGCGCGAATCCCTAGGCGCCGCCACGTGACCGTTTGGTCGGGGTAAGGATGACGAAGAAGGTCCTCATCGTGGAGGATAACGAGCTGAACATGAAGCTCTTTCATGATCTGCTCGAGGCCCAGGGTTACGAGACCCTGCAGACCCGTGAGGGTCTGTCGGCGCTGTCCATTGCCCGCGACAACAAGCCCGACCTGATTCTGATGGACATCCAGCTGCCGGAGATATCCGGCCTGGAAGTCACCAAGTGGCTGAAGGAAGACGATGACCTGGCGCACATCCCGGTCGTGGCCGTCACCGCCTTCGCCATGAAGGGCGATGAGGAGCGTATCCGCGAGGGCGGCTGCGAGGCCTATATCTCCAAGCCCATCTCGGTGGTCCACTTCCTCGACACCATCAAGCGCCTGCTGGACAAGGTCCCGGTCGCATGAGCGCGCGGATCCTCGTCGTCGACGACATCGAAGCCAATGTCCGTCTGCTCGAGGCCAAGCTGACGGCTGAATATTACGAAGTCTCCAGCGCCATGGACGGCCCGACCGCCCTGGCCATGGCGTCCCGCGACCTGCCCGACATCATCCTGCTGGACGTAATGATGCCCGGCATGGACGGCTTCACCGTCTGTCGCAAACTGAAAGAAGACCCGACCACCCGCCACATCCCGGTGGTGCTGATCACGGCCCTCGACGGCCGCGCCGATCGCATCCAGGGCCTGGAATCGGGCGCTTCGGACTTCCTGACCAAGCCCATCGACGACGTCATGCTGTTCGCCCGCGTGCGCAGCCTGACCCGCTTCAAGCTCGTGATCGACGAGCTGCGCCAGCGCGAGGCCTCGGGCCGCCGCATGGGCGTGATCGCCGGCGCCGCCGCCCGTCTGGACGGTCTGGGCGGCCGGGTGCTGATCGTCGACGACAACGAACGTCAGGCCCAGCGCATCGCCGCCGAACTGGGCGTTGAGCATCGCCCGGTCATCGAAAGCGATCCGGAAAAGGCCAAGATCAGCGCCGGCGGTCCGGTCGACCTGGTCATCGTCAACGCCGCGGCCAAGAGCTTCGACGGCCTGCGCTTCACCGCCGCCCTGCGGTCGGAAGAGCGCTCGCGCCAGCTGCCCGTGCTGGCCATGGTCGATCCCGACGACCGGGGCCGCATGGTCAAGGCGCTGGAAATCGGCGTGAACGACATCCTGCCGCGTCCGGTGGACCCGCAGGAGCTGTCGGCCCGCGTCAAGACGCAGATCCAGCGCAAGCGCTACACCGACTATCTGCGCAACAACCTCGACCACAGCCTGGAACTGGCCGTCACCGACCAACTCACCGGCCTGCACAACCGTCGCTACATGACGGGGCAGTTGGACTCGCTGGTCAAGCGCGCGGTGATGGGCGGCGAGCCGGTCTCGGCCCTGCTGATCGACATCGATTTCTTCAAGAAGATCAACGACACCTTCGGCCACGACATCGGCGACGAGGTGCTGCGCGAGTTCGCCTTGCGCCTGGCTTCCAACGTCCGGGCCATCGACCTGCCTTGCCGCTTCGGCGGCGAGGAGTTCGTGGTGATCATGCCCGACACCGCCCTGGCCGACGCCCTGCGCATCGCCGAGCGGATCCGCAACCACGTCGCCGGCTCGCCCTTCAAGGTGGGGCCCACCAAGGAAGAGCTGACGGTGACCATCTCGGTCGGCGTCTCGGCCACGACCGGTGAAGGCGACAGCCCCGAAGCCCTGCTGAAGCGGGCGGACGAGGGCGTCTACCAGGCCAAGGCCTCGGGCCGTAACGCGGTGGTCGGCAAGGCCGCTTAAGCGCCTTCCACGTCTCGACATTTATGGATTGGCGGGCGCGTCGCGTCCGTCGCATGCTGCCTTGAAGAAACCGGTGTCATAAGCCGATCACAGGGAGCGTCCGCCCATGTCCGCCAATCGCCGCGCCGTGCTGGCGCTCGCCGGTCTCTCGACCCTGATCGCCGCGACCCCAGCGGGGGCCGTCGCGTCCAAGGCCGCGACCCCGGCCAAGCCCGCCCTGCGGATCGACCCGCGCGAGCTCGGCGCGGTGGGCGACGGCGTCGCCAAGGACACCCACGCCCTGCAACTGGCCCTCGACCGCTGCACCGTGTTCGGCGGCGGCGAGGTGGTTCTGACGAGCGGGACCTTCCTGACCGGCGCCATCCGGATCGGTTCGAACACCACGCTGCGCATCGAGGAGGGCGCGACCCTGCAGGGCTCGCCCGACCTCGCCGACTATCCGGTCGTGCAGGTGCGCTGGGAGGGCCGCTGGGTGCCCGGCTATATCGGCCTGATCTGGGGGCAGGGCGCGCGCAACATCGCGCTGGCCGGCAAGGGCGCCATCGTCGCCTCCGACGCGATCAAGGGCCGTGTTCAGAAGGAGACGGGCCTGCGCCATCCGGCCCTGCTGGAGTTCGTCGACGTCCAGGGCCTGACCGTCACCGATCTGAAGACCCAGCAGAACGACATGTGGTCGATCCATCCGGTCTATTGCGACGACGTCCTGTTCCGCAACGTGGTGGTCAACGGCCGGGCGGACGGCATCGACGTCGATTCCTGCCGCCGGGTGACCATCGACCACTGCGACTTCGACACCGTCGACGACTGCATCTCGCTGAAGTCCGGCCGGGGGATGGAGGGCAACCTGATCGCCCGCCCGACCGAGGACGTCGTCATCACCGACTGCACGTTCAAGGACCATCGCTGGGCCTGTATCGGCATCGGCAGCGAGACCTCGGCCGGCATTCGCCGCGTGCGGGTCGAGCGCTGCAAGATGCTCGCCGCCCACACCTTCGCCGTCTACATCAAGAGCCGGCCGGGCCGAGGCGCGTTCATCGAGGACATCGTCATGCGCGACCTGGAGGTCTCCGGGACCGGCAACGGCTTCCTGCGCCTGAACTTCCTGGATAGCGGCAAGCAGGACCAGTTCCCGGTCGCCGGCTTTGACGGCATCCCGACGGTGCGCAACTTCACCTTCGAGCGGATCAAGGTCACCGACGTCCCGGTGCTGGTCGAGGCGGTCAACATCCATCCCGACAAGCCGCTGGACGGCCTTGTGCTGAAGGACATCACCGGCTCGGCCGGCAAGGGCATCACCCTGGCCAACATCAGGAGCGTCACCCTGAAGAACGTCGCCGTCACGATCGCCGAGGGCCCGAAGCTCTCGATCAGCAACGTCACCGGCAAAGGCCTCGAAGGGGCCGCGCCGCTGAGCCCGACCGTGCGGCCGGCGGACGTCGTGGCGACCCAGCCGCCGTACAAGCTCGGCATGACTAGCGGCAAGCCGAACTAGAAGCCGGCCTTCCAAAAACCGTTACACGGCGCCGTTAGACCTGTGCGTTCCGGGGGCGGCGCATGGGCTACGACAGCTTCTATTTCCTCAAGAAGGCGTACGGGATCTATCCGGGCGTCGTAGCGCCGGTGTCGGCGCGCTGCCTGCAGGCGCACTATGCCCAGCGCCAGGCCCGACGCGGGCCGGCGCGCGCGGCGCTGGACGCGGTGGTGGGCCTGGCCTTCCAGGCCTGGATCCCCGGCCGCGCGGCCAAGGTGGCCCGCAAGTTCGACCTCGGCGAAGCCTGGCGTCGCCGGGCGGTCGAGATCGCCCACGAACGCTTCGTCGACCCCAACGATCTGGCCCTGTTCCGCATCGAGGACGCGGCCCAGCTGGATGGCTATATCCGCCGCTTCGAGGACGCGGCGCTGAACAAGCGGATCAATCCGTTGGGCTGGACCCGCGACTGCGTGCTGGCCGACAAGGTCCGGTTCGAGGCCCGCTGCGCGGCCGCTCATCTGCCCTCGCCACGCACTGTGGCGGTGATCAGGGATGGTAGAGTTGAGATAAAGGCCGACCCGGCCGGGCGCGACCTGGTGCTGAAGCCGGCGGACGGGGAGGGCGGCGACGGCGTCGTCATCCTGGAGCGCGTGGCCGACGCCGCCGATCTCTCCGCCCGTCTGCCGCGCGGCCGGGGCGCGTGGCTGGTCCAGGATCGGATTGCGACCCATCCGGCCCTCCGGGACTTGGCGCTGGACGCCCTGCCGACCGTGCGCATCGTCACCATGGTCGACGAGGTCGGCGCGCCCGAGGTGGTCAGCGCCACCTTCCGCTTCGCCTCGGTGCGCGGGGCCAAGGTCGACAACATGAAGGCCGGCGGGCTGATCGCGGCGGTCGACCTGCCGGTCGGATCGCTGGGCGTGGCCTGCAAGGGCTATGGCGGCGGCGATCACCCGGTCCATCCGGTCACGGGCGCGGCGATCGCCGGTCGCATGCTGCCCGACTGGCCCGCGGCCAAGGGCCTGGTGCGCCGGGCCCATGCTGAGGTCTTCCCCGACTACGCGCTGATCGGCTGGGACGTGGCCCTGACTCCCAACGGTCCGGTGCTGATTGAGGGCAACGGCAAGCCGGGCGTGCTGATGCCCCAGCGCGCCGCCCGCCAGGGCCTGGGCGTCGGCCGCTATGGCGCTCTACTCGCATATCATCTTGCCATGAAACCGTAGCGTGTCCGTCACGCGCCGGGCCTAGCCTCCGAAGATCGACATCGACACGACGGACCTGCGGAAGGGGGCTTCCGACAGCCGTCGAGCCCGGAGGCATGCCGATGACCCGCTTCGCTGCTCCGCGACGCCTTCCGCTTGAGGCCAAGCGCGCTCTTCGCATCATGCTGATCGCCAAGCACGCCAAGGGGCGGGGCGAGCTGCATCCCGAGGACGGCACCCACGCGGTCTATCACTGCGAGATGCGCCAGACGCTGGAGGACATCGGCGTCAACCTGATGGTCGCCGACGAGTACAGCGTGCTGTTCGAGCGCCCGGATGTGGACTTCGTCTTCCCGCTGCTGAACCGCGCCGGCTTCCTGAACTCGGAAATGCTGGTCCCGCTGCTCTGCAACCGCCTGGGGCTGCCGTACCTCGGCGCCAGCCCGATCCTGCGCGGCCTGTCGGACGACAAGCACCTGACCAAGCGCGCCGCCGTGGCGCGCGGCGTGCCGACCGCGCCCTGGGCCGTCTATCGCCGGGGCGCGCCGCTGGACGCCGCCCTGCTGCCGCCGGGCGAGCATTTCGTGATCAAGCCGAACGCCTCGTCGGCCAGCTGGGGCGTCAGCGACGCCTTCGACTGGGCCGGCGTGCGCGAGTCGGTCCAGCGCCTTCAGGAAGAGGGCCACGACGTCATCGTCGAGCCGTTCATCCAGGGCCATGACATCGAAATCTCGGCCATCACGGTCGACGGCGAGCCCGTCATCCTGCCGACCCAGATCGTCGAGCAGATCAACCCGGCCCAGCTGCGCACCTACCAGGAGAAGCGCAACCTGGTCGGCGGCCAGGCCTATGAGATCCGCCCGCTGGAGGACGGCCCGCAGCGCCAGATCGCCGAGGCCCGGGCCCGCGAGATGATGCGGGAGTTCATGCCGTTCGACTACGGCCGCTTCGAGTTCCGCCTCGACGTCGCCACCGGCGAGGTCCAGTTCCTCGAAGTGAACCTGAACTGCAATCTGTGGTCCCGGAAGACCATCTCGATGGCCGCCCAGCAGATCGGCTGGACCCACGCAGAGCTGATCGAGACCATCCTGACCGAGAGCCTGGATCGCCAGGGCCTGCTGCAAAGGGCGTACGATGTCGTCGCAGCCTGAGCCCTTCGTCGGCGTCATCCTGGCCGGCCAGCGGCCGGGTCGCGTCGATCCCCTGGCTGAGGCCGCGGGCGTCGTGAACAAGAACCTGGTGCCGATCCAGGGCGCGGCCCTGGTGCGCCACGTGGTCGAGGCCCTGATCGCGACGCCGGGCCTGACGCGCCTGCGCATCGTGGTCGAGCCGGAGACCGCGCCGCTGATCGACGCGGTGCTGCCCGCCAGCCGGTTCCTGATCGAGTATGTGCCGGCCGCCAACAATCTGGCCGACAGCGTCTATGCCGCCGCCGAGGGCGTGGGCGACATGCCGCTGCTGGTGACCACGGGCGATAACGTCCTGCTGACGCCGGGTGCGGTGACCGAAGTGCTGGCGGCCCTGAAGGTCGCCGACGTCTCCCTGGCCATGGCGACCCAGCGCTCGGTGATGGCGGCCCATCCGGAAGGCCAGCGCCGGTTCTACAAGTTCTGGGACGACGCCTATTCGAACTGCAATCTCTACGCCTTCGCCGGTCCGGCCGCGACCAGCGTGGCCGAGAGCTTCCGCAGTGGCGGGCAGTTCGCCAAGAAGCCGATGCGGATGATCATGGCCCTGGGGCCGATCAACCTGGCTTTGCTGCTGATGGGCCGCCTGTCGCTGCGCGGGGCGCTCAATCGCCTGGGCCGTCGTTTCAAGCTGAAGGTCGAGCCGGTGGTCCTGGCCGACGGCGCCCACGCCATCGACGTCGACAACGAGCGGACCTTCGGCGTGGCCGACACTCTGCTGGCCAAGCGGGCGCTGGACCAGGGTCGCCTGATCACGGACGCGGCATAACTAACCGAAATTAGGCGGCTTTCTTAGCGGCCTGCATACGGCTGTCGCAGACTCTCGTCTCAATGTCTCGCACGGGGGAGTGGTGAGATGAGAGCAAGAGTGCGTGCGCGTAAGCATCCGTTTCCGGGCGGATGGCTGGTCCTGGGTCTGGCGACCTGCATCGCCCTGTTCTGGCTGGGCGCCCAGGCCAGCGAACATCTGTCAGGCGGGCTGTCCATGGCCGCGATGCTGGGCGCGTTCGTCGCCATCTGCGTCGGGCCGGTGCTGCTGGCCGTGACGGTGGTCTGGGGCGGCTTCGCCTTCTTCCGCTGGTTCTGGATCGGCCGCTGAACGCAAAAACGCCCGGCTATCGCTAGCCGGGCGTCTTGATGTCGTAGCGCTGAAAGCGATCTTACTTGATCTTGCCTTCGCGGAATTCGACGTGCTTGCGGATGACCGGGTCGTACTTCTTCAGCACCATCTTCTCGGTCTTGGTGCGGGCGTTCTTCTTGGTGACGTAGAAGAAGCCGGTGTCCGCCGTCGAGTTCAGGCGGATCTTGATGGAAGCCGGTTTGGCCATAGTCGAATCCCTGCGGTGGTCGCGCAGGTTCCCGCGCGTTGGAAATAAGAGGCGCGGAACATACTGATCGGCAGCTCAAAGTCAATTGGCGGCGGTACACCGTCTGTAAGGAAAGTCCGCCGAGCGCGCCTGACCGCCGACGGAGCCCTCGATCCGGGCCACCAGGGTGTCCTTGTCGACCAGTCTGTAGAGAATCCGCTGCGGGAAGTCGTGCTCCGGCGCCTCGAAGGTCACGCTGTTTTCGGCGATCGCCTTCAGCGGGAAGGCGGCCTCGGCCTGGCCGGAGGGAATCGCCACGTACTGCAGCTTGCCGTCGGCGGCCGGGACGATGCGCATGAACTCGTATTCGCGCAGCTTGCCGTCGCGGACGCTGCGGCTCATGCCGATCATCGCGCCGCCGGCGGGCGCCAGCCACTGCTCCTCGATCTTCGTGCCGTTCGGCCGGGTCAGGGTCCAGCAGCCGGCGATGAAGCCGAGGCGGTCGATGTCGGCGGGTGCGGCGAGCAGCGTCAGGGCCAGGACCGAGGCGATCACGGAAACCTCCCTAGAGGTGCGTCAGGTGACGCTTGCCGTTCAGGAAGCGCATGAACGGCGCGGGCCGTCCAGTCTCCGCCAGCCGCTGGCCGATCTCGTGGACCACGAAGCGGGTGATGTTGGGCAGATCCAGCGCCATGGCTTCCTGGAAGTCGACCCAGGCGATCTCGTCCAGCTCGCCGCAGTCGGGGCGGCGGTCCAGGGACAGCAGGGCCTCTGCCGAGGCCATGAAGAAGCGGGCGTCGAAGCGGCGCGGGCGATAGGGCGGGGTGATGGCCCGGGCCACGAAGCTGAGCGGCGCCAGGTCGGGCAGGGCGCTCTGGGCCAGGAACGGCCGCCAGGGCCCCGCGCCGGGGCGTACAGGGGCTGACTTGGCCAGCAGCAGGCCTGTCTCCTCGAAGGTCTCCCGCACCGCCGCCAGGGCCAGGGCGCGGGCCAGGCGAGCGGGGCTGCGGTGGCGGGGCTCCAGTTCCAGCCGCGCGGCGACCTCGGGCGCGAGTTCGGTGGCGCTGGGGGCGTCGAAGTCGGCGCGGTCGACCCGGCCGCCGGGGAACACCCACTTGTCGGGCATGAAGGCGACGCCGCCGTTGCGCCGGCCCATCAAGAGGCGCGGCTGCGGGCCGTCGGTGCGGACGATGATGACGGTGGCCGCGTGCTTGGGCGTCAGCGCCGCGCCCGTCTCGCGCACGGCGCCGTCGTTGATCGTGTCGAATTTCGCGTCGATCGGCGGCAGGCTCATGCAATCAGGTTAGACCGATTGCGCAGCCTGGAAAGACCGACGTAACGTCAGGGCCTGTTCTTTGGGGGCTTCACGATGTTCGTACGGGTTTCGACGCTGGCGCTAGTCGCTGGCATGGCTTTTGGCGTGCCGGTCATGGCCGCGCCCTCGACCGCCAAGATCGAGGCGGCGGCCAAGGCCGTGCAGCCCAAGGTCATCGCCTGGCGGCGCGACATCCACGAGCATCCGGAGCTGGGCAACCAGGAGGTCCGCACCTCCGCCCTGATCGCCAAGGAACTGAAGGCCCTGGGCTTCGAGGTCCGCGAGAACGTCGGCAAGACCGGCGTCGTGGGCATCCTCAAGGGCGGCAAGCCCGGCAAGGTCGTGGCCCTGCGCGCCGACATGGACGCCCTACCGGTCGAGGAGAAGACCGGCCTGCCGTTCGCCTCGAAGGTCACCGCGACCTGGGAAGGCAAGACCGTCCCGGTGATGCACGCCTGCGGTCACGACACCCATGTGGCCATGCTGCTGGGGACCGCCACGGCGCTGGCCGGCATGAAGGCCGACATCAAGGGCACGGTGGTCCTGATCTTCCAGCCCGCCGAGGAAGGCCCTCAAGCCGGCGAGGAAGGCGGCGCCAAGCTGATGATCCGCGATGGGGCGCTGGACAAGCCCAAGGTCGACGCGATCTTCGGCCTGCACATCGGCCCGGGCGACGCCAACCAGCTGAACTATCGGCCCGAGGGCTTCTACGCGTCGTCCGATCGCCTGACGATCACGGTGAAGGGCAAGCAGACCCACGGCGCGCGGCCCTGGGCCGGCATCGACATGGCCAGCATCGCGGCCGACATCATCCAGGCCACCAACCAAATCGCCGCCCGCCAGGTCGATGTCGGCGCCTCGCCCTCGGTGGTGACGATCGCCGTCATCAACATGGGCATGCGCCAGAACATCATCCCCGAGGACCTGAAGATGGAGGGGACCATGCGGACCTTCTCCACCGCCCGCCACGACGACTTGGTGGCCAAGATGCAGAAGGCCGTCGCCGCGATCGGCGACCGCTACGGCGCCAAGGCCGAGGCGGTGTTCAGCCAGCCCTATCCGGTGACCTACAACGACCCGGCGCTGTCGGCCTGGGTCAAGGCCAGCCTGGAGAAGGCCTCGCCCGGCAAGATCGACGACAAGGCCGCCCTGGTGACCGGGGCCGAGGACTTCTCGATGTACGCCGAGAAGGTGCCGGCGGTGTTCGTGCAGCTGGGCGGCCGCAAGGCCGACGTGCCGGCCGCGACCGCGCCGGCGAACCACTCGCCCTACTTCGATGTCGACGAGGCGGTGTTCGAGACCGGCGTGAAGGCCGAGGTCTTCATGGCGCTGGATTATTTAGACAGGAAGTAGCTGCCCACTGAGGGCGCGCCCCGGGCGGAGATGTCCGGGGCGCGATCATAATTGAGCCCGAATGGCGCCGGCATAGCCGTGCGTCTGAAAGCGAGCCCGGATGGGCTCTAGCGAGCTCCTGATGGCTGATCTCTATGCTATCGCCCTGTCCCTGACGCTGATCGCCGCTGCGGTGCTGATCCACTTCCAGGCGCTTCGAGTCCTGTCGCGCGGCCAGGACGCCCTGGCGATCTCTGGGCACCTGAAGATTCTGCTGGTGATCTTCGGCCTGATCGTCGCCCATGTCCTGGAGGCCATGGTGTTCGCGGGCGGCTACGCCCTCGGCGAGCACGTGCTGCAACTGGGCCGGTTCGTCGGCGATCGAGCCATGACGCCCCGGCAGTTCTTCTTCTTCTCGATCGAGGCCTTCACCACCCAGGGGGTCGGCGACGTCTACCCGATCGGGCCGTTGCGCCTGATCGCCAGCCTGGAGCCGCTGGTCGGGCTGATCCTGATCGGATGGTCCGGATCTTTCACCTTCCTGGCTATGGGGCTGGACTGGCGCCTCGCGCCTCGAACCAAGGCGTGATCCGCCGCAGGGCTTCCTCGACCTCCGGCGTCGAGACCGCGAAGCTGAAGCGGATGAAGTGCTTGCCCTCGACCGGATCGAAGTCGACGCCGGGGGCGGTCGCCACGCCGGTGTCCTTCAGGAGCTGCTGGCAGAAGGCCAGCGAGTCGTCGGTCAGGTGGCCGATGTCGGCCCAGATGTAGAAGGCCCCGTCCGGCGGCGCGATCTTGCGCAGGCCCAGCGCCGGCAGGGCGTCCAGCATCAGCTGGCGGTTGGCGCGGTAGACGTCGATATGGGCTTCGAGCTCTTCGATGCAGTCCATCGCGGCGAGACTGGCGTGCTGGCTCAGCGACGGCGCGGTCAGGAACAGGTTACCGACATAGGCTCGCGCCCGCTCCAGGTCCTCGCCCTTGGGTGCTAGCAGCCAGCCCAACCGCCAGCCGGCCATGCTGAAGTACTTGCTGAAGCTGTTGACGATCAGGGCGTCGGGCGCGAACTCCAGCATTGAGGGCGTGCGGCCCGTGTAGCTGAGGCCGTGATAGATCTCGTCGCTGATGATGCGGATGCCGCGCTCGCGGCAGACCTTGGCGATGGCCTCCAGTTCCTCGGGCGCGATGATCGTGCCGGTCGGGTTGGCGGGGCTGGCGACGATGACGCCGGCCGGGACGGGGGCGAGTTCGGCCAGGTGCTTGGCGGTCAGCTGGAAGCGGTCTTCCGGCCCGCAGGCGATCTCGACGGGTTCGAGGTGCAGGGCCTTCAGGCTGTTGCGGTAGGCGACATAGCCGGGGCGGGCCAGGGCGATGCGGTCGCCGGGCGTGAATACGCTGGACAGCGCCAGCACCAGCGCCGGCGAGGCCCCGCAGGTCAGGACGATCCGTTCGGGCTCGACCGTGACCCCATAGAGGGTCTGGTAGCGCTCGGCGATCCGCTGGCGCAGTGCCGGGCTCTCCCAATAGCCCATGGCCTCGGCGTCGAGGATCTCGTGGGCCTTGGCCAGCGCCTTGCTGGGCGCGCCCGTCGAGGGCTGGCCGAACTCCATGTGGATGATCGAGGCACCCTCGGTCTTCAACTGGTGAGCCAGGCGGCTGATGGCGATGGCATGGAAGGGTTCGATCTGCGCGCGCATGGCTTTGCTTAGCGGGGTTTGACGCGGCGCGCATCCCGCTTGAGAAGAGGGTCATGCGCTTGCTGACTCTCGCCGTCGTTCTGGGCTTGGCCACCCCCGCTTTTGCCCAGACGGCCCTGCCGCTGAACATCGGCGGACGCGTCGCGCCGGAACCGGAAGGCGGCTACGACTTCGGCTGGCCCGGTGTCTATTTCGAGGGACGCTTCAAGGGGCCGTCGGTCGAGGTGGTGGTCGACACCAAGGCCGAACACCTGGCCGTCAGCATCGACGGCGTGCGCAAGGCTGAGCTGACCAAGGCCGGCGAACTGCACCTGCTGCTCGACCGGCTGGGCCCCGGTGAGCACGTCGTGCGCCTGGACAAGCTGACCGAAAGCCAGACAGGCTCGGCGCGGTTCGAGGGCTTCTTCGTCGGGCCGCAGGATGCGGCGCTAACGGCGGCGGCCCGTCCGCGTCGGATCGAGTTCATCGGCGACTCGCACACGGTCGGCTACGGCGTCCGCTCGGCCAGCCGCGACTGCACCGAGCAGCAGGTCCACGACCTGACCGACACCAGCCTGGCCTTCGGGCCGATCCTGGCGGGGCGGCTGGACGCCGACTACCGGATCGAGGCCTTCTCGGGCCGGGGCGTGGTGCGCAACTACAACGGCACGGCGGCAGGCGAGCCGCTGCCGGTGCTGTTTCCGCGCGTGATCCCGGGCCAGGTCGAGCCAAGTGTGGAGGCCGACGATCCGTGGACGCCGGACATCGTGGTCATCGGCCTGGGCACCAACGACTTCTCGACGAAGCTGCATCCCGGTGAGGCCTGGGCCGACGAGGCGGCGCTGCATCAGGACTACCGCGAGACCTACGTGGCCTTCGTCCAGGGCCTGAAGGCCAGCCGGCCGGGCGCGCGGGTGTTCCTGATCGCCGGCGACACCTTCGCCGATGACGTCGCCGAGGTGGCCGACCGTACCGGCGCCAAGGCCGTGCGGATTACCAACATGGATCGCGGCGCATGCCACTGGCACCCGTCGGTCGCCGATCAGAAGATGATGGCCGACAAGCTCGAGGCGGCGATCGCGGCGAACTAGCGCCGCTTGCCGCGCCGCACGCCCTTCGGCAGGCCGCCACGCGGCTTCACCGCCGCCTGACGGCGAGCGCCGAGGCGGGGACGCGGCATGTTCGGATCGGCCGGCATCGGATCGCTGAGCATCTCGAACAGCAGGCCGCCGGTGACCGGCGTGGCCTCGACCAGCTTGACCTCGACGTTCATGCCCAGCGTCCAGCGCTGGCCGGTGCGGTCGCCGACCAGGGCGTGCAGCTTTTCGTCGTGGACGAAGAACTCCTGGCCCAGGGTCGAGACCGGCACCAGGCCGTCGGCGCCGGTGTCGGCCAGCTTGATGAACAGGCCAAAGCGGGTGACGCCGGTGACCCGGCCCGCGAAGGTCGCGCCCACGCGGTCGGCCAGGAAGGCGGCGATGTAGCGGTCGGTGGCGTCGCGCTCGGCGGCCATGGCCCGGCGCTCGGCGTGGGTGATGACCTCGGCCGTGTCCTTGATCTGGGCGATGTCCTGGTCGGTCAAGCCATCGTCGCCCAGGCCCAGCGCCCGGATCAGGCCCCGGTGCACGATCAGGTCGGCATAGCGGCGGATCGGGCTGGTGAAGTGGGCGTACTTGGCCAGGTTCAGGCCGAAGTGGCCGATGTTGTCGGCGCTGTAGTGGGCCTGCATCTGGGTGCGCAGGACCACCTCGTTGATGATCGCCGCGTTCGGGCCTTCGCGCGTCTCGTCCAACAGTTTGTTGAAGCGCGCGGTCTGCGGGGCCTGGCCCTTGTCCCAGCGGATCTCCAGCGTCTGGAGGAAGTCGGCGAGGTTCTGCACCTTCTCCAGGCTGGGCGTGTCGTGCACCCGGTAGATCAGGGGCGAGCGCTTGGCCTCCAGGCTCTCGGCGGCGCAGACATTGGCCTGCACCATCATCTCCTCGATCAGCTTGTGGGCTTCCAGGCTGGGGCGCTTGGTGATCGACAGGATCTCGCCCTCGCGGATGATGATCCGGCGCTCGTCGCTCTCGATCGCCAGGGGCGAGCGGGCGTCGCGGCCGATCTTCATCGTCCGATAGGCTTCCCACAGGGGCTGCAGGATCGGCTCCAGCAGCGGGCCGGACTTGTCGTCCGGCTGACCGTCGATGGCCGACTGGGCCTGCTCGTAGGACAGCTTGGCGGCCGAGCGCATCAGGCCGCGCACGAACTTGTGGCCCTTCTTGCGGCCCGACTTGTCGAACACCATCCGCACCGCCAGCGTGGCGCGGTTCTCGCTCTCGCGCAGGGAGCACAGGCCGTTCGACAGGGTCTCGGGCAGCATCGGCTCGACCCGGTCGGGGAAGTAGACGCTGTTGCCCTTCTCGCGGGCGTCGCGGTCCAGGGCCGAACCGGGGCGCACATAGGCCGCGACGTCGGCGATGGCGACCCAGACGACCCAGCCGCCGACATTGGTCGAGTCCTCGTCGAGGTGGGCGAAGACGGCGTCGTCGTGGTCGCGGGCGTCCACGGGGTCGATGGTCACGAACGGCAGATGCCGCAGGTCCTCGCGGCCCGTCAGCGTCGGCTCGACGGCGGTCTTGGCCTCGGCCTCAGCGGCTTCGGAGAAACCCGTCGGGATGCCGTGGCTATGGATGGCGATCAGCGAGGCCGCGCGGGGATCGTTCTCGGTCCCGACCACCTCCAGCACCTTGCAGGGCTTGGGGCCGTAGCGGCCGCCGTGCGTGCCGACCTGGGCGAGGACGAGGTCGCCGTCCTTGAAGTCGTGGGCGACGCTGGGATCCAGGACCAGGACGTCCTTGGACTTGCGGTCGACCGGCTCGACGCGGATCTCCTTGCGGTGCTTGCGGATGACGCCCAGCACCTTGTGGGCGCTCTGGCCCAGCTTCTTGATCAGCTTGGCCTCGAACTCGCCGGTCTCCAGGCGCTCGAAGCGGACCAGCAGACGGTCGCCCAGGCCCGGCGCGCCGGCGGCGGCCTCGCCCTTGGTCGGGGCCAGGCGGACGTTCGGCACGTCGTCGTCGGACTTGGTCAGTTTGACGTAGAGCTCGCCGTCGACGTCGCGTTCGACCACGTCGGCCACGCCGACGGGGGGCAGGGAGCCAGCTTCCGCAAAACCCTTGCGGCCGCGCTTGGCCAGCGCGCCTTGCGCTTCCAGTTCGCGGATCATCTCGCGCAGCGCCCGGCGGTCGGCGCCCTTGAGGCCGAAGTGGCGGGCGATGTCGGCCTTGCCGCTCTCGCCGGCGTCACGCAGGAACGCGATCAGTGTCTCGCGGTCGGGCAGACCGGCGGGCGGCTTGGGCTTGAAGGTCTTGGTCGGGCGAAGTTTGGCCATGTCCTGCCTTACCCCGTTACGGGGGCGGAAAGCCAGTACGGGCCCTAGTAGAGGTCTTCGATCGAGCGTGGCGGCGGCGGTTCAGCCGGCTTCACCGCTGTGGGGGCCGCGGGCGTCGGGGCGGCCACTGGCGGCGTTTCGATCACCGGCGGGGCTTCCTGCTCGGCGGTCTGGACCTCGACGGCCTTGGGCTTGGGCTTCTCGACCGGCGGCGGCTCGTAGGCGAGGGCGGGGGCGGCGTCCTTGACGGGCACGCCCGAGACCTCGGCCAGCGGCTGCTTGGAGACCTCCAGCCCGCCCCGGTCGATCTTCATGGCGTTGGTGACGCCCATGGCGAAGCCGCCCACGCAGCACAGGATCAGCGCGGACACCACGACATGCAGCGGCAGGGGACGTTCCAGCGTCGTCATGCTCGAAACTTACTCCCCTCCCGATCGTCTGAACAGACTAGGCTTCGTCGTCCCACGGCGTGGCGCCGTCGTCAGAAGAGGCCTCGACCTTAGCCTTCGGCGCGGCTTTCTTCGCCGCCGGCTTCTTGGCGGCGGGCTTCTTCGCGGCCGTCTTCTTGGCCGGAGCGTCGCCTTCCGCCTTAGTCTTGGCGGCGGCCTTCTTCGGCGCAGCAGCCTTCTTCGCCGGCTTCTTGCCGCCGCCCTTGGCGGCGCGCTCGGCGATCAGGGCCACGGCCTCTTCCATGGTGATGGAGGCCGGGTCCTTGCCCTTGGGTACATTGGCGTTGGTGTCGCCGTGCTTGATGTAGGGGCCAAAGCGTCCCGACAGCACGCGCACCGGCTTGCCGTCCTCGGGGTGGGCGCCGATCTCGGCCAGGGCCGTGGCGGCCCCACGCTGCGGACGTCCGCCGCCGGCGCGCTTGTCGGCCAGGATGGCCACGGCGCGGTTCAGGCCGACATCGAACACCTCGTCGGCGTTCTCCAGATTGGCGTAGGTGCCGTCGTGCAGCACGAACGGTCCGAAGCGTCCCAGGCCCGCGGTGATGACCTTGCCATCGTCCGGGTGCTTGCCGACTTCACGCGGCAGCGAGAGCAGGCGCAGGGCCTTCTCCAGGTCCATGGCCGAGGCGATCCAGCCCTTGGGCAGGGACGAGCGCTTGGGCTTGTCGCCGCTGTCGGCGGCCGCCAGCTCCTCGACATAGGGACCAAAGCGGCCGTTCTTCAGCCACACGGCCAGGCCGGTCGCGGGGTTGAGGCCCAGTTCCTTGTCGGCGCTCTCGGCCTCGCCTTCGCCTTCCGACACGCCCAGCTGGCGGGTGTAGCGGCACTCCGGATAGTTCGAGCAGCCGATGAAGGCCCCGAACTTGCCGGTCTTCAAGGAGAGCTGGCCGACATTGCAGGTCGGGCACAGGCGCGGGTTCGAGCCATCACCCTTGTCCGGGAAGATGTGCGGGCCCAGGGCCTCGTTCAGCGCGTCGAGCACATTGGTGGTGCGCAGTTCGGCGATCTCGCCGACGGCGGCGTGGAAGTCCTTCCAGAAGTCGCGGAGGAACTGCTTCCAGTCCAGCTTGCCGTCCGACACCAGGTCCAGCTGCTCTTCGAGCGCGGCGGTGAAGTCGTACTCGACGTAGCGCTTGAAGAACTGCTCCAGGAACGCGGTGACCAGACGGCCCTTGTCCTCGGGAACGAAGCGCTGCTTGTCCATCTTCACGTATTCGCGGTCGCGCAGCACGGTCAGGACCGAGGCGTAGGTCGACGGACGACCGATCCCCAGCTCTTCCATCTTCTTGACCAGGCTGGCTTCCGAATAGCGCGGGGGCGGTTCGGTGAAGTGCTGGTCGGCGCGGGCCTCGATGACCTTGGCGGCGGCGCCTTCCTCGATCATCGGCAGGCGGGCGCTGTCCTCGTCGCCCTCGTCGTCGCGGCCTTCCTCATAGACGGCCAGGTAGCCGGGGAAGAGCACGACCTGGCCCGTAGCGCGCAGGCCGGTCTGGCCATCGCTGCTTTCCAGGTCGACCGTGGTGCGCTCGATGCGGGCGCTTTCCATCTGCGAAGCGATCATCCGCTTCCAGATCAGTTCGTAGAGGCGGCCCAGGTCCGATTCCAGGCGCAGCGAGCCGGGGTTGCGGTTCAGGCTGGTCGGGCGGATGGCTTCGTGGGCCTCTTGGGCGTTCTTGGCCTTGGCCTTGTAGTAGCGCGGGGTCTCGGGGACGTAGGTCGCGCCATAGACATTGCCGATCACGCTGCGCGCCTCGGCGATGCCTTCCGGCTCGACCGACACGCCGTCCGTACGCATGTAGGTGATCAGACCGACGGTTTCGCCGCCGATGTCGATGCCTTCGTACAGCTTCTGGGCAGCCTGCATGGTGCGCTGGGCCGAGAAGCCCAGCTTACGAGCGGCTTCCTGTTGCAGGGTCGAGGTGGTGAAGGGCGGGGCGGGCGAGCGCTTGCCGGGCTTCTTCTCGACGGCGGCGACCTTGAACACGGCGGCGCCGACCGCGGCCTTGGCGGCCAGGGCCGAGGTCTCGTTGTTCAGGTCGAACTTGGTGAGCTTCTTGCCTTCGTGCTTGACCAGGCGAGCCAGGAACGGATCGGCGCCGGCCGAGACGTCGGCGTCGACGCTCCAATATTCCTGGGTCTTGAAGCGCTCGATCTCCATCTCGCGCTCGACGATCAGGCGCAGGCAGACCGACTGCACGCGGCCGGCCGAGCGGCTGCCCGGCAGCTTGCGCCACAGCACCGGCGAGAGGGTGAAGCCGACGAGGTAGTCGAGGGCGCGGCGGGCGAGGTAGGCCTCGACCAGCTCCATGTCGACGTCGCGCGGATTGGCCATGGCCTCCAGCACGGACGTCTTGGTGATGGCGTTGAAGGTGACGCGCTGGACGGCCTTGTCCTTCAACGCCTTCTTCTTGTTCAGCACTTCCAGCACGTGCCAGCTGATCGCTTCCCCTTCGCGATCCGGGTCAGTGGCCAGAATCAGGCGGTCAGCCTTCTTCAGGGCGTCGACGATGTCGCTCACCCGCTTGGAGGCCTTGGCGTCGACCTCCCAGCTCATGGCGAAGTCGTTGTCCGGTTCGACCGAACCGTCCTTGGACGGGAGGTCACGGATGTGACCGTACGAGGCGAGAACCGTGTAGTCGGACCCGAGGTACTTGTTGATGGTCTTGGCCTTGGCCGGGCTCTCGACGACGACGACGTTCATTCTGACTCTTGTTCAGGAAATTGGGATCGCCCCTGAGGCGAGCGCCGGGAAAGTGGGGGCTTCACCTGGGGTCTGTCAACGGAAGGACCTAGAAACAGTGAGGCTTGGGCGTCTGGTAGGCGCTTGTTAAGGCCATTGCACGACAATGCGATGGCTAGTTCCACGACTGCATTGAGCCCGATGGACCTCACCGTCAATCGGATCGCGACCGAGGCCTATGTCTCGCCGATCCAACCGATCAAGGCCGTGACCTCGAACGCCGAACGCGCGGAGATCGCCGATCGGCTGAAGCAAGCCGTGCGCGCGACGCCGGCGGCGGGCACGGGCCTGCTGGTGGATCTCAGCGTCTAGAGCGGTCGATCGCGCAGCTCGGCGCAATCAGCCTGGCTTAATAGGCCTTCACCCACCGAAATCACCTTAGTCTGCCGATGCAGTAGCGGCACCAGTGGCCACTCCTGATGCAGGCGCAGGTTATACGCGCTGTCCAGGCCGCCCCCTTCGGTCATGACACAGGTGATGCTCTGGCTGAGCCGCAAGGTCTGCTTGGGCGGATCGACATATTCGCCCGCCGTGAACATCAGGCCCAGCAGGCCGACGGTGCCGAGAAAGTAGCCATAGGCGATCGGTAGCGCGCCGAAGACGGTGGCGGCCCGCCGCGCCGTTCTGGGCCAGGGCAGTCGGCCGATGGAGAAGACCAGGAAAGCGTAAGCGGCATAGGCCGCCGCCAGGGTCCAGACATTGGCCAGGACGGGCACGAAGCGGATCCCCGTCATTCCGGCCGCAACCACGACGCAGAGGAATGCGGCGATCGCGATGGCCGTCGCCGCGTAGGGACGTGGCGCCAGGCTCCGGGCCAGGGTTTGCAGCACTAAGGCGGCGACGGGCGCGGCCAGCAGCAGCGCCCAGACCAAGGCGACGGGGTCCATGATCATGCTCCTGCCAAAGCTCGATCTTGGGTTGACCATTCGCGACTGGCAAGCTTGACCAATCGCCACGTTCCTGACGCGGGGACGTGGTCGAGTCACGTCTTGGGCCGGCGCTTCGGCCTGTGACGCGGCGGAGTGATGGCGCACTGGAGACGACGCGGCGGGAAGGGCGTGGCCCTGGTCGTGAGCATCGGCGCGCATGTGGCCGCCGTCGCGGTCCTGTTCGCCACGCACATCACCCCGCAGCCGCCCGAGCCGCCGTCGGTGATGGTCACGCTGGTCGATCCGCCGCCTCCGCCTCCACCGCCGCCACCCCCTCCGCCGCCGCCCGCGCCGCATGACGCGCCCAAGTCGCCGGTGAAGGCGCCGGCCAAGCCGCCATCGCCCGAGAAGCCGAAGGCGGCGCCCAAGGCCGCGCCGCGCTCACCGCTGAAGGTGTCGAAACTGCCGCCGCCCAAGGACGTCGTGCCGCTGCCGGCCAGCCGCAACCCGGGTCCAAGCCCCGTGATGGGCCTGGGCGAGTCGGAACTGATGGGCGCGGCGACCGCCGGCTCGGGGTCTGGCGGTGGTGGCGGCGGAGACGGTTGCGACATGGTCCGGCTGCTGCAGGAGGGCCTGCGCAAGAACCCTCGCGCCCGCGCCTCGCTGCTGCGGGCTCACGGCGCGACGGTTGGGGCCGGTCGCGCGCCGTTGGTCTGGAGCGGCGACTGGGCGCGGGTGACCGGCGAGGAGGGCGACGGCCTGGCCGGTTTGCGCGAGATGATCATGATGGAGGTCGCCTTCGCCCCCGCCGCCTGTCGCGCCGAACCGATGCGAGGCCTCGTGCTGATCTCGCTGAACGACGGCCCCGGCAGCGCCCGCTTCGCCCTGGGCGGCGGTCACTGGCGGTGGTCGGACCTGCTGTTCGCCAAGGGCGCGCGCAGAAGCGGCGGCTAGAGCCGCTCCAGCACGTAAAGGCAGCCGGTCGTGACGCTGGTCGTCTCACGACGCAGGGCGATCTCCTGGCGTTCTACGACCCGGAAACCGGCGGCGCTGGTGGCCTGGATATAGTCGTCGCCATGGGCGTAGCGGGCCGTGGGCGTTAGCTTCCAGCCGGTCTCGCCCAGCTCGGTGCTGACGGCCAGCAGGCCGGCGGGGACCAGCGCCTGCGCAGCGGCGGCGAACAGCGCGGTCAGGTCGCCGAAATAGATCAGCACGTCGGCGGCGACGATCAGGTCGAAATGGCCGGGATGGCTTTCGAGGAACTCGACCGCCTCGGCCCGGACCAGATGGTCGTAACCGCCGCGCTCGGCCGCCTTGGCCAGCATGGCGGACGAAAGATCGACGCCGGTCAGCTCGGCCCCGAACCGCTCCAGCGACGGCGCGGCGAGACCGGTGCCGCAGCCCAGGTCCAGGATCCGCTCGAACCGCGCGCGCCGGCCCGCCACCAGGTCGGCCAGCAGCGCGGGCGCGCGGTAGTCCAGCATTTCGACCAGTTGGCGGTCGAACCGCTCGGCGAACTCGTCGAACAGCGCCTCGACATAGGCCGGCGGCGATCGGTCGATGGTCGGATCGAGCAGCACGCGCAGTTCGTGCGTCTTGACCACGTCCCCCGGATTGCGCGCTTCCAGCCAGGCGCCGAGGGCGCGGGCCGCGTCCAGCCGCTGGAAGGCCACCAGGATGCCGAAGCCCTCGCGCGCCACGGTCTCCAGATCCTCGGCCAGCGGGCCCGCGACCTGGACGTAGAGGTCCAGCGCGGCCTGGGCCGGGACACGATCGAGGGCGTTGTAGGCGGCGGCGCGGGCCCAGGTCACTCGCGCGCCCTCGGGCAGGGGCTCCACCCCGTGCGTGGCCGCGAAGGTGTCGGCGGCGCGGGCGAAGTCGCCGGTCAGGAATAGGGCGTGGGCCAGGCATTGCCGGCGCACCGGTTCGGCGTTCGGCGCGTGCGCGGCCCAGGTCAGCGGCTCGACGGCCTCCTGGAAGCGCCGGGCGATCAGCAGGTTCAGGCCCAGCCCGAACAGGGCCTCGTCGTGATCGGGCTTCATGACCAGCACGGCGCGGAACGCCGCCTCGGCGTCGTCCAGCCGCCCTTCGGCGCCGGCCGCCACGGCGTTGGCGAGCATGTCTTCTATGGCCTGGGTGTCCATGGTGGTTCCCTTCAAGTCGGCGACTCGCGGGAGACTCGACTAGGGGGATTTAAACGCCAGCGACCAGCCCGCCGTCCAGCAACTCCGCGCGTCCGGCCAGGCTCAATTCGACCAGGGCCGCCATGACGGCCGAGGCGGGGGCGGCGGCGGCGCGGACGAGGTCGTTGCGCGAGACCGGCGTGGGCGAGAGCAGGGCGGCGACGCGCTCGCGCAGGGCGTCGTGGTCGATGTCGGCTGGGGGCTCGGCCTCGTAGGGACGTTCGCGCTCCCGCAGATGGATCTGGCCCGACAGCGACCGCAGCACGTCCTCGGCCCCCTCGCACAGGATCGCGCCCTGGCGGATCAGGTCGTTGGTGCCCTTCGAGCGCGGGTCCAGCGGCGAGCCGGGTACGGCGAAGACGTCGCGGCCCTGCTCGGCGGCCAGGCGCGCGGTGATCAGCGAGCCGGACTTCAGCTCGGCCTCGACCACCACGACCCCTAGCGACAGGCCCGAGATGATGCGGTTGCGGCGCGGGAAGTCCTTGGCCTGGGCGCGGCGGTCGGGGGCGCTCTCGGACACGACGCAGCCTTCGGCGGCCAGACGCGCGTGCAGGCGGTCATGCTCGGGCGGATAGACGTCGCCCACCCCGCCGCCCAGCACGGCCACGGCGCCGGTGGGGAGCGAGCCCTCATGCGCCGCGCCGTCGATGCCGCGCGCCATGCCGGAGACGACGACATAGCCGGCGGTTCCCAGATCGGTGGCCAGCTGCCGGGCGAAGCGTTGGCCGGCCGCCGAGGCGATGCGAGCCCCGACGATGGCCAGGCTGGGCTCGGAGAGCAGTTCGGCCCGGCCGAGGGCCCAGATCAGGGGCGGCGGTGGATCGAGGGCCGCTAGACGGGCCGGAAAGTCCGGCTCGCAGCCGCAGATCAGTCGCGCGCCCATCTTCGCGCCGGCCTCAAGCTCCCGCTCGATCGCCTCGCGCGGCGGCAGGGACAGCGGCACGGCGCGGCCGCCACGTCGGGACAGGTCGGGGAGGGCAGACAGCGCCCGCTCGGGCGTGCCGTAGCGGGCGATCAGGTGTTCGAAGGCGACGGGGCCGACGGTCTCGGTGCGCGCCAGGCGCAGCCAGGCGAAGCGCTGGATGTCCGAGAGCCGGCCTGGGATCACGGCGCGTCGATGACGGGCGGCGGCGCCTCCGCGTCCTTTTTCTTGCCGATCTTGGGCTCCTGGCCCTTGAGCAGGCGGGCGATGTTCTCGCGATGGCGGATGAAGATCAGCACGGCCATGAACAGGCACAGGGCCATGATCGGATAGGGCTGGTCGAAGGCCAGGGCGAAGGGCGCGGCCAGGACGGCGGCGACCAGGGCGGCCAGCGAGCTGATGCGCAGCAGGAAGGCCACGGCCAGCCAGGTCGCGCCGGCGGCGAGGCCCACCGGCCAGGCGGCGGACAGCAGCACGCCGTAGAAGGTGGCCACGCCCTTGCCGCCCTTGAACTTCAGCCAGACCGGGAACAGGTGGCCCAGGAACGCCGCGCCGCCGGCCAGGGCGATGACCGCCGCGTTGCCGTGGGTCAGGTAGCGGGCCAGCAGCACCGCCACCACGCCCTTGCCGGCGTCGCCCAGCAGGGTGATGGCCGCCAGATCCTTGCGGCCCGAGCGCAGCACGTTGGTCGCGCCGATATTGCCCGAGCCGATCTGCCGGATGTCGCCGGCTCCGCCCAGCCGCGTAGCGATCAGCCCGAACGGGATCGACCCGAGCAGGTAGCCGCCGACGATGGTGATGGCGAGCGTCAGATAGGTGGCGGCGGCGAGATCTTGCACGTTTCGACCCTAAGGCGAGTTGCGCGCGAATTCAACCGCTGCGCAAGCGAGAGTTGTGGATCACAGGTGTAGTGCAGACTCGGAGCCGGGGCAAAAGAGGCGTTTCAGCTCAAGACGCCGCGTTGGCCAGGTCCCGGCCGCCTAGGCGCTGTACAACAGTCGCGCAAAGGAAACCGGCCAAGAGGCCACTGACGCCGAGCGCCGCAGCAGCCACGAAAAGCAGATAGCCCGTCTCGTCGAGATTCTTGAACGGAAGCAGCAGGAACAGGGCGGCGATCGCCGAGATCAGTCCGTACGCGACGGTGCTACGAAAACGAGGATGAGCCCCGCCTGGCAGGATCCGAAGGATGATCACGGTCAGGACGGCTGGGATCAGGCCCTCCATGGCAGCGGATCCGACCAGGGATAGCCAGTCGGACGCTGAGCCGCCCCACAGGGGTCCCGTGTAGTTCTGGGTCAGGACGGCCACGGCCAGGGCCGCTGGAAGCACCGCACCCAAGATGGGACCTAGGACGACATAGACGGCGAAGGTCCGCCAACGCCCGCCCACGGCTTGCGTCGGCGACGCCATCATCCCTCCGCTCGGTGAACCACCCGCCCGTCGACCACCGTCATCAGCACCTGGCCCTGAAGCCTCCGCCCATCGAACGGCGAGTTCTTGGACTTCGAGAGCAGGCGGGCGGCGTCGATGATGATTGGGGCGTCGATGTCGCACAGCACCAGGTCGGCCGGCGCGCCTGGCGCGATGCGGCCGCCGCGCAGGCCCAGCAGTTCGGCCGGGGCCAGGGTGACGGCGCGGATCAGGTCGACGAGGGCGATGCGCTCGTCGTGATAGAGCGACAGCATCGCCGGCAGCAGGGTTTCCAGGCCGACGGCGCCGGGCACGGCTTCGTCGAACGGCAGGCGCTTGTCCTCGGCCGGGGCGGGGTTGTGGGCCGAGACGACGATGTCGATCAGGCCAGAGGCCAGGGCCTCGATCAGCGCTTGGCGATCGTCCTCGCCGCGCAAGGGCGGGTTCAGCTTGGCGAAGGTGCGGTAGTCGCCGATGTCCAGCTCGTTGAAGGACAGGTGGTTGATCGACACCGAGGCGCTGATCCGCAGACCCTTCTTCTTGGCGCGGTCCAGGGTCTCGAGCGCCTGGGCCGAGGTGATCTGGTCGACCAGCAGCTTGCCGCCGGTGGCTTCCAGCAGGGCGACGTCGCGCTCCAGCATGATCCGCTCGGCCATCGGCGAGATCGAGGGCAGGCCCATGCGGCCGGCGAATTCGCCGCCGATCGCGGCCCCGCCCTTGGCCAGCCACGGGTCCATCGGACGGTGGGCCAGCAGGGTGTCGAAGCCCTTCGCATAGGTCAGGACGCGCTGCATGACCTTGCTGTCGACGATCGGCTTACCCGCGTCGGTGATGTAGACGCAGCCGGCCTCGCGCATCAGGCCGATCTCGGCCATCTGCTCGCCGGCCAGGCCCTTGGTCGCCGCGCCGGCCACCAGGATGCGGGCGCTATCGATGTCGCGCGCTCGGCGAAGGATGAAGTCGACGACGCTGGGGTCGTCGATGGCTGGGGCCGTGTCGGGCTGGACGACCATCGAGGTGACGCCGCCGGCCGCCGCGGCCTTCGCCGCCGAAGCCAGGGTTTCCTTGGTCTCGGCCCCGGGCTCGCCGGTGCGGACGCGCAGGTCGATCAGGCCGGGCGCCAGCAGCGCGCCGCCGCAGTCGATGACCCTCACAGCCTTGGACAGCTTGCCGAACTCGCGGCCCTTGGCGACGTCGGCGATGACGCCTTCGGAGACGATGACGCCGCCGGGGCCGTCATAGCCGCTCTCCGGATCGACCAGGCGGGCGTTGACGAGGGCGAGGGGCGTGGGGGCGGTCATTGGCCGGCCTTTTCGATACGGGCGGCCAGGCTGGTCAGCACCGCCATCCGGGCGGCGACGCCCATCTCGACCTGATCCTGGATCAGGCTGACGGCCGGATCGTCGGCGACGTCGGAGTCGATCTCGACGCCCCGGTTCATCGGGCCCGGGTGCATGACCTTGGCCCCCGGCGCGGCGCGGGCCAGCTTCTCGCGGTCCAGGCCGTAGAAGCGGAAATATTCGCGGGTGGACGGCACGAAGGCGCCCTGCATCCGCTCCAGCTGCAGGCGCAGCATCATGACCACGTCGGCGCCGGCCAGGCCGGACTTCATGTCGTGGTGGACGGTGACGCCCCAGCGCTCGGCCTGGGCCGGCATCAGGGTGGGCGGGCCGACCAGGCGCACGCTGGCGCCCAGGGTGTGCAGCAGGGAGACGTTCGAGCGGGCCACGCGGCTGTGCAGCACGTCGCCGCAGATCGCCACGGTCAGGCCCGAGACGCGACCGAAGGCGCGGCGGATCGACAGGGCGTCCAGCAGGGCCTGGGTCGGGTGCTCGTGCTGGCCGTCGCCGGCGTTGACCACGTGGCCGCTGACCTTCTGCGACAGCAAGCTGGCCGCGCCCGACGAGGCGTGGCGCACCACCAGCAGGTCAGGCCGCATGGCGTTCAAGGTGACCGCCGTGTCGATCAGGGTCTCGCCCTTGGCCACCGACGAGGTCTTGGGGTTCATGTTGACGACGTCGGCGCCCAGCCGCTTGCCGGCCAGCTCGAACGAGCTCTGGGTGCGGGTGCTGTTCTCGAAGAACAGGTTCATCAGCGTCCGGCCATGCAGCAGGTCCAGGCTCTTGGACGTCTGCCGGTTGAAGGCGACGAAGGCGTCGGCCAGGTCCAGCAGATCCGTCGCCTGGGGCGCGTTCAGATCGCCGGCGGACAGGAAGTGGCGTTTGGGGAAGGCAAAGACGCGGGCGCGGATCGCATCGATGGCCGCGCGGGCGGGGTCATGGGCTGGTGCCGTCATGAGCTCGCCTCATAGGCGGCTTTGGAGGGGAAGGGAAGCGTAGGGGGCGGCGCGCCGGAGACTGTCCTCAGGAATATTCACGAAGTTTGACATCCGGGACGCCCTTCCGGGGCCGCTTGTGCTTGTTGCCGGGGGGCGAAGGTGGGTACTCTAGCTCCATGCGTTTCGCACAGGCTCCGCGGGGGTGGCCATGCTCTTGCTCTTGATCGCCTTGCTGCAGACAGCGGAGCCCTCGTCCCAGGAGACGAAGGCGACGCTGCAGTCGTGCGAGACGACCGACAAGGGCTGGGTCTGCCACTATCAGATCCCGCAGGCGACGATCGTGCGGCCGCTGGATCCGGCGCCCAGCGTGATGGTCGCGCCGCCTTCGGCCGCGGTGGCCGATCCCGCGCCGCCTCAGCCTCAGTCCCAACCGCCGGCGCCTGTCGTCGCGCCGAAGGACGACCGCGCCGAGGCCGGTCGCCAGACGCGACTGATCGCCCGCTGCGCCGACGCCAAGTGGTACTCGCCGTGCCTGCCCGGCGAGCGCAAGGAAGCCCAGATCCTGCGCGAAGCCGCGCTCAACGCCGCGACGCTGCGGGGCAATGTCACGACCCTGCTCAGCGAGAAGCGCTGCGACGACGCGGTGAAGACCGCGCTGGAAGGCGGCGACCTGGGCTTGGCGCGCGAAGCCCGCGAGTTCTGCGAACCCCAGAAGCACTAGGGGCTATCCCCAGGCGACACTGGCGGCCACAGCCGCCATCCCAAAACGAAAAGAGGCGGGAAGCTTGCGCCTCCCGCCTCGAATTCTTTCGGCTGGGTCCGAGCCTTAGTGGCGCGGCGGAGCCGGTTCGCAGCGCACGCCGTCGGCGCAGCCCGTGAAGTGAATTTCCGGAGCTTCGACCGTGACGGCCGACGGACGGACGAACACTTCCGGACGGTGCAGATAGATCTGCGGGGCGGCGACGCGGACCGGCGGGGCGTCGACATAGACCGGCGGCCCTTGGATATCGATGCGGCCCGACGGCACGACGACCGGCTCGCCGATGACGCGGACGCCCGGGGCGGCGACGGTGATGTCGCCATAGCCCGAGGTCGGGCCGTAGAAGGCCACGGCGCGGGTGCACAGGCAGTCGATGCCGGCGGGGCCCGAGGGCGGCGGCGGGGGCGGCGGATAACCGTGCGGCGGCGGAGCCGGCGCATAGCGGGGAGCCGGCGGCGCGTAGCCACGCTGATCGGCCAGGGTCGCGCCCTGAGCCGGTGCGTAACGCGGCGCGGGGCGCGGCGCATAGTTGCGTCCGTCGGCCATGGCCGAGCCGACCGACAAACCGGCGACGGCGAACGCCATCAGCCCCATCAAGACCTTTTTAGTCATCCGAGCCCCTCGTTGCCCTCAACCCAGATACGCGCCGACCTGGGGCGGACCTGACGTTCGATCCATTACCCGAACTTAACCATATTCAAAGACAGAACAATGTTGTCTTGGTCATTCCCCTCGGAGGAGAACTTTCAGCTCCCCAAATTGAGTGTGGAATGTGCGTTCGCACGCGCTTTAACCTGATTTGTGCAGGCCTGAGCTGAAAGAGTTCAGTGGTCGCGCCTGGGAGGCAGGCGGCCATCGCACGGGATCACCTGCCAATCGAAGCTGGCCTCGCGAATCTTCCGCTGCCGCGTGACCGTTCGATCGCCGGCTTGCTCGACATAGTTCTCGTACTGAGCGGGCCGGTAGACCTTCTCGTAGCACTTGCCGGGTTCCGGATTGGGCGGGCAGTCATCGCCCGTGCCGGCCAGGGTCGAGCTGGCCATCAGGCTGACGAACAGGACGACACCCGCTGTGGCGAACCGCTTGTCCTTCATGCCTGCCCCCGCTCGCGACTTAACCAAGCTTATCCATGACGGACGGGATTCCAGAAAGCCCGGATATTCTGGCCATAGGCGAAAACGGGGACGCTAGAAGGCGCGCAGCCGCTCCAGCGCGCCCTGCAGGATCCAGCCGGCGGCCATCTTGTCGACGACCTCGTCGCGGCGCTTGCGCGAGATGTCGTGCTCGTCGATCAGCACCCGCGTGACGGCCGCCGTCGACAGGCGCTCGTCCCAGAAGGTGATCGGCAGGTCGGGCTTCAGGCGCAGCAGGTTGCGGCCCAGGGCCCGGTTGGACTGGCAGCGGACGCCCTCGGTGCCGTCCATGTTCATCGGCAGGCCGATGACAATGCCGACCGCGCCCCGGCTGTCCATCAGCTTGAAGAGCTGTTCGGCGTCCTTGCTGAACTTGGTCTTCTCGATCAGCGCCATGGGCGTGGCGACCGTGCGGGTGACATCCGAGACGGCCACGCCGATGGTCTTCTCGCCGGGGTCGAGGCCGACGATGGCGGCGTACTGGGGCAGGGCGGCGGCGAAGTCTTCGATGTCGAGAACGGGCATGGCGGCCTCTTTAGGGCTTCGCCGGCGCGGAGTCTCTGAAGATGCTGTCGGCGTTCCAGCTGGGCTTGATCGGGTTGTCAGCGATCTTGAGCGTCAGGGCCGTGACATAGGCGTTGAAGTCCGCGGCGGCAGGCAGATCGACGGGCTGGCTCAGATTGTCGGCCGGCGAGTGATAGCGATTGGTGCGCCAGTCCTTCTCGATCTGATAGGCGGGCGTGCCCACCGGATAGCCGAACTTCAGGGCCAGCGAAGGCACGCCGGCCTTCACGAAGCTGTACTGGTCGGTGCGGACGAACGAATTGCGATCCGGATAGGGATCCTTGGTCAGCTCGTAGCCCTTCGCCGTCGCCACGACCTGGGCCTCGCCGCCCAGCGTGCTTTCCGACGCGCCCTGGATCAGCAGGTATTTCAGCGGCCACAGCGGCAGGGGCATGTCCATGTTGACGTCGGCGACCAGCGAGCCCTTCGGCACGGTCGGCTTCAGGGCGAAGTAGCGCGAGCCCAGCAGGCCCTTCTCCTCGGCGGTGACGATCACGAATAGGATCGAGCGCTTGGGCTTGGCCTTCTGGGCCTTCATCGCCTTGGCGATCTCGATCACCGAGGCCACGCCCGAGGCGTCGTCCATGGCCCCGTGATAGATCGGGTCGCCATCGATCGGCACGCCCACGCCCAGGTGGTCGATGTGGGCCGAGACCACGACGTGCTCGGCGGCCAGTTTGGGGTCGGAGCCCGGCAGCTTGGCGACGACATTGGCCGAGGCGGTGTCGGTGACCTCGGCCTTCACTGTCGCGCGGATCGACTGGTTCAGGTCGAAGCGGTCGAGCTTCTGGCCGGCCTCGGCGGCGGTCAGGAGCTGGCTGAAGTCATGCCCCGACTTGGCGAACAGCTTGGCGGCCTGGGCGGGGTTGAAGCTGGCCGTGAAGCGCGGCGCGCTGACGTCGCCCAGCGTCGGATCGGCCAGGTACATGCCCGGCTGCGAGGCCAGCAGCATCTGGCGCGCCCAGGGAATGTCCATGCCCTTGGGCGTTGGGATGGTGATCAAACCCAGGGCGCCGGCCGCTTCCAAGGCCTTCCAGGTGCGGGCGCTGCGGGTGTGGGACTTCACAGGGGGCGACAGCTCGGCCGGGCCGCCATTGATCACGACCGCGATCTTGCCGCGCAGGTCGAGGCCAGCGAAGTCGTCATGGCCGTATTCGGGGATCTTCAGGCCGTAGCCGATGAACACGAGCGGCGCCTCGACGCTGGCCGGCTGCGGCAGGCGGGCCGACAGCAGCAGGTCCGGGCCGATGGCGAGCGGCGTGGCGACCCCGTCGGCGACCAGGGCGGCGCTGGACTGGTCGGCCAGCACGCGCTGGGCCTTGAAGGCCACCGGCTGGAAGTAGCCGTCTGTCCCCGCGGGCTGCAGGCCCAGGGCCTTGAAACGGGCGGCGACATAGTCGAGGCCCGCCTTCTCGCCGGGACTACCGGTCAGGCGGCCTTGCAGGGCGTCGCCGGCCAGGAACTCGATGTGCGACCACCAGGCCTTGCCGGCTTCTTCGCGGGTTTCGGCGTGGACTGAAGACAGGGTCAGTGCGGCGGCCACGGTGGCGAGAAGCAAGGTTTTCAAGCGACGGTCTCCCGGTTTTCCGGACGGTCGCATGACGTTGATCGATGGAACAGCCTCTCGGGCCAAGCTTGCCGAAAATTCCCCGTTCGCCGGACTTTTCGGCGGTGACGCGCCCCGCAGGGGAGTGGAAGCGCTTGTCAAAGCGCCCCTCGCACGGCTAACCCACACGCTCGAATTTCAGGAGATCCCCATGGCCATCGACGCCGCCACCGTGCGGAAGGTTGCGCGCCTAGCCCGCATCGCCGAACCCGAAGAGCGCCTGGAAGGGCTGGCTCAGGAACTGAACGGCATCATGGCCTGGATCGAGCAGCTGGCCGAGGTCGACACCGACGGCGTCGAGCCGTTGACCAGCGTCGTGGCCGCCGGCCTGCCGCTGCGCGAGGACGTCGTCACCATGGGCGGCGATCCGGCTCGCGTGACCAGCAACGCGCCCAAGTCCGTGAACAACTTCTTCGTCGTGCCGAAGGTGGTCGAATAATGAGCGCCCTGACGAAGCTGACCCTGGCCAGCGCCCTCGACGGCCTGGCCAAGCGCGAGTTCACCTCGGTCGAACTGACCAAGGCCCACATCGAGGCCGTCGAGGCCGCGCGCGGCCTGAACGCCTACATCCTTGAGACCCCGGAAAAGGCCCTCGACATGGCCGCCAAGTCCGACGCCCGCCGGGCGCTGGGCGAGGCCGGCCCGCTGGAAGGCGCGCCGCTCGGGATCAAAGACCTGTTCTGCACCGACGGCGTGCGGACCACGGCCTGCTCGAAGATCCTCGAGAACTTCATCCCGACCTACGAGTCGACCGTCACCAGCCAGCTGTGGCGCGACGGCGCGGTGATGCTGGGCAAGTTGAACCTCGACCAGTTCGCCATGGGCTCGTCGAACGAGACCAGCTACTTCGGCCCGGTGACCAATCCCTGGCGCGCGGCGGGTTCGAACAAGGCCCTGACGCCAGGCGGTAGCTCGGGTGGCTCGGCCGCGGCCGTCGCCGCCGACCTGTGCCTGGGCGCCACGGCCACCGACACCGGCGGCTCGATCCGCCAGCCGGCCGCCTTCACCGGCACCGTCGGCATCAAGCCGACCTACGGCCGCTGCTCGCGCTGGGGCGTCGTCGCCTTCGCCAGCTCGCTGGACCAGGCTGGGCCCATCGCCAAGACGGTCGAGGACGCGGCCCTGCTGCTGACCTCGATGTCGGGCCACGACCCCAAGGACTCGACCAGCCTCGACATCGCCGTGCCGGACTTCACCCAGTTCGTCGGCAAGTCGGTGAAGGGCCTGCGCATCGGTATCCCCAAGGAATACCGCGTCGACAACATGCCGGCCGAGATCGAGAAGCTCTGGCAGGACGGCATCGCCTGGCTGAAGGAGGCCGGTTGCGAGATCGTCGACATCAGCCTGCCGCACACTAAGTACGCCCTGCCAGCCTACTACATTGTGGCCCCGGCCGAGGCGTCCTCGAACCTGGCCCGCTATGACGGCATGCGCTACGGCCTGCGCGAGGACGGCGCCAACCTGACCGAGATCTACGAGCACACCCGTGCGTCGGGCTTCGGCGACGAGGTCAAGCGCCGCATCCTGATCGGCACCTATGTGCTGTCGGCCGGCTATTACGACGCCTACTACCTGAAGGCCCTGAAGGTGCGTCGCCGCATCGCCGAGGATTTCGACAACGCCTGGCAGAAGTGCGACGCGATCCTCACCCCGACCGCGCCCTCGGCGGCGTTCGGCCTGGGCGAGAACAGCAACGACCCGATCGCCATGTACCTGAACGACGTCTTCACGGTGACGACGAACCTGGCGGGCCTGCCGGGTCTGTCCCTGCCGGCCGGCCTCGACGCCAACGGCCTGCCGCTGGGTCTGCAGATCATCGGCAAGCCTCTGGACGAGGCCACGGTGTTCTCGGTCGCCGGAGCGGTCGAGAAGGCCGCGGGGTTCTCCGCCAAGGCCGAGAAGTGGTGGTAAAATGAAAAGGGCGGCTCCTCGCGGAGCCGCCCTTCTTCGTTCGGGGTGTGGGGTCCCGTTATTGCGGGATAGTCGCCTGGGGCTGCGGCGTCGGGGCCGGAGCGGCCGGGGCGGGGATCACCAGCGGAGCCGGCTCGGCGATCGGAGCGCTGACGGCGGGCGGCGCGGCCTGAACCGTGGCGCTGACGTTAGCCGAGGCCGTGGAGGCGTCCGGAGCGCTGGTCTCGACCGGCGCGGCGCGGCGAGCCGTGCGGACCGGAGCGGCAGCGCGCGGCGCCGGGGTCGAGCGGGCCACCGGAGCCGGAGTGGCCGGTTCATTGGCGGCCAGTTCGGTCGGCTGCGGGATCGGCGACGGCGTGGCCGAGACGTTGGCGGGGACCGGCGTCGTGTTGGCCGGAGCCGGGCTTTCGGCGGCGGCGACCTTCAGCGACTGCGGATCGGTCGGCGCTTCGGTGCGATTGGCGTTCATGCCCCAGATCAGGGCGCCGGCGGCGACGGCCAGGACTGGGACGCCGACCAGAAGCGGCAGGTTGCCGGACGCCTTCTTCTTCGGCGTGCGAGCATAGATCGGCTGGCTCGGAAACAATGCCGAAGCATTCGAGTCAGTCGCGACGACCGGTTCCGGAGCGTCGAAGTTCAGAGCGGGGCGGGCGGTGCGAGCGGTGGGCATTTCTACCTCCGTGAGTGAGCTGTTCGAGAAAATGAACGGCGCGATAACTCAGCGGTTCCCTTGCCCCGCAATGGCGCCGGATTTGACTCAATCCGGCCTTATTCAGTTAAATCGAAAAATGAACGGCTACGCTTCCTGAAAACAACTTCAAAGCCTTGCGAGGCCTGGATCGAAGAAGATGCCATCCGCAGGCGTCCGAAAGCTTTTCCGGCCCCGCCCGCTTGATGTAGAGAAACGGCCATGACGCAAGATTCCAAAACGATCCAAGGCCGCACCGGCCCCTGGGAAATCGTCCTCGGCCTCGAGGTCCACGCTCAGGTGGCCAGCAAGTCCAAGCTGTTCTCCGGCGCCGCCGTCGGTTTCGGCGCGGGTCCGAACGAGCAGGTCAGCCTCGTGGACGCGGCCATGCCGGGCATGCTGCCGGTCCTGAACAAGTTCTGCGTCGAGCAGGCGGTGAAGACGGGCCTGGGCCTGAAGGCTCAGATCAATCTGAAGAGCCGCTTCGACCGCAAGAACTACTTCTATCCCGATCTGCCGCAGGGCTATCAGATCAGCCAGTTCGACCAGCCGATCGTCGGCGAGGGCGTCGTCACCGTCGAGCGCGATGACGGCACGACCTTCGACGTGCGCATCGAGCGCCTGCACCTGGAACAGGACGCGGGCAAGTCGCTGCACGATCAGGACCCGAACGCGACCTATGTCGATCTGAACCGTGCTGGCACGGCGCTGATGGAGATCGTCTCCAAGCCCGACATGCGCACTTCGGAAGAGGCTGCCGCCTACGTCAAGAAGCTGCGCACGATCCTCGTCTACCTGGGCACCTGCGACGGTGACATGGAGAAGGGCAACCTGCGCGCCGACGTCAACGTCTCGGTCTGCCGCCCCGGCGACTACGAGAAGTTCCGCGAGACCGGCAGCTTCAGCCACCTGGGCACGCGCTGCGAGATCAAGAACGTCAACTCGTACCGCTACATCCAGCAAGCCATCGAGTACGAGGCCCGTCGCCAGATCGAGATTCTGGAGGACGGCGGCAAGATCGACCAGGAGACCCGCCTGTTCGACCCGACCAAGGGCGAGACCCGCTCGATGCGTTCGAAGGAAGAGGCGCACGACTACCGCTACTTCCCCGATCCCGACCTGCTGCCGCTGGTCCTGGATCCGGCGTGGGTGAAGGACCTGGAAGCGACCCTGCCGGAACTGCCGGACGCCAAGAAGCTGCGCCTGCAGAGCCAGTACGGCCTGTCGGCCTATGACGCCGGCGTGCTGATCATCGAGAGCGACCGCGCCGACTACTTCGAAGTCGCCGCCAACGGCCGGGACGCCAAGCTGGTGGCCAACTGGGTGACCAACGAGCTGCTGTCGAAGCTGTCGGCGAACGGCCACGAGATCGCCGCCTCGCCGCTGCCGTCGTCGGACATCGCCCAGCTGGTCGAGCTGATCGAGAACGGCACCATCTCGTCGAAGATCGCCAAGGAGGTCTTCGAGCACATGTGGGCCGGCGAAGGCCGTCCCAGCGAGATCGTCGAGAAGCGCGGCCTGGTGCAGATCAACGACACCGGCGCCATCGAGAAGGCCATCGACGACCTGGTCGCCGCCAATCCTGACAAGGCCGAGGCCGTGAAGGAGAAGCCGCAGGCCCTGGGCTGGTTCGTCGGCCAGGTCATGAAGGCCACGGGTGGCAAGGCCAACCCCGCCACGCTCAACGAGCTGCTGCGCAAGAAGCTCGGCGTCGCCGAATAGGGCGCTAGCGACCGTCCAGATACGACGAGGGCCCGCGGTGGAAACCGCGGGCCCTTCTTCGTTGATGCGAACTCTTGTTATTGGGGCGTGGTCGGCTCTTCGGCCGGCTTCTTGTGCTTCTTGGCCTTCTTGGCGGCCTTGTCGTCGGCGGCCGGGGCAGCCGGTTCCTGCGTGGCCGGAGCGGTGGCCGAGGTCGGGGCGCCAGCCGAGTCGGCGGGCGTGGCGGTCTCGGAGGCCGGCGGCGCGGATTGCTCGGTGGTCGGGGCGGCGGCCGACGGATCGTTGGTCGGAGCCGGCGTCGTGATGCTCGGCTGCGGATTGGCCGGCGAGGTCTGGGGCAGGGTCGATTGGGCCAGGGCCGAGCCGACATAGGCGGTGGCGGCCAGGGCGAGGGCGGCGGTGGTGATGCGCAGGGTCTTCATGGGTGGGGACCGTGTTGCTTCAGCGTCGTTGTGTGACGCAAGCCCAACGCTGGCTTGGCAATGCGGTCGAAATGACTTCGCAATCGGGCGCTTAGGCCTCAGTCGCGGCGAGGTTGAGGCGCTTGTGACCGCAAAACGGCGTCCCAGGCAAAGCCCAGGACGCCGTGTTCGAGCTGCAAAAGCAGTTCAGGTCTAGTGGTTGGCGATGACGTCAAAGATCAGGCCGGTCGCGATGGCGGCCAGCACGTAGTCATTGCCGGTGCGGTACCAATAGTAGCCACGGGGCGGCTGGCGCAGGCTGTAACGATAGTAATCGTTCACCACATAGCCGCCGCCACGATAGTAGCTGGGCAGGTAGGCGCCGCGACGCCACGACGTATAGCCGGGGCGGAAGCCCGGACGGCCATAGTAAGAGGACGGCGGCGGGCCGTAGGACCAGCGGTTGTTGTAATAGTAGCCGTTGTGACGGCCGCCATCCCAACGATCACCACGGCCATAGTCGCCACGACCGTAATTCCCGCGACCGTAGTCGCCACGGCCGCGATCGCGATCATAGTCGCGACGGTCGTGATCCCGGCCGCGGTCGTAGCCGCCACGGTCACGATCGTTGTGTTCCCAGCGGCCGCGGTCTTGCGCGGCGGCGTCGGTGGCCGTCAGAGCCATCGGGCCCGCCACGGAGGCCACGGCGGCGATGGTGAGCAGCAGACGTTTCATCTCGTCTTCTCCTAGTGGTCGGGCGGCGCCTCCGAGACGTCGCCTAGAAACTTCCCTCGACCTTGAAACGCACAATCGTCCTTCTCGGCTGAACCCAGCCTGAACGGCGCCGTCAGGCTTCGCTTGGCTGATTTCCCTACGGAAGCCTTGGCGGGGAGGGCGCGGGCGACCATCTTCCGTCACAACAACGATTACAGGGAGGGAAGGCCAATGAGCCGTCCGATCGAACTGCACTATTGGCCCACGCCCAACGGCTGGAAAGTCTCCATCGCCCTGGAGGAGATGGGTCTGCCTTACGAGATGATCCCGGTGAACATCGGGACCGGCGAGCAGTTCAAGCCGGACTTCCTGGCCATCAGCCCCAACAACCGCATGCCGGCCATCGTCGACCACGACGGTCCCGACGGCCAGCCGATCTCGATCTTCGAGTCCGGCGCCATCCTGCAGTACCTGGCCCGCAAGACCGGCCAGTTCTACGGCGAGACCGAGCGCGACCGCGTCGACATCGACCAATGGGTCATGTGGCAGATGGGCGGCCTGGGCCCCATGGCTGGCCAGACGCACCACTTCCGCCAGTACGCGCCCTCGATCATCGCCGACCAGCGCCAGATCGCCTACGGCGCCATCCGCTACACCAACGAGACCCATCGGCTGTATGGCGTGCTCAACAAGCAGCTGGAAGGCCGCGACTTCGTCTGCGGCCAATTGTCCATCGCCGACTTCATGATCTGGCCGTGGATCGTTCCCTGGAAGAACCAGGGCATTATTCTCGACGAGTTCCCCAATTTGAGGACGTGGTTCGAGCGGGTCGGGGCGCGGGAAAACGTGCAGAAAGGCTTTAAGCTCGGGGCCGAGTTACGCACGGCAGGGCTGCAAGCGTCGGGAAAAGCGGCCGAAGAAGCCCGCAGAGTCCTGTTTGGACAGCGTGCCCGTTAAGGGGCTGTATACTGTGATTTACGCCCAGTAATCAGAGTCAATAAACAGTAACAGGGTGCGGCATTTATGCTCTCTGCGCGCTTAACTATATGTTCAGTCGCGCGGGACTTTCCTCTCTTCAAGCTCAGAACCGACAAAACGTCCGGGGCGAGTTTGAGAGAGGAGATGAGCCATGATGATGATGAATGAAGCGCCGCCGGCCATCGTCGCCACCCTGCCGCTGCCGACCGCTGGGTCGACCGGTGACGAGCTATTCCGCATGGGCCTGCTGTACTCGACCGGTCAGGGCGGCGCGCCGCTGGACTACGTGTCGGCGCACATGCTGTTCAACCTGGCCGCCATGCGCGGTTCGGTCGAAGCCAAGATCTACCGCAAGGAACTGTCGCAAGAGATGGCCAGCGACGAAGTCGCCGAAGCCCAGCGTCAGGCCCGCGAATGGCTCGCCCACGGCTGAACCCGGTCACCCGGGTTCAAACTGCCCGCCGGTCCTGTGGGGGACCGGCTCAGTTGCCGCCGTTGACGTTGCCGTTGATCGCGTAGCTGAAGCTGATGGGCAGCAGGTCGCGGAAGTACTGCTGCATGAACAGGCCCGCTTCCGACACGCCGCTGCGCGGCACGTAGACGACGTCGAAACGCCGCAGGGGCACCAGATCCGTGCCGCCCGGACGAGTCAGGCCCGCCAGCAGGTCCGCCGTCCGCATCATCGCCCGCCCGTCGGGGCCGCGACGAATGATCACAACCTGATTGCGCTTGGCGCCATTGGTGAAGCCGCCGGCCTGGATGATGGCCCGCAGGGCGTCGCTGTCGCCCGCCATGTCGAACACGCCGGCGTTCTTGACCTCGCCGCCGACAAACACCTTGAGCGGCGTCGCCGTCTTCACCGAAACCTGGACCTGGGGCCGCAACAGCGTGCCGGAATAGGCCTGGCTGATCGAGCCCTCCAACTCGTCGATCGTGCGATCGGCGGCCATGACCGGGGCGACCAGCGACAAAGTGATGCGGCCGTCGGGCTGCACCGTCACCGACTTGTTGAGCTCCGGCGCCGAGGGCACGGCCACATCGACCTCGTCGCCCGGATAGAACCGGTACGACGGCTCGCTCTCGCTCCAGTCGGCGTAACCGATATTAGAGAAGTTCGCGGTAGGTCTGGGGCCAGGCGTGATCGGCTCGGCGTCGATGTGCCCGCAGGCGGAAAGCCCGCCGGCCACCAGGACCACGGCCCAAATCGCCTTCAAGGGGACCGTCTTGAGATGCGTGCGGCTCTGCATGCGACAAGTCTTAACAGGAATGGGTAACGAACCCTTAAGGCCGGTCGCCCCAGGGTGCGAGGCAGATTGAACCGCTTGGATTCGGATGTCGACGAGCCCTTGGACCAACGTGCCGCATGACTCACCGCCTCGGATGGCGGCGAGCAGCGCTGGCGCGCGTCCGAAGTACGCGCCGACCGACTTCGTCACCCTGCTGTGGCGCGAACGATTCCTGATGCTGGTGGTCTTCGTGGTGATCGTGGCGCTGGGCTTTGCCTTCGCCACCACGCTGAAGAAGAACTACACCGCCCAGTCCAGCCTGTTCGTCCGTCTGGGCCAGGAATATGTTTACGAACCCCGGGCCGGCGACGCGGGTCGCGGCGCGGTGCCCAATACCGACGAGGTCATCCAGTCGGAAGCCGAGATCCTGGGCAGCGGCGAACTGCGTGAGCGGGTGATCCGCAAGGTCGGCTTCGGCAACATCTTCCCGAAGTCCGCGGCCAAGTACGCGGCCGCCACGCCCGAGGGTAAGCGCAAGCTGTTCGCCGAAGGCCGCGACTCGATCGCCAAGAGCCTGAAGATCGAGACCGCGCCGGACAATTCGATCATCCGTCTGGCCTATCAGAACAACAGTCCGGAAATGGCCGAGAAGGTGCTCAACACCTTGCTCGAGGAATACCTGATCTATCGCCGCAGCCTGCTGATCGGCGGCGACAACAATGTGTTGCAGCGCCAGCGCGACATCTTCGCGCAGAAGCTGGGCGACGCCGACACGGCCTATCAGTCGTTCCTGACCACCAATGACATCGGCGACTTCACCGCCCAGAAGACCACTCTGACCCAGCTGCAGGCCCAGGTCGAACAGCAGAAGTATTCGGTCGACGCCCAGCTGCAGGATCGCACGGGCCGCTTGGCCGCCGTGGAGGCCGAACTGGCGCGCACGCCGCCCGAGGCTGTGCTGTATCGCGACACCGACATGTCGGCCTCGACCAAGCTGGCTTCGCTGAAGCTGGACCGGGAGGGCCTGCTGGCCCGCTACACCGCCGGCGCCCAGCCGGTGCAGGACATCAACGCCCAGATCGCCCAGTTGGAAGCCGGCCTCGCCGCCGGCCGCACCAATGGCGAGGGCGCGCGCCGCAGCGGTCCCAACCCTATCTGGCAGACCCTGGCCACCACCCGCAACGACCTGCGGGCCGAGGTCGCGGCCCTACAGCAGTCGCAGGCCGCCTACGCCCAGCAGGTCACCGACGTGAACTCGCGTCTGTTGCGCCTGGCCGGGCTGGAGCCGCAGTTCAACGAGCTGTCGCGGGACCGCGACGTCTTGTCCACGAACGTCCGCGACTTCACGGTCAAGGAACAGCAGGACGAGGCCCAGCGTCAGATGTCGTCCGAGAGCAGCGACAACATCCGCATCGTCCAGCGCGCCGTCGCCCCGTCGACCGGCAAGAGCCTGAAGAAGCCGGTCCTGATCCTGGCCGTCCTGTTCGCGGGCTTCACGGCGCTGTGCGTCGGTCTGGTCCGCATGTTCCTGCGTCCTGGTCTGCAGACGCCGGAATCGGCCTCGCGCACCCTGGGCGTGCCGGTCCTGGCCACCGCCGGGGTCAAGCGGTGAGCGCTTTCGTCGCCTTTCGCCCCTAGGGTTAATGTCGCAAGTTGCGATCTTCTGAGTACGTGGCGATTCGGTAGATGGTGGATTTGAACGTCGAGATGACGGAGCTGTGGGGGGCGCTTGGCACGCCGCCCGCCGGACGTCCGCACGTCGTCCAGTTCATCTCCGCACGGCGCGGGGAGGGCACCTCGACGGTCGCCCGCGAGTTCGCCCGCTTCGCCTCGCGCCGCGCCGGTCGCAAGACCTGGCTGATCGACCTGGACCTCAACAGCCCCAGCCAGTTCCGTGAGATCGCCGCCGATCCGAACCGCTTTGGGCCCATGGGTCCGCCGGTGGCGGCCTCGCCCGACGGCTCGACCTTCTTCACCGTCCAGCCGCCCGCGCCGCGCGCCGAGGGCGGCGTGTGGCCGGACGCCAAGTTCCTGACCGGCCACAGCGTCGGCGGGCCGCGCCTGTGGATCACCCGCTTCAACCGCGAGGCCCTGCGCGGTCGCCAGCAGGCCCATGTCATTCCGTCGGCGGACTATTGGCGGGCGCTGCGCAAGCACGCCGAGGTCATCGTCGTCGACAGCCCGTCCCTGGACCGCTCGCAGTCGGGCCCGACCATCGCCCAGCACATGGACCAGACGGTGATGGTAGTCTCGGCCGACCAGCCGGACGTGCGCCAGCCGGCCATGCTGCGCGACGCCCTGACGGCGGCCGGTGGTCGCTGCGCGGGCATGTTCTTCAACAAGGTCTCGGTCGAGCCTCCCGGCTTCCTGAAGGCGATCCTGCCGTGACCAGCCTGGCCCCAGACGCGGCTTGGGGCAGGCGGGACGCTCGGACGCTGGAGCCGTCGCTCCTGACGGTCGCCTTCGCCGTGGTCATGCTGCTGATCTACACCGGTGGCTGGCAGCTGCCGCTGTTCGGCGAGAAGACCGACGAGAGCGCTTCGGGCTTGCTGCGCGTGGCCTTCCTGCCCGCCTACGGCCTGGCCTTCCTGCTGATCCTGGCGCGGCCCTGGAACATGGTGCGGGCCACGCTGCGCCAGCCGTTCCTGATCCTCCTGATGCTGGTCGTGGGCGCGTCGATCTACTGGTCGATCCAGCCCGACGTCTCGATCCGCCGCGGCTTCGCGGTGGGCTGCACCACCCTGTCGGGCCTGGCCGTGGCCGCGCGCTTCCGCTGGGCCGAGATGGCCAGAGTGTTCGCCATCACCTTCTGCGTGCTGGTGGTGGCCTGCTACGTCGCCGCCATCGCCTTCCCGTCGATCGGGATCATGCGGGAGCTCTTCCCCGGCGCCTGGCGCGGCCTGTGGCTGGAGAAGAACTCGCTGGGCGGCATGATGGCCCTGGGCTGCTGCATCCTCTGCGCGGCGGCCCTGCTGGACCCTCGCTACAAAGGCGTCTGGATCACCTTCGCGGTCCTGTCGGTGGGTCTGGTGATCCTGTCGCAGTCCAAGACCTCGCTGGCCTCGCTGATGCTGGGCCTGATGGCCCTGGCCTTCGTGTGGATCTGCCAGCGCGGCCCGGCCTTCGCCGCCGCCGCGACCTGGGCCGGGGTCAGCGGCGCGGCGCTTCTGGCGGCGTTCATCCTCCTGGCGTCGGACGTCTTCTTCCAGTTGCTGGGCAAGGACGCGACCTTCACCGGCCGGACCCAGATCTGGACCGCCGCCATGCGCCAGATCGAGGACCGCCCATGGCTGGGCTACGGCTACGCCGCCGTCTGGAGCGACAAGTCCGGTTGGGGACCGCTGGCCTGGATCGTCCACGACGCCAAGTTCACACCGCAGCACGCCCACAATTCGTGGATCGAGCAGTGGCTGGGCATGGGGATCATCGGCCTGAGCGCCTGGGCGCTGTTCTATCTGCAGACCATGACGCTGGCGATCATCGCCGTGTTCCGCAATCGCGGGGCGCTGCTGGCCTTCCCGTTCCTGGTCGTCTTCACCCTGGTCAGCCTGACCGAGAGCATCGCGGTCGTGTACAACGACTTCCGCTGGGCCGTGTTCGTGGCCCTGGCGGCGAAGCTGGCCTTCTCCGACAAGGCCCAGGACGAGGGCTAGAGCCCGATCCGGCGCGCGCCTTCGGCGACAGTCACCACGTCGAAGCCGTCCGCCACCGCCCGATCGATCAGCCGCTCCAGCGCGCCCGTCGTGCAGCCCCACTGCGAGGGCTCGGCCGCCACGTCGTGGGTGTAGAGGATCAGCCAGGCCTTGCGGGCCTTGGCCTTGTCCAGCCAGCCATTGGCGACGCTCTCGCCGTCCTCGCCCTCGATGCCGACGGCCGGAGCCTGGTTGAGGTCGGCGCCGTCGGCGATTAGGCCGTGGTGCAGGGCGCGCAGGGTCTTGAAGCGGCCCGCCAGGGCCGTCTTGGCCGGCGCGCCGACGTCGCCGTAAGGGTAGGCGAAGCTGACCGGATCAGGCGTGCCCCAGTGGGCCAGGCTCTCGGCGTTCTGGTCGATGTCCGCCACGGTCACCGCGCTCGACGACTGGCCGCAGTCCAGGTGCGAGAAGGTGTGGCAGGCGATCTCGTGCCCGGCGTCATGCAGGCGGCGGGCGTCCGCGCCCGTGGCGAAGCGGCCCATCGGCCCGTCGCGCCCGGCCAGGCCGGCGGCGAAGTAGTAGGTGCCGCGCAGGCCGCGCGTCTCCAGCGCCTTGGCCCCGGCTTCGCAGGCCGTGGCGGGGGCGTCGTCGAAGCTGAACGACACCATCGGCCGCTCCAGCGCCACCTTGGCCGGCCGGCGATAGGCCAGGCGGATCAGCCGGCGGCGCAGCTTGCCCTTCAGGCTGCGGTCGGGCTCGTAGGCGTCGACCTTCTCGAACGAAGTCTGCATCAGACGGCCTCGATATAGAGGGACGCGCGATAGAGCCGCATGGCGAACGCGCGAAGGGAGACGGGGGCGGCTTCGGCCAGGGCGATCGACTTCAGCATCGGTCGCCAGACGCCGCGCAGCGGGAAGGGCTTCAGCGCCTTGGCGACCTTGTAGCTGGGATAGGCGCTGACGATGTCGCGGTGGCTGGCCACTACGCGGGCGAAATTGGCCGCCGACTGCTCGTACTTGGCGGCCATGGTCGGCGCGGCGTCCAGGCCCAGGTGGGTGGCGGTGTTATCGATGTGTAGGATCGGATGCTGGCGCACGACCCTCATCGCCCACTCGACGTCCTCCCAGCCCCAGCCGGCGAAACCCTCGTCGAAGCCGATGGTCTCGAACACGTCGCGGCGGACCAGCAGGTTGGAGGTGAAGACGTGCTTTTCCGGTTCCTTGGCGCGCTCGGGAGCGGGCGTGCAGTCGCTCTTCAGCGCCATGGTCCGGTGCAGCTCGGTCTCGGGCCGTGGAGGCGTCTGGTCCAGGGTGAAGCCGCCGAACGCCACCGGGGCGTTGGTTTCGGCCACCGCGGCCCAGCGGCTCAGGAAGTCGGGCGTGTCGGGCAGCATGTCGCTGTCCAGGAACAGGAAGTGCGCGCCGCGCGCGTGGCTGGCCAGGCGGTTGCGGCCCTTGGCGCGGCCCTCGTTGCTGGAGAGGCGCACGAAGCGGGCCGGCACGCGCAGCTTCTCGATCCGGCGGGCGATGCGTTCGGCCAGGGCGTCATCGCCGCCGCCGTCGTCCAGCACCACGATCTCGGCGTGGGCGCTGGGATCGTCCAGCGCCTTGAGCAGGGCGGACGGGTCGTCGCGGAAGGTGGGGATCAGCACGGACAGGCGCGGCTGGGCGCTGGCCCAGGCGGCGTTCTCGATACGGATTTCGGTGATGGGGGCGGTCATAGGGCGGGGGCCCTCCGACGAAGAAGACCAGAAAGTTTCGCGCGCAGCCCGCCGATGTTCAGGCCCAGGGTCAACGCGCCATAGACGACCGCGCCGACGCCGGCCTTCAGGGCCAGCTCCAGCACGCCGCCGGGCGAGGGCAGCAGCGACACGCAGGCGGCCATGGCCAGGCTGGCGCCGCTGGCCTTGGCCAGCACATCCCACGGGATCGGCAGCGGGCAGGCGCGGCGGGCCAGGGCCCAGGCGGCGACGGCTCCGATGCCGTAGCTGACGGTCGTCGCCCACAGGGCGCCGTCCAGGCCCAGCATCGGGATCAGCAGCAGGTTCAGGATCACGTTGGCGATGGCCGGAGCGATCATGCTGACGATCAGCAGCGGCGTGCGGCGGGCCAGGGTGAAGGCCTGCAGCAGGTAGTAGGTGGTCATGCCCGACAGCCAGCCGCTGGCGGCGATCCAGGGCGTCACGTGGCTGGCGCCCTCGCGCAGGGCCTCGCCGATCATCAGGTCGGCCAGCGGAGAGGCGACCAGGGCCAGGCCGACGGCGGCGGGCAGGGTCAGCAGGATCATGAAGCTGGCCTGCTCGCGCGCGGCCTCGGTCAGGGACGCCTGGCCGCCGCGCTCAAGGGCGGCGATCAGGGCGGGGGCCCCGGCCATGCCCAGCCAGATGAAGACGACGTCCAGGGTGCGGCTGCCCAGCGAATAGCCGGCGTGATAGACGCCGACCGTCGCCTCATCCAGGAACGCGCCCAGCAGCAGTCGGTCGGTGCTGGCCAGCACCAGGGCCAGGATCAGCGAGAAGGCGACGGGCAGGCCGTAGGCGGCGTAGCTCGCGGCCATGGCCTTGTCGAACTTGCCGCCGACCATGTGCTTCAGCTCGCGCGGCAGCACCAGCAGCAGGCACAGCACCGAGATCAGCCCCGTGCCCAGGCTGGGGGCTGCGCCGCCCAGGCCCGTGAGCGCCAGGGCCAGGCCCAGGGCGAAGCCGCCGGCGATCTGGACCATGGTCAGCAGGGCGGCGCTGGAGACCTCGCCGGCGGCGCGGCGGCGCTCCAGAGCCAGCTTCATCAGGCTGCCGACCAGGATGGAGGCGAGTGCCGCGAAGATGGCGTTCTTCAGCGCCGGGTTCAGCGGCAGCAGGGCGATGACGATCCCGACGACCGGCACGGCCAGGGCCGCGATGATCCACATCAGATAGAGGGTGGCGAAGTGGTCGGCGATGCGGCCGTCCTCGGCGCGGGTCGCCAGGAAGCGGGCCATGGCGGCCTCGGTCCAGGCCAGCATGGCGGTCTGGGTCAGGCTGCCGACCGAGAAGGCCAGGGCGTAGACGCCATACTGGGCCGGATCCAGCACGCGCGTGAACAGGACGATGGTGAGCAACCCCACCACGCCTTGCACCACATTGACCGGCAGGTAGCCGAGGACGCCGCGCCAGAACATCGCCGGCCGCCTAGCGCACCGCCGACCGGTCCCCGAGCAGGCAGGGGATGGTCATGACGATGACGTAGAGGTCCAGCCAGAACGACTGGCGCTCGATATATTCGACGTCCAGGGCCACGCGCAGGCGGACGCTCTCGGGCGTGTCGACCGGGCCGCGCGAGCCCTTGATGGCGGCCCAGCCGGTCAGGCCCGGCTTCATGCGGTGGCGGTGGGCGTATTCGGCGACCAGCTTGGCCGACTCGACGCCGCCGGTCTTCATGCCGATGGCATGGGGGCGGGGACCTACGATCGACATCTCGCCGGCCAGCACGTTGAACAGCTGCGGCAGCTCGTCGAGGCTGGTCTTGCGGATGAACTTGCCGACCTTGGTGACGCGGTCGTCATTGGCGCTGATCTGGCGCGCGGCCTGGGCGTCGGCCATCTCGTGGCGCATCGAGCGGAACTTCCAGACCAGGATCGCCTCGTTGTTGAAGCCGTGGCGACGCTGGCAGAAGAAGATCGGGCCGGGGCTGTCCAGCTTCACGGCCAGGGCGACAATCAGCATGACCGGACCGGCGACCAGCAGGCCCACGCCGGCCACGGCCAGGTCCTGGGCGCGCTTGAGCCAGGCGCGGCGCACGCCGGTGGCGGCGCCCGACAGTTCGTTCTCGCTGCCGGCGACGATGCGGGCCAGGGCGGCGTCGTCCTCGGCGGGACCGCCGACGTCGATGAAGAGGTTCACGGGGTTGGGCAGCACGCCCAGCTTCTCGACCAGTTGGCGCACGCGGCCCTGGGCCGTCGACTGCACGGCGATCACCACGCGGTCGACATAGGGCATGATGCGGTGGTCGAGCAGGGCGGTGGTGTCGCCCAGCACCGGCACACCCATGATGTTCTCGGGCGCGCGGTCCAGGCGGTCGTCGAACACGCCCAGGACGTTGGCCTCGCCGGTGCGCAGGGCCGCCTCGACCAGGCGCTGGGCGTTGGCGGTGGCGCCGACCACGATGATGTTGGGCGTCAGGCGACCCAAGGCGCGGCCACGGGCGATGATCGTCCACCAGGTCGCGTGCAGGGCGACGACGCCGGTGGTGGCGGCCAGCAGGGTCCAGACGACCGGCGCTTCGGCGCGGCCCGAGGCCAGCAGGGCGACGGCGGCGGGCAGCAGGCTCACACCTAGCGCCAGGGCGACCCTGGCCATGTGGCGCGGCAGGTCCTGCTTGCGCGGGAAGGCGTAGGCGCCCAGCATCCGCAGGGCGACCAGCACGCTCACCGCCCACAGGCCGGCGGCCAGCGGATGGCCTTCGATCGTCAGTCCCAGGGTGACCCCGGCGGCGACCAGGGCGTCGACGATGCGGAACGTGCGCGCCAGCAGACGAGCTTCCAGGCGGGCCCGCGACGGGATCAGCTGCCCCGGCCGGAACGGTCCGCGCCGCGCTCGCCCCGGATCACCACCCGCGCCGCTCGGAGCGCGCGCCCCGGCCGGCGCCGTCCCGACAAAGGCGGCGGCGGATTCGGCGGGCGAGGTAGGCGAGGAAAGGGGACGCATGACACTCGTCGTTTGAAAAACCATGTTCAGCCTAGCGGAGCCGTCTGAGCGCCCCGTTAACAGGCGAAATTTCCGCATAAGCGCCGTTGTCATCCGCAAGCGAACAGGCTATCTGACCGCTCCCTCTCAGGAGGAGACGTGGCCGAGAGGCTGAAGGCACCGCTTTGCTAAAGCGGCATACCTCAAAAGGGTATCGAGGGTTCGAATCCCTCCGTCTCCGCCACCACCCCTTCCATAGCTGTCCATAAGCGTCCGTACAGGTCCGGGAAACCCTTATGCCATAAGGGAAAAATCGCGATTATGTGTTTGGACGCGTCCACCCAAAACCACCACGATCAACGCTCAGGCCGTGGGTAGGAACTGGGGTAGCAATGGCCCGGCTTCATGAACGTTTGACTGCCCTACAAGTCCGCCGGCTCGACTCGCCGGGCCTTCACCGGACGGCGGCGGCCTCTATCTCCAGATCACTGGTGAGGCCGGGCGCTCTTGGATCTATCGCTATCGGGTCTCAGGACGCGAAAAGCAGATGGGTCTTGGTCCGCTGCACTCGGTCAGTTTGGCTGAGGCGCGGGAGCTAGCCTGTGAGGCGCGCCGGCTTAGGCAGCAGGGCGGCGACCCCCTTACGCAAAAGCGGGTGACCGAAGCGGCGGTGGTTCTCGATGGCGCCCGCGACATCAGCTTCAGCGACGCCGTGGACGGCTATATCGCCGCCAACAAATCAGCCTGGCGCAACGACAAGCACGTCAAGCAGTGGAAGAGTTCGCTCTCGACCTACGTCGAGCCGAAAATGGGCGCGCTCGCCGTCGCCGATGTCGGCACTGATCAGATCCTTCAAGCGCTGCAGCCCATCTGGGCGACGAAGGCTGTGACCGCCAGCCGCCTGCGCGGCCGGATCGAGAACGTCCTCGATTGGGTCACCGCCCGCGGCTATCGCCAGGGCGACAACCCGGCCCGATGGGCGGGGCACTTGGATAAGATCCTGCCGGCCAAGGCGAAGGTGGCCGACGTCAAACACCACGCCGCGCTGCCTTACGCCGGGCTTTCGGCTTTCATGCGCAAGGTGGCTGAGTTACGTGGGGTGTCAGCCAGGGCGTTGGAGTTCACCATCCTCACGGCGGCTCGGACGGGGGAGGTCTTAGGTCTGGGCTGGGAGGAGATCGATCTAGAGGCCCGGGTGTGGACCGTTCCGGCTGGGCGGATGAAGGGGCGCAAGGAGCATCGCGTGCCGCTCAGCGATCCGGCGATCGCCATCTTGGAGGCTATGGCTGAGAGGTGTCGCGAAGTGGAGCGCGTCGCTGGCGGCCGGCTAGCGCGGGCCCGGCGCCGACCAGTCCGATCGGGCCCGTGTTCTTCGGCGCTCGCGCCGGCAAGGGTCTCTCCAACATGAGCCTGCTCCAGGTGCTCAAGACCCTCAAGCGCCCAGATCTGACGACGCACGGCTTTCGCAGCACTTTCCGCGATTGGGCGGCCGAGACCACCAAGTACGCCGGCGAAATTGTCGAGATGGCCTTGGCCCATACGCTGGCCAACAAGGTGGAGGCGGCCTACCGACATGGCGATCTCTTCGCCAAGCGCCGGGCGCTCATGGACGAGTGGGCGAAGGCCTGCGCCGTTGCGGCTTAGGCTCGCGAGCCGCGGCCTCTAGGCGATCGAGATAAGCTTCTAGTTCCGAGCTGCGAACCAGGGTCCGGGTCCCATCCTTGAGGACGCGGATCTCGCCGGCCGCTATCAGCTCATAGAAGCGGCTACGGCTGATGGCCAAGGTCTCTGCGGCCTCCTTCACCCTGTAGGCGAGGCGACTGGTGGCTTGGCGTTCGCACGGCGTGTTGGTCATGGTCGCGCGTCCTGACGGCCAGGCGAAGTTCGGGGCGCCGTGGAGGGCGCTCCGGTCCAAGCTCGGCGCGGCGATCGAGGAGTTCAACGGGGGAGAACTCTTGGGAAACACCGGCGACTAGTGACATCGCCCGCGCAATGATGTGTTGCCGCGCCGCTAGCTAAGCTATGGTTGTGCGAAGGTGGCTACTCGCGGCCATGAGAGCGGGCTTTGTCTTGCCGTGTCAGCGCGGTGAGGCGACATGCGCATGATGGATGAGGGGGATCTATGGAGCTGCATTTTGAGCAGGTCGCTGCGATCGTAGCGGGCTTTATCACCGTGCCTGTCGTGGTTGGGCTCACCATCAGGACCACGGTCTGGGCGCGTCGGCGCGAGTTCAAGCGCGCCAAGGTCGCCGCAAGCCTTCAGCCACCTGAAATGGCCAAAGGCAAACGGTCCAAAGCCGAAGAGGCGCAAGACTTGGCTCTCTACCACCTGATCCAGGACGAGCATAACAAGGCCAAAGTCCTGCAAGATCGATGTGTCGCGCTCGTGGTTGGCGCCGCGATCGCTTTGCTGGCCGCCTTTGTCGCCTCGGCTCTAAGCGTGACCGTCTTGGTCAAGTTCGGAGCGTTTCATTGGTACTCGGCGGCGCTGGACGTGGCCGCCCTCGTCGCAGTGGCCCTCTCGTTTCGTTATTCAGGACAGCTACGCCGTAAATGGATCGGCCAGCGCATCGTAAGCGAGTTCATGCGCCAGTGGGGTGGCAGCGTCTGGCCGCTGACCGTGTCTGCAGACGGCCTTACTGCTCGATATGACGCGGCGAGAGCTAAGGTTGAAGCCGCCCTGCGCGGCCGTGATCCGATCGAGGCCACCATCGATCTTGGGCCTGAATGGCTGAAAGGGCTTGAGCAGGAGATCGCCAACAGTCCGCCGGTCTCTCTGGACGCATTCCGCTATTTCCTGCACCGGCGACCTGGCTACCAATTGGGCTGGTTCGACAAGTCTCGAAAGCGGATTGGAGGTCAGCATCATCGGCGGCGCAATTTGATGACGGGCCTTTTCATTTGCGCGCTGGCGGCGGCAGGAGCCAAAGCCCTCGGGCTCGCCCTGCACAGTCATGACCTTGAGTCGTGGTCGCTGTTCTTCCTGCTCATTTTCATCGGTCTAGGGGCGGCCTCCACTAGTATCTATGTCGGTCAGAACCAGCGCACGCTGCGTCACCGCTACGGGGCTCAGACGCGCCGCATCCAGGCCTGGTTTGATCAACACAAACACATCGTCGCCATGGCCAACGACGACAGGCCGCTTGATGCTCAGAGCATGCGGGCTATCGCGGCCGCCGCCGCATCGTTTGAGCTTTTGATGTTTGACGAGTTGGTGGACTGGATCGCCATCACCGAGGACGACTCCATGGAGCTTGCGCCCGTTTAGCCTTTGGCCGTGCGGCCCAGCCAATGGGCCGTGCGGCGAAGGCCGGCTGTTAGTCCACGATCGAGCGCCAATCCCATCGTCGCTGCGATGATCAGCAGCAGGAAGATCGCGGCGATGTTGAACGTCACCCGTGCGGTGTCCACAGAACGACCAAGGCCAGACGACGAGCCCATAAAGTCGGTGGCCACTGCGCTGGTCAGAGCGATAGCTAGGCCTACCCGCAGCGCCCCGATCATGGGGCCCAGCGTGCCTGGCGTAACCACATGGAAATACTCCCAGATGCGCGAGCGTCCCAAACGTTCGCGCTGCAGGCGCCATTCACGCGGCAGGGCTCTGGTCGCTTCGGCCAGGGGGCCAGCGACATAGGCCATGACACTGAGCGTCACCACCAGGATGCGGGCAGTTTCACCTAGGCCAAACCAGAGCAGGAAGAGCGGCATAGCCGCGAGCGCCGGCACCGACCGCGCCGCGGAGAACTGAGCATCAGCCGCCTTCGTCGTACCCAAACAGTGAGCGACTAAAATCACCAAGTAAGCGGCGCCCACGCCCAGGCCAAATCCGATCACGGTCCGCGCCAGCGTTGCAAGCGCACCGTTTAGCATCGAAATCCGGAAGGACGTCACCACGGCTTCTGGGCTGGGCAGAATGTAATGTGGGATAAGGCCAAACCGCGTGGCGAGCTCCCAAACGACAATCAAAAGTAGGCCGACGCTGATCGATCTCATGAGCCAAGCTCCACGCCGACGATCAGGCCATCGTCGCGGGATTTGAAATGGTAGATGCGGGAGACGTCGGCGAAGGCCTCGGGCGTATGGGTGCTGATGACGACGGTGCGCTCGCCGGTCTTAAGCTCGTTGATCAGGTCGAGGGCCGCGGCTCTCGAGACGGGGTCCAGCGAAGAGAAGAACTCGTCGAGTAGCAAGAGTTTGGCCGGGCTGCAGAGCGCAGCGACCAATTCGGCGCGCTTGTACATGCCCAGCGACAGCTCATGGGGGAAAAGGTCGAGGGCCCCCTCGGGAAGACCAACCCGCCGCCAATAGCTGTCGACAAGGGAGGGGGCTTTGGGGCGACGCAGCGCTATGTTTTCGCGAACGGTGTACCAGGGCAACAAGTTTTGGTGGTTGCCGATGAACTCGACCTCACGCAGGGGGTCATAACTGGCCTCTACACGGGCTTGAGTCGGGAAGGTCGCCCCTCTCTCATACCAACCCGATAGCAGCCTCATGAGGCTTGTCTTGCCGCTGCCCGAGGGCGCGACCAGCAAACAGAGGCCTGGCGCTAGTTCAAACGGGATGGAGATATCGATGCGAGGCGCCGAACCGGGTTCGAACTGCAAAAGCAGCCTGCGGATCTGCAGCTCCACGGTTAGGCCTCGCGTCTACCGGCGGCTGCTGAGCGTCCGGCGTCCTGCGAAACGGGCGCCGGCGACTGTTCTATTCCACCAAACCAAGCGGGTCGGTAACGTACATAAGCGCTAGCGCTCTCCATCTTGGTCATCCAAGCCTCAGGAGGGCCTGAAAGCATGGGTCCGCGATAGTTGGGCTGCGCAAAGAGAAGGGGCGCTAGAAGAGATTTTGCGAAGGGTGATAGTCGCTCACGAGTCTGCAACAGATTACGCGGATCGCGATCTGCTTTATGATCGCGAATTATTTCTTCAACTGGGTCCAAAATGGTCTGAGTGATTATTCTATTTAAGGTTCGCCTAATTTCATCGGATCTCGAGCCAATGTCCGGAATGAACCAGAAGAGCTGCGCGTTCTTATCTTCATCTGTAGAGTCGGGTTGCTGAACGGGATTCCAAACCGCATGGCGGAATGTCGGCTCGAAGCCAATATCAGGCTTGCCCCGGCGAGGTCCGAGATTGAGGCCAAATGAAGCGGCCCAAAGATGAGCGTCGGTCGAGATTGTAAGCGCGAGCCCCTCGCACTTTTCCGGCAAGCCGTTGATCCGGGAGGCAAACGCCAGGATCAACGGGATTTCCCAGTTAGTGATCGGGTCGAGGGCGCTGGAAGCATGAAGCTCTTCGTGGAAGAGTAGGCGATTGTGCTCATGGAAAATCGGATCGCTTACTTCACTAAGCAAGGCTTTGGTGCGATCTGGCCCAAACTGGCCAACAAACGACACCAGTTTCAACTGTGGCATTGGCCGATCGAGTTTGACTCTTAGCAGAAGACTGCGGCTGAAGCCTTCATCGAAAACCTCCTGCGCTACAACGGGGAGGGCCTTTCGGATCGAGCTCTCCAGCTGGAAGGCTGTGGCATAGCCGACATTGTAGTGACCATCTTCGATATTGATTGCGCCGGTGTTTTTGGTGGTCGAGCGAAAGAAGGATGCGGCGCCAAAGCCGACGCCCGGTACTATGTCCTTCACCGCGTAGAGCAGTGTGGCCAGCGGCAGTACGTCTACATAGGGTAGCACTCCGACCCGAAGCGGGTCGACTGGCAGCGAGGCGGCGGGATTTGCAGGCGAAAGCCGGCGAATATTGCTCTGACTTTCGTGGGCTACCAGCGTCTTGACGATGTCTACAAGATCGCCAAGACGCTTTCCGAGGCCCAGTGCCTGCCTCACCTCCTCCGGTGAGAGCGCTTGGTTCCAAAGCGCTTGGGCCCAGCGTGCGGGATAGGCCTGTGGCGCGAAGTGCAGTCCGTCCGGCTTGAAGAAGGCGGCTGCCTCCCGCTGCCGGGTCTCGTTATCGCCCAAAGCTGCGGAAAGGTCGTTCCAGGTCTGCTGAGCGGCTGAGGCGTTGAACAGGCGGGGCGTTTGGATCGGCACATCGATCTCGCCGCTAAGACGGGCGTCTGAAACGGCGTTTGAAATGCGCTCGAAAAGGGTTTGGCGTTCTGTCGGCGGCGCGCCGTTGATGAACCAAGCAAGATAGCGGTCCGCGTCATGCGGTGCGAGAAGCAGCGCTTGCCGGACTATCTCAAGCGGCTGCATCGACAAGCGCCTCGTAGTCCTCAAGCGCGGCGAGATGGTCACGGATAAGCGTGTTTGACCAGCGGACCACAAAGTCCGTCGACCTGGCCGAGCCCCAATCATACATGATCTGCTCTATGATCGTGCCCATTTCCTCAATGTCGTAGGTCGGCGGGGCGTGTTGCTGTCCTTTGATGAAGGAGAACACCGCCAAAACCAGAAAGGCTAGCTGCAGCGTTGCCGCATGCAGGCTTCGTGCATGCTCCGCGGTGTCGCGAAGTTTGATCGCACGGTAGGTTGTGGGTGTGTCTGCCCCGATTACTGCCTGCCAGGCCTCATTGAAGAAAAACCGGAACGAACCGTTCGTAATCAAGTCCATGGTGATTTTATAGCCCTCCACCCACCAGCTAGCAGGGGGCTCGGCCATTGTAGTTGGTGGGTCCTCATGATCGAGGAGAGCTTGCAGGCGCTCGCAGCAGGCCGTCAGAAAGGCCTGCCCTCTCTGGCCGGATGGCTGATGTCCCAGCCGGCGGCGAAAGGCTTGAAGCGCCGGTAGAAGGCCCGCGCCGACGCAATCCCGAAGGTCGGCCTCCAGTCGTGATTGGTGAGGGGGCAGGTAGGCGCTGAGGTATTTCTGGAGTTGAGCGTGCGCGTAAGTAGGCTCCCAAGGGCCATTTTGCGGAGGAGCGGCCATTAATTCAGCCATGGCGTTCTGGAGTTTAATTCCGAGGCCGGCCTGTATAGAGTGTAAGGCCTTCAGGTATTTTAGCGCGTGCGTCAGGCTCTTTCTGGGGACGATGAAGCTCTCCCGTTTATCGTCGAGCTCTAGAGCTGATTCATCCAGGGTAATCAGCCACAGGGTGGCAGCTAAAAGCCCCGTTGATGCCTCCAGAAGGGCGGGTGTGAGTGGTAATTTTGGCTGCTGACCAGCCTTGATCTGGGCTTCGGATCGGAAGAATTCTTGAAACCGGGAGAGCTCCTTGGAGGTCAAGGCGGTGGGGTTCTGAGCGGACATATTGCGCCGCCCCCCAGACTCAAATTCGGGGAGGGGTTCGCCATAAACTTGCACGAAACGAAAGGTGTCGAACCGGCGATCCCTGCGCGCCAGGGTTTCATAGTAATGGTACTCTTTTCGAGCTGATTGCGCTTGATCCCAATCGGCTTCTCTGGCGACCATCAAGCAGCAGTCTGCGGCGTTGATGGCGTGCTTTGATTTGGCGTCGAATTCGTCGTGTGTTTCGGACACGAGAATTGTTTCGATCTCGACCTTGGTGTCACCGGCGGCGAATGCTAGCTGCGACTTCAGGTGATGCGCAGCTTCCTTTCCAGGCTTCTTCGCCCAGAGCAAGAGGACCTTCAGGCTGTCTGCGTTGCTTGAGAAAACCGACATCTTGCGATCTCAATGACACGAAGCAGCGGCTTCGGAAATCACCTGCGGCGCTACGAACTGATCGGTGTTGGCGGGGGCCTCGGCAGCCTTGCCAGCGTCGCTCATGGCCTTGGCCGAGCGATCCCAGACCTTCTTCCAATTGGCGCTGCCATCTTGGGCGATGAACAGGCTGGTCGCTTCAGCCGGCGAGCGGGGCAGCACATTGTAGGCCCGTAGGGCCGAGTATTCTTCGAAGGTGAGGCTGCTGGCGCCGCGCGATACAAGATAGGCGTTGGTGGTGGTATATGCCGCGCGGGGGTCCTGAGTAACCAGGCCGGTGGTCTTATACCAGCCGCAGGCAAAGGCGAGTACATCGGCCTTGCGGGTTTTCCACACTGCTTCGGGGGTGACGAAGCCAGTAACAACGTCCAGGCCAAGAGCCTCTGGGCTAATGGCTTCGACATAACCGCGGCGCTCGGCTTCGAAGCGTTGCTGTGAGCCCACGGCCACGACCGCGACCGAACTGTCCGCCAGCGAGTTCATTGCGCTGTCGAGTGAGGCGTTGACGAGCTGAAGGTCGTCATAGGCCGTGCCTGAGCCCTCGACGAAAGCGCGCAAGGCCTGAGCAAAGACGCTGCCGTCGGGAACTACGACCTTCTTGCCTCGCAGCTGAGTCAGGAACAGCGCTTTGGCGTCGGGGCCTGTGAAATCGGAATAGGGGCGCACGCCCTTGGCCGCGTAAAAGCCCAGGCCACGAAACTTCCAAGCCGGCAGCACGAAGACCACCGGTTTGCCCGCAGCCGCCAAGTTACGGCTCTTGTTGACGAATTCGTCGAGCGTCGACATCGACACGTCAAGCCCGCCGCCGGACAGAATATCGTACTGGTTCTCCCAAGTCGTATCGACGAGCTTGATGCGCGGATTGAGAGGACCAAAGAGGCCCTTTTCGACGCCGACCTGGGTAAAGGCGGTATCGACGAATGGCGGCACAGAGACGCGCAGGTCTGCAGCGGCTGTTTGTTGAGAAGATCGAGTCCAAGCCAAGTAACCGATCGCGGCAAGCGCGATAACGATCGCAGCGGTTACAAAAACCCCGAGCGCGCCGCGGCGCGGTGAACCAGACGTATCAGTCACTTCAGCCCCCCTGAAGGTTCAACCGATCCTTGCACGCGCCACACAGTTCGGCAACCCAATGAAAGAACATGGTTCGTCAAGGGGCCGGCTATGGAGCTATGGAAAAGGGCCGATTTCTCGGGCTGCAATCAAAACGAGCGCCTGCGCTTCCTATTCGGGGAGGAAACCATCTTGGGGCGGCTCGGGAAGTGAACCTCCAGTCGGATCTGGCGAACACAATCTATGGGGGTGGTGGAATTGAAGCCTATCAGGCTGCGCTAATGAGCGATGAGCCTCATGATTTTAGACTTTATTTCAATCCAATTGAACGTGCCGATTATGATTTTTTCTTGTTTTTAAAGCGAGATGCCCAGCTCGATGGTCTATCATCTAAAGGCTTTTCTTTAACTTCGTCGTCCATGTCGGCGATCTTTTCGGCTATTTCCGCCAGCGGATCGATGTCGCGGAAGAATTTTCGGGCGTCGGTCCCGTACATTCGCGCCACCTCTTCGGTGACGTTGAGGGGAGGCTGCTCGCCTTCAGCCGAAGCGACGACCTCGCCAAATTCGTCGAAGTTATAGAGATCGAGCCGACCCTCATTCTGAGCCGCCTGAAAGGCCTCATACTGGGAGGGCTTGACTGCAACGTAGCACCAGAATGGCCCGCCTGTTTCAAGTTGACCGAACAGCAGCATGATCACGCGGGAAACGTCGTCTGGGTCTGTCATTTTCGAGCCTTGGCAAATTCGATAGGTGGCGGTGGCCCTATTCCACGCCATCGGCGAGGAAGAGTTCGGTGCGCACGATGTTGGCTAGGGCGCCGCAGTCCAGCACATGTCCGTCTTGCTGATTTCGTGTGGCGGGCGCGTAGATAAAGATCGATCGCTGGGCGCGCGGATCCACCAAAAAGTCCTCCAGCGCCTGGCTAGCAGTTCGTCGCGTCTGTGCGCCCGTGCTGGCGTCCCGGGCAAGAATACCCAGAAGGCGTATCGCAAGCAGTTGTGTGCGCGGCCGGTCAGAGGCGAGGGCCGCAGTACAGATCGGCAGCGTTGCGCGTTCGACCCGGCCGACGCCGACCAGACATTGCTCCAGCAAGATCCAGTCGCCGACATCGGGCCTCTGGGAGATCGCAACCAAGGCTTCCACGCAGGCGCGATCTAACGGCCGCAACAAGCAGGCCAGAGCTGTGGCTGTGGCGCTCGAGGTCCCGAACGGTGGCGCCTCTATCAATTGGGCGAGAAAGGCCATTAGCCCGGCCTCGCTCTCCAACTGCTTCTTAAGGGCCGCGGCCACCAAGCTTGGCGAGAACAGGGCGAACTCCACACACGTCGCTGCGATAAGCCCGCCAAGTTCGTAGTCCCTTCGCGAGGTCTTTGTCAGGTCGACAAGGAGCTCCGTGACCAGATGCACAGCGTCCGCACCGAACGGGCCTGCGCCGAGAGCGCGACAAGCCTTTCGATGATGACGGAAGGGCACACCTTCCCCCGCCGCCCGCGTTTTTGCGCCCAAGAAGGACTCGAGGGCGGCGTAGTTTGCGGATGGGTCGGACATGGGCGTGCGAATATCCAGCTGTGCTGTCTCCAGCTGGGTGTAGAAGGCGCTGGCGAGGCGTTCCTTTCGCGGCTCGCTGCGGCAAGCCTCGTCGACGAGGGCGCAGAAGTCCTCCCCTCCCTTGGCGAAGATTCGAAATGGCGCGGTGTTGTTGGTGGCGCCGAGGTTCTGAACCGTCTGCGCTAGGTTCTCCGCGGTAAACGGGCGCCGCGCAGGCCGGGTCACCGCGCCAGTATCGTCTCTCTCCTCGTCAACCTTTTGCGTCAGATCGATCGCGGCGAGAGCGATAAGCATCTGAGCCTGAAGTTCAGGATCCTTCCCCGGCATGCGAGCTTGTAGAGCTTGCGTCGCCTCGGCGGATGTCCAGGTTAGATGCTCGAGGATGAAGCCGACGGCGGGCTCGTCGTCGGGATTGTTGTCGATGTGATCGAAGAGCTGAGAAATCACCGCAGCGTCGGAGATCCGTAGGTCCATGATCAAGCAAGCGGCGACGAGGCGCAGTCTTGTCTTCTCGGGCCCTACGGCCTTTTGTCCCAGCCAAAGCAGGGTGTCGAAGCCCATGTCCTCGAAATCTGTGTCGGGGGCAGGGCGCTGTACCAGGGTGCTGCCCCGGGTCAGCATCAAGCTGGCTTGGGCGGCCATTTCCTCGTCATCCGCAGCTATCGCAAAGAGAAGCGGCTCCAAAACCCTCCGGTCGCGACGGGGGCGACCTTTGGCGATGGCCAAGGCGGCGATCCAAGCCAGGGGATGCTCTGGGTGATCAAGCCATCGCTCGCACGCGAAGATGCTGTAGCCACAGGTGATGTAGGTGCGTTCGGCCAGCGCGACAGAGGTCAGCTGCAGGGCATGCTGATCTTCAGCCTTGGCCAGGTCCGCCAGCTCATCGGCTATAGCGACGGTCAACTCCACCTTTGGCGCCGTGGTCGCCCAATCAGGCAGGCTTTCCTCCTGCATGCGCGAATAGGTGTCATTGGCCGCTGCAGATCCGAGGCTGGACAGCAGATCCAAGCAGGTTTGCGCCACGTAGAGGATGGCGCGCGCGTCGCCGTACTCAGCCGGTAAGCGGCAGAGGCTGGAGGCGAGGCGACCAACGCCAAGGCGTTCGGAGAGAGGTCCGACGTGGCCGATTTGCGCTGACATCTCAGGCCGCCTTGAGAACAGCCGCGCGGCGACGCTGGCATCAATCAGCCGCTCTTGCGGACACGCTATCATGTCGATAGCCGCCAGCGCCGCTTCGAGTAGCTGAGCCTGCGGATAGCCTGGTTGCCAGGCGAGCCTAACCAATGCGCGCCAGCGCTGCCCTGGATCGAGAATGGCGCCTGCAGCTTCGAGCGCCCTCTGCCTATAGGTCTCGTCGTCGCCAGCGCGCGCGAGCTTGCTCAAGCGTTCGGCAATGTCCAGTCGAAGCACTGGATTGGTGATGGCCGCCAGATGGGCGCTAGCCTCCTCAAACCCGCTTTCCAAGAGACCAGTCTCGTACAGGCCTAGGGCAAAACGCGCCGAATGATAGGGCTCGCCAGCGGATGCAACCTGCTCTGCGGCTTGTGCGATCGACATGCGATTGGAGATCACACTGCGCGGTAGGACAGCGAAAGGCGCCAGACTGGCCGCTTGAAGGCTGCGAGGTCTGGCTGCCAAGCGGTCAAATAGAGTGCTGGCCTGCGCTGAGCGCAGCATCATGTCGTCGCCTGCGTCGACGCCGCTGGTCATGTCGAGCACGGCCAGAGTGATTTCGGGGGAGGTAGGGTCGAGAGGCCAAGGCGAGCCGACATGACAAGTGTTGCTCGCCTGCGCCCACCCCATGGTCACAGACTCCGGCAGCGCCTGCAGGGCGGTCAGCAAGGTGTTGATGGGGAGGCCGGTTTGAGCGTCGAGCGAAAGCGCTGTGGCGTAACGTGCGTCGTGAACCTCTAGGCCAAGCAGCCGGTAAGCGATCCTTTCGGTGAATAGCCGGAGCGTTGTCGCCTCCGCAGCGTCGGAGACCTTCAATGGTGTGCGCGGTGAGATCTTGGCGACTGTGTCCAGCGCCTGGAGTAGGGCCACTTCGTCTTCAGGCTTGGCTTGCAGATTTGCTGCGACGTGATGGCCAGCGTGGGCGATCGCATCCTCCGCCAGAAGTAGCGTCCGGCGCAAAAGGTTGTCCAAGGCGGCGGCTTGAGTTGCGGTCAGTTTGCCGAGAATCTTGCCGATCGGACTGCGGCCGTCCGTATCATCTAGGGCTTGCGCCAATATATCCTGAGCATGGCGCTCAGGGTCTCGTAGCCGACTAGGGATCAGGGCGTAGAGTCCTCGCCTAATCCATCCCGAGGACGAGCTCTTCGCTCGAGCGAGGGTGGCGGCCTTGGGACTCAGCGGCGCCCATAACGACGGGGTTTGCGCCGACAAATAGGGAGGGATTTCATCCTTGAATGTCGGCTCAAGAACAAGGTCGAGATTTTGGGCGATCCGATAGACAGGATCCTCATAGCCGTAGGCCATTCGCAGCTCAGGATCGTGCTCGAGCAAGGTGTGACGAGCACCATCGTTCAGAGCTAGAAACCTCACCATACGGCGGTGATCGACGAGGAGGGCGGCGCGCCCAAGATTGTCGAAATCGCCATGAAGGGTGCGCAGGATTAGCCCGCTTCGCTGCTGTGGATCGTCAATCTCAAGGGCGACATCGTGGGGTGGTGCATAGGGGAAGGTAGCTAGACGTGCTTGCGCCCCGCTCTGGCGCTTCATGTAGTCGTCGACATTGGCGTCATGGAGCTTGAACCGACTGAGGTAGCCGCGTCGCCCGCGAACGGCGCGCTGCCTGAGCACTTCGTAGATGGAGGCGTTGGCCTCGAACTCGGCCACCTTCGCAGCATCGGTCTCCGAGAACTCTCCTTGGTAAGCGACGATCGTTATCTCGATGATCTGGGCCTTGCCGTTGCTGGCCAGTTCGCCATGCCTGATCTCGCTGAGAACTTGACGGCGCGCCAGCTTGATCGGCAGGCCATTGGCTAGGCTGTCGTGGAGCTCGGCCGCAGCCAGCGCCTCTTCCAGCGCCGGCGTGCACCAGTGCCGGTCTAGAATAATCCGCGCCAACGTCGTACTGGCCGTGGCCGGTCCATCGCGTAGTACTGCGGCGATAGCTGCTTCCAAGCGCTGAGGATCGCGTTGGCCGATATTGTAGAGAGCGGCCATGGCGCGGGCGCGGGCGAAGGCTGGGATGGTAGGCCAATCCAAATTTCCAAGGTCGGCGACAAGCGCGCGGATCACCTCCTCGAGTACCTCTTCACTGGGCAGGTCTGGCATTTCCAACATGGCTTCGGCCAGGAAACGGCCGATTCGGGCGCGGTCCGCAGGTGCGGTCTTAGCGACGAGCAAGGCTTCGAATAGCGCATCACGCGCCTTGGCCTTGTCGTCGCCGGCGTAGGCCGAGGAGCCGAGCATCAGCAACAGGGGCTCGCGCCAGCGCGGATCGACGAGTTGCTCGACGAGATCCTGGCCCAAGGTCGCGACCTCGCTGAGCCAGCGACCCGCAAGGAATTCCTGAAAGGTGCGATGAACGAAGGCCCATAACTCAGGCGCACGTTCGATCAATAGATGCAGTGCGCGCTCATTTTCCGTTAGAAAATTGGCGACCATCACCGACCGCGCATGGTTGCCCCGGATCTCTGGATCAATCTCTTTAAGGCGGGCGACTAGGCGGTCGACCAGATCGCTTTTGGCGATGAGCGGTGGTCCATCGCTGACATGAAGTTCGTAAGCCACTTTGGCGAGCCAACTGGCGATATAGTCGGACGAAAATATCGGTTTTCGCCCTGGCTCCTGCAAAATGGCGGCGAAGGCGCGCTCATAGATCTGGCCGCGATACTCTGGGAATTCGCCTTCACCGTCGAAGGCGCGCGCGAGCAAGGTCGCAAGCAACGGAATGCCCGCTAGATTGGCCAGGCCCCTCCTACCGCTGGCGTAGACCTGCCGGTGTAGGGCTCGCGCCTTGGCGCTGACGTCCTCGCCTGGTCTTGCCGGGGCGCTACGGAAAAGCCGCTCCCAGAACTCCAGAACAACGGCTGGGGTCATGCGGTCAACGACGACGTGGGGCCATTCGGCTGACAGCGGCAAGGCGTGATAGCCGACGATGCGACTGGTCACGATCAGGCGATTGTTGCGGCTGGGATCTGTGTCCGCGTCAGGCGTTGCGCTGGTCCAAGTCTCGGCGAAATCCTCGATAAGCGGCAGGGCAGTGTTGCGATCCTCTTCGGGGACCTCGTCCAATCCGTCCAGCAGGACTACCAAGCGGCCGCGTTTCAGTTCGCTAAGAACGACCTCGTGCGCGATCGTCTCGGCGCCTGGGAATTCCGTGTCATTGACGAGCTGCGCCAACTGCAGGGCTAGGAAGCCGACCAAGTCGCCAACGCCCTTGGTGCGCAGGATGTCACAGAGTTTGGGAATCGAGGTCAGTATAGGCAGGCGCGCAAGGCCAAGGCTCATGTGACGAGGCTGTTCAGCGTCTTCTTGGCCTGAACGTAGGGTCGGATCGACATGGAGGCCTAAGACCTCGACCTCACGATCCGAGGCCCCCGCGTCGTCCAAGGCGCTCCAGCTCTCTGCGAACCGCAGGGCTAGCCATTGCAGCAGGGTGGATTTGCCCGCTGCCGGTTCTCCCAGAATGACCACCCGACCTGTCCGGTCGACAATGTCGGAGAGATTGGTCGGAGCGCCTGCCACCGCCCATGGATCGAATGCCGCCGCCTGTCCCCTAGGCATGCCCGGCATGATTGGGTTTTGTAAAACTCGATTGGCAATCGCCCCGATCCGCGTCAGCCGGTCCTCATGAACCCCGGCGCCCTGCAGCGCGGTCATTTCCTGCAGGGGGTTCAGGAAATCGTTCTGGGCGGCTGCCCTTTCGGCCGCGGAGAGCAGATCGCCGCGAAGCGGAGTGAATACGCTGTCGAGCGCGATTTCCCCCCCGCCGACCAAGCGCACTGATCTGGTTTTCAGGATGGTGTGCCGCATGGCTGCGGCCGCCAGGCGCTGACCAATAGGGCGGGCCGCCCGTTGAACGCGTTCGGCCTCCAGCTGACTACGCATCGCCGCGATCTGGCCGTCGAGCTCACGCCGAGCGTCGAAGAAATTGACGTTGCGGTATGTGTTTGGAGCGTGAGCGTGGGCACCTGGCTCGAGCGCGAGGAGGTAGAAGCCTAGTTTGGGCTTACCCGCAGCCTGTACGGCCTGCGCCGCCAACAGTTCCCGCCAAACGTGGCTGTCCCTTGGGGTGTTGGCGCTTGCCAAAACGATAATCCCGCAGGCGCCTTCAGCCAACGCGCGGATCATCAAGCCGCTCCAGTCGACTAGCTGACTGTCGAAGCTCCACGCAAAGTCGTCGGCGCTCATCTTCGTCAGGCCGTCGATCATATGGGGGCGATCGATCCCCATAGGGATGCCAGCCTGGTGTAGCCTCTCCAGAACCGCCACCAACTCCGGGGAGGTCTTGTCCGCCCCGCCATGTGAGATGAAGAAAAATAGGTTCTCGTCACGCATTGGCATGCGACTGCACGTCCCCTTAGACCGACGTTCCGCGAGCCTACGGCTCTGGATGCAACTGTCGAGGGCGGAAATGGCGCTCTCGTTTTTGGCGCGATGACGTGATCATGAACTTGGGCAGCGATGGTCAGGCGGCGGCTAAGCCAGATCCGCGCAAGGTGCGCCTGGACGCCGTTGAGGCGATCTAAGGTCCCGGTTCTTAAGAGCCGCGAATAGGTAAAGCTGGAAGAGCGCGCCTTTGACCGAAGAGGCCCGTCGATAGGTCGCAGCGGCCTTGATGGCATAGAGGCGTTGGAAGAGGGATTTGCTGACATAGTCCGCCGACGGCCCGTTGAGCGAAGCCTCGAATTCGCGATAGAGCGCAATGTCGGCCGTATCGAGATTTTCGGTGTCGGGGTCTCGCAGTTCGGTATGACCCAACGCCTTCATCGCGCGCAGGATGCCCGCCGCTTCTGTGGCCAGGTCCGCCACCGGGCAGAGCGCCGGCGCGGCGTTTTGGGCGGCGCTTTCGGCGCGGGCGGTGGGCTTGGTCTGGTCGACGATGAGGCGGGCTGCAGCGGCCATAGGATGTCCTTGTGTTTCGAGACGGAGCGCCAGAGCGGCCTCCGCTTTCTAAGGAGCAATCCGGACGCCTTGTATTGCAATCTGGGCTTGCGTATCGGAGGGGCTAACCTGATAGCTGGATCGGGAGCCTAGAACACGCGCCGTGTTCTGAAATATCAGCACGTCAGTGGGGGGAGTTCGGTGGAGCGGAAAGTGATCGCGGCGGCCGGCCTGGGTTACATCACCTGGGCAGCTTTCGTGTTGTGCTGGAGCGGTAGTTTTGTCGCTGGCACCGGCCGTTGGACGATGGAGCAGTTTGGTCAGTTCGGCGACTCTTTCGGATTGCCCAATGCAGTGATGGTGAGTTTAGCGGCCTTCTTTACTTGGCAGGCGCTGCAACACGATCGACAGCAAAGCAATCAGGCTTCAGCGGAGCAAACCTTTTTTCGCCTATTGGAGACCCGGAGCAAGTTGCTTGCACAGATAGAATATGAGGGGAAATCTGGCGTTGAGGCCTTCGAACAAATGCGTGAAGCTGTCGAAGCGGATGGGGTTACCAATATTGCAGAAAATTACGAACATCTGCACAGAGAAGCGAGTAAAATTCTCCATACATACTACCGAATTACCTATCATGCCCTCGCCTTGATCAAGGATCGGTTTGACGCAGATAGTGCATATCGGTTTGCACAAATCCTGAGGGCAGAGCTGTCCCGTTCGGAACAGTTTCTGATCGGTGTAAATGCGGCTTGGAAATATCCGAAGATGCTCAAGCTCGTGGAGCACTTCTCATTGATTCACACGATGCCGATGTCGGACTGGGCTACGCTCAAAGCCGCATTTCCTCATATCGCCGACGATGCTTGGAAGTCCAAAAGCAACCGGGACGGACAGGCAGACTAAAGCGGGAAGTCAGGCGCTGCGGCGGATTCACTCGCCGATAGGGGCTGCTCGCCCCGCGTATCATTTTTTCGGGCTAATTTGATCGGTCGCTGGCTAGCGCATCGTTGCGATCTGCGTCTTACCGTGTGTTGCGATGAAGTCCTTCCAAGTTGGCAAATCGCACGCGCCACTCATTGACCAAGTCGCCCATTGGCCAGGCGGTTCGGCGCGCAGGATAGCCCCGATATTTTCCACCCGTTGGGCGACCACATCTATGGCGTCCTTGGCGACGATTCCTTGGGCGAAGACCACCAAGCTCTGCTCATCATAGCCTGTGGCTGACTGGGCAGAGGCAATGGCATGATCTGCGACGGCGCGGGCGACCTTTGAGCCGATTACATTGTCCAGGTCGAGCACGAACAGTCGGGTGAACGCACTCGTGCCGAATGGCGCGGGCAAGCCGCGCATGGCCGAGAGGCATCGTCCGTTCCGCTCGAGGTATTTGCGATAGGCCGCGGCGATTTCCGCCGAAGCCACAGGACCGCGCAGTTCGGCGCTGAGGCGTGGTATCAGCTTGTGAAAAAGCAGCAGTGTTCGCGTATCGTATTGGCGGATCGGATGTTCGAGCCGGTGCGATTGGGCCAGCTCGATATATTCGGGATCTTGGCTTTCGGCGGCGAACCTCTCTAGTGCGTCGCTGAAGATCTTGAGTTCGTCGGGGTTGTCGTTGGCGGCCACATCGATCTGATAGGGCGCAAAACTCGGGCCGCTTGAGAGCACAATGGCGTCGCCAACATAGTAGGCGGAATCGGTGGCGCTAACGGGCGGCCCCGCCTTGTAGCCTATCTCATTTGCGGTGATCACCGCGTGCAGCCTTGCCACATCACCCTCGAGTGTCGGAACAGAGGCGACGAATGCGCGCGCGTCCTCGGCTTTTCGAGCATCAGACGGCCAAGGGTAATGCTCCATTCGGACGAACTTCAGAACCTCGCGCTCAAGGCGATATCCTCGCTCGGATCTACAGGTCTCTGGTTTGCCGCAAGCGTGCTGGGCTGTGCGCTTGTAGACTTCGTCGATGACGTCAACGGCGCCGCGCTTGGTTCTGACGAGAACGAAGTTGGCGGAATAGAGCGTGTCCCCAACCCGTCCGCCCTGCGGTGGGATGATGATCCTTTGCTCCATTGCCGGTCCGGCAGCCTTTGTTCGCAGCAGAACTTCCCGACTTCCGTCGGGGCGCGCGATGTTGCGCGTCACGCAAGCCACGGACGGGGTGATGGCCGTACAGGTGTAGCCGCCAGCGGGTTTATCGCCCAGGAAAAGCGGGATGTAGTTCTCAGTGTGATCCTTCACCGGCGCCGACATGCGCGCTGTACGAAGATCACGCTGGAAACCGCCCGGGGTGTCGACGCCGCAGTTCTCGGTAATGAGAAGGCTTGCCTTGGCGGGTTGACCGGTCGGGGCCTCAAACTCCTGCTTTTGCAATCGCTCGACGAGCCAGGTGTTCTCGTCGGTTGCCAGTTTGCATTGGTCGCCTGGACCAAGCCGGGCCGATGACATGCCGGTCGTCCGTGCGTCGCCGACGACGGCCAGACCAAAGGCGAGGCTAAGAGCGGCGACGCGAAAGCCGATGAGCTCCACTTTACCCTCCTTCATTGCGATAGGTGTCGGGCGCGCCCGAAGGCGGCGGCTAACAGCGTCCTTACGGGGTAGGGTGATCGCGCAACCACGCCTGACCAACTTCTACGAACTGCTTCCAGGATTGACTGGTAGGGTTGGCGCTAAGGCATTTGCGCCCGACAGCAACGGTGGCCTCGACGCCATTGCGATCGGTCAGGTCGCTGTTGTCCACGGTTTTCAGGATGGCGTAGATGTCCGCACCCGGAAGGTCGCAGATCGAGGAACCGGGCAGCGTGTAACACTCGACGTGAGCGCTATAGGCGTCCTTTTGTAGCTGCGGGCAATTGCAGCCTTGGCTGGTTGCCGGAAGCTTGGCGACTTGGCGTTCCTGCAAGCAGCGTAGCGTCGCGTCACGCCACTTTTGCCCGCTGGCGGTGAAGCTCGTCTCGGCCAGGAAGCGCTCACAATACTTCTTGCCGTAGCTGAGGGCGTAGCCCGAAGAGCCGTAGCCGCATTTACACGTGGCTTCCATGCAGCTGGTGTAGAAGTTGCAGTTGGGCTTGACCGGATTGACGCAGACCGGCGCTGGCGCGGCTAGAAAAGCGATTTCGGTGCGAGCCGTGGCCGCTTGAAAGGCGTTGTTCTCGACTTTGGGCTTACAGGCCGTCAGAGCCAGGAGAACCACCATCAACGCTAGAGGAAGGACGCGCATCTCACCTTGCTCCGTTGTTCTATTGTGCCGATCTGTCGTGACTAGGCGTCGGGGGCGATAAGCGTCCTAGCCCCAAGTTAGGTCGTCGCCGCCGTCCTCCCACGGGGCTAGGTCGACGATCCTGGACATGAACGGGCCCCGTTCGACGAGATTTTTGGTGTCACGTTCGAGCATCACCTCGACCTCTTCGATGAGCAGGGCGTAGCGCCGCCTCCACGTCTTATCGCCGTACTGGTCTCGGCGAAGGGTCGGCAGCTGCATCGACGCTTCCCAGCGCAGAAGGCCGCCTTTGCCTGGCTTGGGGGGCTGATAAAGTTTCTCGGTTTTGCCGCCCGGCCGAAGGGGCTTCCAGCGGATATGGGCGCCATCTACCCCATCCTCGACTTGGTCGCCGGCCACCGCCTCGAGCACACTCAAGTTCAGCATCGGGGTCGCGCGCGTGTCCGGTACGCCGGATCCGGTGTCATTATAGCCCACGCCGTCGACATAGACGGTGAAGTTACTATTTCCCGAGAATTGGACGGTGATGATCCGACTCGGCGGCGCCTGAGCAAACTGAGCGGCCGGATTTGAGAGTTCCAGTCCTTTCACGGCATGAGGTTGCAGCCGGGTCAGTCCCAGCTGCACGAATGGAAAATAGCCGTCGCGAGGATTGATATAGATATCGCAATAATGCCCTTCCTCTCCCTCCTGTGTTCGATACCCGAGCACGCGCACGTCGCTTAGCGTCGTCGGCCCGTCGGTGTCGGACGCTGAGCCCGGAAGCGGCTTGGCCAGATGCAGGGTGAGTGTGTTTTGGTAGACTGGTCCTTCCAAAGCATCTTCGAACTTGGAGGCCGGCGGGATGAAATCCTCGATCCGGACAAGGCCGTCTGATCGTCCGCTGTCGTGAATGGGGTCGCTGCCCCATCGCGTCAGATACTCACCAAACCTACCAAGGCCATCGAGCTGGCAGACATCGGTGATCGTCGCAGGCGGCAAGACAAAACCAAGGAGCTCGCCCTCACCAGAAGCAAACCAGTTGCGCTTCAGATAGATGCGTAGACCGCCTTCCCGGGTATGGACGATCTTGCCTGAGCTGTGGCGCGTCCGGCGCCAGCGGAAGATTGGCAACACCCGTTCGACTTCGGGAGGCGGGGGGCGGAATGTGCAAGGGGTCCAGATTTCGCACGCCAAGTTCGGCTGCTTTTCGGACCGACGCTCGAAGTCGGCGGGGGCAGCTGACGGAAAGTCGTTTGTGAAGCGACTTGTCGCGACAAGCGCCAACTCGAGGCGTCGGGCTTTGCCGTCGACGAAACTGTAGGCGAGGGCTCGAAGCGTTTTTCCGTCCGGACCGTGTGTCAGGTCTACGGGCTTGTTAGTTGGGCGCTCAACCGCTTCGGCCGGTAGCGAAAACAGGGTCGCGGCGCCCTTGCCGACCTTGTAAGTCCAGCGTCCATCATCGTCCTTCTGATAACGTTCGGCGCCGTGCTCTTGCCAATTGGCCTCGCAGCGCACCGCGCCCGTGGTCAAGCGATCGACGACTAGAGAGCCGACGAAGAAGGTCGTTGCGCCGCCCTCGCGGCTCTCCCAAGTGAGCTCGGGCTTGGCGCCTTGGTCCGTGACGAACCGTTCCCACGACGGGTAACCATCGACGCCGCTTTGGGCGCCGATGGTCAAGCAAACCGCTTTCAGGGTGGGCGTTTTGATCATTCGGCCAGGAGCGCTGGGCTCTGGCGACGAGGCGTAGTTGAAGTATGGCGCTTCCAGCGGCCGTTTAACCGCATGGGTGACGCGAATGGAAACGCTGTCCTGAAGCAGACCCAGAGGACCTTCCTTCTGGCTCGCTGTGAGAACATTTCCTGCGCTTAGCTTGGCGAGCGCCTGGCTCAGCGCGCCTTCGGCTGACGCCGCTTGCGCCTTGCCGAGCGTTACAAGCGCGCCTTGAGCCACCGCATGCTCGGCGAGGATCCTATCTGCGTCGGTGTCGCACCACAGTTGAAGGCTAGCGGTCTCTCCAGGGGGAAGCTCGATCGTCAGCTGCGGAACCTTAACCTCCCGCCCAACCGGCTCGACGGAGATCACTTTCTGGCCCGCACGCAGCCGGCCCCGTTTGGTGCGCTTCGATGGTGGTGGGGCAAGGATCCCGGCCAACTCGACATGGATCACCTTGGAAGCGCGCGTCGGCGCTGCGGAGGCCCAAAACTCAATAGGATTGTCCAGACCATCAAACACATTCTCGGCCTTGTCGTCGGCGAGAAGGCGGGCTTGAAGGCGTCGCGCTAGAGGGTCTGGATAATATTGTGACCGCAGCGGAGGCTCGCCCGGCGTGGGCTTTTTGTCTCGCAACACCAAAACCGAGCCGCGACTTTCTGTGACGGTGTTTGATGGGTTAGGTGTCTGGCCGGGCGCCCGGAAGGACCATCCATTGCTACGGGCGAGCGGAAACTCGCCGGTCATCTCTTCGCGTACGGCCGTCAGGTCGGGGCCAACCAACGCGCCCTTGGGAATATCGTCGGGATCGCGATCGAAGACGCCGTGTTGTTCCGAGACCGTGAAGGGCGCTTGCGGGGGGGCCAGGAAGCGCGGCGTGGTCGCACCTGTGTCACGGATAACCAGATCATGAATAGACTCGCCGGGCGGCATGCTGGCGCTGTCAACCAGGCGCTTGTCGTTCCACGCCAAAAGGACCTCTGGGGCCCGAATGGGCTCGTGGCGCCTAAGGACATACGGCTTGTCGCCGTCTCCAAGCCGCAGAGGCGAGTTGAGGTCGTCATAGCGCAGCGCCGCCGCGGCCAATGTCGGACCACAGCCATGATTGAAAACCATCCGCGCACCCAGCAAGTAGCCACAGCTAGCGCGGAACGGCGGGATAAGGCGTAGCGGATCTTGGGGGAGGTCCACCATCAAGTCGATGGCCAGTGTTTGCGACGCATCAAGGGTGGTTTCGGCGCCAATGGGTGGCGGAATTGGATCGCCTGGTTTGAGGCCCGATAGATCCGGTTCGGCTTGACCGGGGACGCCGAGACCGTCGCCGTGCCAGACCATCAAAGTGTCGTATGACTCGATAATACAGGTGCCGTTGGCTTGGGGATGTTCGCCGGTCACGGGAGACACCATCCCGTCGTCGCGCGCGCTGACCGCTTTGACGCTCGCCAGCTCCATGAACCCTTTAGCGACATCGCGGTCGATGGTCGGGTCACCGGCATCGACATCGCGCTGGTACTTCACATCACGGCCGCAAAGCCCGCGCCAACGCCCCGCTGTTGGGAACTTGGGGCCCGCGCCAGGCGGAAGGGTAGCGACGTCGATGCGATAGCCCTGCAAGAGATCCTCGGCATCGCGAATATGAGGCTGTTGCTGGTCTGACGGCTTGCCGATGTTGAAGGTGGAAATAGCGTCGATGAGATCGCTTCGATCTTTGCGAGCTTTCTCGAAAGCCACGCGATCATTGTCGATCAACGCAATGCCCATAGCCTCGCGACGAGGCAGTGCCTTGCCTTCGGCCATAGGCTGACCTTCCAGCTTGGCCGCAGCGATGTCTTCGGCTTTGCGCATGCAGGCAGCGGCCATGCGCACCGCATCATCCGCTACGAGCTCAAAGCGGTTCGATTGCGCGCTCGTTTTGGCCTGAAGGCGAACAAGACCCCTTTCAAGCCAGGCGTCCTTGGCGCCCTCGTTCCGAGCTGCGGGACCAAAATAGTCGGACGTCCGGATGTAGTGCGTCCAAACCACCTCCTCGCCTTTAGGCATCGCCGGGCCTGAAATATCGACAGCCAGCACGCCTTGGGCGGTGGGGGCGGCCGCCACAAACGCCGCCTCGTCAATCTCCAGGTCGATGACCAAACGCAAATACTTGGCCAGGCTTGGGTGGCTGAGAATGGCGGCGAACTTGCGCCCTGCGATCTCGCGCGGCGTGTCGGCATCGAGCGCGGCGTTGAGGGTTTGAACGCCACAGGCTTGCAGCGTTTGATCCAAGCGGTGCATTTCCTCCGCCAGATCAACACAGGCCTGCTGCTGGTCGATCAGCATGGAGGGGGCGTCGAGGTCTTCGCCGCGCCAGAAGTCTGTGTCGAAGACGCGGTCGACGAGATGTTCGGCCGCCGTCACGCCGTTGCGCGCCGCGACAAGCGGGCCTACCGGCGCGTGCGACGGCTCGGCCCTACAAAACAGACCGCCAAGTCGCGTCTGATGATCAGCGACACGAATGGCGATGTCCTCCCGCGGGCGGGGCAGTATTTCGAAAGGCAGCTTGCGGCGACTGGCAAGGCGATCGTTAGGGTCCAGACTGGAGCGTCCCATCCAGCTGGCGTACTGGCTCAGCCACCAGGCGCCGCCAGGGGTGGTCGCATCGAACGCTGGGCGTTGATCGGCCGTAGAGGACGGATTGATTTGGCGCCGCAAGCGTTCAGCCAGCGTCGCGGCCACCGCCGATTGCGTTAAGGTATCCATGGCCTTGGCGATTTGCGCCGTTTGGAAGCCGACCACCTTTGAAACCGTGGTTGCTTGCGGGCCCGCGTGGCCATCCTTCAACACGTCAGCCAAAGCTTGAAGCGGATCGGAACCGCCGGAGAAAATCCGGCCCCAGAGGGTTTGGGCGCGGTCGACATAGGCGTCGCCGATATCGGCAACGGCGCCGCTGATGACCCGAGTCGCAGCAACGTCCCTGCGATCGATATTGCCAGGCGCATCGACGATGTCGCCCGCGATCAGCCGCAAAGACTTGGCGCGGTTGGCCAGTTCCTCCGGCCAGCGCGTGAGATCGATCGTTGTTTCCCCCCGTGGATGAGGGCTGGCCGCCAGACTGACACGCAGCCGGCGCGGCTTGTTCTTTTCTTCGATGAATCCGTCGGGAACGACGATGAAGCGGACCCCGACCAATACGGGTTGGCTCATGTTTGAATCCCCAGGAGATCGAGAGCCGTGCGTTTGCGAAGCTGGTGCCATCCGCCAATCTTGCGGGGTACCTTGTTGACCGCTGTGCGGTCGTTAGGCCCGGCGAGCGCCGCGCACTCCCATCGGTTTTCCGCGAGGTGGGTCTGCGCGGTCTGCTCGTTGCCGCCGCGGATGGTGTATTGGGCCGTGACGCTGTAGCGAAACTTGACGAAGCCCACCGAGAAAGTGAACCCGTACTGCGTCTCGCCAAACATGTTCTGACCCTGCTGATGGATCAGGACGCGGATGTAGATGCAGATGCCAAAGCAGCCGATGCTGCCTTCGCCGACAGCTTCGATCAAACCTGTGAGTTCGGTTCCCTTGGTTGTCACGGCAACACTCATGCCGGTCACGATCCGCCCCTGTGCCTTTAGGGGGCCAAACGCGATCGCGGCGACGCCGCCAAAACTGAAGCCCAACTCCATTGAGACAAGACTACCGGCAGCGCTTACGAGCGAGACGAAGCCTCCACCGCCATAGGGCGCGCAAGCAATCAGGAACGGGCGATCGGGGCTGCCGAGATTAAAGGTGAAGCGGGCCTGCTGCTTGGGGTCTTTTCCCTCGATAAACGGGAGCACCGCCCCAACCGCGAAAGAGACGTTCAGGAACTGCAGGTTTCCAAGCGTAATCAGGCCCGCGTCGAAGATGTAGCCGGCCTCTATGCCCGGTGTCGCCAGGGTCGGCCGCACATAGAAGCCGCTACCGCTCGGCGCCAGCCACGCCTGGAGGGGTTCGATGAATTTCAGCTTGGGGCCAAGCGTGACCTTATCGACGGCCACCTTGAGGCTCGGCGCGCAGCCGTTCTGGCTCACGAAGTCGGCCCCGCTAAAGCCGATCGTGGCGACATCGCCACCAAAAAGGGAGACACTAAAGGGGGATAGGCGGCCCGTGACCGTTACGCTGCGCGTGTTGTTGAGAAAATCCACCGCGATCCGGGTCTCGATCTGGAGATCCTGTTTCGGGCGGGACGGCTCCATGCCGAAAACGGCGCCCGGGGTGAATTTCGGTAGTGTCGCATTCCAGAGGTATTTCGTCTCGACGCTGGTCGGCAGCAGCTTGGTGACGATGTCCTGGAGTTCGGCACGAACGGCGGCGATATGTTTGTCGATTTCGAGCGCGGCCTTCAGGTCAGCGCGCAAGACCGAATTGACGATGGCCGCAGTGGCCACTGCCACCTCTGACAAGCCGATTTTGCCGCCTTTCCACCGGGTAGCCAGTGGCGCCATGGCTGCCTGGAAGGCCGCGAGGTCATTGGCTCCCGCCGTCGCGGTGATATCGGCTTGATCAGCAGCGAAGGATGCGGCCGCGGTCCGGAAATTGGCGACCAAAGCGTCGGGCGGCACGGTGGGCAATATTCGATTTTTCACCGCCGTCTCAACAAGGCGGACGAGCTTTGCGCACAGATCATGTAGCGCCAGCAGGCGCGCGGCGACCTCGTGGGCCATGCCCTGGAAGCGCGTCAGCATATTTGCGGCGATCGGCTCAGGAAGAGCGACCGCTTCAAGCACCTTCGCGATCAAGGCGCGTTCGCTATCTTGTACGTAGGCGACGACCTGGCCTGCGACAGCGTCGAGTTTCGCAGGGCTGTCGACCGCCAAAAGGGCCGCACGCAAGCTGACAGACTTTTGGAGGAGCGCCGCACGACGATCGCGCAGAGCCTGCGTATAGGCAGCCTGCCCCGGGAGGGCGGTGATAACGTCGTCGATCTGCGTTTTGACCCGCATCCAAACGCCCGGGCCACCAACCGCTTGGATACTCGTGATCAGCCCTAGGAGCGAAGCGGCTGCAACCGCCATGGGCTTGAAAGGATCAGGAGACGGGGCGGAGGGGAGGGAGGCCTTGAGCTGAACCATCCAGCTGGCAACTTGTCGCGCAAGATCGGCGGCGTTCCCACGCTCGCGCAGCAGCGCTTCAACATGGTCAAGAACGCTGGCGATATTCTTACAGACGCTCGGATCGGTGGCGACGTTGAGGTTTAGATCATGAAGCTTTGCCTTATGGTCTTTCAGGCGCTCGACGCAGATATCCAGCTGCGCCAGCAGCCTAAGGATTGCCGTCTTGGCGCTTTGAGCCCGCGCAGGCGCGGCCGGCGGGATCGCGATGGCCATCGTCTGGGCAGTAATGCTGTTGACTAGGCTGTCTGCCGCGACGAGATCGCCGAGCAACCCGCCGGCGGCGTCGTCTGCGAAGGCCAGCAGAGGCGCTACGGTTTGTTCGGCCACCTCGTGGCACCATAGACCAGCCTGTCGTCCCAGGAGCGCGATCTGAGTGAAAGCGGCTTGTTGAACGAGAGCGGGAAGCACCTCGGCCAGACGGCTGGCGAGGGTAGCTAGCATGGCTATGCGCGAGCCGTTCTGGATGAGGGGCTTTAGCCGCTCGCGCACCTCCTTCAGCATTACAGATACGGCATCGATGGTCGCTATGACGACCGGGTCGATAACAGCGAGTTCAAAGGCGGCGATGACGGCTGTGGCGTCTTCACCGGCCTGGACGACGAAGGCGGCTGATTGCGCTTGGATGGCGACCTTCAGAGCCGGGCCTACGGCTTGCAGTTGAGCTTCGACATCCGCAAGCTGAGCAGCGATCGTCGCAGGCGGCGCTCCCAAGGGCAGGACCTTGGCGTCAAGAATCTTTCGAGCAGCTTCGAAAACTGCACGGGCCAGGAGGCCCTGTGTTTTAGCGTTGAGAATATTTAGGGCGTCGACATCGCTGGGCTGGATCAGCCTGTCGATGAGATTGTCAGCCGCGCGCTGCAGGATGGTCTCTACCCGATCGAGCAGTAGGCCTTCTTGGAGGATGATCCGGCCCGTCGTTTGGGCCTCCAACTGTCGCACCGTCATCAAAGCGGTGGTCAACGGCGCCCCGAACGCCTCGGAAAACAGCGTCTCGGGCAAATATTGAAGGCTGGTGGGATCCTCAACGATCCGAGCGCAGGGGAAGGTATCGGCGCCTAACAGCGGGCCGTCCAAATCTGCCGCGTCGAGATCGTGGCATATCTCGAGCATCCTTGGCGCAATGGCCTGGCGGTATAGCGTTGCCGCTATCGGCGTTAAGGCGTCCTCTGTGAGCGCCTTCAATTGCTCCCATGCAGCGGCAAGATCGTCGATGTTGCCGCGCACCAAGGGCGGCACAGGGTCCTGGCGAACGTGATCGAGCTCGGCGAGCAATCCCTTGGCGGTAGACATCAGTGCCGCTACCGCCTCGGGAATATTTGCTTTGGGGTTGGAGACTGCGGTTACCGCGTTCTTCAACGCATCACGCGTGTCGGTCAGCCACCGGTAAAGCGCCGGGTAGAGCTTGGCGCCTGTGTAGGTCCCAGACAGCGTGGCTTCGAGAGCGGAAATGAAAGCGTTGATCGGACCTAGGGCGGCTTGCGCCACGCGCCGGACGGTATCGGCCAGGTCCGCCTGAACGGCCGCGCCGTAGCCGACCCGTTCCATCAATTGCGGGCCGTCGGTGAGAGCGGCGTCTCGGACATATTTGCCGAGATCGACAATGCTCAGCAATTTGCCGCCGCTGAAGAAGCTGCTGGGTGAGAGCTTGTTCTGGAGAGCGTCATCCAAATTGTAGGCGCCGGGCGAAGCGGCCCCTGCGGTCAAGCCTTGAGGGCTACGCGGGTCCTTGGCGCCGACTAGCCCGGTCTTTCTCGAAAGGGCGGCTACAAAACTGTTGGGTTTGGCGATGCCGCCCGTCGCCGGCCCGTTGGCGTCGACATCAAGCTTTAGGCCTAGTGTGAGGACGTTCAGATAGAGCTCGGCCGGATTGCCTTGCGTTACATCCGGATCGAAGCCCTTTTCGAGGTATCGCTCGTTGAAGCTAACCTTGATCAAGCCCTGCGGTTGTCCAAGAAGTCGATCAAGACTTTGAACATTGACCAGAGCGGTCTCAACGATCGGATAGAACGGCGGCTGATCGGCGCCGTTCATCTTGGGGTCCATGTCGAAAAACGGCTCAGACGATCCGGGGGCTATCCGGCCGCTGACGCCCAACGTCCAGGAATCCGTGTCGAAACAAGTTTCGCCTGCGGTCGCCTCGGGCGCGTAGCGCCGCCTTAAGCCGTTGAGCCTAGCTTGCCTCAAGGGTGAAGCTTCACCGTTCGCAAGTTTCAGGTCGTTGTAGTAGCGCGCCACCAACGGCAAGGCTGGCGAAGCCAACATGCTCTGCGAGATGAAGAGCAGTCGACTGCTTATCGGCGCCGTATCCTCGTCTAGGGACCATTTGAACTCGACATCGCCATCGTCATGCCCTTGCTCTACGCCTGGCTTGCGGGCGGTAACGCGAGGCCAGAACACTATTTCCTGCGGCTCGGCGCCTGGCAGATAAACCCGGCCATTTTCGCTGACGTATACCTTATCGATCGGGGCAGACGAGCATGAAGAGCCTGGGTCGGGGTTGACGGGCATCAGATCAGGCGTGCGCAGGGTGCGCATGACAAGTTGCCGCGCGGGGAAATCGCGACCCCCTCGCGGTTGATTGACCGCTGGGAATGTCTTGTGAGGGTGGCAGACGATGAAGCTTCGTCGAACCGGGATCGCCACCACACCGCGGTTTGTTTTTACAAAGCGACGTTCGACCAAGCTAACCAGTGAAGCCGGAACGCCCAAGGGCAGCAAATAGCCCTTACGAACGAGCTCGACGCGGATATCCCGGCCAAGCTGAGAAATATAGTCGACCCTCTCCAGATCTGGTGGACGTGGCCAATCCTCAGGCTTCCCGGGGAAGTCCTTGGGGCGAACAATTAGCGGGGGAATGCCGCGCCACTGAGCTTTGACGCTTGCGCCCCAAGGTGTGAGGACGACGTTGGCGTCTTGGAAGGGCTCGGCCAAAGCGACCCCAACATCCTTCGGGTCCAACTTGGCGCCGACGCCCAGGACATAGTCTTTAGAATTCAGATAGTCGTAGGATGCATCTGGTCGTACGACGCCGCCCCGAATAGGCGCTGGTGGCGGGCCTTCACCCGGCTTTTCGTCGGCCGGCGCCCGGAGCAACGCGGGCACGCCATAGACGGAAGTTTGAAGGATCAGCTCCCAGTGATCCTGCGCCGTCATGGCTTGAAGTTGATGGGGCGGCTGCGGGGTCTTCTGGTTGTTGAAGGCTCCTGGCGCCAGGAGCTCTGACCAGATCGCCCGCAGAGTGGATTCTGGTTCCTCTAGTCTGGCGTGCCAGAGCGGCGTCCAACGATTTGGTGGCGGCGGCTCGACCCAAGTGGTGTCAGCTTTGGCTGAGGTTTTGCGGCGACGTGCGCCGGGGGTTAGCCAGCGCCCCTCAGGGCCGGGCGAAAACAGCAGATGGCTGGAAAGCTCCAGGCAAGTTTGCCGCTCAGTGGGAGCGGACAAGCCTTTTGCGATCGCGGCCATGGCCGCCTCCGGAGTGTCCTTCTTGCCAACGCCAGAGTGCTTGAGCTGTTCTTCAACCGGTGCGCCGGGCTCGGGAAGGGCTCGCTCGTGAACGAGCATCCCAAGATCGGCCCAGTTGGTAAGGTTCTCGATCGTCAGATCGAAGTCGGCCCATTGCGCATCCGTCGCGTCCGCCGTGAATACGACGCGGCTGGGCTTAGCGAGGCGGGTCGCGCTCAGGCCGATTTTGCCGGGCGCCGGACAAGCGTTCACCTCCTGGGCTTCCAGAATAGTCTCCGCCACGTGTTGGGGCGGAAAGGTCACGATGATCGTGGATGCGGCGGCTGGATTTTTGCGGGTCAGGCGCGCTTGGCCGATATAGGGCGGAGCCTGCCTGCTGGCGTGAAGGACATAGTCCGGGAAGCTGAACGTCAGGTTCAGCATGTCGATGCTGCGCCTTACATTGAACGTCATGTCCCGCGTGGCGGCCACTAAGAAGGGCTGGCCCTTGCAGAGCCAGATCATATTGAGGGGCGGGCCAAAGCGTTTGACGCCGTCGTCGTAGCCAATAATCGTGGGGCAATGGGCCTCAGCGCTTTGTGGCGAGGCGAGCATCACCTTGATTGGTGTTCCGCTTGCTAAAACGGTGGCGCTGTCGGCGCCCGCAACGGGGAGCGCGATCTTTTCAAGGCGGACCTCTGCGAAGATGTCTTGCTGCCGGCCACCACCCAACTTGGCGAAGAATGGCGCTTCGTCGTCTCCGCTTACGGTGACGAGCAGATCGCCAACATTCAACGCCTGAGGTGCGCGGGCTACTCGGGCGCCAATAGCGGCCCGAGGTTGGAGGCGACCGTCGCTCGGAAAGGCGATAGCCGCCGCCTCCAGCCGTAGACTATGCGCCTGATCTTCCAATGAGCTACCGCTACGCGCCAACACACCGCTGCGATCATGCACGAGCACGCCAGCCGGACCGCCAGTGTCATCAAAAACCTCTCCCTCTAGACGCCCAGACGCAGAGCCGTCGAAGGACCAGCGACCGTCGCCGCGGGTTCGACCCAAGGCCAAGGGCCTTTCATCGAACTTCGGATTGATCAGGGCGTAACGGGTCGCCCGCCGGCGGCCTGCACGCTTGATGAGCTGGCGATAGCTATCCAGATCGGGGCCGACTGCCTTCAAGTAAAGGCCGTCAGCAGTGCAGGGCAGTGCGCCGTCTAGCCGTACGCCTTGAGGGGATGCGATCCGGATGTCGAACGGGGGAGCGATTTCCCAAGTCGCCAACGGCGCCTCGATCGTTTCGCGGCCGAGCTTGAAAGTCTTCTTGGTCGTGGACCCAGCCAGGACATCCGTCCCGCCTAACCAGGCGCCAAGATCACACGTCGCGCCGAAGCCAAGAGCGGGCGCAGCAAGCCGAATTTGCCAGCTGCTCGCCGCTCGTCCTATCGACGCTTGGAAATCTACGCGCAGATCGGTCCCGGCCAGGAACGCCTTGCGCAAGGAGAGAGAAATCCGCTCGCCTACCTGTTCGGCAGAGACTTGCGCATCTGGGCCAAAGAGGTTCGGGTCGATGATCCACTGCTGGTTGCCAAAGCGTACGACGTAGCCTGCCCCTAACGGCTCTAGGACAGGAGGAGGCAAGCGCGAGGCAGCCGCCAGGCTTGGCGCGCCCGACAGTGAGCCAACGATCGCGAAAAGCCCGCGTCGAGTGAACGCCATCGAGAAGCCGAAGTCGTTGCTTTCTGGCTTTTTAAAAGCGCGATCGATAAGGCGGGACCTAAGACGCCGCACAGCCAGCCTCCCTGTTCCATCGCGTGGAACGTGAGCAGCAGAAGAGGCTCGCAGCTATATAGGCCAAGGCTTCCCCTGAGCTCAGTGTTGATATGATTTGAAACGAGAATGGTGTTGACCGGGAAGCAATGGGCCCGGTGATTTTCGCTAGTGGCGAGAGAAGTCAATGAGGCCCATAAGTACGAAAGACGCGGAAACGCGACGCGGTACTTTTACGGATACTGAGGCGTGGCTAACTTAGGCCCCGATAGACAAAGCGGCGTAGAACCAGGCTTGAAATACCTAGTCAGCCAGTCCCGATTAACCAATTTCGCCTCAGCTCAAGCTTGTTGTCAATCATTAAGGGTGCCTCGGCGCGGCGCCATTCAGAATTGTCTGTTGCCTAGCGGATGGGCCGAGGGCTGTGCAGATTGATCGGGCAGTATGGAGATGCAGCCCTCGCCTGACGTCTTGGTCGAGGATCATCAGGTTGTGGACGAGGCCTGCGTGGCGCCGGCGTCTCGATCTTCCTAGTCGCGAATATTGAGGCTGGCTTGGGGCTCTGCCCACGGCGCACTTCGGATCGCCTTCCGCCCAGCTTCGGTTGCTTTGCGCCCTGCAGCCGGGGCCCCGCGAAGGCGTCCCTCCGTTTGCACCCCCGGTCTCGCCGACGGGCAAGGGTTCGATGACGAACCCCTGCCTTGACGGAGGAGCCCATGACTAGGACCGGTGAAGACCTTGAGCCCCGCATCTATGTCGCGTGCCTTGCCGCCTACAACAGCGGCCAGCTCCATAGCGCTTGGTATAGAGGTTGACGATGACGCCGAAACGGTGCGCGCGGCCATCGCTACGATATTGGCCGCCTCACCCCGCGGACCCGCCGCGCCTTCGCCGGCCTGGTCGAGCGTCACCCTGAGTTAGCCTGGTTCTATGTCCGCCTGCCGGCAGATCCTGCGGCTGCAGACCTGCGGCGGGTCGGGTAGGGGGCGGATCCGCCCACAACGTCGCGGAAACAGATTCACAGCCGGGGAAGCGATCCTTCAACGTGGGTTCAGCTCCAGACCGTGGGTAGGAACTGGGGTGCGGCTTCAGCTAAATCGCGTAAAACATTGAATATAATGGGTTGGGAGGATTGTCCGAGGGGACTCCGTCTCCGCCATCCCCTCACATCGATTACTCGACTGTGTCGCGGCGCTGCTTCGTGTCCGGATTAGAACATTCGTTCGGCGTGAGTCAGCGGTGACGCTTGGGTGTGTGTTTCGTCACATCGGCTGCACGATAATAACCTAGTCTCTCGCAATATTGCTGCGCTGCGATGCCTTTGATTTGTCCCAATCTGGGGCCGATGTGTTCTCAGATCGCGCAGAGATCGCTGCGCTGCGAAAAAAGCTTGGTTAAGAACGTTGTTCAGCGTTGTCGGCCGAACGCCGATTTAGTAAAGGCTTTCTAAATCATCGGGCAAAGACCCGGGACTTAGACTGGTGGGGACCGGGTGTTGATCGTATCTAATCCGTCAGCGGAGCAGCGTGCTCGTGCCTCCAAGGGCCAGCCGGTTGCTCAAGACGCTCTCAAGAGAGCGGTCGATATCGTGGTGGCGAGCGGCGCTCTGCTGTTCTTCGCGCCCTTGCTCCTGCTTGTCGCGCTGCTGATCAAGCTTGAGTCGCGTGGGCCGGTGTTCTTCCGGCAGGCGCGAGGCGGCCTGAACGGCCAGGCCTTCACGATCTTCAAGTTCCGCTCGATGCGGGTCCAGGAGAACGGCGACAAGGTCGTCCAGGCGCGTCGCGACGACGACCGGATCACCATGGTCGGCGGCTTCATCCGCAAGACCAGCATCGACGAGCTGCCCCAGCTGCTGAACGTGCTGAAGGGCGACATGTCGATCGTCGGCCCGCGTCCGCACGCCCTGGCCCACGACGCCCAGTACGGCGCCCTGATCGCCAACTATCACCTGCGCTTCCGCGCCCGCCCGGGCCTGACGGGCCTGGCCCAGATCAAGGGTCTGCGCGGTGGCACCGGCGCCGTGGAGGCCATGGCCGCCCGCGTCGACGCCGACAACGAATATATCGAGCGCTGGTCCTTCGGCGAGGACGTCCGGATCATCCTGATGACCGTGCCGCACCTGCTGATGGCTGAAAACGCCTACTAGCGGTCAAGCGACCCACAGCCTTTTGCGATGGCTGAGAGATTGCCGTCGCAATGACCAACTATTCAGCCAACGAGCAAGGTTTGGGCGACCGGTCTTCTGGGCGTCGACCTCTCTGCAACTCTTGTCCCGCGCGGAATTGGCCGGGGAAATAGGTGAACATCCATGCGCGTAGCGATGATTGGCACGGGTTATGTGGGCCTGGTGTCTGGGGCGTGTTTCGCCGACTTCGGCCACGTGGTGACGTGCATCGACAAGGACCCGCGCAAGATCGAGCGGCTGAAGCAGGGCGAGATCCCGATCTTCGAGCCGGGGCTGGACGACCTGGTCGCTCGCAACGTCCGTGAAGGCCGCCTGTCGTTCACCCTGGAAGGGGCCGAGGCGATCAAGAGCGCCGACGCGGTGTTCATCGCCGTGGGCACGCCGACCCGTCGCGGCGACGGCCATGCCGACCTCTCCTACGTCTACGCCGCCGCCGAGGAGATCGCCGGCCTGATCGACGGCTTCACCGTCGTGGTCACCAAGTCGACCGTGCCGGTCGGCACCGGCGACGAGGTCGAGGCGATCATCCGCAAGGTGCGCCCCGACGCCCAGTTCGCCGTGGTGTCCAACCCCGAGTTCCTGCGCGAAGGCGCGGCGATCGAGGACTTCAAGCGCCCCGACCGCGTGGTCGTGGGCACCGACGACGAGCGCGCCCAGGCGGTGATGCGTGAGCTCTATCGCCCCTTGAGCCTGAACGAGACCCCGATCGTCTTCACCGGCCGCCGCACCAGCGAGCTGATCAAGTACGCGGCCAACGCGTTCCTGGCGATGAAGATCACCTTCATCAACGAGATGGCCGACCTCTGCGAGAAGGTCGGCGCCGACGTCCAGCAGGTGGCCAAGGGCATCGGCCTGGACAAGCGGATCGGCGGCAAGTTCCTCAACGCCGGCCCGGGCTATGGCGGCTCGTGCTTCCCGAAGGACACCATCGCCCTGGTCAAGACCGCCCAGGACTACGGCGCGCCGGCGCGGCTGATCGAGACCACGGTCGAGGTCAATGACGCCCGCAAGAAGGCCATGGCCGGCAAGGTGGCCAAGGCCATCGGCGCCGACGACCTGACCGGCAAGACGATCGGCGTGCTGGGCCTGACCTTCAAGCCCAACACTGACGACATGCGTGACGCCCCCAGCCTGGACATCGTCCCGGCCCTGCAGGCCCTGGGCGCCAAGGTCCAGGCCTTCGATCCGGAAGGCGCCAAGGAAGCCGCGCACATGCTGCCGGGCGTCGAGTTCAAGACCGGCGCCTACGAGACCGCCGAGGGCGTCGACGCCCTGGTGCTGATCACCGAGTGGGACCAGTTCCGGGCGCTGGACCTCGACCGTCTGAAGCTCTTGATGAAGGCCCCGGTCGTGGTCGACCTGCGCAATGTCTACAAGCCCGCCGAGATGGTCCGCCACGGCTTCACCTACGCCTCCATCGGGCGGGGCTGACGTTAGGTTTCGTCTAACTCACGGACTGTAATTTGTCCCCAAGAGAACCTGGTGCGCACTGAATGGTGTACAGTGGGGTGCAATATAGCTTTTGATTGCATGAATTGGGCTTGTGGGGAGATCCAAGAATGCGAAAGAAAATAGCCGTAATCTGTGCGTTTCCGCCTGGGCGCAACACCGGCATGGCGACTGTAGATCTCGCGGCGTTATCCATAATGCCGCGGATCTTGGAAGACGCCGACGTCAACTTCTACTGCTTCCATGCGGAGAGCAAATATAGCTACGGCTACGAAGATATACCGGTCAAATACCGGTATATCGAGGAATTCCCGGAAGAGTATATGAGCTCTGACGCCTTCATATTTTGGGGCGACTTCGTTCATTCTCGATCGTACATGGAAACCGATCTCGGCCTCTGGAACGATGGCGCGGAGACGGCCGAGAACGAGGCGCGACGGAAGAACTATCTGAAGTACATCTTCCTGTCGTTCCTGCCGGATAGCGACCTCCACAAGGTCGGGATATTCGGAAGCACGATCTATACCAACAACGCGTCCGACATGATCGACGCGGAATATCGGGAAAGCTTCGAGAGGCTGGTCTCGGGTGCGGGGTTCGTCTTCTTCCGGGATGCGATGTCCGCGGCGAAGGTCGCGCCCTATCGGGCGGGGCGGGCTTCGCTGGCGTGCGACTGCGCCTTCCTCCTGAAGAACGACGATCTCGCGCTACTCAAGGGCTACAAGCCGGTGGAGGGGCGAAGCGGCGTCGGCGTCTTCTTCGGGCGCACCAACGCCAAGTTCGCGATGATGGCGTTCGCCAAGGCCGTGGCCGGCAGGCTCGGCCAAAAGTGCGTCTGGCTGCCCTGGTTCTTCACCCGCCGAAACTGGCGCATTGGCGCCAAGATCTTCGGCTACGACATCCCTTCCAAGGATGCCGATGTCGGGGCGATCATCTCGCAGCTCTCGGGATGCGCCTTCGTCATCACGGACACCTATCATCTGTGCGTGAACGCCTGGAGGTTGGGTATCCCCGCGATCTGCATCGGGAAGGGCGCCGACTACGCGGAGCATTCGCTGTCCGACAAGAAGAAGGAAATCTTGTACGACATGTATGGCGCGCGCGGGTTCTACGTCTTCGTGGAATCGCTGTTCAGGTTCGGCGGGTTCGGTAAGTCCGTCGACGCCGCGGCCAGCGCGCTGTCCAATCCAAAGCTTACGCAGGAGGTGACGCGCATGCTCGAGCGTCACATCGCGAACGCCTCATCGCTCTTGAGATCGTCCGCGAAGAAACTCATTGCGGATGATAGTGCGCGATAGACTTCGGAAGACCTTTTGAGGCAGAGCTCGGTAGGGGGCGTTATCGCCTAGAGAAAAAGTGAACACCTGTTACAGGTGTATGATCTTGAGCGAGGGGGAAGGTTCTCCTCAATCTGGGTTTTCGCTTATTCTCGGGCTGCTTGTATTAAGTCGTCGAGATGATGATCGTTCTGTATTGAGGCGACCTATACACCGTTACCCCTTCCCGCCAGGCCTTGAACCCAGGGGTTCAAGGTCGGAACAGCCCAGGCCTACGAAAGAGCGATGATCCGAGAATGAGTGATCCGGGGAAGGAGCAAGACCGCTCGGCTGCCTATAGCGGACCGAAGAAGGGCCGATCGCTCGCGGCCATGCGAAGCGTCTTGTGGGCCTCGCTGAACAGCGCCGCGCCGATGCTGGTCGGGGCCGCCGTGTTCGCGCTGGCGTCGCGGTACCTGTCCGTCAGCGAGTTCGGCGTCGTCGCCCTCGCGGGGGCGATTTCCGGGGCCGTCAGCACCTTGGGGCCGCAAGGCTTCGGTGACGCCCTGGTCCAGCGCAAGGATCTGGGCGAGGGGGATCTCAGCTCGGTCTTCTGGCTGACGATCGGCTGCGGGGCTGGGCTCTACGCGATCCTGGCCGCCGTCGCCTTCCCGTTCGAGATCCTGTTCAAGGCGCCGGGCCTGGCGCCCCTGGTGCTGGTCATCGGCCTTCGAATTCTGTTCGACCTGGCCTCGACCGTGCCCTGCGCGCTGCTGACGCGGAGCCTGTCGTATAGAGCGTTCGCGCTGCGTGGGATCATCGCCTCGCTGCTGGCGGCCGGGGTCTGCGTGGGGCTGCTGATGCTGGGCAAGGGCAAGTGGTCCCTGGCCCTGTCGCAGCTGTCGTCCTCGATCGTCCTTTGCCTCACCAGCTTCATGTCGGTGACCTGGCGGCCGCGGATCGAATTCTCGTGGCCGACGATCCGCAAGATGTCCCGCCAGGGCCTGGCGGCGTCGGGTCAGAAGATCATCTCGCAGGCCAATCTGGACCAGATCGCCGTCGGCTTCCTGCTGGACCCGCACGCCATGGGGATCTTCAGCTTCTCCCGGCGCATCTACCAGCTGCTGGGCGGCCTGATCTCCGGCGCCATCGGCTCCGTCAGCTATTCGCTGATCTCGAACGTCCAGGGTGAGCAGGAGACCTTCCGCAAGGCGTTCCTGACCATCGTCTTTGGCTCGGCCGCGATCATCGTGCCGGTGTATCTGGGCATCGCGCTCATTGGCCGGGACATCGTGCCGATCGTCTTCGGCGCCCACTGGCTGCCCGCGGTTCACTCCGTGCAGGCCTTCTGTCTGCTTGGCGTGTTCGCTGGCCTGACCCAGGTTCTGAACTCCGTCGTGAACGGATACGGCAAGAACGCCTGGATCCTGAGTTACCAGATCCTGACCCTGGCGCTGACCGTGACGGGCATCGCTGTCGCTAGTTCTAGGGGCGTCGACTGGGTTGTGCTGGCGATGGTTGGCGTTTCTATTGCCAGCCTACCGTTCCTGGCCCGCAAGGCTGCTTCCTTTGCAAACTTGTCCCTGGCTGACTTTTTCGGATGCGTTATGGGGCCAGTTGTCGCCGGGGTGGTCATGTGTATTGCGGTTGTCACGGCAGCGCGCTTTGAAATGAACCTCGCACCGCCGATCAGGATCGCCCTGGCGATTCTACTGGGTGGCGGTGTCTATGGGCTGGTTCTTCTGTTTACCAGTATGCGCCGGATATCGGCGATCGTCAGGATGGTGTTACCAAAACGTCTTGCAACGTTTGCGCGGTGAACGATTTAGAATATCAAACAGTGTCGGGGTTGTTTGGCATTTCTGGTGAGCAGCATGAGTAAAGTGTCCGTTTGCGCGATTGTACCGACCTACAATCGCGCCGATATGCTCCGGGAATGCCTCAATTCTCTGGTCGCGCAGACCAAGGTCTTGGGCCAGATCATCGTCGTCAATGACGGCTCGACGGATCACACCACGGCCGTCGTGTCCGAATTTCCGCAGGTCGAGCTCATCGACGTGGCGAACGGCGGCAAGGCGCGGGCGCTGAACATCGCGCTGGGTCGTTGCGAGTGCGACGCGGTCTGGATTTGCGACGACGACGATATCGCCGCCCTGGACGCCTGCGAGAAGATGACTCTGGCGCTCGAGGCCAACCAAGGGGCCGCGTTCGTCTACGGGCGCTACAGGAGCTTCACGGGGACGTTCGAGCGCGGTTCGGACATGCCGCTGGCGCGCGCGCCAGCCAATCCCGACAAGAATCTGCTGCTGAACGTGATCGAGCGCCTGTTCGTCTGTCAGTTCAGCATGCTTGTCCGCAAGGACGTCTACGACCAGGTCGGGGCGTTCCGGGAGGACCTGCTGCGCTCGCAGGACTACGACATGATCATCAAGATCTGTCATGGGTTCAAAGGCGTCTATGTCCCGGACGTCCTGTTCTACCAGCGCAACCACACCGGAACGCGGGGGCCGTCCCGGGATCGCTTCCGGGTCGAGGAGTCGCAGCGTCGCTGGCTGCACTACGACAAGCTGATCTTCCAGGACTTGTTTCCCCGCCTGACCCTCGCCGACTTCCGGCCCGCCTTCGTGGAGCAGGAGGAGGGCGGCGTCGCGACGCGCGCGACCTATCTCCAGCGCGCCTGCATCTTCGGCCGAAAGGCGCTGTGGGACATCTTCCTGGCGGACATGGAATACGCCGTGGCGATCGACGCGGATCGGCCGCCGTCCGCCGGTGAGAAGGAGATCGCCACGAAGATCCTGCTGGAGATCAACAGCTTCGAGGACTTCGCGGAGCGCAAGGACGTGGTCAGCGCACTGATCTCCACGCTGCGGAAGAGTCGTTTCGGACGGTCGCTGGCCGGCTCCATCATCCAGCCGATCGCCTGGCACATCATGCGCACCCTCAAGCAGGGGCGTCCGTTCAGGGCGTTCAGCTATCTGGGCGTGGCGCTGGCTGTCGCGGGCGTGCTGAGCACCAGCCGGATCTTCCTGGCGCGCATCAAGCGGGCGATCAGCGCGAACACCTTGCTGGTCGGCAATCAGACCCGAGCCTGAACGCCTCGAAATCCATTGGCTGGGCGCTTCTGCAGGAGGTGCCCGACGATCTGGCCCAGCAGATAGGTCGTCAGGACGGCCGAGGAGAAGCATGAGGCCGCCGTGGCGAGGTCCTTGGACTTCATGGCCCGGATGAAGACGCGCCAGCGGAGGCGTTGCTCCACGCTGAGCTGACGGGCCTGGATCGCCTTCTTGGTCTGCTTGTCGATGTCCTCGCGCTGGATCAGAGGCTTGTCGCAGTCCAGCAGCTTGGCGAGGTCTTCTTCGCTGTGGGTCAGGCTCAGGGAGCCCGGCGTGATCACCGAGATGTAGCCGCGCGGCGGCGTCAGCAACATCCGGGCGCCGGCGGCCAGGGTGCGGGCGTACAGGTCGTAGTCCTCACCGAGCCGCATGTCGGAGCGGTAGTTCAGGCCCTGGTCGCGCAGCAGGGACGACCGCAGCAGAGGCTTGATGAAGCCCATGTCGAGCTCGCCGTTCGCGCCGCTGCAATTGGCCAGCACGAACGTCTTCAGGTCGACTGTGCGCGTCGCCGTGTCGATCGGGGAGGGGGCGTCAATGACGTCGCCGGCGCGGACGCGGACCAGCTTGTCGGCGATGATGTCGGCGTCGGCGGCATGGTGGAGCAGCGCGCCAAGGCGGCCTGGCAGCATGAAGTCGTCGGCGTCCAGCGGCGTGATCCAGGCCCCCGTCGCGCGTTCCACGGCCAGTCGTCGGCAGGCGCCGGGGCCGGCGTTGGGGCGGCTCTGGATGATCTTCAGGCGGCCGGAACCGTCGTCGCTGGCAGCGGCGACGTCCAGAGTGCGATCGGTGGAGGCATCATCGACAACCAGGACTTCTATAACTTCCGGTTGTTCGAGGGCGCTTCGGATCGCTTTCTCTATAGTGCTTTGGGCGTTGTACGCCGCAATAATCACGCTGACGGATCGCGCGAGGTCCATAGAGATCCACTGACAGAAGCGTTTACTTCGATGTAGCGTGGTAACCAGTGCGCGTAAATTAAGGATTACTTGGTCGCGCGAGGCAAGTGAAGCGTACCAATTTTGAGTTGATTTAAAGATGTTTACATTTGCGGGTGTGGAGCCGGCTGCCGACGGCTCTAGCGCGGACCGTCCCGCGGGTCCGAGCAAGGCCGATCAATACGCGGGCATCGGGTCAGAAAGACGGCGGCGCGGACGGCAAGTCGCCTTCATCGGCGGACAAGCGGCCTGGAAGCGAACGACGGTCTCGACAGCCCGCTCGTGGCTGCGTACTCAGGCCCCGCCTTTCCTTGGCGGACAGGCGTGATGGTGCTTCCGCTTGCTGGTGGGGCGTTTTGTGGGTCGAAGCATGATCGTCTACCTCGTCCATGATCTGGGCGATGCCGCCGTCATGCGGCGCATCAAGATGCTGACCGCCGGCGGCGCCGAAGTCTCGATCGCCGGCTTCCGCCGCGCGGGTTCGGCCGACGCCCAGGACGGCGCGATAACGCTGGGCGAGACGTTCAATGGCCGCCTGGTCGCGCGGGCGCTGCTGCTCCTGAAGAACATCGTCGCGCCGGGGCCCTTGCTCCGCGCTGTCCGCCGTGGCGATGCGATCCTGGCGCGCAATCTCGAGATGCTGGTCCTGGCCGTCTATGCGCGCTTCCTGTCGGGACGGCGCACGCCGGTCGTCTACGAGTGCCTCGACATCCATTCGCTGATGTTCAAGCGCGGCATCACGGGCGCCCTGGTACGGGGCGTTGAGCGCTGGCTGCTGACGATGGTCCGTGGCGTGATCGTCAGCTCGCCGGCCTTCGAGCGCGAGCACTTCCGCGGCGTCCAGGGTTTCCGTGGCGAGATCCTGCTGGTGGAGAACAAGGTCCTGGTCGGGGCGCCGGGGCGTGTCGACGCTGTCGAGGCGTCGGGCGACGTCGTGCGCATCGGCTGGTTCGGCATGCTGCGCTGTCGCAAGTCGCTGGGGATGCTGGCCGAGATCGTCCAACTGGCGCAGGGGCGCGTCGAGGTCGACATCCGGGGACGCGCGGCCCTGGACGTGATGCCCGACTTCCACGAGGTGGTCGACGCCACCCCCGGCCTGAACTTTTTCGGCAGCTACACCCAGGACGAGCTGGGCGAGCTCTACGCCAAGGTCCAGTTCGCCTGGGCCATCGACTATTTCGAAGCGGGCGCGAACTCCGACTGGCTGCTGCCGAACAGGATCTACGAGGGCATCCGCCATGGCGCGGTTCCGATCGCGCTGTCGCGGACGGAGGTGGGCCGATGGCTCGCCAACGCCGGTGTCGGCGTGATCGTCGAAGAGCCCGTGCGCGATGTCATGGAATTGGTTTCGGCCGCGCCTAACAGGGTGGCGGAACTGCGAAAGCGGATTCGAGACGTCGATCCGACCTTGGTGGAATTCGCCGCCGAAGACTACGTGTCTCTAGTCCGCTTCGTTTCGGGGGAAGATCATGGCTGATCAATTGGCGGGCTCTGTCCTGGTCGTCGTGCCTTGCCTCAATGAGGAGGCCCATCTTCCCGGACTGTTGACCGGTCTGCTGGCGGACGAGGGCTGCCGGCATGCGAAGATCGTGATCGCGGATGGGCGCAGTTCCGACCGCTCGCGGAGCATCGTCGAGGAGTTCGCGGCCCGCGACGCCCGCGTCGTGCTGCTGGACAATCCCGACCGCATCCAGAGCGCGGGCATCAACCTGGCGGTCGAGGTCCATGGCCAGGCGGCCGAGCACCTGATCCGGGTCGATGCGCACGCGGCCTATCCCGAGAACTTCGTGGCGCGCCTGATCGAGGTGGCTGGGGAGACCGGCGCGGACTCGGTCGTGACCGTGATGCACAGCATCGGTCGCACCTGCTTCCAGGTGGCGGCGGCGACGGCTCAGAACTCGGTCATCGGCACCGGCGGCTCCAGCCACCGCAGCAAGGGCGGGGAGGGGCAGTGGATCGATCACGGCCACCACGCCTACATGAAGATCGCCGCCTTCCGCGAAGTGGGGGGCTATGACGCCGGCATGAGCCACAACGAGGACGCCGAGCTGGACGTCCGGCTGGGCAAGGCTGGCCGCCGCATCTGGCTCTATCCGGGGCTTGAGATCAGCTACTACCCCCGCGCCAACGCCAGCTCGCTGTTCCGGCAGTACTTCAACTACGGCAAGGGCCGGGCGATCACGCTGACCAAGCACCGGATCAAGCCGAAGCCGAGGCAGATGCTGCCGATCTTCGTGGCCCCGGCGCTGGTGTTCGGCGTCCTGCTGGCGCCGATCAGCCCGATCTTCTTCCTGCCGGCCCTGGCGTGGATCCTGGCCTGCACCCTGGGCGGCCTGGTCGTGGGTTCGCGGGCCGGCGGCGGTTGCGCCTACTTCGCGGGTTTCCCCGCGGCGGTCAGCCACTTCGCGTGGTCGCTGGGCTTCATCCGGCAGGTGCTGAGACCCGCCGCCAGATAGGTCGCGCGGCTACCCGACCGCCCGACGATAGAGGTTGTCCCAGAACTCGCGGGCGGGCCGGTGGTCGAAGTGGGCCACCGCCGAGTCATAGGCGGCCGTCCGCATGCGGTGATAGGCCTCCGGATCGGCCATGACGCGTTCCAGGGCGGCGAGCGCGCTTTGCGCCAGGCGTTCCGCCTCGGCGGCATAGAGCGCTTCGTATTCCGGCGAGGCCTTGTCCGGATGGGTGGTGTGGATCCAGCCGCCGAATTCGTTGGTCTCCATCGGCAGCAGGACGCCGTTCTCGCCATCGACGATGAACTCGGGCAGCGCGACCTGGGCGCTGGCGATGACCGGCGTGGAGCGGCTCATGGACTCGATGACGCTGAAACCGAAAGTGTCGGTCAGGGTCGGCAGGATCGAGAAGTGCGCGCGGGAGGCCATGTCCAGGACCTCCTTGTTGCTCATGGCGCCGTGCAGCGTCACGTTGTCGAGCTTCAGAAGCTCAAGGTAGGGCGCGTAGAAGTCCTGGCGCGGCGGATCGATCCAGATGCCCTTGCCCATCTCCAGCGACGAGATGATGTCCACCTGCACCGGCAAACCCTTGTCCTGGGCCAGCTTCGCCAGCCTGAGCACCGTCAGGCCGCCCTTGCGCGCGAACTGGCCGCCGACGAAGAACAGCCTGATCGTGTCGCCCGGGGTGTAGCGCAGCTGATCCTGGCGCTCGGGGATCACCATGTTCGGGAAGCGCACCTGCAGCTTCGCCTCGATCACGCCGCAGTCCACATGGTCCGTCAGGTGGCTCAGGAACAGCCTTCTCGCGCAGTCGCTGAAGGCGATGATGCCGCGGCAGCGCTCCGAGGCGAGGGAGCGTTCGAGGGCCCGGTGGTAGGCGGTGCCTTCGAGGCCGAACACGCGCGGCAGGTGGGACTCGAAGCCGATGACGTAGGGCGTGTTACCGATCGGGATGCGGTTGAAGGCGTGGACCAGATCGAACTTCTGGAGCGGGAACGGCGGGAACACCGTGCACCCGTCCAGCCGATCGTCGATCTTGTTCAGCGGCAGGAACTTCCGAAGATGGATGTTGTGCGCCGATCCCTTGGGGCCGTTGAACGCCCACGGGTAGCGGGTCGGCGCCAAGATGTTCAATGCTCTGTCTTGCACGCCGGCCGCCCTTATCAAGATGTCGGCCGTCTTTTACGGCTAAAAATCAGAGCCGCAACCGCGAACGAGAATACAAGCGTGTCAAAAGCGAATGGATAGGCAAGTGCACTCTCTGCATTCATCCGAACAGTGAAATAACAGACGAGTGCGAATGCCGCGCCGGAGAAGGCTCGGGCCCGCTCGCTTGATCCCAGAAGCATCAGGGCGGAGGGCACGAGCGCCGAGGCGATGGCGAAGAAGAACGCCGCCAGGCCGACGAAGCCCAGCTGGATGCGCATCTCGCGGATCTCGTTGTGGAAGTTGAAGCCGGTGCGGTCCTTGATGCCGCCAAAGCGCCACAGGCCCTCGGCGTCGGTCTGGCCCTGGACCCAGAACGACTGATAGCCGTAGCCCAGCACGGGCCGTTGTCGCGCCAGCTCGTCGGCCTTGGCCCACAGATAGCTGCGGCCGGTGAGGGTGCGGTCCTTCTTGAAGACTTCGGTCTGGATGTAGTCGTAGGCGTCCCCGATCGGCTTGGCCGCGACCACGCCAGCGGTGACCAGGAGGCCGGCGAACACCACGGCCAGGACGCGGGCGTTGGCGGACTTGGTGCCTAGCGTGCTGGTGGCGATCAGCACCGCGACGGCGATGGTCGTGCAGATGATGGCGCCGGCCGAGTTGGCCGCGAACAGCAGCGGCCCGCCCAGCACGATGCCCACGGCGGCGAACGCCTTCATGCGGGGCGGCGTCGAGCGGCCGAAGAAGGTGGCCAGGCTGGCGATCACCTGGACGGCGCAGATGCTGCCCAGGGCGTTCTTGCTGCCATACAGCCCTTGAGCGGAGTGGCGTTTGGCCAGGTCGCCAATGGCCGCCGGCAGGTTGAGCAGCAGCACGACCGTGCACACCGCGCACAACAGATGGATCAGGGTCCTGGGCGGCGTCCGCGCGGCGATGATCGTGGCCGCCAGCACCGTAAGGGCGTATTCGAGCCCGATCCGGACGGTCAGGCTCGGCTGCGAGGACCATAGGACCGAGGCGACGGCGATCGTGGGCAGGAGGAGGATCGGCCAGGCGCCGATGCTGATCTGCAGAATCTGGCGCCGGTTGATGAAGACCAGGAACAGGGTGGAGGCCAGAAACGCGACCGCGCCGAGCGTACCGAGGGGCGTCAGCATGGCCGAGGTGAACATCGCCGCGCAAGAAGCGGCTGTCGTCAGCGTACGACCTGAGATAGATGCTCTTTTTCGGTCATGAATATTTATCTTTATGTTCGCAGAAGCCCCAGCTTTGTCCACTTGTGCGATTTCCATCAACTCTATAAACGCGATCTATCGGTGAATTCGGCTGTTCGAAACAATATTCAGCCGGCGAAGTTATATCAATAGCGGAGGTTAGGGTGCCGTTGCGTTCTGAAGATCGGGTTCATGTGCGAACGCCGACCTATCGCCGCCCTGATGACCTGAAGCGCTGTTTACAGTCGTTGCAAGCTCAGACCTGGCAGAATTGGGTGTGCGACGTCTATGACGACGATCGCGAGCAGGGCGCGCGCGCGGTGTGCGAAGCGCTGCAGGACGAGCGCATCGTCTATAACGCAAACGCCAAGCAGCAGTTCGCGTCCGGCAATATCAACCAATGCTTCTCGCGCGCCAATCCGCATGACAGCGAGTACTTCTTCGTGCTCGAGGACGACAACTACGTCTTCCCCGAGTTCATGGAGAAGAACGTGGCCCTGGCCAAGAAGGTCGGGGCGAACGTCATCCTGCGGAACCAGCAGGTCGAGATCTTCAACGCCGGCGGCGCGCTGTCGGACAAGGGCGTGCTGGACCACCTGTTCGAAGAGCGCCTGTACGGCCCCGAGGAATTCCATCTGGCCGTGCTGGTCGGGATAGGGGTCTCGAACGGCGGGCTGTTCTGGTCGCGGCACGCGACCACCGACTTCGAGATCGCCTTCGACTGCTCGGCCGTGCTGCAGGAATATGTCCGCACCGCGCTGACCAAGGACCCCGTCTATGTGGCGCTGGAGCCGCTGGCGGCCTGGGCTGAGAATGGTCCCAGCACGACCCGCGACGCCGGCGCGCAAGCCAGCTGGATGCGGCGCGAGCTGGACTTGAAGAAGTCCGTGCAGACCCTGCAGCGGGCGGCGTGGCGGCGCGCGGACGGAGGCCTCCGTCAGGCGTTCAAGCAGCAGGCTTTGTTCCGCTCCAACGCCACCGAGCGCGCGACCGGCCTGGCAAAGGCGGTCATCTGGGACGCCCTGGCCTTCAAGGCGCCGCCGGCGGCCGTGCTGGACAACTTCCGCCGGGGCGTGATGATCGCCGCGGCCGGCCGGGCCAATCCCGGCGTCAGCCTGCTGGCGCAAGAGTCTTGAGCGACGGGGATCTGGTGTCTACGCCTGCTCCAAAGGTATCGGTGATCGTCGCCTGCCGCGACGTGGGCGAGTTCATCGACGCGTGCCTGCTGTCGATCCTGGACCAGAGCGTCCGCGACATCGAGGTCATCGTCGTCGACGATGCGTCCTCGGATGATACGCGCCAGCGCGTCGCGGCCCATGCCGCCCGCGACGACCGGGTCCGGCTGCTGGCGGGGGAGGGGCGGGGCCCCGCCGTGGCGCGCAACCTGGCGATCGAGGCCGCGCGCGGCGAGTACCTGTCGATCGTGGACGGCGACGACATCGTCCACCCGCTGCGCCTCGAGATCCTGCTGGCCTTCGCGGCGGCGAACGATCTCGATCTCGCCGGTGACGAGCTCCTGGCCTTCGGCGCCGAGGGCGACGGCCTGTGGTCGCATCCGTTCATCTTCCCCAAGGGCTGCCCGGACACATTCGGAGCGATCGCGATCGAGCATCTGCTGGTGCCGCCCGCCGGGACCTGGCGCGAGCTGCCGCTGGGCTATCTGAAGCTGCTGATCCGCCGGTCCGCCCTGGCCGACCTGCGCTACGACGAGACCCTGATGATCGGGGAGGACTTCGATCTCTTCCTGCGGCTGCTGATCAAGGGCTGCAAGGCGCGCTTCCTGCCGTTGGCGATGTACGCCTATCGCCGCCACAGCGCGTCGATCTCGCACCGTATCGGGTCTGGCGAGCTTCTCCGCATGATCGCCTCGAACGACGCGCTGAGCACGATGGAGGGGCTGACCGAGCACCAGCGGCGGATCATCCGGCGGCGGGGCGAGCGCATGCGCAACTACATCGCCGCCCTGGAGATGGTCGAACTGGTCAAGCGGAAGTCGCTGTTCGGCATGGCCGGTCTGGTCGCGCGCTCGCCCGGCGGGCTGGCCATCTTCGCGTCGTTCGTCAGCTCGGGCGTCGCCAAGCGTATCAAGGCGTATCTGCCGGGCGCTTCGACCGAGGCCGTGGGGACTGAAATCAGCGGGGAGGACGCATCTTCGCTGATCAGCGTCGCCGACATGATCGAGGGCTCGAACGAAGCGCTGTCGCGGCTTTCCGCCTCGGCCGCCCAGCTTCTGCAGTCCGGTCGCTCGCCGGCTGGCGCCAGCGACCACGCTTATCTTCAGTTCTTCGCCAATTGGCCGCGCAAAACCATGGAAGCCGACAGTGTCTGATCAAAAGCCGCGATTGTTGAGCGTGATGATCTGCACCTATCGACGTCCGTCGGTGGCGGCGACGATCGCCAGCGTGCTGGGCCAGACGCTTCCCGACGGGTGGACGATGGAGATCGTCGTCGCGGACAACGACGGCGAACCCACCGGCCAGGCGGCCGTGGAGGGCGCGGCCGTTCCCGGCGGCGCGCCCGTGCGCTACGTCCATGCGCCCCGGCAGAACATCTCGATCGCCCGCAACGCCTGCCTGAATGCCGCGCAAGGCGAGTGGGCCGCCTTCATCGATGATGACGAGATCGCCGAGCCGGGCTGGCTGGCCGCCCTGATCGAAGCCAGCGCCGAGGCGGACGTGGTGTTCGGCCGAAGCCGGGCGATCATGGAGCCGGGCTCACCGGCCTGGATGGCCGACGGCGCCTTTCACCACAACGAGATCGCGCCGGGCGAGCCGCTGCACAACGGCTATACCTGCAACGTCCTGCTCAACATGGAGAAGGTCCGGGCGCTGGGCCTTCAGTTCGACAAGGCCTTCGGGTTGACGGGCGGCGAGGACACCTCGTTCTTCTACGAGTTCGGCCTGGGCGGCGCGCGGTTCGCCTATCGGCCCGACGCCGTGGTCAGCGAGGACATCCCGATCGGCCGGTCCAGCTTCAAGTGGCTATTCAAGCGCCGCTACCGCTCGGGCCAGACCCACTGGGACATCCAGATTCGCAACGCGGAGAGCCGGGGCAAGCTGGCCGCGATGGCCGCGGCCAAGGTGGTGTTCTGCGCCGGCAGCGCGGCGCTATCGGGCTTCCAGCCGCGCGAGCGCAACAAGGCCCTGCTGCGCGGCGCGCTGCATCTGGGGGTGCTGTCGCGAGCCGTCGGCGGCCAGCGACACCAAGAGTACGCTTAGACGAAGCTGCCTTCGGTCGCCTTGGCCCACTTTTGCAGGCCAAGGGCCAGGCTCTTGCCGGCGAACAGGTCGCGGTCGTTGGCCCAGCCCGGATAGACGTAGGTCGAGCGGATCAGCTTGGTGACGCGGTCCGGGTGGATGCCCAGGCCCAGGCCGTTGAAGGTCGACAGCATCTTGGCGGCGGTCAGGACGAAGCCCTGCGGCACGTCGATGAACTTCGCCTTCGGGAAGTACTCGTCACGCAGGGTGGAGACGATCCGCTCCAGCGTCGGGCACTCGGGATAGCTGCCGTTCAGGATTTCCAGCGGCTCGGACGTCGCGGCGGCGGCCAGCATCAGGTCCAGCAGGTCCTCGACATAGATGCACGACTTGATGGTGTCGCGACGGCCGGGGAAGACGAAGGCGCCCTTCTTCAGCAGGGCGGCCATGCGGGCGAAGTTGCCGCCTTCGCCGGCTCCGAACACGACGGCGGGGCGGATGATGCTGAGCTTGCGGCCCGGGCCGGCGGCTTGCCAGCTGGTGTGGATCTTCTCGGCCATCAGCTTGGACTTGCCGTAGGCGGAGGTCGGGGCCGGGGCGCTGGTTTCGGTCTTGCGGTCCTCGGACGGGCCGTAGATCGAGATCGAGCTGGTGAAGACCACGTCCTTGACGCCCAGGCGTTCGGCTAGGCGGGAGACCTCCAGCGCGCCGTTGACGTTGGTGTCGTAATATTCGTGGTCCGGGTGGCCCGGCGTCGTGTGGATGGCGGCCAGGTTGAAGATCGCGTCCAGCGCCTGCACATCCAGCGCGCCCAGGTTCCGCACGTCCTCGCTCAGATAGGTTACGCCCGGCAGGGTCTCGCGCGGCGGCTTCAGGTCGAGGCAGTAGAGCGTGGCGCCCTGGTCCGCGAGGCGCTGGGCCAGCCGCGTGCCGATGAAGCCGGACGCGCCGGTGATGAGGACCTTCTTGCCGCTGTAGCGCGGTGCGGGAGCGCTGGTGGTCATGACACTGAGCCTACGGACACGAAGAACCGGCTCCGGCCTCGTCGGTGTTCCGGCGGGACTTGGGAGCGCTAGAGAAAAGCGCCCCGGCGCGGGATCACGCCGGGGAGCGGTGAGCCTGCCTAACCTTCGGCCAGCAGCTTATCAAAATAGGCGACGGTTTTCGTCAGGCCTTGGGTCAATTCGACCGTCGGGGTCCAGTCCAGCAGCGCCTTGGCCTTGGTGATGTCGGGCTGGCGCTGGCGGGGATCATCGGCCGGCAGGGGCAGATGGATCAGGTTGGACTTCGAACCCGTGATCTCCAGGACCTTCAGGGCCAGTTCCTTCATGGTGAACTCGCCTGGATTGCCCAGGTTGACCGGGCCGGTCACGTCGTCCGACGTGTCCATCAGGCGCAGGAAGCCTTCGACCAGGTCGTCGACATAGCAGAACGAGCGCGTCTGGTTGCCGTCGCCGTACAGGGTGATGTCCTCACCCTTCAGCGCCTGGACGATGAAGTTCGACACCACGCGCCCGTCGTTGGGGTGCATGCGCGGGCCGTAGGTGTTGAAGATCCGCGCCACCTTGATGCGCAGGTTGTGCTGGCGGTGGTAGTCGAAGAACAGGGTCTCGGCGCAGCGCTTGCCTTCGTCGTAGCACGAGCGGATGCCGATTGGATTGACGTTGCCCCAGTATTCTTCGGGCTGCGGGTGGACGCTCGGGTCGCCATAGACTTCGCTGGTCGAGGCCTGGAAGATCTTGGCCTTCCGGCGCTTGGCCAGGCCCAGCATGTTGATCGCGCCGTGGACGCTGGTCTTGGTCGTCTGGACGGGATCGTACTGGTAGTGGACCGGGCTGGCGGGGCAGGCGAGGTTGTAGATCTCGTCCACTTCCACGAACAGCGGGTGCGTAACGTCGTGACGAAGCAGGTCGAAATTGGGATTGCCGAGCAGGTGAGCAATATTACGCCGGGAACCGGTATAATAATTGTCTACGCAGAGCACTTCGTGGCCAGCCTCGATGAGGCGCTCACAGAGGTGCGAGCCCACGAAACCAGCTCCACCCGTCACCAGTACGCGCTTCAATGTCAACTCCCCCGATAAATGACCGACTTCCAGCGCTGCGTTGTCTATTGAAGTTCAATCATTCAGACAAGGCAAAGGATAGGGTCCGGAAAATTTGCAGATGTTCGGTGTGAAAATCTGACCGGTTTGTAGTCGCCATCCACGTCTTTTGGATGACATCGGGTCAACGGGGAGAAAAGTATACGTTAACGCTTCGCGCTCTGGTTGGGAGGGGCTGAGGAAGCAAGGTGGAGGCCCGGCCCGGAATCGAACCGGGGTGCACGGATTTGCAGTCCGCTGCGTCACCACTCCGCCACCGGGCCATCCGGGTCGACGACGTTTAAGCGTCGGCGAAGAGGAAGCGTTCGATACAGGACGAGACCGGCCGCTGCAACGGATTCGTCGCAGGGCCGGCCGATTTGTCGCCCAAGGTGGGCGGGAACTACATCGGGCCGACGCCGCCCGGGTTGGTCTGGAAGTCGAAGGCCGGCTCGCGGCGACGGCGCGGGTCGGGGGCGCCGGTTCCGCCGAAGTTGTAGGTGACGCCGATGAAGATGGCCCGCAGGTCCAGGTCGAGGGCGCGGCGGTCCTTCAGGGCCGGGGTGTCGATGACCAGCTTGTCGCCGAAGGTCTTCAGGGCGTCCTGCACCGTCACCACGCCCGAGACGCGGTCGTTGAACTTGTGGCGATAGCCCAGCAGCAGCATGCCGGTCGGCTCCTTGTAGCCCTGCGGCGTCAGGCGCTTGCCGGTGGCGAAGCCGCTGATCTGCAGGAAGTCCTTGGGCGTGGCCTGGACGTTCAGGGCCGCATAGCCGGAGACCGTCCAGGCCGAGCGCTTGTCGGGGAAGCCCAGATCGGTGGCGCCGATCTCGTTCCAGAAGGCGTTGCCGCTGATCGTGTACGAGATCTTGGGCGTCAGGCGGGCGTTGGCGACCAGCTCCAGGCCGCCGCTGCGGCTCTTGGCCAGGTTGGCCTTGGTGGTCAGCAGCACGCCGCCGCCGATGTCGCTGACGACGTCGGTGACGCCGTCGCGGGCCTCGCGGTAATAGACCGTGCCCTGGTAGTAGTTGTAGCCCTTGCGCAGCTGGTAGGCGACCTCGAACGAGTCCGTGGTCTGGGGCTTCAGGCGCGGGTCGCCCTGACGGTAGCTGTAGGGGTCCTGATAGATCCGGTACGGGTTCAGGTCCTGGGCCGTCGGGCGCTGGATGCGGCGGCTGTAGCTGGCGTTGATCTGGCGCGCATCGTCCAGCTTGTACTGCACGTGCAGCGACGGATAGGCGCGCAGGTAGTCGTAGCTGTCTTTCAGCTTCGAGGTGACCTGGTTGGTGTCGACCGTGACCTCTTCGATCCGCAGGCCCGGCATGATGGTCAGATCGCCGATCGGCCGGCTGACGGTGGCGTAGACCGCGTGGACGACTTGGTCATACTTGAACTGGTTGGTCAGGGCCGGATCGACGGCCAGAGCGCCGCCGGTCGGGCCGCGAGCGCCATAGTTGTCGTAGTCGTTGTCGTCGACTTGCAGCTCGTAGCCGGCGACCAGCTTGGCGCCGCCGGGCAGGGGGCGCTTGTACTCGGCCTTCAGGCGGCTCTGGACCAGTTCGTCGCCGATGCTGACGTGCTCGACATAGTTCGAGACGGCCGGCAGCTGGTTGAAGCCGTTCGCGTCCGTGACCTGGCGGTCGCGGGTGCGCTCGACGCTGGTGTGCAGGGTGAACTCGTGCTCGGCGCCGTCGAACTTGCGGCGCAGGTCGCCGGTCAGGCCGGCCACCGACTTCTTCATCTTGCCTTCGCTGAGGCGCTGGTAGCGGACATTGGGGACGCCATTGACGTCCTTGCCCTCGTACGACGAGCCGGCCTTGGAGTCGTAGGACGTGTCGGTGTAGCGGGCCTCGGCGCTGATGCGGGTCTGCTTGTCGAGGTCGTAGTCGACGCCGGCGCGGGCGTTGTGCGACTGGCCCTTGCTGTTGAAGCCGACCTTCTGGTGGCTGTCGGCGTAGCGGCCGGTGACGGGGTCCAGGCGCGAGCGGTCGTCCTCGATCGAGCCCTTGGCCTTGTCGCGGCGCCAGCCGGCGTCGGCCGACAGGGTCAGGGCCTTGGTGTTGCGGGCGAGGCTGATGCTGGCGTTCTTGCGGCCTTCGGTGCCCATGTTGGCGCGGACCGAGCCGGTCGTGCCGACGCCGCGCTGCTGCTTGGTGATCAGGTTGATGATCCCGGCCGAGCCTTCGGGGCTGAAGGCGGCCGACGGGTTGGTCATCACCTCGACGCGCTCGAACTGGCTGGCGGGGATCTGCTGCAGCACCTGGCCGCGGTTGTCGCCCTTGAACATCCCCGAAGGCTTGCCGTCGATCATGATGGTGACGTTGGGATCGCCGCGCAGGCTGACATTGCCCTGCACGTCGACCTGCACCGAGGGGACGTTGCGCAGCACGTCGGCGACCGAGCCGGTCGTGGCCTGCAGGTCCTTGCCCAGGCTGTAGCTGCGGCGGTCGATGGAGGTCTTGATGTCCTGGGCCGCGGGGGCGGTGATGGTCACGCCTTGGACCTGGGTGGACGGCTCCTTCTTGGCGGCGGGAGCAGGCGTCGTCGTCTGGGCGAAGGCGGCGGTGCTGATCGCGGCCAGGCCCGTGGCGGCCAGGAGGGCGGCGCGGCGGGTCGTGAAGGTCATGGAAGGTCTCCTCTGTTGCGAGGACCCTGCCGCAGCGACTCAAAGCGTTGCAGTGCCGGGCGTCAGGCCCGCGAGGTGACGTTTGTCATGTCGGCCTTCAGTTGGCCGGATCGACCGCGTCCAGGGTCTGCGCGCCGTCGCCGGCGTTGAACACCAGGGTGCGGGTCACGCCTAGGCGGCGGACGTTCACCTGGTTGACCTCGTCGCCATAGACATCGGCGAACATCGAGGCCTTCACGGCGACCTCGGCCCGGGCGTCGGCCGGCGCGATCTTGCCGGAATACTGGAAGCGGACGTCGTCGGCCCCCAGGGTCATGTCCTTCAGGGTCAGGCCGACCAGAGCGCCGTTCACGGCCACGGCGAAGTGCTCGCCCATATAGGTCTTCAAGGCGTCGATGGCCTCGGGATCGTCCAGGCTGGCCTGGGCGTCGGGGGCGATCACCGCCAGGGCCGGCTCGGCGTCGTGCGTCGGGATCCGGTGGCTGACGGTGACCGCGCCGGTCTTGGCGTCGATCTCCACGACGCTCAGCGCGCCGTGGCCGCGATGCGCGGCCGCCGGGAGCGGGGCGAGCACAAGGCCCGCCGCCGCGATCAGGGCAGCCGCGCGCACGATCACTTAGGACCTTCGTCCTTCTTGGGGTCCTCCGACGGCGAGGTGCCCAGGCCGCCCGGCTCGACCTTCACATTGGCGTCCTTCATGCGGTTGGGCTGGTCGGGGAACTTCTGCATCTTCAGCGTCGTGGGCGTGATGGCGCCGTCATAGACGTTGTTGCCACGATCGGCGTCGGCGGTCTCCCACAGCGGGTCGATCTCGGCGCCCTTCAGCTCCTTGCCCGTCACGTACTGCCACGTGACCTGCTTGGAGTTCTTGCGCCAGATCTCGGCCGGGATGCGGACCGTCTCGGTCGTGCCGTCGGTGAAGTCCATCTTCAGGATCACCGGCATCACCAGGCCGCCGATGTTGCGGAAGCTGAAGCGGTAGAAGTTGTCCTTCAGGTCCTGGGCGGCCTGTTCCTCGGGTGTTAGGTCCTCGCGGGCGGTCTTGGCCTTCTTGCGGGCGCTGTCGAACACCGTGAACTGGTCGTTCTGGTCGTAGAAGTCGCGGACCTTGGGATCACGCTCGGCGACCGTCTGGCCCTTGTTGTTGGCCGCGGTGCGCGATTCCGGCTCCTTGCCGTCCGCCGTCTTGCGCACGGCGGCTTCGGCGTCCGGGTCGCCGCTGTCGAGGCGGGCCTTGACGATCTTGTCCAGCGAGATGTCGACGTGGTCGGTCGAGTAGAACCAGCCGCGCCAGAACCAGTCGAGGTCGACGCCCGAGCTCTCTTCCATGGTGCGGAAGAAGTCGTACGGCGTCGGGTGCTTGAAGCGCCAGCGGTTGGCGTATTCCTTGAACGCGCGGTCGAAGAGCTCGCGGCCCATAACCGTCTCGCGCAGGATCACCAGGGCGGTGGCCGGCTTGGAATAGCCGTTCGGGCCGAACTGGATGACCGAGTCCGATTGGGTCATCAGCGGCACCTGGTCCTGGCTGACCATGTACTCGACGATGTCCTTGGGCTCGCCGCGACGCGACGGGAACTTCTTGTCCCACTGCACTTCGGCCTGGAACTCGAGGAAGCTGTTGAGGCCCTCGTCCATCCAGGTCCACTGGCGCTCGTCGGAATTGACGATCATCGGGAAGTAGTTGTGGCCGACCTCGTGGATGACCACGCCGATCAGGCCGTACTTGGCGCGCTCGGTATAGGTGAGGGCGCCGGTCTTCTTGTCCTTCACCGGCCGCGGGCCGTTGAAGCTGATCATCGGATATTCCATCCCGCCGACCGGGCCGTTGACCGACTGGGCCACCGGATAGGGGTAAGAGAAGGTGAAGTCCGAATAGACCTTCAGAGTGTGGGCGATCGACTTGGTCGAATAGGCGTCCCACAGCGGGCGCGCCTCCTTCGGGAAGAACGACATGGCCATGACCAGCGGGTGAGCGGCGTCGCTCTCCTGCTTCACGCCCAGGGCGTCCCAGACGAACTTGCGCGAGCTGGCCCAGCCGAAGTCTCGGACGTTGGTGGCCGAGAACACCCAGGTCTTCTCGGTCGTGGCCTTGCCCTTCTCGGCGGCGACGGCCTCCTCGGGGGTGACGACATAGACGGGCTCGGCGGCGGTGCGGGCCTTGGTCAGGCGGTCGCGCTGGGCGGCGCTGAGCACTGCGGCCGGGTTCTGCAGCACGCCCGTGGCCGAGACCACGTGGTCGGACGGCACGGTCAGGGCGACGCGGTAGTCGCCGAACTCCAGCGTGAACTCGCCCGAGCCGAGGAAGGCCTTGTTGTGCCAGCCCTCATAATCCGAATAGACGGCCAGGCGCGGGAACCACTGGGCGCCCTCGTAGATGCAGTTGCCGTCTTCGCCTTTGCCGGTGAAGCACTCATAGCCGCTGCGGCCGCCGACGACCTTGTTCTCGACCATCGGCAGCGACCACTCGATGGTCAGCTTGGTCTCGCCGCCATTGGCGCGGACGGCGGCCGGCAGGTCGACGCGCAGCAGGGTGTCGACGACGGTGAACTTCAGCGAACGGCCCGAGGCGTCCTTCACCGACTTGATGGTGAAGCCGCCTTCCCAGTCCTTGAAGCGCTGGATGCGGCGCACCTGGCCCAGGCTGATGGTGTCGCCCGAGACGGTCTCGGTCAGCTTGCTGATCGAGTCGCGCTTGTAGTCCTGGTCCAGCAACAGCCACAGATAGGGCAGGTTGTCGGGCGAATTGTTCTTGTAGGTGATCGTTTCCTTGCCGGTTAGCAGCTTGGTGTCTTCGTTCAGGTGAACGGCGACGTCGTAATCGACCTTCTGCTGCCAGTAGCGATAGCCCGGCGCGCCCGACGCGTTGCGATAGTCGGTCGGCGTCGGCCAGTCCTCGCCTTCCAGCTGGCGGAACTTGTCCTCGATCGGCGCCTTGGTCTGCTTGATGGCGTCGGCGTGAGCGACAGTGGAAGCGAGCGCGGCGGCGAGCACGCCGGCCACGACGTAGCGGATAGAACCCTTGGACATTCAGCCCCTCAGAACCCTGACAAAACCCCGCAGGGACCTTGGCAGGGCTCAGGTAAAAATCATCCCATTTTCGTACGTTTGTGTCAGAAATTTATCTTGACGCCCGCACGCACGGCACGGGGCTCGACGGGGTGGAAATGGACGTCGTCGACGCCGCCCGCGGGCTCGCCGGGCAGGCGCGAGGCGTAGGAATAGGCGATGTCGTCTTTCTTACTGTTGGTCAGGTTCAGGACCTCGACCATCAGGCTGGCCTTGCCGAAGTCCTGCACGAAGAGCGCATTGACCAGGCTTGTGGGCCGCGAGCGCACGGAATTGTCCTCGATCAGCGGCGCGCCGCCCAGGCGACGATAGGTCAGGGACAGGGTCGAGGCCGGGCCCAGTTTCCAGCTGGCGCCGCCGCTCAGCACCGAACTGACGGCGTTGGGGATGCGGTCGCCATTGGTGAAGCGGGCGTGGGTGCAGGCATAGGACGCGGTGATGTTCAACCGCGCGGTCGGCCGCCAGTCGGCCAGCAGCTCGACGCCCTTGCGGCGGGTCGCGCCGGCCGCTTCGGTGAAGCCGGCGTCGCCGACATAGACCAGCTCGGAATCGACATGCAGCGCCCAGGCCGCCGCCGTCAGGGTCAGGCCCTCGTGCTTCCAGCGCAGACCCAACTCAGCGCCGTCCGACGGCGACAGCAGCGGCGCGCGCTGGCTCGGATCGTCGCCCACCGCCCCGCGCGCGTCGTTGGAATGGAAGCCGCGCCCGGCGTCGGCATAGAGCTCGAAGGTCTTCGACACCCGCCAGGCCAGGGCCAGCTTGGGGCTGACTAGCAGGTCGCTGACATCGCCCGCGTTGCGCGGATCGCCGGCCTTCACATCCGCGCCCATGGCGTCGGCGCGCGCGCCGAAGGTGGCGTCCAGCTTGCCGAAGGACTTCGAGGCCTCGCCCCACAGCGCCGTCGACCATTCGGTCAGGGCGTCCTGGCGCACGGTCTCGCGGCGCACGCGGGCGGTGGTGCGGTAGAGGCCGACCTTGCCGATGTCGTCGACGCGGCCCGAGACGCCGGTGCGGGCGCTCCAGCCGTCGCCCAAGGTCCAGCGCTTGGTCAGCGAGCCGCCGTAAATCCAGCGCTGATCGGCCTGCTCGAACTGATCGCCATTGACGGGATCGTCGAGGAAGTAGGTGAAGTTCGAGAACAGATCGAGCTTGTAGCGCTGGACATAGACCACGCTGTCCAGGCCGCGCAGCAGGTCGCGGCGGCGGGCCGACAGGATGTAGCGCGAGGTGGTCCCGCCGTCGGTCTTGTCGATGGCATCGAGATAGCCCAGCGAGCCGTTCTCGACCGCGCGGCGCGGGATCTGGTCGGTGGCGTTCCAGTCGGCGTCATAGGCGATGGCGGTGATCGACCACCCGCCGACGATGGCGCGGCCCAGCAGGTTGATCTTCTTGAGGTCTTCCGGATTGGTCCACGCGCCGCGCGCGGTGGAGACATCGGCGGCGACCAGCACGTTCTGGCTCAGGGCCTTGGAGCCGACGACGCGGTAGTAGTCGTTCTCGCCGATCCAGGCCTGCAGGCCGTCGCCGTGCAGGTGGTCGGCGGTGTCAAAAGCCACCGCGCCGGCCGTGGCGAAGTCGCCGTTCTCGGCCGAGTAGGGGCCTTTCTTGAAGCCGATGTCGTGCACGAACTCCGGCGTCAGGACATTGAGGTCCAGATAGCCCTGGCCGTGCCCGTGGCTGGGCAGGTTGAGCGGGACGCCGTCCAGCGAGGCGGCCAAATCGGTGCCGTGGTCCAGGTTGAAGCCGCGCAGGAAGTACTGGTTGGCCTTGCCCGCGCCCGAGTGCTGGGTGGCGGCCAGGCCGGGAACGGCCTCGATCAGCTCGCCCGGACGCAGGAGCGGCCGCACGGCGAAGTCCGAATAGCTGATGCGGCCCTCGCTGGCCGAGGTGGCGCGGCCGAAGTCGTTGGCGCGGCGGCCCCAGACCGAGATCGCCTCGACCTCCTGGGCTTGGACCAGCGCCGGCGCCGAAGCGGCGGCCAGCAGGGCTATGAGCAAAGCGGAACGAACCATGCTCGGCTGTTAGGCGAATGGGGCGTTTTGGACAAGTTCGTGACGGTCCTCGACCGAAAGTTGCTTCGCCACACCAAGTTTTAACGGCGCCGTGGCATCGATGGCCGCCTGGAAGTCCAGGGGAGCGGGACGTTTTGAAACCTGCAGTGCTTCAACCGGCGGCCGAGATCGGCATCGACACGACGGGCCCGCAAGGCTTGGGCCGTATCGCGCTGATCGCCGGCTTCGTGGTCTATGCCGCCGCCGCGGGCGCGGCCTGGTGGCTGTCCCTGCGCCTGATCCCGGCCGAGCTGACCCTGACGATCCTGGGCAAGACCCTGCACACGGCGTCGGCCCATGACCACCTCAACAACATCTTCCTCGTCTTCCTGCTGCTGCCGACGGCGCTGTGGATCGAGTGCGTGGTGGTCGGCTGGCCGCAGAGCTCGCTGCGCCAACTGCTGTTCGCCCGCACCCCGTCGCTGAACACCGACCTGGCCGTCTTCATCCTGGGCCAGGGCCATGTGCTCGACATCGCCGGCCGCATCCTGATGCTGGGGGCCTCGATGGTCTCGGGCGCGTGGATCCACGAGGCGATCTTCGCCCACACGGGCGTGAACCTGGGCCCGCCGCCGCTGCCGTTCGTGCTGCAGCTGCCACTCTATTTCGCGATCTACAGCTTCTTCGACTACTGGACCCACCGGACGGACCACACGAAGTTCTTCTGGCCGCTGCACCGCTATCACCACTCGGCCGAGGACTTCGGCGTGGTGACCTCGGTGCGCCAGCACCCGGTGACCTTCACCGCCGTCTTCATCGTCAACTTCCCGCTGGCCGTGCTGGGCGCGCCGGCGGACGTGATGCTGTACGTCAACGTGCTGATCATCGCGATCGGCCTGATCGTCCACTCCAAGATCGACGCCGACTGGGGTTTCGTGGGCCGCTGGCTGATCCAGTCGCCCAACCATCACCGCGAGCACCACAAGCTGGACATGAGCCGCCCGACCGGCCACTTCGGCGTCGCGCCGATCTGGGACCGCCTGTTCGGCACCTGGTACCAGGACAAGCCGGACCCCAAGCTGGTGATCGGCGTCGACACGCCCTACAGCCACGGCTTCTTCGTGCCGCGCGACATGCTGCGCGACTACGTCCACTTCTGGATGGGCTGGTTCGGCGGTCGCAGCGACGGTCCGGAGTCCGACCTTAAGTGGCTGGGGCGGAAGCGCTAAACCATCGAACCCTCGCCGAAGCTGCGCGGTTCGGTCACGACTGACGGTTCCGCGATCGGCTTCGGACGCTTGGCCGGCTGGACAGTTTCCGCCAGGCGGGGCGACAGCTCCTCGGCCGCGAAGTCATCGACCGCGACCACGGCCGCCACCGCCTGATCGGCGGCGTTGAGGGCGGCGATCTCTTCAGGCGTCAGCAGGTTCCTGGCCAGGCCGTCCTTCCAATGGCGCACGCCCTGGTCTTTCAGCCGGTCGTGGATCGGCTGGGTGGCGACGACGCGTTCGAAGGCGTCGATCAGCTGGCCGATCGCCTCGTCCTTGCCGCCGACATAGACGCCCTCGACCAGGCGGTCGCGGGTCTCGGACGGATGCTGCAGCAGCTCGGCGCAGGCGCGGGTGACGTGGTCCGAGGGGCCGCGACGGGTCCCGAACGGCAGCACCGCCGCGCGCAGCAGCCAGCCGGCGAAGCGGTTGGGCAGGTTGGCGAACACCTCGTCCAGGCGCTGCTCGATCGTGGCGAAGGCCGTCTCGGCGCACCATTGCAGCAGCGGGAAGTCGGCGTCCGGGCGGCCGTCGTCCTCCCAACGCTTCAGGGCGCCGGACAGGAAGTACATCTCCGACAGGATGTCGCCGAGGCGCGCCGACAGCATCTCCTTGCGCTTCAGCTCGCCGCCCAGAGTCAACAGGGCGATGTCCGAGGTCAGGGCGAAGGCGGCGCTATAGCGGCCGAGCTTGCGGTAGAAGCGCGCGGCGCGGCCGGTGTCCGGCGCGGGCGACAGGGCCCCATCGGTCCAGGCGCGGGCCGTGGCGCGCAGGCCGTTGCGCAGGGCGTGGACGACGTGCTTCCAGAAGGTCTCGTCGAACGCGGCCAGGCCCTTGGCCTCGTCCGCGTCGCCCAGGGCCAGGATCTCTTGCAGCATGTACGGGTGCGCGCGGATCGCGCCCTGGCCGAACACCATCAGGCTGCGGGTCAGGATGTTGGCGCCCTCGACCGTGATGCCGACCGGCAGGGCGCGGTACTGGCTGCCCATGTAGTTGCGCGGGCCTTCCATGATCGCCTTGCCGCCGTGGACGTCCATGGCGTCGTTGACGGTGATGCGCATCCGCTCGGTCGCGCCGGACTTCATCATCGCCGAGATCACCGACGGATGCTTGCCGAGGTCCAGGCCGGCGCAGGTCAGTCGCCGTGCGCCGTCGACTAGGTAGGCGTTGCCGGCGATGCGGGCCAGGCGCTCCTGCACGCCCTCGAACTTGCCGATCGGGATGCCGAACTGCTGGCGCACGCGGGCATAGGCCCCGGTGGTCAGGGCGCTATAGGCCGCCGCCGCGCCGGACATGGCGGGCAGGGAGATGCCGCGCCCGGCCGCTAGGGCCGTCATCAGCATCTTCCAGCCCTGACCGGCGCGCTCGACGCCGCCGATGATCAGGTCCAGCGGGATGAAGACGTCCTCGCCCCAGTTGGGACCGTTCTGGAAGGTCTGGAAGGCGGGCAGGTGACGGCGGCCGATGCGGACCCCGGGAGTGTCGGTCGGCACCAGGGCGCAGGTGATGCCGATGTCTTCCTCGCCACCCAGCAGGCCGTCGGGGTCACGTAGTTTGAAGGCCAGGCCCAGCACGGTGCAGACGGGGCCCAGGGTGATGTAGCGCTTGTGCCAGTTCAGGCGCACGCCCAGGACGTTCTCGCCCTTCCAGGTTCCGCGCGTGACCACGCCTTCGTCAACCATGGCGCCGGCGTCCGAGCCGGCTTCGGGGCTGGTGAGGCCAAAGGCGGGGACCTCGCGGCCGTCGGCCAGGCGCGGCAGCCAGTAGTCCTGCTGTTCCTTGGTCCCGAACCGCACCAGCAGCTCACCCGGGCCGAGCGAGTTGGGCACCATCGCCGTCACCGCCGCCGAGGTCGAGCGGGTGGCGATCTTGCGGACGATCTCGGCGTGGCCGAAGGCCGAGAAGCCCAGGCCCCCGAACGCTTTCGGGATGATCATGCCGAAGAACTTCTCGCGCTTCAGGAAGTCCCAGACCTCGGGCGGCAGGTCGCGCGTCTCCCAGGTCATCTTCCAGTCGTCGAGCATGGCGCAGAGAGCGTTCACCGGCCCGTCGAAGAAGGCCTGCTCCTCGGGGCTCAAGGTCGGCTTGGGATAGGAGAGCAGCTCGTTCCAGTCCGGATCGCCGGTGAACAGGCTCGCGTCCCACCAGGTGTCGCCGGCCTCGATCGCGTCGCGCTCGGTTTCCGACAGGGCGGGCAGCACGCCCTTGGCCCACTGGTAGATCGGGCGGGTGAGGGTGTCCCGACGGAAGGAAGAGCTGATCATGACGCGGCCTCGCTACTACGCGAGGCATCAACGCCGAGCGGGCGGTGAGGCTCCGAGGAAACGTCGCTTTAGGCGGCCGCCGCCACGCGTCCGGTCATGATCGCGGCGGCGACGGTGCGCAGCAGGTTGGCGGGGTCCAGCGGCTTGCCCACCATGCCGTCGAACACCGCCGGGTCGATGTCGGGATCGACGCTGGCCGAGCAGGCGATGATCGGCGTGGCGCGGTTGGGACCGCGCCCTTCGCGGATACGGCGGGCGGCCGTCGCGCCGTCCAGCACCGGCATCCGCAGGTCCATCAGGATGAGGTCGAACGACTGGGTCTCGGCGGCGGCGATCGCCGCCATGCCGTCGCAGGCCTCGGTGATCTGCGCCGAGAGACCGCGAAGCACCATTGAGACGAGATCGCGGTTGGCTGAGTTGTCATCGACCACCAGCACGTGGCAGCCGTTGTTCTGGCCTGTGAGCGGCCTGACGACGGTTGGAGCCTCGGCCACGGCGGGCAGCTCGAACCAGAAGCACGAGCCTTCGCCCAGCGTGCTCTCGACGCCGATCGTCCCGCCCATGGCCTCGACCAGGCCCTTGCAGATCGCCAGGCCCAGACCCGTGCCGCCGTGGCGGCGGGTCGAAGAGCCGTCGACCTGCGAAAAACGCTTGAACAGCGCCTCCAGCCGTTCGGGCGGGATGCCGGCTCCGGTGTCGCGGACGGCCAGGCGCAGGCGGTCGTTCACATGCGAGACCTCGACCACGACCTCGCCCTGGTCGGTGAACTTCACCGCGTTGCCGATCAGGTTCAGCAGGATTTGGCGCACGCGGTCCTGGGCCAGGGTCACGCTGGCGGGCAGGGCGGAGAGGCCCTCGACCCGCAGCGCCAGGCCCTTCTCGCCGGCCTGCAGGCTGAAGATGTCGGCCGTCTCGCTGATCAGCGGGGCAGGGGCGCAGGGCGCGGCAACGATCTCGACCTGGCCGGCTTCCAGCTTGGAGAAGTCGAGGATGTCGTTGACCGTCGACAGCAGCGCCTTGCCGGCGCTGGACACCCGCTCGACGAAGCCGCGCGTCGCCGGGGTCAGCTCCGGCTGCTGGGCGATCAGCTGAGAGAAGCCCAGCACCGCGGTCAGCGGCGTGCGCAGCTCGTGGCTCATGTTCGACAGGAACTCGGCCTTCACATGGGCGGCGGCCTCGGCCTCGGCGCGGGCGGTCTCCAGCGCCGCCTCCATCGCCTTGCGCGAGGTGATGTCGCGGACGACGTCCTGGATGCCGGTCATGGCCCCGGTCTCGTCGAAGAACAGGGTCGGCTGGCCTTCCAGCCAGATCCACTGGCCGTCGCGGCGGCGGCCTCGGTACTGCAAAGGCTCGGCCTGAGCGCCGGGACCGGCGGCGATCAGGTCGCGGAAATAGGCCAGGACGCCGGGGACGTCGTCCGGATGGGTCAGGTCGATGACCCGCTTGCCCAGCAGTTCCTCGGGCTTGAAGCCCAGCATGACCTTGCTGGCGGGCGACATGAAGGTGATCGTCCCCTTGGCGTCGAGGCGCGAGATCATGTCCGAGGCGTTGTCGGCCATCAGGCGATACCGGGTCTCGCTGTCGGCCAGGGCGTCGTCGGCCGCCTTGCGGTCGGTGATGTCGCGGATGACGTCGGTCACGGCGCTGGGCTCGCCGGTGATGGGGTCGTAGGCCTGCTTGGGGCGAGCCTCGACCCAGCGCACCGCGCCGTCCTTGCGCAGGATGCGATATTCGATTGTCCAGCCGGTCGGGCCTTGCAGCGCTGTGCGGAAGATCTCGGCCACGCGGGCGCGATCCTCGGGATGGATGAATTCGATGGCCAGCCGGCCGACGGCTTCGCTCGGGGCGTAGCCCGAGATCGCCCGCACAGCTGGCGAGACATAGGTGAAGCGCCCGTCCGGACCCATGCGGGTCACCAGGTCGTTGGCGTTCTCGGTCAGCATCCGATAGCGGTCGCTGGTCCGCTCGACCGCGCGCAGGGCGTTGGAATAGTCGGTGACATCCTGCAACAGGCCGAACAGGGCCGAGACCTCGCCGCGCTCATCCAGCTCACACAGGCCGCGCGCCATGACGTCGCGCGCCTCGCCGTCCGGGCGGATCAGCTGGACCCGCAGGTCGAAGCCGCCCTTCTGGGCGATGGCGGCGGCGATGCCCTGCTCCAGCACCGCCCGGTGCTCGGCCGAATAGTGGTTGAGCGAGGTCTCCACCGTCGGGGTGTAGCTGTCACGGCTGAGGCCGAAGATGTTGAAGGTCTGGTCCGACCAGGTCAGGTGGTTGGTGGCGACCTCGATGCGCCAGTGGCCGACCTGGGCCACGGTCTCGGCCAGCTCCAGCAGGCGCTGCTTCTCGGCGGTCTCGCGGTGGGCCTTGGCCAGTTCGAACTCGTCGACGACGATGCGGGCCAGCAGCTTCAGGCGCTGCAGCTCGTCCTCGGACGGACGGGCGCGCGGCTTGTCGTCGATCACGCACAGCGTGCCGAGGTTGTGGCCGTCCTTCGTGGTCAGGGTCGCGCCGGCGTAGAAGCGGATGTCGGGCGCGCCGGTCACCAGCGGGTTGGCGGCGAAGCGCGGGTCCAGGGTCGCGTCCTCGACGACCAGGACCGTCTCTGGACCCTGGGCGATGGCGTGGGCGCAGAAGGCGTCGCTGCGGGGTGTCGAGAGGGCGTCGAGGCCAACCCTGGCCTTGAACCACTGGCGCTCCTCGTCGACCAGCGAGACCAGGGAGATCGGGGTGTGGAACAGGTTGCCGGCCAGGTCGGCCAGGCGGTCGATGGCCGCGTCGGCTGGGGTGTCCAGGACCTTGTAGGCCTTCAGGGCGGCTAGGCGCTGGGCTTCACGAAGGTCCATGGGGGCGAGACGCGGCTCCTACTCGAACGATGGCCCGATCGTACGAGGCGGCGGCGCCGAACGTCGTTAAAGGCGAGCGCGGCCGATTGGCGCAGTCGGCGAACGCTGGTTGCCCTTGAGGTGACGTTTGTCATGTCGGCCCGGTGACGGCCGGCACTGATGGACCGCCTCGGGCGGCGGCATGGTGGCTTCACAACGAGGGAGCAACCCATGTCACCCAGAACTTCCGAACCGGTCGCGATGCTGCGCCAGACGGTCAAGCGCCGCGGCGCGACCCTGGCCCTCAACGGCCTGGACCTCGACATCCGTCCCGGCCAGTGCGTGGCCCTGCTGGGCCCGAACGGGGCCGGCAAGAGCACGAGCGTCGCCCTGCTGACCGGCCGCTTGCGCCCCGACGCCGGGACCGCCAGCCTGTTCGGCGGCGATCCGCGCGATATCGCCAATCGCGGCCGTATGGGCGTGATGCTGCAGGAGGCCGGCCTGCCGCGCACCCTGACCGTCCGCGAGCAGGTCGACCTGTTCCGGGGCTACTATCGCAAGCCCCGTCCGCTGGACGAGATCATCCGCCTGGCCGGTCTCGAAGGCCTGGAGCGTCGCCGCTGCGGGGCCCTGTCCGGCGGCCAGCAGCGCCGCGTGCAGTTCGCCTTGGCCATCGCCGGCCGCCCGGATTTCCTGGTCCTGGACGAGCCGACCACCGGCATGGACATCGACGCCCGCCGCGCCCTGTGGACCGCCGTCCGGGCCGAGATCGCTCGGGGTTGCGCGGTTCTGCTGACCACCCACCACCTGGATGAGGCCGAGTCCCTGGCCGACCGCATCGTTGTCATCGACCACGGCCAGGTCATCGCCGACGGCTCGCCTGAAGCGATCAAGAGCCGGGTCTCCGGCGTCGCCATCCGCTGCCGCACGCGCCTGTCGGACGCCGAGCTGTCGGGCCTGGCCCGCGTCACCGGCGTCAGCCGCGATGGCGGCAAGGTCACGCTGCTGACCACGTCCGCGCCGGCCACCCTGCGTGAGCTGCTGGCTCGGGACGAAACCGTCGATGACCTGACCGTCGCCGGCGCCTCGCTGGAGGACGCCGTCACCCGTCTCGTGCAGGCCGGTGCGCCTGCCTCTAACCGCCAAGCCGAGGTCGCCTGAGATGCACACCCTGCTCGTCTACATCCGTGAAGCCCGCGCCCAGATCGTCTCCACCTGGCGCACCCCGCAATTCATCATCCCCAGCGTGGTCCTGCCGCTGCTGTTCTACGGGGTGATGGGCCTTGGTCTCAGCAAGGGGCACGAGGAGATCGCCCACATGATGCTGGCCAACTATGTGATCTTCGCCGCCATCGCTCCGGCCATGTTCGGCTTCGGCGCCGCCGTCGCCGCCGAGCGCGAGGCCAAGCTGATCGAACTGAAGCAGATCGCCCCGCTGCCGGCCGGTGGCTACTTGGCCGGCCGCCTGATCGCCGCGCTGGTGCTGGTCGGGGTCTCCATCGCCCTGCTCGGCGTCCTGGCCTACTTTGGCGGCGTGAAGATGGTCCCGTGGCGCTGGGCCGCGACGCTGGGGCTGGGCCTGGCCTCGGCCATCCCGTTCGCCCTGATCGGTCTAAACGTCGGCCTGCGCTTCGGCTCGCAAGGCGCGACGGCGGTGGCGAATGTCCTCTTCCTGGGCTTCTGCCTGTTCGGCGGCCTGTGGGCGCCGCTCAGCATCATGCCGGCCTGGGTGGGCAAGGTCGCCGACTTCATGCCCTCGTACCATCTTGGCCAGCTGTCGCAGATGCTGTCGGGCATGCAGCCGATGGCCAGCGTGCCGCACCACCTGTCGGTGCTGGGCGCCATCAGCATCGCGGCCATGATCGGCGCGGCGACGGCGTGGCGTAGGCAAGCGGCTTGACCGTGACGAGCCTCCCGCGCGACATCGCCGCCATGGATCAGGCGACACCCAGCAAAGAAAAGGCCCCGGCCAACGTCGAGGCCAACTTCCGGCGCAACGGCAGCCTGATCTTCCTCTCCTACCTGCCGTTCTATTTCGTGGCCTGGTTCAACCACCGGCCCGGCACGCTGGAAGTGGTCGCGGCGATCGCTGGCCTCCTGGTCTTCATCGGCCTGTTCTGGGCGATCTGGCGCAAGCGCGGCCGGCCGGTGCTGTGGCAGGTGTTGGCGATCTACGGCATCGGCCTGGCGCTCTCGCCGTTCAACGCCGGCTGGAGCGTCTACACGATCTACGCCATGTCGTTCGCCTCGCGCCTACCGTCGCGGCGGCTGTCGATCCGGGTGATGATCGCCCTGGAGATCGCGTTGCTGGTGATCGGTCTGACCTTCTACCGCCACGTCTGGCCGATCTGGGCCTCGGGCCTGATCTTTGGCGGCATCACCGGCTTCGCCACGCTGATGCAGATGGATGTTGAGCGGAAGAACCAGGAACTGGCCGTCGCTCACGAGGAGGTTCGGGCTCTCGCCACCACGGCCGAGCGCGAGCGGATCTCCCGCGACCTGCACGACCTTCTGGGCCACACCCTGACCCTGGTCGCCGTGAAGGCCGAGCTGGCCGCCCGCCTGGTCAGCCGCGACGCCGAGGCCGCCGAGCGCGAGATGCAGGCTGTCGCCGCCGCGGCTCGCGAGGCGCTCTCTGAGGTCCGCACCGCGGTGGTTGGCATGAAGGGCGCCTCCCTGGCGTTCGAGATCGACAAGGCTCGCCAGGCTCTAGCCGCCGCCGATATCCGGGCCGAGATCTCGGCCCTGACCACCGACGGCCATCCCGCCCAGGAAGCCGTGCTGGCCATGGCCCTGCGTGAAGGCGTGACCAATGTCATCCGCCACGCCGGCGCCAGGCATTGCGACATCAAGCTGGAGCCCAGCGCCAAGGCCCTGGTCCTGACCATCGCCGACGACGGGCCGGGCAGCGGCAAGCTGGTCGAGGGCTCGGGCCTGAAGGGCATGCGCGCGCGCCTGGCCGCCATCGGCGGGGCGCTGGACATCAAATCCGACAAGGCCGGGACGCGTTTGACCGCGACCGCGCCGCTGGAGATCTAGATCGTGATCCGCGTCGTCATCGCCGAAGACCAGAAGATGGTGCTGGGCGCGCTCAGCGCCTTGCTCGAGATGGAGGGCGACATCCAGGTCGTCGGCCGCGCGCCAGATGGCGCTGTCGCGCTGGAACTGGTGAAATCGGAAAAGCCCGATGTGTTGATCTCCGACATCGAGATGCCCAGCCTGACCGGCATCGACGTCGCCGCCCGGCTGAAGGCCGAGGGCGCGGCGACCCGAGTGCTGATCGTCACCACCTTCGGCCGGCCGGGCTATCTGCGCCGGGCCATGGAGGCGGGGGTGAAGGGCTATCTGCTGAAGGATGGTCCCAGCAGCGTGCTGGCCGCCGCCGTCCGCACCGTCGCCGCCGGCGGCCGGGCCATCGCGCCGGAGCTGTCGGAGGCGGTCTGGGACGCCGAGCCCGACCCGCTGACCGACCGCGAGCGCGAGATCCTGCGCCTGGCCGAGGAGGGGCGCTCGAACAAGGACATCGCCGACGTGCTGGACCTCTCGCCCGGTACGGTCCGCAACTACCTGTCGGAAGCGGCCCAGAAGCTGGGCGCGGCCAACCGAGTCGAGGCGGGCCGCATCGCGCGCTCGAACGGCTGGCTCTAGGCGGTTACGGGCTCGGGCGCGGGCGAACGGGTCGCGCGCCAAAGGACCAGGCCGATGACGCCCAGGGTCAGCTCGCGCAGGCGGCGCAGCAGCGAAAGCGCCAGCGCCTGGTCGGGCGTCAGGCCCAGCGCGCCGCCCAGCAGCAGGTAGCCGCCTTCCTGCACGCCCAAGGCGCCAGGTATGGCGAAGCCGACGACCTTGGCCGTCTGGGCCAGGCCCTCGACGATCAGGGCCTGCAGCAGGGTGGGGTTGAGGCCCAGGGCCCACATCGAGACATAGGTTTCGAACGCCCCGGCGATCCAGGCGGCCATGTGCCAGGCCCAGGAGGCGAACAGGTTGTTGCGCTGGCGGCCGATGTCCCCGAAGGCCTCGCCCAGCTTGCCGATCCGGCCGGCGGCGGCGGTCCAGCGCTGAGAGAATTGACCAAGGCGCCGATGCAGGCCGGCTCGGTGAGCGAGATAGGCGGCCGCGACGATCGCCGCGACGATGCCGACCAGGGCCAGGCCCGCCTGCGCCAAGCGCGGGTCGTGCAGCGTGACCATGGCCACGATCAGGCTGGCCAGGACGAACAGTACTAGGCCCACCGTGCCGGCCAGAACGTCGACGACGCAGCTGGCCGTCGCTTCCGCCAAGGTCAGGCCGTTGCGGACCGATAGCTTGGCGCGCACGACATCGCCGCCGACCTGGGCGACGGGGAGGAGGGCGTTGACCGCCTCCTTGATCAGGCGGACGCGGAACAGGAACGAGAGAGGCGGACGGCGATCGGGCGGCAGCAGGACTTGCCAGCCGACGGTGGCGAGGAAGGTGACGGGCAGGTGGGCGGCTATGACGATCACCGCCTGCCAGCCGACCTGGGCCAGGATCTCTCGCACCGCGCCGACGCCGTGCGTGGCCAACAGGATCGCCAGCAAAGCGACCCCGATGGTCAGCAGCCAGCCCCGCCAAGGCGAAGGCTTGCCCTGCGTCTCTTCCCCCGTGTCCGTGGTCATGCGGCCGAGCGGGCTCGTTGCTCGGACGTGACGCCCAGTTCGCGATAGACGGCCAGCACCTCGGCGCAGATGGCGTTCCAGTCGTAGCGGGCGCTGGACTGGCGGGCGGCCCGGCCCAGGCGCACGCGGCGCAGGGGCTCGGAGATCAGGCTCTGGATCGCGACGGCATAGCTCTCAGCGTCGGCGCTGGCGGTCAGCACCCCGTCCTGGCCGTCGGCGATCAGGGCGCTGGTGCTGGGCGCGCGCGGGCAGACCACGGCCAGGCCCGCGGCCATGCCTTCCAGGCTGGCGTTGCCGAAGGCTTCCGTCAGGCTGGGGTTGAAGAGAATGTCGGCGCTGGACACCGCGCGGCCCAGGTCCGCAGCGTCGAGATGGCCGGTCAGGATCGCCTCGGGCAAGCGCTCTTCCACGAAGGCGCGGGCCGGGCCCTCGCCGATAATCAGGGGACGGATCGGTTGGCCGCGCAGAGCGACCAGGGTCTCGGTCAGGACGTCCAGGCCCTTCTCCATGACCAGACGGCCGAGGAAGGCGACGACGATCTCGTTGTCGTCGATGCCCTGCGACCGGCGCCAGTCCATGTCGCGCTTGGTCGGCGAGAAGCGCTCGCGGTCGACGCCGCGACCCCAGACGCGGACACGCTCGCCCAGGCCTTGCTCGCGCAGCAGGTCGGCGATCGGGGCGTTGGGGGCCAGCACGCGGTCGCAGCCGCGATAGAATTTATCGAGGTAACGCTCGGCGCTCGGGCGCAGCCAGTCGAGGCCGTAGTAGGAGAGATAGGTCTCGAACCGGGTGTGCAGGCTGGCGACGACAGGGAGGCCGTTACGACGGCCCCACTTGCCGGCCTGATTGCCCAGCAGGTCAGGGGCGGAGAGGTGAACGGCGGTCGGGCGGAACTCGGCCAGATCGGCGCGCAGGGCACGGTTCAGGCCAAGCGCCAAGCGGTACTCGCCGCGACCGGGGATCGCCACCGACGGGGCGGACACCAGTTCGCCGGCCGGCTCGAAGGCCGGGGTGTCGGTGGTGGGGGAGTAGACCCGCACTTCGGCGCCCTGGCTGATCAGATAGGCGGAGAGGCGATTGAGAGCCTGGTTCGAGCCGTCGCGGGTGTAATTGTAGTTCCCGGAAAACAGCGCCAGGCGCAGTCCTTCGGCGGGGTTTTCTTCTGCGGGATGATGAAAGGTTCTTTCCGCGAGCAGCACGACGCCTCCGTTGGTTACGTCTCCGAGGCCCCCGCCCTTCCGAGTATGACAATGGCCATATGGTGGAATGGTTCAGTTTCCGGAAGAGGTGGGGGGCGTCCTTTTCCGTGCACGGCCGGTTTGGTGTAGCGCCAGGGTTACACCCCTCCGGGGCGTGTCTCTGGGAGCGCGCTCGACGAAAAACGCCGATGGGGGCTTGCGCCGCGACGTCATGACCGGTTTCTGGCGGTCCGCGCGGACTTGCCGTCGGGCTGGTTCGTGCTCAGTTATGCGCGCGTGGCCGCCAGGTTCGCGGACCACCGATTCCTACAGGGGCGAAGCGCCCCGAATTCCAGCGAGATTTCGAAACGTCATGCAGCCGGTCAAGACCCTCATCCTCAGCGCCGGTCAGGGCAAGCGCCTCTCGCCCCTAACCGACGACCGGCCCAAGTGCCTGGTCGAGCTGGCCGGCCGCACGGTCCTGGAGTGGCAGCTGCGCCACCTGGCCCAGGCGGGCGTCACCGAGGCGGTGGTCGTCACCGGCTTCCGCGCCGACCTGGTCGAGGCCGAGGTCGCGCGCCTGGAACTGCCGGGCCTGAGCGTGCGCACGCTCTACAACCCGTTCTACAGCGTGACCGACAACCTCGCGACCTGCTGGCTGGCGCGCGAGGAGATGCGCGGCGGGCCGTTCATGATCCTCAACGGCGACACCCTGTTCGAGCCGGCCATCGCCGAGCGCCTGATCAGCGCCCCGGCCGGCCCGATCACCGTGACGGTCGATCGCAAGGACGACGGCGTCTACGACAGCGACGACATGAAGGTGCTGACGGAAGGCGACAGCCTGCGCGCCATCGGCAAGACCATCACCGAATACGACGCGGAGTCGATCGGCTTCCTGCGCTTCGACGCCGAGGGCTCGGCCCTGTTCATCGAGACGCTGGAAAAGATCATGCGCACGCCGGAAGGCCTGAAGCGCTGGTACCTCAGCGTCATCAACGAGATCGCCCAGGCCCACGACGTGGTCCGCGTGCGCTCGATCCAGGGCCTGGAGTGGGCCGAGATGGACTTCCCGGAAGACCTGATCGGCAACCGCGCCCTGACGGCGAAGTGGGCCGAGCAGGAAGCCGTTTCGGCTTAAGGCCTCAGGTGGTAGGCGAGGTCTCGCCCACCAGTTCGCGCACCAAGTCGAGATCCGACGGCTTGTCGACATCGACGGCCGCCAGGCCGTCGTGCGCCCGCGTGGCGGCGGCCTTGACCTTGGCCAGCTTGCCCAGCTTCAGCACGGCTTGGTCCAGGGTCAGCCAGTTCAGCAGGTAGCGGATCAGGAACGACGGTCCCAGCATGGCGGCGATCTTCCAGGGCTGCTTGCGCAGCGCTTCGACCTTGCGCCAGGTCTCGACGACGTTCAGCGCCGTCTCGTTGCGCAACAGGAAGATGTTGCAGCCGGAATAGCGGCCGTCCTGGAAGCGCAGATACGTCCGCTTGGTCTGCGGGGCGGCGGCGTGGACCTTCTCTTCCGAGGCCAGCATCACCGCGACGTCGGCCCATTCGGGCGTGTCGGCCAGGAACTGGGTGATCCATTCGGGCTTGAGCAGGGCGTGGTCGACCGTGGTCACCACCAGCGGGAAGCCCAGCGTGCGCGCGGCGTTCTCGACGCTCTGGCTGGGACCCGAGGCGGTGGGCAGAATGACGACGCCGGCATCGGCCAGGCGGGTCTTGATCGCCTCGTCATTGGCCGCGACGCCGATGGTCTCGGGCCCGGCGGCGCGGACGGCGTCCAGCACCCGGTCCAGCAGCGTCCGGCCTTCCAGGGTGATCAGCGCCTTGTGGCTGACGCCCGCATAGGCGGCGGCCGGATCGGTCTCGCCGCCGCGGGAGCCGGCCAGGATCAGGACCTTGAAGGGAGTCCCAAGACCGGCGCTCACAGCGCCTTCTCGTAGACGCGGTAGGTCTTGTAGTGCGTGCCGCCGACGTTCTCGGCGATGTGGGTCATGGCCTTGTTGGCCTCCAGCACCCACGAGATCTCGTAGCGATTATAGCCCAGGCTCATCGCCATATCGCGGCTGGCCTTCATCATCCAGAACGGCAGCATGCGGCCGCGCTGGGAGGTCTGGAACTTCTTCTTCACGCCCATCAGCGGGATCCGGGCCGACTTCACGCCCTTGACCTTCAGGCGCCACAGCAGCTTGGCCCAGCCGAACGGCAGCAGCTTGCCGCTCAGGTCGGCGATCGCCTCGTTGATGTTGGGCAGGAAGACCACGACACCGGCGGCCTCGCCGTCGATTTCCGCGAACCAGATCAGGCGCTTGTCGATCACCTGCTTCAGCGCCTTGCCCAGCTGGGCGGTCTCGGCCTCGGTGGTGGCGGTGAAGCCCCAATTGTCGGACCAAGCGTCGTTGAGGATTTCCGTCAGCGTGACGACTTCCTGGTCGTAACGCTTCATGTCCAGCTGGCGCAGGACCACGCCGGCGGGCAGGCCGCGCTTGACGCGGCGCTGGGCGATCTCAGGGATGTCGCCGGTCTCGTCGGCGCGATAGGCGAACAGGTCCTGGGCCTTGACGTAGCCCTGCTGCTCGACGCGCTTGCCGGCATAGACCGGGTCGTGGCCCATCAGGATCATCGGCGGGGTGTCGAAGCCCTCGACCAGCAGGCCGACCTCTTCGTTGATCGACAGGTTGAACGGGCCGACCACGTGGGTGCGGCCCCGGGCGCGCAACCAGTCCTCGGCGGCGCGGAACAGCACCTGGAACACCGCCGCGTCATCCTCGGCGGCGATCATGCCGAAGTGGCCGTCCAGGCGGCCCGGCGTCGGCTGCGGGGTCAGTTGGTCGATCTGGGCGCTGATCCGGCCCACGTCGCGGCCGCCGCGCGTGGCCAGGAACAGCTGGACCTCGGCGTGGGCGAAAAACGGGTTGGTCTTCGGGGTCAGGGCCTCGGTGCGTTCCATGAACAGCGGCGTGATCCAGTTGGGATCCTTGGCGTTCAGGCGGGCGGGCAGGGCGATGAAGCGTTGCAGCTCTTTCGCGGTCTTGACCGGAATGACCGTGAGGTCGGCGTTCGCGGAGTCGAAAGGCATCACCCCTCCAGGGCCAGGAATGTGCGGATGGCGAGGGCGCCAAAGATCGCGGGGGCGGCCCAGACGGCCAGGAACGGGGACACGGCGCCGGACTCGCCCAGGGCGGTCAGCATGCCGTTGGCCACCAGGAAGAAGAGGCCAGCTCCCAGGCCGGCGGTCAGCAGGACAGCGCCTTGGCCGCTGCGGAAATTGGCCAGGGCGACGGGGGCGCTAAGCAGCAGCATGACCAAGGCCACGAACGGACCGGCGAAGGCCGCGTGGAAGTGGGTGCGGTAGAAGCTTTCCGGCCTGTCGGAGCCGCCGTTCTCCAGCGCTCGTTGGGCCGAGGCCGCGGTGGGCACGGCGTCGTCGCCGAACAGGCTCTGGACGTCCCGGGGCCGCAGGGCGGCGGGCCAGTTGGTCGAGGCCGCGGTCGAGGCCTGGGCCAGGTCGCCAGCGAAGCGGGTGGTCTTGGGCTGTTCCAGCGTCCAGCTGTGGTTGGCGTAGACGGCCTTGGTCGCCTCGACCTTCTCGACCAGGATGCCTTTGGGATCGCGGCGGAAGATGGTGACGTTGGCGATCTGGCGGCCGTCGGCGCTGGCGCTGGCCCCAATCACAAGGTCGGCGCCGGAGCGGAAGGTGCGGGGCGGGACGACCTTGCGCTCGGCGACGGGGGTCGTGTTCTTCCACCAGTCGGCCAGGGCCGGGTCGGCGCGCGGGGCCAGGTACTGGCCGCACAGGGCGTCCAGTAGCATCACGAAGATGGCGGCCGGCATGGCCATGCCGATGATCCGATAGCCCGAGACACCGGTGGCGCGCATGGCGACGATGGCGCTCTCGCGGGCCAGTTGCGAGAAAGCGAACAGGCCGCCGGCCAGGACGGCGATCGGTGCGATCTGCTCGAACAGGCGCGGCAGGCGCATGTAGGCGTAGTACGCCACGCCGCCCATGCCGAGGCCCCGGTCGAGGATGTCGTTGGTCACGTCCAGCAGGTCCAGGATCTGCAGGATGGACATCAGGATCAGCGCCGCGCCGAGGATGCGGGTCGCGACGGTCTTCAGGACGTAGAGCTGCAGTCTCATGCGGCTTGTCGCTTCTTCGGCAGGGGCAGGGCGTGGATCACGCGGGTGACCAGCTTGTTGATGCGGCGCACGGTGCGCGACACCGGCGTGTCGCCCGGCCGGGTGCGGCTGCCCATGAACAGCCAGACGCCTAGCCCCGCGAAGATCGCGAAAGGAACCCAGACGGCCGGGAGGGTGGGCAGCTTGCCGGACGAGGCCATGCTCTGGCCCAGCAGCAGCGAGTGCTGGAAGGCCAGCAGCAGGATGCCGGCCATGACCAGGCCCGGCGCGCGGTTGCCGCGCTTGGAGGCCAGGCCCAGCGGGAAGGCCAGCATGGGGAGGAACGGCAGGAACGCGGCGCGAGCCAGGCGGCCGTAGAACTCGGCCATCAGCGTGGCCTTGGACACCACCGGATTGGGCGAGTGGGCCTGGCGGTAGAGCTCGCCCATGGTCAGTTCGCGCTCGTCGCCGCCGCGCGCGCGCAGCAGCACGGCCGCGGCGGAGAGCGGCGTCTGGGTGGTCAGGCTGCTGAAGGCCAGATTGCGATAGGCGCCGGCCGAGTCATGGCCGATCCGCCGGCCGCTCTTCAGATCCATGGTGATGGTCTTGCCGCCCGGATCTATCTTCAGGTCGGCCGTGGAGGCGGTGATGATCTCTTCCTGGCCGTGGCTATCCAGGCGGCGGATGAACACCCGCGTCAGGCGCTGGCCGGCCAGGTCGGCGCTGTCGGCGGTCATCAGCGAGCCCTTGTCGTCGATGAAGGCCCCACCCGCCAGCCTCCCGTTCCAGCCGGCGTTGATCGCCGCGTGCATGACCGCGCGATAGGCGTAGCGGCTGTAGGGCTGCATGTAGCCGAACACGCCCAGGCTGAAGATGCTGAGGAACAAGCCCACGGCCAGGAACGGGGCGGCGATGCGCTCCAGCGACTGGCCGCTGGCCAGCAGGGCGTCGATCTCCGAGCCGTCCGACAGCTTGGTGATGACGATGAACAGGGCGACGAAGAAGGCCACCGGCAGGGCCAGGCCCAGATAGTGCGGGATCAGGTTGGCGGCCAGTTGGGCGACGTAGCCGAAGCGAGCGCTGCTCTGCGACAGGGCGTCCAGCAGGCGCAGGACGCGCTCCAGCAGCAGGGCCACGACCGTGACGCCCAGGCATCCGACCAGCGGCCAGAACAACAGGCGCAGCAGGTAGCGGTCGACGAGCCGCACCGGGCCGGTGGTCATGTCCTTGGCGCTCACGCCCAGGCCTCGGCGAAGCGTTGCGTCAAGCGCTCGAGGCTCTCGGGCGACAGCTCCACGGCCGTTCCCAAGGCCGGGGCGGCGGGCCAGCCGGCGTCGGGGAAGAGGATACCCTCGTTCTCGCGCGCGCCCGCATAGCGAGGCAGCACGTGGAAATGGACGTCTTTGTCGACCATCATCAGCATCAGATAGTTGATCTTCTCGTAGTCGACTTGCGCCTTCAGCAGGCGTTCAATGCCGGCCACGGCGACCTGCAGGTCGGCGAAGGCGGCGGGACTCACCTCGGAGAACGCCTGGACCGCTTCCTTGCACACCAGGACCAAAGACCCAAATGTCGGTTGCTTCGGACGGACCAGAATCAGCCAGTGATCGGTCTCCGCGATCTTGGAGGCCGGGTAGCCGAACGCCAGCGCTGTGGGATTGGTCATGAGAAAGCCGGAACTTCAGGCTGATATCGCCTGCGGGTAACAATAGGGATGCGGCAGTTTAGATGAAAGCATGTTCCGTTCTCATCGGCGCGATGTTGTTGGCGTCCGCGACGGTGGGGATCGCCCATGCCCAGGGCGTGGCGCGCCCCCTGACGGACAAGGAGTGCGTCGGCCGCAAGACCGCGACCCGTCTGAACGTCCAGGTCGGGGCTCTGCGCTCGGACGCCGGATCGGTGGTCATCGTGGTCTATCCCGGTGATCCCAGCCGCTTCCTGGCCCCGCGTGGCAAGGTCGAGCGGGCGAAGATCAAGACCTCGGCCCCGATGAGCCAGGCCTGTTTCTGGCTGCCGTCGGCGACTGACGCCTATGCGGTGATGGTCTATCACGACACCGATAGCGACGGTGACCTGGACCGCAGCCCGCAAGGTATGCCGATCGAGGGCTACGGCTTTTCCAACGACGCCCCGACCAAGTTCGCGTCCCCGTCGTTCGACGCGGTGCGCTTCGGCGTGAAGCCGGGCGAGACGACGATCCGGATCAAGGTGCGCTATCCGCGCTAGGCGACGTCCACCAGGCTGAGGCGGCCCAGCTCGACCAGGCCCGGCTGGCTGGCCTCGACACCCCGCACGACGATCCGGACATGATGGCCGCCATCCGGCTTGGCTTCGACTTCCAGCATGTGCCAGCGGGCCGGTGAGTGGCCGCGCGGACCCACGGAGGCGGACGACACGCCCAGCACCGGGATCGTCGCGCCGTCGGGGCCGGGGAGGGCGCCGAACTGGCCCTCATGGGCATGGCCGTAGATCACGACGTCGGCCCCGTGCCTGGCCAGCACCGCGCGCAGGGCCTCCTGGTCGTCCAGCGCCTTGCGCCGCGAGACCGCGCCTTTCTGGGGCGCGTGATGCAGCACGACGAGTCGGAAGAGGTCCTTGTAGGCTGGATCGGCCAGCATCGCGTCCAGGCGCTGCAGTTGCGCCTCGCCCAGGCGGCCCGTGGCCAGCAGCGGAGCGGTTGGCCAGCCAGAGCACAGGTTGAAGATCGCTACCGGGCCGCGCACCCGCACCTGCGGGAATTGGGTCTCACCTTTGTCGCCCAGCCAGGGCGCCCAAGGCGCGAAGCGTTCGTCGCCGCCCGAGCCCGCCAGAGCGTCGTGGTTGCCGGGGCTGACGGTGAAGCCGCTGGAGGGACCCAAGGATTCCAGCCACTTGGTCGCGGCGGCGATTTCCGTACGCGAAGCAAAGTTGGTGAGATCGCCGCTGATCACCACATGATCGGGGCTAGCGGCTTGCACGTCGGCGATCAGGGCCGCCAGCACTTGGGGCTGGTGGACCTTGCGCTTCTTGCGCCAGGCGATGCGGCTGAGCAGCCGCTTGGTGAAGACGTCCTTCCACCCGAACGCGCCTGGCGGCGGCGGCAGGTGGGGGTCGGAGAGGTGGGCGATGCGGTATATGGACAAGACGGTTCGGGTCGTTCTGGTCGAAGCAGCCGAAGCTGCTTATCAATCGGCTTGGGTTTCAAGGGGTATATCTGTCTTTGAGTAGCGAAATTCAAAACGTCGCACCGGCTGGTCCGCGTGCCTTGACTGCCGGCGAGAGCCGGGCGCGCATCTGGGGCATGACCTCGAGCGAGCGCCTGTCGCGCATCTATCGGCGCGTGGGCCTGGTCGAGACCCCGGCCGTGGACCTGTCGCACGCGGTGGTGGCGGTCGACGCCGGCTGGGTGTTCGACGAGTCGCTGATCAAGGCCCTGGCCGGTCGCGAGGGCGCGGTGCTGGTCGACGACGCCGGTCGCGCCGTGGCCGTCCACGCGCCGGCCGAGCTGGCCTATGCCGCCACCGAGGCGCTGCACGCCGGGCAGGACCCGTCGGGCCTGGACCCGCGCCTGACCCGCCTGAGCGCGCTGGAACTGGGCTCGGCGTATAACAGCGCCCTGCGCAAGCGCGAGCCGCCGGTGCTGGAGCGCCTGACGCCCGAGACGGTGCGCGCCGTCGAAGCTCGCCTGTTCCAGGGCTCGTACAAGGGCGTCACCGACCTCGTCACCAAATACGTCTGGCCGACGCCGGCGCGGATCGTCACCCGCTGGTGCGCCATCGCCAAGATGACCCCCAACCAGGTGACCGGCATCGGCTTCCTGCTGGTGCTCGCGGCGATGTACCTGTTCTGGACCGGCCATTTCGGCTGGGGCCTGGTCTGCGCCTGGATCATGACCTTCCTCGACACCGTCGATGGCAAGCTGGCCCGCGTGACCCTGACCTCGTCCAAGTGGGGCAATGTCTTCGACCACGGCATCGACCTGGTGCACCCGCCCTTCTGGTGGTGGGCGTGGTTCGTCGGCGTCTATGCCGTCGGCCAATCGATCCCCTATGCCGAGATCAGCCTGGCCATCGTCATCGCCGGCTATGTGCTGCAGCGCGTGGAGGAGGGGATCTTCCTGTCCCTCTTCAAACTGGAAGTGCACGCCTGGCGGCCGTTCGACAGCTTCTTCCGCCTGATCACGGCCCGCCGAAACCCGAACCTGATCCTTTTGACGGGCTCTGCGCTCGTGGGTCGTCCCGATGTCGGCTTCACGCTGGTGGCGATTTGGACCGGGCTGTGCTTGATCGTGCATGCCGTCCAGATTCTTCAGGGTCTGGTCGCGCCGAAGGGATCCATCCAATCTTGGCTGTCGAAATGACGCGCATTGGGGTTGTCCGCAATCCGAAGAGCCATGGCAACCGGGTGCATCCGCCCGGTCCGCCGCCCGCGGGCGTGCGGCTGGTCGAGCCCTTTGGTCGCGACGCCCTGCGCGCCGAGCTGGAAAACTTCGCCCGCGACGGCCTCGATCTGCTGATCATCGACGGCGGCGACGGCACGGTCCGCGACGTCATCAGCCTGCTGCCGCACACCTTCGGCGAGGACCTGCCGCTGTTGGCGGTGCTGCCGTCGGGCAAGACCAATGTCCTGGCCATCGACCTGGGCGCGCCCAACGACTGGCGGCTCGAGGAAGTCCTGATCGCCGCCCGCCAGGTCGATCCGCGCATCAAGGAGCGGCCGCCGCTCCGGGTGAGCTGGGCCGATGACCGGCCGTGCATGCAGGGCTTCTTCTTCGGCGTCGGGGCCATGGTGAAGGCCACCAACCTGGCCCAGAAGGCCCACAAGGTCGGGTTCTTCCATAACCTGGCCGTGGCCGTGACGATCGTGACGGCGGCCGCGGGCGCCGTCTTCGGCGGGGCCAAGGCCGAGTGGCGCGAAGGCGTGCCGGCCCGGCTGTCCATCGACGGCCAGGAACAGCCCGGCGACGAGCGCTTCGCCATCGTGGCCACCGCGCTCAAGCGCCTGCCGTTCGGCCTCAAGCCCTTCGGCGCGCCGCGCGAGGGGTTCAAGCTGCTGGACGTCGACGCCCCGCCGCGCCGCCTGCTGAAGGCGCTGCCGATGGTGCTGAGCGGCAAGTCCGAGCCGGCCCTGGAAGGCCTGGGCTATCGCCGCCGCGACCCGCACCAGATCGCTCTGGCCGGCGGCGCGCCGTTCGTGCTGGACGGCGAAGTCTATGAGGGCGGCGACCTGACCATCGGTCTTGGGCCGTCTTTGCGGTTCCTGGTCGGATGAGCAGCCTTCGCGACCTCGTCGCGGCCGAGCTCTCCACGCCGACCCCCGCGCCGATCACCGCCTTCGCCGAGCACCTGACGACGATCTTTCCCGGCGCCCAGGCGGTGCTGTTCTACGGCTCGATCCTGCGGACGGGGGATCTGTCCGGCGTGCTGGACTACTACGTCCTGACCGAGCGGCCGCCGGTCGGCTGGCGCGGGGTCTTCACGCGCATCCTCTGGCCGGACGTCAGCTATCACGAGCTGGAGCACGACGGTCAGGTGTTGCGGGCCAAGGTCGCCTCGATGACCCTGAGCCAGTTCCGCAAGACCACCAGCGGCGGCGACTACGACACCACGCTGTGGGCTCGCTTCGTTCAGCCCTGCGCCTTGATCTGGGCCGCGTCGAGCGCGCGCGAGACGGTGATCGACGCGGTCACCGACGCCTGCCGCACGGCCGCCCGCTACGCCCGCGCCCTGGGCCCCGTCGACGGCGCGCCGCTCGACCTGTGGACCGCGCTGTTCCGCGAGACCTACAAGGCCGAGCTGCGGGTCGAGAAGGCCGGCCGCGAGGTCTCGATCCTGACCTTCGACCCGCAGCGCTACGACCACGTCATGGAAGCCGTCTGGAACGACGAGGGCAGGGTGATGGGCGAGGGTCAGCGGGCCCGCGTGCGCCGTGAGTGGCTGCCCCGCAAGTTGCTGGGCAAGCCGTTGAACGCCGCGCGGCTGATCAAGGCGTCCTTCACCTTCCAAGGCGCGGCCCGCTATGCCGCTTGGAAGATCGAGCGTCACACCGGCGTGCCGGTCGAAGTGACGCCGTGGCGCGAACGCCATCCCGTCCTGGCGGCGCCCGGCGTGCTGCTGAAGGTCTGGAAGAGCCGCCGCAAGGCGGCCTAGGCTCCACAAACAAAAACGCCCGGACCGCGAGGTCCGGGCGTCTTCGTATCAGAATGACAGCGTTCTCAGGCGCGGGCGCGCTTAAGAGGCTCGATGACGCCCAAGGCCGCGCCGATTTCGGCGAAGGCGCTGAGGACGGCGTCGATCTGCTCGTCGGTGTGGGCGGCGCTGACGCTGGCGCGCAGCAGCGGACGGCTGTCCGGCGTGGCGGGCGGCAGGGCCAGGTTCAGGTAGACGCCGGCCTGCAGCAGGCCGTTCCACATGGCGATGGCGCGTTCCTGGTCCGGGATGGTCGTGGCGACCACCGGGCTGGCCGTCGGGCCGGTGTGGAAGCCCATGGCGGTCAGACCGTCGTACAGGCGCTTGGCGTTGCGGTTCAGGCGGTCGCGCAGCTCGGGCTGTTCCACCATGCGGCGCAGGGCGGTCACGGTCGAGGCGACCACGGCGGGCGGCAGCGAGGCGGTGAACATGTACGGACGGCAGACGACGCGCATGACGTCGAAGTCATCCATGTCCGAGACGCAGAAGCCGCCGATGGCCCCCAGGCTCTTGGAGAAGGTGCCGACAATGAAGTCGACGTCGGCTTCGACGCCGGCCGCTTCGGCCAGACCGCGGCCCGTGGCGCCCAGCACGCCCATCGAGTGGGCTTCGTCGACCAGAAGGTAGCCGCCCAGCTCGCGCTTCACGGCGGCGATTTCCTTCAGCGGCGCGACGTCGCCGATCATCGAATAGACGCCTTCGACGACGATCAGGCGCTCGCCCGGCGCATCGCCCAGGCGACGCAGGCGCTTGGCCAGGTCTTCGGGGTCGTTGTGGCGGAAGCGGATGACCTCGGCGTGGCCCAGACGCGAGCCATCGTAGATCGAGGCGTGGCTGTCGGCGTCGAGGATCAGGTGGTCGCCGCGACCCACCAGGGTCGACAGCACGCCCAGATTGGCCTGGTAGCCGGTCGTGAAGACCATGGCGTGCTTGCGGCCGTAGAACTTGGCCAGTTCGGTTTCCAGTTCGACGTGAGCTTCGAACGAACCGTTGGCGATGCGCGAGCCGGTCGTGCCGGTGCCGCGCTCCTGGACGGCCTTCACCGAGGCGTCGATCGCCTGCTGGTCGAAGGTCAGGCCCAGATAGTTGTTGGTGCCCAGCAGGATGGTCTTGCGGCCCTCGACGACGCCCTCGGTCGGCGAGGTCACGGCGTCGAAGCGAACCTTGAACGGGTCGGCGCCCGCGCTCTGGATGGCCTTGTACGCATCGCGATAGGCCAGGTGCTTATCGAATAGCCCCATTAGTTAAGCCCTAGTCCGGAGATCATTGATCAGTTTGGAAAGATCACCGGCGGTCTCGACAGAGGCCAGGCGATCAAGAGGAATGGAGATGTCGAAGGTGTCTTCGAGCTCCATGATGATGTTCATCAGGGCTAGAGAGTCCACGGCGAGGTCACGGCCGATATGCGACTCTGCACGCACCTCGACAGGCCGTCCCAGAACCTTGCTCGCCGCCACCCCGATCTCGCGCAAGCTGAGATCCGTCACCGTTTCCATTCTAAATCAAACCTCCGGGAGCCCCACCCGTGACACTACTGTAACGGCTAGTCTGTCAGATTTCCGCCATATTTGAACTAGGCGGTGATGTTTTTGGGTAACCACCCTTGTTCTCGATACCAATCGACGGTGTGCAAGAAGCCATCGACCAGCCCGAACACGCTGGGTACTCCCTCCGACATCGGAGCGCTAGATAGTGACCAATCGTTGTGAAGCAACTCCCTAGCCTTGCCTAAACCGAACACCGAGGGGTTGTTCGAGGCGAAAGACCAAGCATCCGCTAGGATTCCGCCCAGCAGCAGGGCGCTATCGGGCAACCTGACCAGGCGAGGCGTGCGGTTCATCGCCGAACCCGCCGAAGTCATGATTTCTGACCAAGTGTAACCGTCGCGCCGCACATCCGCCAGCTCTACAAGGCTCGAAACCGGCCTGCGGCAGAAGGCGACCAGCTTGGCCGCGGCGTCCTGGACGTGGATCATGGCGATCCGTGATTCCGGCGACAGCACCGGCAGAACCGGGCTTTTGGCCGCCAGCTCGAACAGCGCCAGGGTCTCGGTGTCGCCCGGACCGTAGATGGCGGGCGGCCGCACGATCAGGGCCGAGGGATAGGCTTCGCGCACCGCGTCCTCGCCCGCGCGCTTGCTGGCGGCGTAGTTCGACAGCTGCGGTTCGCGAGCGGCAAGGCTGGAAACCAGGATGAACCGGGCCCCGGCGGCCTTGGCGGCCAGAGCAGCGGCCTTGGCCCCGTCGCGGTTGACGACGTCGAAGCCGTCCAGCGAGGGAGCCTTGATCAGGCCGGCCACGTGGATGACGACCTCGGCGCCGTTGCACAGGCGGTCCAGCGCGCCGGGCGTCTTCAGGTCGCCGGCGACGACCTCGATCTCGAGATCGCGCCACAGCGGGTGGATCGGGTCGCGACGGACCAGCACGCGGGGTTGCCAGCCGTCCTGGGCCAGGGCGCGGACCAGATGGCGGCCCAGGAAGCCCGTGGCTCCGGTGACGGCGACGACCCCGGCCATGTTACTCGCCGTAAGCGCCGGCCAGGTAGGCCGTCTTGGCCTTCGAGCGGCTCAGCTTGCCCGACGAGGTCTGGGGCAGGGCGTGGGCCCCGACCAGCTTCACCTTGGCCTCGACGCCGTGACGGGTGCGCAGAAGGGTGGCGACCTGCTCGACCATGGCCACGCGGGTGTCGGCGTCGCCGCCGCGCGCCTGGACCAGGACCACGATCTGGTCTTCCGGCTCGGCCGGGATCGAGAAGGCGCAGACGTCGCCGCTGCGCAGGCCGTCGATCTCGTGATCGGCGGTCCATTCCAGGTCCTGCGGCCAGATGTTGCGGCCGTTGAGGATGATCAGGTCCTTGGCGCGGCCGGTGATGACGATCTCGCCCTCGATCTTGAAGCCGATGTCGCCTGTGTCCAGCCAGCCGTCGGCCGACAGCACCCGAGCGCTCTCTTCCGGATTGGCGAAGTAGGCGCTCATGATCGAGGGGCCCTTGGCGAAGATGCGGCCGACGCCGCGCTCGGGCAGCACCGCGCCGCTCTCGTCGCGGACTTCCAGGAAGTGGTGGGGCAAGGCCGGGCCGCAGCGGGCGAAATCGCGGGCGCGGTCCGAACCTTCCGGCGCATCGACGGCCAGGTTGTCACGCTCCAGGCGCTCGACGTCCAGGGTCTCGGCGCGCAGGCCCTTGCCCACCGGGGCCATGGAGAGGGCCAGGGTCGCTTCGGCCATGCCGTAGCTGGCGACGAAGGCCTTGGGCGAGAAGCCGGCCGGCTCGAAGGCCTCGACGAAGGCCTTCAGCGGCGGCATGCGGATCATGTCGCCGCCCAGGCCGGCGTTGCGCCAGCGCGAGAGGTCGTAGGCGTCCAGTGGCTGGCCCTGCACGCGGCGAGCGCACAGCTCGTAGCCGAAGGTCGGGCTGTAGGCGATCGTCGCGCCGTTGCGGCCGATCAGGTCGATCCACAGCAGCGGGCGGCGGACGAAGGCACCGGTGGGCAGCAGGTCGACCGTCATCTGGCAGGACAGCGGGGCCAGCAGGAAGCCGATCAGGCCCATGTCGTGATAGAGCGGCAGCCACGAGATGGCGCGGTCGCTCGGCTCGACCTGCAGGCCGTCGCGGGTGATGGCCACGCAGTTGGCCATCAGGGCCTTGTGCAGCACCAGGACGCCGGTCGGGGTGCGCGTGCTGCCCGACGAGAACTGCAGGTAGCAGGGGTTTTCCGGGGCGATGGTCGGCAGCTGCGCACCGCCGTCTTCCGGCAGGTCGGCCAGGACGCCGGCGAACTCCAGGCCGGCGGCCTCGCCGATTTCGGCCACCCAGTCCTTCAGGCCCACGGGGCCGATCAGGATCCTGGCCTTGGCCGAGGTGGCCAGGTTCTTGATCTGCTCGATATAGGCCGCGCGGCCGCCCAGCGGGGTCGGCAGGGCCATCGGCGCGGGCAGCAGGCCGGCATATTGGCAGGCGAAGAAGGCGCGGACGAAGTCACCGTCGGTCTCGGCCAGCAGGGCCACGCTGTCGCCGACCTTGGCCCCCGTGGCCAGCAGACGACGGGCCAGGACCAGGGCCTCCTCGCGCAGCTTGGCGTAGGGCAGGGCTTCGACCAGTTCGCCGCGCAGCGAATAGAGGTTGATCCCCGTCTCGCCGGTCGCGGCGAAATCGAGAGCCTGGGTCAGGGTCGGGAAGTCGGCGAACCGAACGGTGCGGTCAGACGCCGTGGGGGTGATCATAGGATAGTCTTTCATCGTCTTTGTCGGTGCGCGCGGAGCTTTCTTCCGCCGCGAGTCGGGCGAGCCTGTGACGCGCCATGAAATACATGCCCACGGCCATCGCCAAAGCGGACGCAACCAGCGCGGCGCCCGCGCCGGTCAGGCCGTAGGTGTTGATGAGGGGAACGAGGGCCGCCAGATAGGCGACAACCACCACCAGGCGCACGGCCAGGGCCGCGCCGGCGGCGCGCATGGAGACCAGCATCGGCTCCAGCGGCAGCGACAGGATGGCGATGGCCGCGGCGGCCACCTGCCAGTTCATCACCCCGGCGGCCGCGCCGAAGGCCTTGCCCATCACGACCTCGAGGATCCAACGGCCGGCGACCAGGCTGACCAGCAGCAGCACGGCCGCCGCGCCGCCGCCGATCAGGCCGATCTGCACGGCCAGCTTGGTCATGGCCTGCTGGCCGCCCGTGGTGCGCATCTTGGCCAGTTCGGGATAGAGGGCCGGCACCATCAGGCGGGCCGGTTTGGCCATGCCGTCGGCCACCTGCTTGCCGATCCGCCAGTAGGCGGCCTGGACGGGGCCCAGCATTGCGCCGACCACCAGGGTCAGCACGTGGGTGAAGCCGACGTCGATGGTGCTGGAGAAGTTGGTGGCCATGGCGAAGCGCCAGACGCCCGGCAGCCCCTTGGAGGTCGGCCCCATCAGGGTGAAGCCCTTCAAGAGGCCGCGCTGGTTCAGGTCCCAGGCCGCGATGGCGGCGATGTAGAAGAACGAGGCGAAGGTGCCGGCCGCCCAGGCGGCCAGGAACCATTGGATCGGCGCGTCGGTCAGGGCGCAGATCGCGCAGCCGATCATCCGCACGAACGAGCTGACCGCCTGCTGGGCGGCCAGGTAGCGGAAGCGGTCGAACAGGCGCAGCAGTCCGACGCCGGTGGCCGAGGTCATCACCCCGATCGACAGAGCGTAGAGCGCGCCATAGCCGCTCGTGCCCGCCGGCCATTGCAGCTCGCGCCAGAAGAACCAGGAGCCCAGGACGCCCAGGGCCACGCCCAGCACGCCGCTGATCCCATCCAGCAGCAGCGACAGGCGCAGCACTTGGTGGAACTTGGGCCGATCGTTCTCCTGGGCCGGGGCGGTGCCGTAGGTGATCAGGGTCTGCCAGGACTGGAAGTGCGCCACCTCGCCCAGGAACTGGGCGAAGGCGTTGATCAACACGACCACCCCCATGGCTTCCTTGCCCAGGCTCCGGGCCGTCAGGGCGATATAGGCCAGGCCGACGAAGGCGTTGACGATCCGGCCGCTCAGCAACTCGCCGGCGTTGTGCAGGACGTGCTTCAGGGGGCTCTTGGGGGCAGGTGCGGGTGCGTCGGTCATGCCACGCGCTCCAGCTTGTCGACGATGGCGCGGGCCGCGCGCACCGAAGCCGGGACGTTGCTGATGTCGAACGTCTCCTCGATGCCCCAGACCTGGGCCTCGCGGTAGTTGTCGTGGGTGGCGAAGGCCTCGTCCAGGCCCTCGCCCAGGCGCTCGATGTTCTCCAGCACCGGGCCGTACAGCCAGTGGTGGAAGCTGGGATCGCCGCACCAGGACGCGTCGCTGCTGTTGAGGAACAGGCACGGCTTGGGCGTGCGCAGGAACTCGTAGATCTGGCTGGAGACGTCACCCAGATAAAGGTCGGCCGCCTTGGTGTAGGTCATGTCCGCCGCAGCCGGGCCGCCCAGGTCGACATGGATGCGCGGATGCTCGGCGAAAGCCTTGAACGCCGCGCGCTCCTCGGTGGAGGCGGTCTCGAACAGGCGGATGTGCGGGGCGAAGATCAGGTTGTAGCGATCGTCGGTCGCGAAGAACTCCAGCACCTGCTTGCCCCACTTGGGCCAGGAGCCCAGCGTGGCGTGGAAGTGCGGGTTGTACAGCACCACCGGACCGGGCCGGTCGAATTGCGGCACGGCGCGCTGGGGCAGGTCGTCGACCAGGTCGAACTTGGGGTAGCCGACCATGGCGCAGGTGTCGTCGGTGACCCAGCCCTCGTGCAGCATGCGGTCGCGCTGCTTGCGGCCGGCGGCCATGACCAGGTCGAAGACCTTCAGGCGCGGCTCGAACGGCCCTTCGCGATCGCCGGCGCCGTGCTGGGTGTAGACCAGCAGCGGGTGGCGGACCCCCAGGCGGCGGAGCAGGGCGGTGGTGCGTTCGGGGGTGATCACCGCGTCGTAGCGCGCCAGGCGACGGGCGTTGGCGATCAGCATCGGGGCCTTGGGCGGCGCGCCGTTGCTGAACCGGCGCAGCCAGGCCGGCGGCAGCAAGACGAACTCGATCGCCGCCCCGCCCAGCTCGGCGACCAGGCCTTCGGCGTATTCGAGCAGGTCAGGCGTGGTCGTGGCGATCTCGACCTTGATGGCCGGCCAGCGTCTGGCCATGGCGACGGCCACCGACAGGCTGTGCCAGACCTGATGGTGTTGCGCGATGTAGAGGAAGCAGACGCGTTTGGCGGTGGCCACGTCAGGGCTTGCGCTCCAGCCGGGTGTGGACGCGGCCTTGCAGCTTCACCCGGTCACCCTTGTCGGTGACGCTGTAGGCGTTGGCCTGCGTGCTGCCCTTGGGACCGCTGCCGGCGATGCCGGCGTCGCCGCTGACCTCGCCCGTCTTCATGTTGATCAGGGCGCGCGGCGCGTCGAAGTCGTAGCCCTCGGCGCTGGTGATCTTGACCTCGTCGGTCAGCAGCAGGGTGTTCTCGGCCTCGCGATAGAGACCGGACTTGGCGACCGCCTGGCTGGAATTGGGCTGGCCGTAGCCGCGCACCAGGACGGGCGAGACCAGGCGGACCAGGTTCTCGTCCTTGGGATCGCGCTCGGCGCTGGCGGCGGTGATCAGGAACGGGCGGCCGTCCTTGAGCACGCCGGTGAAGCGCGGCTTGTCCAGCACCAGCGGCGAGGCGGCGGCCTGGGTCAGCAGCTTGTTCGAGGCGAAGCTGTTCCAGGCGGCCTGGGCGATCACGGCGGCGCTGACGCCGACGGCGAACACGGCCAGCACGAGGCGCAGCCGCCGGACCGGCTTGCGGCGGCGGTTGCGGGCGCGTTCAGCGGCGCTTTCGGTCGGGGGGACGGCGGAGGCGCCATCGGTCTGGGTGAGCATTTGGGGAATGGATAGTCCCAGGTCGCCGTTCGCCCAAGACCTTTGTTTTCCGCAGAAGGCCCGTCGCGCACATATGTCGCGTGCAGATGGCGCCGGCGGGCGCTGCGTCAAGTGCGGTTGTTTGGGTCGCCGAAGCGCGTGATGATCCCCGCCATGTTCGATCGCCCCGCCCAGCACAAGGATTTCGGCGTCTTCCTGCCGGTGGCCAACGGCGGCTGGATCGTGTCCAAGACCACGCCCGTGCTGGACGGTCTCTACGCCCAGAACCGCGCCGCGGCGGTGGCCGCCGACCAGGCGGGGCTGGATTTCGTGATGTCGATGGGCAAGTTCCGCGGCTTCGGCGGCGAGACCGACCACTGGGGGACCTCGCTCGAGTCGGTGACCCTGATGGCCGCCATCGCCGAGGCCACGACGAACGTCCGCATCTGGGCCACGGTCCATCCATTGCTGCAGAACCCGGCGGTGGCCGCCAAGATGATCGCGACCCTCGACCATGTCAGCGGCGGCCGGGCCGGGCTGAACATCGTCGCCGGGGCCTACAAGGCCGAGTTCGACCAGATGAGCGCCTGGGACGATTCGCTGTCCCACGACGACCGCTACGCCCTGGCAGAGGAGTGGACGACCATCGTTAAGCGCCTGTGGGTCGAGGACAGCGTCGACTTCGCCGGCGAGTACTTCACGATGAAGGACTGCCAGTCCAAGCCCAAGCCCCTGGCCAAGCCGCGTCCCGAGCTGATTTGCGCGGGCATGTCCGATCGCGGCTTCCAGTTCTCGGTGCGCCACGCAGACGCCTGCTTCATCGGCGGCCGCTCGCGGGCCGATCACCGCGACGCCTCGCGCCGGGCCAAGCAGATGGCGGCCGAGCTGGGCAAAAGCGTCCGCACCTATGCCATGTGCACGATCATCCACGCCGAGACCAACGTGGGGGCGCAGGCCCTGGCCCAGCGCTACGCCGAGGGCGCGGACATGGGGGCGATCCTGTCGATGCTGTCCAGCTGGGGCGTGCCGGCCGACAGGCTGCAGGGCGCGGCCGAGAAGCAGGGGGCGTTCATGACCGAGACCATGATCGGTTCGCCCGCCACGTGCCGCGAGCAGGTGGAAAGCTTCATGACCGAGTGCGAGCTTGACGGCCTGATGCTGATCTTCCCCGACTATGTGGAGGGCCTGGCCATGTTCGGCTCCGAAATCCTGCCCAGCCTGCGGACGGCCTTCGCATGAACCTCGAGCATTGGATCGCCGCCGACCGCACGGCGCTGGTGATCGTCGACATGCAGGTCGATTTCGCTTCGCCTGAAGGCTTGAGCGGTCAGTGGGGCCTCGATCTCTCGACCGTACCGGCGGCCCTGGCGGCGGCGCAGCGCTTGGCCGACACGGCGCGGGCGGCGGACGTTCCGGTGGTCTTCGTGGGCCTGTTCACGACGCCGGAAACCGACTCAGACGTCTGGGACGAGCGGATGCGCCGGCGCGGCGCCGATCCCGAGGCCAGCCCCGCGCTGTGCCGCATCGGCGCGCCGGGCAGCGACTTCGTCGGACCTCAGCCCGAGCCGGGCGAACCTGTGTTCCGCAAGACGCGGTACAGCCCGTTCTGGGATACCGACATCGACGCGTGGCTGAAGGCGATGGAGGTCGACACCCTGGTGATCGCCGGCCTGACCACCGAGTGCTGTGTCGCCGACACGGCCAAGGACGCCTTCAACCTCGACTACCACGTGTTCGTCGCCGCCGACGCCTGCGCGGCCTACGAGCCCGACCTGCACGCGGCGGCGCTGAAGATGCTGGACCTGAACACCGCAATCCTGACCGACACGGCCAGCGTTGCCGCCGCCTGGGACGTCTGATGGTCAGCCAAGCTGATCGCGAGGCCATCGCCGCCGCCATCGACGAGAACGAGCTCACCGAACTGGCCCTGACCATGGGCAACATCCCCAGCCGTTCGGGCCAGGAGCGCGAGGCGGGACAGTTCGTCCACGACTGGATGGCGCGCGAGGGCTTCTCGCCGCGCAAGGTCGGGGCGACCGAGGATCGCTTCAACGTCATTGGGACCTATGGCGGCCTGGGCGCCGGCAAGAACCTGCTGTTCACCGCCCATCTCGACACCGAGAGCCCGACCCGCGACCCCGACCTCGACGTCCACAAATACAGCCCCGCCACCCTGGCCGATCCGGAGTGGGAGCGCTGTTGGCTGGAGGACGGCGAGCTGCGCGGCTATCCCATCGCCAATGATCGCGGCCCGATGAGCTGCTTCCTGATCGCCGCCAAGGCCCTGAAGACCGCTGGCTACGGCCTGGCGGGCAAGATGTACCTGACCGCCTGTCCCGGCGAGATCGGGCCCGAGCCGATCGAGGAGCATCGCGGGATCGCGTATCTCGGCAAGGACATCGGCGCCCACTACCTGTTCCACCACGGCGGCGTCGCGCCCGACTACGCCATCGCCGCCGAGGGCTGCGACTTCGGCTGGACCAGCGTCGGCTGCGGCTATGCGGTGTTCCGGCTAAGGCTCTGGGGCGAGGGGACTTTCACCCCATTACTGCGTCACCCAGAAACGTCGAGCGATCACCCGAACCCGATCTACCGTGTCGGCAAGCTGACCGACGCGATCCACGCCTGGACCCGCGAATGGGAGGCCAAGAGCCGCTACGAGAGCGCCGGCGGCATCGCCGAGCCCAAGGTCCAACTGTGCGCCATCCGAGGCGGCGTGCCGTTCCAGTTCGGCGACGGGACCGAGGTGGTCAGCCTCTACCTGGAAGTCGGCCTCAACCCGCGCCAGAAGGCCGCCGACGTCCAGCACGCCCTGGAAGCCATGGCTCGGGCGGCTCGTGTCGGTCGGGTCGAGATCGAGCCGGTCGTCGTGCGCCATGGCTTCGAGGCCGACGCCGCCGAGGTCGCGCCGCTGGTCGGGGCGGTGGACGCCGCCACGCGCTTGGGTCTGGGCCAGTCTGTCGCCCGCGCCAATCCTGTCTATTCGAGCATGTGGCGCGACCACAACGTCTTCAACATGCACCGCGTGCCGGCCATCACCACGGGCCCGAAGCGCTGGAGGCCGACGCCGAAGGACCTGGCCGACAGCGCTCTGATCTACGCCCTGACGGCGCTGGAGATCTGTGGCCGGGCCGAGCTGACCGAGGCCGCCAAGGGTTCGTCGGTTTATCCGGACAATCCGTTCGGCCCATAAGCGAAATTTGGGGCCTTCGTCGGCTTGATCGCCGCGCGGATGTCGTCCTCCAGCATCCACAGCCGGTCCTGGCCCCAGTGCGCCTCCTGGCCGCTGACCCGGAAGCTGGGCGCGCCCCACAGGCCGGCGTCCAGTAGGGCGGCGCGGTTGAGCTCCACGCGGTCGCGCCAGCTGTCGTCGGCGAGCGCCGTGGCGGTCTGGGCGTCGTTGAGGCCGGCGCGGCGGGCGGCGGCGTAGAGGCCGGCGTCCTCGGCCAGGGCCAGGCCGTCGGCGAAGGCGGCCTTCAGGCCCGACTCGGCGAAGTCCTCGCCCAGGCCCAGGTCGATCGCATGGTGCAGCACCGCCAACGCCCGCTCGGCGCCAGCGCCGACGGGGTCGACGATCTTGCCGAACGGTAGGGAGAGGCGCTCGGCCTCGCGCTTGCAGTCCAGGGCGATGTAGAGGGTCTTCACGCGCGGCACGGCCAGACCCCGCATGACCATCGGCAGGATCGGCCGCAGCTTCAGTCGGGCGTTATGCGCCTGGGCCAGTTGGCGGATACGCGGCAGGACCAGCCAGGAATAGGGACTGCGGAACGAGAACCAAGCCTCGATCGTCGGGCCGGGCAGGCCGGTCGAGGGGTCCAGGACCGGCTCCAGAGGCGGGACCAGCGGCGGCGTTCCTAGCTCGCGGTCCAGGCCCCGGGCGGCGAGGCGGGCTTCCAGGTGACCCAGGCGGTCGACACCCCAGAACCACTCGCCCTCGAAGTGGAACATGCCGCCCAGATAGTGACCCAGCTGGGCGCGGCGGTCTTCGCTGAAGCGCAGCAGGTCGGCGCAGAGGTCGGGGTCCTGGCCGCTGGCCCAGGCGGCCATGCCGGCCAGGGTCTTGGTGTCGCCCGACCACAGGGCCGCGCCGGCCGCCGAGGCCACGTCCTCGAACCGTCCGCGCTCCAGCGAGTCGGCCAGGACGACCTGCAGCCGCTGTACGTCCTCGTCTGAGGGCAGCTTGGCTTGGGTGGGGAAGCCCAGGCCCCGGGCGCGAGCCAGGCGGGCGGCGTCGCGCAGGCCGTAGGCGCGCAGGCGCTCGCGGTCGGGGGCGGCCGAGTCCTCGGGCGGCGGGACGAGATACGGATCGACTTCAACCCCGTAGCGGGCCCGCAGGCGCGGCAGCATCTGCACGGCCAGGTGCGAATAGGGATCGTCGGCCTGATGGAAATAGCGGACGGTCGTGCGTTCGCCGCGCAAGCGGGCGGAGAAGGCGGCCATGTCCCGGGCCATCCGGCGACGGGCCGGGCTGGTCAGGGCGGTGGTCACGCTACGCATGATCTGGGTACGCAGGGACATGAGGCGCCTCCGGTGAGCTGGGCTATGACATCTAGCGGCACGATGAATGTCAATATATGCTCCGCCGAACGATAAAAGGGAGGCGCGTATGAAGGCCTGGAAGTGGTTGGCGGGGATCGTCGTGGTGCTGGTCGCGGCCGGCGCGGCGGCGTGGCATTTCCGCTTCGACCTGATCATCATGATCGCGCGCGCCAAGCAGCCGAAGATCGAGGCCAACCACGCGGTGACCTGGGCGCAAGGGCCGGTCGCGCCCCCGGCCGGCCAGCGGCCGCCGAACGTGGTGTTCATCCTGGCCGACGACCTCGGCTACAACGACATCACCCTGAACGGCGGCGGCGTCGCGGGCGGGACGGTGCCCACCCCGGCCATCGACTCCATCGCCCACCAGGGCGTCACCTTCGCCAACGGCTATGCCGGCAACGCCACCTGCGCCCCGTCGCGCGCGGCGATCATGACCGGCCGCTACGCCACCCGCTTCGGTTTCGAGTTCACGCCCGCGCCGGTGGCCTTCTCACGCGTGGTCGGCGGCCATCAGGGCGACCCGCTGCATCCCACGCACTTCAACAAGGACGAGGTGAAGAACGCGCCCAAGGACGACAGCACCGAGGCGGTGCCCTCGACCGAGATCACCATCGCCGAGGCGCTGAAGACCCGCGGCTACCACACGGTCCATCTGGGCAAATGGCACCTGGGCGGGGTCAAGGGCTCGCGGCCCGAGGACCAGGGCTTCGACGAGAGCCTGGGCTTCATGGCCGGCGCCTCGCTGTTCGCGCCGGTCGGCGACAAGTCGGTCGAGGAGTCGCGCCAGGACTGGGACCCGATCGACAAGTTCCTGTGGGGCGCTCTGCCGTATGCCGTGCAGTACAACGGCAGCAAGATGTTCCACCCGTCCAGCTACATGACCGACTACCTGACGGACGAGGCGATCAAGTCGATCGACGCCAACAAGAACCGGCCGTTCTTCCTGTACCTGGCCTACAACGCCGTCCACACGCCGTTGCAGGCTCCGAAGGCCGACTATGACGCCCTGAGCCAGATCAAGGATCACCGCCTGCGGGTCTATGCCGCCATGGTCCGCAACCTGGACCGCAACATCGGCCGGGTGCTGCAGACGCTGAAGGACAAGGGCCTGGACGACAACACCCTGGTGATCTTCACCTCCGACAACGGCGGCGCGAACTATATCGGCCTGCCCGACATCAACCAGCCGTATCGCGGCTGGAAGGCGACCTTCTTCGAGGGGGGCATCCACGTGCCGTTCCTGCTGCGCTGGCCCGGCCAACTGCCGGCGGGCGCGGTCTATCGCAGCCCTGTCGGCCACGTGGACATCTTCGCCACCGCCGCCGGCGCGGCCGGCGCGACCCCGCCCAAGGACCGGGTGATCGACGGCGTCGACCTCGTGCCATTCGTGAAAGGCAAGGCCGCCGGCGATCCGCACAAGGCCATGTACTGGCGCTCGGGCCGCTACAAGACGGTGATGGCCGGCGGCTGGAAGCTGCAGGTCGCCCAGGAGCCGAACAAGGTCTGGCTGTTCGACCTGAACACCGACCCGACCGAGCGCCACGATCTCTCCAAGACCCGGCCCGACAAGGTGCGGGAGCTGCAGGCGACCCTGGCCCAACTGGACGGCCAGATGGCCAAGCCGGCTTGGCCCTCGCTGATCTCCGGCGCCTTCTATATCGACCATCCGGGCGGCCAGAAGGTGAAGGCCAGCGACGAGTACGTCTATTGGGACAACTGAAGGCCCTTCCGGTTCTGGCGTTCCTGGCGCTGGCGGCGTGCAAGCCGGCTCCGAAAGCCTGCCTGACGGGTCTGCCGATCGCCGATCCCGCCCATCGCACGGCCGGCATGGTTCGGCTGGCGGGCGGCGACTTCGCCATGGGCGCGGCGGCGATGCGGGCGGAGGAGGGGCCTCCGCAGGTCGTCAAGGTCGCGCCGTTCTGGATCGACCGTACGGAAGTCACCAACGCGGCCTTCGCGCGGTTCGTCGAGGCCACGGGCTACCGCACCCTGGCCGAACGACCGCTCGACCCCGCGCGCTACGCCCAGTTGTCGGCGGCGCAGCGGCGTCCGGCCTCGCTTGTCTTCGTGGGGGCGAAGGCGGCGAGGTCGGACGATCCCTCGCAATGGTGGCGGGTGATCCCCGGCGCCGACTGGCGTCATCCGGAAGGGCCGCGCTCGTCCATCAAGGGTCGCGAGGCCTGGCCGGTGGTCCACATCGCCTGGGAGGACGCCATGGCCTACGCCAAGTGGCTGGGCCGCGATCTGCCGACCGAGGCCGAGTGGGAATACGCCGCGCGCGGCGGGCTGGTCGGCAAGCGCTACGCCTGGGGCGACCAGCCTCAGGACCCCCAGCACCCGCGCGCCAACACCTGGCAGGGCGTGTTCCCCGCCCAGGACCTGGGGACCGACGGCTATAAGGCCCAGCCCGCGCCGGTCGGCTGCTATCCGCCCAACGGCTATGGCCTCGTGGACATGGCTGGCAATGTCTGGGAGTGGACCAGGGACTGGTTCAAGCCGGGCCTGGAGCCCGCCAACGTCATCGAGACCGGCGGCCCGCCGCAGGTGCGCGCCCTCGATCCCGATGAGCCGAGCACGCCCAAGCACGTGATCAAGGGCGGCTCGTTCCTGTGCGCCGACGACTTCTGCTTCCGCTACCGCCCGGCGGCCCGGACGCCCGGACCGCCGGACAGCGGAGCCTCACACATCGGGTTCCGGACGGTCTATCGCGAGCGCTAGAAGCCCGGACCCGGCTTGGTGCGGATGTTCAGCTGCCCGGCCAGGCCCGCCTTGCGGTGGTGCTCGATGGCGTGCATCTCGGCCGACAGGGCCATCTTCTGGAAGGCGGCCAGGGACGGGTATTCGGCCAGGGCGACCGCGTCCCAAATCTCCTCGACCTCGCCGATCATCAGGCCGGTGACCGGGCCGCTGTAGCGGATCTGGCCGCCCAGTTCCCGGACCAGCTTGGCCACCTCGACGCCGTAGCGGTTGTAAGCGTCGCGGCCTGAAAGCTCAGGCTCGGCGCCGTCCTCGTACTCGGCCTTCTCCCGGAACTTCAGCAGGTTGACCATCACGAACGGTCCGTCTTCGGCGCCGCCGAAGAATTCCTGGAACTGCTCGGGCGAGGGGAAGACGTGATTGACGACGTTCATTCGGCGAGCTCCTTCTCCGGCAGCTTGGCGACCAGGCCGTCCAGCAGGGCGGCGATTTCCGATGGGCTGTCCTCCTGGATGAAGTGTCCGCCCTTCAGCGTGGTATGGGCCACGTTCCGCGCGCCCGGCACGCGCGACTGGAACGCCGCCTCGCCGCCACGGGTGATCGGGTCGGCGTCGCTGAAGGCGGTGACGAACGGCTTGGCGAACTGCTCCAGCACCGACCAGGCGGCCTTGTTCTCGGCGACCGAGGCGTGCTCGGGCGTGATCGGCACCAGGGCCGGGAAGATCCGCGCGCCGGCCTTGTAGGTCTCGTCGGGATAGGGCGCGTCATAGGCCGCGCGCTCTGCGTCGGAGAGGTCGCGCGCCGTGCCGCCATTGAGGATGAAGCCGATCGGCAGCTCCGGCGCGTTCTGGCTGAAGTTCAGCCAGGCCTCGAAGCCGGCGCTATTGCCCGACCCGACCGGCAAGCCGGTGTTGGACACCACCACGGCCGCGAAACGCTCGGGGAAGGCCGCTACCAGGCGCAGGCCGATCAGGCCGCCCCAGTCCTGGCAGAACAGCACGATGTCGGTCAGCTCGTTGCGGACCAGCCAGTCGCTCATCCAGGCCACGTGGCGCTCGTAGCTGTAGTCGTCGCGCTGGGCCGGCTTGTCCGAGCGGCCGAAGCCGACGAGGTCCGGCGCGATCGCCCGGCGGCCGCGCGCCGACAGGTCGGTGATCACCTTGCGGTACAGATAGGCCCAAGACGGCTCGCCGTGCATCAGCAGGATCGGGCGCTGGTCCTTGGGGCCTTCATCGACGTGGTGGATGCGCAGGGTCGTGCCGTCGGCGTCCACCACGGGGGTGTAGCGCGGGGCGAAGGCCCAGTCGGCCAGGCCCTCGAACCGTTCGTCCGGCGTACGCAACACGTCCATCGTCATCTCCCGTCACCGTGGTCCGGCGGATTTATATTGACATTATGAGTGTCATTATGAAGCCTCCGGGTCAAGTTCTGGGAGGGACGCATGCGTAAGGTTTGGATCGGGCTGGGCGCCGTGGCGGGCGTGGTCGCCATCGCGTTGGGCCTGGCATGGCTGTTCCGGGAGCGCATCGCCGAGGCGGGGATGCGCAAGGTCTATGAGACGGCGCTGGCGACCGATCCCCTGGCCGAGCTGCCGGACGGCCTGCATGTCGGGCTCTGCGGCTCCGGCGCGCCGATGCCCGACCCCAACCGGGCGGGGCCCTGCGTGGCGGTCGTGGCGGGCAAGGACCTGTTCGTCGTCGACTCCGGCTCGGGCTCGACACGCAACCTGCTGCTGATGAACCTGCCGCCGCCCCGACTGACGGCGGCCTTCGTCACCCATTACCACTCCGACCACATCGCCGATCTCGGCGAGCTGATGCTGCAGCGCTGGGGCGGCGGGGCGACGCATTCGCCGTTGCCGCTCTATGGGCCTCCAGGCCTGACCGAGGTCGTGAAGGGCTTCCAGGACGCCTACACGCTGGATCGCGGCTACCGGATCGCCCACCACGGCGAGGCGGTCATGCCGCCCTCGGGCTTCGGCGGCGTCGCGCACGAGTTCACGGCCGATCCGAACGGACCCGACCTGCTGGTGCTGGAAAAGCTGGGCCTGAAGATCTGGGCCTTCCCGGTCAAGCACGACCCGGTCCACCCGGCCGTTGCCTATCGTTTCGAGTACAAGGGCCGCACCGCAGTGATCAGCGGCGACACCGGGCCCTCCGACCGCCTGGTCCGGGCGTCCAAGGGCGTCGACCTGCTGGTCCACGAGGGCCTGTCGCCGAATCTGGTGGCCATCCAGCAGGACGTGGCGGAGAAGGCCGGGCGGACTAACTACGCCCACATCTTCCACGACATCCTCAGCTACCACACAGCGCCCGAGACCGTGGCCGGCGAGGCCAAGACGGCCGGGGTCAAGGCAGTGCTGTTCTACCACATCATCCCGCCGCTGCCGGTCCGCGCCCTGGAGGGGCCATTCCTGGGCCGCTCGCGCGAGATCTTCGGCGGGCCGATGAAGGTGGGCCGCGACGGTGACTTCGCCAGCCTGCCGGCGGGCTCGTCCGAGATCAAATGGTCCAACCGGCTCGACCTTCTTAAGCTTTGAGGTGGTGGTCGGGGCTCCACGGGTTTAAGCAAGGGCCCTTGGTGGGAGGGCCGAAGGCCGTGAGTTCCGTCGTGCGTAATCTTCGTTCGGGAGCGGACGCCAATCCTGAGGTGGCGATCGACGGCCGTCGCAAGCGCTCGCAGGACAGTCGCGCCCGCATCGTCCAGGCCATGCTGGAGCTGGTGCGCGAAGGCGACGTCTCGCCCGCGGCCGAACTGGTCGCCGCTCGCGCCGACGTGGGCCTGCGCACCGTCTTCCGCCACTTCAACGATCTGGACAGCCTGTATCGCGAGATGTCGGCGGTGATCGAGACCGAGCTGATGGCCCTGGTCCACACGCCGTTCAAGGGCGAGACCTGGCGCGAGCGGGTGCTGGAACTGGTCGAGCGCCGGGGCTGGGCCTACGAGAAGATCGGGCCTTTCAAGCGCGCTTCCGAGGTGCATCGCCACCAGTCGCCGGCCCTGGCCGTCGATAACGCCAAGATGGTGCAGATCTCGCGCGAGATCCTGCGCATGCAGCTGCCGCCGGAACTGGCCAAGGATCGCGTGCGCTTCGAGGCCATGGACCTGCTGCTCAGTTTCGACGCCTGGCACCGGTTGCGCCGCGACCAGGACCTGTCGCCTAAGCGCGCCACCGAGGTGCTGCAAGGCGTGCTGAGCGGCCTGCTGGACGCGCCGCTGAAGGAGTAGATCTAAGGGAAGGGGAGTTGCGCCGGTCGAGGCTGCTCAATTCCCCGACCGGCAGGCGCACCAACCGTAAGGGGCTAGTTGGCGTCCTCCGTTTGGTAGACGTCTCCGAAGGCGACTGCCCTCCAGCTTTGCCGTCAAAAAATTCGCGCGTTTGGGGTGGCCACGTTCAAGCTTGCGGACAGGCTACTGCCATAGCGTGGCAGCAGCCGGGGTCCCATGCGGTTGTCATGACGGGGTGGAACACCGAAGTTCTCGGAACGTTGACGTCGACTGGGGCCTGGCCCAGCACCGCTTCAAGCTCGCAGGAGCCACCATGATCCCGGACGAACAGCCCGCGATGGATTTCGCCGACGCCTCGGCCGACGTCCTGACCAATCTCTATCGCCAGGTCCGGCGCCGCACCGAGGTGCTGGCCGCGCCGCTGTCGCCCGAGGACCAGTCGGCCCAGTCGATGCCTGACGCCAGCCCGACCAAGTGGCACCGGGGGCATACGACCTGGTTCTTCGAGACCTTCCTGCTGACGCCGTTCCTGTCCGGCTACACGGTGCATGACGAGCGCTTCGGCTATCTGTTCAACTCGTATTACGAGGCTGTCGGCCCCCGGCAGCCCCGTCCGCAGCGCGGCCTGCTGACCCGGCCGTCGGCGCAAGAGGTCGGCGCCTATCGCGCCCATGTCGACGCGGCCATGGTCCGCCTGCTGGCCGGCCCGCTGACGCCGGACATCCGCGAGCGGCTCGAGCTGGGCTTGAACCACGAGGAGCAGCATCAGGAGCTGATCCTGATGGACATCCTGCACCTCTTCGCCCAGTCGCCGCTGAGCCCCGCCTATCAGGCCGGTCCCGTGACGCCGCGTCCGGACGCCGGTCCGCAGCGCTTCCATCGCTTCGCCGGCGGCCTCGTCGAGATCGGCGCCTGCGAGACGGGCTTCGCCTTCGACAACGAGCGGCCACGCCACAAGACCTATGTCGCGCCGTTCCGCCTGTCCGACCGTCTGGTGACCAACGGCGAGTGGCTGGCCTTCATCGAGGCCGGCGGCTACGGCCGCGCCGACCTGTGGCTCTCCGAAGGCTGGGCCAAGGTCAATGAAGAGGGCTGGGACGCTCCCGGCTACTGGCGGCGCGACGAGACCGGCGCCTGGACCACTATGACCCTGCGTGGCCGCCACCCGGTCGATCCGAACGCGCCGGTCGTGCATGTCAGCTATTACGAGGCCGCCGCCTACGCCGCCTGGGCCGGCCGTCGCCTGCCGACCGAGGCCGAGTGGGAGGCGGCCGCCACGGCCACCGGCGCCCCGTCGGCCCTGCGCCAGCTATGCGGCGCGGCCTGGCAGTGGACCGCCAGCGCCTACAGCGCCTATCCGGGCTTCAAGCCGGGGCCGGGCGCGCTGGGCGAGTACAACGGCAAGTTCATGGTCAGCCAGATGGTGCTGCGCGGCGGCTGCGAGGCGACGCCACCCGGCCATGCGCGCGCTACCTACCGCAATTTCTTCACGCCCGGCAGCCGCTGGATGTTCGGCGGCGTGCGCCTGGCCGACGACGACCGGCTGGTCGAGGTCAAGCCGGGCGACCGGTTCCTAGACGAGGTGGTGTCGGGTCTGTCGGCCACGCCCAAGACCCTGTCGGCCAAGTACTTCTACGACGCCGAGGGCTCGCGCCTGTTCGAGGCGATCTGCGAGCTGCCGGAGTACTACCTGACCCGCACCGAGACGGCGCTGCTGCGCCAGATCGCGCCGGAGATCGCCGCCCGCATCCCCGACAACGCGGTGCTGGTCGAGTTCGGCAGCGGGGCCAGCACCAAGACCCGCATCGTGCTGGACGCCGCCCCGCAGATCGCCGTTTACGCGCCGATCGACATCAGCCCCTCGGCCCTGGACGAGGCCGCCGCCAGCCTGCGCCAGGACTATCCGGACCTGGCGGTGGCGCCGCTGGTTGAGGACTTCACCCAGGCCATCAACCTGCCCGAAGGCGCCAAGGGCCACACGCCCGTGGGCTTCTTCCCCGGCTCGACGATCGGGAATTTCGCGCCCGACGAGGCTGAGGCCCTGCTGCGCCAGGCTCGCGGCCTGCTGGGCGAAGGTTCTCTGTTCATCGTCGGGGCCGACGTCGCCAAGGATCCGGCGGTGCTGATCCCGGCCTATGACGACGCCCAGGGCGTGACGGCGGCGTTCAACCGCAACGTCCTCGTTCACATCAACCGCGAGCTGGGCGGCAATTTCGATCCCGCCGCCTTCACCCACAAGGCGGTGTGGAATGCCGAGGAGAGCCGGATCGAGATGCATCTGGAAAGCACGCGCGACCAGATCGTCATGGTCGGCGACTACGGCTTCCGGTTCGCCGCCGGCGAGACCATCCACACCGAGAACTCGCACAAGTACCGGCCCGAGGCCTTCGAGGCGATCGCTCAGCGCGCGGGCTGGACCGTGGTCCAGCGCTGGGTCAGCGAGGACCCGACCTTCGCGGTCTACGCGCTCACCGCCTGACGGGCAGCGCGTAACGCCGGTTCCGAGAATTCGGGACCGGTCCTCTCTAAACATACGAAAACGCGCCGGTTCCGGAAATTCGGAACCGGCGCGTCAAGTTCGTGGGTCGGTCAACTTCTACAGTACGCGTTCGCCGGGGCGACCGCCGCGTGAAGAAGATCCGCCTTTGCGGCCGGCGTTGGCCGCGAGATCCCGATCCTTGGCGAAGCTGCGCTTTTCACTGGGCACGCTAGCTCCGCCCTTCCTGGCGATCTCCCGGCGGCGTTCCGGATCCATGGCGGCGAAACCGCGACGACCGCGGGGACGTTCGCTATCGGTGTCCATGTGGGGCTCCTTAGTCTGGTCACAGGCGGCACGAGCAAGGGTCAGGCGTCGTAGGGACGGTCGTCCCCTGGATCGACCGGCGGCGAGGTGGGGGGCTCCTCGACGGGGACGACACCGGGCTCGTACTCGGGCGGTTTGGGCTCGGGCGGAGGCGGGGTGTCTGGGTCGGTCACTGGCGTCGTTTCCTGCGCGTTCCGGTGAAGTAACCAGCGAACGGGCTTTCGGTTCACCGTGAGTTCGCACTAATTACGCCGCACAGGGACAAGCGCCCGTTTGAGGAGTCGCCGGAGAATGGCCCGCAAGACCAAACACATGGTCGATCGCGCCGCGTCGCACTGGCGTCTAGCCGCCGCGCAAGGCGTCGGAATCGCTGTGTGGATGACGGCGAAATATTTGGGCGCGCCGCATGCCGCGCACCTTCTGCTGGGCTGGGACGCGGCGGCGCTGGTCTATCTGCTGACCACGTGGGCGCTGTTTCTGAAGGCCGACGAGGCCGAGGTCCGCTCGCGCGCCGCCCAGGAGGACGAGGGCGTTCCGGTGCTGCTGCTGATCGTCCTGGCCGCCATCGCCGCCAGCCTGTGGGCGGTGGTCGATGCGATGATCGCCGCCAAGTATTCCGGAAGCGACACCAAGGCCTTCGTGACCGTCTGCGCGGGCATGACCCTGGTGCTGTCGTGGCTGGTGCTGCAGTCAGCCTTCGTCCTGCACTACGCCCACCGCAACTTCGGCGACGGCTCGGCCAAGCCGGGCATCCAGTTCCCGGGCGAGCCGCCGACCAGCTACATGGACTTCGCCTATCTGGCCTTCAGCGTCGGGGCGACCTTCCAGGTCTCGGACAACAGCATCCTGACCTCGAAGCTGCGCAAACTGGTGACCGCCCACGCGGCGGCCGCCTATTTCTACAACACCGCCATCCTGGCGCTGGGCATCAACATCATCGCCAGCCTGGTCGGCGGCTAGCCGCGCGGCATCCCGCCGCCGCCACCGCCGCGACGACCGCCGCCGCCGCCGCGTCCACGACCGCCCATCTGACCGCCCTGACGACCGCCCTTGCCGGCGCCAGGGCGCAGGCCGCTCTGGATCGGGGTCTTGGGCAGTTCGGCCAGCTTCAGCAGGCCGTCCTTGTCGGTGTCGAGCAGGGCAAAGCGCGTCTTGGCCGCCTTGATCGCCTCGTCCTTGGTGATGCGGCGGTCGAAGTCGCCGTCGGCCGCCATGACCGGTTCCGGCTCGGCGATCAGGCCAAACAGCGAGGCGCCCTGCAGGACGTTGGTCGTCTCCTTGCGCCGGCCCACGGCCATCTGGTCCTCGCGGTCGTCAGGCCCGTCCTGACCGCCGCCCAGACCTCGGGGGCCGCGCCGCATCGAGCCCGGCGCCGCGCCGCCGACGATCTCGGGGGCGATGTGCTGCTCGTAGGCGGCGACCTCGAAGCCGTCGATGACCCCGTTGTGGTCGGCGTCGACCACGCCGAAGAAGCGCACGGCGTCGGCCACGAACTCGTCGCGGGTCAGTGAGCCGTCATGATTGGCGTCGGCGCCGGCGAACCAGTCGGCGATCGGGTAAGGGGCGCCGGGCGGGGCGCGGAAGGGTTCGCCGGCCGGGCTGATGAACAGCTGCGGCAGGTTGGACATCTGCGGCGCGCCGCCTTCGCCGGGCGGACCGCCCCGTCCGCCAGGACCGCGATGACCTTCGGGACGCTCCGGCGGCGCGCTGGCGCAGGCGGCCAGGGTGGCGGCGACAACGGCAGTCAGGCCAAGCGAGCGAAGCATCATCCGAGAAATCTCCATCCAGCCAAGCTTTGAAGCCGAGCCGGATGTCTCGGCGATGTCAGGCCCGGCGTCCGGGCTTGCGGCGCCGCAACAAATCCGTCCGTTTCCGCCGTAATTGCTAGGCGGGCAGGCGAACGCAGGCCCGCAGGCCGCCGCCGGGACGGTTGGCCAGGGTGACGTCGCCGCCGTGGGCGCGGGCCAGGGAGCGGACGACCGCCAGACCCAGGCCGTTGCCGCCCGTCTCGCGGTTGCGCGAGGGCTCGCCGCGATAGAAGGGCTCGAACACCCGCTCCAGCTCGCCGGCGGGGATGCCGGGGCCGTCGTCGTCGACCTCGATGATCGCCATGTGGTCCTCGGCATAGACCCGGCCACGGGCCCGCACGCCGTATTTCAGGGCGTTCTCGACGAGGTTGGCGACCAGGCGCTTCAGGGCCACGGGATCGCCCTCGATCACGGTCTTCTCGGTCCGCTCGACAATGGCGTCGCCGCCCGTCTCGGCGGCCTCGTCGATGACGCTCTCGACCAGGGAAGAGAGCTCCAGCTTGGTGCGCTCGGCCGGACGCTGGGTGTCGCGCACGAAGCCCAGGGTGGCGGCGATCATCGCCTCCATCTGGTCGATGTCGGCGGCCAGCTTGGGCCGGATGTCGTCGGGCACGGCCTCGATGCGGAACTTCAGGCGAGTCAGCGGCGTGCGCAGGTCGTGGGCGATCGCCCCGACCATGGCGGTGCGGTCCTCGACGTAACGGCGCAGGCGCTCCTGCATCATGTTGAAGGCCGCGGCGGCGGCGACCACCTCGCCGGAGCCGGTGATGCTGAGCGGCGGGGTGCGCGGGTCCTTGCCCAGGCGCTCGGCGGCGTCGGCGAAGGCGGTGATCGGCTGGGCCAGGCGGCGGGCGAACAGCCACGCCAGCGGCGTCACGGCGATTACCGACAGCAAGAGGATCAGCAGCACGCGCTGCTGCCAGCTGTCGAAGCGGAAGGTCGGCTTGGGCTCGACCACCAGCCAGCGGCCGTCGCTCTGACGCACGCCCAGCTTGAAGTCGCCAAAGATCAGCGGCTCGTCGCCGCCCTTGCCGCGCGCCTCGGGGGGGCCGCCGGGGCCTCCAGAGCCGCCGCCTTCGCGGGCGAACGGCTCTCGGGGGCCGGGACCGCGCGGCGGCCCATCGGGCTTGGGCGGCGTCACCGGCGTGCGGCGCACGAAAAAGCGCGGACCGTTGTCGATCTGCAGCTCGATGCGGTTCACTGGCACGCCGACCGCGCGGCTGATGTCGGTCTTGAAGTCGAGGCGGCGCGGAGTGTCCTGGCCCATCGGATGCAGGGTGACGCGCTGCTTGACCACCAGCAGGCGGCCGTCGCGCGGCTGCACCGGCTGGCCGGACATCAGGGCCCGGGCGATCTCGGTGGACCGATAGAATTCGGGCGGCGGCGGCGGCAGGGTGAAGATGACCGCGATGGCGATCAGCTGGGCCGCCACCAGGGTGACGATCACCAGCCCCAGGGCCTGGACGAACAGCGGCGCGCCGCGCCGGAAAAGGGTCATGGGGTGCGGACGACCTTGGCGGTGAACATATAGCCTTCGCTGCGGATCGTGCGGATCAGCTCGCTGCCGCCACCGTCATCCAGCTTGCGGCGCAGACGGCTGATCTGGACGTCTATGGCGCGGTCATAGGCGTCGCTGTCGCGGCCGCGGGCCAGGTCCAGCAGCTGGTCGCGGGTCAGCACCCGCTGGGGCCGCTCGACGAAGGCGCGCAGCAGCGAGAACTCGCCGCTGGAGAGGTTGACCACCACCGACTGCGGCGAGCGCAGTTCGCGGCGGACCAGGTCCAGGCGCCAGCCGGCGAACTCGCAGGCCGCGCCCATGGCGTCGTCGACCGTGCGCGGCTCCTGGCGGCGGCGCAGCACGGCGCGGACGCGGGCCAGCAGCTCGCGCGGATTGCAGGGCTTGGGCAGGTAGTCGTCGGCGCCGAGCTCCAGGCCGACGATGCGGTCGGTGTCCTCGCCCATGGCCGAGAGCATGATGATGGCCGGGCCGTCATTGGCCGACGACAGGCGGCGGCAGATGGCCAGGCCGTCCTCGCCGGGCAGCATGATGTCCAGCACGATCAGGTCGATCGGACCGCGCGCCAGCACCTGTTCCATGGTGCGGGCGTCCTGGGCCGTCTCGACGGCGTAGCCGTGGCGGCTGAGGAAATCCGAGACGACGTCGCGGATGCCCGGATCGTCATCGACGATCAGGATGCGTGGAGCGGCCCCTCTCTGGGTGTCGGCGTCGCTCTGGACAGTGCTTTGGACGTTTTCCATGCGATTTTCCTGTCACGTCCCCGTCACGCTCAGATTTCACGCCTGCAACAGCGACGCAACCCGGTCATGCGATCCAGTGTCGCACCGGCCGCTGACGAGTTGCCGGCGTCCGGGACCCGGTCCGCGCTTTCCCCCCTTGAACGGGCCGGGTCCCGACGAGCTTTTCAAGCCCAATCAGCCCGGCGAGTGGTTCTTCGGAGCCTGATAGCTCTCGCCTTGCGCCTGCATCGCCGCGACAACGCGATCGGCGACGAACGGATTGTTGCGGCGCTCGGCCCCGAAGGTCGACATCGGCCCGTGGCCCGGCACGAAGCGGACGTCCTCGCCCAGCGGCCAAAGCTTCTGGGTGATCGAGTCGATCAGGTCCTCGTGGTTGCCGCGCGGGAAGTCGGTGCGGCCGATCGAGCCCTGGAACAGCACGTCGCCGACCTGGGCGAACTTGGTCTCGCGGTGGAAGAACACCACGTGGCCGGGCGTGTGGCCGGGGCAGTGGAAGACCTCGAACTCGGTCTCGCCCAGGGTGACGGTGTCGCCGTCGGTCAGCCAGCGGTCGGTGACGAAGATCCGCGCCTCGGGCATGCCGTATGTCTCGCCGGACTGCTGGATCTGGTCGATCCAGAACTGGTCGTCCTGGTGCGGGCCCTCGATCGGCACGCCGGTGCGGACCTTCAGCTCTGCCGCGCCGCCAGCATGGTCCATGTGGCCGTGGGTGATCCAGATCTTCTCAAGCGTCAGGCCCTTGTCGGCCAGAGCCTTGAGCAGCCGATCGACCTCGCCGCCCGGATCGATGACGGCGGCCTTCATGGTCTTGGTGCACCAGACGATCGTGCAGTTCTGCTGCAGCGGCGTGACCGGCGCGATCACGGCGGCGATGGGCATCGTCATGAGGCCTAGCTCCAAAAGAAAAGGGCGGGAGCCGAAGCGCCCGCCCTCTTTGACCTAAAGCCTAGTGGCCGCAGATCAAGATCATTCCGCGCCGGGCAGGCCGGTGGGCGGAGCGTCGTCGTCCAGTTCGTGGACTTCGCCGCGCAGGCCGCGACCGACGTGGCTCTTGCGGAAGCCGTAGGCGAAGTAGATCACCAAGCCCAGCGCGCCCCAGACGGGCAGGACCATCATCGCTTCGAACGGCAGGTTGAAGTAGAGCACCGCGCAGCCGATCAGGGCGATCGGAGCCACGACCCAGACGAACGGCGTCTTGAACGGACGGTGACGGTCCGGATCCTTCTTGCGCAGCACCATCACCGCGATCGCCACCATGAAGAAGGCGAACAGGGTGCCCGAGTTCGAGATGTCGGCCAGCTGACCGACCGGGAAGAACGCGGCAGCCAGGGCGACGAACACGCCCGTGAAGATGGTCACGATGTGCGGCGTCTTGAACTTCGGGTGGATGGTCGCAAGCTTCTCCGGCAGCAGGCCGTCGCGGGCCATGACGAAGAAGATGCGGGTCTGGCCGTAGATCATCATCAGGATGACCGAGGGCAGGGCCAGGTTGGCGGCCAGGCCCAGCAGGTTGCCCAGGACCGGGAAGTTGATCTGGCGCAGGACGTGGGCCAAGGCCTCGTTCGAGCAGACCAGGGCTTCCTTGTTGGCGGCCAGGGCGCAGGCGGCGGTGAAGGCGGCCGAGCCGGGCTGAACGGCCGAACCGTCCGCGCCGAGCACCGGTTGAGCGCCGACGGCGCCGATCGCGCCGGCCGCGACCAGCAGATAGAAGACCGTGCAGAGGGCCAGCGAGCCGATCAGGCCGATCGGGACGTTGCGTTGCGGGTTCTTGGTCTCTTCGGCGGCCGTCGAGACGGCGTCGAAGCCCACGTAGGCGAAGAAGATCGAAGCGGCGGCGCCGACCACGCCCATGCCGGTGGTGCCGGCCGGGCCGAACCAGCCGTTCGGGGTGAAGGGCGAGAAGTTGCCGGTCTTCAGGACCGGCAGCGCCATGACGATGAACACGGTCAGGGCGGTGACCTTGATGGCCACCAGCACGGCGTTGACGCGGGCGCTTTCGGTGGTGCCGAGGACCAGCAGGGCGGTCACGGCCAGGGCCACGATGATGGCCGGGACGTTGACGATGCCGTGGCTGAAGTCCGCCGCCGGCATGAAGCCGTTCATCGACCAGGTCGGGCCTTGTCGGAACAGATCAGGCCAGTGGAACCCTAAGGCGTTCTCGATTAGCCCGAGGAAGTAGCCGGACCAGCCGGCGGACACAGCGCTGGCGGCGACCGCGTATTCCAGGATCAGCGCCCAGCCGACCATCCAGGCCAGCAGTTCGCCCATGACGGCGTAGGAGTAGGTGTAGGCGGAGCCCGAGACGGGAACCATCGAGGCCAGTTCGGAGTAGCAGAGCGCGGCGAAGGCGCAGACGGCGCCGGCGATCACGAAGCTCCAGACCATGCCGGGGCCGGCCTTCTGGGCGGCGGCGGCGGTCAGAACGAAGATCCCGGTACCGATGATCGCGCCGACACCCAGCAGCGTCAGCTGCACGGGACCAAGCGAGCGGTGAAGGGATTTTTTCTCAGCCGTCGCTAGGATCGCATCAAGCGATTTAACGCGCCACATAGTTCCTCCTGGGTAGGCAAGACTCCCCCCGGGGGTCGCCTTTTGAAAAATTTTGCGGACCGTGACCCGTTTATGAGCATGGGGTCAAGGTGGAGCCGCGGATGCGCGTAAATGTTCTCCCGCGTCCTGACTAGTCCAGCGATGCTTGGCGGCGTGGGCCCCGACCGCTAAAGCGGGCGCGATGTTGCCCATTTTCGAGGCCCTTCCGGCGCTGAAAGGCGCCCTTGCCGAACGGGAGACCGCCGTTCTCGTCGCGCCGCCCGGCGCGGGCAAGACCACGGCCGTGCCCTTGGCGCTTCTGGAAGAATCGTGGGTCCAGGGTCGCAAGATCATCGTGCTGGAGCCGCGCCGCCTGGCCGCACGCGCCGCCGCGTCGCGCATGGCGGCGAATCTGGGCGAAGCCGTGGGCGAGACGGTCGGCTTCCGGGTGCGCCTGCAGTCGAAGGTTTCGGCCAAAACGCGCATCGAGGTGGTCACCGAAGGCGTCTTTACCCGGATGATTCTCGACGATCCGGGCCTGGACGGCGTCGCCGCCGTGCTGTTCGACGAGTTCCATGAGCGCAGCCTGGACGCCGACCTCGGCCTGGCCTTCGCCCGCGACGTCCAGAGCGTGCTGCGCGACGACCTGCGCCTGCTGATCATGTCGGCCACCCTGGATGGGGCCCGTATCTCTTCGCTGCTGAACGACGCGCCGGTGGTCGAGAGCGAAGGCCGGATGTTCCCGGTCGACACCCGCTATCTGGGCCGCGACGAGCGCCAGCGGCTGGAAGAGCGCGTCGGCCGCGCCGTCGAGCGGGCCCTGGCCGAGGAGACGGGCTCGATCCTGGTCTTCCTGCCAGGCCAGGGCGAAATCCGCCGGGCCGAGAGCTGGCTGAACGAGCGCCTGCGCCGGCCGGATGTCGATGTCGCCCCGCTGTACGGTGCCTTGGAGCCAGCCGTGCAGGACCGCGCCATCTCCGCTGCGCCCGCCGGCCGCCGCAAGGTGGTGCTGGCCACCTCGATCGCCGAGACCAGCCTGACCATCGAGGGCGTCCGCGTCGTGATCGACGCCGGCCAGGCCCGCGTGCCGCGCTACGATCCGGCCTCGGGCATCACGCGGCTGGAGACCGTCCGTGTCAGCCGCGCCGCCGCCGACCAGCGTCGCGGCCGCGCCGGCCGCACCGAGCCCGGCGTCTGCTACCGCCTGTGGGACGAGCCCGAGACCCGGTCGCTGCCGGCCTTCGCGCGGCCCGAGATCCTAGAGGCCGACCTGTCGCGCCTGGCGCTGGATCTGGCCCGTTGGGGCGCGCGCGATCCGGCCGGCCTGACCTTCCTGGACCCGCCGCCGGCCGCCGCCTTCGCCGAGGCGCGCACCTTGCTGACCCGCATCCAGGCGTTGGACGGGCAGGGGGACCTAACGGCCCACGGCAAGGCCCTGGCCGAGATGCCGCTGCCGCCGCGCCTGGCGCACATGGTCGTCCGCGCCGCCGCCTCGGGCCAGGCTCGCGAAGCCGCCGAGGTCGCCGCCGTGCTGACCGAGCAAGGGCTGGGCGGCAAGGATATCGATCTGCGCCGGCGGCTGGAAAACCTGCACCGCGACCGCTCGCCGAGAAGCCGCGACGCCATGGCGCTGGTCGAGCGCTGGAGCCGCGCAGCCGGCCGCGCCTCCGGCGCGAAGAAACTCGAGACCGGCCTGATGCTGGCCGAGGCCTATCCCGAGCGGGTGGCCAAGGCGCGCGGCAAGCCCGGCGAGTTCCAGCTGGCCGGCGGGCGTGGCGTCTATCTGGAACCGACCGATCCCCTTGCCCGCGAGGCCTGGCTGGCCGTCGGCGAGCTGGGCGGCGGCGACAGTCGTGACCGCATCCTGCTGGCCGCCGCCGTCGAGGAGGCCGATCTGCGCGAGACCTTCGCCGAGCGCCTGGTCGCCGAGGACCGCTTGGAGACCGCCGGCGGCAAGGTCCGCGCCAAGCGCCTGCTGCGTCTGGGCCGGCTGGTGCTGGAAGAGCGGCTGATCGAGAACCCCGACCCGGCCATGATCGCCGGCGCGCTGATGGACCAGGTCCGCGCCGACGGCCTCTCAGGCCTGCGGCTGGGGCAGGGGATCGAGAGCTTCCGCAGCCGGGTCGCCTTCCTGAGGGCGTTGGATGAAGCGGCTTGGCCCGACCTGTCGGACGCGGCGCTGATCGCCCGTCTCGACGAATGGTTGGAGCCGCTGCTGCACGGCCGCTCGTCCCTGGCCAGCGTCGACGAGAACAGCTTGGATGGCGCGATCCGGTCGCTGGTGCCGTGGGACCTGCAGCGACAGATCGACCAGATGCTGCCGGCGCGCTTCCAGGCTCCGACCGGCACCACCGTGGCTATCGACTACGCCGCCGAGGCCGGCCCGCGCATCGACATCCGCGTGCAGGAACTGTTCGGCCTGACCGAGCACCCCAGCATCGCCGGCGGCAAGGTCCCGCTGGTGCTGTCGCTGTTGTCGCCCGGCCACAAGCCGATCCAGATCACCCGCGACCTGCCCGGTTTCTGGAAGGGCTCGTGGCGCGAGGTGAAGGTCGAGATGAAGGGGCGCTATCCCCGCCACGTCTGGCCGGACGACCCCGCCAACACCGCGCCGACGACGCGGGCGAAGCCGCGCGGGACCTAGTCGCCGTACGGCTTCAAGAACAGGATCGACAGGTCCTTTTCCGGCCGCCAGTTGGTCTTGCGCATCTCGAAGCGGGTGGGGCCGGTCTTACGGACGCCGTCGCCGCAGAAGCTGACCAGAGTGCTGGCCGCGCCCTTGTCGACCGTCAGCCGGAAGTCGCCGATCGGCTTCTTCCAGTTGCCGCCGGTGACCAGGACGTACTCGATCCAGTGCTCAGTGTAGCGCGGGCTTTCGCCATTGCGGACGCTACGGGCCACGGTGGTCTGGATCGAGGGATCGACGCAGTACTTCTTGGCCGTCTCCTGGTCGCTGTCCTTGCCCAGTCCCAGCATCGTGCCGACCGTGGCCCCGACCGAGGGCGTGTAGCGGTGCTGGATGGTCACTGGCTTGTCGGCCGGGAAGGTCTGCATCCAGTGATAGGTCGAGCGTAGCACCCAGACCGTTTCACCCTCTTCGTCGATCAAACCGAGCTTCAGCGCCTCGTCGCGCTTGGCCTTGGGCAGTTTCTCGATCGCCGCCGAGGCCGCGCCCTGGTGCACGGCCAGGGGGATGTGGTTGGCGACCAGCCAGGCGGTGCGGTCGACGCCGTCGACTAGCGCCTTTTGCTCAAGCTCGGTCTTGACCGGTTTGCCGTCGGCGGTGGTGGCGAAGGCCAGGATGTTGGCGGGTGCGTCGACCGGGACCGAGACGTCGCTCTTGAACATGTCGGGCCCGCCCAGGTCCGGCATCGGGAAGGCCACGCGGATGGTGACGTCGCGGCCGCTGGTGTTGAGGAAGCTGTAGGTGACCCGCACGGCCTCCTGCGAGATGAAGAGGTCTTCGGACCGCATCTCGATGGCGTCGTTTTTGGTGATCACCAGGCCGCCGGCCGCCAGTTCGGCCGACGTGTCGTTGGCGAGAGCCGGAGCCGAAAGCGTCAGGGCCAGCAGTGCGCCGGTCAGCGGTCTCGGCTTCATTGTCTCTACCCCGTGACCGTGTAGATCATGATCCCCGTGGCCACCGACAGGTTCAGGCTGTCGGCGCGGCCGCGCATCGGGATCTTGACGTTCACGTCGCAAGCGGCGGCCAGTTCGGGTGGCAGGCCCTGCTGCTCGTTGCCCATCAGGATCAGCGACGGCTTCACGTAGTCGGCGGACTTGTGGTCGACCGTGGCGGTCAGCAGGGTGCCGACCACGCTGCCGGGCCAGGTCTCGCGCCAGGCCAGGAACTCGGGAATGGTGGCCTTGGCGATCTTCACCGCGAAGATCGAGCCCATGGTCGCGCGCACGCCCTCGACCGAGTAGGGGTCGACGCAGTCGCCGACCAGGATCACCCCGCCGCAGCCGGCCGCGTCGGCGGTGCGGATCACGGTGCCCAGGTTGCCGGGATCGCGGACGGCCTGCATGGCCACCCAGCACGGGGCGCTCTCGGGCACGATGGCCGACAGCGGCGTGTAGACCTGTTTGAACACGGCCACGACCGCTTGGGGGTTATCGCGACGCGAGACCTTCTCGAGGATCTCGCGGTTGACCTCGATGACCTCGCCCCCGGCCTTCAGGCACGCGGCGACAGCCTTCTTCAGCATCGGATGGTCGGCCGCGTCGGGGCCATACATGACGATCTTGGGCGCGTGGCCGCAGTCGATCGCCTCGATGACGATCTTCAGGCCCTCGGCCAGGAACAGGCCGCTCTCCTCGCGCTCCTTGCGCATGTGCAGCGCGCGGACGGCCTTGACGGTGTTGTTGGTCAGGGAGGTGACGGTCTTTGCTTGGTTGGGGGCGTTCATCATCAGGCCTCCGACGACCAGCGGGCGAAGAACGACAGGCCGATCTGGCGGTCGCCCTTTTCCTCGACCAGGGACAGCTCGCCCCAGTCGATGACGCCGCCCCGGCCTTCCAGCTCCTGGGCCAGCAGGCCCGACATCGCCGCGCCCGAGACGCGGGCGGCATAGGCGTTCATCAGCAGGAACGAGGCGTCGTCGCTGAGCAGGGCGGCGCAGTCCTTGGTCAGGGCCGAGAGGTCCTCGAACAGGCGCCAGACTTCGCCGTCGGCGCCGCGGCCGAACTTCGGCGGATCCAGGATGATGCCGTCATATTTGTTGCCGCGCCGGACCTCGCGGGCCACGAACTTGCGGGCGTCCTCGACGATCCAGCGGATCGGCTTGTCGGCCAGGCCGGCGAAGGCGGCGTTCTCGCGCGCGAAGCCGACCGACTTCTTGGAGGCGTCCACGTGGGTGACGGCCGCGCCGGCGGCGGCGCAGACCAGCGAGGCCACGCCGGTATAGCCGAACAGGTTCAGGATCTTGGGCTGCGGCCCGGAGCCGGCGCACAGCGCGCGGACGCGCTCGTCCTGCCAGGCCCAGTTGGCGGCCTGCTCGGGGAAGAAGGCGAGGTGGCGGAAGGGTGTGAACTGGCCGTGGAACTTGGCGCCGCCCCACCCTAAGTCGAACTTCTCGATCGGCTTGCCCTTGAAGCGCCAGCGGCCGGCCTCGTCCTCGTCGGTGGGATCGAAGACGGCGTCGGCGTTGTCCCAGACCTTCTGGTCCAGGCGCGGGGCCCAGAAGCACTGCGGCTCGGGGCGCACGACGGTGTAGCGACCGTAGCGCTCCAGCTTCTTGCCGTGGCCGCTGTCCAGCAAGGCGTAGTCGGCCCAGCCGGTGGTGCGCATGACGAGAGGGGTGGGAGCGATCTTCGGTGCCATCGCCCGCCCATACCGCTTTAGGGGGCGGGTGGTCCAGAGCGAGGGGCGTGCTGGGTCTTGTCCCAACGATACGGCGCGGTGACGAACTGGTAGAGCGCTTTGACCGCCGCCAGGCTCTGCAGCAGCCAATAGCCGGCCATGCCGAAGAGGTGCAGCGACTTGGGTGGGGCGCCCGTCCGCATCATACCGCGCGCGCCGGCGATGGCGGCCGAGCTCCAGCCCAGGACGTAGAGCAGGAAATCCCACGGTGGGATGCTGAACCGGAAGTCGGGCGCGAAATCGATCGCCGCCAGCACGATCGCCACGGCCATCACCGGTCCATGCAGATGCGAGGAGGCCACCGACTGGGCCAGGGTCAGCACCAGGGCCACGGCGTTGCGCGGCTGGCGCGGGACCGGGCCGCGCAGACTGACCGCCAGGGTTTGCATATGCCCCTTGATCCAGCGGGCTCGCTGCGGAAGCCACTGTCCCCAGGTGGTCGGGGCTGTCTCCCAGGTCGGGCGTTCGATCACGCCCAGCCCGTAGCCTGCGGCGGCGAGGCGGAAGCCGATGTCCGCATCCTCCGTCACATTGTACGGGTCCCAGCCGCCGATCTCGCGCAGGACGGCCGTCTTGAAGTGGTTGCTGGTACCGCCCAGCGGAAAGGCCAGGCCCCAGCGGGCCAGGGCGGGCAGCAGCACCTCGAAATGGGCGGCGTATTCCAGCCTGAACTGCGACGGCAGGAACAGCGAAAAGCCCGGGTCCTCGATCCGCAGTGGCGCTTGCAGGCAGGCCAGGCGCGCATCCGAGGCGGCGAACCGGGCGGCGGCTTCGCGCAGTTGGCCCGGATCGGGCATGTCCTCGGCGTCGTAGATCACCACCAGCTCGCCACGAGCCCGATCCAGCGCGTGGTTGCAGGCGCGTGGCTTGGTCTTGGGCGCGCCGGGCGGCACGACCAGCACCTGGACGAAGGCTGGCAGGTCCAGGGCGCGCGCGGCCGCCTGGGTGATGTCGTCGTCGGCCTCCAGCACGATCAGCGCCTGCAGGCGATCGCGCGGATAGTCCAGCGCCGCCAGGTTCTGGACCAGCTCGGCCAGGACCTCGGCCTCGCGATAGAGCGGGGCGATGATGGTGTAGGTCGGCAGGTCCGCGTCGGCGAGCGGCGGTGCGAGAACCGGCGGCAACGGCGTGCAGGCCGCCGCCAGCCGCGTCAGCCCGCCCAGCAGGAAGACGGCGAAGAACAGGTGATGCACCAGCGTCAGGGCGCCGGATGGCGACAGCGCCACGCCGATCGCGGCCAGCAGGCCCGCCAAGGCGACGCAGGTCGCCTGCAACGGCGACAGCGTCCGATGCGCGCCATCGCGCCCTGTGGAGGCGGTGGTCGCCGGCTCGATCCGTCCTACGCCCAGCCCTTCGGACACAGGTCCGCACGCCGGCGCGAACGCCGGTTCCAGCCGTCTGTCTTCCCGCGCCATGGATGCCCCTGGTACGCCGCTCGCCCTCAACGGCGCCGATAAACGAATCTCAACCATGAAGTGTCAAATGGTAAAAATGCGCGTTTTGCGACGCGCCCTCGCGCGCGCGAGGCCGGATTCTCCTTCCACGCACGTTCTTGCGACGGCTGGGTGATTCCCGTTTAGTGTCGGACCGGGGAATTGCAGGGGAAGCCAAGTCCGTGACGGTCGTTCTGAAGAAGCCTCACAAGTCCGCCCGAAAGCCCAAGGGCGACGGGCACTTGCGTCGGGGCGAGATCCTGGCGGCGGCCGAGAAGATCTTCATCGCCGAAGGTTATGCCGGCGCGACGATCCGCAAGATCGCCGACGCGGTGGGAGTGTCGTCGACGGCGCTCTACATGCACTTCCGCGACAAGGACCAGATCCTGCTGGAGATCAGCAACGACGCCATCGAGCGTTTGCTGGAGCTGAACACCGAGATCGCGGCCCAGCCGATCGACCCGGTGTCGCGCGTGCGGGTGATGCTGGAGGCGTACATGCAGTTCGCCTTGGACAACCCCAACACCTATCAGCTGGTGTTCTGCGCCACGGGCGAGCACGTCTCGCCGGACAAGACCGCCGACGTGCTGGCGCTGGGCGATCGCTGCTTCGAGAAGTTCAGCGAGCCGGTGCACCAGATCGCCGCCCAAGGACGCCTCCGCTCAGGCTCGGCCGTGCAGGCCGCCGAGGTGCTGTGGAGCGGCTGCCACGGCCTGGTGTCGCTGCTGATCACCAAGCCCTCGCGCGGCTGGTCCGACGCCGACCAGCTGATGAAGGTCATGCTGGACGGCCTGCTGTACGGCCTGGTCACGGACTGATTTCATGAGCGCCGCCAAGGCCTTGTGCGCGCTTCTGGCGGCGATGGCGCTTGTCCCGGGGGCTGCGCTGGCGGGGCCGCGCGTGATGTCGCTGGACTCCTGCGCCGACCAGTATGTGCTGGCCTTGGCCCCGCGCGAGACCATCGTCGGCCTCTCGCACCGCGCCGTCTCGCCAGACAGCTACATGCGCGCTTCGGCCGGTGGCTTGCCGCTGCGCCGAGCGACGTTCGAGAGCTTGGTGGCGGCCAAGCCCGATGTGGTTGTGCGTCTGTGGGGCGGCGATGCGCGGCTCTCCAAAGCTCTGCAAGGCAAAGGTGTTGCGACCGTGGCGCTGGACGACGCCGCCGACTTCGAGGGCGTGCGCGGCAATATCCGTAAAGTGGCCACGGCGCTGGACCGCAAGCCGCAGGGCGAGGCGCTGATCGCGCGGATGGACGCCAAGCTGGCGCGCGCGGCCGGGGCAGGGAAGGGGCGTTCGGCGCTGTACCTGACGCCTGGCGGCTATACGGCGGGCACCAACACCCTGGTCGACGCGATGCTGAAGGCGGCCGGCTACGCCAACGCCACCACCAGCCCGTACTTCGCGCCAGTGTCGTTGGAGCGGCTGGTCATGACCCCGCCGGCAGCGGTGGTGCTGGGCCTGTTCGACTTGGCGCGCGCCGGCTCGGATCGCTGGGGGCCGGGACGCCACGCGGCGCTGCGAGGAGCGATCAAGACTCGCACCGTCGTTGACCTGCCAGCCAAGGTGGTCGGCTGCGCCGGCTGGTTCGCCGCCGACGGCTCCCTGGCCCTGGCGGAGGCGGCGCGATGAGCCTGCTGCGCCTATGTCTGTTGATGGCGCTCGTTCTGGCGCTGGCGGCGGTCGTGGCCGTGTCGCTGGGCGAGACGCCATTCACCCTGGCGCAATACGCTCAGGCGTTGAGCCATCCGGCCTCGCCGCCGGGCGAGGTGCTGTGGACCATCCGTGCGCCGCGTGTCGCCGTCGCCGCTCTGGTCGGCGCGGCTCTGGGCCTGTCGGGCGCGACCATGCAGGGGCTGCTGCGCAATCCTCTGGCCGACCCTGGTGTGTTGGGCGTCTCGGCGGTGTCGGGCTTGGGCGCGGCCGTGGCGATCTCGGCGGGCCTGGCCGTGCTGCCCGGCGCGATCGAGCTGTCGGCCCTGGTCGGGGCCCTGGTCGCTGGAGCCATGGTCGTGGTGCTGACCGCGCGGTTCCGCGAGCCCGAGGTGTTGATCCTGTTCGGCGTGGCCCTGTCGGCGTTTGGCGGAGCGCTGACGGCGCTGGTCTTCAACCTCTCGCCCTCGCCGGTGGCGACGGCCGAGATCCTGGCCTGGCTGATGGGCTCGGTCGAGAACCGCGACTGGCATGACGCTGCTCGCGCGCTGGTCCCGATGGCGATCGGCGCGGCGCTTTGCATCCGCGCCGGACAGGGGCTGCGGATGCTGACCCTGGGTGAGGAGGCCGCGCGGATGTCGGGCCTGCCGATGGCGCGCCTGCGGGTCTTTGCCGTGGCCGGCTCGGCCTTGCTGACCGGCGCGGGCGTGGCGGCGGCCGGGGTGATCGGCTTCGTGGGCCTGGCCGCGCCGCATCTCGTGCGCGCGCTGGTCAAGGACGACCCCAAGCGCATCCTGTGGCCCTCGGCCCTGGCTGGCGCGCTGCTGCTGGTGCTGGCGGATCTCGCCGCCCGCCTGATCCCGACCGAGCAGGAGCTGAAGCTGGGCGTGGTCACGGCCCTGTTCGGCGCGCCGGCTTTCGCCCTGCTGGCCTGGCGGGCTTCGCGGAGCTGGCGGTCGTGAGCGCGCTCTGGACTCTGGATGGCGTCACCGCCCGGCAAGGCCGCAAGACCGTGCTGGAGGCCATGTCCCTGACCGTGGCCGCCGGCGAGGTGGTCGGCGTCGTGGGCCCCAACGGCGCGGGCAAGACCAGCCTGCTGCGCGCGGGGCTGGGCCTGCTGCCGATGACGGCCGGCGAGGCGCGGCTTTCGGGCAAGGCCCTGGCCGAGCTGAAACCCGACGATCGCGCCAAGCTGGTCGGCTACCTGCCGCAGGACCGCCGCGTGGCCTGGAACTTGCCGGCCCGCATGGTCGCCGCCCTGGGTGCGACCGACCTCGCCGACGAAGCGGCCGACGCCCTGGCGTTGGAATACCTGACCCGCGTCGGCGCGGCTGATCTGGCCGATCGCGGCGTGCTCGACATGTCCGGCGGCGAGCGGGCGAGGGTGCTGCTGGCGCGCCTGCTGGCCACCCGCGCGCCGTTGCTGGTCGCCGACGAGCCGGTGGCGGGCCTCGATCCCGACGCCCAGCTGCTGACGCTGGACCTGCTGCGCGCCGAGGCCGCCAAGGGCGCGGGCGTGGTGGTGACCTTGCACGACCTCACCCTGGCCGCCCGGTCCTGCGACCGCATTGTCGTGGTCGATCACGGCCGCATCGTCGCCGAGGGGCCGCCGCGCGAGGCGCTGTCACGTGACACCCTCGGCCGCGTGTTCCGGCTGGACGGCGAGCTGATCGAGACTGAGGCCGGGCCGGTTCTGGCGGCCCGCCGGGCTTAAGGCTGGGTGACCGCCGTGTCCGCCGACGCCACCGACGGCGAGTACACATAGCCGCCGCGCTTCAGGTCAGATGACAGGGTCAGCGGGCTGACGCCGCCGTTGAGACGGGCGCGGTAGACCATGGTCGTCTCCAGGGTCCGCATCACGTAGTTGCGGGTCTCGGAGAACGGGATGCACTCGATGAAGTCGAGCGGGTCGGTGGTCGCGCCGCGCGGGTCGCCGCACAGGCCCGCCCACTGGGCTGGGCGGCCCGGACCGGCATTGTAGGCGGCGGCGGCCATGATGTACGAGCCGCTGAAGCTACGGACCATGTCGCCCAGATACACCGAGCCTAGGCGCATGTTGTACGGCGCGTCGCCCAGCCGTTCGACGGAATGGGCCTCGCCCAGCTTGCGCGCGACGATCGAGGCGGTGGCCGGCATCAGCTGCATCATGCCGCGCGCGCCCACGCCCGACCGGGCGGCCGGGTCGAAGTTACTTTCCTGGCGCGAGATCGAATAGACGAAGGCCGTCTCGGCCGCCCCCGGGCCCGGGGTGAAGTGGTGGTCCAGCAGCGGATAGCCGCGCTCGGGCAGGATGAAGCCGCGCTGGGCGGCCGTGCGCACCGCGCGCATGGCCAGGTCCTGGTCGCCATAGCCGCGGGCCAAGTCGACCAGCAGGGCGCTTTCCTCGGCGTTGGGCAGGGTGTCGTCGATATAGAGCACCAGGCTGCGGAACAGGTCGCGATTGCCGGTGTCGGCTAGGATGCGCGCGGCGCGGATCTGCTCGCGGCCGTAGAAGCGGGCGCGGTCGGCCTGGGTGATGACCGGATCACGCTCCAGCCGCAGCTCCTTCAGCCCTGCCTTCTCGGCGGCCAACTGGCCGTAGAAGGTGGTGATGTGGCGCGCGCCCTCGGCGTAGAAGGTCTGGGCGGCGATCGGGTCGCCTTGCGCCTCGGCCGCGCGGCCCTGCCAGTAGAGGGCCCGGCCCCGGGTGATCGGCGAGGCGCCGACGGCGGCGATCTGGGCGAAGTGGGCGGCGGCCGCGTCCGGGTTGCGCAGGCGGGTCAGGGCGATCCAGCCGGCGTAGAACTCGCTCTCGGCGATGTCGGCCGGGGCCAGGGCCTGGGTGTTGTCGGCGGCCGCATAGGCGCCGGTGCTGTTGCCGGCCTTCAGGGCCGAGACGATCAGCTGCTTGCGCTCCTTCCAGATGACGGTCGAGGCTTCCTCGGTCGGCGGGGCCGGGAAGTTGACCACCATCGGCAGGGCCAGGGTGTCCATGCCGGCGCGGCGCAGATAGGCCGCGCGCTCGAACACCACGCCCGGCGAGGCCTGCAGGTCGGGCGTCAGGCCGTTGTAGAGCGTGTTGGCGTTGGCCGAGTTCGACCGATAGGCCATGCGCACGCGCGCCGTGGCCTGGCCGGTCTCCGACAGCATGGCGACCATGTCGCGGGCGGCCGGGCCTTGCTGGCCGTACAGCAGGATGTCGGCGCGGCGGTTGTAGTCGTCGGCCGTCAGCATGCCGCCGAAGCGGGCGATCATGCTGCGCTGGGCGTCGGCCTCGAATACCTTGTCGCGGAAGGTGCGGCGAATGAGGTTGGTGGCGTCCTGGGTGCGGCCCGTGGCCTGCCAGGCGCTGGCTAGGGCCATGGCGCCCTCGGCCGTCGCCGGCTGGGCGCCGCCGAACCAGGCGATGATGCGGGCAGGATCGAGGCCCGAGGTGGAGAGGGCCTTCTCGGCGGCGGCGTCGCGGCGCGCGCCGCGCGGCCAGCCGGCCAGGTCGCGGCGAGCGGCGTCCAACTCGAAGAAGCTCAGCGCCTCGGCGTTGCTGTCGACCAGGGCCCACTGGGCGATCTTCTTGGCGACCGGGTCCTGCAGGCTGTCCATGGCCATGCGCGCGCCCGAGACGTCGCCGCGCTTGGCGGCCGCCAGGGCGGTCTGCAGATTGGCGCTGTCGGTGTCGGACAGCGCGCCCGGGACGGCGGTAGGCGGGGTGGTGATCAGGCCGGGCTGGCTCGAATACGAGGTCGCATAGCCCGAGGTCGTCTGGGCGTCCGCCGCCCCGACCACGGCCACGATGCAAGCTCCACCGAGCAGAATCCGACGCACCACTGAAGCCAAAACGCTCTCCATCAACCGGCCCCGAGGAGCCTTGTACTCGAATCTCACCCGAGGCCCTATGCGACGATTCAGGCCTCAATAGGGTTTAAAGTCCGGTTGCCGGGCTTGACCGGCGGGGCTTCCCCCCTCAAATCCCGCTCCTGCCTCGAAGCGCCCATTGCGGGACGACGGGGCAGGGACATATTGTCCGCCCCCATCGTCCTGCCGCAACACACGCGGCGCCATCCTCACGGCAATTTGCAAGTCATGGTCCAGTCTCACTTCAAGGGCGTCATCCCGGCCCTCGTCACGCCGTTCCGCGACGGTGAGGTGGACGAAAAAGCGTTCGTGGCCCTGGTCGAGCGCCAGATCTCGGGCGGCGTCCACGGCCTGGTGCCGGTCGGCACCACCGGCGAGACCTCGACCCTGTCGCACGACGAGCACAAGCGCGTCGTCGAGCTGTGCGTGAAGACCGCCGCCGGCCGCGTGCCGGTGATCGCGGGCGCGGGCAGCAACTCGACCGCCGAGGCCGTCGAGCTGGCCGCCCACGCCAAGGCCGTCGGCGCCGACGCCTGCCTGGTGGTGACGCCTTACTACAATCGCCCAAGCCAAGAGGGCATGTACCAGCACTACAAGGCGATCAACGACGCCGTGGAGCTGCCGGTGTTCGTCTACAACGTGCCGGGCCGCACGGGCGTCGACATCTCCAACGAGACCCTGGCGCGCCTCTCGAAGCTGCCCAACATCGTCGGCATCAAGGACGCCACGGGCGACCTGACCCGCATCAGCATGCAGCGCCTGCTGTGCGGTCCCGACTGGGTGCTGCTGACCGGCGATGACCCGTCGGCCCTGGGCTACATGGCCCACGGCGGCCACGGCGTGATCTCGGTGACCTCGAACGTCGCCCCGGACGCCTGCGCCGCCTTCATGAACGCCTGCATGGCCGGCCAGTGGGAAACCGCCCTCTATTGGCAGGATCGCCTGGTGCGCCTGCACAAGGCGCTGTTCTTGGACAGCTCGCCGGCCCCCACCAAGTTCGCCATGGCCCAGCTGGGCCTGTGCTCGGATGAGGCGCGCCTGCCGATCACCACCTGCGCCGAAGCCGTGCGTCCGACCATCCTGGAAGCCATGCGCGAGGCTGGTCTGCAGTAATGACGAAGCCGATCGCGGAGAACCGGCGCGCCCGGTACGACTACTTCATCGAGGAGGTCTTCGAGGCCGGCATCATGCTGACCGGCACCGAGGTGAAGTCACTGCGCGTCGGCCGGGCCAATATCGCCGAATCCTACGCGTCGGTCGAAGGGCGTGAGATCAAGCTGATCAACGCCGACATCCCGCCCTACGGCCACGCCAACCGCTTCAACCACGAGCCGCGCCGGCACCGGAAGCTGCTGCTGCATCGCAAGCAGATCGACAAGCTGATCGGCGCGGTCCAGCGCGACGGCCGGACGATGATCCCGCTGAAGCTCTATTGGAACGACAAGGGCCTGGCCAAGCTGGAGATCGGCCTGGCGAAGGGCAAGAAGAACCACGACAAGCGCGAGACCGAAGCGGCCCGCGACTGGCAGCGTGACAAGGCCCGCCTGATGAAGAGCGGCGGGCGCGACGACTGATCGTCTCTAGTGAAGCCCCATCGCGGCGAAGCCGATGGCGAGGCCTAGCGCGAAGGCTCCGGCGCTGACGATCAGGAAGGTCCGGACCTCGGTCCGCAGCTGGTTGCGTGTCGTTTGGGCCATGACGTGGCTCCGGCAAACCGCGCCTCCCAAGGCGCGACAAATCAGTCCCTGATGAAATGTTAGCCCTAACAGGGGCGGAACATTGTCAAGGATTGTAAAGGTGTGCGCCTACGCGGCTGCCGGGAGTTCGTACACTCGCGAGCGCACCCCGCGCTCGAACAGCGCGCCGCACATGTCGAGGGCGCGCTTGTAGGCGGTTTCGCGGTTGTCGAAGAGGCCGGCGGGGCGGCCATTCTCGGAGACGACCCAGCCGTCGGTTTCAGGGGCGATCTCGATACGGGCGGCGTCGGGCATGACGACAACTCCCTGGATGCGACTCGCGCCCTTCGCTGAGGCGCGAGAACTTCCTTAACGCGAGCTGCTTCGGGTTCATTGTCAAGGAATGTAAACAGTGGGCGGACAGTCCCGCCGCGCCCATCGTCTAGCCGTTCTCCAGCGCCAGCAGGGCGAAGGTGGCCAGCCAGTGCTCGCCCATATAGTCGCCGGCGATGTGCGGGATGGCCGCCGCCAGGTGGGCGAGGGCGGCGTTGACCGCCAGCTGCTTGGCCGGATCCTCCTCGGGCATGGCCACGGCCAGCAGCCGCCAGCACCAGGCGCGCGACAGGTTCAGGCCGTCCAGGTGGGCGATCTTGCCGTCGCTGCGATCGCTGACCCGGGCGGGCGAGAACAGGGTGGCGGGCTGCTTTTCGGCCAGGTCCGGCAGGAAGCGCGGGAACCACACGTCGAAGCTCTCGCGCGGCAGCAGGCGGCGCATGGCCTCGGCCTCGATCAGGGCGGGCGAGAGGAAGTCGTCGCCTGACGGCTCCCAGCCCTGGCAGGCGGCGTCCTGGCCGTACCAGAGGAGGGCCCGGTTCTGCATCAGGTCGAAGAAGGCCTGGTCGTCGGTCATCACCGCATATTCGGTGGCCAGGACCAGGGCGAAGGCGGTGTTGTAGTGGGTGCCCGTGCGGACCGGATAGTCGGCGATCGGCAGGAAGGCGTCGAAGCGCGCCTTGAAGGCGGCGGCCAGCGGCGCGTGGACGTCGGCCCAGGGGCGCTGCCTGTGACGCAGCAGTTCGGCCTGCAGCATCAGGCTCCAGGCCCAGCCGTAGGGACGCTCGAAGCCGCGGCTTTCGGGACGCTGCACATAGGCCGTCTCGACGCCGACCTTCTCGTGGGTGAAGGCGTCGTCGAACAGGGCGATGATCTGGTCGGCCTCCGGCATCTCCGGGCGCAGACGCAGCAGGGTGGCCAGCAGCCAGTAGCCATGCACGCACGAGTGCCAGTCGAAGCTGCCGTAGAAGATCGGGTGCAGCTCACGCGGCGAGCGGACGTCGTCCGGCCCCGCCATCACGTGGTCCAGCTTGTTCGGATACTCGCGGGTCAGGTGGCCCAGGGCGATCTTGGCGAAGCGCGAGGCGGTGGAGCGGGCGAGGCTCATTTGTGAAAAGCCAGGGCGTTCATCAGGACCACATTGACGATCAGCATCAGGAGCGCGGTCGGCGCCTGGGCGCGGATCACGGCGTAGCGGTCCTTCAACTGTAGGAGCGCGGCCGGCACAAGGTTGAAATTGGCGGCCAGGGGCGTCAGCAGCGTGCCGCAGAAGCCCGACAACATGCCGATGGCGCAGACCACGGCCGGATCGCCGCCGAAACGACCGATGACCAGGGGCAGGGCGATGCCGCCGGTCATCACCGGGAAGGCGGCAAAGGCGTTGCCCATCATCACCGTGAACACGGCCATGCCCAGGCAATAGGCGGCGACGGCGGCGAAGCGGCTGTCGACCGGGGTGATCATCACCGCCAGCTCGCCGATGGTCTTGCCGACGCCGGCGAGGGCGAAGACCGCGCCGAGGGCGGCCAGCATCTGCGGCAGCAGGGCGGCCCAGCCGACCAGGTCCATCAGCCGGCGGCCTTCCTGCAAGGGCGCGGAAGCCGGCTGGCGGAACATCACCTGGGCCAGGATCGCCGCGACCACTGCGGCCAGGGCCAGCGAGACCAGCGTCGCCTGCTTGGGATCGACCACGGGCGCGCCGTGCAGCGTCAGGCGCTTGAACACCAGGGTCCCGAGCAGCACCAGCACCGGGATGACCAGGGCGGGGATGAACAGGCGCGCGCCATAGGTCGCCGCCAGGCTTTCGCGCTCGGCGGGCGAGGTGGTCTTAGGGACGCCGACGCCCAGCTGGCCGGTCCCGGCGATCAGCGCCAGGCCCACCGCCAGGAAGCCGTTGCCCAGGTCGCCGAAGTGGTCGCCGAACAGGAAGCTCAAGGCGAACAGGCCCCAGAAGGCGGCGTTGCCGAAGCGCTTGGTGTTCTCGCGATCGAAGGCGCTGAGCACGGCGAAGGCGCCGAACGTCAGGCCGGCCAGCAGGTAGACGAGGGGCAGGCCGATCATTGCTCGACCTCGGGTTTGGCCAGGGCGCGATCGAACAGCAGCAGCCGCGCGCCGTGGATGAAGAAGGCGGCGATGGCCGACGGAATGGCCCACATGGAGAGGTGCAGCGGTTCGACCGTGATGCCGCTCTGGTCCAGGAAGCCGACGATCAGCAGGATCGAGCCGATGGCCAGGAAGATGTCCTCGCCGAAGAACAGTCCGACATTGTCGGTGGCCGCACTCATGGCTTTCACCTTTTCGCGGTTGTCGTCGGACAGCGGCTCGGCCACGGCCTCGGCCATGGGGGCGACCAGCGGGCGGACGGTCTGGGCTTGGCCGGCGACCGTGGTCAGGCCTAGCGCCGCCGTCAGTTGGCGGATCAGGAGGTAGGCGATCAGGACCCGCCCGGCCGTTGCGGCCGCCAGGCTCTGGATCGTCCGGCGCGCCTGCTCCTTGAGGCCGGCGCGCTCCAGCACGCCGATGGCCGGCAGCACAAGCCAGGCGACGGTGACGTAGCGGTTGGTGTTGAAGGCCTTGCCGAAGGCGGCCAGCACCTCCAGGGGCGCAAGGCCGGCCGCCAGCCCCGAGGTCAGGGCGGCGGCGATGACGACCAGCAGCGGATTGAAGCGCAGGGCGAAGCCCAGCACGATCACCGCCACGCCCAGCAGCGTCAGCATCGGTCTCGATTCCCCCTGTTCGCGGGGACGGTCCGACGCCGGCGCGCGGTTGGCAAGCGGGCGCCGTCGCCAAAGGGCCTCTTGACGCTGGAACGCCCCGGCGCGACGCTAAGTCAACAATGATAACCTAGGGAGGCTCACCATGGCCGACGGTGCTCTGCCCATCACGTCCCTCAAGGGTAAGGTCAGCGAAGCCGAATGGCAGGCGCGGGTCGATCTCGCCGCCCTCTATCGTCTCGTGGCCCTGCACGGGTGGGATGACATGATCTTCACCCACATCTCGGCCCGCGTGCCGGGACCCGAGCATCACTTCCTGATCAACCCGTACGGCATGTTCTTCGGCGAGATGACCGCCTCGTGCCTGGTGAAGGTCGATCTGGAAGGCAACGTCATCGACAAGACGCCCTACTTCATCAATCCGGCGGGCTTCACGATCCACTCGGCCATCCACGCCGCGCGCGAGGACGCCCATTTCGTCATGCACCTGCACAGCGATCAGGGCGTGGCGGTGTCGGCGCACGCCGAGGGCCTGCTGCCGCTGACCCAGCACGCGCTAATCGTCTTGCCTCAGCTCGCCTATCACGACTATGAAGGCATTGCTCTCAACTTGGACGAGCGGGAACGGCTGGTGGCCGACCTGGGCGAGACCAAGAGGCTGATGATGCTGCGCAACCACGGCACGCTGTCGGTGGGCAGCACGGCTGCCGAGTGCTGGTTGGGGATGTTCTTCCTGGAGCGGGCGTGCGCGCAGCAGGTGATGGCGCTTTCGATCGGTCGCGACAACGTCCTGCTGGCGCCGGAAGGGGCCCAGGACGAGGTGCGCAAGCAGACCGGCATGGGCATGGGCATGATCGGCGGCCTGGCTTGGCCAGGCTGCCTGCGCAAGCTGGACCGCGAGCTGCCTGGCTACGCGGACTAGGCGCCTATTTCGTAGTCATGAGAGCCGTCGCGGTCCTGGCGATCGCGGCGGCTTTTTCATGCCTGGGCGCCGGCCCAGCGTTGGCCGGGGCTTGGCCAATGGCGCCGGGCCGCACCCAGGCGATCGCCAAGTACGAGCGGTCCGACGCCAGGCAGGGTTACGACCCGGACGGCGTCCTCGTCGCCATCGACCCGCGCCGGGACGAGAACCTGTCGGTCTTCGTCGAGCATGGCCTGACGCCGCGCCTGACCCTGCAGGCCAAGGCCGGCGTCACGCGTGGCCACGACAAGTGGGTGGAATACTCCGGACGCGGACCGATCGAGCTGGGCCTGCGCTGGACGGCGTATAAGGACGACCGCTCGTCCCTAGCCGTCTATCTCGGCGCGGGCGAGGCTGGGGTCGGCCGCAACGCCGGCTACGCCGCGCCAGGGCAGGGGAGCCTGGATCTGGAGGCGCGCGTGCTCTACGGCCGCTCGGCGACATGGAAGGGCTGCGAGGTGTTCGTCGATCTGGAGGCCGCGCGGCTGAAGCGCCAGGGCTTGGCCGACGAAACGCGTCTCGACGCCACGCTCGGCGTGCGGCCGGCCAAGCATTGGCTGGTCCTGGCCCAGACCTATGCCGGCCAGGCCGACCGTCGCCCTGTCCGCTCGCGCTGGGTGAAGAACGAACTGTCCGTCGTCCGCGCGTTCGGACCCTGGAGCGCGCAGCTGGGCTGGCGCGACACCGTCACAGGGCGAGAGACCGCTCGGGATCGCGGCGTCGTACTCGGTGTGTGGCGAAGGCTATAGCTTGTTTCAGCTTTGCAACAGTCGGTCATCCGGCTGTCACTGGACGTCGCTTTAGGCTGCGGTCATATCTTCGCCGAAATCCGCCGACTCCTCCCGGCGCGCTGGAGCCGTTCTTTGATCCGTAGGCACTTCTTCCTCGTGGTGGCCCTGGTCGCCGTTGTCGTGATGCTGGTTGTGGGCGGCTTGAAGCTGGCTTTCGGCAACAAGGACCCCAACAAGGCTGGCGGCGGCGGTCGTGCGACCAACGTCTCGCAGATGGTGGTCGGCGAGCGTCCGTTCATCGACCGCATCGAAGTGCTGGGCGCGGCCAAGGGTCGTCAGTCCGTGACGATCACCTCCAACACGCCCGAACTGATCACGGCCGTGCACTTCACCGACGGCGAGAGCGTCCGCAAGGGCCAGGTGCTGGTCGAGCTGAAGGCGGATCAAGAAGACGCCGGCATCTCGGAAGCCAAGGCGCGTTTGGCCCAGGCCGAGCGCGACTACGCCCGCTGGAAGACCCTGGCCGACAAGGGCATCGCCCCGCGCGCCACGGCCGAGCAATATCTGGCCGCGCTGGACGTGGCCAAGGCCGCCGTCGGCACGGCCAACGCCCAGAAGCTGGACCGCGTGCTGCGCGCGCCGTTCGCGGGCCGCGTCGGTATCTCGGACGTTGCGCCGGGCATGCTGATCGCCGCCGGCACGCCGATCGTCAGCCTGGACGACGCCTCGATCATCCGCGTCGATTTCTCGGTGCCGGACCGCTACCTGTCGACCCTGCGCATCGGCCTGCCGATCGCCGCGCGTCCCGACGCCCTGCCGGGCGAGACCTTCCAGGGCAAGATCGCCCAGATCGACACCCGCATCGATCCGGCTACCCGCGCCCTCAAGGCCCGCGCCGAATTCCCGAACGCCAACGCCCGCCTGAAGCCGGGCATGCTGGTCAAGGTCTCGATCGACCAAGGCACGCGCAACGGCGTCGCCGTGCCGGAAGCCGCCGTGCAGTTCGAAGGCAACCAGGCCTCGGTGTTCCGCATCGCCAAGGGCCCCAAGGGCCTGATCGCCCGCCGCACCGATGTCGACACCGGCCTCAGCGAGGGTGGCTTCGTCGAGATCCGCGCCGGCCTGAAGAAGGGCGACAAGATCGTCGCCGACGGCCTGAACCGCATCCAGGACGGCGCCCCGATCGGCGGCGGCAAGGGTGGTAAGGGCGGCAAGGACGGCAAGAAGGGCGAAGAGCACGCCAAGGGCGGCGCCGACCGCAAGGCCGGCTGATGCTTTCCGACCTTTCTGTCCGTCGTCCCGTATTCGCCGCGGTCGCGGCGATCATCCTCTGCGTCATCGGCCTGGCGGCCTACACCTCGCTGCCGATCCGTGAGCTGCCCAGTGTCGATCCGCCTGTCGTGTCGGTCTCGACCAGCTATCGCGGCGCCTCGGCCGAAGTCATCGAAGAGCGCATCACCCAGGTGATCGAGCGCCAGGTGGCCGGCATCCAGGGCATCGACCGCGTGAACTCGAGCAGCCGTGACGGCCGCTCGCAGATCACCATCACCTTCAACCTCGACCGCGACCTCGACGCGGCCGCCAACGACGTGCGCGACGCCGTCAGCCGGGTCACGGCCAACCTGCCTGACCAGGCCGACCCGCCGCAGATTGCCAAGGCCAACGCCGACGCCTCGCCGATCATCATCCTGAACCTGACCTCGACCACGCTGGATCCGCTGCAGCTGGCCGACTACGCCGACCGCTATCTGGTCGAGCGGATGTCGACCATCGACGGCGTGGCCCAGGCCAACCTGTTCGGGGCCAAGATCTACGCCATGCGCATCTGGCTGGACGCCAACCAGATGGCCGCGCGCGGCATCTCGGTGGACGACGTCGAGACCGCGCTGAACAGCCAGAACCTGGAACTGCCGGCCGGCTCGCTGGAAAGCGACGCCAAGGACTTCACCATCCGCGTGGCCCGCAGCTACGCCAAGCCCGAGGACTTCGCGCGCCTGCCGCTGCGCCCGGCCGACGCCTCCGGCTTCGTGCTGCGCCTGGGCGACGTGGCCCGGATCGAGGAAGGCGCGGACGAGCGCCGCAAGTTGTTCCGCGGCAACGGCGTCGACCAGGTCGGCATCGGCCTGACCCGTCAGTCGCAGGCCAACGACGTCGCCATCTCCGAGGCCGTCCGCAAGGAAGTGGCCACCATCAACGAGAGCCTGCCGCCCGGCACCAAGATGGTCGTGGCCGTGGACAACTCGGTGTTCACCGCCGAGGCCATCCACGAAGTCTGGATCACCATGGGCATGTCGATCGGCCTCGTCGTGCTGGTCAACCTGATCTTCCTGGGCAGCTGGCGCTCGGCGCTGATCCCCTCGATCGTCGCGCCGATCTGCATCCTGTCGACCTTCATCGTCCTGGCCCCGCTCGGCTTCTCGCTGAACCTGCTGACCCTGCTGGCCCTGGTGCTGGCCGTCGGCCTGGTCGTCGACGACGCCATCGTCGTGGTCGAGAACATCCAGCGCCGGGTGGACGAGGGCGAGCCGGCCCTGGTCGCCGCCGAGCGCGGCACCCGCCAGGTGTTCTTCGCCGTCGTCGCCACCACCATCGTGCTGATCTCGGTGTTCGCGCCGCTGATGTTCCTGCCCGGCTATATCGGCCGCCTGTTTGTCGAGCTGGCCGTGGCCATCGCCGCCGCCGTCGGCTTCTCGGCCCTGCTGGCCCTGTCGCTGTCGCCGATGATGGCGTCCAAGCTGCTGCGGCCGGCGCACGGCGAAGGCTGGCTGGCCAAGCGCGTCGATCGCGCCATGGACGCCCTGAAGAACTCGTACCGCGCGTCGCTGGAGAGCATCCTGGGCGGCTGGTCGGCGGCGATCGCCGGCGTCATGGTCGTGGTGCTGGCTGGCTTCGCGGCGCTGCTGTTCGTCAGTCTGCCCAAGGAACTGGTGCCGCCGGAAGATCGCGGCCGGGTCGACGTGGCGATCAACGGGCCGGAAGGCGCGGGCTACGACTACATCGAGGGCATCGGCCTGAAGGTCGAGAAGATCGTCGACAAGTACCGCAAGGACGGCGTCGCCGAGCGCATCCTGCTGACCATCCCGCGCTTTGGCGGCAACTCGTTCAACAGCGGCAGCAGTGTCGTGGTCATGAAGCCTTGGGGCGAACGGAAGAAGACCGCCGACCAGGTGGCCGCCGAGCTGAACAAGGAACTTTCCAAGATCACCAGCGTGCGGGCCATCGCCAGCGTGCGCGGTCCGTTCCAGCGGGGCGGCGGTGGCGGTGGGGGCGGCGGCACCAATGTCGACCTGATCGCCGTCGGCAACGACTATGTCCAGCTGGCCAACTGGCTGAAGCCGATCCTGGCCGACGCGCAAGGCAATCCGGGCTTCTCGCGTCCGCGCCTCGACTATGAGCCGACCTCGCCGCGCCTGTCGGTGCAGATCGACCAGGACAAGGCCGCCACCCTGGGCGTCTCGGCCCAGGCCATCGGCCGGGCCCTGGAAACCATGTTCGGTTCGCGCCAGGTCACGACCTACATCAAGAACGGCCAGGAATACGACGTCATCCTGCAGACCAACCTCGACCAGCGTCGCAGCGTCGCGGACCTGAACCGGCTGAACGTCCGCACCAGCTCCGGCGCCCTGGTGCCGCTGTCGACCGTGGTGACCACGCAGCTGCGCGGCGACACCCCGGACCGTCCGCGCGTCGACCGCCTGCGCTCGGTGACCCTGACCACCCAGCTGAACCCCGGCTACACCGTCGAGGACGCCGTGCGCTTCCTCCGCGAGGAAGCCGACCAGCGTCCGACGCCCGGGATCAGCATCAAGTGGGGCGGCCAGGCCAAGGACTACCTCGAAGGCTCGGGCGGCATCGCCATCGCCTTCGGCCTGGCCCTTCTGCTGGTGTTCCTGGTGCTGGCCGCGCAGTTCGAGAGCTGGATCCACCCGGCCGTCATCATGCTGACCGTGCCGCTGGCGGCGCTGGGCGGTCTGTTCGGCCTGCTGGTGATGGGCTCGACCATCAACACCTACAGCCAGATCGGCCTGATCATCCTCGTCGGCATCGCCACCAAGAACGGCATCCTGATCGTCGAGTTCGCCAACCAACTGCGCGACGAGGGGCTGACGGTGCGGGAAGCGGTGATCGAGGCCTCGGCCCTGCGCCTGCGTCCGATCATCATGACCTCGATCTCGGCCGCCATGGGCGCTCTGCCGCTTATGCTTTGGGCAGGGGCGGGCGCTGGCAGCCGTCAGACGATCGGCGCGGTGATCTTCACCGGCTCGATCTTCGCGACCCTGCTGACGCTCTTCATCGTTCCGGTGTTCTATGACCTCCTGGCGCGCTTCACGAAGTCGCCGGAGTGGACGGCCCGGCAGATCGAAGAGTATGAAGCCCGGGAAAAGAGCGGTGAGGGGCAAACCTCACCGGCATAAACCGGTGAGGAAGCATGGCTGACGGCTCTCTGACGGCCAAGCGGCAGGAAATCGCTCTGCTGCGCCGTCTCGAGGAACGGATTCTCTGGTTGGCGGCGTGGACCATCCACAACGCCAACCATCTCCGCGAAAGCCGCGACGGCCTGAAGGTCGGCGGGCACCAGGCGTCCAGCGCCTCGTGCGCCACGATCATGACCGCCCTCTACATGAAGGCGCTGCGGCCGCAGGACCGGGTGGCGGTCAAGCCGCACGCCAGCCCGATCTTCCACGCCATCCAGCACCTGTTCGGCCGTCAGACCCTGGAGAACCTGCAGCGCTTCCGGGCGATGGGCGGGGCCCAGTCCTATCCCTCGCGCACCAAGGACGTGGACGACGTCGACTTCTCGACCGGCTCGGTGGGCCTGGGCGTGGCCATGACCGCCTTCGCCTCGCTGGCCCAGGACTACCTGGCCGCGCGCGGCTCGGTGAAGCCGGAGAAGATGGGCCGGATGATCTCGCTGCTGGGCGACGCCGAGCTGGACGAGGGCAACATCTACGAGGCCCTGATCGAGGCCTGCAAGCACGACATCCGCAACACCTGGTGGATCGTCGACTACAACCGCCAGAGCCTGGACGCGACCACCCAGGACCGGATGTTCACCCGCTATGGCGAGATCTTCGAGGCCGCCGGCTGGCAGGTCGAGACGCTGAAGTGGTCCAAGCGCCAGCGCGAGGCCTTCGCCAAGCCGGGTGGCGAGGCGCTGCACGACTGGATCGAGACCGCGCCCAATGACCTGTTCGCGGCGCTGAGCTACCAGGGCGGCGCCGCTTGGCGTGAGCGGCTGACGACCGACCTGGCCGACAGTCCCAAGACGCTGGAACTGATCGCGTCCTACAAGGACGTCGACCTGGCCGAGCTGATGACCGAACTGGGCGGCCACTGCCTGGAGACCCTGCTGGAGGCCTTCGAGAAGGCCGGGCAGGACGACCGGCCGCGCTTCTTCATCGCCTATACGGTCAAGGGCCTGCGCCTGCCGTTCCAGGGCCACAAGGACAACCACGCCGGCCTGATGACGCCTTCGCAGATCGCCGAGCTGCGCGAGCGCCTGGGCGTGATCGAGGGCGAGGAGTGGGACCCGCTGTCGGGCCTGTCGGCCGCCGAGCGCACGGCGCTGAAGGGTCTCGTCGCCCGCGCCCCGTTCGCCGCCGAGGTCGAGCGTAACCACGACGCTCCGATGATCCAGACGCCCACGGCCGACGAACTGCTGGCGGCCGTGACCGGCGGCAAGAACGATGGCGAGCAGTCGACCCAGGCCGCCTTCGGCAAGGTGATGTTCGAGATCGCCGCCCGGAAGGACGACTTCGCCGGCCACGTGGTCACCACCTCGCCGGACGTGACGGTGTCGACCAACCTGGGCGGCTTCGTGAACCGGCGGGGCGTGTTCCAGCGACGGGCCCACGAGGACGTCTTCAAGCGCCGCCGCATCCCCTCGGCCCAGGTGTGGTCCAAGGCCGAGACCGGCCAGCACGTCGAGCTGGGCATCGCCGAGAACAACCTGTTCATCGCCTTGGCGGCGCTGGGCCTCACCGGTCCGCTATTCGGCGAGCGACTGTTCCCGGTCGGGACGCTGTACGACCCCTTCATCGCCCGCGGCCTCGATGCCCTGAACTACGCCTGCTACCAGGACGCCCGCTTCCTGCTGGTCGCCACGCCCTCGGGCCTGACCCTGGCCCCCGAAGGCGGCGCGCACCAGTCGATCAACGCGCCCGTCATCGGCATGGCCCAGCCGGGCCTGGATACCTATGAGCCGGCCTTCGCCGACGAGACGGCGGTGCTGATGGCCCACGCCTTCGACCGCATCCAGGCCAAGGACGGCTGCTCGACCTATCTGCGCCTCTCCACCCGCGCCATCGCTCAGCCCGAGCGGGCGGACGACGCCTGGCGTCACGGCGTGATCGACGGGGCCTATTGGCTCAAAGCCCCCGCGCCGGGCGCGCGCCTAGCCCTGGTCTACAGCGGCGCGCTGGCGCCCGAGGCCCTGGCGGCGTTCGAGGCCCTGGCCGAGGATATGCCGGAAGCAGGCCTGCTGGCCGTCACCTCGGCCGACGTGCTGCACCGCGACTGGACCGCCTCGGGCCGCGCCCGCTGGACCGGGGAGGGTGCTCGCGCCTCGACCATCGAGACCCTGCTGGCCCCGCTGGACCGCGACGCCGGCTTGGTGACCCTGACCGACGGCGCGCCGCTGGCGTTGTCGTGGCTAGGCTCGGTGCGCGGGCAGCGGGTGCGAGCGCTGGGCCTGGAGGTGTTCGGCCAGTCGGGCGACCTGCCGGACCTCTACGGCAAGTACCGCCTGGACGCTGAGGCCATCCTGGACGCCTGCGCGGACCTGCTCGCCTAGTATCCGTCCAGGATCGTCTGGCCGCACAGCAGCCCGTCACGGAAGCGGTAGATCAGCCGCACGCGGGTGTCGGTCCAGATATGACCGTCGGGGCTCTCGACAGAATACTGCACCTCGGTGGTCAGGGCGTCGGCGGTTTCGTCGAGGATCTGGATCAGCTGGATGTTGGGGATGATGGTCGCGAAGACGCGGGCGAAATAGGCCAGCACGGCCTCCTTGCCGACCGGGTCTTCGCCATCGTCCAGGGTGTTGGGCCAGGTGCTGGCGTCATGGAACAGCGGCCGCAAGCGCGGCGTGTCGTGCGCGTTGAAGGCTTCGAAAGCCTTGTCCAGCAACGCTTCCATCGCGCTCATGGCGTGTCCCGGCCTCGACCGCTGTCGTCGACGTCCTGCTCGACGATCAGCCCCCGTTCGAGACGATACCAGACGGTGACGAGGTCGTCCTGCCAGAGCCCGCCGCCGGGGCCGCGCGTCTCCACCTGCAGGCGCGCGCGCCACCGTCCGTCCGGCTCGTGGGCGAGGTCGATCGGCGCCAGTTCAACGCGGATGGTCTCGAACAGCTGGACGAAGTGGGCGCGGATGGCCTCATGGCCCTCGACCATGCCGCCCTCCAGGCCGTCGGCGAACCGGGCGCCGGGCGCGTAGCAGGCGAGCGTCGCATCGAGATCGCGGGCGTTGATGGCCGCGTAGAGCTCAGCGATGCGGTCTTCGTCCCGCGTCATGGGCCTGGATCCGTTTCCCCCTTGGAAACGATATCCATGCGCCAGAACAGCCCGTCGCGAAGCGTGTAACAATGCCGCACGCACAGGTCCGACCACTGCTGGCCCTTGCGGTTCCAGATCACCTGGTTGGCGTCGACCACGATGCGGCCGTCGTCGGTGACGTGGACCTCGACGGGCGTGATCTCCACGCGGATGTAGCCGTCATTGTAGGTCCAGTAGTCCCGCACCTGCTCGGGCGTGGTCAGCAAGCCGCCCCGCGTCACGTCCGGCCACTCCAGCTGGGGCGCGACCAGGGCGCGGAACGCCTCGAAGTCGCGCTGGCCGTTGGCGTCGTAGAGACGCTGGATCAGCGCCTCCACCTCTGGCGGGGCCGGGCGCATGGCTATGGGGCCGGCTTGTAGCCCGTCTCGACCTTCAGGTACGCGATCAGGTCGATGCGGTCCTTGGGATCGTGGATGCCGGCGAAGGTCATCTTGGTGCCGGGCAGGAAGCCGCGCGGGTCGGTCAGCCACTTGTCCAGGTGCTCGGCGTCCCAGGTGAAGCCAGCGTTCTGGACCGCCTGCGAATAGGTGTAGCCTGGCTTGGAGCCGGCCTTGCGGCCGAACACGCCGTAGAGGTTGGGGCCAGTCAGGTCCGGACCGCCCTCGGTGGCGGTGTGGCACGAGCGGCAGAAGGCGAACTTGCTCTGGCCGTTCGACAGGTCGCCGGTGTTGTAAGGCGCGGGGAGGGCGGCCAGGGCCGCGGCCTTGTCGGCGTCGGTCGGCGCGGCCGCGGCTGCGGGAGCGTCGGCGGGGGCAGAGGCCGGCGCCTCGCCGGAACTGCCGCCATCCTTCGAACAGGCCGAAAGGGCGATGAAGGCGACCCCGATGGCGGCCAGTTTCACGATGCGCATGATGATCCCCGACTGACGTTTCGCCGCAGGCTCTGCGACGGCGCGACGCATTCCAAACCCTTATAAAATCAGGGCCGTGGCGTTGTCACGGAACAATGTTCCTTAAGGCGAGCTTGAGCAAACCCCTGCGACAATTGCCGGTATCTACGTGATTCTTATTGCAAAAAGTGAAATCGCAAACCGTGGGTCTGCACATAAACGTTTGACGTGCGTTAACCATAAAATCTACCAATTTCCTCACGGAGCGGGCTGGCTCCGGGCTGGGCTGGGAAACAAGATCATGGACTGGAGCGAAGAACGCACCGCGACCCTGAAGAAGCTGTGGCTCGAGGGCCTGAGCGCGAGCCAGGTGGCCCGCCAGCTGGGCGGCGTCAGCCGCAGCGCGGTGATCGGCAAGGTGCATCGTCTGGGCATCACGGTTCGTGAAACCCCCGTCCGTCAGCGGACGACCACCCGGTCCCCGTCGCGGATCGTGGTCCGTCGCCCGACCCGTGAAACGACCGCCGCGCCCCACGTCGCTCCGCGCTACGAGCGCACCGAGGAGGACCTGCTGCCGACCTCGGGCATTCTGGAATTGGGCACGCACTCGTGCCGCTGGCCGATCGGCAATCCGGAAGGCGACGACTTCGGCTTCTGCGGCCGCCCCAAGCTGACCGCCCGCGGTTCCTACTGCGAGCAGCACAACGCCGGCGCCTTCCGCCGCCTGGGCAACGCCCGCGCCGTCGAGACCTGGGCCTTGAAGGGCCTCAAGGAACGCGTCCAGCCTAGCTTGGCCTAGCGCTTCCTCTCTCCGCCGACTTTCCTTTCTTCCTCGAGATCACCGAGCAGAACCCCATGAACATGGTCCTCATCGAGAACACCGCCGGCAGCAGCCAAGTGATCACCATCATCGAGGAGTTCGCCGGCCACTCGGTGTCGCGCGACCTCAACCCCGGCGACCACGCCAGCATCCCGGTGACCCAGTTCAAGTCGATCACGGTGCGCGAGACCTATCCCGACGATTGGTTGACGCGCGGCCTGAACCGGAACCGCGCCGCGGCGGCGTAATTTCCCGTCTAAATTGAAAGAGATGACCCCGCGAAGCCTTTCGCGGGGTTTTTCGTTTCCCCAAGGGGCGCCGCAGATTGCGTGACCGTTAACCGTGTGACACACAGAGCGCCGTTTTGTGGGGGCGGAAAACGACAATGTACGAGGGGGAAGAGCGCGCCGACGTGGTCCAGGACCACGCGCTGCCGCTGCCGAGTTACCTGAGCTATCTTCTCTACCAGACCGAGCAGCATCGCCGCGCGGTGTCGGCCGATCTCCTGGCCCGCCACGGCCTGACCTTCGCCAAGTGGGTGGCGATGATCTCGCTGCGACGGTTTGGCAATTTGTCGATGACCCGCCTGGCCAAGCTGGCGGCCACCGACCGCACGACGCTGACGCGCTCGATCGACAGCCTGATCAATGACGGCCTGGTGGCGCGCGAGACCTCGTCCGCCGACCGCCGTATCGTGGTCATCTGCCTGACGGACACCGGTCGCAGCCTGCTGGAAACCATCCGCGCCGAGATCCGTCCCCTGAACCGCGAGATCTGCGCCAATCTGACCACGGAAGAGCAGGCGGCCATGACGCGCTATCTGCAGAAGATGCTGTCGGGACTGATCGTCGAGCCGGACTGGAAGCAGGACGTGATCGCGTTCTCGACCCCGGCTCCGCCGGAGACGGTTTGAGGAACCGTCTTCAAAAAACAGGCTATCACCATTTAGGCGGGCTAGTTCCCAGGTTGCGACCTATGGCTTAGCTTCTTTCGCATGGCTGATCCTACGCCCCCAGACAAGGCCATCACCGCGTCCCATGCGGTAGTGAAGCTTGCCGCTCCGCCGACCATTCAGGCATCAGCTAAGCCCGTTGAAGTTGTCATTAAGCAAATGCCGCCTGACGACCACGGGTTTGACTACGTAAATATGGGTGTGTCTGGCGGCGTAGGCCTAGTAGGCGCCGTCATTGGCGCTGTGCTGGGTTATCACCTCACGAAGAAAACCCAGGAGGCGGCGAGGGAGCGTGATGAACGCGACAAGAACGCTTTCGCATCCTTCGTAATGGGACAGAAGCTCGGCAAAATTTACTCTTGTCTGACAGTCATCAATCAGATGTTCGTGGACGCGTCCATGAAATCTACTGAGGAGCGTCAGTCATACGTATTCATCAATGCTATGCCCGCTGCGAATAGCTTTGAGAGGGTCCACTTCGGCCCAGAGGAGTTATGGCGAACCGGGAGGATTGCAGACCTCGCCTTTATCAACCGGGTCACGCTGCTGGACGACCACTTCAATGGCTTGATTAGTATGTTGGAGCGCTATGAACGCGAGCGGTCGGTGCACATTGAAAAAGTCACACGCATCGGAACACCGATCGCCGGTGGGTTTCAGATCGACTGGTCGCACGACGAATTCAAACAGGAGCTTCCAAAGTTCGCGGCATTGGATCGTTTGATTATCAGCATCATCGAAGCGTCCGAGAAGGATCGGCCACGAGCTCATCAGGCTATTATCGACCTACATAAAGGTACTGGCCGATATCTGAAGAAACAAAACCGTATTGAGCTGACGAACTTGGATGGGATTCCGGAAACAATCTTTGCGTTGGATCCTTAGTCAATGAAAGTCGAGATTCTCGGGTAGGTATCCCTCAGTCGTCGAACTTCACCCGTCCGCGCCCGGACTTCACCGTCCCGCGCTTGGCCTTGCCGTCCAGGCGCTTGAGCTTGCTGGAATAGGTCGGCTTGGTCGGCCGTCGAGGCTTCGGCTTCTCCGTCGCACGACGGATCAGCTCCACCAGCCGCTCCTGAGCGTCCTGACGGTTCATTTCCTGCGAGCGCGAGCCTTGCGAGAACAGGATCAGCACGCCGTCCTGGGTCAGGCGGCTTCCGGCCAGGGTTTCCAGGCGCGACTTGACGTCCTCGGGCAGGGCGGGGGAGTTCCTGACGTCGAACCGCAGTTCGATCGCCGTGCTCGTCTTGTTGACGTGCTGGCCGCCCGGCCCCGAGGCGCGGGTGGCCTTCCAGACCAGTTCGTCCTCGTCGATCCGCAGCCAGGACGTGATCTCGATCATCGGGGCGGGACCGCGCGTTTGGCCTTCACGACCAGTTGGTCCAGCGCCTGCAGGAATCGCGAGCGGTCGGCGTTGGCGAAGGCGGCGGGGCCCTTGGTGACCTCGCCCATCGAGCGCAGGTGCTCGCCGATCGAGCGCGAGGCCAGGGCCGAGCCGATCATGTCGGGGCTGAACACCCGGCCGTTTGGGGCCAGGGCCGCGCCGCCGGCCTTCAGAACGCGATCGGCCAGCGGGATGTCGTTGGTCACCACCACGTCGCCGGGACCGCAGCGCTCGGCGATCCAGTCGTCGGCGACGTCCGGACCGGCGTCGACGACGATCTGCTCGATCACCGGCGTCAGCGGCACGCGGATCCAGCTGTTGGACACCACGAAGGTCTTGAAGCCGTGGCGGGCGGCGACCTTGTAGGCCTCGTCCTTCACGGGGCAGGCGTCGGCGTCGATGAAGAGGATGGCGGCCATCGAAGCGGGACCTGGAAGACCTGAGGGAAACTGGTGCCGGCGGAGAGGATCGAACTCCCGACCTTCGGTTTACAAAACCGCTGCACTACCGCTGTGCTACGCCGGCATGGGCCTGTGACCCGAGGTCAGGGCTTATGCCGTCTGTCGGGACGGACGGCAAGAGCGCCCGCCTAGAGGTCGAACCGCACCCCCTGGGCCAGGGGCAGGGCGCCGGAATAGTTCACGGTCGCGGTCTGGCGGCGCATGTACTGCTTCCAGCTGTCGGAGCCGCTCTCGCGGCCGCCGCCGGTCTCCTTCTCGCCGCCGAACGCGCCGCCGATCTCCGCGCCCGAGGGGCCGATATTGACGTTGGCGATGCCGCAGTCGCTGCCGGCGGCCGACAGGAAGCCCTCGGCCTCGCGGACGTCGTTGGTCATGACGCAGGATGACAGGCCCTGCGGCACGTCGTTCTGGATCTCCACGGCCTGGTCGAAGTCTGCATAGGGCACGACGTGCAGCAGCGGGGCGAAGGTCTCGCGCTGCATGCCGGCGGTGGCGGACGGCAGGCGGGCGAGGGCGGGGCGGACATAGTAGGCGTCCGGATGCTGGTCGATCAGCAGGCGCTCGCCGCCGCTGACCGTGCCGCCCTCGGCCCGGACCTGGTTCATGGCCTCGACGAAGGCGTCATAGGCGGCCTTGTCGATCAGCGGACCGAGCAGCGTCTTGCTCTCGCGCGGATCGCCGACGGGCAGGCGCTGGAAGGCGGTCTCGACCGCGTCGGCGACCTTGTCGACCAGGCTCTCGTGGACGATCAGGCGGCGCAGGGACGTGCAGCGCTGGCCCGCCGTGCCCGCCGCCGAGAAGACGATGGCGCGCAGGGCCAGGGACAGGTCCGCCGAGGGCGTGACGATCATGGCGTTGTTGCCGCCCAGCTCCAGGATCGAGCGGCCGAAGCGTTCGGCGACCATCGGGGCCACGGCCTTGCCCATGCGGGTCGAGCCGGTGGCGCTGACGAGCGCGATGCGCGGGTCGCGGGCCAGGCGCTCGCCGGCGTCGCGACCGCCCTGGACGACGGCGCATAGGCCGTCCGGCGCATCCTCGAACCGGGCCAAAGCGCGCTGCAGGATGGCGTGGGTGGCGAGCGCGGTGAGCGGCGTCTTCTCCGATGGCTTCCAGATCACCGGATCGCCGCAGACCAAGGCTAGGCAGGCGTTCCAGGCCCAGACGGCGACCGGGAAGTTGAAGGCGCTGATCACAGCGACGGGGCCTAGCGGGTGCCAGGTCTCGCGCATGGCGTGGCCGGGGCGTTCGGAGGCGATGGTCAGGCCGTGGAGCTGGCGGGACAGGCCGACGGCGAAGTCGCAGATGTCGATCATCTCTTGGACCTCGCCGGCCGCCTCGGAGGCGATCTTGCCGGCTTCCAGGGTGACGAGGGCGGCCAGATCAGCCTTGGCGGCGCGCAGTTCCTCGCCAAACAGCCGGACCAGCTCGCCGCGACGTGGGGCGGGGACCACGCGCCAGGCGGCGAAGGCATGACAGGCGGCCGAGACCTTGGCCCCGATCTCGCGGGCGTCGTCGAAGGCCACGTGGGTCAGGACCTGGCCGTCGATCGGGCTGCGGACGGGATGGCCTGCGTCGGCGGGCAGGGCCGGGACGCCGAGCTTGGCCAGCAGCGCGCGGGCATGGGCGGCGGGAGTCGGGTTGGACTGGGTCATGCCCTGAGGACGCCCCGAGAACGGCGATCGGTCAACCCGCCCTAAGCGTCGCTCGCGCTCAGAGCCGAGCGGCCGCTGATCTGCTCCAGCCCCACGGCGATCGGGATGGGCGAGCGGATCAGCAGGATGCGGGTCTTGTCCCTCAGGGTCAGGCGGGCGGCGAGATAGCGCTGGATCAGGCCAGGGGCCAGGCGGTGGAAACGGTCCCAGACCCTGGCGCGGGCTTCCGGCGGGCAGGCGCGCAGCAGCAGGCGGTTCAGCAGCCGGTGATAGCGTCGCCGCCGCCAGTCGGTCTTGGCGTGGGCCTCGGCGCAGGCGCGGACGCTGGCGCTGGTGATGCGCGGCAGGGCGGCGATCTGGTCGGCCAGGCGCGCGGCGTCGGGCAGGGAGTGGCCGGTGCTCGGATGGAAGTTGGCGGCGCGCAGGCCGACCTTGGCGACCTCGGGTCGGGCCTCGCGCCAATAGGCGTCGATGTCGCCGGCCAGGACGATGGGGAGGGCGCCGTCCTCTTCGCGGACCACCTTGTCGACCTGCCAACCGCGCACGGCGGCATGGGCGGCGATGGCGGCGCGGCTCAGGGCCAGGTTGGGCGTTGGGGCGCTGGCGTACTGCGAGACCTCGATGCGCAGGCGGCGCGTGTCCAGCGGCATGACGCTGAAGGCGGGGCAGGTCTCGTCGTCGGTCTCGGGGACGTCGATCAGGATGGGGTAGGAGAGGCCGTGCGGGCTTCGCAGCGTCACCTCCTGGGCCAGGAAGGCGCGCCAGGCCAGGGCCAGGCTGCGGGTGCGGCGCGCGCCTCGGCCGTCGATGACCGTGCCGGCGGCGATACGGCGGCCGTCGGCCAGGGTCACCTGGTGCGGACTGATCTCGGTGACCTGGACGCCCAGCCAGATGTTCGGGCCCAAGGCGGCGGTGACGGCCTGGCGCAAGCGCTCTGCGGTCAGGGCGAAGACGGGCGTGTCCAGATAGAGCTCGAAGCCGGGCAGGCGGATGTCCCAACCGCTCCAGCGATGGACGATCAGCGGCCGCAGCCAGGCGGCGATTCCCGGGCTGACGTCGGTCTGAAACCAGCGCCAGGTCTGCTCGCCGGCCAGGCGGCGCTCGCGTTCCAGCAGGATGACCTTCAGGTTTGGCCGCATCGTGCGCAGGCGCAGGGCGATCAGGCCGTTGGCCAGCCCGCCGCCCACCAGGACGACATCGGCGCGGGCGAAGGCGGAGGAAGGCGACATGTCAGGTGCTCTTGCACGATGACTGTGACGCCTGTGCGGCCTTCCCGCTCACGGAACGTGAGCGGGAAGGCCGCTCTATATTTTGGCGAGCCTGCTTGCTCCGATTGGCTTGCCTGCAAGCCAATCGGGCAGGCTCTGGCGTTGCGTGCGTCCGAACGAACGGTTACGGACGGCCAAACCGGGAGATGCACATGGCGCAGGCGAAACTCATCGACGGCAAGGCCTTCGCGGCCGATCTGCGGGCGAAGATCGCCGTGGACGTGGCGGCGCTGAAGGCCGAGCACGGCGTGACGCCGGGCCTGGCGGTGGTGCTGGTCGGCGAGGACCCGGCCAGCCAGGTCTATGTCCGCAACAAGGGCGAGCAGACCGAAGCCGCCGGCATGTATTCCGAGACCCACCGCCTGCCGGCCGAGACCACCCAGGACGAGCTGCTGGCGGTGGTCGAGAAGCTCAACGCCGATCCGAAGATCCACGGCGTGCTGGTCCAGTTCCCGGTGCCGCCGCACATCAGCCAGATGGACGTCGTGGCGGCCCTGTCGCCCGATAAGGACGTCGACGGCCTGACCGTGATCAACGCCGGCCGCCTGGCCAGCGGCCTGCCGGCCCTGGCGCCCTGCACGCCGACGGGCTGCATGATGCTGCTGAAGGACGTGATCGGCGACCTCTCGGGCAAGACCGCCGTCGTGATCGGCCGCTCGAACCTGATGGGCAAGCCAATGGCGCAGCTGCTGTTGGCCGCCGATTGCACGGTGACCATCGCCCACTCGCGCTCCAAGGACCTGCCGTCGATCGTCCGTCAGGCCGACATCGTCGTCGCCGCCGTCGGCCGGGCCGAGATGGTCAAGGCCGATTGGGTGAAGCCCGGCGCGACGGTCATCGACGTCGGCATCACCCGCTATCCCGCCCGCGATCCGGAAGCCGCCGCGGCCGGCAAGACCCGGCTTGTCGGCGACGTCGCCTTCGACGAAGTTCGTGAGGTCGCCGGCGCGATCACGCCGGTTCCCGGGGGAGTGGGGCCCATGACCATCGCATGCCTGCTGGCCAATACGCTGACGGCCGCCAAGCGCCTGTCGGGAATCGCCTGATGCGGAGGGCGCTGGTCCTCTCCGCCGTCGCCCTTCTTCTCGCCGCCTGCGGAGCCAAGCCCGCGCCGCCGCCTACGCCGGAGCAGGCGCTTGCCCTGCGCCCGGCCGACGCGCGCCTGTCGGCTCTGTACGAGACCTCGTGCCACGCCTGTCACGCCATCCCGGGCACGGGCGCGCCGCTGGTCCATGACCGCGCCGCCTGGGACGTGCGCTGGAAGCAGGGCGAGGCCACGCTGCTGGACCACGCCATCCAGGGCTACAACGCCATGCCGGCCACCGGTCAGTGCGCGACTTGCACGCCGGCCGATTTCCGGGCCCTCATACAGTTCATGGCGAGGCGCGAAGACTCGGCCAAATAACAAGACGGGGGCGGAATGATCTCCAGGCGCGGAGCCCTGATCGCGGGCGGGACGGGAGCGGCGGTGGTCGCCGGCGGCGGTGTAGCCGCCTACAAGGTCGCCACCGGGGACAAGCCCGAACCGCCGTCGCCGCCCTCGGTCGACGCCCAGGGCAAGCTGCTCTGGCGCAACTGGTCCGGCGTGCAACACGCTTATCCCGCCGCGCGGCTGGCTCCCAAGGACGAGGGCGAGCTGGCCACCGCCCTGAAGGTCGCCCAGGCCCCGATCCGGCCGGTCGGCGCGGGTCACTCCTTCACCGCCCTGGCCCCGACCAACGGCACGCTGATCTCGCTGGATTCGATCTCCGGCGTCGTCGGTTGGGAAGGCGACGAGGCCATCGTCCGCACCGGTACGCGGCTGGGGGCTCTGGGCCCCATGCTGGCCGAGAAGGGCCGGGCGCTGCCCAACCTCCCCGACATCAACAAGCAGTCGCTGGGCGGGGCGCTCGGGACGGCGACCCACGGCACGGGCGCCAAGATCCAGGCCATGCACGGCAGCGTCACGGGCCTGCGGCTGGTCACGCCCTCGGGCAAGGTCGTCGACGCCGACGCGAGCAAGAATCCCGAGGTCTTCCAGGCCGCCCGCGTCTCGCTGGGATCGCTGGGCGTCATCACCCAGGTGCGGATCGCCACCACCGCCAACCGCCGCCTGCGCCGCCACGTCTGGCTGGAGCCCTTCGAGGACGCCGTCGCCAAGGCCGAGGAGCGCTGGGCTCAGCACCGCAATTTCGAGTTCTACGCCGTGCCGTTCACGGGGCTCGCGGCCAATATCAGCCACGACGAGACCGACGATCCGGCCCTGCCGCGCGGTCCGGACCAGGACACCGAGTTCCTCCAGGCGCTGCGGGGGCTGCGCAACCTGCTGGGGTTCGCCACGCCGCTGCGCAAGGCCGCCGCCCACGCGCTGTTGTCGACCGCCAAGCCCGAGACCGCCGTCGACGAGGGTTGGAAGCTGCTGTCGACCGAACGGCCGGTGCGCTTCAACGAGATGGAGTTCCATCTCCCGGTGGAGAATCAGCTGAAGGCGTTGCAGGAAGTCGTGCGGACCATCGAGAAGGAGCGTCCCGACGTCTTCTTCCCGATCGAGGTGCGCCGCATCGCGCCCGACGACGCCTGGCTGTCGCCGTTCCAGGGCGGGCCGCGCGGCTCGGTGGCGGTGCACGCCTACTACCGCGACGACTTCACGTTCCTGTACGCGCTGATCGAGCCGATCTTCCGCCGCTACGACGGTCGCCCGCACTGGGGCAAGCTGCACACCCTGAACGGCGGCCAGCTGGAGGCGATCTATCCGCGCTGGAAGGACTTCCTGGCGGTCAGGCAGGAATTGGATCCGGAGGGCCGGATGCTCAATCCCTACCTGAAAGGCCTGTTCGGCCTCAGTTACTAGTTAGGCGGCGTTGCCGAGATATTCGGCGACGCGGGTCTCCAGCTCGGTGACCAGCGCCTTGCCGACCGGGTGCGTGTCGACCTTGATGTCGTCGCGCACGCAGGCCTTGATGGCGTCGATGTGGGCGTCGACCAGGAACATCGGCGCCGACAAGCGGGTCTCCGGCTCGTCGATCAGCTTGCACAGAGACGCGGCCAGGCGGGTGATCAGCGGGAATTCGTAGGTGGCGCCCAGGCCCTTCAGGTCGTGAGCGCGCAGATAGAGGGTCTCGACCGTCTGGGCGTTGAGGCCCTCGACGCGGACCTCCTGACGGGCGGCCTCCAGCTTGACGATCTCGTCGTTCAGCCATTGGGCGAAGTTGCCGGACAGGCTCTTCAGAGCCGCCTCGGCCTTGGCGATGGCGGCCATGTCGATGCCACCGCGCCCACCTACCTTGAGCTTGAGCATGTTCGGCACCTGAATCACTTCAGCGGTCTTATTCGTCACGGGCGCCTCCCCAGCGGCGGATAGTTGGGTAACCGCTAACATAGCAGGCGTTAATATTGGATGAGACGTTAGTTTCTGCGACCCAACGTCTCACGTACCCTAACTAGGCCGAGAACTGCTCGGCGAGAACTCTTTCCTCAAGGCTGCGGCCGGCGTCGAAAAGCATCGATAGCTGGGTGCCGCGGTCCTCGGAGATGTGGACCTCCAGCACGTCGCGGACTTCGAAATTGTCGGCCACGGCGCTGACGGGGCGCTTGTCGGCCTCCAGGATCTCGAAGGTAACCCGCGCCGACTGCGGCAGCAGGGCGCCGCGCCAGCGGCGAGGGCGGAAGGCCGAAATCGGGGTGAGGGCCAGCACTCGGCCGTCGATCGGGATGATCGGGCCATGGGCCGAGAGGTTGTAGGCGGTCGAACCGGCCGGCGTGGCCAGCAGGGCCCCGTCGCAGACCAGCTCGCCCATCCGCACCTTGCCGTCGATCGAGATGCGCAGCTTGGCGGTCTGGCGCGTCTGGCGCAGCAGCGAGACCTCGTTGATCGCCAGAGCCCGGTGCTGCTTGCGATTGGCGTCGATGGCGACCATGGCCAGCGGATGGATGACGGCGCGCTCGGCGGCGTTGATGCGCTCCAGCAGGTCGTCTTCCGAGTACTCGTTCATCAGGAAGCCGACCGAGCCGCGGTTCATGCCGTAGATCGGGGTCTGGCTGGCGATCGCCTCGTGCAGGGTCTCCAGCATGAAACCGTCGCCGCCGAGGGCCACGATGACCTGGGCGTTCTCGTCGCCGACATCGCCATAGCGGGCGGTCAGCCGCTCCTTCGCCTCTATGGCTTCGGGCCGGTCGCTGGACCTGAAGGACAGGCGAGTCACGATCGGTTGCGGCTGGTACATGCGGCCAAGTGGCGGGAAGCCCGCCTGCTTGTCAAACGCCAGATTGGGCCTGGGTTTTAGACCTGGCCGACGGCCTGACGGAAGGCCATGCCGGCGATGTCCGGCGTGAACGGACCAAAGGCGCTGGCGGCGCGGCGCACGCCCTCGTCGCCGCCGCCCGGACGGCCGCCGTTCAGCTGGCGGACGTGCTCCAGGATGGTCGGGAAGACGCTGCGGTCGATGCCCACGGCCGAGCAGGCCAGGGCCAGCAGCTCGGGGCGACCGCTGTCGATGGCGCGGCGGATCTGAGCCGATTCGAACTTGCCCAGGCGCGCCAGGGCCATGACGAACAGTTGCAGCCGACCCTCGCGCAGCACGCGCAGCAGATAGCCGGGTCGCAGCTGACCGGCGGAATCGAGCTTCTCGATCAGCGAGCGCTCCATCTCCTCGCGATCCTCGTCGACCTCGACGGGGCCGACGTCGCCGGTCGTGTCGCCGCGATGGGCCGCGTGCAGGGCGTCATCGACGGCGGCCTGCATCTTGGCCTCGTCGAGATGGAAACGCGCCGACAGGGCGTCGCGCAGGGCGCGGCCGACCAGCAGGTAGAGCTGCTCGGCCAGGTCGGTGGAAAGCTTGGGGTGGCGGGCGAGGGGCGAGCGCAAGGCGACGACCTCACGCGAGCGGTTGACCAGCCGGCCCATGGCGTCGGGCGAGATCTGGGCGGTGTCGTTCGAGGCCAGGGCGGTCAGCACGGCCGGCTCGTCGCGGCTGATGATCGCCTCGACGACGGGCGCGCGCAGGTTGGGGCGGCGGGCGATCTCGATCTGATGTTCCAGCGTCGCCTGGACCAGCAGGCGGATCAGGTCGTGATCCTGCAGCACCGGGCTGCGGGCGATGATCGGGCGGGCGATGTCGATCTCGTCCAACGCCATGATGTTGATCAGGGCGGACGGCGCCCAGTCGGCGTCGGCCAGGCGTTCGGACAGGCGATGGCGGATGTCGCGCTCGGCCTCGACGACCAGCGACATGAAGATGGAGTTCAGCAGGGCCTGGATATCGGGATGGGTCGGCTCTCCGCTGGCCTGACCGGCCTCGCAGAGATCGATGATCCCAGTGAGCAGACGTTCACGATCGCCGGGCTCGCGACTGCGGGCCAGCTTCATGAGCGATGCGATCTCGACGGCTTGGATGGCCCGCCTCCTTCGAATCCGGAAGACCGGATGAGGATGACCTTGCGGCCCCCAAATGAAAACATGCTTAAACAGGGCAAGAGCATCGACGCGCCGTATCGCGTCGAGATGTCGCAAGCTTGAGCGGAGGGTACGTGTCCCAAGATCTGATCCTGGCCCTGGACCAGGGCACGACCAGCACCCGGGCCATCCTGTTCGACCGCGCCGGCCAGCCGCTGGCGGAGGCTTCACGGCCGCTGCGCCAGAGCTATCCGCATGACGGTTGGGTCGAGCACGACGCCGAGGAAATCTACGCCGCCTGCGTGGCGGTGCTGCGCGAAGTGGCCGAGACCTCGGGCAAGGCCGACCGCATCGCCGCCATCGGCATAACCAACCAGCGCGAGACGGTGGTGATCTGGGACCGCAAGACGGGCCGCCCGATCCATCCGGCCATCGTCTGGCAGGACCGCCGCACCGCCGAGGTCTGTGGCCAGTTGAAGGAGGCGGGCCACGAGCCGCGCGTCACCGAGGTGACCGGCCTGCTGCTGGACCCTTATTTCTCGGGCACCAAGATCGCCTGGACGCTGGACAAGGTCCCCGGCGCGCGCGCTCGGGCCGAGGCGGGCGAGCTGCTGTGCGGCACCATGGACTGCTGGGTGATCTGGCGGCTGACCGGCGGGGCGGTCCACGCCACCGACGCCACCAACGCCTCGCGCACTCTGCTGTTCGACATCGGCGCCCAGGACTGGTCGACCGAGATGCTGGACCTGTTCAAGGTCCCGGCGGCCCTGCTGCCGAAGGTGCTGGACTGCGTCGACGACTACGGGGCAACGAAGGCCGACATTCTGGGCCGGGAGGTCCCGATCCGCGGCGTGGCCGGCGACCAGCAGGCGGCGCTGATGGGGCAGGGCTGCGTGGCCCCCGGCCAGATGAAGGCCACCTATGGCACCGGCTGCTTCATGCTGATCAACACTGGCGAAGAGCGGCCGATCTCGCGCTCGCGCCTGCTGACCACGGTGGCGGCGCGGGTGAACGGCAAGACGACCTACGCCCTGGAGGGCTCGATCTTCGTGGCCGGGGCGGCGATCCAGTGGCTGGGCGAGGGGCTGGGCATCACGGGCGGTCCGCGCGCGGCCGAGGCGCTGGCTCGGGCGGCCAAGGCCGATCATGGCGTTGTCGTGGTGCCGGCCTTCACGGGCCTGGGCGCGCCGTGGTGGGACGCCAATGCGCGCGGTGGCATCTTCGGCCTAACCCGCGACGCCGGCCTGCCGGAGATCGCGGCGGCCACCTTCGACAGCTGCGCCCTGCAGAGCCGCGACCTGATCGAGGCCATGCGCGCCGATGCGCCGTCCGCGTTCGGCGAGGCCGCGCAGCTGCGTATCGACGGCGGCATGTCCAAGAGCGCCTGGTTCTCGCAGCGGCTGGCCGATCTGACGGGCATTTCGGTGCGCCGCGCTGGCTATCAGGAGATGACGGCCCTGGGCGCGGCTCTGTTCGCGGGCGTGGGGGCGGGGCTCTACGCCTCGGTCGAGGAGGCCGCCGAGGCCAGTCCGGCCGCCGAGACCTTGACCCCGGCCATCAAGGACCACGAACGCGAGGCGGCCTATGCCCGCTGGCTCGACGCGGTGCCGCGTGTGCGACTTTAGTCGAACACTGGTTGCGGTAACATCACCACCTCAGCATAACTACCATCAACGAGAAGCGGAGATCGCCCATGCCTGTTCCACAGGAGACCACCCGACGCGCCGTACTGGGCGCCGGAGCCGCCCTGATCGCTGGCGGACAGGCCCTGGCCGCTTCTCCCGCCTATCCCAAGATCGGCAAGATCCGCCGCCTTTCGCCGGAGCTGGACGCGATCCTCGACGCCAATGCGCCGATCGAGCAGATCGCCGACGGCGTCACCTGGGCCGAGGGGCCGGCCTGGCACTGGGAAAGCAAGTCGCTGCTGTTCTCGGACGTGCCCGGCAACGTCATGTACCGCTGGACGCCGAAGACCGGGAAGACCGAGTTCCTCAAGCCCTCGGGCTATGACGGTCCGCCGACCAAGATCTTCCGCGAGGCCGGCTCGAACGGCGCGATCGTCACCCTGGCCGGCGAGCTGGTGATCGCCGACTGCGGCAATCGCGGCCTGGCCAAGGTCGATCTGGCGACCAAGAAGAAGACGGTCCTGGCGTCGACCTACAAGGGCAAGAAGTTCAACAGCCCCAACGACATCGTCGAGGTCCGCGACGGGCCGCTGAGGGGGTCGCTGTACTTCACCGATCCGCCCTACGGCCTTGAAGGCGGCGACGCCTCGCCGGCCAAGGAGCTGTCGTTCAACGGCGTCTACCTGCTGCGTCCCAATGGCGAGGTCGCCCTGGTCGACGACACGCTGTCGTTCCCGAACGGCGTGGGCCTGTCGCCGGACGGCAAGCGGCTCTACGTCTCGATCTCCGACCCCAAGCGGCCGGTGATCATGGCCTATGAGCTGGGCGCGGACGGCCTGCCCAAGTCGTCCAAGGTGTTCTTCGACGCTTCGGAGCTGCACAAGGCCGGCGGGCCGGGCCTGCCGGACGGCATGAAGATCGACGCCAAGGGCCGGCTGTTCGCCAGCGGGCCGGGCGGGATCATGATCCTGACGCCGGAGGCCAAGCTGCTGGGCGTCATCGAGACCGGCGGACCCGCAGCCAACTGCGCGTTCGGCGAGGACGGCAAGACGCTGTTCCTGACCTCCAATCACATCGTGGCGCGCGTGCGCACCAAGACTTCCGGCCTGGCCTGGTAGGAGAGAGAAACATGGACGAGATCAGCAAACGGACATTCCTGGCGGCTGGTCTCGCCGCCACTCTGCCTCTCAGCGCCCGGGCCGCTGAGCCGGGGCGCAAGCTGGGCTATGCGATCCTGGGGCTGGGCTACTACGCCACCAAGATCATCATGCCGCGCTTCGCCGAGTGCGAGCACTCCAAGCTGGTGGCCCTGGTCAGTGGCACGCCGGAGAAGCTGAAGACCTTCGGCGAACAGTACGGCATCCCGGAAAGCCACCGTTACAGCTACGAGACCTTCGACAAGATCGCCGACAATCCCGACGTCGACATCGTCTATGTCATCACGCCCAACAGCCTGCACCGCGTCTTCACCGAGCGAGCGGCCAAGGCCGGCAAGCACGTGATGTGCGAGAAGCCGATGGCGACCACCTCGGCCGACGCCGAGGCGATGATCGCCGCCTGCAAGAAGGCCGGCCGCAAGCTGATGATCGGCTATCGCAGCCGTTTCCAGGCCCACAATATCGAGGCCATCAAGCTGATCCGCGAGGGCGCGATCGGCCCGGTCCGGGCGGTTTCCGCCGACGCCGGCTTCACCATCGGCGATCCGACCCAGTGGCGGCTGGACAAGGCCCGGTCCGGGGGCGGCAGCCTGATGGACATCGGCATCTACAGCCTCAACGCCGCCCGCTACCTGACCGGCGAAGAGCCCGTCGCGGTCAACGCCTTCGAGTCCACCGACCGTTCCGACATCCGCTTCAAGACGGTGGAGGACATCGTCAGCTTCCAGCTGCTGTTCCCGTCGGGGGCGACGGCCAACTGCTATTCCGCCTACAGCGCCAACTTCAACCGCTACCGGGTCACGGGTCCGAAGGGGTTCGTCGATCTCGACCCGGCCACCAACTACGAGGGCCAGGCCATGCGGGTCCGGCTGAATGGCCAGACGAGCGCGCGCGAGCCGGCGCCGCAGCCGAAGAACCAGTTCTCGGCCCAGCTGGACCACCTGTCCGAGTGCATCCTGACCGGCCGCGAGCCGATCGTGCCGGGCGAGGAGGGCCTCAAGGACATGCGCCTGATTGAGGCCATCTACCGCGCGGCGCGGGAAGGGCGCACGGTGAAGGTCTAGGGCGTCTCGTCCAGATAGGCCTTCACCCGCGCGAACAGCTCCTCGAACATTGGCGTCGTCAGGCGGCCGGTGTTCGTGTTGAGGCGCGAGCAATGGTAGCTGTTGAAGATCCGATACGGCCCGGCCTGGAACTCCGAGCCGTGGCCGGGGATGCCGGCCGAGGCCTTTAGGCCCAGGGCCTTCAGCACATTGCGCCGTGAGACGTCACCCAGGGTGACGATGGCCTTCAGGTTCGGGAACATCTCCAGCCGCGCGGTCAGGAACGGGCGGCAGTTGTTCTCTTCGGAGGTCTCGGGCTTGTTGCCGGGCGGGGCGCAGCGGACGGCGTTGGTCACGGCCGCGCCGACCAGCTGCAGGCTGTCATCGGGCCGCGCCTCGAACTTGCCGGTGGCGAAGCCGTACTTGATCAGGGTGTCGTAGAGCAGGGTCCCGGCATAGTCGCCGGTGAACGGACGGCCGGTGCGGTTGGCGCCCTTGCGGCCGGGGGCCAGGCCCGCGACCAGCAGGCGCGCGTCCTTGTCGCCGAACGAGGGGGCGGGGCCGTTGAACCAGTCCGGATAGAGCTCCTGGTTCTCGCGGCGATAGGCCACCAGGCGTGGGCACAGCGGGCAGTCGCGCGGCGGCTCGGCGGAGTTGGGGACCACTTCGCCGACGATGTTGGAGTGCTGGCTCATCTCAATACTCGTCGTCGGCTTCGCGTTCGGCCGGGGTGCGGTTGTCGCTCGTCGGGCGCGGCGCGAGACGCTGCGGGCGGCCGATGATGTTGCCCAGGTCGTTGAGGTCGACGAAGTTGTCGGCCTGGCGGCGCAGGTCGTCGCTGGTCATCGGCGGCTGGCTCTTCATCGTGGAGACCACGGTGACGCGGCGGCCCTTGCGCTGGACGGCCTCGACCAGGGCGCGGAAGTCGCCGTCGCCCGAGAACAGCACCAGGTGATCGGCGGTTTCGGCCATCTGCAGCATGTCGACGGCGATCTCGATGTCCATGTCGCCACGCCAGCGCTTGCGGCCCTGGCTGTCGGTGAACTCGCGGGCCGGCTTGGTCACCAGGGTGAAGCCGTTGTAGTCCAGCCAGTCCACCAGCGGGCGGATCGGCGAATAGTCGTCGTTTTCCGCGATCGCCGTATAGTAGTAGGCTCGGATCAGGACGCCGCGCTTCTTGAACTCGTCGAGCAGCTTCCGGTAGTCGATGTCGAAGCCCAGAGCCTTGGCGGCTGAATAGAGGTTGGCCCCGTCGATGAACAACGCCAGACGGTCGGTCGGATAAAAGGTCACTGTAATCCCTTGAAAAATCAGGTCGCTCGAAATGACTTGGACGAGGCCGTGATCGTGGCGCTCGGCAGCAATCTGCCCGGACCCTATACGAGTCGCGAGGCGCTGTTGGAAGCCGCGCTGGCGGCCCTGCCGGAGGTGGGGCTGACGCTGGTGACCCGCTCGACCTGGTGGGCCTCGGCGGCGTGGCCGGACCCGGCCGGCCCCGAATACCTGAACGGCGTGGCCATCGTCGCCACCGACCTGTCGCCGGCCGACACCCTGGCGGCGCTGCACACGGTCGAAGAGCGCTTCGGACGAGCGAGGGGAGAGGTCAACGCGCCGCGCACCCTGGACCTGGACCTCATCGCCCACGGCCGCACGGTGCTGGACGGCGAGCTTACGGTGCCACATCCCCGCGCCCATGAGCGCCTGTTCGTGATGGGGCCGCTGGTCGAGCTGGCCTCGGCCTGGGTGCATCCGGTCAATGGCGAGCCGGCCTTCCGCCTGGCGGCCAACGCCAACATCGGGCGTGACGCGCGCTCCATTGCCAAAGTTTAATCCCCGAGCGGATCAAGCGGCGCCCATAGTCCGGCCAAATTTCCGCGCCAAGCGTGCCCGCACGCTCATCCTGGACTTCGCTCACATGACCCTGACCCGCTCGCTGCTCGCCTGCGCCGCCGCCTGCGCGCTGCTGACCGCCGCGCCCGCCGCCCTCGCTCAAGCCAAAAGCGGCGTCGACCTGACCTCGATCGAAAAGTCGATCAAGCCGGGCGACGACTTCTGGACCTATGCCAACGACAAGTGGGTCAAGGCCCACCCGATCCCGGCCGACCGCAGCAGCTACGGCATCGGCCCGGTGATGGCCGAGGAGGCCAACAAGCGCACGGTCGACCTGATCCAGGGCGCCGCCAAGGGCGGCAAGGGCGACGGCCAGAAGGTCGGCGACTACTACGCCAGCTACATGGATGAGGCCGGCATCGAGGCCAAGGGCCTGACGCCGCTGAAGGCCGACCTGGCCCGTATCGCCGCGATCAAGGACAAGAAGCAGCTGGCCACGGTGCTGGGCGGCAACATCCGCGCCGACGTCGACGCCCTGAACTCGACCGACTTCTACACCGACAACGTGCTGGGCCTGTGGGTCTCGCCGTCGTTCGACGACACCAGCAAGTACGCGCCGTTCCTGCTGCAGGGCGGCCTGGGCATGCCCGACCGCGAATACTACGTCTCCGACAAGGCCTCGATGGTCGAGGCGCGGACCAAGTACCTAGCCCACGTCGAGAAGATCCTGACCCTGGGCGGCGTGGCCAACGCCGCCGCCAAGGCCAAGGCGATCGTGGCACTGGAAACCCAGCTGGCCCAGGCCTCGGGCACCCGCGCCGACAGCGCCGACGTCCAGAAGGCCAACAACAGCTGGACCCCAGCGGACTTCGCGTCGAAGGCCCCGGGGCTGGACTGGACCGCCTTCTTCACGGCCGCCAAGCTGAACAAGCAGCCGCGCTTCATCGTCTGGCACCCGACCATGGTCACCGGCCTGGGCAAGGCTGTCGCCGGCGTCTCGCTGGACACCTGGAAGGACTACCTGACCTTCCACCTGATGGACCACTACAGCAACGTCCTGCCCAAGGCCTTCGTCGAGGAGCGCTTCGCCTTCTACGGCCAGGGCCTGCAAGGCACGCCGCAGCTGTCGCCGCGCTGGCGGCGGGCCGTGGGCTCGACCAACGCCACTTTGGGCGAGGCGGTCGGCAAGCTCTACGCTGACAAGTACTTCTCGGCGGATTCCAAGGCCGCTGTGACCGCCATGGTCGACAACATGAAGGTCGCTTTCGAGAAGCGGATCGACGGCCTGGACTGGATGGACCCGGCTACCAAGGCCGAGGCCCGCAAGAAGGTCGCGGTGCTGAAGGTCGGCGTCGGCTATCCCGACACCTGGCGCGACTACTCGGCCTATGCGGTGGTGCGCGGCGACGCCTATGGCAACCTGAAGCGCTCGGAAGAGTTCGACTACGCCACGGATCTCGCCAAGCTGGGCCAGGCGGTCGATCGCGGCGAGTGGGTGATGACCCCGCAGACGGTCAACGCCGTGAACCTGCCGATGCTGAACGCCCTGAACTTCCCGGCCGCCATCCTGGCCCCGCCGAACTTCGACCTGGCCAATGACGCCGCCGCCAACTACGGCGCGACCGGGGCCACGATCGGCCACGAGATCAGCCACAGCTTCGACGACCAGGGCGCGCAATTCGACAGCCAGGGGCGTCTGCGCAACTGGTGGACGCCGGCCGACTTCGACCACTTCCAGAAGGCGGGCGCCGCGCTCGCGGACCAGTTTGATGCCTACAAGCCCTTCCCGGACCTGGCGGTGAACGGCAAGCAGACGCTGAGCGAGAACATCGCCGACGTCGCGGGCCTGGGCGCGGCGCTGGACGCCTATCACGCCTCGCTGGGCGGCAAGCCCGCGCCGGTGATCGACGGCATGACCGGCGACCAGCGCTTCTTCCTGGCCTTCGCCCAGAGCTGGCTCGGCTACGACCGTCCAGCGGCCCTGCGCCAGCAACTGATCACCGACGGCCACGCGCCGGACCAGTACCGGGCCTTCACGGTCCGCAACCTGGACGACTGGTACGCGGCCTTCGACGTGAAGCCGGGCGACGCGATGTATCTGCCGCCGGAAAAGCGCGTGAAGGTCTGGTGATCCAGACAGTATGGACATTGACTCGCGGAGGGGGCATAAGCGCCCCCTCGCGAAAGCAGGATAATCGTGCGCGGCGTTGCGTGTCGCCGCACACAAGCCTATTTTGCGATTGCTAATCGGCAGCCCGAGGAACTCATGGCCCGCGTCACCGTCGAAGATTGCGTCGAGAAGGTTCCGAACCGCTTCTCGCTGGTTCTGCTGTCCGCGCACCGCGCTCGCGCCATCTCGGCCGGCGCCGCGCTGATGGTCGACCGCGACAACGACAAGAACCCCGTCGTCGCCCTGCGCGAGATCGCCGACGACGTCATCGACCACGAAGGCCTGAAGGAACACCTCATCAGCACGCTGCAACGCGTCGATGAGCACACCGAAGCCGAGGAAGAGGCCGAGACCCTGGCCCTGCTGGCCGATCCGAGCCACATGCAGATGAGCGAACTGGAACTGGTTCGCGCTCTGCAGAGCGACCGCGACGGCGGTCAGGAGGAGCGGTACTGAGCCCCGAAGGCGCAGACCCTCTGACCCTGCAAGCGGCCACTCCGACCGCTCTGTCCGAACGCGCGCCCGATGTGGAATCGGGCGCGTCTTCGTCTGTGGCTCCGGCCGTTGCCGCCGTTGAGCCCGCGCCCAAGCCGCGCCCCAAGTTCCTTCGCCAGTATGAGCTGATCGAGCGGGTCCACGCCTACGACCCGACGGCCGACGAGGCCCTGCTCAATCGCGCCTATGTCTACGCCATGCGCATGCACGGCTCGCAGACCCGGGCCAGCGGCGACCCCTACTACGCCCACCCGATCGAGGTGGCCGGCATCCTCACCGAGTACCGCCTGGACACCGCGACCATCGTCACGGCCCTGCTGCACGACGTGATCGAGGACACCCCGGTCACCAAGGAAGAGATCGCCAAGCTGTTCGGCGAGGAGATCGGCGAACTGGTCGAGGGCGTCACCAAGCTCTCCAAGCTCGAGCTCCAGGCCGAGCACATGCGCCAGGCCGAGAACCTGCGCAAATTCATCCTGGCCATCTCCAAGGACGTCCGCGTCCTGCTGGTCAAACTGGCCGATCGTCTGCACAACATGCGGACGCTGCACTTCATCAAGAACCAGGCCAAGCGCGAGCGCATCGCTCGCGAGACGCGCGACATCTACGCGCCGCTGGCCCGCAACATCGGCTGCCACAAGATCTGCGTGGAGCTGGAGGAACTGTCCTTCCAGCACACCAACCCGGTCGCCCGCGACGCCATCATCCGCCGCCTGGACACCCTGCGCGAAGAGCAGGGCGGGGCGGTGGCCCTGGTCAGCCAGGAAATCGCCGCGCGCCTGGAGTCGTCGAACCTGCCGGCCCGCGTGTTCGGCCGCGAGAAGTCGCCTTATTCGATCTGGCGCAAGCTGCAGCGCAAATCGATCGGCTTCTCGCAGATGGCCGACATCTATGCGTTCCGCGTGATCGTCGATAGCGAGGAAGACTGCTACCGCGCTCTCGGCGTCGTGCACCGGGCCTGGTCCAGCGTGCCGGACCGCTTCAAGGACTACATCTCGACGCCGAAGCGGAACAACTACCGCTCGCTGCACACCACGGTCGTGGGTCCGCGCGGCATGCGCATCGAGATGCAGATCCGCACCGAGAGCATGGACCGCGTCAACGAAGAGGGTGTCGCCGCTCACTTCCGCTACAAGGACGCCTCGTACGGCCTCGACTTGGAAGGCATGGAAGCCGCCGGCGGCCGCGATCCGCTGGCCAACCTGCGCCAGTTGGTCCAGGTGCTGGAGCACGGCGGCGACAGCGAAGAACTGGTCGAGCACGCCAAGCTCGAGATGTTCCTCGACCAGGTGTTTGTCTTCACCCCCAAGGGCAAGCTGGTCAGCCTGCCGCGGGGCGCGATGCCGCTGGACTTCGCCTATGCGGTCCACACCAGCGTCGGCGACACCTGCATCGGCGTGAAGATCAACGGCGAGCTGAAGCCGCTGCGTACGCCGCTCGTAAACGGCGACGTGGTTGAGGTGGTGCGCGGCTCCAAGCCCGTGGTGCCGCCGGACTGGCGCTCGCTGACCGTGACCGGCCGGGCCCGCTCGGCCATCCGCCGGCACATCCGCCAGACCGAGAAGGAAGAGTTCCTGCGCCTGGGCAAGGCCTCGCTGGAACAGGTCTTCGAGCGGGCCGGCAAGAAGCTGAAGGACGTGTCGCTGCGGCCGATCCTGGAGCGTTTCGCCCTGGAGAGCGACGAGGCGCTGTTCGACGCCGTCGGCCGTGGCCGGGTCTCGCCCAGCCAGGTGCTGGAGACGGCCTATCCGGGCATGAAGGACTCCGATCGCGAGGCCGCCACGGCGCGCCGCAAGATCGAGGGCGGCCAGGACGCGACGCTGTACGTGCGCGGCGGCGGCCTGACGCCGGGCGTGTCGCTTCACTTCGCCCATTGCTGCAGTCCGGTGCCGGGCGACCGTATTGTCGGCATCCTGCGCGAAGACGGTGAGGGCCTGGACGTCCACACCATCGACTGTCCGCGACTGGCCGAATACGAGGACCAGGAAGAGCTCTGGCGCGACCTGAACTGGACGCCCGAGGCCGAGCGTTCGACTATCTCGCTGACCCGCCTGCACGCCACGATCCAGAACGCCCCGGGCGTCCTTGGTTTGGTCTGCACGATCATCGGCGAGGCCGGCGGCAATATCGTCAACCTGCGCATGCACCATCGCCAGAGCGACTTCTTCGACGTCGACATCGACGTCGAGGTCCGCGACGCCAAGCACCTGACCAACATCCAGGCCGCACTGCGCGCGTGCCCGTCGGTCGAGACCGTGGACCGGACCCGGGGCTAGATGAGCGCGCTGAGCAAAGACGATCTTGAGCTGGTCGAGGCGTGCCTGGAGATCGAGCCCGAGAACGACTTCGAGCTCGACGAAGACCCCTGGCAGCACCTGTCCGAGCTGGTCGAGGAAGACGCGACGCGCGGCTTCTCGGTGATCGCCGAGATCGCCCGCCGCACCAACGACCTGACCACCATGTCGGGCCTGGGCGAAGGGCCGCTGGAGATCCTGCTGGAGGTCAATCCGGCCGTCGTCGACGCGGTGATCGAGGAGGCGCGGCGCACGCCGGGCCTGCGGATCGCGCTGGGCTTCGCCTGGACCGGCGGTCTGGGACGGTCCGAGCAGCTGAAGCTGAACCAGCTGCTGAAGAACTAGCGCCGGAGCGCCGCCACGGCGTCGATGCTGCCCGCCGTCATCGGCGAGGGCAGGGCGTCCAGCGCGAACCAGCCCCATTCGTGGATGGCGTGGGCTTCCTGGATCGCCGGCTCGCCCTCGAAGCTTTCCACCGCGTAGGTGATGGCCACCCAGTGGTAGTCGGGCGCGACCATGTCGGTGACGGCCAGGACGCGGCCGGCCTTGATGGTGATGCCCAGTTCCTCGTGGATCTCGCGCTCGGCGCAGGCGCTGGCGGCCTCGCCCCAGTCCAGCTTGCCGCCGGGCACGCCCCAGTGGTCGGCCTCGGGGTTCTTGACCCGCTTGACCAGCAGCAGCCGGCCTTGGGCGTCGAGGATGGCCGCGCCGCAGCCGACGCGAGGACGTTGAGGTTCTTCGGTCATGACGAGGCGTAAAACCTGAAACGGCCCCGCGAGGCAAGCCGGCGCTTGAAGACTCGGCGGGCTGGGCTATACGCAGCGCTCATGACCAACGATGACGTCCTCGACGAATTCCGCGCCGCAGGGGCCCTGCGCGAAGGCCACTTCGTGCTGTCCTCCGGCCTGCACAGCCCGGTCTTCCTGCAGAAGAACCTGGTGTTCATGCGACCCGAGCGCTGCGAGCGGCTCTGCAAGGCCCTGGCCGAGAAGATCCTCGCCACGGTCGGCGCGGTCGACGTCGCCGTCTCGCCCGCCGTCGGCGGCATCATCCCCGGCTACGAGACCGCCCGTCACCTGAACGTGCCGTCGATCTATGTCGAGCGCGAGGGCGGCAGCTTCAAGTTCCGCCGCGGCTTCCACCTGGAGCCCGGCCAGAAGGTCGTGATGGTCGAGGACATCGTCACCACCGGCCTGTCGTCGCGCGAGTGCATCCAGTCGATCGTGGACGCCGGCGGCGACGTCGTGGCCGCCGCCTGCATCGTTGATCGCTCGGGCGGCAAGGTCGATGTCGGCGTGCCGCTCATCTCGCTGTGCAGCCTGGAAGTCCCGGCCTATCCGGCCGACGCCCTGCCGCCGGAACTGGCGGCTATCCCGATCGAAGACCCGGGCAGCCGCCGTCTCCGCTAGGCGTTAGTCAGCGGCCTTGGCCGGCGGCGGCGTCAGCTGCTTGACCGGCCAGGCGATGCCCAGCTGCTCCAGATAGGTCCCGTACTTGTCGGGGTCGTAGTAGTACTTCTTCATCTCGGGCCGGAAGGTCGCCATGATGTTGGCGTTGATGCTCGTCTGCGGCTTGTCCGTGGCCGCCAGCATCGGCACGTACTTCTGCGTCTTGGTCTGGACGTCGGTGAAGTAGGTCTTGGCCTCGGCCAGCAGCTTCGGCTGGGTCAGCAGATCCAGCGCCGTCATAGCCACCACCTTCGAGCCGGCCACCACGCCCTTGTGGGCGATCGGCGTGGCCATCGAGATGGCGTTGGCCCAGTGGTGCCCCGGTAGGTCGGGGATGTTCGACGGATAGTTCACGGTGATCGTGGGCATGATCCACGAGATGTCGCCGATGTCGTCCGAGCCGCCGCTTTCCGGCTTCTCTTCCGGCGGCTTGAGGCCCTTCAGCTTGACGTCGAGGCCTTCCTGCTTGGTCGAGCCGACGTTCTTCTGCACCGCCTTGGCGAAGGCCTGCTCGTCGTCGGTCCACTTGGGCAGGCCCACGAGGTCGATGTTCTTCTGCGCCGCCTCGGCCATCGGCTTGTTGAAGTGACGCGGGGCGGCGGTGCCGACGATGGCGTAGTCCATCTTGGTGTCGGTCATGTCGGCCGCCGCCTTGGCGATCTTGTTGCCGATGTCCCAGTTCTTCTTGATGGCGTCGAAGGTCTGTTCGCGGAAATAGTACCAGACGGTGGCTTCCGACGGCACGACGTTGGGCTGGTCGCCGCCGTCGGTGATCACCGAGTGCGAGCGCTGCTCGGGCCGCAGGTGCTCGCGGCGCATGTTCCAGCCCATGTCCATCAGCTCGACGGCGTCCAGGGCGCTGCGGCCACGCCAGGGCGCGCCGGCCGAGTGGGCGGACTCGCCATGGAAATTGTACTTGATGGACACGAGGCCCGTGCCCGACGGCTGGCCCCAGGCGGTCTGCAGGTTCGAGCCGACGTGGGTGAAGATGGTGGCGTCGATGCCTTTGAACACGCCGTCGCGGACCATGTAGGCTTTGCCGGCCACCAGTTCCTCGGCGACGCCGGGCCACAGGACCAGCGTGCCGGCGATGTTCTGCTTGGTCATCACGTCCTTGACCGCCAGGGCGGCGACGACGTTCAGGGCCTGGCCGGAGTTGTGACCCTCGCCGTGACCCGGGGCGCCGGGGACGATCGGATCGTGCCAGGGCACGCCCGGCTTCTGCGAGGCCTTGGGGATGCAGTCGATGTCGCTGCCCAGGGCGATGGTCGGGCCGCCGGTTCCGTGGATCCAGGTCGCCGTCCAGGCGGTGGGAATCCCTGAGACGCCGCGCTGGATGGTGAAGCCGTTCTGCTCCAGCACCTTGGTGATGTAGGCCGAGGTCTCGACCTCCTGGAAGCCCAGCTCGCCGAACGAGAAGATCTCGTCGTTCATCACCTGGGCCAGCTTGGTCCGGCTCTCCACGCCGGCCACGGCTTCTGCCTTCAGGGCCTTGAGCTTGCTCGCCGAGACGTCGGCGGCGTCCGCACCGCTGGCCAAGGTCATCACCAACACGCCCGCGGTCGCCGCGAGCCAGGTCTTGTTCGAAATCATCACGCCCCTCCCAAGGTCAATGCGTATACGATTAGCCGTCCGCGAAGCTTTGTCCATGCGTCCGCACTGGCGCCGGCCCGCGAAATTCCCACCTGCACAGGCAGCGGCTGGGCCTATAGATTCCAGCCGAGTCTTTATGGGTTTCGACGGGAAGAGCGGATGAGCTTGCGACTGGGCGTCAATATCGACCACGTGGCCACGATCCGGAACGCGCGTGGGTCGTCCTATCCCGAGCCCGTGCGGGCGGCGGAGCTGGCCCTGGCCGCCGGCGCCGACGGCATCACCGCCCACCTGCGCGAGGATCGCCGCCACATCAGCGACGCCGACATCGCCGTGTTGACCGACCTCTGCCACAAGCGCGGCAAGCCGCTGAACTTCGAGATGGCCGTCACCGACGAGATGGTCGGCATCGCCCTGGGCGCCAAGCCGCACGCCGCCTGCCTGGTCCCCGAGCGTCGGGAGGAGGTGACCACCGAAGGCGGCCTCGACGTGGTCAAGGGTCAGAACCGCATCGCCGACGCCACCGGCCGTCTTCGCACGGTCGGCGCGCGGGTGTCGCTGTTCATCGAGGCCGATCCCGACCAGATCCGCGCCTCGGCCGCCGTCGGCGCCCAGGTGGTCGAGCTGCACACCGGCGCCTATTGCGACGCCTATCGCGAGGGCCACCTCGAGCGCGCCGAGGCCATCCTCGAACGCCTCAAGAAGGGCGCGGCCCTGGCCGCCAGCCTTGGCCTGGAAGTCCACGCCGGCCACGGCATCGACTACGCCACCGTCAAGCCGATCGCCGCCATCCCCGAGATCGCCGAGCTGAACATCGGCCACTTCCTCATTGGCGAGGCGATCTTCGTCGGACTTCCCCAAGCGATTCAACGCATGCGCCTGCTGATGGACGCCGCCCGCCTGGAGCAAGCGGCGTGATCATCGGCATCGGCTCGGACCTCTGCGACATCCGCCGTATCGAGAAGTCGCTGGAGCGCTTCGGCGACCGCTTCACCAACAAGGTCTTCACCGAGATTGAGCGCAAGCGGTCCGAGCGCAAACCCGACCGCGCCTCCAGCTACGCCAAGCGCTTCGCCGCCAAGGAGGCCTGCTCGAAGGCCTTGGGCACGGGTCTGAAGCGCGGCGTGCATCTGGCCGGCATGGGCGTGGTCAATCTGCCGTCGGGCAAGCCGACCATGGCCCTGACCGGCGGGGCGCTGGAGCAGCTGAAGTCCATGACCCCCGAGGGCATGGAGGCGGTGATCCACCTGTCCCTGACCGACGATCACCCCTACGCCCAGGCCTTCGTGATCATCGAAGCGCTGCCGAAGGCCTGAGGGCGCCCAAACCTCGCCTCAAAGCCAAGCTAACGCGCCGCACTTGCTCGCCGGGCCAAGCCCGTCTAGCAAGGCCGAACCATCTTCGAAGAGCTCAGCGCCCGCATGACCGACGCCGCCGACGACATCACGCCGCCCGAAGAGAAGGGCGCCGTCGCCGAGTTCATCGAGATCATCAAGACCGTCGCCTACGCCCTGGGCATCGCCCTGGTGCTGCGGGTCCTGCTGTTCCAGCCCTTCACGATCCCGTCGGCCTCGATGGAGCCCAACCTCTATCAGGGCGACTACATCATCGTGTCGAAGTTCAGCTACGGCTGGAGCAAGCACTCGATCCCGTTCAGCCCGCCGATCATCAAGGGCCGGATCCTGGGCCATGCGCCGACGCGCGGCGACATCATCGTGTTCAAGCTACCGCGCGACAACCGCACTGACTACATCAAGCGCCTGATCGGCATGCCGGGCGACAAGGTCCAGATCCGTGGCGGTCAGGTGTTCATCAATGGCAAGGCCCTGCCGCGCAAGGAGCAGGCCCCGGCCCTGGTCGACACCGGCTACGGCTTCACCCAGCAGGTCCAGCGCTTCCAGGAAACCAACCCGGAAGGCCGCCAGTACAACACCCAGGACTTCGGTCCCGACAGCCGTGGCGACAACACCGGCGTCTACACCGTGCCGGCCGGCTGCTACTTCTTCATGGGCGACAACCGCGACAACTCGGCCGACAGCCGCTTCGATCCGGGCGTCTCGCCGTACAAGGAAGCGACCTGCAAGTGGGACTACGAGCTGGATCAATATATCGGTGACGAGGTCGGCGTCGGCTTCGTGCCCGCCGAGAACCTGGTCGGCCGCGCCCAGATCATCCTGTTGTCGTGGAACGCCGAGGCCAGCCTGTTCAAGCCGTGGACGTGGTTCCTGAACGCCCGTCCCAGCCGCTTCTTCCACGTGCTGAAGTGATCGCCGCAAATGGATAGACGGGTCGCCGCCGTCGGCGACCTTGAGCGCCGGATCGGCCATAGCTTCAAGGACCGCGAACTGCTCGAACGCGCCCTGACGCACGCCAGCGTCGGGGACGGGGCCAAGAAGGTCCGCGACAACGAGGTCCTGGAGTTCATCGGCGACCGCGTGCTGGGCCTGCTGGCCGCCGAGGCTTTGGCCGATCGGTATCCGAAGGCCAAGGAAGGCGAACTGGCCCCGCGCCTGAACGCCATCGTCAGCCGCGAAACCTGCGCCCGCGTCGCCCGCCTGGCCGAGCTCGGCCCGGCCCTGCGCCTGTCGGCCTCGTCCAGCAAGATCGGCGGCCGCGAGACCGACTCGATCCTGGCCGGCGCGACCGAAGCGCTGATGGCGGCGCTGTACCAGGACGGTGGTCTGGATGCGGCGCGCAAGGTCTTCCTGCTGCTGTGGGCCGACGAGTTCGACCGCGCAGGCGAGGGCCGTCCGCGCGACCCCAAGACCGCGCTGCAGGAATGGGCTCAAGGCAAGGGCAGGCCGCTGCCGACCTACCGCGTGCTCGACCGCACCGGCCCCGACCACGCGCCGGTGTTCACCGTGGAAGTGGCCGTGAAGGGCGTCGACCCGGCCATCGCCAAGGGCAAGTCCCGCCAGGAAGCCGAAAAGGCCGCCGCGAAAGCCCTGCTGGAACGCGAAGGCGCGGAGTAGGGCGCACGCTGGTCAGGCGTTTAATCCTCAGGGGGAGGAATTCCGCCCCTGCTGTGCTACACGCACGCGCAATGACTGAAACCACCTCCCAAACTAAGGCCGGCTTCGCCGCCATCATCGGCGCTCCGAACGCCGGCAAGTCCACCCTGGTCAACCGCATGGTCGGGGCCAAGGTCTCGATCGTGACCCAGAAGGTCCAGACCACCCGCTTCCCCGTGCGCGGCGTCGCCATCGAGGGCGATACGCAGATCGTGCTCGTCGACACCCCCGGGATCTTCAGCCCGCGCCGTCGCCTGGACCGCGCCATGGTCCGCTCGGCCTGGGCCGGTTCGGAAGACGCCGAGGCCACCGTCCACCTGGTCGACGTGCAGGCCGAGCTGTCCAGCCGCGCCGACAAGGCCACGCCGGGCGAGTTCCGCTCGGCTCAGGACGTCCAGACCATCATCGAGGGCCTGAAGGCCGCCGATCGCAAGGTCATCCTGGCCCTGAACAAGATCGACGGCGTCAAGCGCGACACCCTGCTGGCCATCGCCAAGGACTTCTTCGACCAGGGCGTCTACACCGACGTCTTCATGATCAGCGCCGCGACCGGCGCGGGCGTCGAGGACCTGACCGCCAAGCTGGTGACCCTGATGCCGGAGAGCCCCTGGCTCTATCCGGAAGACCAGACCGCCGACCTGCCGGCCCGCCTGCTGGCCGCCGAGATCACCCGCGAGAAGGTCTATCTGCGCGTCCACGAAGAGCTGCCCTACGCGGCCAGCGTGGAGACGACCGCCTTCGAGGAGCGCAAGGACGGCAGCGTTCGCATCGAACAGACCATCTTCGTCGAGCGCGAAGGCCAGCGGATCATCGTGATCGGCAAGGGCGGCCAGACCTTGAAATGGATCGGCCAGGCCTCACGTGAAGAGCTGTGCGACATCCTCGACCGCAAGGTTCACCTGTTCCTTCACGTGAAGGTCAAGGAGAACTGGGCCGAGGAGCGCGGTCTGTTCAGCGATATCGGACTGGATTTCGATGTTTGATGCGCCCGCGGCGGCCGTGGACCTGGACGCCTATTTCGCGCGGATCGGTTACGACGGCCCCCGCGAGCCGACCTTGGCGGTGCTGCGCGCCATCACGCTGAAGCACCCCGACGCCATCCCGTTCGAGAACTTCGACGTCCTGCTGGGGCGGGGCATCAGCATCGTCCCGGCCGATGTCGACGCCAAGCTGATCGGCGCCGGACGGGGCGGCTACTGCTACGAGCAGAACGGCCTCTTGAAGCGTGTGCTGACCGCCCTGGGCTTCCAGGTCGAGGGCCTGATGGCCCGCGTGCTGTGGATGGCCCCGGAAGGCGCGCCGCCGCGTCCACGTTCGCACCAGGTGTTGGGCGTTTCGATTGATGGCGAGACCTGGCTGGCCGACAGCGGCTTCGGCGGCTGCGTGCTGACCGGTCCGCTGCGGCTGTTCTCCGACGAGGTCCAGGACACACCGCACGGCAAGTTCCGCATCCTCGACACCCAGACGGACGGCGTGGCCGAGCGTCAGGTGCAGGCCGACCTCTCGGGCAAGTGGGCGACGCTCTACCAAGTGTCGAAGGGCGGTTGGGCCGCTGTGGACTACGAGCAGGCCAATTTCTTCACCTACACGCACCCCAGCTCGCACTTCACCTGGAGCATGACGGTCGGCCGCACAACGCCGACCGCCCGCTACGCCCTGAAGAACAACCGCTTCACCCATCGCGACGTCACCGGCGCGGTGGTCGAGCAGCGCGACCTCTCGGCCGACGAGCTGGAAGCGACCTTGCGCGACGTCATCGGCCTGCCGGTCGAAGCGGACTGGAAGCCGGTGCTGGACAAGGTCGTGGCCTGGGGTACGCCTTCATGAGCATGGAATGGGAGGACGAAGCCTACGTCCTCTCGGCCCGCTCGCACGGCGAGACGGGGGCCATCGTCGAGCTGCTGACCCAGGATCGCGGCAAGTTCGCCGCCCACGTGGCCGGCGCGGCCTCGCGGCGGATGAAGCCGTTCCTGCAACCGGGCGCGCGGGTCATCGCCCGCTACCGCGCCAAGGTCGAGGGCCAGCTGGGCTCGGCGACCCTGGAGCCGATGGGCGAGGGGCCTTCGGCGCTGTTCGACGATCGCCTGGCCCTGGCCGGGCTATCGTCCGCCGCCGCGGTCGCCGCCTTGGCCTTGCCGGAACGCGAGGCCCATCCCGGCGCCTTCCATGCGCTGGAAGCCCTGATCCGCGTTCTGGAAATCCCCGACATCTGGCCGGCCGTCTATGTCCGCTACGAGGCCGGCCTCTTGCAGGAACTGGGCTTTGGCCTGGACCTCTCCAAGTGCGCCGCCACCGGCAGTTTCGACGACCTCGTCTATGTCAGCCCGCGCACCGGCCGCGCCGTCAGCCGGGGGGCGGGCAAGCCGTATCACGACAAGCTCTTGCCGCTGCCGCCGTTCCTGCTGTCGGCCCAAGGCGGTCTGGCCGAGGGCGACGTGAAGGCCGGCTTGGACATCACCGGCCACTTTCTCGAACAGTTCGTGTTCGGCCCGCTGAACCGACCGCTGCCCGCGCCGCGCATGTGGCTGCTGGATCGGTTGACCGAGGCGGGGCGGCTTTAAGAACCGTCACAAACCCGAGCTATCGGCGGAGCTTCAGTTTCCCGGAGTTCCGCGCATGTCCGTCCTCGACCGCTACGCCCTCAGCCGCCGCCGCCTGCTGACCGCCTTCGGCGCCACGGCCGCCACCGCGCTGTCGATCCCGCTGGTCGGCGGCCAGGCCCTGGCCCAGGCCGTATTCCGGACCTATCCGTTCCAGCTGGGCGTGGCCTCGGGCGATCCGGCTCCGGATGGCTTCGTGATCTGGACCCGCCTGGCCCCCGAGCCGTTCGAGATCGGCTACGGCATGCCGATGGCCCCGGTCGCCGTCGACTGGGAAGTCTCCGACCAGCCGGGCATGCGCAACATCGTCGCCAAGGGCACGACCGTGGCCCCGCCGGAACTGGGCCACGCCGTCCACGTCGAGGTCGGCGGCCTGCTGCCGAACCGCGACTACTGGTACCGCTTCACCGCCGGCAAGGAGCGCAGCATCACCGGCCGCGCCCGCACCACCCCAGCCCTGGGCGCGGCCCTGGACCGCGTCCGCTTCGCCGTCGCCGGCTGCCAGCACTACGAGGCCGGCTACTACACGGCCTATCGCCGCCTGGCCGAGGACAATCCCGACTTCGTCTTCTGCTACGGCGACTACATCTATGAAGGCCGCGGCAATCGCACCGGCAATGGTCCGAATGGCCCGGTCGAGAACGTCCGCCAGCACTTCGGCAGCGAGATCTACGCGCTGGACGACTACCGTCGCCGCTACGCCCAGTACAAGATGGACACCGACCTGCAGGCCGCCCACGCCGCCGCGCCGTGGTTCGCGGTCTGGGACGACCACGAGACCGACAACAACTGGGTGTCGGACATGGACCAGGACGGCACTGATCCGAAGCTGTTCAACCTGCGCCGCCAGGCCGCCGCTCAGGCCTATTACGAGAACATGCCGCTGCGGGCCTCGAGCTTCCCGGTCGGCACGTCGATCCAGATCTATCGCCGCGCCGCCTACGGCCAGCTGCTGAACCTCAACCTGCTGGACACCCGCCAGTTCCGCACCGACCAGCCCTGCAACGACAAGCAGACCTGGTGCGACGCCATCAACGCGCCGCAGGCCGAGGTCATCGGGGCCAAGCAGGAGAAGTGGCTGATGGAGGGCCTGACCGGCGGCAAGTCGACGTGGAACATCATCGCCCAGCAGGTGATGATGATGGACCTGGATCGCGATCCGGGCCCGGGCGTGGTGGTCAATCCCGACAGCTGGGCCGGCTATCGCATCCCGCGCGGCCGTCTCCTCCAGAAGATCAAGGACGCCAAGGTCGGCAACGTTGTCGTCCTGACCGGCGACGAGCACCAGAACTACGCCGGCGAGCTCTATGTCGACGGCGCCAAGGCCGAGGGCGCGCCGATCGCCTCGGAATTCGTCGTGACCTCGATCAGCTCGGGCGGCGACGGCAACGACCAGCGCGACGACTTCAAGAAGATCCAGGCCGCCAGCCCGATCCTGAAGTTCAACAACAACCAGCGCGGCTACGCGATCTGCGACGTGACCCCGAAGGCCTTCGTCACCGAGTTCAAGGTGCTGGACGCGGTCACCCGGCGCGACGGGAAGCTGTCGACGCGGGCGAAGTGGGCGCTGGAAGCCGGAAAACCGGGGATCGTTCAGGTCTAAGCCGTCGAATCATCGGGGGGATTTCTGCTAGGGTCGTAGCCCGGAGTACGAATCCCCTCGATGAACAAGCCTGTCCTGCCCCCCGGCGGTCCCGACGACGGTGACCGCATCCTCGACGAGCCGCTGACGGAAGCCCTGTCGCGGCGCTATCTGGCCTATGCGCTGTCGACCATCGGCTCGCGGGCTCTGCCCGACGTTCGCGATGGTCTCAAGCCCGTGCACCGTCGCGTCCTGTACGCGATGAGCAACATGCGCCTGAACCCCGAGGCCGCCGCGCGCAAGTGCGCCAAGGTGGTCGGCGAGGTCATGGGTAACTTCCACCCGCACGGCGACCAGTCGATCTACGACGCCCTGGTGCGCCTGGCCCAGGACTTCTCCCAGCGCGTGCCGCTGGTCGAGGGGCAGGGCAACTTCGGCAATATCGACGGCGATAACGCCGCGGCCATGCGTTACACCGAGTGCAAGATGACGGAAGCGGCGACGCTTCTGCTGGACGGCATCGACGAGGACGCGGTCGACTTCAAGCCGACCTATGACGGCCAGGACGAGGAGCCGCTGGTCCTGCCGTCGGGCTTCCCGAACCTGCTGGCCAACGGCTCGTCGGGCATCGCGGTTGGCATGGCCACCTCGATCCCGCCGCACAACCCGGCCGAGCTGATCGACGCCTGCCAGCTGCTGCTGACCAATCCCGACGCGACGACCGAAGAGCTGATGGAGAAGGTGCCGGGTCCGGACTTCCCGACCGGCGGCGTCATCGTCGAGCCGCGCGCCAGCATTCTCGAGACCTACGAGACCGGTCGCGGCGGCGTGCGCATCCGCGCCAAGTGGGAGAAGGAAGACACCGGTCGGGGCACGTACCAGATCGTCGTCACCGAGATCCCGTACCAGGTGAAGAAGTCCGATCTGGTCGAGCAGCTGGCCGACCTGATCGACAGCAAGAAGGCCGCCCTGCTGGGCGACGTCCGCGACGAGAGCGCCGAGGACATCCGTCTGGTCCTCGAGCCCAAGTCCAAGAACGTCGAGCCCGAAGTGCTGATGGAGAGCCTGTTCAAGCTCTCGGCGTTGGAAAGCCGCTTCCCGGTCAATATCAACGTGCTGGACGCGCGCGGCACGCCGGGCGTCATGGGCATCAAGCAGGCCCTGATGGCCTTCCTGGCCCACCGCCGCGAAGTGCTGACCCGCCGGGCCCGTCACCGCCTGGCCAAGATCGAAGCCCGTCTGCACATCCTGGACGGCCTGCTGATCGCCTATCTGAACCTCGACGAGGTCATCCGGATCGTCCGCTACGAGGACAAGCCGAAGGAAAAGCTGATCGAGACCTTCGGGCTCTCGGACATCCAGGCCGACGCCATCCTCAACACCCGCCTGCGCCAACTGGCCAAGCTGGAAGAGATGGAAATCCGCCGCGAGCACGCCGAGCTGGTCGAAGAACGTGACGGCATCCTGGCCATGCTGGCCAGCGACGCCAAGCAGTGGAAGCTGGTCGGCAAGGGCCTGGCCGAGGTCCGCGCCACGCTCCTGAAGATCAAGCATCCGTGGGACAAGACCCGCCCGACGGGCGTCAACGGCCGCTCGATCTTCGCCGACGCGCCGATCGTCGACGCCGACGCCGCCATCGAGGCGATGATCGTCCGCGAGCCGATCACGATCATCCTGTCGGAGCGCGGCTGGATCCGCGCCGCCAAGGGCAAGATCGAGGATCCGTCCGAGCTGAAGTTCAAGGAAGGCGACAAGCTCGGCTTCCTGGTCCCGGCCGAGACCACCGACAAGCTGCTGATCTTCTCCAGCGACGGCCGTTTCTTCACGCTGGGCTGCGACAAGCTTCCCAGCGCGCGGGGCCATGGCGAGCCAGTGCGGATGATGATCGAGCTGGACGACAAGGTGAAGATCGCCGACGTCTTCCCGTTCAAGGCCGGCCGCAAACGCATTCTGGCCTCGAAACAGGGCTACGGCTTCCTGATGCCCGAGGAAGAAGCGCTGGCCAACCGCAAGGCTGGCAAGCAGGTCCTGAACGTCGACGCCGCTGGCGCGGCCTTCTGCCTGGAAGCCGTGGGCGACCAGTTCGCGGTGATCGGCGACAACGGCAAGATCTTGATCTTCCCGCTGGAAGAGCTGCCGGAAATGCCGCGCGGCAAGGGCGTCAAGCTGCAGGCCTACCGCGAGGGCGGTCTGCGCGATGGCCTGTCGTTCAACGCCGAGACCGGGGCCTACTGGATCGACACCGCCGGCCGCCGCCGCGACTGGGCGGAGTGGAAGGAATGGGTCGGCCGCCGCGCCGGGGCCGGCAAGCTGGCGCCCAAGGGCTTCGCGACCAACAAGCGGTTCCGGCCCAAATGATGACGGGACGGCTGCGACGTCGGGCGCTGGGCCTTCTGGCCGGCGTGTTCGGCTGCGCGGCCGTCGCCACGACTCCGGCTCTCGCCCTGCCCAAGGGCAAGCCGGAAGAGCAGGGCTTCAGCGCCGAGCGGCTCAAGAAGCTCGACGAGCACATGCAGGCCATGGTCGATCGCGGCCAGGTCGCCGGCGGCGTGACGCTGCTGGCCCGCCACGGCCGCGTCATCCACGCCAAGGCCTTCGGGCGCAAGGCCCTGGGCGGCGAGCCGATGCCGCTCAACGCCATCTTCCGCATCCGCTCGGAGACCAAGCCGATCACCGGCGTGGCCATGATGATCCTGTACGAGCAGGGTCTGTGGAAGTTCGACGACCCGATCAGCAAGTTCGTGCCGGAGTTCGCCAACCTGCGGATCGCCACGGGCGTCGACGCGGCCGGCCAACCGATCCTGGCGCCGATCACCCGACCGCCGACCATGCGCGAGCTGATGACCCATACGGCGGGCTTCGCCTACGGCATCGCCGACGACCCCAACAGCCCGGCCGACCAGGCCTATTACCGCGCCGGCGTGCTGCAGTCCGGGTCGCTGAACGAGCTGGTCCAGAAGGTCTCGGGCCTGCCGATGTTCTCCGAGCCCGGGCAGCTGTGGCGCTACAGCGTGGCGGCCGACATCCAAGGCGCGATCGTCGAGCGGCTGTCGGGCGAGCCCCTGCCGATCTTCATGGAAGAGCACATCTTCGCGCCGCTGAAGATGAAGGACACCGCCTTCTACGTGCCCGAGCAGAAGCAGCCGCGCCTGGCCGCGCTGTATGACGGCGACCCGGCGACGGGCAAGCTGGTGCCGGCCATGGAAGGGGCGTGGCGCGACGTCAGCAAGCCGCCGGCCGCGCCGCTGGGCGGGGGAGGGCTGGTCTCGACGGCCGGCGACTTCGCCCGCTTCGCCCAGATGATCCTGAACAAGGGCGCCTTGCACGGCGTGCGGATCCTCAAGCCCGAGACCGTGGCCCTGATGACCCAGAACCATCTGCCGGCCGGTTTCGTGGTCACGACCAACGGCACGACGGGCGTGCTCAATCCCGGACCCAAGCCGTTCCCGTTCGCGGCCGGCATGGGCTACGGCATCGACATGGCCGTGGCCGTCGATCCTGCCGCCTCGGGCGCGCCGGTGGGGCCGGGCACGGTCAGCTGGGGCGGCAGCGCCGGCACCTGGTTCTGGATCGACCCGGCCAACGACCTGTTCTTCGTCGGCATGATCCAGCGTCTGGGCGGGGTCGGGCCGGGCCTGGACGCCCAGTCGCGGGCCCTGGTCTACCAAGCCATCGAGCGGCCGCCGGTCGTGCCCGCGCCGCCGGGCCAGCAGCCGGCCAAACCGCCTGTCAAAACGACCGCGGCCCGCTAGGTCCACAAAAGAAAACTCCCCCCCGCCGTCCGGCGAGGGGAGCTCCGTCACGACCTGGGGGGCTGATTTCCTAGGCCGCGAACAGGATGTCGGCGGCTTCGCTGAACTTGCCGACGGTCAGGCCGGTGACGCCGGCCAGCTTGATCAGGCCATCGCCGCCGTCCAGTCCGGCCACGCCGTTCTGGTGGAAGACATAGGTGTCGCCGTTCCACTCGAAGACCGTGTTGCTGTTGGCGGCGGTCAGGCCGGCATAGGCGGTCAGGGCGTCGTCGAAGGTGGCGGTGGCGACGAAGGCGATCTGACGCTTCTGGCCGGCGCCGATCACGGCCGCGAACTCGATCAGGTCGAAGCCCTTCTGGAAGTCGTCGACGACCGCGATGTCGGTCGCCTTGCCGCCGATCAGATGCAGAGGGCCGAACGAGCCGACGTCGATGTCGTCGTGGCCCGCGCCGGTGGTGATACGGCCGTCGAACTGCTCGACGAAGACGATGTCGTTGCCGGTCCCGGTGTCGATGTGGCCGCGCATCGGGCCGTTGTCGGCGAAGACGGTGTCGTTGCCGCCGCCGGTGCGGATGTAGCGGCCGGCGTCGAGGCCGCCCTGGTCGGCGATCACGGGCCTCAAGACGTCATTGCCGTCGGTGGCCAGGACATGGGTGTCATCGGCCGCGCCCGATTGGCGGACATCGACGTTCCAGTCGTGGGCGTATGAAGCCTTCTCGCCCGGCAGGCCGGGATCGCTGCCGCCGCCCGGCGCGTAGTCGCCGCCAGGGCCATACAGCGACAGGAACGACGGCGCCGCCGAGACCTTGCCGTCCACGCCGACGTCGGCCAGGTAGGCGCGCATGGCCTCGACATACGGGCCCTTGTTCTCTTGGACCGCCACCGCCATCAGCCAGCCGACCATGGCCGCGCGCGTGCCGATGCCGAACGAGCCGTCGCCGCCGATCGCCTCGAAATAGGCGAAGCGACCATAGGTCCCGCCATGGCCGTCCGGCACCGGCTCGGCGAACAGGGCCAGGACCTCGTCCAGGGTCTTCTCGACGCCGAACAGCTTGAAATAGGTCTTCTGGAAGGTGTTGATCGGCGAGCCGTTCTCGCCATAGGCGGCGATGAAGTCGGCGCGGCCTTCGCCGTTCTTGATCAGGTTGACCGCGAAATTGATGTAGCGGTTCGTGGTGTCGAACTGGGCGTAATAGGCGCTGTTCAGGTTGTTCGGGTTAGGGCCGCTGGCCGAGACCAGATAGTCGAGCCCGGCCGTGCCGAGGCTCATATTGGCCAGGAAGCCGTAGGACATCACCGCCACCTGGGTCGTGGCCTTGGCGCTGTCCTGGATCCATTGCACCGCGCTGGCATAGCTCCAGAGGTCGCCGACCATGCCGCCGCGCGCGGCGTCGATGCCTTGCGCCATCAAGGTCAGCTGGGTCGTGGCCGAAGCGGGAAGATCCACGCCCGTCGGCAGGCGGTGGATGTTGCGGTAGATCGTCGTCAGATTGTCGAGTGTGGCCATGTCCAGCGCCGCCTATGTGTATTCGTAATCCCTCGTGCAGTAAAAAATATACATGAACCCGGTTCGGGCAACCCTGTTCTTTGTGAAATAACCTTAACCTTCGCCGCGCCGGGAGACGTCTCGACCGGTCGTTGAAAAAGCGGGTTTCAACGGGGATGCGAGCGCACTAAGGTCCCTTCAAACATCTGTTCGGGAGGGCGCTTTGGCGTTTCGGAAGTTCATCGCGGCCGCGCTGGTCGCGACGCTGCTCACCGGTGGTTCGACCGCTGCCCTGGCCGCCGCGTCCAGCACGCCCGCCATCGCCGCCGCCGCGCCCGAAAGCGTCGGCTTCTCGGCCGAGGGCCTGAAGAAGCTGGACGCCCACATGCAGGGCCTAGTCGACACCGGCCACCTGCCGGGTGTCACCACCATGCTGGTCCGCCACGGCAAGGTCGTGAACTACGAGGTGCACGGCAAGAAGGGCTTCGATGGCCCGCCGATGACCAAGGACACGGTCTTCCGCATCTACTCCCAGACCAAGCCGGTCACGGGCGTGGCCATGATGATCCTCTTCGAGGAGGGCAAGTGGAAGCTGGACGACCCGGTCAGCAAGTACGTGCCGGAGTTCGCGAGCCTGCGGGTCTTCAAGGGCGTCAACGCCGACGGCTCGTTCGACACCGTGCCGGCCGACCGTCCGCCGACCATGCGCGAGATCATGAGCCACTCGGGCGGCTTCGCCTACGGCCTGGTGCAGGACAACCCGATCGACAAAGCCTACGCGGACAAGGTGCTGGGCGCCAAGTCGCGTACGGAGTTCGTGCAGAACATCGCCGCCCTGCCGCTGGTCGCCCAGCCGGGGACGCGCTGGAAGTACAGCGTCTCGGTCGACATCCAGGGCCTGATCATCGAGAAGCTGACGGGCATGTCGCTGGGCGACTTCATGCAGAAGCGGATCTTCACGCCGCTGAAGATGACCGACACCCAGTTCTGGCTGCCGGCCAAGAAGATGGACCGCCTGGCCTCGCTTTATGTCTGGGACGGCAAGGAAAAGAAGCTGGCCCCGGCCGAGGGCTTCATGGTGCTGGATATCACCAAGCCGCCGGTCGCGGCCTCGGGCGGCGGCGGCCTGGTGTCGACCAACGCCGACTACGCCCGGTTCGCCCAGATGCTGCTGAACGGCGGCGAACTGGAAGGCCAGCGGATCATCAAGCCCGAAACCGTCAAGCTGATGCGCACCAACGTGCTCAGCGACGCGATCATGAATTCCAACGACCCGCCGTTCAACACGGCCGCGGGCAGGGGCTTCGGCCTCGACTTCGCGGTGGTGCTGGATAGCGCCAAGGCCGGTCCGTACGGGCAGGGGACCTACAGCTGGGGCGGCGCGGCCGGCACCTGGTTCTGGATCGACCCGACCAACGACCTGTTCTTCTTAGGGATGATCCACATCCTGGCCAAGGGCGGCGATCCGGCCATCAGGAACATCGACGATGACAGCGCCAAGCTGGTCTACGACGCCCTGATCGACCCCAAGAAATAACGCTCCTTCAGGAGCCAAGAACAACAAGGGAGAAACGCCATGAAGGCCGCCGTCTATTACGAGACCGGGGCGCCGGACGTCTTTCGCTACGAGGACGTCGCAGATCCGGCCATCCATCCGCAGGGCGTGATCATCCGCGTTGAGGCGGTCAGCATCGAGGGCGGCGACACGCTCAATCGCGGCGGCGGCCAGATGGCGGGCAGCCCGCACATCGTCGGCTACCAGGCAGCAGGCGAGATCGTCGAGGTCGGGGCGGAAGTCACACACCTGAAGGTCGGCCAGAAGGTCGTCACCGTGAACGCCTTCGGCTCGCACGCCGAACTGCGCGCGGTGCCGGCCCGCAACGCCTGGCCGATCCCGGACGGCTTCGACATCCAAAAGGCTTCCGCCATCCCGGTGCCGTTCGGCACGGCGCACGAGTGCCTGTTCGGCGCGGGCTGCCTGAAGGCAGGCGAAACCGTGCTGGTCCAGGCCGGGGCGGGGGCCGTGGGCCTGGCCGCCATCCAGCTGGCCAAGCAGGCCGGCGCGACGGTGATCGCCTCGGCCTCCAGCGACGAGCGGCTGGAGCGCCTGAAGGTGTTCGGCATGGACCACGGGATCAATTACGGCCGTGACGACCTGGTCGAGCAGGTCATGAAGCTGACCGGCGGCAAGGGCGTCGACCTGGTCGTCGATCCGGTCGGCGGCGCGACCCTGCAGGGCAGCCTCGGCGCCCTGGGCTATCGCGGCCGCATCTCGCTGGTCGGCAATGCCGGGCGCGAGCCGATGAAGGTGGACGTCTCGTCGCTGATGGGCGGCAACCGCTCGCTGACCGGGGTCTTCCTGGGCGCGGAGATCATGACCGACCGCGTCCACGACATGATCCAGGAGATGATCGACCGGGCCGCCAAGGGCGAGCTGGAGGTGGTCATCGACAAGACCTTCCCGCTGTCCGACGCGGCGGGCGCTCACGCCTATATCGAGAGCCGCCAGGCCGTCGGCCGGGTGCTGTTGATCCCATGAACCGGGTCCTGGCTCATACGGGCGCGAAGTACCCGATCGTCCAGGCCCCGATGGGCTGGATCGCCCGTTATCCGCTGGCCTCGGCGGTGTCGCGGGCCGGGGGCCTGGGGATCATCGAGACTTCGTCCGGCGAGACCGATAACTGCAAGGCCGAGATCACCAAGATGGCGGCCAGCGGCCTGCCGTTCGGGGTCAACCTGCCGATCCTGTTCCTGCGCGACGACGCCATGCTGCGCTTCGTCTGCGAGAGCGGGGTCAAGTTCGTCACCACCTCGGCCGGCAGCCCGGCCAAGTTCGTAGGCCCCCTGAAGGACGCCGGTATCGTCGTCTATCACGCCGTGCCGACCGTCGACGCGGCCGTGAAGTGCGTTGACGCCGGCATCGATGGCCTGGTGGTCGAGGGCGCCGAGGGCGGCGGCTTCAAGAACCCCGAGGAGGTCTCGACCCTGGTCCTGTTGCAGGCGATCCGCGCCCGGACCGACGTGCCGCTGATCGCCGCCGGCGGCATCTGCGACGGACGCGGCATGGCGGCGGCCTTCGCTCTGGGCGCCGAGGCGGTCCAGATGGGCACCCGCTTCGTCAGCTCGGCCGAGAGCCCCGTGCACGCCAACTACAAGGCCGCGATCACCGGGGCCAAGGAGACCGGCACCTGGGTGCTGAACAAGAAGGCCAGCCCCTGCATCCGAGCGATCAAGTCGGATCTCACCAAGGAGATCTACGACGCCGGCGTCATGCCGCCCGACGTGCTGAAGAACATCCTCGACGTCTATTTCGGCGGCGACATGGAGGCCGCGCCCGCTTTGGCCGGCCAGACCGTCGGCCTGATCGACGAGGTCAAGACAGCCCAGGCGATCATCGACGAGACCGTCGCCCAGTTCCACGACATCACCGGACGCCTCGGCGCCCTGGCCGCCGCGCGCGGCTTCTAGGAGTTACGACATGCAAGACCTGTTCTCCCTCGAAGGCCGTGTGGCCCTCGTCACCGGCGGTTCGCGCGGCATCGGCGCGATGATCGCCAAGGGCTTCCTCGTCTATGGCGCCAAGCGGGTCTACATCACCGCCCGCAAGGCCGCCGCCTGCGACGCCGCCGCCGAGGAGCTCAGCCAGTACGGCGAGTGCGTCTCGCTGCCGGGCGACATCTCGACCATGGAAGGCATCGAAGGCTTGGCCAAGCGGATCGCCGAGCGCGAAGAGAAGCTCGATATCCTAGTCAACAACGCCGGCGCGGCCTGGGGCGCGGCCTTCGACGAATTCCCCGAGGCCGGCTGGGACAAGACCGTCGACCTCAACATGAAGACGCCGTTCTTCCTGACCCAGGCCCTGATCGGCCAATTGCGCGCGGCGGCCGCCGACCGCGTCGCCAAGGTCATCAACATCTGCTCGATCGACGGCCAGTCGGTGACCAAGGACGAGACCTATCCCTACGGCGCGTCCAAGGCCGGCCTTCTGCACATGACCAAGCGCATGGCCCTGCGCCTGGCGGCCGACAACATCGCCGTCAGCGCCATCGCGCCCGGCGCCTTCGCCTCGGATATGAACAAGGTCGCCCGCGACCACGCCGACGCGGTGTCCAAGGCCATCCCGGCCGGCCGCATCGGTTCGGAAGAGGACATGGCCGGCGCGGCCATCTACCTGGCCTCGCGGGCCGGTGACTACGTGATGGGCGGCGCGGTGACCGTCGACGGCGGCGTCAGCTTCGCGCGCTAGAACGACAAAGCGCGCCATTCCGGCTGGAATGGCGCGCTTCTTCTTGTGAGCGTCGCGGATTAAGCGGCGCGCGAACGGCCCATCGACGAACGCGCTTCGCCTTCGATGTGGAAGCGGCCGACCAGCTGGGACATCTCGTTGGCCTCGCCCCGCAGGCTGGTCGCCGCGGCGGTGGCTTCCTCGACCATGGCGGCGTTCTGCTGGGTTACCTGGTCCATCTGATTGACCGCGTTGTTGACCTGGCTCAGACCAGTGGCCTGTTCGCGCGACGAGCGGGCGATCTCGGTGATCTGGTCGGTGATCTCGCTGACCTTGCCGACGATGCCGGTTAGGGCCTCGCCCGTCTGGCCGACCAGCTTCACGCCGCGCTCGACCTGGGTCGAGGAGTTGGCGATCAGCGTCTTGATTTCCTTGGCCGCGTCGGCGGAACGTTGGGCGAGAGCCCGGACTTCCTGGGCGACGACCGCGAAGCCGCGACCGGCTTCACCGGCGCGAGCCGCTTCCACGCCGGCGTTCAAGGCCAGCAGGTTGGTCTGGAAGGCGATCTCGTCGATCACGCCGATGATCTGGGTGATCTGGCCCGAGCTCTGCTCGATCTCGCCCATGGCGGCGACCGCGTCACGGACGACCGCGCCCGAGCGCTCGGCGTCGACCTTGGCCGAGGCGGCGGCGTTCGAGGCCTGGATGGCGCCTTCCGCGCTGCGATTGACCGTCGAGGTGATCTCGTCGAGGGCGGCGGCGGTTTCTTCCAGGCTGGCGGCCTGCTGCTCGGTGCGGCGCGACAGGTCGTTGGAAGCGCTGGCGATCTCGTCCGAGCCGCCCCGGATCGAGCCGGCGGTCTGGGCGATATTGACCAGCGCGTCGCGCAGGCGGGCCAGCGAGTGGTTGAAGTTGTCCTTCACCGGCTGGGCGCGGGCCGAGAAGGTCGCGTCGATGCGGTGGGTCAGGTCGCCCTCGGCCAGGGCCTTCAAGCCATCGGCCAGGGCGTCCAGTGCCGCCTGGTTCTCGGTGGCCTCATCGCGAGCCTTGTGCTCCATCAGCGTCTGCTCGTGGATGTCGGTCAGCGAGCCGCAGGCGCGGATCGTACCGTCCACCGAGTGACGGCAGCCGCCCGTGGCGCGGAACCAGCGGTAGGCGCCGGCTCGGGTCCTCAGACGATAGGTGACGTTGTAGCGGGCGTTACCCGTCCGGTCGGTCAGGTGAGCGGCGAAGGCGGCGAAGGTGGCCTCGACATCCTCGGGGTGCAGCTTGTCCGACCACGACTGGCAGACATTGGGGAAGTCGGCCTCGCTGGTGTAGCCGATCAGGCGGCGGAATTCCGGCGACCAGGTCCAGACGCTCTTGGGATGCAGGGCGTCGGCGTTATGGAGAACCGACTCCCACAGGCCGATGCCGCAGGCCTGGTCCAGAAGCTCCGAGCGTTCCTTCAGGTCCGCGAGCTCCTTCTTCAGGCGATCGACCTCGCCCGTCTGACGTCCCGAGAAAAGCATGGTCCCCATCCACTCGCTGGCGCCGCGTCCCTCGCATGGCGCGTGACCAGATGTGTGATGAGTTGGTTTCCTGGGTCTTAACCAAGGCGCCCAAGGTGAAGATTTAACCCTAGGTCAGGTCGTCCAGCATGGCCGGCTCGGCGTCGCTGAGCAGCAGGTCGCACGAGTCCTTGGCTAGGATGCGGCCGCTGGGCGGACGGGCGCCGCGTTCGCGGGCCGACATCAGCGACCAGCCGCCGGGCTTGAGGATCTCCAGCGGCGAGAAGCGCGCCTTGTAGGCCATCTTCTCGCTGCCCGGGACCCAGTAGCCCAGATAGACGTAAGGGACGCCGCCCTGCTGGGCCTGGACGATGTGGTCCAGGATCACGAACGAGCCCAGGCTGCGCCGCGTCTCGTCGGGATTGTAGAAGCTGTAGACCAGCGACAAACCGTCGGCGAGCACGTCGACCAGCACGCAGGCGATCAGGTCACCGGGGCCACGGTCCTGCGACTTGAGGCGATATTCGATCAGGTGGGTGCGGACCGCGGTGTCCTCGACCATGGCCACGTAGTCGGGCCAGGTCATCTCGGCCATGCCGCCGTCGGCGTGACGGGTCAGCAGGTAGCGGCGCAGCAGTTCGAACTGCTCCAGCGTGGCCTCGGCCTCGACCAGATGGCGCTCGAGGTCGTCGTTGCGGTTCAGGACCTTCCGCTCCGAGCGCGACAGCACGTAGTCGGCGGCTGGCGCGCGAGCCGACTGGCAGGCGCGGCAGGTCTCGCAGGCGGGGCGGTAGGCGATGTTCTGGGAGCGACGGAAGCCGACCTGGGTCAGGCTGTCATTGACGGTCGGACCATCGGACAGCGGCAGGTGGGCGAACACCTTGCGTTCCTCGCGGCCGGGCAGGTACGGGCAAGGCGTGGGCGCCGTCAGAAAGAACCGAAGCTGTCGCGTCGGAAAATGCTGCGTCACTGTAAAGCCCTGTCCCCTTCAGCGTGTGCTGCCCAGAACGAGATTAGGGGGCATTGCGTTCAGTTGCGCAAGCTTCACGACGCTCGCGCGCGGCGAACGGTCACAGGTTATCGGGAAGGACCGGCTTTTCGCGCAGCAGGATGATCGAGATGCGTCGGTTACCCGCCAGAGTCGGGTCGTCGGCGTACAGCGGCTCGGAATTGGCCTTGCCCGACACCTGGTAGATGCGGTCGTCGTCGACCCCGGCGCCGCGCAGCACCTGGCGCGAGGCGTCGGCGCGCTGGGCGGACAGCGACCAGTCGCCGTCCTGCTTCTTGCCATAGGCGTTGGCGCTGGTGTGGCCCGAGATGGTCACGCGGTTGGGCAGCTGGTTGATCACCTTTGCGACGGCGCGCAGCAGGATGCGGGCGCGGTCATTCGGCTCCTTGGAGTTTTCCTTGAACATCGACCGGCCTTCCTGGTCGATCAGCTGGATGCGCAGGCCCTCCGGGGTCTGGTCGATCATGATCTGCTTCGACAGTTCGGCCAGTTCCGGCATGTCCTGCAGTGACTGGCGCAGCGACTGGGCGGCCGAGGCGAAGGCGTCCTGTTCCTTCTTGGCCAGGGCGTCGCGCAGGGCTTCCTCGCTGGCGGGGGCGAGCGAGGCCTGCTCGGAGCTTTGGCCGTCCTTGCTGACATTGTCGGGAGCTTCGGGGGCCATCTGCTGGATGACCGACATCTTGCCGTCGGCCTTGGCGCCGTCGTCGCCCAGCGAGGTGCCGCCCAGGATGCCGCCCGAGCCGCTGGTGGTGGACGAGATCGAGGCGGGCGCGAAGTAGTCGGCGATGCCCTGTTTCTGCTCGGGGCTGGTCGTGTTCAGCAGCCACATCAGCAGAAAGAAGGCCATCATCGCGGTCACGAAGTCGGCATAGGCGACCTTCCACGCGCCACCGTGGTGACCGTGTCCGCCGCCCTTCTTGATCTTCTTGATGATGATCGGCTGTTCGCTGTTGACCGCCATCGTGCTTAAGCCTGCTTAACCATGAAGCCGGAACCTGCCCGAAGGACGTTAAGATGGGGTTGCCGAAGCCGCTGCCCGGCGCGTAATCCGGGCTCCTCGCAAGGAGCAGCGACATGAAGACGGCGTTTATCGGCCTGGGCGTGATGGGCTTTCCGATGGCGGGACACCTGAAGGCCGCCTGCCACGAGGTCGCCGTCTACAACCGCACCGCCGAAAAGGCCCGCAAATGGGCCGAAAAGCACGGCGGGCAGGCTTTCGACACCATTCCCGAGGCCGTGGCGGGCGCCGAGGTCGTGCTGCTGTGCGTCGGTAATGACGACGACCTCCGCGACGTCGTGGCGCAGGCCTTGCCGGCCCTCGAAAAGGGCGTGACGGTCGTCGATCACACCACGACTTCGGCCAAGGTCGCCCGCGAGATGGCCGAACTGCTCGCGCAGAAGGGCTGCGCCTTCGTCGACGCGCCGGTGTCGGGCGGCCAGGCCGGGGCCGAGAACGGTCAGCTGACCATCATGGTCGGCGCCGATCAGGCCGCTTACGACCGCGTGCTGCCGGTCATCGACGTCTACGCCAAGGCCGTGCGCCGCATGGGCGAGGTCGGCTCGGGCCAACTGACCAAGATGTGCAACCAGATCGCCATCGCCGGCGTCGTCCAGGGCGTGGCCGAGGCGCTGCACTTCGCCAAGCGCTCGGGTTTGCCCACCGAGGACGTGCTGGCCGCCATCTCTAAGGGCGCGGCCCAGTCGTGGCAGATGGAGAACCGCTGGCCGACCATGGACCAGGGCAAGTTCGACTTCGGCTTCGCGGTCGACTGGATGCGCAAGGACCTCGGCATTGCCCTGGACGAAGCTCGCTCGAACGGCGCCAAGCTGCCGGCCACGGCCCTGATCGACCAGTTCTACGCCGAGGTGCAGGCCATGGGCGGCAACCGCTGGGACACGTCCAGCCTGGTGGCGCGACTAGAGAAGTAGGGCGGCGAGCTCGGCCGCGTCCCAGTCGGGATCGCGCGGCGCGACGACGATCGGCGTGCGGGTCTCGAAGGCCCGCAGCATCTCGACGGTTTGGGCCAGGTCGGGAGCGTCGAGGCTTTCGCTGACCACGATCGACGCGACCGTCAGGCTGCGTGCGCGGATGACCTCCAGCGCGGTCAGCAGGTGGCTGGCCGTGCCGAGATAACTGCCGGCGACAAGCAGGACGGGCAGGCCGAGCGCCGTCATCAGGTCGAGATTGGTCGCGTCGTCGGTCATCGGCGACATGACACCGCCGGCGCCTTCGACGAGGGTGAGATCGGTGTCGCGCGTTTCCAGCCAGGCGTGGCAATCGGCGATCAGGTCGGCCATGACCAGCGTCTCGCCTTCCAGTCGCGCCGCGAGGTTCGGGGCCAGGGGGGCGCGGTAGCGTCTCGGCGAAATCTCGGCCCAGGCGTCGGGGCGGCCCAGGGCGGCGGCGAGGCGGGCGGGGTCGCTGGTCTCGGGCGCGTCGGGATCGAAGCCGCTGACCACGGGCTTGAAGGCGTCGACGCGTAGGCCTCGAGCCCGGGCGGCGCGGAGCAGGGCGCAGGCGATGTGGGTCTTGCCGAGGTCTGTGCCGGTCCCGGCGACGAAGAAGCTTTTCATCGCAGGGCCGCCACGGCTTCGGCCAGGCGCAGGACATCGGCGTCGTCGTGCTCGGCGCTGAAGGCAACACGCAGGCGAGCCGTGCCTTCGGGCACGGTCGGCGGGCGGATGGCGACGACCAGGAAACCCTGATCCTCCAGCGCGGCCGAGGCGGCCAGGGCGGCGTCGGCGTCGCCCATGATCACCGGGACGATCGGGCTCTGGGCGTCGGTCAGGCCGAGATGGCGGGTGAACAGGCGAGCCTTGGCGAGAGGCCGTTCGGTCAGACCCGGCTCGGTCTGGATGACGTCCAGCGCCGCCAGGGCCGCGGCGGCCGAGGCTGGCGGCAGGCCGGTGGCGTAGACCAGAGTGCGGGCGCGGGTCTTCAGCAGGTCGATCACCGCTTGCGAGCTGCAGACATAGCCGCCGTAAGAGCCCAGCGCCTTGGACAGGGTGCCCATCTGCAGCGGGATGTCGGCATCTGGGAAAAGGGCGGCCGAGCCTCGGCCTTCCGCCAGCACCCCGACGCCGTGGGCGTCGTCGCTGAGCAGCCAGGCGTCGTGTTCCGTGCACAGCGTTGACAGCCGATCCAGCGGCGCGATGTCGCCGTCCATCGAGAAGACGCCGTCGGTGGCGACCAAGGCGCGGCGGGCCAGGGGGCGCTCGGCCTTCAGCAGCCGTTCGAGGTCCTCAACATCGTTATGAGCGAACTTGACGATCTTGGCGCCGGACAGCTGCGCGCCGCTCCAGATGCAGGCATGCGCCAGGGCGTCGATGAAGATCGCGTCGCCCGGGCCGACCAGGGTCGGGATCGTGCCGGTGTTGGCGAGATAGCCTGAGCCGAACACGCAGGCCGCCTCGGTTCCCTTCAGGCGGGCCAGGCGTTTTTCCAGGTCCGACAGCAGCGGATGGTCGCCGGTGACCAGGCGCGAGGCCGCAGCGCCCGCGCCGTAGTTCAGCGCCGCTTCCGCCGCCGCGGCGCGGACCAGGTGGTGATGCGACAGGCCCAGATAGTCGTTGCACGAGAACGAGATCAGTCGCTTGCCGTCGCGCTCGACCACGGCGCCGTCGTGGCGGCGGGTGGGCTTGAGGCGGCGGCGCAGGCTCTTGGCCTCCAGGGCGGCCAGCTTCTCGCCGGCGAAGGCGTCGAGGCTCTGCATGTCGTTTCCCTTTGCGGCAACGAAAGCGCGGGCATAGGCAAGGCGCCCCGAGTCCGCAAACGGAAACCGTCATGTCCGATCCAGCTTGGCTGACCCAAGGCGCGCCGCATGTCTGGCGTCCGTACTGCCAGATGAAGACCGCGCGGCCGCCGCTGCCGGTGGTGGCGACGAAGCGTTCGCGGCTGGTGTTGGCCGACGGACGCGAGCTGGTCGATGGCCTGGCGTCGTGGTGGACGGCCTGCCACGGCTACAACCATCCGCACATCGCCGACGCGCTGCGGGCGCAGATCGAGACCATGCCGCACGTGATGTTCGGCGGCCTGGCGCATGAGCCGGCCTATCGGCTGGCGGCGCGGCTGGCCAAGCTGCTGCCGGGTGAGCTGGATCACGTGTTCTTCGCCGAAAGCGGCTCGGTCTCGGTGGAGATCGCCATGAAGATGGCGCTGCAGTTCCAAATCAATCGTGGCGTCAAAGGCAGGACCAAGTTCCTGGCCTTCCGGGGCGGCTATCACGGCGACACCCTGGCGACGATGACGATCTGCGACCCGGAGGAGGGCATGCACAGCCTGTTCGCCGGCGTCATGCCCGAGCAGGTGATCGCCGACCTGCCGCGCGACACCGACAGCGAGGCGGCGCTCGATACGCTGCTCGCTGAGCGCAGCCGCGAGATCGCGGCCATCCTGGTCGAGCCGCTGGTCCAGGGCGCGGGCGGCATGCTGCTGCATCCACCGGAAGTGCTGCAGACCCTGCGCCGCCTGGCCGACAAGCATGGCGTGCTGCTGGTGTTCGACGAGATCTTCACGGGCTTTGGCCGCACCGGGACCCTGTTCGCCATGCAGGCGGCGGGGATCGAGCCGGACATCGTCACCCTCTCCAAGGCCCTGACCGGCGGCACCCTGCCGCTGTCGGCGGCGGTCGCCTCGCGCAAGGTGTTCGAGGCCTTCTGGTCCGATGATCCGGGTGCGGCGCTGATGCACGGCCCGACCTACATGGCCAACCCGCTAGCCTGCGCGGCAGCCAACGCCTCGTTGGACCTGTTCGAGGACGGAAGCTGGGCGGCCGATGTGGCGCGGGTCTCGGCGGCGCTGGCCGAAGGCCTGGAGCCGTGCCTGGCAGGGCAGGGCGTTGTCGATGTCCGGGTCCTGGGCGCGATCGGCGTCGTCGAGTTCGACGCGCCCGTGCCGGTCGGCGATTTCTGCGCCCGCTTCGCCGCGTTGGGCGCCTGGATCAGGCCGATGGGCAAGGTAGTTTACCTGACGCCGGCTTTCACGACGCCGGACACGGACCTGGCCCTGCTGACCGCCGCCGTCCGCGCGGTGGTCGGGGTTCATTGACCCGAAGAGCCTGGTCTGATCCAAGCCCTGCCATGTCCTCCAAGTCGTCCCCTCTGACCGGTCTGGAATACCTCGCCATCCTGGGGATCATCCTGACCTGGGGGATCAACAACGCCGCCGCCAAGGTGGCGACGCACTACCTGCCGCCGATGCTGATGGGCGGCCTGCGGTTCGGCGCGGCGCTGGTCTTCCTGTTCCCGTTCATCCGGCCGCCGTTCCCGGAGCCCAAGCGGCTGCTGGCCATCGTGCTGCTGACCGGACCGATCCACTTCGGCGTGATCTATGTCGCCTTCAGCATGGCCGGGGCCCTGAGCCCGCTGGTGGTGGCCAGCCAGCTGTGGATCCCGTTCACGGCCATCTTCGCCTGGCGGATGCTGGGCGAGACCATGCGCGTGCCCGCCGTGGTCGGCTTGGCCGTCGCCTTTGTCGGCGTCGCCTGGATGAGCCTGGACCCGCACGCGGCGGGCGATCTTCCGGCCATCGTGCTGATCGTCTTCGCTAGCGCCTGCTGGGCGGTGGCCACGGTGCTGGTGCGCAAGACGCCGGGCATCAAGCCGCTGAAGCTGCAAGGCATGACGGCCCTGGTCGCCGCGCCGGTGCTGCTGACCCTGTCGGCCCTGTTCGAGACCAACCAGGTCCAGCGGATGCAGACCGCGCCGCCGATCGCCTGGCTGTGCGTGCTGTTCGCCGGCGTGGTCTCGACCATCGGCGCCAGCGCGCTGCTGTTCTGGCTGGTCCAGCGCCGCGAGGCGGGCCGGGTGACGCCGTACTTCCTGCTGACGCCGCTGGTGTCGTGCTCGATCGGCATCCTGTTCCTGGGCGACAAGCTGACGACCCAGCTGCTGATCGGCGGCGGCGCGACCATGGTCGGCGTGGCGCTGGTGGCCCTGACCGAGAAGCGCGCCAAGACCGCCGAAGCGGTCACCGAGACCGCTAACCCTTAGCCGGCGGGCACTGCGCCGCGGGGTCGAGCTTCAGCAGCGCCGGCGTCGCCGCGATCTCGCTTTGGCCGCCGTCATCGGCATAGACGCCCGTCAGCACCTTGCCGGTCACGCCCAGCGGCGCGCCGGCGTGGGTCTTGATCAGGAGGAGGCTATTGAGATCGTCGAGATGTTCGACGCTGATGAAGCCCGCGCCGACCGTGGCGTAGCCCTTGATCGCCGCGCCCGAGCCCTCGACGATCCAACCGGGCGGCTTGTTGCAGACGGCGACCACCTCGGCCCCGGTCAGCTGAAGCTCGAACGACTGAAGGTTCTGGTTTCCGTTCGCCGGATGCCAGGCCAGCGAGACGAGCTGCGTCGAGGACACGCCCGGCTTTTCCGGTAGCTTGGTGTCCTTCGACGTCTTGGAGTCATGGCAGGCGGCCGTCGCGACCAGGGCGAGAACGATGAGCGACAGCCGCCAGTTACGCATGGGAGCCGCCTACTTGATCACGCCGCAAGCGGCGCGCGCGCCGGCGCCGCCGATCGGTTGGCTCTTGTGGTCGTCGGGGCTGGCGTGGACGACGATCGACGAACCGTCGGTGTCCAGCAGAGCCGGACGGCCGCCAGCGCCCTTCAGCGACACCAGGGTCGAATAGGCCTCGGCCGTGGCCACGCCGTCGGCGTTTGCGAAGACGTTCGGCAGGTCGCCGCTGTCATTGGCGTCGGGGTTCAGCAGGCCGTGGATCGTGGTCGCGGCGGTGTGAACGTGAGCGCCGGCCGACTTGAAGTCCGGTGCGCCGCAGTCGCCCTTTTCGTGGAAGTGGACGGCATGCCAGCCCGGCGTCAGGCCCTTCAGTTCGAACTTCAGCAGCACGCCGTGCGGGGCCTCGGTGACCGTCACCACGCCGGCGTCCTTGCCGTCGCCGGTCTTGACCACGGCGGTCGCGGAGGTCTGGGCCAGAGCGGGCGAGGCGGCCAGGAGAGCGGCGAGGACGAGCGTGGTCGCGGCGGGGAGGCGGATCATGCGTTTTTCCTTCGGATTCAAGCGAACAGGGGATCGGGAAGCGCCCGGAAAGGTGGCGCCTTCCTCGTGCCAATGCTAACTGTTTTCGACGGTTCCGTGTCCGATTCTGACGGCGAAAAATCCCCTTGAGCGACGATCAAAACACTCTCCCCCCTGACGCTTCGGGCGGGGACGTAGCGCCCATCAACATTGAGGACGAACTGCGTCGTTCGTATCTCGACTATGCGATGAGCGTGATCGTCAGCCGCGCTCTGCCAGATGCGCGCGATGGTCTGAAGCCGGTGCACCGGCGCGTACTGTTCTCGATGCACGAGCAGGGCCAGACGCCGGAGCGTCCATACGTCAAGTCGGCCCGCGTGGTCGGTGACGTCATGGGTAAGTATCACCCACACGGCGACGCCTCGATCTACTTCACCCTGGTCCGCATGACCCAGTCGTTCTCGATGGGCCTCGTCCTCATCGACGGCCAAGGGAACTTCGGTTCGGTCGACGGCGATATGCCGGCCGCCATGCGTTACACGGAATGCCGCATGGCCCCGCCGGCCATGTCGCTGCTGGCCGATCTGGACAAGGACACGGTCGATTTCGCCGACAACTACGACGGCAAGGAGCAGGAACCGACCGTCCTGCCGGCCCGGATTCCAAACCTGCTGGTCAATGGCGCGGGCGGCATCGCCGTCGGCATGGCCACCAACATCCCGCCGCACAACCTCGGCGAAATCATCGACGCCTGCCTGCTGCTGATCGACGAGCCGGACGCCACCACCGACCAGCTGCTGGACCTGGTGCCCGGCCCCGACTTCCCGACGGGCGGCGAGATCATCGGCCGCGCGGGCCCGCGCCAGGCGCTGCTGACGGGCCGCGGCTCGGTCATCATGCGCGGCGTCGCCAGCGTCGATGAGATCCGCGCCGGCCGCGAAGCCATCATCGTCACCGAGATTCCGTATCAGGTGAACAAGGCCAACCTGGTCGAGCACATCGCCGAGCTGGTCCGCGAGAAGCGCATCGAAGGCATCGCCGACATCCGCGACGAGTCCAACCGCGACGGCATGCGCATCGTCATCGAGCTGAAGCGCGACGCCTCGGGCGAGGTGATCCTGAACCAGCTGTACCGCTTCACGGCGCTGCAGAGCTCGTTCGGCGTCAACATGCTGGCCCTGAACCGCGGCCGTCCCGAGCAGATGGGCCTGCACAAGCTGCTGCAGCTGTTCGTCACCTTCCGCGAGGAAGTGGTCGTCCGCCGGACCAAGTTCGAGCTGGGCAAGGCCCGTGATCGCGGCCACGTGCTGGTCGGTCTGACCATCGCCGTCGCCAATATCGACGAGTTCATCCACATTATCCGCTCGTCCAAGGATCCGACCGAGGCCCGCGAGCGCCTGGTGGCCAAGTCCTGGCCGGCCGGCGACATGCTGCCGCTGGTCGAGCTGATCGCCGATCCGCGCACCCTGCAGGAAGAGGGCGGGCTGATCCGCCTGACCGATGAGCAGGCTCGCGCCATCCTGGCCCTGACCCTGTCGCGTCTGACCGGCCTGGGCCGCGAGGAAATCGGCAACGAAGCCACCGCCCTGGCCGAAGCCATCCGTGGCTATCTGGACCTGCTGTCGGACCGCGCCAACATCATGGCCGTGGTCCGCGAGGAGCTAGTCGAGGTGCGCGAGCGCTTCGCCATCCCGCGCCGCAGCCAGCTGGTCGACGGCGACGCCGACATGGAAGACGAGGACCTGATCGTCCGCGAGGACATGGTCATCACCGTCACCATGAGCGGCTACGTCAAGCGCACGCCGCTGGCCAACTACCGCACCCAGCACCGGGGCGGCAAAGGCAAGTCGGGCATGGCGACCAAGACCGAGGACGCCGTCACCCGCGTGTTCTCGGCCTCGACCCACGCCCCGCTGCTGTTCTTCACCTCGGGCGGCAAGGTCTACAAGCTGAAGGTCTGGCGCCTGCCGCAAGGCGCCGCCAACTCGCGCGGCAAGGCGTTCGTGAACCTGCTGCCGATCGAGCCGGGCGAGACCATCACCTCGATCCTGACCCTGCCGGAGGATGAAGCCACCTGGGGCGGCCTGGACGTGATGTTCGCCACCCGCTCGGGCAGCGTGCGCCGCAACAAGCTCAGCGACTTCGTGGACGTCCGCCGCAACGGCAAGATCGCCATGAAGCTGGACGAAGGCGACGGCATCGTCGGCGTCTCGGTCTGCAACGCCGACCAGGACGTGCTGCTGACCACGGCGGCCGGGCGCTGCATCCGCTTCTCGGTCGACGAGGTGCGCGTGTTCGCCAGCCGTGATTCCACCGGCGTGCGCGGCGTGAAGCTGGCCGGCGAGGACAAGGTCATCTCGATGGCCGTCCTGCGCAGCGTCGACGCCACTCCGGCCGAACGCGCCGCCTACCTCAAGCACCAGCGCGCCATGCTGCGCGCCGCCGGCGAGGAGGGTGACGACGCCCCCGCCGCCGTGGAGGAGGGCGAAGAGGACGGCGACGAAACCACCTTGACGCCGGAACGCATCGCCGAACTGGGCGCGGCCGAGGAAATCCTGCTGACGGTGTCGTCGGAAGGCTTCGGCAAGCGCACCAGCGCCTATGACTTCCGTCGCACGGGTCGTGGCGGCCAGGGCCTAGCGGCCCAGGATCTGAGCAAGCGCGGCGGCCGTCTGGTGGGCTCGTTCCCGATCGACGACAGCGACCAGATCCTGCTGGTCACCGATCAAGGTCAACTCATCCGGGTGCCGGTCTCGCAAATTCGTGTTGCAGCGCGGAATACTCAGGGCGTAACCATCTTCCGCACCGCGCAGGACGAGCATGTCGTCAGCGTCGAGCGCCTCGCCGATTCCGGCGGAGACGACAACCAGGGCGAGGACAGCGGGGCGGAAGAGACCCTGTAATCCCTCGAACCCTTAGACGAAGGGGGCTGCATGCGGGTTGGGCTTTATCCCGGGACCTTCGATCCCGTCACCAACGGTCACCTCGACATCATCGGTCGGGCCGTGAAGCTGGTCGACAAGCTGGTGATCGGGGTGGCGGTGAACATCGGCAAGGGGCCGCTGTTCTCGCTGGAGGAGCGGGTCGCCATCCTGGAGAAGGAAACGGCGCACCTGACCAAGATCGCCACGATCGAGGTCCGACCGTTCGAGAGCCTGCTGATGCACTTCGCCCGCGAGGTGGAGGCCCAGATGATCGTGCGCGGCCTGCGGGCCGTGGCCGACTTCGAATACGAATTCCAGATGACGGCGATGAACCAGCAGTTGGATCGTGAGATCGAGACCGTCTTCCTGATGGCCGATCCGCGCCACCAGGCGATCGCCTCGCGACTGGTCAAGGAGATCGCGGCCCTGGGCGGCGACATCGGCAAGTTCGTGCCCGCCGGCGTGGCCGAGCAGCTGCTGGCCAAGGTCGGCAAGGCCTGATCGACGAAATCTCGGCTGGGTGGTGTCGGAACACCGCCCGGTCGTTCGTCCTCGGGACAGCAGCCCGGAGACAGCCATGACCCCGACCATCACCGCCTTCAAGACATCGCCCGATCGTGGCCGGGGCCTTGCGCGCGACATGGCCGTCCGCTGGGCGCTGGAGGAGGTGGGCCAGCCCTACGACGTGCGCCTGGTCACCTTTCCCGAGATGAAGGCCCCCGCCCACATGGCGGTGCAGCCGTTCGGCCAGATCCCGACCTATGAGGACGGCGACCTCGTGCTGTTTGAGTCGGGCGCCATCGTTCACCACATCGCTCAGAACCATGCGGGCCTGCTGCCGGACGATGCCGATGGCCGGGCCCGGGCGCTGACCTGGATGTTCGCCGCGGTCAGCACCGTGCAGCCGCCGGTCGTCGAGTTCGGCATGGCCACGATCCTGGAGCGCGACAAGCCGTGGTTCGCGGCGCGCCAGCCGATGCTGGAACAGGCTGTCCGCACACGCCTGGATCAGCTGACCGCTCGACTGGGCGAGGCCGACTGGCTGGACGGCGACTTCAGCGCCGGCGACCTGATGATGGTGGTTGTGCTGCGCCGCCTGGGATCGTCCGGGATCCTCAACGACTATCCGACCCTCTCGGCCTATGTCGCCCGCGCCGAGGCGCGGCCGGCCTTCCAGCGCGCCTTCGACGACCAGCTCTCGGTCTTCAAGGCAGCGTCGGAAGCGTAGCCGTCGCCCCGTTCCGGCCGGAATCGTGCGGTTGAACGGTCGCCGCACTTGTCGGGGCGGCCGTGGCGTTCTACGCCGACCCCGACTGTTCTGTTCGGGGATTTCGATGAAGCTCGCCATGACCGCCGCCGCCCTGGCGCTCGTCGCTACGACGGCAACGGCCCAGACTGCCTCCGACTGGCGTACGCCCGACCCGAACAACGTCATCGTCGTCGAGACCAACAAGGGCCGGATCATCGCCGAGCTCGACCCGGTCGCCGCCCCCAAGCACGTCGAGCGCGTGCGTGGCCTGGTGAAGAGCGGCTTCTATGACGGCCTGACCTTCTTCCGTGTCATCAGCGACTTCATGGCCCAGACGGGCGACCCGCAGAACACCGGCGCGGGCGGCTCGGATCAGCCGAACCTGACGGCCGAATTCAGCTTTCGTCGCGGCATGGACCTGCCGCTGGGCGCGGGCTTCAAGGCGGGCAGCACCGAACTGGGCTGGATCGGCGCGCTGCCGGTGTCGAGCCAGAACTCGGCCCTGGCCGTGATGACCGCCGACCGCAAGGTGGCCAGCTGGGGCAACTTCTGTCCGGGCGTGCTGGGCATGGCCCGCGCCGGCGATCCGGACAGCGCCAACAGCCAGTTCTTCTTCATGCGCCAGGCCAACAGCTCACTGGACAAGACCTACACCGCCTTCGGCCGTGTGCTGTCGGGCCTGGACGTCGTGCGCAACATCAAGACCGGCGAGCCGGTGCCGGACCCGCAGGACAAGATGATCAGCGTCAAGATGCTGGCCGACCTGCCGGCCGACAAGCGTCCCTCGGTCCAAGTGATGGACACGCGCGGCGCGGCCTTCAAGGCGTTGGTGACCAAGCGTCAGGGCGAGATGGGTCCCAGCTTCACCAATTGCGACGTCGACGTGCCCGTGCAAGTTAAGTGACATGACCTTCTCGCGCGCGCTCCTGGCCGGGCTTTGCCTGGCGACGATCACCGGTCCGGTCCTGGCGGCGACGCCCTCGGCCCCGACCAAGCCCACCGAGGCTGACTGGCGGACGCCGGCGCCCGAGACGGTGATGGTAATCGACACCAACAAGGGGCGTGTGCTGGTCGAACTGGTCCCGGACGTCGCGCCCAACCACGTGTCGCGGCTGCAGGAGCTGACCCGCGCGGGCGTCTATGACGGCCGCACCTTCTTCCGGGTCATCGACAAGTTCATGGCCCAGACGGGCGATCCGACCAATACGGGCGAGGGCGGTACGGACAAGCCCAACCTCAAGGCCGAGTTCACCTTCCGCCGCGGCGGCGACACCGGCTTCGTGCCGATGGCCGCGCCGGCGGGTCTAGAGGTCGGCTATGTGAAGTCGCTGCCGGTCGTCAGCCAGGGCTGGGCCTGGAGCGACATGACCGCCGACAAGAAGGTCTCGGCCTGGGGCACCTATTGCCCCGGCGTGATCGGCATGGCTCGCGACGAGGACAACAACTCGGCCAACAGCCAGTTCTTCCTGATGCGTCAGCCCTATCCGTCGCTGGACAAGCGCTACACGGCCTTTGGCCGCGTGATCAGCGGCCTGGACGCGGTGCGCGCCATCAAGACCGGCGAGCCCGTTCCGGCGCCGCAGGATCAGATGCAGAAGGTTCGTCTGCTGTCGGACATTCCCCCGGCGGAACGCCCCAAGGTGCGGGTGATCGACCCGAAGGGGCCCTGGTTCGCGGCCGAGACCAAGCGTCTGCGCACCCTGAAGGGCGCCGACTTCTCGGTGTGCGATATCGATCTTCCGACCGAGGTTCGCTGAGGCCTTACCGGTTTCTGGGCTCAAACTTGGTTCACAGGCGGGCGTGAACCGCGCTAGAAGCGCGTTCACAACACTTGTCATCCAAGGGAAGACCATGTCGGCCGATCTCGAAAACACCCTGATCCTGACCCTCGAGAGCGGTCCGGTCACGATCAAGCTTCGTCCCGACCTGGCCCCCGGCCACGTGGCGCGGATCAAGGAACTGGTGCGTGAAGGCTTCTACGACGGCGTCGTCTTTCACCGCGTGATCCCGGGCTTCATGGCCCAGGGCGGCGATCCGTCGGGCACCGGCCGTGGCGGTTCGGACAAGCCGGACCTGAAGGCCGAGTTCAACGACGAGCCGCACGTGCGCGGCGTGGTCTCGATGGCCCGCACCCCGAACCCGGACTCGGCCAACAGCCAGTTCTTCATCGTCTTCGACGACGCCACGTTCCTGGACAAGCAATACACCGTCTGGGGCCAGGTGACCGAAGGCATGGAAAACGTCGACGCCCTGCCGAAGGGCGAGCCGCCGAAGGCTCCGGGCAAGATCGTCAGCGCCAAGATCGCCGCCGACGCCTAAGCGTTCAGCGCCATCGTTCTGGAACGGCCTCGGACCTCGTCCGGGGCCGTTTCTATTTGGGAGCTCGACGCAGCGTCGTCACGATCGGCCGGTGGTCCGAGCCCAGGGCCGGGCCGCGCTCGACGGTCACCGCGTACCACTCATTGCCGGCATAGACGTGGTCGATCGGCAGGAACGGGGCGGGGGCGACCATCACGCGCGAGAACTTGCTGGCCGGCCACGAGGGGATGGCGCGGGTCCAGCGACGCAGGCCGATGGCCTTGTCCTGGCGCTTCAGGGTGAACGACCAGGGCGTGGAGTTGAAGTCGCCGGTGACGATGGCGCTCTTGCGGTCGAAGCCCGAGACCAGCTTGATCAGCTTGCGGCTCTGGCCCTGCTGGATGCTGGCCGGCACGGGCCAGGTGTAGTGGACGCCCACGACGGTGAACGGGCCCTTGGCGTCGGCCAGGGTCGCCCAGGCGCCGGACAGGTACGGCCGCTCCAGCGGCATGCCGCCGCGCGCGATCATCTTCTTGCGTGAGAAGATCCAGGTCTCGCACTTGGAGACCTTGTCGCAGGAGGCAAACGGATAGGCGGTCTTCAGCGCCTGGATGGCCGGCACGGCGTCTCCCGAGCCCTCCTCGACGATCACCACGTCGGCGTCCTGGGCCAGGACCCAGGCGAGGCTCTTCTCGGGCGTCTTGTTGTCGTGCCAGATGTTGAACTGCACGATCTTCAGGTCACTGGCCGCCGGGGTGGCCGGCTTGAAGCGCCAGGCGGACCACAGCTCGGGCAGCATCAGCACCGAGCAGGCCAGCACCGTGGCCGCGCCCAGTCCGACCATCACCCAACGCTCGCCGCCGCGCGCGAAGGCGCCGCCCAGCACGACCGCGCCGACGCCCATCAGCAGCCACAGCGGGGCTGCGTGGGTGAAGGCGTCCAGCTTGTCGCTGAAGGCGCCGCCCAGGCAAACGGCCGCCATGCCAAGACCGACAAGGCCCAACATCAGGGCGGTGCCGCGAACGAGAAGGCTCAGGAGCTGGACGATCAGGCGCATGGGTCGCCCATATCATGGGTCCGTGAAGGATGCCTTGCCGACTCTTGGGCCTACTCGCCCGGATGATAGAAGAAGCTGAGGTTGCGGATCCTTTCGGCGCCGACCTGCAGGGATCCGGTGAACACCCGCTTCGGCGAGCCGCCGTTCGGGCCCGTGGCGCGGGCCGTCTTGTAGGCGGCCAGGTCTGGCGTCAGCTCCAGCACCACCTCGCCCAGGCGGGCGTGCTTGGCGCGGAACAGCAGGCCCTTGCCGTCGACGCGGTAGCTGTCCGGCATCACCCGGATGCTGACCGTGTGATAGGTCTGGCCCAGCTCATTCTCGCCCGTGGGGCTGGTGACGTCGTCGAAGGCCAGGAAGATCGGGCCGTAGTTCTCGGGGCGCTTGCCCTCTTCCCAGGCGGCGAAATCCGAGGGCTGGCCGATATCCAGCGAGGTCAGTTTCCAGTCGCCCGACTGCACGGCCGTTTCAGTGAAGTAGAAGCCGGTCAGCTCGACGGCCGGGTCGTGCTGGAAGTTGGCGGCCGAGGCGTCAGCGGTCGCCGACGTGGCGACCGTGCGGGTTTCGGCTGGCGAGGCGGGGGCAGGGTCCTTCTTGGCCTCGCAGGCGGCGAGCAGCACAAGCGGCGCAAGCATGGGAACCAGCAAGCGTTTCATGGTGATCTTCCCCCGAAGACTGTTGTTCTGCGAAATCATGCGGCCGACCCGCCAAGGTTGTCTATCCGCCTCGCGTGACGGCGTATGTCTTGACGTCCTGAGCCCATCGTGCGCTTGAAGCCCGCCCATGCGCCTTTCCGACTTCGATTTCGACCTTCCCGAGGACCGTATCGCCCTGCGCCCGGCCGAGCCGCGCGACGCCGCGCGCTTCCTGGTCGTCCGTCCGGGCCAAGCGCTCGCCGACCACGTGGTGCGCGAGTTGCCCGACTTCCTGCGCCCCGGCGACGCCCTGGTGTTCAACGACACCCGCGTGATCCCCGCCCGCTTGGCCGGCCTGCGCGAGGGCCGCACGACCGGCGGCGCCGACGGCACGCCGGTGGCCGTCGAGGCCACCCTGCACCGCCGCGTCTCGCCCAGCCGCTGGAGCGCCTTCATGCGCCCGGGCAAGCGGCTGAAGGTCGACGACCGCGTGGCGTTCGGCAGCCGCGACGACCGCGCCTGCGAGGGCGACCGCCTGGACGCCACCATCGCCGAGAAGCACGAGGGCGGCGAGGTCGTGCTAAGCTTTGACATCTCCGGTCCCGACCTCGACATCGGCATCGCCAAGCACGGCGACATGCCGCTGCCGCCCTACATCGCCGCCAAGCGGGGCGAGGACGAGCGCGACCGCGCCGACTACCAGACCGTCTACGCTCGCGAGGACGGCTCGGTGGCCGCCCCGACCGCCGGCCTGCACTTCACGCCGGGCCTGCTGGAGGCGCTGAAGGCCAAGGGCGTCTCGTTGCACTTCGTCACCCTGCACGTGGGGGCGGGGACCTTCCTGCCGGTCAAGACCGACGACCTCTCCGACCACAAGATGCACGCCGAGTTCGGCGAGGTGACCCAGGAGGTCGCCGACGCCCTGAACGCGGTCCACGCCGCCGGCGGCCGCATCGTCTGCGTCGGCACCACGTCCCTGCGCCTGTTGGAAAGCGCCACGGGCGAGGACGGCATCGTTCGTCCTTTCGCCGACGAAACGGCCATCTTCATCACGCCCGGCTACCGCTTCCGCGCCGCCGACGTGCTGATGACCAACTTCCACCTGCCCAAGTCGACTCTGTTCATGCTGGTCAGCGCCTTCGCCGGCCAGGCGACGATGCGCGCGGCCTACGAGCACGCCATATCGACGGGCTACCGCTTCTATTCCTACGGCGACGGCAGCCTGCTGTTCAAAGACGAGGCTTAGCGATGGCGTTCCCCTTCGAGATCAACGCCACCGACGGCAAGGCTCGCACCGGCGTCCTGAAGACCCCGCGCGGCGACATCCGCACGCCGGCCTTCATGCCCGTTGGCACCGCCGCGACGGTCAAGGCCATGACCGTCGACCAGGTCAAGGACACCGGCGCCGACATCATCCTGGGCAACACCTATCACCTGATGCTGCGGCCCTCGGCCGAGCGGGTGGCGCGCCTGGGCGGCCTGCACAAGTTCATGCGCTGGGACAAGCCAATCCTGACCGACAGCGGCGGCTTCCAGGTCATGAGCCTGTCGGGCATCAGCAAGCTGACCGAGGAGGCCGTGACCTTCTCCAGCCACGTCGACGGCTCCAAGCACGTGCTGACCCCCGAGCGCTCGATCGAGATCCAGGCCGACCTGCTGGGCAGTGACATCGTCATGCAGCTGGACGAGTGCGTCGCTTGGCCGGCCGAGGAGGCAAGGGCGCGCAAGGGCATGGAGCTCTCCGCCCGCTGGGCCCAGCGCTCGAAGGACGCCTTCGGCACGCGCGACAGCCAGGTGCTGTTCGGCATCCAGCAGGGCTCGACCTTCGAGAACCTGCGCCGCGAGTCCTCGGACCGCCTGCGCGAGATCGGCTTCGACGGCTACGCCATCGGCGGTCTGGCCGTCGGCGAGGGCCACGAGGCCATGTGCGACGTGCTGGACTATGCGCCCGGCCTGCTGCCCGAGGATCGTCCGCGCTACCTGATGGGCGTCGGTAAGCCGATTGACCTGGTCGAGGCGGTGGCGCGCGGCGTCGACATGTTCGACTGCGTCCTGCCCACCCGCTCAGGCCGCCACGGCCAGGCCTGGACCTGGGACGGGGCGATCAACCTCAAGAACGCCAAGTTCGCCGAGGACGAAAGCCCACTGGACCCGGACAGCGACTGCCCGGCCAGCCGCGACTATTCGAAGGCGTATCTGCGCCACCTGTTCAAGGCCGAGGAGATCCTGGGCCAGGTGCTACTGTCCTGGCACAACATCGCCTTCTTCCAGGCGCTGACGGCGGCCATGCGCGCGGCGATCGCCGAGGGCCGCTTCGAACAGTTCCGCCGCGACTTCCGCGCCCGGCACCTGAACGAAGGCTAGTCGCGGGGCCCTTGAGGCACCGTCGGCGCCTCTTCCTTGAAGATCGGGAAGCGGGGCTTGAGCGGGCCGTAGCGATCGCGCGGCGGCGGCATGCCCGGATCTACGACCACCGGCGCGGTGGGCGGCTTGTGCTGCGGCGTGGCCGGCGGATTGCAGCCGCGCGCCTCGCCCAGGCCCTTCAGATAGGCGCGGCGGACATTGCCCGAGGTGATGGCGCTCTGCACCAGCCGATCGTGGCGCTCGGCCCCGGTCAGCTTCCGCACCCAGCCACGCATTGGGATCATGTCTTGGGCCGTGCTGGCGATCGCCCCCAGCGCCGCCTGGCCGGCCGCCTTGCGGCCCCGGTCCATCAGGTCCTCGCCCTCGACCGGCGGATTTCGGTCGATATCCTCGCCGAGAGCGCTGTCCAGCGGCCCGACCAGCGCGATCAGGGTTCGGCAGTCGGCCTGGGCCGGACGCTGATAGGGATCGTCCATCGCCTCCAGCAGCACGCGCGGGATCTTGGTGCGGACGATGTTCACATCGCGCAGCGGCGCGCTCATGGCCCCGGAGATGCCGTCGCGGTTGGCCTCCGAGGTCGACCTGATTCGTCCGTCGTCGGTGGGTTCGACTGGGGTTTCCTGCTGTTGGGGAGGGGCGCCCAGTAGCGGCGGAGCCTCTTGCCGCTGGCGCGCCTCGGCCGTTCCGACCGCGGCCGCGCCGCAAAAGACCGCCAAAAGCAAGGTTCCACGCATGACTCACCCTAACCCGCCCACAGCTTTGCCGTCATCCATCGGAAAAACGGCGAAACCATGCTTGCGACGCACGAGCCCCCCGCCTATGGTCCGCGCCGCTTCCAACCGGCGCCCGCCGGACGTTAGCGGGCCGGTAGCTCAGTGGTAGAGCATTCGACTTTTAATCGAATGGTCGTGGGTTCGAACCCCACCCGGCCTACCAATTTCCTCGTGAAATTCCGCACCATCGCGCCGACGGCGAGCTTCATGGGCTTACCGTCTGAAGCCTGATGATCCGTGGGCGCTCTTCTTCGCGACGAGGTCGCTGAGATTCCCAACTACTTCAAACATCTATAGCGGCGGCCTTGTGCCCGTTCGTGCGCGATGCGGTGGTGGTTTGGCGTATTAAGTCTCGAATTTAGAGTCTATGGCGACGATCTGGCGGCATGTTGGAGTCGTCATGCGCTTATTTCGGGGATAATTCTCGGAATGGTTGCGACTCATGGAATCTTCTATCCGTCTATGACTCTGACTCATCTGTAAAAAGCCGCGCATATAGCGCGCCGTTGCATCAAATTCGTATTTTTGACTCAATAAGACTCCGGACTCTACGGGAGGTTATGTGTATCCGTGAGTTTCTACAGCTCGGGGCTGTGAACTTCACGGAGGGGGGCATGAAACTAGGAGATGCGTTGGCTCTGGCTGATCAGCGGCCGAGCGGCTTCGATTATATGCGGCTGACCTTGGCCCTGGCGGTCCTGTTCAGTCATAGCGTTCTGTACTGCTATGGGACGGCCGTGGGTGACGCCTTCTGGCAGGGTCCTGCCCGACCGTTTCTTCGCCTGATACTGCCGATGTTCTTCGCGCTCAGTGGATTCCTCGTCGCGGGAAGCTTGGCGCGTTGCAAGACCCTGGTGAGTTTCCTCGGTCTCCGCGTGATCAGAATATATCCTGCCCTGACGGTCGAGGTTTTCCTGTCGGCGGGTCTGATCGGCATCTTCCTGACGACGATGCCGATCGGGCAGTACCTGTCCGATCCTCTGTTCTACAAGTACCTGGTCAACGTCACCGGACACATCAGCTACTTCCTGCCGGGCGTCTTCGAGAACAACCCGTACCCGAGGTCGGTCAACTCGCAGCTCTGGACGGTGCCTTACGAACTGAAGTGCTACATCGCCATTTCACTTCTGTACCTGGTCGGCGTCGTTCGAAGGAATTATGTCGTCTTCATAGGTATAATTCTCGTCGTCGCGCTTGATATATACAAGAAGGGCGGGAATTTCGGTTCTCCGGTCGCGGTCAGCGGCGAAATGCTGGTGGCGTACTTCCTGGCCGGCGTCGCGATGTACCTGTACAAAGACAAGCTGCCATTCGGCAAAGGCGTCTTCGCCGGCAGCCTTGTCTTGTCCGCGGTGTTTCTTTCAGTGGTGGACGGGGGCGAGTACATCTCGCTGTTCCCCGTCGCCTACATGACCAGCTATCTCGGCCTGCTGAACCCCAAGAGGACGCTGTACAGCGGGTGGGCCGACTACTCGTACGGCATCTTCCTGTATGGCGCGGCCATCCAGCAGTCCGTCGTGTATTTGTTCCCGGGATTGAGGGAGTGGTACTGGAACGTCATCATTTCGCTTCCGATCTGCTTCCTAGTCGGCGTCCTGTCGTGGATCTTCGTCGAGAAGCCGGCGATGAAGCTGCGCGGTCTGATCAAGAACATTGAAGGCGTGTGGATGAGTTTCGTCGACCGCTTCAAGCCGAGAGAGAAGGCCACGGCCTAACGGGACGTCTGGACTTCCGTATCCTTTGCGCCGAGCGGGATCTCCCGCTCGGCGTTTTGCTGCAAGCTGGCCAGGCGCAGTTTTTCTCCATCCCCGACCGGGGTTTCTCGTTTGCCCCATTGTCGGGGTAGAGATTTAAGCGGCTCAGTTTCAACGACGCGGCTGGGACCCCGATGGGGCTCCGCGCGTTCAGCCTTTGCCTAGAGCCATGTGGCGAGCCCGGACCCTGGACGACGATCAGACGATGACCGCCGAGACCGCCGCTCGCCGGCCGACCGCGCCACGCGGTAGGCGGCCGTTTTTCCGGCGGCGATCAGCCATTCCGGGCTTTGGCCTGACGATGGGCGTGACGCTGACCGTGCTGTCGCTGATCGTCCTGATCCCCCTGAGCGCCGTGGTCCTGAAGGCCGCGCAGCAGTCGCCGACCGAGTTCTGGGCCGTGGCGACGTCGCAGCGGTCCATGGCCGCCTACGGTTTGAGCTTCGGCACGGCGTTCGTGGCGGCGGTGATCAATGGCGTGTTCGGCGTGCTGACGGCCTGGGCTCTGGTTCGCTACGATTTTCCCGGCAAGACCCTGGTCAACGCCTTGGTCGACCTGCCGTTCGCCCTGCCGACCGCCGTGGCCGGCATCGCCCTGGCGACGCTGTACGCGCCCAACGGCTGGGTCGGGCAATTCCTGACGCCGCTGGGCATCAAGGCCGCCTACAACCCGGTCGGCATCACCATCGCCCTGATCTTCATCGGCCTGCCGTTCGTGGTCCGCACCATCGAGCCGGTGCTGCGTGACGCGGCGCAGGACGTCGAGGAGGCCGCCGCCAGCCTGGGCGCAAACCGGATCGACACCATCCTGCGCATCGTGCTGCCGGCCCTGGCGCCGGCATGGCTGACAGGCTTCGCCATGGCCTTCGCGCGTGGGGTGGGCGAGTACGGCTCGGTGATCTTCATCGCCGGCAACATGCCCTACAAGTCCGAGATCGCGCCGCTGCTGATCATCATCCAGCTGGAGCAATTTGAGTACTCGCGGGCGGCCACCATCGCCGTGGTGATGCTGACGGTCTCGTTCACGATGCTGCTGGTCATCAACGCCATCCAGGCCTGGGCGCGGAGGTTCGACTGATGGCTGCTGCCTCTCACCGCCGCGCCACCGACGATCCCTTGTGGGCCAAGGTCCTGGTGATCGGGACGGTCATGACCTTCCTGGCGCTCGTCCTGATCCTGCCGCTGGCCGCCGTCTTCGCCGAGGCGCTGCGCAAGGGTCTCGACGCCGCGCTGCTGGCCATCAAGAACGCCGACGCCCTGGCGGCCGTGAAGCTGACCCTGATCACCGCCGCCATCGCGGTGCCGTTCAACGCCGCCTTCGGCCTGTGCGCCAGCTGGGCGATCGCCAAGCACGACTTCAAGGGCAAGGCGCTGCTGATCACCCTGATCGACCTGCCGTTCTCGGTGTCGCCGGTGGTGGCGGGCCTGATCTACGTGCTGATCTTCGGCTTGCAGGGTTGGTTCGGCGACTACCTGGTCGACAACGACATCAAGATCATCTTCGCCGTGCCCGGCATCGTGCTGGCGACCGTCTTCGTGACCTTCCCGTTCGTGGCCCGCGAGCTGATCCCGCTGATGCAGGAGCAGGGGACCAGCGAGGAGGAGGCGGCCGTGTCGATGGGGGCGGGCGGCCTGACGACCTTCTGGCGGGTGACCGCGCCCAATGTGCGCTGGGGCCTGATGTACGGCGTGCTGCTGTGCAACGCCCGCGCCATGGGCGAGTTCGGCGCGGTGTCGGTGGTCAGCGGCCACATCCGCGGCCTGACCAACACCATGCCGCTGCACGTCGAGATCCTCTACAACGAGTACGACTTCGTCGGCGCCTTCGCCGTCGCGGCCTTGCTTTGCCTGCTGGCCGTGGTGACCCTGGTGCTGAAGACGGCGCTGGAAGTCGTCCAGCCCGCACATGGCGGATCTGGGCGCGGGCGCGGCGGACACTGAATGGACTTCACGAGCCTATGACCATCTCCATCCGCTCCGTCGACAAGCAGTTCGGTCGCTATCCGGCCCTGAACAAGGTCGATCTCGAGATCGCCGACGGCGAACTGCTGGCGCTGCTGGGGCCTTCGGGCTCGGGCAAGACGACGCTGCTGCGCACGATCGCGGGCCTGGAATTCCCCGACGCCGGCCAGGTGCTGTTCGACGGGCAGGACGTGACCTTCGCCTCGGCCGCCGACCGCCGGGTGGGTTTCGTGTTCCAGCAGTACGCGCTGTTCAAGCACATGACCGTGGCCAAGAACATCGCGTTCGGCCTGGATGTGCGGAAGGGCAAGGACAAGCCCGACAAGGCCGAGATCGCCCGTCGCGTCGAAGAGCTGCTGAAGCTGGTCGAGCTGGACGGTCTGGGCAAGCGCTACCCTTCGCAGCTGTCGGGCGGTCAGCGCCAGCGCGTCGCCCTGTCGCGGGCGCTCGCCGTGCAGCCCAGCGTGCTGCTGCTGGACGAGCCGTTCGGGGCCCTGGACGCCACGGTCCGCAAGTCGCTGCGCAAGGAGCTGCGCCGCGTGCACGACGCCACCGGCGTGACCACCATCTTCGTGACCCACGACCAGGAAGAAGCCCTGGAGCTGGCCGATCGCGTGGCCATCCTCAACAAGGGCCAGATCGAGCAGATCGGCACGCCCGACCAGGTCCACGACCAGCCCGAGACCGCCTTCGTCTGCGGTTTCGTGGGCGAGGCCAACTGCTTCGAGGGCCAGGTCGGCGGCGGCCAGTTCAACGCCGGCGTGCTGCGTCTGCCGGCCGGCGGCGTGCGCGAGGGCGCGGCCACGGCCTATGTCCGGCCGCACGACTTCGTGCTGGACGACGGCGGCTTCGAGGTGCGGGTCGAGCGCGCTCACGTGCAGGGCGCCCTGACCACGGTCAACGCCACCGCCGCCGACGGCCGTCCGATCGAGATCAGCGCCTCGCGGGCCGAGGCCGCCCGTTTCCGGGGCACGGTGAAGATCGCCGCCCGTAAGGCCCACGTTTACGCTGCCTAAGCTTCTGGCGCTTATACCGGTACCGGATGAACGGCGTTCAACGTTGGCGCGTAGCGTCGTCGTTTGCGCTAAAATCGTCGTCGACTCGACGGGAGTTCTAAGGTCGCATGGTCATGGTCGAGCCCACCGGCGCTGAACGCCGCGCGCATGCCCGGATGCCGGCGGCGCGCAAGATCTACATCGTCGACGATCCGCGCTCGTGGAAGTGCTCGCTGCTGGACATCGCCGAGAAGGGCGCGCGTCTGTCGATCGCCGGCATCGCCGAGCCGCCGGACAAATTCGTCTTCGTCGACGCCGGCGGCCGCCGCGTGCACTTGGCGCATGTCGTCTGGCGCTCGGGCGGCGAGATCGGCGTGCAGTTCCTGCAGACCGAACGCATTGGCCCTCGGGCCGGCGGCGCGGCCGGCGCGCTGGACATCGCCCGCCGGTTCGCGGCCAACCTGCCGCCCGAAATCCTTCAGTAGCGCTACTGCTGCTGTTGTTGCTGCTGCTGGTGCAGCTCCTGCTTCAGCGCGGCGTCCGGACGACGACGACCGCCGGCGAAGCTGGGGCGGGCCATGCGCAGGAATTCCGGCTCGGCCAGGGCGGCGCGGGCGCGACGGACGGTGACGCCTACGGCCAACTGGCTTTCCGCATCGCCCTTGTAGACCCCGCGTGACGGGGTGACGTCGGCATAGTCGCGGCCGACCGCCACGCCGACATGGCGCTCGCTGGTCATCATGTTGTTGGTCGGGTCCAGCCCCACCCAGCGCAGGCTGGGCAGGAACACCTCGACCCAGGCGTGGGTGGCGTCCGGATCCGAGCGGTCGCCGGCGTCGCGGTCGGTGAACAGGTAGCCGGAAACATAGCGAGCCGGAATGCCCCACTCGCGGCAGATGGCCAGCATGATGTGGGCGAAGTCCTGGCAGACCCCGCGCCCGGCGCTGAGCGCGAGATCGATCGGGCTGTCGGCGTCGGTGACGCCAGGCTGGTACTCGAACGCCCGGTAGATGGTCTCAGACAGCGTCCTGACCGCCGTCAGCGGGTCCTTGCGCTTCAGGGCTTCCAGGTCGTGCTCGTTGATGAAGGTGCGCAGGGCGTCGGTCGTCTGCACGAAGCCGTGCGGCCGCAGGAAGTCGAAGCACTCGCCGCGCACGAACTCGCTGCGCAGGCGGTCCCACTCGCCCATGTCCAGATGGTCGGGCCGCTCGCCGGTCGGCTCGGTCTCGACGGCCGAGCGGGCGATGATGGTCAGCTTGTCGTGCGGCTGGGGCACGTCGAAGTGATAGACGGCGTTGCCGAAGCTGTCGGCGTACGAGAACACCTGGGCAGCCGGCTCCAGGTCCAGCTCGAAGCTGACCAGGCGCTGGCGGGCGGTCTTCTGGGGCTGCATCCACAGCTCCATCAGGCTTTCCCGGACGGGCTTCTCGTAGTGGTACTGGGTGACGTGGCGGATTTCGAGCAGCACTGGGTAAGGTCCTAGGCCGGAAGACGCATTTCGAGCGGATAGGCCACGAAGGTCTCGTAGATCGCTTCGTGGATGCGGGCGCACTCGTTGGCGACGGTGGTCAGCAGCGGACCGGCGCCGACGGCTTCCAGCTCGTCGAGATCGGCGAACTGCAGGCGCGCCTTCAGGCGGCCGGCCAGGCGTTCGGGTCCCGCGCGGTCGCTGGCGGCGACGCTGCGAGCCAGGGCGCTGAGATGCTGTTCGATCTGGGCGGTGGCGAAGCGGATCGAGCGGGGGAAGTCCTCGTCAAAGACCAGGAACTCCAAGATGTGCCGCGGCTCGATCTCGGCGGTGTAGACCCGCAGATAGGGCTCCAGCGCGCAGGCCATGCGCAGCACGCTGACCAGGGCCACGTGGTCGTCGATCTGGCCGTGGACGGGGCTTTCGGCGAAGCACACCTCCAGGAGGCGCGAGACCAGGTGGGCGCGCTCCATGTAGATGCCCAGCATCATGAACCGCCAGCTCTCGCCGTGGCTCATGGTGGTGTCGGCCGCGCCCTTGAACAGGTGCAGGTCGGCGATGACGTCGTGCAGGAAGTTGGCCGAGCCGTCCGAGAACGCCTTGGCCGCGTCCTTGTCGGTGACCTTCAGATACAGCAGGTTCAGCCGCTCCCAGGTCTCGGTGGTGATCTGGTCGCGGACCTGGCGGGCGTTCTCGCGGGCCCGAGCCAGGGACGAGACGACCGAGTTGGGGTCGCCGCGATCCAGCACCAGGGCCTGGGCGGCCTCGAATGAGCCGACATCGGCGCCGTCGCCGGGTTCGCCCACGGCGGCCATGGCGATCCACACCGCCTGGGTCCCGGAATCGGTCTGGTCCAGGGTGGCGTTCATCATCACGCTGGACAGGCGCGAGAGGTGCTCGGCCCGTTCGATGTATCGGCCCAGCCAGTAGAGGCTGTCAGCGACGCGCGCGAGCATCATGGGCGGGCGCTCCCGTTGCCGTTTCCATTGCCGTTGTGCGGGCTCTCGTCGGCCAACACCCAGGTGTCCTTGGAGCCGCCGCCCTGGCTGGAATTGACCACCAGAGAGCCGCGCTTCAGCGCCACGCGGGTCAGGGCGCCGGGCGTGACGATGGTCTTCTCGCCCGACAGGATGAAGGGCCGTAGATCGACGTGACGCGGCTCGATGCGGCCGTCCACCAGGCAGGGCGCGGTCGACAGCTGGATGGTCGGCTGGGCGATGTAGTTGTCGGGATCGGCCTTGATCGCGTCGGCGAAGTCGTCGCGTTCCTTCTGGCTGGCGTGCGGGCCAACCAGCATGCCGTAGCCGCCCGAGGCGCCGACGGCCTTGACCACGTACTTGTCCAGATTGTCGAGCACGTGGCCCAGCTGGCGCGGCTCGCGGCAGAGGAAGGTCTCGATATTGGGCAGGATGGCGTCCTGGCCCAGATAGTAGCGGATGATGTCGGGGACGTAGGCGTAGACGGCCTTGTCGTCGGCGACGCCGGTGCCGGGGGCGTTGCAGATCACCACATTGCCCGCCCGGTAGGCGTTGAACAGGCCCGCCGCGCCCAGCGAACTGTCGCGCCGGAAGGTGAGGGGATCGATGAAGTCGTCGTCGACTCGGCGGTAGATCACGTCGATGCGACGGATGCCGGTCGTGGTCCGCATGTAGACCATGTTCTCGTGCACCACGAGGTCGCGGCCCTCGACCAGCGGCACGCCCATCAGGCGGGCCAGGTAGGCGTGCTCGTAGTAGGCGCTGTTGTAGACGCCGGGGGTCAACACCACGACCTGCGGGTCCGAACGCCAGTCGGCGGCCATGCTCTTCAGGGTCGACAGCAGGAGGTCGGGATAGCGCTCGACCGGCCGCACGCCGGCGGCGCGGTAGGTGCCGGGGAAGGTCCGCTTGGCCGCATCGCGATTGGCCAGCATGTACGAGACGCCGGACGGGACGCGCAGATTGTCCTCCAGCACCGCGAATTGTCCGTCCTGGCAGCGGATCAGGTCGCTGCCGCAGACATTGGCGTAGGCCTTGTGCGGCACATACAGGTGCTGCATCTCGCGGCGGTACGAGGGCGCGCCCAGCACCAGTTCGCGCGGCACCACGCCATCCATCAGGATCTGCTGGTCGCCATAGATGTCGGCCAGGAACAGGTTCAGCGCCTGCAAGCGCTGGGTCAGGCCCGCCTCGATCTGGGCCCACTCGGCGGCGGGGATGATACGCGGGAACAGGTCGGTCGGCATCACCCGCTCGGTGGTGTTGTCGGCCCCGTAGACGGTGAAGGTGATGCCCTGCAGCAGGAATGAGCGCTCCAGCGTGCGCTGGCGGCCCGCCAGCTCCTCGGCGCCCAGGGTCGACATGCGTGCGTGCAATGGATCGTAGTGCGACCGGACCTCGCCGTCCGGCGTGAACATCTCGTCGTAGGCGATCCCCGGCAGGTAAGCCGCCTCCGTCATCGGCAGGGTCGGTGCGTCCACGAGGGATTGGGTCTTCGCCGCCACGCTTTTGTCCACGTTTCTCATAACCTTGGGCGCCGACCGGTAGGTCGCGCCGTCCCCGACTCTAGAGCGTCGCGACCGCCACGCGCGGCGGATTCGACCTTCGCCGCGTGATTGCGCACGACTGCTCAGCATTTGGGCACCTTTCGCCCGCTTTGATAAGCGCTGCTTGGGCCTAGTTCGTTGCATTTACTGTCGTGACACGGCGCAAACCCCGGACTACAGCAGGGCCGGGGGCGCTTCGCGCGGGGAACAAGATTTGGTGCTTGGGCGGACTTCCCTGGCTTTGACGGCGGTGACCTGGCTGATGGCTTCGGCCGCCTTCGCCGACGAACCCATGGCCCAAATCCAGGGTGTCGAAGACAAGAGCCTGCGCGAAATCATCCAGCGCGCCCTGACTGAATCCAAGACATCCGCCCAAAGCCGCGCCGAAGCGCGCCGGCGCGCCCGCCAGGCCGGCGAGGACGCCATCGCCGTCCTCCGCGCCGAGGGCTACTACGGCTACACCGTCGAACCCGACGTCCTGGACGGCGAGCCGCCGCGTGCGGTGATCAAGATCACGCCGGGTCCTGTCTTCCTAGTCGCCGACCCGCGCATCGACTGGTCGGGAACGCCGCCCGACGAGGGCACCCGCCAGCGCGCCGCCACGGCCATGCGCCTGACCGAGGGGGAGCCGGGCCGTTCCGCCGACATCGTCGGGGCCGAGGGCCGTGTCGTGGCCCAGGTCGCCAAGCTCGGCTATGCCGACGCCGCCGCCGAGCCGCGCGAGGTCATCGTCGATCACGCCGACCACACTGTCCGGCCGGCGTTCAAGATCGCCGCCGGCGAATTGGTCCATCTCGACGGGATCCAGGTCGTCACCAAGGGGCGCACCAATCCCGCCTGGGTCGGCCGCCTGGCGCCCTGGGTGTCCGGCGACGTCTACGACCCTGAGGATGTGGCCGAACTGGAGCGCCGCCTGCGCGACACCAGCGTCTATGACTCGATCTCGGTCTCGCTGGCCGAGCCGGACAAGGCCACAGCCGAGGGCTATCGCCCCGTCGTCGTGAGTTTGGCTGATCGCAAGTCGCGCACCATCGAACTGGGCGCGGGCTATTCGACCAGCGAGGGGGCGGGCGTCGACGCCCGCTGGATCCGCTACAACCGCCTCAAGCGCGCCGACACCACGACCTACGCCCTGCGCTTCGCCAAGCTGGAACAGCGCCTGGGCGCGGAGATCTCGCTGCCGCACTGGCGTCGTCCGCAGCAGACGCTGAAGCTGAACAGCGCCATCTTCCGCAACGACACTGACGCCTATAACGAAACCGGCGCCACGGTCGGGGTCGACCTGACCAAGCGGCGGCAGACGACCGCCTACCGCACGTTCGGCGTCTCGCTGGACATCTCCCAGACCAAGGAACAGATCAGCCAGAACGGCGCGGTCGCCGGCCGCAAGCTGAACCTGGCGACCTTCGCGGGGCTGGCGGCCTATGCGTGGGACTTCTCGGACAACATCCTCGACCCCAAGCGCGGCTGGCGCCTGGAGGCCCGGGGCGAGCCGACCTACGTGGTCGGCGACACCACCGTCCCGTACCTGAAGCTGACGACCCAAGGCACGGCCTATATCCCGTTCGGCCGACAGGCCAGCACCGTGCTGGCGGGCCGTCTGAAGCTCGGCGCCATCTTTGGCGGCGGCATCCAGGACGTGCCGGCCTCGCGGCGCTTCTATGCCGGCGGCGGCGGATCGGTGCGGGGCTATTCCTACCAGGCCATCGGCCCGCGCCTGACCGACAACACCCCGCAGGGCGGCATCTCGCTGGTCGAGACGTCGGTCGAGCTGCGCCAGAAGATCACCTCGAAATGGAGCGGCGTGGCGTTCATCGACACCGGCGCCATCAGCACCAGCCCAAACCCGAAGAGCCAGGATTTCCGGGCCGGCGCGGGCCTGGGCATCCGCTATGACCTGGGCTTCGGCCCGATCCGCGCCGACATCGCCGTGCCCATGGGCCGCCGTAAGGGCGACCCGGCCTTCCAAGTCTATCTCAGCATCGGGCAAAGCTTTTGAGCGGGGAGCACGACAAGCCTGACCTGACGGACACCGTCGTCCACGCCGCCGAGGCGACGGGCGAGGCCGCCGTGAAGGCCGCCAAAAAGATCGGCTGGGGCGGCGTCGTGCTGATCGGCGCGGCGATCCTGGCCGGCCTGCTGATCTTCCTGGCGGGCGGTCTGCGCCTGGCCCCGATCACCCCGCAGGGGCGGATGTTCCTGGAAGCCCGCGCCTCGGGCCTGAAGCTGGGCCGTATCGGCAAGCTGAAGATCGAAGGCCTGTCGGGCGACATCTGGAAAGACTTCGGCGTTCGCCGCCTTACCATTTCCGACGAGCAGGGCGTCTGGCTGGAGGCCCATGACCTGCGCGTGGCCTGGCGTCCGACGGAGCTGTTCGGCCGCCGCTTCCACGCCGAGCGCATCGACGCGCGCGACGTCATGATCCTGCGCCGCCCGACCATGGAGCCCAAGGGGCCCAAGTCCAGCGCGGCCCCCGTGTCGGTCGATCTCGACGCCTTCCGCTTCCGCCTGATCACCCGCCCGGCCTTCAGCGGCAAGGACGGCGACTTCGACGTCAACGGCGACTACGAGATGGCGCGCCTGGGCGGGCAGAAGGGCAAGCTGGGCGTCGCCTCGCGCCTGCATGTCGGCGACCACCTGAACCTCGACTTCGACCTGGGCCGCTCCAAGAGCCTGCACCTCATCGCCGACGCGACCGAGGCCAATGGCGGCGCCATCGCCGGCGCGCTGGGTCTGCCGGCCAACCGCACCTTCGACCTGAAGGCCAAGGCCGACGGCACTACCAGCCGCGCGGCGTTCAAGGTCCTGGCCCGCTCGGGCACGACCACGCCGCTGCAGGCCGACGGCGCCTGGACCGAGCAGGGCGGCTCGGCGCGCGGCCGTATCGACCTGACAGCCTCGACCCTGACGGAGCGTCTCTCCAAGATGTTCGGGCCGGAGGCGAACTTCACGCTCGACGGCAAGAAGGCCACCCAGGACGGTCTCTCGGACCTGAACCTGGCGATCATCGCCCAGAACCTGACGCTGCACGGTCACGGCCTGGCGGACCTGGCCAAGAAGCGCACGGGTCCCGACGGCGTCGCCTTCAGCGCCAATGTCGGGCAGCTGAAGCGGATCGTCACCATCCCGCAGATGGGCCGTGGCCAGGCCGATGGCGTCTTCCGCCTGGAGGAGGGCGGCTTCTCGGTCGAGGGCGACATCGACGTCGCCGACCTGGAGCTGCTGGGCTACCACCTCAAGCGCGCCAAGGGGCCGGCCAAGGTTCGCTGGGCCAAGGGCGAGCTGGAGATCAAGGCCGCCGCGACCTCGTCGGGTGGTGGCGGCACGGGCATCCTGGCCCTGCTGGGCTCCAGCCCCAAGGCGACCTTCGAGGGCGCGCGGGTCAAGGGCGGCCGCTTCCTGATCAAGGCGGCTCGCATCGACGCGCCGAATCTCATCGTCACCGGCAAGGGCGAGCGCGGACCGCTGGGCGGCCTGTCGTTCGACGGCGACATGAAGGTCGCCAGCATGGGCCCGGTTCGCCAAGGCGCGAAGGGCTCCGTCACCGCCAAGTGGACCGCCTCCAGTCTCGCCAATCGGCCCTGGAGCTTCACCGTCGACAGCCGCGCGGCGGGCTTCGCCACCGGCTATCCCGAGATCGACCGCCTGCTGGGCGCGACGCCGCGCCTGACCGGCAAGGGGGCCTGGAACGACGGGGTCCTGAGCATCGCCGACGCCAAGCTGGACGGGACCAACGCCAGCCTGAAGTCCTCGGGCAAGATGACCGTCGCCAAGGCCCTGGAGTTGGACTTCAAGCTGGACTGGACCGCCTCCGGCCCCTTCACCGCTGGTCCGGTCGAGATCGCCGGCAAGGCGGCGGGCGACGGCCATGTCGGCGGCACGCTGGCCGCGCCGAAGGCCGAGTTGAACGCCGACTTCGACAGCGTCGACCTGCCCATGCTGCCGCTGACCAAGGCGCATCTGGTGCTGACCTTCGCGCATGGTCCGAACGCCACCGACGGGGCGGCGACCCTGACGGCCGACAGCGGCTATGGCCCGGCGCGCGGGCGCACGGCCTTCCGCTTCTCGACGGGCGGCATCGAGCTTTCCGAGCTCGACGTCGACGCCGGCGGGGCCAAGGCCAAGGGCGCGATGTCCTTGCGCGACGGCCTACCGGCCACCGCCGACTTGACCGTGGCCATCGGTCCCGGCGCCTTCCTGCCCCAGGGGCAGGTCAAGGGCTCGGCCAAGCTGGTCGATGCGCCTGGAGGCGGCGGGGCGTCCGCCACCCTGGACCTGACGGCCGAGGATATCGCCGCCGGTGGCTGGAAGGTGCGCTCGGCGCGGATCAAGGCCGACGGCCCTTTGGCGCGCCTGCCGCTGTCGATCGACGCGCGCGGCGAGGCCCCCGGTGGTCGCTGGCGCATCGGCGGCACGGGCGACCTGGCCCAGAACGGCAAGATCTACGACCTTTCCCTCGACGCGGCCGGCCGCATGGGCCGCACCGAGATCAAGACGCGCGAGACGTCCAAGATCCGCTTTGGCGACGGCCCGACCCAGGCTCGCCTGCGCCTGGCCATCGACAAGGGCCGCGCCGACATCGACGCCGACCTGGGCGGCGCGACGGCGATGCTGAAGGCCGAGCTGGCGGGCGTGGCCATCACCGCCTTCAACCCCGATCTCGATGGCGACATCGACGGCTCGTTCAATCTGCGCGGCCAGGGCGAGACCCTGGGCGGCGACTTCACCATGCGCCTGTCCAACGCCCGCGAGCGCGGCGCCAAGATCGAGCAGTCGCTGAACGCCAAGGTCCACGGCGACCTGACCGACAGCAAGCTGACCATCGTGGCCGACGGCGACAACAGCCTGGGCCTGAAGGCCGAGGCCAATCTGGTGCTGCCGGTCGAGGCCTCGGCCAAGCCGCTGCGCCTGATGATCGACAAGAAGCGCGGCGTGCAGGGCCAGTTCTCGGCCAAGGGCGAGATCAAGCCGCTGTGGAACCTCTTGATGGGCGCCGACCGCTCGCTGTCGGGCCGCATCAACCTGCAGGCCAGCCTGGGCGGCACCCTGGCCGACCCGCGCCTGCTGGGCTCGGCCACCCTGGACAGCGGCGGCTTCGACGACGGCCAGACGGGCCTGCGCCTGCGCAATGTCACCCTGCGCGCGGCCCTGGCCGACAACGCCATCGATGTCAGCCAGGCCATCGGCGAGGACGGGCAGGGCGGCTCGATCTCGGGCCAGGGCCGGATCAGTCTGGCGCGCGACGGGATCGGCAACTTCAAGCTCGACATGAAGAGCTTCCGCCTGATCGACAACGACCTGGCCTCAGCGGTCGCCACTGGCCAGGCGTCGGTGAACCGCTCGGCCGATGGCAAGATCAAGCTGACCGGGGCCGTCACCATCGACCGCGCCGACGTTTCGGCCCAGAGCAAGACGCCCATCGGCGTCGTGGCCATGGACGTCATCGAGCGCAACCGTCCGCAGGACCTCGATCAGGGCCTGCAGCGGCGCCCCGACATCGGCGGCATGATCCTGGATCTCGACCTGAAGGCGGCGCGCCGTGTGTTCGTGCGCGGTCGCGGCCTGGACGTCGAGCTGTCGCTGGCCGCCCACGTCGGCGGCACCTCCCTGGCCCCGCAGCTGTCGGGCGTCGCGCGCATGGTGCGCGGCGAGTACGACTTCGCCGGCAAGCGCTTCGAGTTCGACGACGACGGCGTGGTCTATCTGTCCAGCCAGCTGGACCGCATCCGCCTGGACTTGTCGGCCACCCGAGAGGACACGTCCCTGACGGCGGTGGTCCGCATCCAGGGCACGGCGGCCAAGCCGGAGATCACCCTGACCTCCAAGCCCGAACTGCCCAGCGACGAAGTGCTCAGCCAGGTGCTGTTCGGCTCGTCCGCCGCCCAGCTGTCACCGATCGAGGCCGCTCAACTGGCTTCGGCTCTGGCCTCGCTGGCGGGCGGCGGCGGCTTCGACGTGATTGGCAACCTGCGCAGCTTCGCGCGCCTGGACCGCTTGGCCTTCGCCGAGAGCGCCACGGGCATGACGGTGTCGGGCGGCAAGTACGTGACCGACGACGTCTATGTCGAGATCATCGGCGGCGGCCGCGAAGGTCCAGCCGCCCAGGTCGAATGGCGCGTGCGCCGGACGCTGTCGCTGGTCTCGCGCATCGGCGGGCAAAACGACGCTAAGCTTTCCGTTCGGTGGCGAAAGGACTACTAAAGCAGCAAGGCTGTTGCGCGGGTGACCGGTTTCCTCCTCAGAGGTGACAACGTTTTACCCGCGGCCCTTGGTTATCGTGACTGAGGGAGGACCGGCTTTTCATGCGACTCAATTCAGAAGATCGCGCGGTTCTGGATCACATCGCGCGCGATGGCGGCCTGATCGTCGACCGCGCTGTGGACTGGTGCGCCATCAACTCCGGCAGCCGGCACTTGGCCGGGCTGGAGCGCCAGAGGCAAATTCTGCTCGACGCGGCCGCGGTGCTGCCCGCCGCGCCGATCGAGACGCCGCTGGCGCCCTCGCGCGAGATCAGCGCCGACGGCCGCGAGACCGAGTTTCCCCATCCGCCGTCCTTGGCCGTGATCGTGCGGCCGCAGGCGCCGGTTCAGGTCGTGCTGACCGGCCACTACGACACCGTCTATCCCGAGACGAGCCCGTTCCAGGTTGTCCGCACGCGTCCCGACGGCGCGCTGCACGGTCCCGGCATCGCCGACATGAAGGGCGGCATCTCGGTGATGCTGGCGGCGCTGGAAGCCTTCGAGCGCCATCCCGACGCCGCCAATGTCGGCTACCGCGTGCTGCTGTCGCCGGACGAGGAGATCGGCTCGATCGCTTCGGGACCCGTGCTGGCCGAGTTCGCGCGGCGGGGCCATGTCGGGCTGACCTACGAGCCGGCCCTGGCCGACGGGGCTCTGGCCTCGGCGCGCAAGGGTTCGGGCAATTTCCACATCGTCATCCACGGACGCGCGGCCCATGCCGGCCGCGACTTCGCCGCCGGCCGCAACGCCATCATCGGCGCGGCGCGCGTGGCCGAGAAGCTGCACGGCCTGAACGGCCAGCGCGACGGCGTAACGGTCAATGTCGCTCGCATCGACGGCGGCGCGCCGCTGAACATGGTGCCGGACGTGGCGGTGGTCCGCTTCAATGTCCGCTTCCCGGAAGCGCAGGCCGCCGCCTGGTTCGAGGCGCAGGTCGCCCGCATCGTCGGGGAGATCGGCGATGACCTGCACGCCCACCTGCACGGCCTGATCACCCGCGGCGCCAAGCCTTTCAACGCCGCCCAGCAGCAGCTGTTCGGGGCGGTGAAGGACGTCGGCGCGCTGCTGGGCCAGGACATCGCCTGGAAGCCGTCCGGCGGGGTCTGCGAGGGCAACAACCTGTTCGCCTCGGGCCTGCCGAATGTCGACACCCTGGGCGTGCGCGGCGGCGACATCCACAGCGAGGCCGAACACGCCTTTCCGGAAAGCTTCGTCGAGCGCGCCCAGCTCTCGGCCCTGATCCTGATGAAATTGGCCAGCGGCGAGATCGACGCCAGAGCGATCCGCGCGGCCATGGGGGAACACTGAATGCTTGTCGTCCGTCCCGCCGGCTCCGCCGACTTCGACGCCCTGATGGAGCTGGCCGTGCTGTCCGGGCGCGGCTTCACCAGCCTGCCCGAGGACGAGCCGACCCTGCGCGCCCGCCTAGCCCTGTCCGAAGCCAGCTTCCAGTCCGGCGTCGCGCCGCCCGAGGCCTGGTACACCTTGATGCTGGAGGACCTGGAGGCCAGCGACGTGATCGGCGTCGCCGGGGTCAAGGCGGGCGTGGGGCTCAAGCGCCCGCACTTCTCGTTCCGGGTAGTCACCCTGGCCCAGTCGTCGCCGACCCTGGAGAAGCGCTTCGACCACCGGGCCCTGGTGCTGGTCAACGAATGCGCCGGCTGGTCGGAGGTCGGCTCGCTGTTCCTGCGACCCGAACGGCGCAAGGGCGGGGCGGGGCGCCTGCTGGCCCAGTCGCGCTACATGCTGATCGGCCTGGAACCCCAGCGCTTCGCCGAGATGGTGCTGGCCGAGCTGCGCGGCTGGTTCGACGAGGACGGCGGCTGTCCGTTCTGGGATCACGTGGCCAGCAAGTTCTTCCGCCTGGAGTTCGACGAGGCCGACATGATGAGCGCCTCGACCGATGGCCAGTTCATCCTCGACCTGGCGCCGCGCCATCCGATCTATGCCGAGCTTCTGCCCAACGAGGCCAGCGCGGTGTTGGGTCGGGTCCACCGCGAAGGCGAGGCGGCGCGGGCCATGCTGGAGACCGAGGGCTTCCGCTACCAGGGCCTGATCGACATCTTCGACGCTGGCCCGACGGTCGCCGCGCGCCGCGACGACATCAAGACGGTGCGCGAGGCGCGGGCCCTGCGCGTGAAGATCGGCGAGGACGCCTTTGGCGAGGAGGCCCTGGTCTCCACCGGCGCCTTGGCGCGCTTTCGGGCCGTGCGGGCGCCGGTGCTGGTCGATGGCGACAGCGCGATCCTTGGGCGAGACGCGGCTCAGGCCCTGGGCGTGGGCGAAGGCGACATGGTGCGGGTGAAGGCATGAGCGGCGTGTTCATTGACGGAAAGTGGCGTTCAGGACGCGGCCCGGAGCTGGTCTCGACCGATCCGGCAACCGGTGAGGCGGTGTGGAGCGAGACCACGGCTAACGACGCCGATGTCGCCGAGGCGGTCGAGGCCGCTCGTCGCGCCTTCCCGGCCTGGGCCGATCGACCACGCGAAGAGCGGATCGCGGTCCTGCGCCGCTACAAGGAGATCCTGGTCGAGCGCACCGCTGCCTACGCGGAGGCCCTGAGCCGCGAGACCGGCAAGGCGCTTTGGGAGACCAAGGCCGAGCTGGGTTCGATGGCCGGCAAGGTCGACCTGTCGATCAAGGCCTATGATGAGCGCACCGGGATCACCGAGAACGCCATGCCGTTCGGTCGCGCCGTGCTGCGCCATCGGGCCCATGGCGTCATGGCGGTGCTGGGGCCGTTCAACTTCCCGGGCCATCTGCCCAACGGCCACATCGTGCCCGCTCTGCTGGCGGGCGACACCGTGGTCTTCAAGCCGTCGGAAGAGACGCCGTTGGCCGGCCAGCTGATGGTCGAGGCGCTGGAGGCGTCGGGCGTGCCATCGGGCGTGGTCAACCTCGTCCAGGGCGGGCGAGAGACCGGCCAGGCGCTGATCAATCAGGAGATCGACGGCCTGTTGTTCACCGGCTCGGCCGCGGCCGGGACCTTCTTCCGCCGCCACTTCGCCGACCGGCCGGACGTGATCCTGGCTCTGGAGCTGGGCGGCAACAATCCGCTGGTCGTCTGGGACGCCGACGACGCTGAGGCCGTGGCGGCTCTGGTCGTGCAGTCGGCCTTCATCACCACAGGGCAGCGCTGCTCGTGCGCGCGGCGGCTGATCGTGCCGGACGACGCCTTCGGGCGGAAGGTGATCGAAGCAACCGCCGCTTTGGCGGAACGCCTGTCGATCGGTCCCTGGAACGGCGAGGGCGAGGCCTTCATGGGTCCGTTGATCTCGGCCCGCGCCGCCAACGCCGCGCGCGCGATCGCCGACACCATGGGCGGGGATCACATCCGGTCGCTGGGTTCGGTCGAAGGGCTCAGCGAAGCCTTCGTGACGCCCGGCATCGTCGACGTCACCGGCGTCGATACGCCTGACGAGGAGCTGTTCGCGCCGTGGCTGCAGGTGCGTCGCGTGGCCAGCTACGACGACGCGCTGAAGGCCGCCAACGCCACGCGTTACGGCCTGTCGGCGGGGCTTATCTCCAACGAGTCAAAGCGTTGGGATCAGTTCCTGAACCGCATCCGCGCGGGCGTGGTGAACTGGAACCGGCCGACGACGGGCGCGGCGGGCTCGATGCCGTTCGGCGGGCTCGGGGCTTCTGGCAACCACCGGCCCAGCGCCTACTACGCCGCCGACTACTGCGCCTATCCGGTCGCCAGCTTCGAGGCGCCGGCGGTCACCGACACCCTGAAGGACATCAAGGGGCTGCGGGGATGACCGGCGCGGTCGAGGCTAATTGCGACGGCCTGGTCGGGCCGACCCACAGCTACGTCGGCCTCTCGCCCGGCAACCTGGCCAGCCAGAAGAACGCCGGCGAGGTCTCCAACCCGCGCGGCGCGGCGCTGGAGGGGCTGTCGAAGATGCGGCGGCTCTCGGACCTGGGTATCCCGCAGTTCGTGCTGCCGCCGCATGAGCGGCCGGCTGTCGATCTGCTGAAGGCGCTCGGCTTCTCCGGTTCGGAAGAGGCGGTGATCGCGCAGGCCTGGAAGGACGCGCCGGCCCTGGCCGCCGCCGCCTGCTCGGCCTCGCCGATGTGGGCTGCCAACGCCGCCACCGTGACGTCCAGCGCCGACACCGCCGATGGCCGAGTCCACTTCACGCCGGCCAACCTGTTGACCAACCCGCATCGCAGCCTGGAAGGTCCGCAGACCACCCGCGCCTTGCGCCGTCTGTTCCCGGACGAGCGCCGCTTCGCCGTCCACGATCCGTTGCCGGCCCAGCCGCATTTCGCCGACGAGGGCGCGGCCAACCATGTCCGGCTCTGCGCCGAGCACGGCGCGCCGGGCGTCAACATGTTCGTCTGGGGTCGTGAGGCCTGGGAGCGCTGGGACGGCAAGTTCCCGGCTCGCCAGACTCGCGAGGCCTTCGAGGCCATCCAGCGTCGCCACGGCGCGGCGCGGGCGGTGTTCCCGCAACAGGGCCGGGCGGCGATCGAGGGCGGGGCGTTCCACAACGATGTGGTATGCGTCGGCACGCGCGAGTGCCTGTTTTTCCACGAACGCGCCTTCGAGGACCGCGCGGCCATGGAGCGCCAGGTTCGCGCCGCCGCCGAGGGCCTGTTCGAACCGGCCTTCGTCGAGGTCTCGGAAGCCGACCTGCCGCTGGCCGACCTGGTGGCCAGCTACCTGTTCAATTCGCAGCTGTTGATCGTGCCCGGCGAGGACCGCTTGGTGCTGCTGGCCCCGGCCGAGACACGCGACAACCCGCGCGCCTTCGCGGTGGCCGAGAGCTTGGCGTCGTCCAACGGCCCGATCGGCCGGGTCGAGTATGTCGACGTCCGCCAGAGCATGCGCAACGGCGGTGGGCCAGCTTGCCTCCGCCTGCGGGTGGTGCTGACCGACGCCGAGCTGGAGGCGACCAACCCCGCCCAGCGCTTCACGCCCAGCCTGAACACCACGCTCGCCGACTGGGTCACGCGCCGCTATCGCGACCGTCTGGCCCCAGCCGATCTGGCCGATCCGTTGCTGTTGACCGAGAGCCGCGAGGCGCTGGACGAGCTGACCCAGATCCTCGACCTTGGCGGTGACTTCTACCCGTTCCAGAGGGCCGCTTGAGCTTCACGATCCGTCCCGCCACGCCAGCCGACCGCGACGGGATCGTGGTCGTCCACAAGGCCGCCGCCGGCGTGATGCCCGGCGCCCTGGCCCGCTCGCCCGAGGAGATCACACCGGACTATGGCGACTATGCGCTGGCCGCCGATATCTGTCTGATCGCGGTCGAGCCCGACGGGACCGTGGTCGGCGAGATCCACGCCAAGCGCGAGACCATCGCCCTGTTCGCCCACGTGCTGGGCGGCCTGACCGTGGCGGTGCATCCGCAGCGGCAAGGGCAGGGGATCGGCTCCAAGCTGTTCGAGGCCTTGTTCGCCTGGGCGCGCGTTCAGCAGCCAGCGATCCTGCGTATCGAGCTGGCGGCGGGTGGCGGCAATCCTGGCGCGGTGCGGCTCTACGAACGCCTCGGCTTCCAGCACGAAGGTCGGCAAGTCGCACGCGGCCGACTGCCCGATGGCCGCTTCGAGGACGACATCCTGATGGGGATGCTGCTCTAGCCCTTGAGCGCGGCCAGGGCCTCGGGGAAGCGCCGCGACAGCGGGACCTCAAGCGCGCCCAGTTCGACGGCGTAGTCGCCAGAGCCCTCGGGCTTGAGGCCCGTCACCCTTGCGCTGTTGATCAGCCAGGACTTGTGGCAACGGACGAAACCGTGTGCGGAGAGGTCGTCCTGCACAGCGCTCAGCGACGAGCGCATCAGCGGCTGACGGTCGTCAGCAAGGACGAACTCGACATAGTTGCCGGCCGACCGCACGGCCAGGATCTCGGCGACTGGAATGCGGATCAGCCGGGCCCCATCCTGGATGTCGAAGAGGGCCGGCTGGGCCGGCGCGGCCGCCTGAAGCGGCTCTTGGCCAGCGCGGTTCAGCGCCAGCCAGTAGATCGCCAGGGCCAGGCCATAGGCCAGGATGTCCTTACGGAACTCGTACGGGAACTCCGTCGATAGTGGTCCGAACTGGTAGCGCTCATGCAGCAGCAGGGCGTGGCCCAGATGGCGCAGGACCAGGAACCCGGCGACGTGCAGCACGGAATAGGTCAGCACCGCCGCGAGATGGGCAGGGGCGGCGACCCACCAGCGCGGGCGCTTTCGGATCGTCCAGAACGCCATGGCGGCCGGGATCAGGAAGATCACGACGGTCACCAGGGCGCTGCTGACTTCCCAGATGATCGGTCGGATCGGACCCAGGCGCGGCGCATCGTGCTGGATGGTCAGGATGTTGACGGTGCAGATGGCGCCGATCAGGGCGAGGCCCAGCAGCCAGGCGCGAGTGAGCCACAGGCGCTCTTCGCCGGTCATCCCGAAAAGCCCGCCGCTTGTCCCTGGTCGTTTTCCGGTCGTCCCAGCCAGCGACCGCTGATCCCCGGACGCTTGGCCGGCGAGGGTGGCGTGAGTCAGGTCCTTGGCATCGCTTTTCAAGCCGGACGCCTTCATGACCACGACAGTCTTACCCCTTGATCGGCGCTACGACCTCGACTGGATTCGGGTCGGCGCATTCTTCCTGCTGATCCTCTACCACACCGGCATGTTCTACGTGCCCTGGGAATGGCACGTGAAGTCGCCGCATATCGTCGAGGGCCTGATGCCCTTCATGCTGCTGACCAATCCCTGGCGGCTGACCTTGCTGTTCCTGGTCTCGGGCGCGGCGACACGGTTCATGGCCGACAAGACGCCGGTCGGGAAGCTGACCGGGGCGCGGATCGCGCGGCTGTTGCCGCCGCTGCTGTTCGCCATGTTCGTGATCGTGCCGCCGCAGTCCTACTACCAGGTCGTCGAGTACATCGCCCTGCACCCGAACAGCGGCCTGTCGGTCGACAACTTCTGGGTCCGCTACGCCACCGCCCAGGGCCACTGGTGCGGGCCGGACGGCAAGTGCCTGACCACCCCGACCTGGAACCACATGTGGTTCGTGGCCTATCTGCTGTTCTACACCCTGGTGCTGGCGGTAATGCTGCTGGTCTGGAAGAAGGCCGGCGAGCATATTCAGAAGGCGGTCGAGTGGACGCTGAAGGGCGTGGGCCTGTTCGCCTGGCCGATCCTGTTCCTGGGCATGCTGCGCGCCACGCTCTATGCCAAGTACGGCGAGACTCACGCCCTGGCTGGCGACCACTATGTCCACGCCGTCTCGTTCAGCGCCTTCCTGCTGGGCTTTGGCCTCGCAAAGTCAGAGGTGTTGCGTGACCGCCTGACCGCCGTGCGCTGGCCGGCGCTGATCATCGCCATCACCGCCTGGGCGGGCTGGAGCGCCTATGTCTGGACCTATCGCGCCGACAACGCCGTGCCGCCACCGCAACTGAAGCTGCTGATGCGCTTTGTTTTCGCCACCGACACCTGGTGCGCCATCGTCGCCATCCTGGGCTTCGGGGCCAAGCACCTGAGCACCAAGGGCGGCCCGGCGCTGCGCTACCTGACGCTGGGCGTCTTCCCATTCTACCTGGTGCACCAGACCCTGATCGTGGTCATGGCCTATCACCTGGCCAAGCTGGGCCTGCCACAGGGCCTGGAGGGCGCGATCCTGGTCGTGGCGACGTTTGCCGGCTGCTTCGCGACCTACGAGATCGTGCGGCGCATCCCGGGCGTGCGGATCCTGTTCGGCCTGAAAGGTCAGCCGGCCGTGGCCGAGGCCAAGCGCCCGCCGGCCTTCGCATAGGCCTGGGAGCCGCGCGTGATGACGGTGTCGCCAGGAACGATCTCGGCGACACCGATCTCGCTGGCGCCGGCCAGGCGCTCGTAGATCGCGCCGAAGTCCCGCAGCGTCACTTCCTGCAGGGTCTGGATCGAGTCGATCACGAAATAGACCTGCTGGAAGTCGTCGATCCGGTAGTTCGTCCGCATCACCCGCTCCAGCTCGAAGCCGATGCGGTTGGGCGAGGGATCGTCCAAGGCGAAGATCGACTCCGTCCGCGACGAGACGATGCCGGCCCCGTAGATGCGCAGGCCGGCGGGCGTGTTCATCAGGCCGAACTCCACCGTGTACCAGTAGAGACGGGCGAGGTTCTGCAGACGGCCCAAGCCCAAGGCCCGCTGGCCGCCCTGGCCATAGGCCTGCATGTAGTCGGCGAAGGTCGGGTCGGTCAGCATCGGCACGTGGCCGAAGACATCGTGGAAGATGTCCGGCTCCTGCAGGTAGTCCAACTCGTGCGGCTTGCGGATGAACTGGCCGGCCGGGAAGCGGCGATTGGCCAGGTGGTCGAAGAACACGTCGTCGGGCACCAGGCCCGGCACGGCGACCACGCTCCAGCCGGTCAGGCGCTGAAGCTCCTCGTTGATGCGGTGGAAGTCGGGGATGCCCGTGCGGTGCAGGTCCAGCGCGTCGAGACCGCGCATGAACTCGTCGCAGGCGCGGCCGTGCAGCATGTCGGCCTGGCGCTCATACAGGGTGATCCAGACGTCGTGCTCGGCCTGGGAGTAGTTCTCCCAGCCCTGGTCGATCGTCCAATCCGGGCGCGCGCCCGGAGGCGGTCCGTTGCTAAAACCATCTCCGCTCATGGGACGACGCTACGCCCCGGATTTGGCAAATGCTGTTCGGAGTTTGCGTCAAAAACGCCGTTCGGCGGAGAAGCGTGCCGCCAAAAGCGCGATAGCCGAAAGTGGATGCCGGTTTCGGCGGCTATCGCGCGCCAGGGATCAGTGCGAGATCCGGGGACGAAGCTTGTAGAGCCCGTGGTCGAACGACTCGAAGATCACCGCGGTCTGCGGGTGACCGACCGGCTCGCCGCTGTCGTCGGGCAGCAGGTTCTGCTCGGACACATAGGCGACGTAGCTGTTGTCCTCGTTCTCGGCCAGCAGGTGGTAGAACGGCTGGTCCTTGGTCGGCCGGATATCTTCCGGAATGGACTGCCACCACTCTTCCGTATTGGCGAACACGGGGTCGACGTCGAACACCACGCCCCGGAACGGGAAGATGCGGTGCCTGACGACCTGCCCGATCGCGAATTTGGCGAGTCTCGAATTCATGGCGTTAAGAATAGCCAGCCTACCTGACTGAATCCTGAACGTAGAGGTCAGAACCCGGATGACAAGCGGGCGCCTTCCGGGAGGCGAGCGCCGTGCTATGGTCGACTCGAAGTGAGGCTTCGCAATACGCGCGAAGACCTGCGAGACAGGTAGAGACCATGTCGGAGGCGCCGCGTGCGCCCGGCGCGCCGCAAGGCCGACGCCGGAGGTCTCAGGAAGAATCCGTCGCTTGCTATGCGGCGCTCGACCTGGGGACCAACAATTGCCGCCTCCTGGTGGCCACGCCCACGCCGCGCGGATTCCGCGTCGTCGAGGCCTATTCCCGCATCGTGCGCCTGGGCGAGGGCCTGTCACAGACCGGTCAGCTGTCCGACGCGGCCATGGAGCGCTCGCTGGCGGCGCTGAAGGTTTGCGCCGAGAAAATCCGCCGCCGCAAGGCGATCCGCGTGAAGGCGGTAGCCACCCAGGCCTGCCGGGGTGCGACCAATGGTCCCGACTTCGTCAAGCGCGTGCAGGAGGAGACCGGCCTCAAGCTGCAGATCATCAGTCCGCGCGAAGAGGCCCAGCTGTCGGTCGCCGGCTGCATGAGCCTGTTCGATCGCGAGCAGGACGCGGCCCTGGTGGTCGATGTCGGCGGCGGCTCGACCGAGCTGTCTTGGGTCGATCTGAAGGGCGGGGGGCTCGACGCCAAGCCGCGCCAGTTCGCCGCCTGGAAGCTGCCGATCAAGGCTTGGTTGTCGATCCCGGTCGGCGTCGTCACCCTGGCCGAGCGTTTCCCCGAGGGCGAGCGTGCCGATGAGGGCTGGTTCCGGGCCATGGTCGATGACGTGAAGGCGCGGATCGAGGCCTTCCCGCACGCCGAGCCGATGCGCGAGATCTTCGCCGAGGGCAGGGCGCATCTGATCGGCACCTCCGGCGCCATCACCAGCCTGGCCGGCCTGCACCTGGGCCTGCCGCGCTACGACCGCAACATCGTCGATGGCCTCTGGATGGACCGCAGCGACTGCGATGCGGCGTCCGAGCGCTTGCAAGGCCTGACCGCGGCCGAACGCGCTCTGGAGCCCTGCATCGGCGCCGATCGGGCCGATCTGGTCCTGGCCGGCGCGGCCATTCTCCAGGCCGTCCAGGAGCTGTGGCCATGTTCTCGCGTGCGTGTCGCCGACCGAGGCCTTAGAGAGGGCCTCCTGATGTCCCTGATGTCCGAGCAGCAGAAGCGCCCGCGTCGGCGTCGTCGCGGCGGATCGTCCAAGAAGCCGGTAGCCGCATGAGCGATGAAGAGCCCCCCCGCAAGCGTATGGTCAAACCGCCGGCTGGCGGCAACGAAGGCGGCCGCGCCAAGCCGGCGCGCCTGAAGACCGCCTATGGCCGCACGCCCAGCCAGCAAGCCTGGTTGGAGCGCCAGATCAACGACCCGTTCTCGGCCAAGGCTCGCGCTCTCGGCTATCGCAGCCGCGCGGCCTTCAAGATCAGCGAGATCGACGACAAGTTCCGCTTCTTCCACAAGAACGCGAAGGTCATCGACCTGGGCTGCGCGCCGGGCGGCTGGCTGCAGATCGCCGTCGAGCGCGGCGTGACCCAGCTGGCCGGCATCGACCTGCTGCCGGTCGATCCGGTGGCGCCGGCCCATCTGCTGGAGATGGACTTCACCGCCGACGACGCTCCGGCCAAGCTTCTTGAGCTGCTGGACGGCCAGCCGGATGTCGTGCTGTCGGACATGGCCCCCAACACCGTCGGTCACCGCGAGACCGACCACCTACGCATCGTCGGCCTGATCGAGATCGCCGCCGAGTTCGCCATCGACGTGCTCAAGCCCGGCGGCGCCTTCGTCGCCAAGGCCTTCCAGGGCGGCGAGACGGCCGAGGTCATCGCCCGGCTGAAGCGCCACTTCGACAAGGTCCAGCACTACAAGCCCAAGGCCAGTCGCGCCGACAGCTCCGAGGTGTTCCTGGTCGCGACGGGGTTCAAGGGGCGTTAGCGTGTACGTCCTGGTTGCGGCGGGTGCCGAGATCGTCTTTAGGTAATTGATATGCAAGGGAAATTTACATTTCCGTCCCTTGCGGATCGGTTGGAACAGGCGTGAGCCTTGAGGTGCGCATCTCGCGCGTCACCAAGAGGCTTACCCATGTTGAAGTCCCTGAGCATCGCCGCCGCCTTTGCCGTCGCCCTGTCCGGCGCGAGCGTCGCCTCCGCCGCCCCCTGCAAGGACGCCAAGGGTAAGTTCACCAAGTGCCCGCCGGCCGCCGCCGCGCCCGCCAAGCCGACCAAGTGCAAGGACGCCAAGGGCAAGTTCGCCAAGTGCGACACGCCGGGCGCCAAGCCGGTCTAGGGACTGAGAGGCGGCGTCCTGGACGCCGCCATACTTCCCTCGGAAAGATTCATCTCCATTTGGGCGTCCAGGCGGGTCGACAACCGCCGACCTCGCGGCTACATACGCGCCGCAAAATGGAGACTCCGATGGAGATTCGCGAAGGGCTCACCTTCGACGACGTTTTGCTCGAACCCGGCCCGTCCGACGTCATGCCTACCCAGGTGACGACCGAGACCCGGTTCACGCGTGAAATCAGTCTGAACATTCCGCTCGTGTCCGCCGCCATGGACACGGTGACCGAAAGCCGCCTCGCCATCGCCATGGCGCAGGCCGGCGGCCTGGGCATCCTGCACCGCAACCTCACCAACGAGGAGCAGGCCGACCAGGTGCGCGAGGTCAAGCGCTACGAAAGCGGCATGGTCATCAATCCGCTGACCATCAACCCCGACACCACCCTGGCCGAGATCCGCGAGATCACGGCCCGTCGCAAGATCTCGGGCTTCCCGGTGGTCGAGCGCGGCACGGGCAAGCTGGTCGGCATCGTCACCAACCGCGACATGCGCTTCGAGGGCGACGCCAACGTCCCGGCCTCGGCGATCATGACCCGCGAGAACCTGATCACCGTCGCCGAAGGCGTCGATCAGGCCGAAGCCCGCGAGCTGTTGCGCAAGCACAAGATCGAACGCCTGATCGTCGTCGACGAGGCCTATCGCGCCGTCGGCCTGATCACGGTGAAGGACATCGAGAAGGCCCAGGCTCACCCCCTGGCCGCCAAGGACGACAAGGGCCGCCTGCTGGTCGGCGCGGCCTCGACCGTCGGCGACGCCGGTTTCGAGCGCTCAATGGGCCTGGTGGACGCCGGCGTCGACGTCGTCGTCATCGACACCGCCCACGGCCACTCCAGCCAGGTGGCGCAAGCGGTCTCGCGCCTGAAGCGCGAAGCCAACCGCGTCCAGATCGTGGCCGGCAACATCGCCACCTATGACGCCGCTCGCGCTCTGATCGACGCCGGCGCCGACGCGGTGAAGGTGGGCATCGGCCCGGGCTCGATCTGCACCACCCGCATCGTCGCGGGCGTGGGCGTGCCGCAGCTGACCGCGATCATGGAAGCCGTGCGCGCCGGTCGTGAAAGCAACACCCCGATCATCGCCGACGGCGGTATCAAGTACTCGGGCGACCTGGCCAAGGCCATCGCGGCCGGGGCCTCGACCGCCATGATGGGCTCGATGTTCGCCGGCACCGAAGAGGCGCCGGGCGAGGTGTTCCTGTACCAAGGCCGCTCGTACAAGAGCTATCGCGGCATGGGCTCGGTGGGCGCCATGGCCCGCGGCTCGGCCGACCGCTACTTCCAGAAGGAAGTGACGGACAACTTCAAGCTCGTGCCGGAAGGCATCGAGGGCCAGACCCCGTTCAAGGGCCCGATCTCGCCGGTGCTGCACCAGCTGGTCGGCGGCCTGCGCGCGGCCATGGGCTATGTCGGCGCGCCGACCATCGACGAGCTGCAGAAGCGCGCCAGGTTCGTGCGCATCACGGGCGCTGGCCTGCGTGAAAGCCACGTCCACGACGTGATGATCACGCGCGAAGCTCCCAACTATCCGAGCGCGGTCTAGCCGATGCGGATGGCCTTCGAGCTGCAGATGCTGGCGGCGGCGATCCTGATCGGGATCGTCCACCTGCTGTGGGCGGCCGCGGCCGCCCAGCCCCAGCGCGGCTTGAAGTGGAATGCGGGCCCCCGCGACGAGCCGGTCGTGCTGACCGGCGTCGCGGGGCGCCTGGAACGCGCCTTCGCCAACTTCCGCGAGACCTTCCCGTTCTTCGCGACGCTGGTGCTGGTCGACTATCTGGGCGGTCGCCTGGGCGAGCTTACCTCGCTGGGCGCGCTGATCTATGTGGCGGCCCGCGCCGTCTACATCCCGCTCTATGCCTTTGGCGTGCCCTATGTGCGCAGCTTGACCTGGGTCGCCTCGATGGTCGGGATCTTGATGTTGCTCGCGGCCCTGGTGGTCTGATGCGCGACGGCGGACGGGTTTCAGCAGCGATCGAGGTCCTGACCGAGATCGAGGCGCGGCATTTTCCGGTGAAGATGGCGCTGAAGCGTTGGGGCGAGACCGCGCGCTACGCCGGCTCCAAGGATCGCGCCTTCGTCTCGGGCCTCGTCCTCGACGCCCTGCGCCGCAAGCGGTCGCTGGGCTGGATGATGGGCGATACGAGCGCGCGCGGCGTCGTGCTGGGCGTGCTGGCCTTCACCTGGACCTGGACGCCTGAGCGTATCGCCGAAGCCGCCGCCGAAGAGCACGGTTTCGGCGCTTTGACCGACGCGGAGCGCGAGCGTCTGGCCAGCCCGGTCTCGCTGGACGCCGCGCCGGCCCCGGTGGCCGGCGACTATCCCGATTGGCTGGAGCCTCGCCTGATCAGGGCTTTCGGCGCCGACCAAGCCATCGAGATGCAGGCGTTGTCCGAACGCGCCCCGGTCGATCTGCGCATCAACACCCTGAAGACCGACGCCGAGCGCGGCGCCAAGGCGGTCGCGCTGATCGGCGCGGCTCCCGCCGGCGTCCTGCCCACCGCCTTCCGTATTCCCGCGCCCGAGGCCGCCGACCGCACGCCGTCGGTCGAGGCCGTGCCGGCCTTCTCCAAGGGCTGGTTCGAGGTCCAGGACCTGGGCTCGCAGATCGCCGCCGCCGTGGCCGGCGAGATCAAGGGCAAGCAGGTGCTGGACTTCTGCGCCGGCGGCGGCGGCAAGACGCTCGCCCTGGCCGCCGCCATGGGCAACACCGGCCAGATCTTCGCCCATGACAGCGACGCCCGCCGCCTGGCCGACACCATTCGTCGCGGCCAGAGGGCAGGGGTCCGCAACCTGCAAATCCGCTCGCCGATCGAGGCCACGCCGCTGAAGGGCCTGGAAGGCAAGATCGACGTCGTCTTCGTCGACGCCCCCTGCACGGGCGCAGGCACCTGGCGCCGTCACCCTGATGCGAAATGGCGGCTGTCGCCGGACCAGCTGGCCAAGCGCCAGATCGAGCAGGACTCGGTCCTGGAAGACGCCTCGACCTTCGTGAAGGCCGGCGGCCGCATGGTCTATGTCACCTGCTCGCTGCTGGTCGACGAGAACGAGGACCGCGTCGCCGGCTTCCTCGAGCGTCACCCTGAATTCACCGTCAAGCCGATCGCCCTGGACGGCGTCACGCACGTGACCCCCGAAGGCTATCTGCGCCTGACCCCGCATCGCGCCGGAACGGACGGCTTCTTCGCCGCCGTGCTGGAGCGATCCTCCTACACGCCCTGATGTGACCGCTAGACCGCTGGAGCTTTGCCGATGACCACTGAAACCGAACACCAGCGCGTCCTGATCGTCGACTTCGGCAGCCAGGTGACCCAGTTGATCGCCCGCCGGGTGCGCGAGGCCGGCGTCTATTGCGAGATCCATCCGTTCGACAAGGCCGAAGAGCTGGTCGACACCTACAAGCCGTCGGCCATCATCCTGTCGGGCGGCCCGGCCAGCGTGCTGGAGGACGACAGCCCCCGCATCGGCCGCAAGCTGTTCGACCTGGGCCTGCCGATGCTGGCCATCTGTTACGGCCAGCAGCTGCTGTGCGACGTGCTGGGCGGCAAGGTCGAGGGCGGCCACGCTGGCGAGTTCGGCCGCGCCGAGCTGACCATCGGCAAGACCAGCCCGCTGTTCGAAGGCCTGGCCGGCGTCGGCGAGCTGGAAACCGTCTGGATGAGCCACGGCGACCGCGTCACTGCGATCCCGGAAGGCTTCGAAGTCGTCGCCACCTCGACCGGCGCGCCGTTCGCGGCCATCGCCAATGACGCCAAGAAGATCTACGCCGTCCAGTTCCACCCCGAGGTGGTCCACACCGTCAACGGCAGCAAGATCTACAAGAACTTCCTGGCCCTGGCCGGCCTGAAGGGCGACTGGACCATGGCGGCCTTCCGTCAGGAGATGGTCCAGAAGATCCGCGACCAGGTCGGGACCGGCAAGGTGATCTGCGGCCTGTCGGGCGGCGTCGACAGCTCGGTGGCCGCCGTCCTGATCCACGAGGCGATCGGCGACCAGCTGACCTGCGTGTTCGTCGACACCGGCCTGCTGCGCAAGAACGAAGCCGACCAGGTCGTCACCCTGTTCCGCGACCACTACAACATCCCGTTGGTCCATGTGGACGCCGGCGACATGTTCCTGGGCGAGCTGGCCGGCGTCAGCGACCCTGAGACCAAGCGCAAGACCATCGGCCGCCTGTTCATCGAGGTCTTCGACAAGGAAGCCGCCAAGATCGACGGCGCGCAGTTCTTGGCCCAGGGCACGCTCTATCCGGACGTCGTCGAGAGCGTCTCGGCCCGCGGCGGTCCCTCGGCGGTGATCAAGAGCCACCACAATGTCGGCGGCCTGCCGGACTACATGAAGCTGAAGCTGGTCGAGCCGCTGCGCGAGCTCTTCAAGGACGAGGTTCGCGCCCTGGGCGTCGAACTGGGCCTGGCCCCGGCCTTCGTCGGCCGCCACCCGTTCCCCGGCCCGGGCCTGGCCATCCGCATCCCGGGCGAGATCACGCCCGAGAAGGTCAAGGTCCTGCAGGACGCCGACGCCATCTACCTGGAAGAGATCCGCAACGCCGGCCTCTACGACCAGATCTGGCAGGCCTTCGCCGTGCTGCTGCCGGTCAAGACCGTCGGCGTCATGGGCGACGCCCGCACCTACGAGAACGTCCTGGCCCTGCGCGCGGTCACCTCGACCGACGGCATGACCGCAGACTTCTTCGAGTTCCCCTGGCCGATCCTGGGCAAGACCGCCACGCGCATCATCAACGAGGTGCGGGGCGTCAACCGGGTGGTCTACGACGTGACGTCGAAGCCGCCGGGCACGATCGAGTGGGAGTGAGTTTGGTCCCTCCAGAGGGGCGCGTGAGAAGTGAATCGACGCTAGGCGGTTGAGACAACGCGCCTCGTGTTCGAGGCCGGCGGCGGATCAGGTCCGTATCGGAGAGACTGTCATCCACGAAGGCGGCCCGGCCCTCTCCAACAAGGCCGGCGACGGGGAAGCTCGTCGAAGCGGCTTTAGCGGTCGACTCAAAAGATTGAGCATGATACACGTAAGGGTAGAATTTCCCTATGGTACGCTTTCAGTGATGCGTATGCGGGAGCCCATGAATTGGGCGCAGTTTGCGATCGGCATGGCGTAGCGACCGCCCACGGTCGAAATCGAGCCAAGGCAGCGAAAGTTCCAGCGTTTTGAGAGAGCGGGCGAGGGGCAGGATGCACGCGGTCGCGATACGAATGTTTGGTGATTTCAGAGTCAGCGTAGACGAGACGCCAGTCCATTTCGCGACTCGAAAATCCAAGTCGCTGCTGGCCTATCTGACCGCCAAGCGGGGAAGGTCGATCCTGCGTGGCCTCTTGGCCGGGGAGCTTTGGCCGCACGCCGCGGAGGATCGCGCCCAACGGGCGCTGAATACCGAACTCTGGCGGCTCAAGACCGCGTTGCGCAACGCCGGCGCCGCGCCCGACGATCTGGTTCACGCCGATCACAGTTCGATCGCTCTGGTCGGCGAGGCGTGGATCGACATCGATGTCTTCCTATCCGCGATCGGCCTCCTGGAAGCTGAAAGCGCCGCCACCGTGGAGATCGACAGTGTGCGCGCCATGGCCGAGGCGGTCGATCTGTACGAGGGCGACTTTCTCGAAGGCCTGAACGATGACTGGTGCTTCATTCATCGCGAGGCGTGGCGAGCGCGCCTGATTTCAGCGTTGGAGCGGCTGGTGCAGGTGCATATGGCGCAACAGCGCTGGGACCATGCTCTGGCGTTCGGCCGCCGCCTCCTGGAAATGGATCCCCTGCTGGAGCATATCCATCGCGCGCTGATGCAATGCCATCTGGTGCTGGGCAATCGACCGGCCGCGCTGCGGCAGTACGCGGACTGCGTCTCTGTTCTGCGCCGCGACCTGGGGGTGGAGCCGATGGAAGAGACGCGTCGCGCCCACGAGGCTATCCGAGCCGCCTCGATCTCCGGACTAACCGCCCAGATCCGTCCGGTGCGTTCAGTCGCCCCGAGCGCGGTGGTGTCTCCCGGCGATCGGGTCGATCTGGCTCTGTCCCATCTGCGCGCCGCGCAGGGCTGGCTCGAGGATATCGGCCCTCTCTAGAGCTGCCGGCCGTCCTGAATTTTCCCGTCTCATCGCGAGGGGGCCGCTTGGCGGTCCCCTTTTTCGCGTCCGGCGCATGAATTCGCGATTTGTAAGCGGCTTGTGATCGGCTTGCGACTCCCTGGTGTTCGCGCCGTCGCAAGGTCCCCGCTCGACCCGTGAAGGGTGAGCAGCGTGGCGCGCCATGAACCGGAAGCTTGGATGTCGAAAATGGAGGCGGTCGGAGCCGGGGGACTGGGTCCCCGTCGCACGGGTCACCGCTTTGTTCTGGTCGTCTACGGGGCGGACGGGGTGGGAGGCCAGCGCTGGCCTGGCTACGTCATCCATCTCTCGGGCGCGCCCGAGGGCAGCGAGGACGATCCGGTTCGCGTCGGCTTCGAGGACCTCGATCAGCTGCCCGACATCATTCGCGGCGGCCTGGCCCGGCGGGTGTTCGACACACCGTCCTAGCCCGGCGGCCGCTTCCCGACCTGTCCAGCCATCCCTGCTGCGCCCCGCTCCGCTCCGTCACGAGAGGTAGTCACCATGCCCGCTCAGATCCGCCCGACCCGCCTTGAGGTGAGCGATCGTTTCCCAATGCTCGGCTTCAGCATTCGCACCGACGAGAGCCCCCCCAGCCGGGCGGAGGTCGCGATCGGGGCGGATCCGAGCCTGTTCGGCCCCGAGGGGAGGGCGGGGCGGACGTCCGCCAACTTCTACTCCACCCGCGGCGCGGGCCCGGTGAACTTGGCGCGGGGCGAGGCGGTGTTCGTGGTGCCGCCCGAGGTGCTGTCGCGCTTCGTGGGACAGGAGAAGCTGTATTTCGGCCTGGCCATCGCCGAGGAAGGCGACGGCGTCCCGAAGGTGGCGGTCATGCCCGGCGCGGCCAGCCCCTATATTTCACTCAAAGGCCTGACGGGGCGCAGCCTGCAGCGCGTGCGCGTGCTGCCCAGCCGCCAGCAGAGAGCGGCCGGCTATGGCGGCGAGCGATCGAGCCTGGACTGGGCGGGCGATGTCGCCACGCCGGGCATGGAGCCGACGCGGGCGAACGACCGCGCGGGCCCCGCGCCCGCGCCGGGCGCGAGCCCCGGTCCGGCCCTGGCGCCCGCCCCCTATGACGACGGTTTTGGTCCCATGCCGCCCCGGGCCGTCGAGCCGGCGCCAAGCTTCGCGCCAGCGGGGTCTTCCGCGCCGAGCCCGGCGCCGGAAGCCAGCCGCCCGCCGCCGCCCGCAAGTTCGTCCCCCGGCAACCTTCCGATCGCGCCGGCGCAGGGGCTGGACGCCGGCGCGCCGACCATTGGGGCCGACCGCCACCCGGTGACGGCGCCGTCCGTCCGACGGCTGGAAACCTGGCAGCGGACGCTGATCGAGGCTGGGATCACCGCCTTGACCGGCCCCCTGGGTGCGACCCTGCCGATGCTGGCGCTAGCCGCTCGGGCCGGCGGCGTTTCGATCGGCTTTGGACCGGCCATCGGCGGAGGTCTTGGCGCGGGCGCGACATTGGGCGCGGGCCTGGTGTTCGGGCCCGATGGCGGCCTGGGTGTCTACGGCGCCGCCGAGGTCGACATCGGCTTCATCACCGGCATCAGCGCCACGATGCAAGTCACCGTCGTGCGCGGCGGCATCGAGAGCTTCAACGGCTGGGGCCTGGCCGCCACCATCAGCGGCGGCGAGGTCGTGGTCGGGGGCGCGTCGGCGCTGTTCGATCTGTCGGGCAACTTCCAGGGCGTCAGCCTTGGCCTGGGAGTCGGCGCCAGCTTCTCGCCGGTCGACTTCTACATCGCCATCCAGCGGCAGGTCGCCACTCAGCTGGGTATGGCCGCGGCCCTGGGCCAAATCCCCACGACCCAGGCGCCCAGCGCGGGACGGGCTCCGGTCACGGCCATGACCATCGACGCCGACGACGTTCAGAGCGCCCAACGCTACGCGCCCGCCTGGCGAGACCTGTTCAACTGGACCGCGCCGGCCAGCATCGCCAGCGCCATGACCGCGCGCGGCATGAGCGTCCAACACATCCGGGACGCGGCCGGCTCCTTGAGCCTGGACCGCTACGAGGTGCGGATCTCCAGCTTGCCCAGCGGCCATACGGCGGCGACGCTGTTTGACTATTTCCGCAAGAATATCAATCAATTCGTCGATACGCGAAATAGCGAGTTCATTCCCTACGACGCCTCGGACGCCACGTTGTGGGCTTCTGACGCACCGCTGGGCGCGGTGATGAAGATCGACATCGTCGGCCCGGACAACGCCGCGGTGGTCACCAGCCTGTCGGAGCCGACGCGCTGGCGGTTCACGACCGTGACCACGCCGTGGAGCGGCGAACATCCGGTCACCGGCCACCGCGAGTTCGGCTACCGGCTCGAAGGCGATACGGCGGTGTTCTACACCCGGGGCGCGGACCGGGCGACCGACGGCATGGCTGAGTTCGCGGTGTTCGGCGGCGCGGACCATCTGTGGAAGAGCTTCCAGACCAAGCTCGTCGCCTGGGTGGGCGCCAATGGCGGCGCGGCCAGCGCGCCGACCCGGTTCAGCGAGCGTTTCCATCCCCAGGTCGTGCAGATTCTGTATGGCGCGGGCCAGTCGCTGGGACTCTCGGCCGGGACGCTGTCCGACGAGAGCTTCACGATCAACTGGGACGAGCTGCAACTGGTGGCTCAACCCACCAATCTCAGTTGCTGGGCGGCGGCGGCGGCCATGGTGGTCGGCTGGAAGGATCAGGTCAGCCTGACTCCGGAAACGCTCGCCGCGATCGGCGGTCGCAGCACCAAGACGGGCCTCAATCCCGCCGAGGTCGAGGCCTTCGCCGGCGAAATCGGCCTGACCTTCGAACAGCCGCAATCCTATACGGTCGAGGGCTTCCGACGGCTGATCGCCGACCATGGCCCACTCTGGGTGGGCGCGGCGGTGCCGACACTGCACGCCATCGTCGTCACCGGCCTCTATAGCGACGGCGCCGACACCTATGTGCGGATTTCCGATCCATGGGACCGGACGGTGGGCTCTCCCGGCGCGCCCGGCGGCTACCTGAGCACCCACAGCACCGGCAGCCGCTATATCCTCAAGTGGCAGGATTTCGTCGCCGAGTACGAGCGGGCGGCCACCAATTTTTCCCAGGTCAATCTGCAGATCCTGCACGCCGGGTCGAGCGCCGGACGCACGGCCAATACCGGGGCGACGACCCCGGTCGGCTACGCCCAGGGGCTATCCCGCCCCCGCACCGCCGGAGCTCTGGCGGGCGACGACTTCACCCTCAATTGGGACGAGGTCGAACTGATCGCTCAGCCGACCCAGGTCAGCTGCTGGGCCGCGGCCGGGGCCATGGTGGTCGGCTGGCGTGATCGCGTCAGCCTGTCGCCGCAGTCCGTCTCCCAGATCTGCGGGCGCACGACCGCGACGGGTCTCGATCCAACCCAGGTGCAGGCTTTCGCCAACGAGATGGGCCTGACCTTCGAAAATCCCGCCTGCTACACGGTGGACGGCTTCCGGCGCCTGATCGCCAACAATGGCCCCTTGTGGGTCGCCGCCGACGTACCGGGACTGCATGCGATCGTCGTCACGGGCCTCTACGCCCAGGGCGGCGACACCTATGTGCGGATTTCCGATCCCTGGGACCGCGTGGTCGGCACGCCAGGATCGCCCGGCGGCTACTTGAAGTCCCACAGCGTCGGCAGCCGATACATCCTGAAGTGGGAGGATTTCGTCGCCGAGTACGAGCGGACATCCACCAACTTCTCCCAGGTCAGTCTGCAGATCCTGCACTCCGGATCGGCCGCGGGACGTACGGCCAATACCGGTCCGACCACGCCTCAGGGCTATGCCCAGGCGGCGGAGCCTTCGACCACCGGCTCGTCGGCGCGGCGTGAAACCGGGGCGCGCCAGGGCATAGACTGGAGTCTGGCCCAGTACGACGCGATGAAACAGCCCGCCTCGATGCTGGCGCGTGGGGCGCCGATCAACGGCCCGACCATTGATCTGGCCGAATGGCCCTATCTCACCGAAGCCGGCGGCCAGACCAGCCGCGCCAGCGTGACCATCGACTGGAAACATGACTCCGGCGCGGTGGGCGCGGTCCGTATCGCCATGGCTGGCGGCGGCGCCGAGGGCGGTCGCACCGTCCGGGTCGACGCCGAGGTCGCCGACGGACCCGACACGCCCACGGTCGCCGCCCTGCTTGTCACCGTTCGCTACACCTTCTGCCGGGCCGGAGAGCTGGACGCCGTTGCGGTGGTCAGGGTCACGCTGCACGGCGACGGCCGGCACGAGCGCAGTGGCGAATGGCTGGCGGCGACAACAAGGCTGGCGGCCTAGGGCGGCGGGAAGGCAAGGGTCATGACCGCCTCAGCCAACAGACCGCCGCCGCCGCTTGGCTTCGGCCTGGCGCGTGACGCCTTCGGCCGGGAGATCGTCCCGGCCGAACCGGCGCCGACCGAGCCCGCCGCCGAGCCTGGTCCGAGCATCAAGAAAGAGATGGCCACCGACGCCCTGGGACGCCGCGCGGGCTCCCTGAGCGATGAACTGGACTTTCCGGCTTTCGTCTCCTCGCTGGTTCACGGCACCTTCGACGCGATGGTGGACTCGTCCATCCGCCAGATGCAGGCCTTCGCCGACCTGGTGGCCGCGGTGTCGAAGCCACTGGACCAGTTCACCCAGGAAAACGTCTCGGCCAATCAGGCCAGGGACTATCTGGTCGAACAGCATCCTCGCGATCTGACCCTGCGTCCGGCCGATGGAGGCTTCGTCCTGGCGCCGGTCGCCCGGCCCTCGGGCGGCGATGATGACGAGCCGGCCTCGCCAAGCTGGCTCGGCGACTACGGCCATGACGGCGCCGAGCTTTCGGATGAATTCCTTGAGCAGGAACTGGTCCCGGCGGCCCGCGAACGCGTGGCGCGCGCCCGCCTGCAGACGCTGGCGACGATGGTGCTGATGGGCATGAACCGCATCGTCATCAAGGACGGGACCATCGGCGCGCGCCTGCGTTTCAGGGCGGCCGCCGCCGATCACGCGGCGGTGCAATACGCCACGTCTTCGGATCCGGCCACCGGCGGCGAATCCTGGGCTCGCCGGGGAGGCGCCAGCGAGCCGCTGCCATCGACCAAGGTTTCGACGGTCGGGGTCAACGCCCAGTCTGACAGTGAGCTGAAGGCCGAGCTGTTCGGCGAGGTGAAGATCAATTTCGCCAGCGAGACGGTGCCGCTCGACCGGTTCATGGACGACGCCAAGCGCACGCTGCTCGAACGCCATTCGCGCAACCTGCCGACCGCGCGCGCGGCCGAGCCGCTGCGACTGGTTCCGGCAACGCCCGCTGCAGCAACGCCGGCTCCCGCGCCGACCTCGCCGACTGGAGGCGCCGCGTGACCGTTCGCCGCGCGCTCTCGGAAATGCTGGCCGAGGTCGCTGGCGGTGTGATGGACGGCGCGCGTCTGGACGGCCTGGTCGGCCTGCGCGCCACCGGCCTGGAGCTGTCCCTGCCCGTCGAGGTGGCCGTGGAGCAACGCGACGGCGAACTGACCGTGCTGGCAGAACTGCCGCGCTTCGTCGTCCGCACCAGCTTCGACCATCCGCCCAGCCGGCTCGTCCTCAGGCTCGAGGAGGAGGCGGCGCCATGACCAACGACTACGCCGCCGCCGCCCTGCCGCTCGAAAACTTCATCCAGGCGGTGCAGAGCCAGCTCGACAAGGCCCAGACGGCCATGGCGATGAAGGCTCGCAACCTGAACCTGCCTCTGACCTTCGCCATCAAGGACATCACGCTGGACCTGAGGGCTCATGTGGAGTTCTCGCGGAGCGAAATCCGCATCCGTCCGGCTGGCGCGAACGACAAGGAAGCCAGCGTCTTCCACCTGGTGTTCGCCGCCATCACCCGGCCGATGATCGAAGAGAACGCGGTGTCCATGGCTGACGATCCCGAGGATCGCGCTATCGACGATCTCGAGGACGACAGCCTGACCGAGGAGAACCGCCGCCAGCTGGAATGGATCGGCGTGCGCACCGTCGGCAAGCTGAAGGAAATGGAGTCGCAGGGCGGGGTCGGGGCCATCGGCCGGGTGACGGGCCTGCCGGTTGACCGGTTGCGTCAGGCGCTGCAGCGGGCCTCCGCCCCGATCATCGACCAGGTCACGCCGGTGGCCGCCGGGCGTGGCGCGGACACCTCGCCGCCCTTGTTGCGCGTGCGTGGGCACAACCTGATGGACGGGCAGTCGCCGCGCGTGACGGTCGGCGGCCAGGCCATGGCCGTGGTCAAGGCCACCGGTCGCGAACTGTTGCTGGCGCCGCTGGCCCATCAATGGTCCGGCGAGCTGGCCGTGACGCCAGCCGCTGGTCTGGCGGCCACCATGGCCTTCGACCTCACACCCTACGCCCCCTCCGAGCCCGAAGGAGGGACAGCATGACGATCCGCCCCCTCGCTATGCCGTGGGCCGCCTCGGGAGAGCGCACTTACTGCGTTCCCGACAGCCTACTTGTCACCTTGGCGCTGGGCGAGGCGCCCGACGACGCCCCGGCGGTGATGGACGTGCGGCACGGTCACGCCAGGGCGACGACCGCGTTGGACGGCGGACCGATCGATCGCCTGATCGGTCACTATGCCGGGGGCGTGCGGGCCGCCCGGCTCCATTCGGCCGCCCAATCGATCGGCCTGCCCGGCCGCCGGCATTGTGATTTCAACGCGGCCGAGCAGACCTCGGGTCTGGCGCGCACCTTCCTGGTTCGGGTGCCGCCGGGCACGCCGATCGGCGACCTGGCCCTGGCCTTGGCCCAGCTGCCGACCATTACGGCCGCCAGCCCGAACTATGTCGCCGTCGCCCCGATGGACATGGGCGGGGCGGTCGATTCCGACGGCGACGCGGCCTGGGCGCCGCGCGCCATGATCCGCGCGTCGGAAGCCCTGGCCTATGAGCCGGGTGATCCCGCCGTGCTGGTGGGCCTGGTCGACAGCGGCGTGGCCCTGGAGCATCCCGAACTGTCGGGGCGGTTGCGGCGGGGCGTCGACACTGTCCAGCTCGGCGCGGGCGCCGTGGCGCCCGGCATCGCGCTGCTGGGCGACCACAGCCGCCACGACGGCGATCCTACCGATCATTTCGTCGGCCACGGCATGGGCTGCGCGGGGATCATCGGCGGTCTGGGCGTACGGATGCCCCCCGGTCTGGCGGGCGAGGCCCAGATCATCCCGCTAAGGGCCCTGGCGGCGGCGCGTCTGCCCAACAAGCCCAACCCCGTCGGCTTGGGCGCCATCGCCGACCTCGACGTGGCGGTCAAGCTGGCCGTCGATCTGGGCGCCAAGGTCATCAATATGAGCTTCGGCACCGAGGACGGCGCGCTCAATCCCTCCAGCCCCAAGCCGCACGCGGCGGTGGTTCGCTACGCGCTGGACCACGGCTGCATCCTGATCGCGGCCAGCGGCAACAACGGGCGTGAAAGCCTCTACTGGCCCGCCGGTTACGAAGGGGTGATCGCGGTGGGCGCGAACGGCGCCGACCGGCGGCCGACCAGCTTTTCCACGCGCGGCGATCACGTGGCGCTGTGCGCGCCGGGCGAACGGGTGCTCAGCGCCGGGCTGGACGGCTATCAGTTTGTCACCGGCACGAGTTTCGCCGCGCCCTTCGTCGCCGCGGCCGTGGCCCTGCTAGCCGCGCGCGCGTCCCGGCGCGCCACGCCCCTGACGGCCGCGACCGCGCGCTCGATCCTGCAAGCCACGGCCCAGCCTTTCGCCGGCGGTCCAGCCGCGGGCTGCGGGGCGGGAATTCTCGACGCCGCCGCGGCCCTGCAGGCGCTCGACGCGCTTATTGATCAGTCATCGGATGATCGACCCGGGCTGATCGAGGACGGGTGACCTCCGCCGCCCACAGCCCGCCATTCCAAGCCCTCGAAGATCAGGAGGACAGCATGTCCATCATTAATATTCGTTTCCGTGACTTGGCCCAGCGCGAACTGGTCGAACGCGAACGACTGAACAGCCGGCTCGGCCAGTTCCATACGATGCGCAAGAACGGCAAGAACCTCTCGAGCGACGAAGTCGCCGAGCTCCGGCGCCTGGAACTGATCGAAAAGACCATCAGGCAGACCAAGTTCAACGAGCTTTGCGATCCGCTGTTCGTGGGCGTGCGCGACCTGTTCAACAACAGCCCCGGCATCCTGGGCTTCCGCTTCGAGAACCACGTCGATGGCGTGCTGCGCGGCGGCGCCCTGAAGGGCGGGGCCGGTTCATTCACCCGCGAGGCCGTGGTCCGCTCAGCCCTGACCCTAGGCCTGCTGCTGGTCGACCAGGTGCGCTCGCCGCCGGTCCAGGCGGTGGAGCTGGAGGACAACCCGACGCCGGCCACGTCGGGTACGGCGGGCTCGGATCCGCTCGACGATGGTTCGGGCAGTCAGCGCCAGATCGTCGCCATCACCACGGCGCCGGAATATCGCGAACTGAGCCGCGCCTTCTTCGCCGCCATCGGCGAGGCCCAGTCGCAGCATGACCTGGCCATGGTGGTGCTGCCGTTGCTGGCCTGGGAAGGTGACACCCGCAGCCGGTCCGACACGAAAGCGGGCCGCGAGGGCGGGGCCAGTGTCGACGCCAGCGAATTCGCCCGGGTGATCCGCGCCCTCGCCGAGCGCGGGGTGACGGCCGACGAGCCGCAGATGAGCCGGCGTGTCAACGAAGCGCTCGACCGCATCCAGTATGTCGGCGAGGATCGGCCGGTCACCGAACTGGGCATCGACCTGCCGGACCTGGAGCAGTCGGCCGACAGCGACATCGTGCCGGACAATGTCCGCCTGATGGGGCCGATGGTCTGCGCGGCGATGTTCGACGAGCTGAAGGCCTTCCAGGTCGTCGACAAGCTGGTGGAGCTGTTCCAGCACGGCATGCTGCCGATCGGTTCGGGCGAAGCCGGTAAGATGCTCTACAAATATTGGAAGGACGCGCCCAATCGTATATCCGAGGGCGAACGCCGCAACTTTTACGCCATGACCATGGGGATTCCAGGCGGCGAGACCAGCGGCATGGTCAATCGCGACTTCAACGACCTGTGGATCCGGTTCGTGTCGTCGGTCTCCTCGTTCATCCGCCAGAACGAGGTCGATCGCATGCTGCGCGCCTCGCTGCCCAGCCCGATCAGCCAGCAGCAGGTGCGCAAGGCGGCCCGCGATCTGGCGGCGAACCTGTCACTGCACGGCTACGGCATGGCCTACTACGCGGCCCTGGACCTGCAGACCCAGATCAAGTTCATGGTCCAGCTGCTGGGCGACCCGGATATCCGTTCGGCCTACGGCGCGCGCGACATGTGGCAGGTCGTCGATCAGGTCGCCACGCTGGAGTTGGGCGGCGCCAAGACCAGTTCACGCTATCGCACCCTGGCCACCTGCGGCGCGATCATCACCGCCTGGCTGGCCAACAACGTGCCGCGGATCATGCGCGCCACGGGACCGATCATCGACATCGATGACGTGCGTTCGCCGATTCCGCGATCGCAGGGCGTCAAGGCCACCACCGACCCGACGGACTATGATCTGGTCAACGCCTGCGAGCTGTGGCTGGCCGACACCGCCACCTCGGACCTGCGCATCGACGAGCTGTCGCAGCCTCGCGAGGCCCCTGTGATGACGTCCAAGCCCGTGCCGATCCCCTCGTTCGCTCGCGACATGATCGACGGGCTGCCGGGAATGGGTCTGGGCCTGGGCGGCGTCGGCGCCGGCGGTGGTTACGCCAATGGCTACGCCAAGCACTGAGGAGTGGCACCATGCCCAACGAACCCTTGGCGACCAAGGTCGCCCTCCGTCTGCAGCAGGCCGCGCACGCGCTGGGAACCGCCGATCCTGTCGGGCCGATCCAGGGCCTGCTCACGCGGACCTTCTCCCTCCCAGAGGGCGATCCCCGCTACGGGCGCAACGCCCTGACGCCCATGGCCGCGCCCTTCGAGCCCAGCTTCTCGGAGCTGCAGCCCCGGACGCTGCGGTTCACCATCGAACCGCTAGGGCCCGAGGCGTCGGGCGTCGACCGCCGGGACGAGGCGACGCGCGAGATGCGTCGTCTCGTCGGATCCAGGTTCGGCCGTGACGCCCTGCACTGGTTCGACGAACGCTCCGAGGCCTGGCGCGGCTTCGGCTCGGGCGGCGGCCTGAACTATGGCGCCTTCTTCGGCACCAGCAGCGATCGCGACGGACTGTCGGCCTCGAAGATCTACTACGAGACCCAACCGCACCAGGTGGGCGCGTTGCCCCGCGAACTGCTGGGGGTGATCCATGTGGTGATGTCGTTGATGCCGTCCCTGCGGCCGGTGTTCACCACTCTATCGGCGCAGCGGCACGCCGGCGGCCAGAGGCTGACCTTCGCCCAGCCCAAGGCCATGCGGTTGAACGACTTCCAGCCCATTCTCGACGTGCTGGGGCTGGGTGACCGCATGCCGGGTATCCTGCAGATCATCGGCCTGACCTTGGGCGGGCGCTTCGACCTGCCGGGCAACTCGACCCTGGTGGCGTTCGGCCAGACCCCGGAAGGGCCGGAATTCGAGCTCTATGTCATGCTCGGCCTGATCCCTGACCTGCCGCCGAACTTCCTGCAGCTTCTGACCCTCGGGCTCAACGAGCGTCCGCGCGAGTTGGTGGCCCTGGAGCGCTGGCTCGACGCCTTCACGCCGGACGACGACGTCTGGCCGGGGCGGTTCTCGATCCTGAGTGTCCGGACCAGCCCGGCCTCGCCGCCGCGGGTCAGCCTCTATCTGCGTCCCGCCGAATTCGAGCTGCCCATCCGCGCGCTGCAGGACGCGGCCTGAGACCTGTCCAGACGCCCGTACGCTCCTACCGATCGAGGTCCGCCATGCCCGTCGCCGTACACAAGCTCTCCGTCCCGACCCCGGAACCGGCCGCCGCTCCGGCGCCGCGACCAGAAGTGCGCGATGCGGTGCGCAACCTGCTGACCCGGTCCGACGCCTTCCAGGCGCTGTCGCCGGAAAAGCAGCGCGCGGTGGCCCAGTCCACGGCCCTGATCGCCGACTATCTGGCCGCGCCCGAGGGCATTCCCGGCAACCAAATCCCGGGCGGGCTGGGTACGGCGACAGCGGGCGCGCTGGCTGAGCCGCCGGCCCGTGAAGCCGACTACCAGACCGCGGCCACCGAGGTCGACAAGATCGGCGATGGCCAGTTCAAGGCCAGCGCGGCGCGCGAGGGGGCCGAGGTGGCGGGCCTGTTGCTCAAGCAGGTCAAGTTCCCGACCTTCGTGGCCTCGCTGATCGAGGGCGTGTTCCACGCCATCGTCAAATCCTCCATCGAGCAGATGGAAGCCTACACGAAGATGATCGAGTCAGTCGCCAAGTCCCTGCAGCAGTTCCGCGACGACAATGTCAGCGAGAACCAGGGGCGCGACCATATGGTCGAGAAGTTCCCCGACCTGTTCGAGGTCGGGGTCGACGACATGTCGGATTCGCCCTCGCCAAAGCTACGCCTGCGGGACGGGGTGGAGGAGGGCGACGCCCTGCGCCGGGTCAACAGCCAGCTGACCATGAGCGACGGCGTGCTCAAGAGCATGGACCTGTCCGACGAGAACACCGAACTGGCCATCGTCACCGCCGCTCGCACCCAGTTGGCGCGGCAACGCCAGCAACTGATGGCCAGCCTGGTCTTGATGGGCATCAACCGCATCGTCGTCACCGATGGCCGGATCTCGGCCAAGATCATGTACGACTTCACCTCGCGCGACACCCGCAGCACCCGGCGCAGCGCCCAGGCCTACGATTACGCCCGCGATCGTGACGGCAACGTCCAGACCACGCGAACGGGGGAAGGCAAGAAGGAAACCGGCGGCGACACCAGCTACACCACCGATCGGAACAAGGACGGCCGCAGCTCCGACTACAGCGCCGACTACTACTCGAAGGGCGAGTACAAGTTCGAGGACAAGCCGGTGATGACGGCGATGAGCGCCGCGTCGGAAAGCAGTGACTCGCAGCTGCAGACCAGGGTGCAGCTGGCAGGGGCTGTCGAGGTCAATTTCAAGAGCGACTACCTGCCGCTGGACAAGATGGCGACGCCCGGAATGATCGCCGCCATCCAGGGTAATTCGACGCCGGTCGATCCCAACGTCGTACCGTCGGCCGTCAATCCGCCGCCAGCCGGCGCAACGGCTACGCCCACTCCCGCTCCCGCCCCGGCGCGCTGAGGGGAGGGCGATCCATGACCACCACCTCCGCTCTGATGGCCGCCTGGACCAGTCCGCAAGCCCTGGAGGATGTGCGCCCCAAGGTGCGCGATCTGCTGACCGCCATCCCGTCCTATTCGGCCATGCCGCCAGAGGAGCAACGCGTCCTGGCCGCCAACATGGTCAAGGTGATGTCCTATATCAGCGATCCGAACGGGGTCGCCGCGGCGGTGCAGCGTCCGCCGCCGCCCGAGGCGACGTCCAGTCCAGGGCCCGGCAGCCCCGCGGCCGGCGTGACCTTGGCTCGCGCCCAGGACGCGGTGGAGGACACCAAGGCGTCATTGTCCAAGTCGCCGGGCATGGTGGGCAAGGACTTCAAGGCCGGGGCCACCGCCGAGGGGGTCAAGCAATTCGGCGCCCTGGTGCAGAAGGTCGATTTCCCCAAGTTCGTCGGCGGGCTGATCAAGAACGTCTTCCAGGCCATCGTCGAGTCGTCGATCGAGCAGATGCGGGCCTATGGCGAGCTGATCGCCAATGTCGCCAAGACCGTCGACCAGTTCATGAACGACAACATCTCGGCCGGGGCGGGCCGCGACTGGCTGGCGGAGCGCTATCCCGACGCTCTGGGCGTCGAGGTCAACGCCAACGCCGGCGGCCTGGCCGACGGCGAGGCGGCGCCCGCGACCGCCGTCCTGGCGCCGCGCGGCGAGAATACCGAGGTCCGGCTGGCTGAGATCAGCCACGAGATGAACCTCAATCCGCCGGTCACCGACATCACGGACGCCGACGCCGAGTTGCGCCTGGTCACCGCCGCTCGCCTGCAGATGGCCAAGTCGCGTCAGCAACTGCTGGCCTCGATGGTGATGCTGGGCATCAACCGCATCGTCGTCACCGACGGTTCGATCAACGCCAAGGTGATCTTCGACATGCGGGCCTCGGACACGGCCAAGCGGGCCTACAGCGCTCAGATGCACGACGAGGAAAGCCAACGCGCCAAGCAGACCTTCAATGCGGGCTATGGTGGCTGGATGTCGCCGGTCGACGTGTCGTACGGCAGCGAGAGCGAGCAGGCGCACGTCGCCACGGTAGGCTCGTCGGTTGATGAAACCAGCGAGTCCAAGGCCGAGGTCAAGGCCAAGCTCAGCGGCGAGGTGAGGCTCAACTTCAAGAGCGACTACCTGCCGCTCGAGAAGATGGCGACGCCCGAGATGATGTCGGTGATGCAGGGCAATTCCACGCCCTACAATCCCAACAAGGCGGCCCCAGCGGCGGCGCGGCCATGACCTTCCAGCCTCCGCCGCCGCCCGTTCAGCCGCCCATGCACGGCGATCATGGACTGGACGATGTCCTGAGGCGCTCCGGCGAGCTGGTCGGGGCGGCGATGACGCTGTCGGTCGCCCTGGCCGACTTGAGCGACGGGATCGATCTGCCGCCAAGCTCGGCCACGACCATCGACCAGGCCCAGTTGCGGGCCGTCGCCAGCCTGTATCTCGCCGCCGACCTAGAGGCGGCGGGGATCGTGCCAGCGGTGGAGACCCTGGCCGGGCTGGGACGCGGCGGGCTGTCGGTGGACCTTGGCGCGGCGGCCGTCCTGGTCGAGCGATTTTGGCGCGATCGCCGTGATCGCGCCACCGCCGAGGAGCGGATGGCCGCCTTCGCGCGCCTGTTCCAGGGCGACGGCGGTTTCGAGGAGGCGATGCTGGCCTTGTGCGAGGCGCTCTACAAGCTGGACGAGTCGGCGACCAACGCCACCTATGGCGGCCTCTCGCAGCAGGGCCGGGTGCGGGCCGCCGCCGAACGCCTGATCACCAGCGTCGTGGCCGGGGCGGGGGGGATCACCGTGTTCCTGGCTCAGGACATCCTCCACACCTTGCGCGACTGCCTGGCGATCCTGGGTCATGCGGCTGTGCGAGGCGCGTTCGGCGCGCGCGACGCCTGGGGCTCGATCGCCGGGATCGATCGCCTGTCCAAGGCCAGTCGCCCCAATCCTCGTCCCTATCTGCGTCGTGGCAAGGCCGGCATGACGGTGCTGGCCTGGCTGGCCGACGCCGCGCCGCGTCTGGATGAGGCGGGAACAGTGCTGGTCGCCCTGGACCATCCGGTGATCTCGGCCGCCATCGACTGGATGCAGGCCGAGCTGGCGATCGGCGAGCTGTCCGCGCCCGTCGCCGCGCCGCCCTCCATGACAGGCCGAGCGTCGGCGCCGGCCTCGAACTGGGCCGCCTTGGCAGGGTGAGGCGATGACCGCGACGGCGCTGCTTCAGACCAAGACCTCGCGAGACGTGCCGTCGCCGGTCGCGCGGGAAGGCGTTCGCGACCTGCTGACCGGCCATCCGCGCTTCCAGGAACTGGATTCGGGCCTGCGTCGAGACATCGCCGGCTCCCTGGTGAAGATCGCCGACACCGCCCTGGCGCTGGCGCGGGATGTCGAACCGGCCCCGGCGCGGCCGCCTGCGGGCGGTCAGGTGCTGGCGCAGGCCCAGGACGCGGGATCGTCGTTTTCCGGGGTCTCGGCCTCTCGGGTGGCGGACACCACGCGGCAGATCCTCAATGCCGTGTCGTTTCCCCGTTTCGTCACGGAACTGATCACCGGGGTGTTCAAGGCCCTGACCGACAGCAACCAGCAGCAGATGCAGGCCTATGTCGAGCTGATCCGCAACGTGGCCACCACCACGGAGGGTTTCGCCGACGCCAATATCGGCGTGGCGGGCGCGCGTAGCTGGCTGGCCGAGCGGTTTCCGGCCAATTTCGTCATCCAGGGCGCGGAAGAGGCCGACGAGTTCGCCACGCCGGCCTCGCAGATGACCCCGGAGGAACGCGCCGAGGCCCAGGCCGAGCGCGACGCCGCCACCCGATTGAGGTTGGCGCCGGGCGCGTCGATGCCCACCGAGGCGGCGCTGCGTGTGGCTTTCGGCCTGGGGCCTCAGGACGCGATCCCATCGGGTGATCCCGAAAGTCTGGTTGGCCTGGCCCGCGCCTCGCTGGCGCGCAATCGCCAGCAGATGCTGTCCAGCATGGTGATGATGGGACTGCAACGGCTGGTCATCGAGAGCGGCCGCCTGAACGCATCGATGCGCTTCCACATCGACACCCACAGCGCCGCCGCCGACGATCGTGGCTCAAGCTTCGACACACGCACCGACAGCGAGGTGAGCGGCGGGGCCAAGTTTGGCCCATGGGGCATGGAGGCCAAGGTCAAGAACACGATCGGCTATGTGTCCACCCAGCGCACCCAGACCAGCGAGGAGATGAACACCGACCTGGACCTCAACTCCTCGGTCGAACTGGTGTTCAGGACCGACTATCTGCCGCTGGAGCGTTTGGCCGGCGGGGGAGCGGTGGACCGCATCCGGGTCAACACCCTGAATCCCGAGGCCGAGGAGCGTCTGGCGGTCGGTGACCGCGCGGCTCGCCGCGCCGGACAGGCGGCGGCTGAGACGGCGCGCGGCGGACAGTTGGACAGTCGCCTTCACGCTCCACCCGCCCTGCCGCCGTCGCCGCCGCGCCCCGCCGCCGCGCCGGCGGCCGCGCCGCCCGCCGCGGCTCCGGCTGCATCTCCAGCTCCGGCTCCCGCCGCCCCGGCTCCAGCCCCAGCGCCTGTCGCTGCTGCTTCAGCCCCAGCTGGCCGGCCTGCTGCGGCGCCGGCTGCTCCGACGCACTAAGGTTTCGAGAAACCATGCCCGCTCTCCTGGACCTGGCGCGTGGCGACGCCTCCGCGCCAGGGATCGCGGACCGGAAACGGCCTATTCCGCGGCGTCGGTGATCGCCTTGGTCAGGCCGTCCGGATCGGTGAGGAACGGCAGGTGGCCCGTTTGCAGCGTCACCGTGTTGCGCACCGGCGTGGCGGCGAGCATCCGGTCCTGGAAGGCGGGGCTGATGACCTGGTCGAGGGCGGTGCGGACATAGACCTTGTCGACTTGGCCGAACCGGGCGTCGGTGACGCTGACTGGCGTCGCCAGGGGCGCCAAGGGTTCGTTCAGGATCAGGTCCGGCAGCTTGGCCTTCAGGCCCTCGGGGCCGTCATTGGCGAACAGTTCGGCGCGGGCGGCGTAGTCCACGACGGCGATCGCCTTCTCGTGGTCGATGCGCAATTGCGGGCCGATCTTGGCGTCGGGGTCCTGCTGGGCCAGCGAAACCAGCGAGTCTCCGTTCTGGGGCAGGTAGGCGGCGACGAAGACCAGGGTCTTGATGGCCTCTGGCGCTTGCTCAGCCGCGGCGGCCGCGACGATGCCGGCGAAGCTGTGGGCGACCAGCACGGCGGGGCGGTCCAGGGCGCGCAGCGCGCTGACCACCGTGTCGCGGTGGAGGTCCAGGCTGACCTTGCCCGGCTCCATCGGCGCGCCGGGGCGGCCCGGCAGGTCGACGACCACCACCTCGTGGCCGGCGGCGCGCAGTCGGGCGGCGACATGGCCCCAGACCGGGGCGTTGGCGAAGGCGCCGTGGACGAGGACGATGGGCGGCTTTTCGGTAGCCTTCGTGGCGATCGTCGCGTTCGTGGTCTCAATGGTCATTTTCGTATCCCCGTGAAGCAAAAGTGGCTTGTTTCGGCCTGCGCCGATGGGGAGAAGCTAGGCTCCAAGGTTCAGGCGAGATATGTCGCGCCCTCCGAATAACATGATGGATCGTCCGGAATGACCCAGGACTTCGGGATGTCGGCGGCGCGCAATGATGTGCTGTCCGAGGTGCTCACCCTGATCCGGCTGCGCGGGGAGCTCGTCTATACCGCCATCCTCGGTGCGCCCTGGGGGCTGCAGTTCCAGGCGGGGCCGGCCCATTTCCATTTCGTCGAGACGGGGGAGGCGTGGATCACGCCGGCCGGCGAGGCTCCGACCCTGGCCAAGCAGGGCGATCTCGTCCTCCTGCCTCTGGGCAAGGGGCACACCATCACCGACGCCCTTGGTTCGCCGATCGAGACCATCGAGAAGATCGCCGCCGACCATTTCGACCGTGACGGCCTGGTCCTGCGCCACGGCGGCGACGGCGTCGCTACCCAGCTGGTGGGCGGGTTCTTCAGCTTCGAGGGCAGTCCGCTGCCGGCGGTCATGTCGGCGCTGCCGCCCTTGATCCATATCCCGCGCGGAGAGACGGGCGCGCCGCCCTGGCTGGCGGCGATCTCGCGCTTTCTGCTGGCCGAGGCGCAGGAGCCCAATCCCGGCTCGTCCCTGATGATCTCGCGCCTGATCGACCTGCTGGTCATCCGCACTCTGCGCAGTTGGGCGGCGAACCAGGCCACCCGGATGGGCTGGCTCGGCGGGCTGGGAGAGGAGCGGATCGGCCGGGTGCTCAGCGCCATGCACGCCGATCCCTTCCATCGCTGGACGGTGCAGTCGCTGGCGGAGATCGCCCGGATGTCGCGCTCCATCTTCGCCGAACGTTTCACAGCCGCCGTGGGCGAGCCGCCGCTGCGCTATCTGTCGCGCTGGCGCCTGACCATCGCGGCGGATCTCCTGCGCAGCGGCGGACTGAAGGTGACCGAGGCGGCTTACCGGAGCGGATACGCTTCTGACGCGGCCTTCAGTCGGGCGTTCAAGGCGCACTTCGGCTATGCGCCTAGTGAAGTGCGCCGCCAGATTCCCTGAAAATCCGGACGATCGATCATGCGATCCGGAGGTCGGAACATGGCTGACGAGAACCCCGGTCGACTAAGTTTTTCCTCGCCGCACCGATGAAGGTGTTTGGAAAGATTAGAGGAACGGAAACAATGAAAACGATCATCGCCGCCGCTCTGGCCACGTCTGTCTTCGCTTTCGGCGCCAACGCCATGGCTGCAGAAAAGCCGCCCATCGTGCTGGTTCACGGCGCCTTCGAGAACGGCCAGGTCTGGGGCCATGTCACCGCCAAGCTGCAAAAGGACGGCTATCAGGTCATCACCGTCGACCTGCCGGGCCGCCCCGGCAATCCGATGACGCCGGACAAGGTCAGCCTGGACGTCTATCGCGACACCGTCGTCCAAGCGCTGGGCTCGGCCAAGCGTCCGGCGGTCGTGGTCGGTCACAGCTTCGGCGGCATCGTCATTTCGGCCGCCGCTGAGCAGGCGCCCAAGCAGATCAAGACGCTGGTCTATCTGGCCGCCTACTTGCCGCAGGACGGTGACTCGCTGGTGTCGCTGGCCCAGCGCGATCCGGACGCCAAGATCGGCCCGCACCTGCAGATCCAGAAGGACAAGGGCATCGCCTCGATCGAATATTCGGCCCGCGCCGACCTGTTCGCCAACGGCGGTCCCGAGGGGCTGCGCAAGGCGATCCCGGACCTGATCCTGGACGAGCCTCTGGCCCCGCTGGCCACGCCGGTGAAGGTGACCGCCGCCAACTTCGGCAAGGTCGACAAGGTCTATATCCACACCGCCATCGACCAGGTCATCAGCCCGGCCTTCCAGGCCAAGATGGTCGCCAACACCCCGGTGCGTGTCGAGTACACCCTGCAGACCGGCCACACGCCGTTCCTGACCGATCCGGATGGCCTGGCCGACGCGATCGAGAAGGCCGCCCGGTAGCTTGCGGCTCCTCCAAGCCTGCGAAAGGGGTGGGACGGCCAAAGGCGTTCCGCCCCTCCGCATCAGAGATGATCAAGCCGCCCGCCCGCTCGCGGGATACGGCGGGCGCCTTCGATCCGATCCACGGGGATTCCCTATGCTGCGCGCAGCCCTTACCGCCGCCATCGCCCTGGCTTTAGCCGGCGCTTTCGTCGCCCCGGCCGCCGTGGCTCAGGACGTCCCCAGCGGGACCCAGATCGCTCCGGAGTTCCGTCTGAAGGGCGACGTCGTCTCGATCCCCTTCGTGATGGTGCGCGAGTTCCCGTTCGTGGAGGCCGAGATCAACGGTGTGAAGGGCAAGCTCCTGCTCGACACCGGCGCGCTCGAAGCGTTTGTCCTGAACCACAATCACCTCAAGCTGCCCGAGGGTCGCGTGATCGGGCGGGGCGCCTTCGGCAGCGGCCAGACTTACGAGAAGGTCCTGCGGCCCAGCGTCGACAATGTCCGCCTGGCCGGCGGGCTGAGCTACAGCCGCGTCACCACCTTCCGCAGCCAGGACGCGGCGCAGCTCGAACGCATCACGCCCGATTTCCTGGGCTGGCTGGGCTATCTGTTTTGGGACGGCTACGCGGTGAAGGTCGACTACAAGGCGTCGAAGGCGACCTTCTACAAGGGCGGACCGAAGGCGTTCCTGAAGGGCGAGGCGGTGATCGCCGCCATCCCCTTCGAGACGCCCAAGCTGCCCAACAATCCGGTCCTGGCCGCCAAGGTCGGCGACCTGGATTTCGAGACGGTCCTCGACACCGGCCAGTACGGCAACCTCTTCGCCGATGCCGCGACGCTGGAGCACCTGACGGCCGCCGGGGCGATCAAGCCCGCCGCGAACGAGGAGGGCGCCGTGGACATCAAGGCGGTCCAGTTCAGCAAGGGCCCCGCCATCCCGCTGGCCAAGATCGAGACCCACCCGATCGAAGGCGCCGCGCCCTTCGCCAAGGCGATCGGCGTGTCCTCGCCCCGGATCATGAGCCTGGGGTACGCCTTCCTGCAGCAGTACAAGACGGTCTGGGACTACCCGAACAAGACGCTCTACCTGCTGAAGCGGTAGGGGGTCGCCACGGAGCTCCGTGGCGACCCCTGTTTTGCCTCTATTTGCGGTCCTCGGTGGCGGCGATCGCCGCCTTGGCCGCGAGGATGTAGGCGGTGGTGGTGCTCACCGTGTATTCGCTCTCGAACCACAGGAACGGCCAGTCGCTCATCATTTCCGGGAAGTCCGGCTTGATGACGATGACGCCCGGAGCCATCCCGCCGGGGATGAAGCCGTAGTCGGCGCGGTTGTGCCCGTAGCCGTTCAGCTTCGAGCGCGTCCCGACGGTCGAGACCAGCGACAGGTTGTTCGCTGGGTGGCGGCCGAGCATGTAATCCAGGGCGTGCAGGGTGTATTCCGGTCCGATCAGGTCCGGGAACGCCTTGTGCATCAGGTACATGTTGATGCCGAAGCCGGCGACTTCACCCGACCCCGCCCATGAGCCCATCCCGACCGGGACGCCGAACGGATTGCCGGCCAGCTCCTTGTCGACCCGAGGCTTGACGCCGGCCACCAGGGCCTTGATCCGCGCCTTGTAGGCCGCGTCCATGTAGGGGAGGGCGCGCACGGCCGCGCCGCTGACGCGATCGAAATTGGCCTCGATCGCCGGCGTCAGGGCGCTCAGTCGCGCGGTGTACGCCGGATCGCCCTTGGTGGTGATGATCAGCTCCACCGTCGCGGAGACTTTGGCCAGGTCGAGGAAGCGGGACATGTTTCCGCTGTCGTCGCGGCCGTCGCTGCCGTTGGCGGCCTCGCCCTCACGCTTGGCCCACAGCGCCTTGGCGGCGGACAGGGCTTCGGCCGACATCGCCGGGTCGAAGTCCTTCAGCGCGCGACTGGCCGCGGCCAGGCTCCCGGCCACCATCAGGTCGTTGGCCGGATAGGCGGTGGTGAACGCCCAGCGATCGTCGGGGACGCCCGAGTGGTCGCCCCGGACCTCGTTCGGCCCCAGCGTGGCGTCATACAGCTTGCCGTCGGTCTGGGAGGCGGCGTCGCCGAGGTGCGCGTACTGGCGCAGCTTCGGATCGACGATGCCGACGATCGAGTGGCCGAAGACCTTGTACTGCGCGAGCAGTTGCTCGACGCCATGACGGACCTGCTGGAGCGCGTCGGGTGCGCCGTCCGGCTTGCGGATCTCGACCTCGCGGGCCTTCTCGTCGACGCTGGTCTCATCCCAGTCGAGCCCGAACAGCTCGCGCGTCCAGACCAGATCGCGCACGACCTGCGCGTTCTGCGGGGTCTGGATGTCGTAGTCGCCGGCGTCCTGGAAGCCGCCGACCGCCAGGCCCGGGATGTGCTCGCCCGGTTTGAAGGGTGAATCCAGGTTCGGACCCATGCGATAGCCGTCGAAGTGGACGATGTTGGGCGGAGCCTGGACCGCGTCGTCCATGTGCGAGGCGCGCTGCCACACCCGGTACTGCTCGCGCACGGTCATGTGGTCCATCTGCACGGGCAGATAGGTGTCGAGCGAAGGCTGCCAGATCCGTCCATAGGCGTCGGCGGCGATCGGGAAGGGGTTGGTCGTCTGTCCGGCGTAGGAGATCGCGTAGATGCCGGGCTCGCGCACGCTCGAGAAGTCGAACGCGGCGTAGTTGTAGCGCAGGAACTTGCCGCGCGACTGGACGGCGGCCCTGAACACGGGCTTCTCGCCGCTATCGGTCAGCTTGACCAGCGTGGCTTCCGTCGGCGCCTTGAAGTTCGGATCCAGCTCGATCAGCGCGACCTTGCTGCGCTGCGGCGTGTAGCCGGCCTGGTTGAAGGAGACGACCGGAGCGCGCGTCCAGCCCGGGATCACATTGGGCTTCACGTGCCAGACGACGGCGTCTTCCTTCGCGCCCGCGGCGATCATCGAGCGCACGACGAACCAGCCGTTCTGAGCCCGGTTGCGGGCGTCATAGAGGGCGAGAGGGTTGTTGGCGGTGATGGTGATGCGGGTGTTGGGGTCTTCCGGCGAAAGGGTGACGCTCTTCGCGCCCGACGCCATCGGCTGGGGATCGCCCGAGCCATCGGTCGCCATCGGGCCGTTGGGATTGCGCGGGAACAGGCCGGGCCGGTCGCCCATCAGATAGGTCTTGCCGAAATAGGCGGTCGGCAGGAAGTCGAGGTTGAAGCCGGCCTTGCCGACCAGTTCCGGCGGCAGCGGCGCGTCCAGGTCGACCGCGATACGGAAGCCGCCTTCCTCGGGGGTCACCTTCACGCGATAGTTCAGCTTCTCCTTCGGGAAGCTGGATCGCACGACGAGCTGGCCGGGCGCGTCGCCGAGCGTGCGCTCGCCGAAGATCGGCACCGGATCCCACTGCTCGGGCGTCGGGTTGAGCCGAACCTCGCCGTCGGTGGCGATCCGTTCGCCGTGCATGACGATCTGGATGCCGGCGTTCTTCTCGTCGAAGAAGATCGGGCTGAAATGGTTCTGCTCCACGATCACGCTCAGGCCCGGGGCCTCGAGCGTCTGATCCGGACTCAGCTTCAGCGTCTGAGCTTGGGCGGTCGTAATCGCCAACGTCGAGCACGCGGCCATGAGCAGCGTGGTGGCAACGATCCTTCGCATCTTATTCCTCCCTTGTTACCGCTAACAATTTTTTATGTGTCGCCCAGCCGTGATCTTTTACGTCGCGATCTGGGAGTGGTGGTCTTCCGGCCGTCGACAATAGCGAAGGCCAGATTGAGGGGGAAAGCCCCGCTCATGGAATGGATTTAGGCCCAGGTCCGCAACCCAGACAATCCATATTTGTCGGCGTTATTTTCGGCGATAGCGTGGGTGATGTCGCGGTTCCTGTGAGTTCAGGTTCGACTTCGCGCTTAATCGGGCACTCGGTACGTCGCGTGTTGACGGCCATATTTGTCGGAGTAGATAATGCCGACATAGCGGACGTTCGTGGCTGCCATAGCCGAGCCGTTCAACAACCGACAAAAATGGCCGGGGAAACAATGAGGAAGCTGCTGACCGCGGGGATGATCGCCGCGCTTCTTGGGCCGTCCGTCGCCGCGGCGCAGAGCGATCCGCTGGCGCCGACCGGACGCTGGACGGCCTATACCGCGGGACGCGCGGCCACGCCGCCGATGGGCTGGAGCACCTGGAACGCCTTCGCCACCGCTATCGACGAAGAGAAGATCCTCGGCTCGGCGAAGATCATCGTCGACACGGGCCTGGCCGCCAAGGGCTACCGCTACATCAATATCGACGACGGCTGGGCGCTGAAGCGCCGGATGCCCGACGGCAAGATGATCATCCGCGACGACAAGTTCCCGTCGGCGCGCACAGGCGGCGACGCACCCAGCTTCAAGCCCTACACCGACAAGCTCCACGCCATGGGGCTGAAGGCCGGCATCTATACCGACCTGGGCCGCAACACCTGCTCGGAAGCCTATTCGCCGACCGACGACGACCTGCCCAAGGGCACGGTCCTGGAGCGCGAGGTCGGCATCTACGGCCGTATCGACCAGGACATCGCGCTGTACTTCAAGGACTGGGGCTTCGACTTCATCAAGGTCGATGGCTGCGGCCTGCGGGACTACGCGCCGCACATGGAGCGGGTGACGTCGGGCAAGTTCCGGGCGCTGGGCCCGTTCCTGGACTCGGGCGAGGTGACCCGAACCGACATCTCGGCGATCAAAGGCATGTTCGGCCAGATCAACACCGCGCTGGCGCGGGAGAACCCGGACGGCGACTACCTGCTGTCGCTGTGCGTCTGGGGCGCGGCCGACGTCCGGTCGTGGGGCAAGGACTATGGCGGCATCTCGCGCACCAGCGATGACATCTCGCCGGCCTGGGGTCGGTTGCTGGTCAACTACGACACGACGGTGACCCGGTCGCTCTACGCGCATCCCGGCTCGTGGAACGATCCGGACATGCTGCACATCGGCGCGGGTGACTTCGACGCCGATCACCTGACCGAAGCGCGCTCGCACTTCGCGCTGTGGGCGATGCTGAACGCGCCGCTGCTGCTCGGCACTGATCTGCGCACGACGCCGAAGGCGCTGCTCGATATCTTCGGCAATACCGACATCATCGCGATCGACCAGGACCCGGCCGGCAACCAGGCGGTCCTCGCTCACGACTCCAGCGATGTGCAGATCCTAGTGAAGACCCTGGCGAACGGCGACAAGGCCGTGGCGATCTTCAACCGGGGCTCGGGCGACTACGACGTCGACCTGAACGCGGGCCACCTGAAGTTCGCGGAAGACGCGCCGATCCAGCTGACCGACCTGTGGAGCAAGCAGCAGTCCTCGTTCACCAAGCGGACCAAGCTCCACGTCAAGCCGCGCGAGACCCTGATCTTCCGGGCGCAAGGCAAGCGGATGCTACAGGGCGGCTACTATCTCTCGGAGCAGCCGGGAAGCGTGAACCCGGCGGTCGATGGCATCAAGTATCCGACGCCCGATCCCTCGATCTTCCGGACCGGGGCGGGCTGGGGCGGCACGGGCGGTCCGGGCGACCGACCCTCCTATGCCGGCTGGGGCGGCGCGCGGGCCGACAGCGCGCCCTACGGCCAATTGCTGCAGGTCGCTGGCAAGCGGTTCACGGCGGGCGTCGGCATCCTGGCCAATTCGCGGCTCGAGGTGCGCAACACCGGCGCCAAGCGCTTCTCCACGATGGTCGGCGTCGATGACAGCGCCAGCGACAAGGCCAGCGACGTGACCTTCGCCGTCTATGGCGACGGCAAGCTGCTGGCGACCAGCAAGCCGGTCAAATGGGGCATGGCGGCTCAGCCGATCTCGGTCCCGGTCGCCGGCGTGAAGCTGATCGAACTGGTGGCGCGCAGCCCTAAGGGCGACAACCAGCGCCTGCCGGTGACCTGGGGCGAGGCTGCGCTGCTGGAGCGCTGATCCTCGCGGGTCAGAGTAATTCAAGTCATTGGGAAGACGGTCAGATGGTTTCGAAGATTGCGGCGCTCGCCTTGATGGCGGCCCTGGGCATGGCGACGTCGAGCACGGCGGGTGATGGGAAAGCGCCCGCGCCGGGCTCGAACCCGATCATCCGGGACAAGTTCACCGCCGATCCCGCGCCCCTGGTCGTCGGCGACCGCCTCTACCTCTACACGGGTCACGACGAAGCCCAGCGCGACGAGATGTTCAATATGCGCGAGTGGCTCGTTTACTCGACCACGGACATGAAGACTTGGACGGCCTATCCGCCGATCATGAAGGCCACGGACTTCAAGTGGGCCAAGAAGGACGCCTGGGCCTCGCAGGCGATCGAGAAGAACGGCAAGTTCTACTTCTACGCCGCCGTCGAGCACGACAACACGCACCCCGGCAAGGCCATCGCCGTGGCGGTCTCGGACTCGCCCACGGGTCCGTTCGTCGATGCGCGCGGGTCGGCGCTGATCACCAACGAGATGACCCCCAAGGGTCCGCACAGCTGGGAAGACATCGACCCGACGGTGTTCACCGACGACGACGGGACCACCTGGATCGCCTGGGGCAATCGCTCCTGCTACATCGCCAAGCTCAAGTCCAACATGATCGAGATCGACGGCCCGATCACCGAGATCACGCCGCCGCATTTCGAGGAGGGCCCGTGGCTGCACAAGCGAAACGGCACCTACTACCTGACCTACGCCTCGCTGGACCGAACCACCCAGCGCGACGAGCATGTGTCCTACGCTACCGCGCCCGCCATCACCGGCCCCTGGACACCACGCGGCCTGCTGACCGGCTCAGGCAAGTACAGTTTCACGATCCATCCCGGCATCGTCCAGTTCAAGGGAGAGTGGTATCTCTTCCTGCACAACGCGGACCTGGCGGTTGGCGACCAGAGCGGGGCGATCGGTCGCCGCGCGGTGACGGTCGAGCGCCTGCGCTACAACCCCGACGGCACGATGCAGCCGGTCGTGCAGACGAAGGCCGGGGTTTCGGCCCCGGCTCGCTAGGCTATTGCGGGGTCAGGACCAGCAGCGAGACCCCTTGGCGCGGCAACGTGAAATCGATCCTGGCGTCGCCGCGCTTCACCGTCACCGCCGAGGGTGACGGGTCCAGCGTCGCCAGGGTCGAGGCGTCGATCAGGGTCTTGCGCTGCGTCTCCGTCGGGGCGATCGGCGAACCCATCTTCAGCCAGGCCGCATAGGCGTTTGAATGGTCGCGGTCGACGCGGTAGTGCGTCAGTCGCCCGCCGTGCGCGAAGGCCTTGGAGAGATGGCGCACGTCGAGGCTGACCTTGGCGTCGGGACCGGCCAGGTCGTCGTCGTGATAGTGCCAGACCATCACCGCCACCTGGTCGCCGTCACGCGTCGCGACGGATCCGACGTCAGGCGCGCCGCGCACGCCGTCGCGCAGCATGTCGTCCAGCGCCGTCTCATGGTCTGAAGCAGCCGTCACATAGGTCCCGGACATCTTGGCGAACAGCTTGAAGACATTCATGACCGGCAGGTCGATCCCGGCCGAGGTCAGCTGCCTGAAGCCCGCGAAATAGGGCTGGTCCTCGAACTCGAACGCCCAGGTCAGCACGCCCTCCAGGTCCAGCGATCGACGCTTGGCCAGCGCCTGCAGCCGGGGAAAGGACGCGGCCGTGTACGAGGAATACATGGTCCCGTTGCGATAGGCGTTGGCCGGTCCCTGGCAGGCGGCGCAGCCTTCGGGATCGGACTCGCCGATGATGATCGGCTTGCCGCGGAAGTCGGGATCGGCGGCGATCTGCGCGAACTCGTGGTCGGCCGCCTTCAGGTGCGTCGAGACGCCCATGCGCACGTGGCTGGCCTCGCCCGCGTTGATGAACTGCGGCGCGCCCTTGGCGTGGAAGGATAGGAAGTCGACCGGGGTCCCGGCCGCCTTGGCGTGCTGCATGAAGGCGGTCAGAAACTGGTCGCCGGCCCCGGCGCTGTCGGGTCCGCCGACCCGGGCCTCGGGCAGGGCGCGGCGGACGCCCTGGATGGCCGTGTCGTGCAGGCGGAAGAACTCCTCGCGCGTCCCGCCCCAGTAGTATTGCGGCAGGTTGGCCTCGTTCCAGGTCTGGAACCACCAGCTGGCGACCTCGGCGCGACCATAGCGTTCGACGCAGTGGCGGACCCACTGATAGACCAGCTCCTCCCATTTGCCGTAGTCCTTGGGCGGGTAGGCCCAGCCTGTCCGCAGCGCGCCCGAGCCGGGGCGGAACTGGTGCTGGTAGGGCTGAGGCTGGGTGGAGAGCGCCTCGGGCATGAACCCGATCTCGACATAGGGCTTCACGCCGCGGGCGCGATAGGTGTCGAAGATGCGGTCGACGATGGTCCAGTCGTAGATCGGCCGCCCGCTGGCGTCCTCGGTATAGACATTGGTCGAACCCCACTTCAGCGCCGGCGTCCCGTCGCCCGAGGTCAGCAGGTTGTGGGTGCGGAAGAACACGTGGTCGGGAGCCAGGCCGCCCAGCGTCGCCAGTGTGGTGCGGCCGTCCTTCATCGTGGCGTAGTTCGGCTCGTCCGCGCCGAAGAAGCGCCAGACCGGCTTCACCGGCTGGCCGGCCCCGGCGGCGTCCACCGTGACGGCGACGGGGAAGGGCGGCTCCTGGGCCAGGGCCGGGGCGGCGACCAGCAGCGCCAGGCCGACGGTCGCGATCAAAAGGCGTTTCGACATGCCGGGCTCCGGTCTTCTGGTGATCATCCGTCGGCGCGATCGATCAGGCGCTTCTTGCGCCGGTGCAGGGTGGCGGCGACGGCGATCAGCACCAGGGGAACCAGGCCCGACAGGACCTGTTCGCTCGCGCCCGGCCAGACGTGCAGCCAGGGTTTCAGGAAATAGCCGAGCAGGCCCAGCACGTAGTAGCCGACCGCGAAGATCGACAGGCCCTCGACCAGGCCCTGCAGCTTGGCTTGCAGCTCCAGACTGGCGCCCATGCCGCGCAAGGTTTCCTGGTTCTGGCGGTCCAGGACGATGCCCAGCCGCGCCTGCAGGAGATCGCCGCAGCGGGCGACGCGCAGGGACAGGTCGTCCAGCCGCCGATCGGCCGCCTCGCGGGTGCGCATGGCCGGTTGCAGGCGCCGGGCGATGAACTCGCTCATGGTCGAATGACCTGGCACGTGGCGTTCACGCAAGGCCTCCAGTCGGTCCAGGGTCAGGCGGTGGTAGGACTCCGTGGCGCCGCGCCGGAAGCGGCTGTTGGCCGCGCGCAGCTCGACCTCGGCCGACAGCGCCAGCAGGCTGTCCAGCACCGCCTGGCTGTCCTCGCCGCCGGCCAGGCCGCTGGCGATGGCCGAGAGCCGGGCCTCGGCGCCGTCTAGCCAGGCCAGCAGCTCGCGGGCAGGGGGAAAGCCGATCAGCGCCAGCTTCCGATAGTTGCCGATCTCCACCAGCGTCTGGACCAGACGCGAGACCTCATCATGGGCCAGGGCGATGTTGTGGACGTGGATGCGGCCGGTGCCGCCTTCGCGCAGGCGGAAGTCCGTCCAGATCCGCGCGGCCCCGTCGAACACCTCGCACGACACGCAGCGGGCCAGGTCGATATGCCGGTTCAGCACTGCTTCGGCCGGCGGCTCCGAGCCCGGCGCGGAGACCGAGATCTCGACGCCTCGGAATACCTGGCCCGGCGCGCCGTCCAGCCAGAAGCAGTCGTCGTCCAGGTCGGCTTCGAAGCCCAGGTTTTCACCTAGCGGACCGTAGGCGAACCGCGTCCAGGTCGAGAATTCCTGGTGCCGCTCCCACAGCCACCCGCCGGTCGGGCCGGTGACGAGCACCCTCCCGCCGGCGGGATCCTGGTTCGGCGCGAACAGCGCCACGAAAGCCGCCTCGGAGGCGCGCTCCGTGGCGCTGACTAGAAAGACCCACTGGCGCAGCCGGACCGGTGCGTGTTCCAGCGGGAGGGCGCGAAGGTGCATCAGTTCGCTCAGTGTGACCCTGAGCGGATGGTTCCGATCGCTATCCATCTCGTCCTTGCCCTGCGTTACCGGATCATCGGCTCAAGTCCAATGTTACCGGTCACATAACCTAACCAGGTTCGTCGTCGGCGTCACGTGCTTTGCGGGCTACGGGATGCGGATTTCGAACGAACCGACGGCGCGGCCGGCCTGGTCGAACAGGTTCACCACCGGGCTGTCGGCCCAGCCATAGCGCACGCGTTCAGCGGCGTGGCCGTCGCCCTTCAGCGTGACCTTGTCGCCGGCGACGTGGCCGGGCGCGAACCGGCAGGCGCCGTCCGGACCACAGAGCTCGAAGCCGATGGCGGTGTCCGCGCTGCGGGCGATCAGGCCGCCGGCCGCACCCACGAACGTCAGGACGACACCCCCGTCGGCCGCGCGCTCGGCGGTGGTGACGCGAGGACCTGCGGCGACGGCTTCACCATAGGCCAGGACCCGCAATGCGTCCGCCGTGCGGCGTCCGACCTCCTGCTTCTCGCCGGGGTGGATGTCGTAGGGATCGCCCAGATCGAGGGTGACGACCAGGGCCGCATGGCCATCAGCCTCGGCGGCCCGCCGCTGAGCGTCGCGCAGGCCGGCCCAGCCGCTCTCGACCGGCTTGCTCGCGCCGTCGCCATAGGCCGACAGCTGGATGATGGCGAACGGCAGTTTCGGCGCGTCGAACTGACGGCGCCAGTCTGCCATCATGGCGGCGAGCCGGCGCTCGTAGCCGGGCAGGCCGGTGTCGGACTCGCCTTGGTACCAGAGCGCGCCGGCCAGGCCGACGGGACCGAGCGGCGAGATCATCGCGTTGTAGAGGACGCCTGCGCCGTTGATGTCGTCCCACGGTGCGCGGGGAGCGTTGGTCTTGGGGCGACCGGCCAGGGCGTAGCGCCAGCCGGCGTCGAGCGGGACGGACGTACCGTCGTCGAACTGCAGGCGCATCAGCGCGGCAGGACCCGCTAGGCCGCCGTCGGCATAGACGTTGTCGACATTGACGGTGATGCGGTTCCGCCCGGCGGTCAGCGCGCCTGGCGACAGGCGATAGCGGCGGGGCTGGCCGATGCTGGATCCGCCGACCGAGCGGCCATTGACCCAGGTGCGGTCGGCGTCGTCGACGAGGCCCAGCGACAGGACGGCGCCCTGCGCTGCCTGGGCGGCGGTGAGGTCCACCGTCTTCTCGAACCAGGCCATGCCGACATAGCCGGTCACGGCGGGAACGCCCCAGCGCCCGAAATAGCCGATGGTGGGAACCGGCGACCAGCCGGGATGCTCGGTGCGCCAGGGCGCGTCCGCGCCGTCGAGGCCGGAGCGATCGCGCCACCAGGTTTCCCACTGGCGCGCCACGATATCCTCGGCCGCGGCGGCGTCACGGCTGTGGAGCTCCAGGGCCTTGGCCTCCAGTTCCAGGCCGCCGGCGCGCAGGCCTTCGGGCGCCATCCAGGCGGAGATCCGCGAGCCGCCCCAGCTGGAATGGATTAGGCCGATGGGGACCTTGGCGGTCCGGCGCAGGTCCTGGCCCGTGTAGAAGCAGACGGCGGAGAACTTGGCGATGCTGTCCGGCGTCGCCGCCGTCCAGGTCGGTGGCGTGGCGAAGCTCTCGGCGGGCGTCTCCGCCAGCCGCTTGCCCACCGTCATCAGCCGCAGCTGCGGATCGGCGGCGCCGGCGATCTGGAAGCTGTTCTGCGACTGCTCGGCCGACAGCTCCATGTTGCTCTGGCCCGAGCAGAGGAAGACGTCGCCGATCAGCAGGTCGTTGACGAAGGTTTGGCCGCTGGGCGCATCGACCAGCATCGGGTAGGGGCCACCCGCCGCGAAGGCCGGCAGGGCGACCCGGAAGCGGCCGTCTCGATCGGCCTTCGCCGACGCCGATTTTCCCGCCAGGACGACCGTCACGGTCTCGCTCGGGCGTGAACGGCCCGAGACGACGATGGGCCGATCCCTCTGCAGTACGGCGTGATCGCCGATCGCGCCCTCGAGCTTGGGCGCGGCGCTGGCCAGCATCGGGAGGAGGGCCAACGCCCCGGCGATGATTGCGATGGTCTTCATTTCGCCAGCGCCACGGCGGTGTCGACCGAGAACGGGGCCGACTGGCTCGGCACGCCCGTGCCCGGTTGGCCTGAGCCGACGCTGACGCGATAGGCGCCCGCGGCCACGCGACGATCGCCGTCGGGGGTCACCGAGCTGAGATCGCGCGGCGACAACGTGAAGGTTACCTTGCGGGCCTCGCCGGGCTTGAGCGCCACGCGCTGGAAGCCGCGCAGGGCCACTCGCGGCGCGCCGGGCGTGTCGGGGAAGTTCAGATAGAGCTGGGCGACTTCCTCGCCGGCCCGCGCGCCGACATTACGCACGGTGGTCGTCACGCGAATACTTTGGTCCGCACGCTCGACCGTGACCGGCGCGTAGTCGTAGCGGGTGTAGCTGAGGCCAAAGCCGAACGGATAGACCGGTTCGCCCGTGAAGTAGCGATAGGTGCGACCGGCCATCGCGTAGTCGCCAAAGGGCGGGAGGTCGTCGACCGACCGGTAGAAGGTCAGCGGCAGGCGGCCCGACGGATTGGTCTTGCCCGACAGCACGTTGGCGACGGCCAGGCCGCCGGACTGACCCGGATACCAGGCTTCGACGATGGCCGAGGCGTTGTCCTTGGCCCAGGCCAGGTTCACCGGGCTGCCGTTCATGGTCACCACGACCAGCGGCTTGCCCAGGGCCTTGGCCTGTTCCAGCAGCTTCTGCTGATCGGGCGGCAGGTCCAGGGTCGTCTTGTCGCCGCCCTTGAAGCCAGGGACCTCGACCGGCGACTCCTCGGCCTCCAGGTCGGAGGTCAGGCCGACCACGGCGACGATCACGTCGGCCTGGGAGGCGGCCTTTTTAAGCTCCGCGGCCGCATCGTCGGCCACGCGCTTCCAGACCAGGTTGACGCCGGACAGGGCGTGGGATTCCGAGGTGATCTCGATCGGGTAGCGATGGCCCTTTTCCAGTCGGATGATCTTCATCGTCGGCAGGCTGGCCCAGCCGGCCTTGCGCAGATCGGCGAAAGGCTTGCCGTCGAGCTTGAGCTCGCCGTTGAAGCCAGCGAGGCCCAGACGGTATGTCCCGCTCTCGGGCGGAACCAGGAAGCCGGTCCAGACCACGCGGTGGTGATCGGAGACCGAGGCCAGGTCCAGGCTGCGCGAGGCGATGTCAGCTTCGACGCGGGTGACGACCGGCTTGTCCTGGTAGCGCATCTTGGCCACCACGTCGCCGAAGGTCCCCGGCTCGAAGCGCGTCGGCGGCGTCTCGACCGTGTGGTAGTAGCGGGTCAGCAGGCCGGGCTTGCCGTCCGGGGTGACCAGGGCGGTGCTCGGCACGCGATCGCCGTCAGTGAACGAAGCGCCGAACGGGGCGTGGACGATCTTGGCCGACGGCATGGCGCGGCGCAGGCCGTCCAGCACCGAGATCGGCGGGGCCGACAGGGCCGACGAATAGTTGCCGCGCAGGACGCGGGTGGCGTCGGCCAGCGGGCCGACCACGGCGATGCGCAGGCCGGGCTTCAGCGGCAGCAGGCCGTCGTTCTTCAGCAGCACCAGGCTCTTCTCGCTGGCGGCCAGCGCCAGGGCCTCGTGCTGAGGCGTCATCACCGAGGCGATCGGGGCAGGGCGGGTTTCGACCGTCCGCACGCCGGGCAGGTCGCCGACCCGCAGGCGCGCGGAGTAGAGCCGCACCAGGGCCTGGTCGACTTCGGCCTCGGTGATTAGCCCTTTTCGCAGCGCGTCCGCATAGGGTTTGGCGAGGCCCGCCGTGTCGGTCAGGGTCGCGCCGTTGCACTCGTTGTCGACGCCGGCCCGCATCGCGGCGGCGACGGCGGTGGCCGCGTCGGGCGAATATTTGTGGTTGTCGGCGATGTCCTTGACCGCGTCGCAGTCGGACACGACGTAGCCGTTGAACTTCCAGGCCCCGCGCAGGTGATCCTTCAGCAGCAGGTCGCTGGCGCAGGCCGGCTGGCCGTCGATGCGGTTATAGGCGCACATCACCGATCCGGCCTGGCCCTCAGTCACAGCAGCGCGGAAGGCGGGCAGGTAGGTGTCTTCCAGGTCGTGGCGCGAGACGAAGACATTGGCGCCGTGCCGCGTCGACTCCGGCCCGCTATGGACGGCGAAGTGCTTGGGCGTGGCGATGACGCGCGGCAGGTCGGCGTCGGGGCCCTGGATGCCCTGCACGAACGACACGCCGATGCGCGCGGTCAGGAACGGGTCCTCGCCATAGGTCTCCTGGCCACGGCCCCAGCGCGGATCGCGGAAGATGTTGATGTTCGGCGACCAGGTGTCGAGGCCGGTGCCGATGCGGCCCATGCGGCCGGTCTGCCGCGACAGGATGTGCAGGTCGCGGACTTCGGTGCTGATCGCGGTCGCCACGTCCTGGACGAGGCCGGTGTCGAAGCTGGCGGCCAGGCCGATCGGCTCGGGGAAGTTGGTGGTCGGCAGCGCGCCCAGCGCGCCGTGCAGCGACTCCGTCCACCAGTTGTAGGCGGGGATGCCCAGCCGGGGGATCGCCGGGGCGGTGTTGAGCAGCTGGTCCAGCTTCTCGTCGGTGGTCATCTTGCCGACCAGCTCGGCGGCCAGCCGGTCAGCCTTGGCGCGCGCGGCGGGCGCGGAGAGGGCGGGGGTGGGCGCGCTGAGGGCCAGGCTCGCGCAGAGCGCCGCGCTGGCGGCGCAATGAAGCCATGATGACTTGGACATGGAAGAAGACCTCATGTGTTCAGGGCTTGGCCGGGCGGGGACCCGCGCGCGATCACCTCGCGGGCGGGCGCGGGCCAGGCCTGTCCCTCGACGGTGACGTTGTCGATCAGGCGATTGTTGGCGTAGTCGGACCAGGAGCCGTTGGCCTTGCCGGCGTTGTGCCAGTTGCCGCGCGCGACATTGTCCGCCGCCGTGCGGCGCGGATAGGCGCCGTCCAGCGCGTTCAGATTGACCCATAGGCCCAGGCCGTCGAAGACGTTGTCGCGCACCGTGACGTAGCGCGAGCCTTCGTCCAGATAGACGCCGATACCGCCGGGCACGTCGTAGACGTGGTTCTCGGCGATCAGGGCGCCGGGGTCGGCCGACAGGTGGTAGATCGCCCCGCCGTCGGGGAACCAGCGCTTCACGCCGTGCACGCGATTGCCGACGATGACGGTGTCGCGGAGGATGGTCGGCGTGTCGTAGACCCGGTTGCCGGGGTTGTCGTAGTAGCCGCGCTCCAGGCTCATATAGGCGGTGTTGCCGCCCGGGTCGTTGACGCCCCAGCCCCAGCCCACGTCGATGCCGTCATACGGGGCGTCGGAGACCTCGTTGTGCAGGATGACCGCGGCGGTCGCATAGGTGACGAGGACCGCGGCCTGCTCCCGATAGACCTGGGAGACGCCCTGGATGGTGTTGTCGCGGATGACGATATCGCGCACGGCCTGGTCGGGCCGCGTGGGATGGTGGGCGTCGGGCGAGACGCCGCCGACCATGATCGCGCCGCCGGCCAGGTCGTGGAAGCGGCTGCGGACCACCTCGACCGAGCGCGTCTCCAGGCCCGCGCCGCTCAGATTGGCGCTGGCGTCATTGCCCAGGCCCAAAGCGATCTGGCCCAGGTGCGCGAACTCGGCGTCCTCGAACAGGATGCGCGCGGCCGCCGCGACCTGGACCGCCGCCGGCTGCTGGCGCCACTGGTTGCGCATGCCCTCGAAGGCCCAGCAGCCCCAGCTGCAATCGCGGATCGGATCGCTAGGATAGTCCGGGACCTGGCCCGACAGGAACGAGCCGCTCTGCTGGCTGGCGTAGCCCTCGGCGCTGGATGGGCCGAGCCAGCTGGTGTGCTGGAAGCCGATGCCGGCGAACTGCAGGTCGCGCACGGGCTTGCCGGGCTGGCCGGCCACCGAGACCAGCGCCTCCAGGCGCGGCATGACCACCTGACTGGACGCCATAACCTCGCCATCGCGCGGCTTGTAGTAGAGCTTGCCTTGAACGGGATCAGCCCACCAGTCGCCGCCGGCACGCACGAAGGCCAGGGCGTTGCCGATGAAGAAGCGCGCGTGGTCGCCCGACACCGGCCGGGCGAAGGTATCGTAGCCGATCAGGTTGTTGCGCCAGCCCGGTTGGGCCAGGACAATGCGGTCGCCACGGATGCTCTCGACCCGCGCGCGGCGGTCGGTGAAGAAGCCGGTGTTCTCGACCTCCAGTCGCGCTTGGTCGGGCAGGTCGGCGAGGAAGCGCCAGGCCGGATCGACGATCTGGATGCCCCAGTCGTGGAAGGCGAAGGCGCTGCGGGGCGCCTCGACCGTGGCGCGGTGGGCGAGCTTGTCGTTGACCCAGAGCTGACGTGGATCGGCGCCGCGCGGGATGTCGGCCACCCAGATGTCGCGTGCGGCGTCGGCTTGGCGCCAGCCTTCGACAGACTGCCCTCCGGAGAGGATGGGCTTTGCGCCCTTCGCCGCTTCCCAGCGGACGACAAAGCCGTCCTGGCCGCCGTCCTCGACCGCGAAGCGTAGCGGCTTGGTCAGGCGATAGACGCCGTCCGCAAGCCGCACGGTGACCGAGTGGGTCTTGTTGACGGACCGCACCGCAGCCTGGGCCCGGGCCAGGGTCGCGAAGGGGCGACCAGGCGCGCCGTCGGCCTTGTCCGAGCCGTCGGGCGTGACCTCGAAGACGATGGGGACGGGCGCCGGGCGTTCGTGGATCTCGACCGCTGAGAACGCCTTTTCCGAGTTCGGCCGGTCGGCGGTCGTGATGGTGGGGATGTTGGGCGACGGCGGCAGTTGCGCGGCGTTGGCGGATCCGGCCAGGACAAGCGACAGCAGGACGGCCGCGCGGCCGTGCTTCGAAAGCGATGTGACGCGGATCATACCGGCTGCAGGCCGTGCTCGACGATCTTGCGGATCAGGTCACGGTGCTTCGGCAGGCTGGCCCGCAGGCGTTCGCTCTGGAGGGCGTTCTCGCGCAGGGCGCGTTGGGCGAGGCCCATCTCCTCGGTGAGGGCCTCGGGCTCGACCTGCGTGCGGAAGCCCATGCCGTAGAGCACGTACTGATAGCTGGCGGCCGGGAAGACCTCGTCGGCGCGATCGAACTCCTCCGTCAGCCAGGGCGGCTGATGGCTCCAGAGCAGCAGCAGGTCCTGGAGGCGTTCGGGGATGGTCGCCGGGTCGCGGTTGTCGCGCCAGAAGGCGGTGTCGGTCCGCTTGCTGAGCACGTAGTGCAGCTTGAGGAAGTCGATGATCCGGCCCCAGCGGTAGTGGGTCGTGGCGTTGAAGCGCGCGGCGACGATGTCCATCACCTCGCGGCAGGCCGGCATCTGTTCGGCGATGAGCTTGGCAGAGAGCTCGATCAGCACGATGGCCGAGGCTTCCAGCGGCTCCAGGAAACCCGCCGCCAGGCCCACGGCCACGCAGTTGCGCTTCCAGAAGGTCTCGCGGTGGCCCGAGCGGATGCCGATCTTGCGCACCGGCAGGTCCTTGCCGGCCGGGCCGAGATAGGCGCGCAGCTCGCGCTCGGCCTCGTCGTCGGAGATGTGGCGGCTGGAATAGACGTGGCCCGTGCCGCGCCGGGTCGGCAGGCCGATGTCCCAGATCCAACCGGCCGACTGGGCCGTGGAGATCGTGTGGGTGGCGATCGGGCTGTCGGGGCGCTCGTACGGGATCTGGACGGCCAGGGCGGTGTCGCAGAACAGGATGTCGCCGCAGTCGCGGAACTCCACGCCCAGCGCCTCGCCCAGCAGCAGCGACCGGAAGCCGGTGCAGTCCACGAAGAGGTCGCCCTCGATCTCGCCGGCCTGTTCGGTGACGACCGCGCGGATGTCGCCGTCGTCGGCGAGGGCCACGCCGCGCACGTCGGCGAGCACATGGCGGACGCCCAGCTTCTCGGTGCAGTGGCGTTGCAGGAACGGCGCGAACTTACCCGCGTCCAGGTGGTAGGCGTAGTTGGCCGCGCCTTGGTAAGGCGGGGAGGTGATGGTCTTGGGACCCAGGCCCTCGTCGCACAGCAGGCCCTGCGGGCAGACCGCGTCGCAAAAGCTGCCCGGCGCGCCGCCGGCCAGCCAATGGGGCGCCAGGTTGATCTGGCCGAAGCTCTGCGGCAGCACCAGCGGGTGGTAGTAGGCGTCGTCGGGCTCGCCCGTGGTCCATCGCGCGAACTGGGCGCCTTGCTTGAACGAGGCGTCGCACTCGCGGAAGAAATGGGTCTCGGAGACCCCGATCTTGGCCAGGGTCGTGCGCAGGGTGGGCCAGGTGCCTTCGCCGACGCCGATGATCGGCGTGGTCGGCGACTCCACCAGGGTGACCGTGAAGCCGGTGGCCTGCCGCGCCCGATGCTTGGCGGCGATGACCCCGGCGGTGAGCCAGCCCGCGGTCCCGCCGCCGACGATGACGATATTCTTGACGGGGCGGACCATGGCTTATCGAGGAAAAAGCGACTGGGAACGACGGCTCGACGTTCCCAGTCTAGGGGAGGGGAATACTAGAAGCGGAAGCGGACCCCGGCCGTGTAACGGCGGCCGTAGGCGAACACGTCGAGCAGCTGGTTATCGAACCGCCCGTGGGTGCTCTGGACTTCGTTGGTCAGGTTGAGCGCCTCGAAGAAGCCCGTGATCTGCTTGGTGATCGCATAGCTGGTGCTGAAGTCGATCTGCAGGTTCGGGTTCTCGAAGGTCGGCTCGGAGCCGAACGCGCCAGTGTTCTGGTTCTGGCCAAAGGCGCGCAGATACTCCTTGCGGTAGTTCACGGCGATCCGCGCCTCCAGGCCATTCTTGTCATAGAAGGCCACGAGGTTGGCGGAGTCGGCCAGACCGGTAATCGCGAAGCCGCTCTGAGAGATGTCCTTCGGATTGTAGGGCCGGTTGGTGTCGACCAGGGTGGCGTTGGCGTTGAAGCCGAAGCCGCTGTCGCCGAACACGTGCTGCCAGGCCAGTTCGACACCGCGCACGGTGGCGTCCGGACCGTTCACCTGCTGGGTGACGCTGAAGATCGCCGGCTGGCCGGTGGTCGGATCGATCACGCCATTGATCGTCTGCCGCTGGGTGCCGCCGACGATGAAGTTGCTGACGTCCTTGATGAAGAAGTTCACGGACGCATACGAGTTCGGCTTGTAGTACCACTCCACCGCCGCATCGAAGTTGTCGGCGAGGTAAGGCTTCAGCGAGGGGCTGCCGCCGCTGGCCGTCAAGGCGCCGACGCGCTGGCCGGTGCCCACGCTGGCCACGGGGGTCAGCAGGTTCAGGCTGGGACGGGTCAGGGTGCGCGAGGCGTCCAGACGCAGGTGGATGCTCTCGGTCAGCTCCAGTTTCATGTCGACGCTGGGCAGCAGGTAGGAATAGCTGCTCTTGGTCGACACCGCCTGAGGCGCGCTCAGGCTCACCGTCAGCAGGGTGGGGTCACCGGTGCTGCGGGTGATGGCCGTCGGCACCTGGCCGAAGCCGGCCGAGATGACGCGGGTGTTCTCTTCACGCAGGCCGGCGTTGAAGTGGAACGGCATGCCGGCCACGTCGACGTCGAAGTTGGCCTTCACGAACAGCGCCCAGGTCTTCTCGGTGATGTCCCGGATGCTGCCGTTGTCCAGCGCCATGTCGAACGCGCCGGTGAACTGGGTGCCGACGGTGCCGCCACCATAGTTGAAGCCCGGGATGTTCTTGGCCTGCGGATTGCCCAGGCCGGTCAGGAACTTCTGATAGTCCTGAGCCGTGAACTTCAGCAGGTACGGCGGCAGGGCGCCGTCGAAGCCCGGGATGAAGTTCTTGGTGCTGACCTTATCGGTGAACAGGCTGGCCGGCACCATCACGCCGCCGTTCGGACCCGAGGCGGGGCCGTAGCCCGGATAGGCTTGCCAGTAGTTGTTGACGAAGGTGTTGCTCTGCTGGAACTGGTAGCGGTCTTCCAGATAGCTGCCGCCGGCCTTGATCTTGAAGCCTTCTTGCTCCCAGGCGCCGGCGAAGCGCAGTTGCTTGACGACGTCGGTGTTTTCCTGGGCTTGGCGCACGACGACGTGCGAGCCCATCACCGAGGTGTCGGCCCAGCGCGCGCCATCGCCGTTCGGGCCGTAGTTGTGCAGGACCGGCAAGGTGTTCTTGCTGTCGCCACCGATGCTGATGCCCAGCGACGGACCGATGCCGAAGCCGTAGCCGACGTCGGCGTTGTCGCTGGTGATCTGGCCGCCCGGGTTCAGCCAGCTCTTGGCGTAGCTGCCGTCGATCTCGAAGCTCAGGTTCTCCGAAGCGTCCCACTTGAAGTTCAGGCCAGTCTGGTTGGTCTGCAGGACCGAGCGGTCCGTGCCGGCCGTGAAGTCGGTCTGCGAGCCGGCCTGGCTGAAGTCGACGGTCGTGCCGTTCGAGTCGAGCTTGACGTTCCGCAGGCCGTCCTGGTTGAACCAGATGCCGTAGCCGAAGTTGTCGGAGCGGACGTTCTGGCGCGTGTAGTTGTTGTCCAGCGTGACGACCACACCGTCGCTCGGAGCCCATTGCAGGGCGATCCGGCCGTCGATGCGCTCATCCTTCGTATAGATCTGGGTGGCGCCGGCTTGCTGCTCGAACCAGCCCAGGACCGACTTGGTCGAGAGCTGAGCCGGGGTGCAGGTCGCGGTCAGCTGGCAGGGCGCGTAGTAGCCGCCCGGCCAACCGCTAACATAGACGCGGTTGGTCTGGGTGTCGTGGCGCGTGTACATCGCGTCGACCAGGACGCCGAACTTGTTGTCGGCGAAGGTGTCGCTGAACAGCGCGCCGACGGTCGGCACGACCTTGCCCGCGTCGTCCTGCACCGAACCCGAGGCGCTGAGCGCCATGCGACGACCGGGATGGTCGAAGGGCTTGGGGAAGGCGACGTTGACGGTCGCGCCGATCGAGCTGCTCGACAGCGAGACGTCGGGCGTCTTGAGCACCGACAGGCCACCGACGAAGTCGGCGCCGACGGTGCTGAAGTCGACCGAACGGCCGCCCGTGGCCGTCGAGATGCGGCGGCCGTCGTACAGGGTTTCGTTGAAGTCGCCGCCGAAGCCGCGGACCGTGATGCCCTGCGGCTCGCCGCGGGCGCCGGAACGCTGGATCGACACGCCCGGCAGACGTTGCAGCGAGGCCGCCACGTTCGAATCCGGGAACTTGCCGATGTCCTCGGCCGAGATGGCGTCGACGACGCCGGCCGAGGTCCGCTTGATGTCGAGGTTGCGTTGCAGCGAGCCCCGCAGGCCCGTGACGATGACTTCCTCGACGACGCTGGGCTCGGAAGCCTGCGACGCGCCGGCCTGTTCGCCGGCCGGAGCGGCCGTCATCGAGGCGGTCGCGATCGCTTCGTCCGAGGTCTCGGCGGCGTTGGCGACGCCGTAGAGGCTCAGGACCAGCAGACTCGACGCGCCGACCAGGGCGAGCTTGCCGCCCAATCCGCGCGCGGATTTACTCTGATAAGAAAAGTTGGATAGCTTCATTTCCCCCTCCAGGTGTCATGGGATGACTTGTTACCGGCACGTACGGCCGGCCTGATCCGCGAGCGTTTTAATGTCGCGAATTCACTGGGTATGAGGGAGACTCGCCAAAGCGCGGCGGTGGTAGCGCATCACGTCCTCCCTCATGCATTTTTATGCTTATGAAGAAACGTTAGCGCTAAAAGGTACCGGTATCAATATGTATTTGTCGGTGTAATTATCGCCGTGTTGAACGGCCCTTGGCCTTTGCGCTAAGGGTGATAGTGACCGGTCCCAGCAAGGGAGCGGCGGGGAGGACGTCATGGATCTGCAACTGCTCAACGCCCAGGAGCATGGCCGCATGCGACTCGGCCGGCTTCCCGCGTCGGGCCCGCATTTCGTGCAGATCGTGCCGTCCGAATTCGTCGCGGCCGCGGCGGTCTGCCCGATCTTCCTGACCAAGAACGCAGACACCGGACAGTTCTACGCGGGCGCGATGTTCGGGTTCGAGCCCGGGGAAAACCTCCTCGGTCCCGCGGAGGTGGGCCAGGCGCTGTTCACGCCGCTGGATATCGAGCGGCAGGGTTTCTTCGTGACCGAGGACGGCGCGATCGCCATCGATCCGCGCCACCCGCGTTTCCGCATCGACCAAGGCGCGTCGCTGTTCGACGAGCAAGGCCAGCCCAGCACCGCCACGCGCCGGCTGCAGCGTGTGCTGGCGCAGATGCAGGCCGGCGTCATCGAGAGCGAGCGCTTCATCCAGGCGCTGCTGGCGCACAAGCTGGTCGAGCCCGTCGACGTTGATCTGTCCTTCGATGACGGCAAGAGCTTATCCTTGAACGGGCTCTACACCGTCAGCCTCGACGCGCTGGGCGAGCTGGACGACGGCGCCGCGCTCGCGCTGTTCCGGACCGGCGACCTGCAACTGATCTACGCCATGAACGGATCGCTCAAGCAGGTCTCGGCCCTGGCCAAGCTGCGGAACGACAAACTCGCCGCATGACGGCGTCGCCCCCGCACGGACTACGGACGATCGCGCCGGACGCGCTGTTGCAAGGCGGCGCGGCCGACTTCCGGACGGTGGCGACCGGCTGCGAGCCCGTGGTCCTGCCGGGGCTCTGTCGTGACTGGCAGGCGGTGCGCGCCGCTGAGCAGGGGTGGGCGGCCTTAGCCGACTATCTGCTCGGGCTGGCAGGCGACGGCTTAGGCGAGGCCTTTATCGGCGCGCCGGCCATCGCCGGCCGCTACGACTACGGCGACGGGCCCGACGGGTTCAATTTCGAGCGCGTGTCCATGACCCTGGCGCAGGGGCTTCAGCGCATCGGCGAGGCCGCCACGGACGCCCGCCTGGACAGCGTCTATATGGGCTCGCTGCCGGTCGACGACTACGTCCCGGGTTTCGACCAGGACAACAGGGTCGGCCTCTTGGCCGCGAACGTGCGGCCGCGCGTGTGGCTGGGCAATGCCGGCCGCGTGGCCTGTCACTACGACACCTATGACAATCTGGCGTGCGTGGTCGCCGGGCGTCGCCGCTTCACGCTCTACCCGCCCGATGCGATCGGCGACCTCTATGTGGGGCCCATAGACCATACCCTCGCGGGACAGCCGATCAGCATGGCGGCCGGCGCACCCGCCGACGACCCGCGCTATCCGCGGTTCGCCGCTGCCGCCGATCGGGCGCGGGTGGTCGAGCTGGGGCCGGGCGACGCGCTGTTCCTGCCCAAGCTCTGGTGGCATCAGGTGGAGGCCCTGGAGCCGGCCAACATGCTGGTCAACTACTGGTGGGACGAGACGGCCGTGGGGCCGGACGCGCCTTACCTGACGATGATGCTGGCGATGACCGCGATCGCCGAGCGACCGCCGGCCGAACGCGCGGCCTGGCGGGCGTTCTTCGATCACTACGTCTTCCGGTCGGACGGCCATCCGCTGGCCCATCTGCCAGCCGAACGTCATGGGCTGCTCGACAAGAGCGCCTTTGGCCGTGTCCGGGCCCTCGTCATGCGCGCGCTGCGCGGCGGCTAGAAGCCGACCGCCGAAGCGACCGGCTTCCGTAGGCCTATTTGGCGATCGGGAACTCGAACACCGTCGCCGAGATCGGCGAGACGACGAGCTTGGAGCGCGACGCCGGGCCTTGCGTGATCGTGACGCCGGCGGGAGCGCCGACCTTGTTGGCCGCCTGCAGCGAGGCGCCGCTCAGCACCCACTTACGGCCCGCGCCCTTCAAGGCCATGGCCTTGAGGTCCAGCTTCACGGTCTGGGCGGTCGCCGTCGGATTGACCACCCCGATCCGCAGCGACTTGCCGTCCGGGCTGACGCCCGCGATGACGTCGAGCGGATAGGTTGGGCTGCCGGCATTGATCTTCGGGTGGAGGAAGCCGACCGGATATTTCGGCTCGGGCTGGGGCGAGGCGCCCTGCACCGACACCGGCGTGACGCCGGCCCCGAAATGTTCGCCATAGAGCTTGAACACCTGGCCCGTGGAGTTCAGCACGGAGGCCGTCGGCGTGATGTCCATGGTCGAGGCGCCCGTGGTGAAGGCGCTCATGGTCAGGAAGTCGGTGTGGCGCAGCATTTCCTGCAGCACCAGGGAATAGGCCAGGGCCGACTTCAGGTTCACCTCACCGAAATAGGCGTACTCGTCGATCGACAGGAAGATCGACTTGTCCTTCATCGCCGGGAAGCGCTGCTGGTAGATCTTCCACAGCTCGGCCTTCATCTTGACCTGGTTGGACGGCGCGCGGGCGTACTCGATCAATTCGGCGTCGGCGGGCGCGTCCGGGCGCTTTTCGGGCTGGTCGTACCAGTGCTCGGAAATGCCGTCGAAATTGCCCCAGGTCTTGGCCAGCAGGCCGCCCGTCCAGTCCCATTCGGTGCCGAACCGGGAGGCGACGCTGTCCAGCGTGACGTTCTCCTTCGTGCCCTTGGGGTGTCCCTGATCGACCATGGCGCCCGAGGCGATCAGGGTGATCGAGGGATCGACCGCCCGCATGGCCTTGGCGAAGGCGTTGTGCTTGATCGTGTAGTAGTCGAGCGAGGTCTTGCCGATCTGCCACCAGCCGTAGGGCTCGTTGCCGATGTTCCAGAACTTCACGCCATACGGCTCGGGATGGCCGTTGGCGGCGCGGCGCGAGCCCCAGTGGCTGGTGGTCGGGCCATTCAGATACTCCACCTCATCGGCGGCCGAATAGGCGTCGCCGAGGCCGGCATTGACCGTGACATAGGGCTCGACGCCGATGATCCTGGTCAGGTCCATCCACTCGTCCATGCCGATGTCGTCGGGCTGCATGGCGCTCCAGGCATAGTCGAACATCGGCGGGCGCTTGTCGCGCGGGCCGATGGCGCTGCGCCAGTCCCAGTCCGACAGGAAGTTGCCGCCGGGCAGGCGCCACATGCCCGAGTTCAGCGAGCGGGCGATCGCGGTCGTGTCGGCGCGCCAGCCCCGGATGTTGTCGGATGGCATCAGCGATACGGCGCCGATGCGGAAGGAGCCTGAGCCTAGGCCAGTGATCTCGAGGCGTGCGTCGGTGGTGTCGGCCGTCGGGGTGAAGCTGAAGTCGACGCGCTTCCAGTCCGCGCCGGGGGAGGGCAGGGCCACGGTCTGGCGGGCGTCGGGACCATCGCCCCAGATCAAGGTCACCTCGACCTTGGCGCCGGCGTCGCCCGCCAGCTGCAGATAGCCGTCGTAGCGCTTGCCCTTGGCCAGGCCGATCCCGGCCTGCGACAGGCCCTTGCGGGTCGTGGCGTCCACGGCGACCACGGGGCTCTGGGTGCCGACATAGGGGGCCTTGGTGTCCATGGTGACCGCATCATCCGCGCCGACCGGTCGCCACTTGCGGTAGGTCACGCCGGGACGGCCCTCGGCATTTAAGGGCGCGGGCTGGTCCAGGGCGGGCGCGACGACGGGGTAGTAGAACTTGCGGTCGTCCAGCACCTCGGCCCACAGCGTCCGAGCCACCAGCCCGCCGATCGGCTCGATGAACATGCCGTACTCGTACTTGGTGACCGGCGCGGCGCGCTGAGCGCCGTCGATGGTCACCGTCACCGGCGTGGCCGCGGCGGCCATCGTGGCGGTCGCCATCACCCCAGCCAGGCACGCGCCAAGCATCAACCTGTAACGCATCGTCTTCTCCCTAATTACTCAGTCTTTTTGGTATTCTTCGCCGATGGGTCGCGCCGCATCGATCGGTGAGTGGCGTCCTCCCGCTTCGACCCTTTCAGAAGGCGAGGCGATTGACGTCATGATCTTTTAGACGGACAAATGGTAACGCTAACAATGATCGCGACGCAAGATCGCAAAAGTGACGAGGGAGGGTTTGAATGAATAGATCGAGCATCGACGCCGCGCGCGGCCATGGCTTGGCCAAGCTGGCCTGCGCGATGGTGATCGCGCTGTCCGGAGCGACCTTGGCGCAGGCCCAGGTGGCCACGAACGCGCCGCCGGTCGTCGCCGGCGCCAAGCCGGTCGTCCTCCAGCGTATCAAGGTCCATTCGCCGGCGATCGAGGGCAATCTCGAGGGCGAAACCGCCGACCGTGACGTGCTGGTGTTCCTGCCGCCGGGCTATGCCAGCCATCCCAAGCAGCGCTACCCGGTCGTCTACGCGCTGCACGGCTATTCGATCGGCGCCGAGCAGTGGAGTGGCGAGATCCACGCGGCCCAGACGATCGCGGGCGCCTTCGCCAAGGGCGCGGGCGAGGTGATCGTCGTGCTGCCCGACAGCAAGACCGTGCACAACGGCTCGATGTACTCCAGCTCCCAGACCACGGGGGATTTCGAGACCTTCGTCTCCAAGGACCTGGTCGCCTATGTCGATCAGCACTACCGCACCCTGGCGCGGCGTGAGAGCCGTGGCCTGGTGGGCCACTCGATGGGCGGATACGGCGCCAGCCGGATCGGCATGCGCCATGCCGACGTGTTCGGCGCGCTCTACATGATGAGCCCGTGCTGCCTGTCGCCGCGCGATCCGGCCCAGGCGCCGCCCGGCGCGGCCGCCGCGCTCGCCGAGGTCAAGACGCTGCAGGACGCGACCAAGCTGTCCTGGGGTCTACGCGCCCAGCTGGCCACGGCCGCGGCGTGGTCGCCCAATCCGCAGAAGCCGCCGCTTTATCTTGACCTGCCGGTCGAGAACGGTGTGACCCGGCCGGACGTGGTGGCCAAGTGGGCCGCCAACGCGCCGCTGGCCTTCGTCGATCAATATATCGGCCAGCTGAAGCGCTATAAGGCGATCGCCATGGATGTCGGCGACCGGGACGGCCTGAAGGACGACGCGGCCAAGCTGCACGCGGTGATGGATCGCTACGGCCTGGCCAACAGCTTCGAGATCTATCCCGGCGACCACACCAGTGACGTCCCGACCCGCTTCCAGGATCACGTGCTGCCGTTCTTCAGCCGCAACCTGGCCTTCGAGAAGCGCTAGCCACGCCAAGTGCTGGTAAGGCCTCGCGGCCTTACCAGTCGAAGGCCGGCGCGACCCGACGCTCGGCCAGCAGGAAGGCGTCGGCGACATGGCGCAGCGGCGAGGTGTCCACGTCGCTGGCCCCGTCGGCGATCAGCCGGGCGAATTCGTCGTAGAGGCCCGGATATTCGCGATCGGGTCCTTCGTGCAGCAGCTGGCCGTCGATCCATAGCTTGGCGCCGCCGTTGGTCAGCTTCAGTGCGCCGTCGTCGGTGTCGACCTCGATGTCCCAGCTCTGCGGGCCGGTCTGGAGGAAGTCCAGCTCGACGCGGATCGGCGCGCCGGCCGTGTCGCGGAAGTCCAGCTCGGCCTGGATCGGCGACTGGCGGTTGGCCGGCACGTGCAGCAAGCCGCGCGACAGGAAGAACGGGCGGGGCAGGACGCGCGTGGCGATCGACAGGGCGTTGATGGCCGGGTCGAAGACGCCCAGGCCGCCGGCCTCCCAGATCCAGTCCTGGCCCGGATGCCAGACGCGGACATCTTCCTTCCAGTTGATCCGCACGGCCTTGACCCAGCGCTCGGCCAGCCAGGCGCGCGCGGGTTCGACCGCGGCGGCGTGGCGCGAGTGCCAGGTCGCCTGCAGGGTCAGGCCCCGGGCGGCCGCGACCTGGCGCAGGTCCTCGACCTCGCTCAGCGTCGCGCCAGGCGGCTTCTCCAGCATGACGTGCTTGCCGGTGGCCAGCGCCAGATGCGCCAGGGCGTGGCGCGGCTGAGGCGGAGTGCACAGCGCCACGGCGTCGATCGCCAGGCCGTCGGCCAGCAGGTCCTCCAGCGTGGTGAAGTGCGGGACGCCGTCGAGGCCGGCGTGACGGCTGACGACGGCGGCCAGTTCGAACCGGGGATCGGCGGCGATGGCCGGCACGTGCTGGTCGTGGGCGATCTTGCCCAGGCCGACGAGGGCGAGACGGATCGGGGTCACAGCGCCTTCACGGTCACGGGTTGTTCGGCCGCCTGGGCCAGCGGGTTGCTGACCGGATAGCGGAACGGCGCGGCCTCGATCTCGAACACGTCGCCTTCCTGCGTCTGGAAGCCCTCGGAGAAGGAGAGGGTGGCGGTGCCGAAGAAGTGGACGTGCACGTCGCCGGGGCGGCGGAACAGGTCGTACTTGAAGTGGTGATGCTCGAGGTTGGCGATGGCGTGGGACATGTTGGCCTCGCCCGACAGGAAGGGCTTTTCCCAGACGGTCTCGCCGTCGCGGACGATGCGGCTGGTCCCGCGCACGTCGGCGGGGAGGGCGCCGGGCAGCAGCTCGGGACCCAGGGCCGCGTTGCGCAGCTTGGAGTGCGCCAGCCACAGGTAGTTGCCGCGCTCGATCACGTGGTCGGAGAACTCGTTGGCCAGGCAGAAGCCCAGTCGGTGCGGCGTCCCGTCGGGGCCGATCAGGTAGACGCCGGCGATCTCGGGCTCCTCGCCGCCGTCCTTCGCGAAGCTGGGCGAGGTCAGCGGCTGGCCGGGACCGACCAGCTGGGAGCCGTCGCCCTTGTAGAACCACTCGGGCTGCACGCCTTCCTGGCCCGGCGCGGGCTTGCCGCCCTCGACGCCCATCAGGAACATCCGCATGGAGTCGGTGAGCTGTTCGCCCGACTGGGCGGCCTTGTGCATCTTGTCCCGGCCCTCGGCCGAGCCGAGGTGGGTCAGGCCGGTGCCGGTCAGGAACAGGTGCGCGGGATCGGGATGATCGATCGGCGCCAGGACGCGGCCCTCGGCCAGGGCGGCGGCGATGTCGACCGTCTCGCCCAGCGCCGATTGCGCGGTCTCGACCAGGGTCGATTGCGAGGCCAGCGCCTTGTTGGCCAAGTCCAGCAGGGTGTTCGCGACGGTGACCTGCCTGGCGGTTCCCTGGTCATCGACCATCGCCAAGCCGCGCCGACCAGAGCTGTCGACAAATTGAACAAACGTCATTCTGGAATGTCCTTACTGGCTACTTCGCGACGGTCATCTTGAAGACCATGCGATTGCTGTAGGTCTCGCCCGGGTTCAGGCGAACCGAGGCGAAGGCCGGCTTGTTCACCGCATCGGGGAAGTGCTGGGGCTCCAGGGCGATGCCGTCGCCCTGGCGATAGATCTTGCCGCTCTTGCTCACCAGCGTGCCGTCGATGAAGTTGCCGGCGTAGAACTGGACGCCCGGCTGGTCCGACAGGACTTCCAGGGTGCGGCCGCTCTTGGGGTCCGACAGGCGCGCGGCCAGGCGCAGCGCGCCGGACTTGCCGTTCAGGACGTAGTTGTGGTCGTAGCCGCGACCGATGACCATCTGCGGATCGCGCGCGTCACGGATGCGGTCGCCGACGGCGGTGGGCTTGCGGAAGTCGAACGGCGTGCCGGCCACCGGCTTGATCTCGCCGGTCGGGATCAGTTCGGCGTCGACGGGGGTATAGCCGTCGGCGAGGAGCTTGAGGACGTTGCCCATCGCGCCTTCGCGCGCGCCTTCGCCCGCGAGATTGAACAGGGCGTGATTGGTCATGTTGACGATGGTCGGCTTGTCGGTCTTCGCGCCGTAGGACACCGTCAGCTGGTTCTGCTCGTCGAGGGAATAGGTCGCCGTGGCCGTCAGAACGCCCGGATAGCCTTCTTCGCCATCGGCGCTGACATAGCCCAGCGTCACGGACGCGCCGGTGGGACCGGATTTCACGTCGAGCACCTTCCAGACGACCTTGTCGAAGCCCTTCACCCCGCCGTGCAGGGCGGCGACGCCGTTGTTGTTCAGCGCCAGCTGGTAGCTCTTGCCGTCGAGGGTGAAGCGGCCCTTGCCGATGCGGTTGGCCACGCGTCCGACCGAGGCGCCGAAATAGCTGGCGTTCTTGGCGTAGGCGGCGGCGTCGGAGAAGCCGAGCACGATGTCGGCCTTGGTTCCGTCGCGGCCGGGCCCGATCAGCGACTGCAAGGTGGCGCCGTAGGTGATCACCGTGGCGCTGACGCCGTGGGCGTTGGTCAGGGTGAAGGCCTCGACGGCTTCGCCCGAGGGCGTCTGGCCAAACGCGGCGCGCGACAAGGTCGTGGCATGGCCGGCGATCGGGCCGGCGAGCGTGAGCAGGGCCAGCGCCCCGGCCGACAGGTTTGCAACGCGCATTCGAACCATCTCCCCGATCGTATTGACCGCTCTCGATTGACGGTCATGACGTTGCTCATATACTCCGACAAAATGAAGGCGCGCAACCAAGGTCGCGCCATGCATCACATTCGGGAGAACATCACATGGCGCCTGCGCCCATGACGTCGGCCGCGCAGTCGGGCGGCGGCTCTGCGGTGACGCAGAAATCGGCCCTGACCCTGCTGGCCAGCCTGTTCTTCATGTGGGGCTTCATCACGGTCATCAACAACACCCTGCTGCCGCATCTGCGCTCGGTGTTCGACCTCAACTATACCCAGACCACGCTGATCGAATCGACCTGGTTCATCGCCTATTTCGTCGCCTCTCTGCCGTCGGCCAAGCTGATCGAGAAGATCGGCTACAAGCGCGCCATGGTGACGGGCCTGATGATCATGGCGCTGGGCGCGCTGCTGATGATCCCTGCCGCGCGGATACCGTCCTACGGCGTGGTGCTGACGGCGCTGTTCATCATCGCCTCGGGCATCACCCTGCTGCAGGTGGCCGCCAACCCTTATGTGGCGGTGATCGGGCCGTCCGAGACGGCGTCCGCGCGCCTCAACCTGGTGCAGGCCTTCAACTCGATGGGCACGACGCTGGCGCCGCTGTTCGGCGGCTGGCTGATCCTGTCACGTTCGGCCTCGGGCAACAGCCAGGCGGGCGCCGTCCTGACGCCGGCCCAGCGCCTGGCCGACGCCCAGTCGGTGCAGTTGCCGTACTTCATCGTCGCGGTGGTGCTGGTGGCGCTGGCGGTGGTCATCGCCCTCTACAAGCTGCCCGAGCTGGGCCTGGCCGCCCAGCGCGCGGGGGCCGCGGAGCGCAAGAAGCACTCGCTGTGGCGTCACCGCAATCTGGTGCTCGGCGTGCCGGCCATCTTCATCTACCTGATCGCCGAGATCGGGGTCAGCAACCTCTTCATCAACTTCATCTCCGCGCCCGAGATCGGTGGCGTCACCCATGCGCAGGCCTCGCGCTACCTGTTCCTGTTGTGGGGCGGGATGATGGTCGGCCGCTTCGTCGGCAGCCAGCTGATGCGCAAGGTCGCCGCCGAGAAGATCCTGGCCGTGGCCAGCCTGCTGGCCTTCGTCGTGATGATCGTCACGGTCCTGGCCCATGGGCCGGTGGCGATGTGGAGCCTGATCGCGGTGGGCCTGTTCCACTCGATTATGTTCCCGACCATCTTCACGTTGGGCATCAAGAACCTGGGCCCGCTGACCGAGGAGGGTTCGGGCCTGCTGGTCATGGCCATCGCCGGCGGCGCGCTGGTGGTGGTCCAGGGGCAGATCGCAGACGCCTACGGTCTGCAGATTTCGTTCCTGCTGACGGCGGTCTGCGAGCTCTATGTGCTGTTCTACGCGCTCTGGGGCTGCAAGCCGACCGGCGGCGCGCAAGAACCGGACAAAGTCAGCGACGCGGCCTGAATCGGCTCGGCCATGCGCGCAATAGGGTTGCGTGCATGGCCAAGGCTTGGCCTAGTCGATTGACCGTGTTTCGTTGAAATTATAGTCAGACAAATACGAGCGGGGCGTACGGTGATTTGCCACTCTGATGGAGTTCAGCAAGCGACCGGCGCCGCGTCGGACTAAGCAGCGACAAGGCTCTTCATGGTTTCCCCCACAAGCGACGCACCCAAGCTCCGTTCGCGCGCCTGGTTCGATAACCCCGACAACACCGACATGACCGCGCTCTATCTCGAGCGCTACATGAACTTCGGCCTCTCGCTGGAAGAGCTGCAGTCGGGCAAGCCGATCATCGGCATCGCCCAGACCGGTTCGGACCTGTCGCCCTGCAACCGGCACCACCTGGTCCTGGCCGAACGGGTGCGCGAAGGCGTCCGCTCCGCCGGCGGGATCGTGCTGGAGTTCCCGGTCCACCCGATCCAGGAGACCGGCAAGCGCCCGACGGCGGGCCTGGACCGCAACCTTTCCTATCTCGGCCTCGTCGAGCTGCTCTACGGCTACCCGCTGGACGGCGTGGTGCTGACCATCGGCTGCGACAAGACCACACCGGCCTGCCTGATGGCGGCGGCGACCGTGAACATCCCCGCCATCGCCCTATCGGTCGGACCGATGCTGAACGGCTGGCACAAGGGCAAGCGGACGGGCTCGGGCACCATCGTCTGGCAGGCACGCGAGATGCTGGCGGCCGGCGAGATCGACAATGCCGGCTTCATCAAGCTGGTGGCCAGCTCGGCGCCGTCGACCGGCTACTGCAACACCATGGGCACGGCCACGACCATGAACTCGCTGACCGAGGCCCTGGGCATGTCGCTGCCCGGCTCGGCGGCGATCCCCGCGCCGTATCGCGACCGCCAGGAGAACGCCTACCGGACGGGCCTGCGGATCGTCGACATGGTCCACGAGGACCTCAAGCCGTCCGACATCCTGACCCGCGACGCCTTCCTCAACGCCGTGGTCGTCAACTCGGCCATCGGCGGCTCGACCAACGCCCCGATCCACCTGAACGCCCTGGCGCGCCACATCGGGGTCGAGCTGTCGATCGACGACTGGCAGCAGACCGGCGAGGAGGTGCCGCTGCTGGTCAACCTGCAGCCCGCCGGTGAGTATTTGGGCGAGGACTACTACCGCGCAGGCGGCGTGCCGGCGGTGTTCGGCCAGCTGATCGAGCAGGGGCTGATCCGGGAGGACGCCAAGGCCGTGTCCGGTCAGACCATCGGCGAGCAGTACCGTGGCGCGGTGATCGAGGACGAGGACGTCATCCGTCCGTTCTCGCGGCCGCTGGTCGAGCGGGCCGGCTTCGTGGTCATGCGCGGCAATCTGTTCAACTCGGCGATCATGAAGACCAGCGTGGTCAGCCAGGAGTTCCGCGACCGCTACCTGTCCAATCCCGACGATCCGGAAGCCTTCGAGGGCGACGCGGTCGTGTTCGACGGGCCCGAGGACTATCACCACCGGATCGACGACCCGGCGGTCGGGATCACCTCCAACTCGATCCTGTTCATGCGCGGCGCCGGCCCGGTCGGCTATCCCGGGGCGGCCGAGGTCGTGAACATGCGCGCGCCCAACTACCTGATCAAACAGGGCGTCCACCAGTTGCCCTGCGTGGGCGACGGACGTCAGTCGGGCACATCCGGCTCGCCCTCGATCCTCAACGCCTCGCCCGAGGCGGCGGTAGGCGGCGGGCTGGCCCTGCTGAAGACCGGCGACCGCGTGCGCTTCGACCTGCGCAAGTCGCGTGTCGACGTGCTGGTCTCGGCAGCCGAGATCGTCGAGCGCCGCAAGGCCCTCGATGCGGCCGGCGGCTTCGCCTATCCGGAAAGCCAGACGCCGTGGCAGGAGATGCAGCGCGCGGTGGTCGGCCAGATGGAGACCGGCGCGGTCCTGGAACCGGCCGTGAAATACCAGCGCATCGCCCAGACCAAGGGCCTGCCGCGCGACAACCACTAGTCGTCTGGCATTAGTCGCCCGGCGACACCCGAGGTCCATATGGCAAAGCCGTTCAATCCGATCCTTGCCGCGATGGCCCTGGGCCTGGCCTGCGCGCCGCTGAGCGCTCAGGCCCAGGTCTGGCGGGCGGACAGCGGGCAGGGGACCTATCACAACCCGCCGCTCTACGCGGACTATCCCGATCCCGACATCATCCGGGTCGGCGAGGACTTCTACTTCGCCTCGACCACCTTCGTGAACGCGCCGGGCCTGACGATCCTGCACTCCAGGGACCTGGTGAACTGGGATATTGTCGGCCACGTGATGCCGCGCCTGGCGGGCGTTCCCAAATACGACCTGGCCGACGGCGGCGACTATCGCCGGGGCGTCTTCGCGCCCAGCCTGCGCCATCACAACGGCCGCTTCTACATCGTCGTCACGCCGGTGGGGCAGAACAGCCGCATCTACTCGGCCGCCGACGTTCGGGGTCCGTGGACGGTGCATGAGCTGGACCGCGAGGCCTTCGATCCGGGCCTGTTCATCGACACCGACGGCAAGGCCTATATCGCCACCTCGATCGGTTCGGACGGCACGGTGCGGCTGCTGAGCCTGAACGCCGACCTGACGGCGGTCACCGGCGAGCGGACGATCCACTACAACCAGGGCGCCGAAGGCTCCAAGCTGATCAAGCGCGGCGACTGGTACTACATGTTCAACGCCATCCCACGGCGCCTGGCGCTGACCGTGTCGCGGGCCAAGAGCCTGACTGGCCCCTGGGAGACCCGGCCGCAGATCGACGACACCACCGGCGGCCACCAGGGCGCCCTGGTCGATCTGCCCGACGGCGGCTGGTACGGCTTCGTCATGCGCGACGCCGGCGCGATCGGGCGGGTGACCAATATCAGCCCGGTGTTCTGGCAAGACGACTGGCCCGTCTGGGGCACGCCCGAGGCGCCGGGCCGCGTTCCCGACGTCGCCGCCAAGCCGATCCTGGGAAAGCCCTTTGCCGAGCCGCCCAGTTCGGACGATTTCCACGGCCGCCAGCTGGGCCGCCAATGGCAGTGGAACCACAATCCCGACGACAGCCGTTGGTCACTCAGTGAACGGCCGGGCTTCATGCGGCTGAAGGCCACCACGAGCGACGGGTTCTGGACCGCCCGCAATACGCTCCTGCAGAAGGGGCAGGGGCCGCGCGGCCGCGCCGTCGTCAAGCTGGACGTGCGCGGGATCGCCAAGGGCGACGCCTGCGGCTTCGGCACGTTCGGCAAGTTCTCCAGCCAGCTCGTCGTCACCCGCACGGCCAAAGGCCAGGGCGAACTGAGCGCGCGCCTGGTCGAAAGCACCGAGGCCGGGCCGAAGACCACGGCGGCCGGGTCGGCGCGGCCGATCCCGCTGAAAGACCTTTGGCTCTCGGCGGACATGGACTTCACCACCGACAAGGCCGCTCTGGCCTACAGCCTGGACGGCAAGGCCTGGACCGCCATGCCGGGCGAGTTCCCGCTGGCCTTCGCCTGGCGCACCGGCACCTTCCAGGGCCAGCAGTACGGTCTGTTCTGCTACAATCCCGCCGGCGGCGCGGGCCGTCTGGACGTCGACAGCTTCACGCTGAGCAAGCCCTAGAGCGGCGCGCTACATCGCCGAGCGGGTGTCATCCAGCGCCAGATCTACGAGGGCGCGCATGGCCGCGCTCGCCGCCTCGGGATCGCCCGCCGCGATGGCGTCGAAGACCTTGGCGTGGTCGGGCACCGGATCGCGGGGCAGGGCGCGCGAGCGTTGTTTGAACTCGGTGGTCCAGCTGACCGCGGCGCTGATGCTGGCGCTGAGCGCCATCATGGCGCTGTTGTGCGTGGCGGCCAGAAGGGCGTCGTGGAAGGCGCGGTCGGCGGCGCGGCCGGCCTCGGTCGCCAGGGTGTGGCGTCGCATCTTGGCCAGGGCGTCCTTCATGGCCTTGATGTCGTCCTTGTCGCGGCGCTCGGCGGCGAAGCGGGCGGCGGCGGGCTCGACGACGGCCCGCAGCTCGAACAGATCGCGCACGAAGCTGACGTCGGGCTCGGCCGAGAACGCCCAGGCCAGCACCTGCGGATCCAGAATGTTCCAGCGGCTGCGCGGCAGGACGCGGGTGCCGGCCTTGGGGCGGCTCTCGACCAGGCCCTTGGCGGTCAGGACCTGCACGGCTTCACGATAGGCGCTGCGCGAGACGTCTAGCGCCTCGGCGTTGGCGATCTCGCCGGTCAGCTTCTCGCCGGGCGCGATCTGGCCCGAGACGATGGCGCTGCCCAGATAGTGCGCCACCGCGCCGCGCAGCCGCCGACCAGACCCTCTCGCCGATCGCGGGATCGACTTGTCGTCTGGTTCGTCGGTGGACATGGGCACGGGCTCCTGCGTGGGTGCGCTGGTTTCTATAAGCGCAAGCACACGGGCGTTGGCAAGTTGTCAGGCAAGTTTGACTCGCCACGAGCGATCGCTGAGCGTTGATCACAAGGGATTTTCCCACATAGCGGCACGGTGGCGCGCGCCGCCATGTGGGAATTGGTCAGACAGATCTCGTCAGTCCAAGCGGATGACCATGATCGACTTGGGCGGCGCTTCCAGCGTCAGGCCGCCCGCGCCGGCCTTGGCCGTGTAGGGCTTGGGAACGACCGCGTTGGGCGTGTCGAAGGTGTTGATGCTGTCGACGCGTGGGGCCGTCATGACCTGGCCCGTGGCGGTCGTGGCCTTCACGCCGGCGATGTCGGTCTGGATCTTGGCCGACTTGACGGGGTCGAGGTTGGAGACCGCCAGCCACAGCTTGCCTTGGGTGTCGCGCGCGGCGATGGCGTCGATCCGGGGCAGGGTGATGTCGCCCTGCGTATAGGTCCCAGCGTCAAACTTGACCGGCACGAAGGTCGCGTCCTGGAAGGGCAGGTACATCTTGTAGACGTGATAGGTCGGCGTCAGGACCATCTTGTCCTTGTCGGTCAGGATCATCGCCTGCAGCACGTTGATCATCTGGGCGATGTTGGTGATACGCACGCGGTCGGCGTGACGCGCGAAGATGTTCAGGTTCAGCGCCGCGACCAGGGCGTCGCGCATCGAGTTCTGCTGGACCAGGAAGCCCGGATTGGTGCCTTCCAGCGGCGCCAGCCACACGCCCCATTCATCGACGGCCAGCGGCACCTTCTTCTCGGGATCGTACTTGTCCATGATCTCCGAGTGCTTGGCGATCAGCCCGTCCATGCCGAGCGTTTCCTTCAGCAGCTTGGCGTAGGCGGTCTCGTCGAACTTGGTGCTGGAGAACGACGGCGGCCAGCCGCCGGTCGTGTAGGAGTGCAGCGACAGGCCTTCGATATTCCAGGCCCAGTCGTGGCCCTTCTGCGCGGCCATGACCGCCTCGGTATAGGCCGGCTTGCCCTGGTCGGGGCCCACGGCGATGCGCTGCATGGCGTCCGCGCCGGTCTGCTTGGGATTGTAGTTCCGCACGAAGCGGGCGTAGCGCTTCATCTCGTCGGCATAGTACTCCGGCCGCATCGCGCCGCCGCAGCTCCAGCTTTCGTTGCCCAGGCCCAGATACTTGATCTTGTAGGGCTCGCGGTGGCCGTTGGCGGCGCGTTCCTTGCCGGCCGTGGTCTCCGGATCGGCTGTCATGTACTCGACCCACTCGGCCGCTTCCTGGACGGTGCCCGAGCCGACATTGACGGAGATGTAGGCGTCGCTGTCGATCTGGCTGACGAAGTCCATGAACTCGTCGGTGCCGAAGGTGTTGGGCTCGACCGCGCCGCCCCAGTTGGAATTGATGGTCTTGCGGCGGCCCGCGACCGGACCGATGCCGTGGCGCCAGTGATATTCGTCGGCGAAGCAGCCGCCCGGCCAGCGCACGTTCGGCACCTTGATGTCGCGCAGCGCCTTGACGACGTCGGTGCGGATGCCGCGGACGTTGGGGATGGTCGAGTCCTTGCCGACCCAGACGCCGCCATAGATGCCGCTGCCCAGGTGCTCGGCGAACTGGCCGAAGATGTTGCGATCGATCTTGGCGCCGGGCGAGCCAGCCTCGATGCGGACGGCGATCGGCGCGTCGGCCTTGGTCTGAGCCATCGCCGGCGCGGTCACGGCGAGCGTCAGGGCGCTGGCGGCCATCAGCCACGTCATTCTGGTCATGTTGTCTCCCCTCGGCGCCTCTGGGCGCGTCGCTGACGATCGCCTCGGCGTCGTCTTCCGTTGGTCAAAAGTTCCGTGTCGGCGGTCAGCGGCCCTCGGCGGCGCCGTCGTGGGCGTAGACGCCCAGCAGCGCGCCCACGAAGCCGCCGGCCTTCTTGGTCGAGAGGATCGTGCCATCCTCATCGGCCTTCAGGGTTTTCCACTGCCCGGCGGTCAGGGCGTACGAGAAGTCGTAGGAGCCGCCTCGAGCGGTGACCTTCAGCCAGACAGGCGCGTCAGCCTTCAGCGTCACCGGGGCGCTGGCGACCTTCACGCCGCTTTCCGGGTCGTTGGGACCGGCGCGGCGTTCGAGCACGATCTCGTCTTGTCCCTGGGCGTTCCGCTCCAGGCCCAGGAAGAAGTAGTAGTCGTCGCTCTGCACCGCGACCATGCCGGCCTTATCGCCGGCCTTGGTGGGCGCGAAGCGCATCTCCGTGGCGGCGCTGGCGTTGATATGCTGCTGGCGTCGGCCCCAGAAGGAGGGCTGGGTCATGCCGCCGATGGTCTCGGGCCGCGCGGTCAGGACCAGCTTCCCGCCGTCCACCTGCCACCAGCGCTGCTGCGGGATCCGCATGGTCACCCAGTTGAGCGGCAAGGCCTTGCCGTCGAACTCGTCACGGACCTTGAAGGCGCCGGCGGTCGGCGACGGCTTGGGCGTCGTCGCCGGCAAGTCGGGCTTGGCGTGGACGTAGGGAATGGTCTTGCCGTTCTCGAGGATGATCGGCCAGCCGTCCTTCCACTCCACGGGCAGCAGGAAGGTTTCCCGGCCGGTGTTGTAGAGGTCATCGCCGTACGGACGCACCGCAAGGAAGGTGGCCCACCACTTGCCGTCCGGGGTGTCGACCAGGTTGGCGTGGCCGGCCGAGGTGATCGGCAGAGGGCGGTCCTTGGGCAAGCCGCGCTGGGTCAGGATCGGATTGTTGGCGTAGGGAACGTACGGCCCCCAGGCGCTCTTGGAGCGTAGCGCGACCTGGCTGTGGCCTTCGGCCGTGCCGCCCTCGGCCGCGATCAGATAGTACCAGCCGTCCTTCTTCAGGATGTGCGGGCCTTCGGGCCAGATCGGCTTGGCGGCGGGATTGACACCCTTGTTCAGCAGCAGCTTGCGCTCGCCGACGGTCTTCTGGGTCTTGAGGTCGTACTTGATCGCCCAGATGGCGCGGTGGCCGCGATACTCCGGCGGCCCGGGCGGCTCGCCGTTGAAGACGATCATGGCGCTGCCGTCTTCGTCGAAGAACAGATACGGGTCGATGCCCTCGACCGTCGGCAGCCAGACCGGGTCCGACCAGGGCCCCTTGGGGTCCTTGGCGGTGATCAGGAAGTTGCCCTTGCAGTCGACGCAGGTGTTGAGGAGATAGAACGTCCCGTCGTGGTGGCTCAGCGTTGGGGCGAACACCGCGCGCGACAGGCCAAGGCGTCCGAAGTCCAGCATGCCCGGGCGATCGATGGCGTTGCCGATCTGCTTCCAGTTCACCAGATCCGTCGAATGGAAGATCGGCAACCCCGGGAACCAGGCGAAGGTCGAGCTGACATAATAGAAGTCCTTGCCGACGCGCATCACGGCGGGGTCGGGATAGGTCCCCTTGAGGATCGGATTGGCGTACTGGCCAGCGGTCGGCTTGAAGGCCGCGTCCGAGGGATCCGCGCCTTCATATTCGAACCAGTCGAACGCCGCCGTCGGCGCCGTCTTGAGCGCCTGCGCGTGGCCCGTTCCAGCGAGCAGGGCCAGAGCGGAGGCCAGGGCCAACACCCGTCCATGGACCGATCGACGACCTGGCGAAGCGTACGCGAACATGGCGTTTCCTGTCTCCCTGCCGCGTCGATGCGCGGTCGTTATTATGTCAGGCAAGTGGCTCGCCCAGATCGCCGCGTGTGACGGTTGGAGCCACCCTATCGCGAGGCGCCAAGCAATGGTAGCGCTAACTTTGCGGTAAGCGCAGTCATCCTTATCCAACTTGTGAGGCGGTGATCAACTGTGCTTTTGTCGGAGTATAAAGTCGTTGATCGAGAGCCCCATGACGCTGACCCGCCGCTCCACGCTCGCCGTCCTTGGCGCCGCCTCGGCTCTGACCACGACGCCCGCCCGCGCCGCCACCGCTAAGGCCTCACCGCTGCGCCTGTGGTACCGCCAGCCGGCCAAGGAATGGGTCGAGGCGCTGCCGGTCGGCTCGGGTAAGCTCGGGGCGATGGTGTTCGGCGGCGTCGCGTCCGAGCGGCTGCAGCTGAACGAGGACACCCTGTGGGCCGGCGGACCCTATGACCCAGCCAATCCCGAGGCGCTGGCCGCGCTGCCGGAAATCCGCCGCCTGATCGACGCCGGCGATTACGCCAAGGCCACCGACCTGGCCAACGCCAAGTTCATGGCCGTCCCGCTGCGTCAGCAGTCCTACCAGACGATCGGCGATCTGAAGCTGGACTTCCCGGGCCTAGCCGAGGCCAGCGGTTATGTCCGCGACCTCGACATCGACGGGGCCATCGCGACCACGACTTTCACGGCTGGCGGCGTCCGGTATAGCCGCGAGGTGATCGCCAGCCATCCGGACGGCGTCGTCGCCGTGCGACTCAGCGCCAGCCGCAAGGGCGCGATCAGCGTCGACTTGTCTTTCGCCAGTCCGCTGAAGTCCAACCCCGTCGCTTCGGTCGAGGGGGATGCGCTGGTCCTGGCCGGGGTCAACGAGGCCTCGCAAGGCATCGACGGCAAGCTAACCTTCGAATGCCGGGTCGAGGTCCGCGCCAGGGGCGGCAAGCTAAGCGGGCAGGGCGGGGCGCTGTCGGTCAAGGGCGCGGACGAGGTGGTGCTGCTGATCGCGGCGGCCACGAGCTACCGCAAGTACGACGACGTCTCGGGCGATCCGAAGGCGCTGAACAAGTCGACGCTCTCAAAGCTCTCGGGCAAGCCGTGGGTGAAACTATTGGCCGACCATCAGGCCGATCACCGCACGCTGTTCCGCCGGGTGAGCGTCGATTTCGGCCGCACCCGCGCCGACCTGGCTCCGACGGATGAGCGGATCAAACAGTCGCCGACCACGGATGATCCGTCGCTGGCGGCGCTGTACTATCAGTACGGCCGCTATCTGTTGATCGCCTGCTCGCGTCCGGGCGGTCAGCCGGCCAACCTGCAAGGCCTCTGGAACGACAAGACCTTCGCACCCTGGGGCGGCAAGTACACGATCAACATCAATACCGAGATGAACTACTGGCCGGCCGAGCCGACGGGTCTGCCGGAACTGGTCGAGCCGTTGATCGCGCTGGTCCAGGACCTGGCCAAGACCGGCGCCCGCACCGCCAAGGTCATGTACGGCGCGCGCGGCTGGGTGGCCCACCACAACACCGACCTGTGGCGCGCCACCGCGCCGATCGACGGCGCCTTCTGGGGCGTCTGGCCCACCGGCGGCGCCTGGCTCTGCAAGCACGTCTTCGACCACTACGACTACAACCGCGATGCGGCCTATCTGGCGCGCGTCTATCCGCTGATGAAGGGCTCGGCGCGGTTCTTCCTGGACACCCTGGTGGTCGATCCGAAGTCCGGCATGCTGGTCACCAGCCCGTCGATCTCGCCGGAGAACGATCACGGCCATGGCTCGTCCCTGGTCGCCGGTCCGACCATGGACCAGGCGATCATCCGCGACCTGTTCGACAACTGCCTGAAGGCAGAGGCCCTCCTCGGCGCCGACAAGGCCTTCGTCGCCGAGCTGAAGGCGGCGCGCGACAAGCTGGCTCCGTACAAGATCGGCAAGGACGGCCAACTTCAGGAATGGCAGGAGGACTGGGACGCCGACGCCAAGGAACCCCAGCACCGCCACGTCTCGCACCTCTACGGCCTGTTCCCGTCGGACCAGATCGCGATCGACACCACGCCGAAACTGGCGGCGGCGGCCAAGACGACGCTGGTGAAGCGCGGCGACATGACCACCGGCTGGGCCATTGCCTGGCGGCTGAACCTGTGGGCGCGTCTGGGCGAGGGCGATCACGCGCACAGCGTGCTGAGCCTGCTGCTCGGTCCCGAACGGACCTATCCGAACATGTTCGACGCCCACCCGCCGTTCCAGATCGACGGCAATTTCGGCGGGACTTCGGGCATGACCGAGATGGTCCTGCAGAGCCGCAACGACCGGCTCTACCTGCTGCCAGCCCTGCCGTCGGCCTGGCCGACCGGCCACATGACCGGCCTGCGGGCGCGGGGCGCCGTCGGCGTCGACGTCCGCTGGGCGGGCGGCAAGCTCACCGAGGCGGTGCTGACTGCCACGGCCGACAGCCGCTACACGGTGGTCCATGCCGGTTCGACCTTGGTTCTGGACCTCAAGAAGGGGCAGAGCGCCCGTCTCGCGATCCGCGACGGCGCTCTGGTGCGCGCATGACCGACAAGACCTTCTCCCTCAGCCGACGCGCGGTGCTGTTGACCGGCGCCTGCCTGACCGCCACGTTCACCACCAAGGCCTCGGCTCAACCGGCCGCGAAGGCGCGCAAGGTCGAGCCGATCCCGGCCCGGTATGTGACGCTGGAGCCGTCGCCGTTTGCCGACGCCATGGCGGCCAACCGCCGCTACCTGCTGTCGCTGGATCCCGAGCGGCTGCTGCACAACTTCTATTGGTCGGCCGGCCTGGAAGCGAAGAAGCCGCGCTACGGCGGCTGGGAGAGCGAGAGCATTGCCGGGCACTCCCTGGGCCACTGGCTGTCGGCCTGCAGCCTGATCGTGGCCAATACCGGCGATCCGGCTGTCGCGGCCGTCCTCGACCACACGCTCGCTGAGATGGCCAAGATCCAGGCCGCCGAGGGGGACGGTTATGTCGGCGGCACGACCGCCGAGCGGGGCGGCAAGGAGGTCCCGGGCAAGGTCATCTTCGAGGAAGTCCGGCGCGGCCAGATCGAGGTCACCTGGACGCTGAACGGCGGCTGGGTGCCGGTCTACGCCTATCACAAGGTGCTGGCCGGCGTGATCGACGCGCACCTGCTGGCCGGGAACGCGCGGGCCCTGCCGATCGCCCTGGGCCTGGCCGACTATCTGGCCGGCGTCCTGGCGCCCCTGTCGGACGAGCAGGTCCAGACGGTGCTCTCGGTCGAGCACGGCGGCATCCTGGAATCCTACGCCGAACTGCACGCCATCACCGGCGACGCCCGCTGGCTACGCACCGCCGAGCGGCTGCGCCACCGCGCCTTCGTCGATCCGCTGCTGGCCCGTCGCGACGCCCTCGCGGGCCTGCACGCCAACACTCAAATCCCAAAGGCCGTTGGCCTGGCGCGGTTCTACGAAACCAGCGGCCAGGTCGGAGACGGCGAGGCGGCCCGGTTCTTCCACCAGACGGTCGTCGACCACCACAGTTATGTGTTGGGCGGCAATTCCGAGCGCGAGCACTTCGGCGCGGCCGACAAGCTGAGTGGCACCCTGACGACGGGCACCTGCGAGGCCTGCAACACCTACAACATGCTGAAGCTGACGCGGCATCTCTATGCCTGGAAGCCGGACGGCGCATTGTTCGACTACTATGAGCGCGCGCAGCTCAATCATATCCTGGCGCACCAGCGGCCAGACACCGGGCAGTTCGTCTATTTCATGCCGCTGCAGGCGGGCGCCAAGCGCGACTACTCCACGGCCGAGGACAGCTTCTGGTGCTGTGTCGGCTCGGGCATGGAGAGTCACGCCAAGCACGCCGACAGCATCTATTGGCGTGGCGCGGACGCGCTCTACGTCAACCTCTTCACGCCCTCGACGCTGGATATTCCGGGCGACGCCAGGCTGGAGTTGCGGACGCGCTATCCGGAGCAGGGGGAGGTCACCCTTCGGATAGCGCGCCCCTCTAAGACCGTCACCGCCCTGGCCATCCGCCGTCCCGGCTGGGCGCAGGGCGCGCGCATCGCGCTGAACGGCCAGGTGCTCACGGCGCCGGTCTCGGACGGCTACTGGCGCGTGACGCGTGCGTGGCGGGAAGGGGACACGGTCACCGTGACCCTGCCGATGGCGTTGCGCGCCGAGCCGCTGAAGGGCGCGCCGGCCACCTACGCCTTCCTCAGCGGCCCGCTGGTGCTGGCGGCCGACCTCGGGCCTGCGGACAAGGCGTTCGACGGCCCCGCGCCGGCGCTGCTGGCCAAGGCCGCGCCGACCGACGCTCTCGTCCCCGGAGGCGGCGCTCATCGCTACGCCACGGTCGATGTGCTGGGGCAGAAGCAGGCCCTGCGGCCGTTCAACGCCCTCTACGACAGACGCACGGCGGTCTATTTCCAGACCTTCACGCCGACCGACTGGACGGCGCGGCGCCAGGACTATCTGGCGTCCGAGGCAAAGCGAGCCGATCTGGCGCGGCGCACGATCGACGTGTTCTTCATCGGCGAGATGCAGCCCGAGCGGGATCACGGACTGACGGCGACCGGCGGCAAGCCGGGCACGTTCTACGGCTGTCACAGCCGGTCGATCCCCGAGGGCGCGGAGGCGTCGTTCACGATGGCGCGCCGCCCCGGCGCGGCGTTCCTGCGCGTGACCTACTGGGGCAACGATACCGACCGCGAGATGGGGATCGAGTTTGACGGCCAGCAGGTCGCCGTGGAGCGCCGGTTGCCTCCCAAACGCGAGGACTGGGTCACCGTCGACTATCCCCTGCCGCCCAGCGATCAGAAGCGCTCGAAGGTCCGCCTGATCGGTCGCCAGAAGACCAGTGTCGTCTACGGCCTGGAACTGATCGAAGCCCCTCGGCGAGACGCCTGAAACGAAAAAGAGGCCAGGCGCTAAGCGCCTGGCCTCAGTCGATCGAGGGGGAACCTCGGTTAGAAACGGAAGCGGACGCCCGCGCGGTACATCCGGCCGATGATGTCGTAGAGGGCCGGATTGGCGTAGTTCGGAGACTTGGCCGGATCGCGGTCGAACAGGTTGTCGACCTTGAAGTAGGCGGTCACGTCCTTGCGGATGTTGTAGGTGCCGCCGACGTCCATGTAGAACGCGCCCGGCATGAAGTTCTTGTCGATCGTCGGGTTGTTGACGGTCGAGACCGGGCAGCTGCCGGCGGCGCAGACGACGTACTGGTTGCCGTAGTTGCCGTCGGTGAACCAGCGCTCCTGCAGCGTCAGGCTGAAGCGGTCGGTCTCGTAGCTCTGGATCGCCAGCCACTTCCAGTTGGGCGTGTTGCCCTGGTTCACGCCCGCGGAGTCGACCGGGATCGTGCCGGGCAGGCCCGAGTCCGTCCAGAAGTCGCGGATGTGGGTGGCCAGGGCGCGCAGGGTGAAGTTGCCCGACAGGCCCAGCGGCTGCTGCCAACGATAGCTGGCCTCGATGTCGAAGCCGCTGGTCTTGATCGACGCCAGATTGAAGGACTGGACGTTGATGTAGTTCGGGCCGCTGCTGTTGTTGAGGTTATAGGCGCTGCAGGTCTGCGGCAGGATGTTGCGGAAGCAGTAGTCGACGATCTGGGCCGCGCCCAGGCTGGAGACGACGTCGTCGACCTTGATCTTGTAGTAGTCGAACGACGCGCTGAAGCCGGGCAGCCAGGACGGATTGGCCAGGACCACGCCGATCTGGGAGTTGCGCGCGATTTCCGGCGTCAGGTCGGGATTGCCGACCGCGTTCTGGATCGCCACCACGTTGCGGTTGTTCGCCGGGTCGAAGAAGTTCGGCAGCGTCGTGGTGACCGGCGCGGCGAACAGTTCCGACAGGTTGGGCGCACGGACGTCGCGCGAGGTCACGCCGCGGAAGCGCAGGCCCTCGATCGGCGTGTCCCAGGTGCCGCCGGCCTTCCAGGTCCAGATCGTGCCCGAGGTGCTGTAGTCGGTCACTCGCGCGGCGGCGTTGAAGTTGGCGCGGCCGACGGTGTCGTTGTTGAACAGCGGCACGTCGATTTCCAGGAAGGCTTCCTTGACGTTGTATTCGCCGTCGCCGTTCTTGTAGTTGCCCGCGTGCCAGTTGTTGCCGAGCGACGACATCAGCGGATCGGCCGGATAGGCGCCGCTGTTCGGGCTGCGATCGGCGATGCCGGCGCCGTACGGGTCCGCGCGGACGGTGTAGTATTCCCGGCGATACTCGGCGCCGAAGGCCACCGACAGCGGACCGGCCCACAGATCGACCGGCGCGCCCGAGAAGTTCAGGCTGGCCACGTCCTGCTTCATGAGCAGGCGCTGGAATGGACCGTTGGCGGGCTGGACATATTCCAGGGCCGAGGCCGAGGGAGGCTTGCCGCCGAAGATGTTCAGCGGCTGGCAGCCACTGGCGCGCGCGACCGGATCGGCGCAGACGATCGCGCCGTTCAGCGTGATGGCCTGGATCGCCTGGTTGAAGCGCGGCGTCAGGATGATGTGGTCGACGTCGATGGCTGTCTTGTTCTCGCCGTGCTGGTAATAGGCGTCATAGGTCCAATCGGAGCCCACCGCCGCGAACTTGCCCTTCAGGCCGGCGACGACGCGGTACTGACGACGATCGGTGTGGACCTTGGTGTTGGGCAGCACCGCATTGCTGACGCCGTACTGGAAGCTAGTGATGCCGGCGGTCGCGCAGGCGGCCTGCACCGAGGCGGGCAGGTACGGGTTGGCGCACTGCAGCGTCAGGCCCGTCCGGTTCATGCCGTTGACGGGCTGGTTGCTGGTCTTCACCTGGCCCAGGTTGAACGAGACATAGGCCTCGCTGCCTTCGGCGAAGTCGTAGCCGATGCGGCCGTAGCCCACCTTGCGTTCGATCTTCGACTGCAGGGTGCGGCCGCTGTCGACATTGCCCGACAGGTCGCCGCCGACGCAGAAGCCGGGGAAGCAGCCGGTGACCGCGCCGCCGGCGGTCTTGGACGGCACGCCGTTCGAGCCGTACTGGAACTGGAACGGGTTGCCGCTCTGGTCGAAGGCGATGCCCTGCAGCGGGCCGGCCGTGATCAGGCCGTACTTGGTGTAGGCGTAGGGCTGGGCGTTGTCGCGCATCACGTATTGCGGCGAGCCGTCATTGGTGACGTTGCGGTTGATCATCGTCGTCTGAGTGAACCAGTCGCGACCACCGGCCAGGCTGGTGCCGAAGTCGCCTGGACCGACGCCGTTCTCCTTGGCCCACTCGACACTGCCGACCACGTGCACACGGTCATCGGCGAAGCTGCGGCCGCCGGCCAACTGCACCAGGCCCTGCTTGTTGTCATCGTACTTCGAGATGCCGGCCTGGACGTTGCCCTTCAGGCCTTCGAAGCGGGTGTCGGTGATGAAGTTGACGACGCCGCCCACCGCGTCCGAACCGTAGGAAGCCGAGGCCCCGCCGTTCACGACGTCGACGCGCTGGATCAGCAGCTGCGGGAACAGGCTGACGTCGGTGACGCCCGTGTAGTACGCGCCGACCACGCGCTGGCCATCCAGCAAGGTCAGGGTGCGGATCGTGCCCAGGCCCCGCAGCGAGAACGAGCTCAGGCCCTGCTGGCCGCTCGACGTGCTGAAGGTGTTGGTCGCCGAACCGCTCGAGCCCTGCAGCGACGGCAGCTGGACGATGGTCGCGAAGATGTTTGGCTGGGCGTTGTTCTGAATCTGGGCCTCGCCGATCACCGAGGTCGGCGTCGGAGCGGTGAAGCCCGTGGTCTGGATGCGCGTGCCGGTGACGACGATCTCGGTGACGGTCGCCGAGTCGTTGGCCGCCGCCGGGGCAGGGGCGGTCTGGGCCAAAGCAGGCGCAGCGGCGAACAGGGCGGCCGTCATCGCGACGGCGCTGGCCGACTGCAGGACGCGGTTCCGAACCTGAGCGGTGTTATTCCGAGCTTCGATCTGGGCGTCGCGGGGTGCGCCGCCGCCCTCCGAAGACATCATGCCTTTGGCGTTCATTCTCATCCCTCCCTATCCGCAGGCTCACCGGCGCTGCGTGCTTGATCGTCGCCATGGCTGATCGCGATGGTAACGTTATCGTTGATCTTGGTATGGTCACCGGCGCGGAGTCAATACTCCGACATATTATCGTTGAAACGATCGTTCCGGTTCGCTACTCGGAGTGGGCGCCGACTGGTCAAGCGGCGCCAAGCAGGGTTGGAATTTCAACCCATCGAGAATGATAACGTTATCGGAGGAGGGGGCGTGTCAGCAGTTCGCAATGACGGTCGAGACGATAGCCGTCCGCGCTTCGCCTATATCCGATGGACCATTCTGGGGCTGTTCGTTCTGGCGATGGTGCTTAACTACCTGTCGCGATCGGTGCTGGGCGTCGCCGCGCCGATGGTGCTGAGCGAGCAATCGATCTCCAACGAGCAGTATTCGTGGATCACCAGCGCCTTCCAGCTGGGCGTGATGCTCCAGCCTCTTGTGGGCTTCTTCCTGGACGGCGTCGGGCTGCGGCTCGGGTTCGCCGTCTGCGCGATCCTGTGGTCCCTGTTCACGATGGCCCACATCTTCGCCCAGGGATGGCTGCCGTTCGCCGGGCTGCGCCTGGCCCTGGGCCTGAGCGAGGGCTCGGCCCAGCCCGCCGGCCAGAAGCTGATCGCTGAGTGGTTCCCGGCGCGAGAGCGCGGTTTCGCCGGCGGTGTCTACAATATCGGCGCTTCGTTCGGCGCGGTGTTCGCCCCGATGCTCGTCGCCTGGGCCGTCTTGATGGGCAGCTGGCGGCTGGCCTTCGTCGTCGCCGGCGCGCTGGGCCTGGTGTGGGTCGTGGCCTGGGTCCTCTGGTACCGAGCCCCGGCTCAGCATCGTCGGCTTGGCGAGGCCGAGCGCGGCCACATCGAGCAGGGCCAGGAAGCCGAACTGACGGCGAGCGGCAAGCGCGCCTCCCTGGCGCAACTGGTGCGCCGCCGCGACCTGTGGGGCATCGCCTTGCCGCGAATGCTGGCCGATCCCGTGTGGGGGATGCTGTCGTTCTGGATGCCGCTCTACCTGATGCGCGAGCGCGGCTTCGACTTGAAGCAGCTTGCCCTGTTCGCCTGGTTGCCCTTCCTAGCCGCCGACCTGGGCTGCCTGTTCGGCCCCGCGGTCGTGGCCTATCTGCAGAAGCGAGGCGTGGACCTGGTCGACGCCCGCCGCTGGGCGTTCAGCCTGGGCGCGGTGCTGATGACGGCCATGACGCTGGTCGGTCTGGCGACCAATCCGTACGTCGCCCTGGCGCTGCTCTGCGTCGGCGGCTTCGCGCACCAGACCCTGTCGGTGACGGTGATCACCATGGCGTCGGACCTGTTCCGTCGCGACGAGGTCGCGACCGTCGCCGGTTTCGCGGGGCTGGCGGGCAACCTCGGCATCCTGGTCTTCACCCTGATCCTCGGCAAACTCGTCGACCAGGTCGGCTACGGACCCTTTTTCGTCATCCTCGGCCTGCTCGACCTCGTCGGCGCCGCGCTGCTTTGGACCCTTGTGCGTAAACGACATGTCCCAGCTTCGTAATCCTGTCCTCCGAGGGTTCAATCCGGATCCGTCGATCGTCCGCGTCGGCGAGGACGTGTTCATCGCGACCTCGACGTTCGAGTGGTTTCCGGGCGTCCAGATTCATCACAGCCGCGACCTCGCGCACTGGCGCCTGGCGGCCCGGCCCCTGGCGCGGGCGTCCCAGCTGGACATGCGCGGCGACCCCGACTCCTGCGGGGTCTGGGCGCCGGATCTCACCCATGCCGACGGCCGCTTCTGGCTGGTCTATACGGACGTCAAGCGGTTCGGGCAGTCGACCCTGGACGGCGCGACGGGCGTGACCTTGAGGGATTTCCACAACTACGTGGTCACCTGCGACCGGATCGATGGCGTCTGGTCCGACCCGGTCTATCTCAACAGCAGTGGGTTCGATCCGGCGCTGTTCCATGACGACGACGGGCGCAGCTGGCTGCTCAACATGCTCTGGGACCATCGCCCGGACAGGCCGCGCTTCGCCGGCATCGTCATACAGGAGTTGGATCGCGCCACTGGCGCGCTGATCGGCGAGCGCCAGCTGATCTTCCAGGGCACGGACAGGGGCTTCACCGAGGGGCCGCATCTCTACAAGCGGGACGGCTGGTATCACTTGCTGGTGGCCGAGGGCGGCACGGGATGGGGGCACGCGGTGGTCATGGCCCGCTCGCGCAACCTGTTCGGGCCGTATGAGCTGCATCCCGACGCGGTGGTCCTGTCGTCCGGCGGTCGGCGCGATGGCCCGCTGGCCCGGGCAGGGCATGGCGACCTGATCGAGCTGGCCGACGGGACGCCGTGGATGGCCTATCTGTGCGGTCGGCCGCTACCTGGTCGGCAACGCTGCGTCCTGGGGCGCGAGACGGCCTTGCAGCCGATGCGGTGGTGCGAAGACGGCTGGCTCAGGAGCCTGACGGTCGACGGCGCGCCGGACCCCGCGCCCGCCGCGCCCGATCTGCCGCCGGCGCCCTGGCCGCAGGAGAACTGGGACGGGGGCTTTGCTGTCGATACGTTGCCGTCCGAATTCCAGTGGCTGCGCACGCCCTATCCGGACGAGATTTTCAGCCTGTCGGCGCGACCCGGGCGCCTGCGTCTCTACGGGCGCGAAACCCTCGGCAGTCCTTTCCGTCAGGCTCTGGTGGCGCGGCGGCAAGAGGATCTGCGCTACACGGCCACGACGCGGCTCGAGTTTGATCCGCTCGACTTCCAGCAGGCCGCCGGGCTGGTCTGCTACTACAACAGCACCAAGTTCCAGTATCTCCACGTGAGCCGCGAGGCGGGTGAGCGTCAGCTCCAGCTGATGACCGCCTCGCCTGACGCGGGCGGCTGCACGCTCAAGGTCCTGGTCGCCAGCCTGCCCGAGGGGCCGATCGAATTGCGGGTCGAGGTCGACCTGGACCAGCTCCGGTTCGCCTGGCGCGGGGATCGCGAAAACGACTGGCGCGGCCTGCCGGACGAACTCGACGCCAGCATTCTTTCCGACGAGGCGTCCTTGCCCGGGCTGCCCAATTTCACCGGCGCGTTCGTGGGCATGGCCTGCCAGGACATGTCGGGGCGAGCGGCCCCCGCCGACTTCGCCTTCTTCCGCTACGAGGGGCGAGGCGACGACTAGCGCCGGATCACGGCGGCGAGGTCGACAGCCGGCGCACGAGCTGGTGGTCCAGCACCCGGTCGCGGTGATCGCCCAGCGTGGCCTCGGCCCCGGAGATCTGGGCCGCCAGCAAGCCCAGCGCCTCGGCGGCCAGTTCGCGGACGGGCTGGCGGACGGTGGTGAGCGGAGGCCACAGGGTGACCGCCGCGGCGGTGTCGTCGAACCCGGCGACCGTCAGTTCGCCCGGCACGTCGAGGTGGCGGCGGTGCGCGACCGAGACGGCGGCGGCGGCCATGTCGTCATTGCTGGCGAAGATCGCCGTCGGCGTGGGCGACACGTCGAGCAATTGTTCTGCGGCGGCGAGGCCGGACGTGAAGCTGAAGTCCCCTTGGGCGATCATCGTCTGCACGTCGTCGGCTTCCCGCACGGCCGCGTAGAAGCCCGCCAGACGCTCGGCGCTGGCCGCCTGGTCAGGGTTGCCGAGGATGAAGCCCAGGCGGCGATGGCCCTGGGCGATCAGGTCCCGGGTCATCTCGTAGGCGGCGCGCCGATCGTCGATCCGTACGCAGATGGCGCCCGTCACCCCATAGGCGCCGACCGCCGCCAGCGGCAGCCGCGCCTTGCGCAGCACTTGCAGGACCGTGGGTGATTCCCCCAGGGGAGGGGCCAGGATCACGCCGCGCACGCCCGCCGCGATCAGGTTCTTCAGCTCGGTCTCCTGGGGCGCCCGTCCGCCTTCGCCGCCCTTGAGCAGGATCAGGCGAGCCCCGCGCGTGGAGGCCTCTTCGTAGACCCCGGTCAGGAACTCGCTCATGAAGGCGGCGCTGGGATTGGAATAGACGACGCCGATCCGCAGTTCCGCCGACGTCACGAGGCTGCGGGCGGCGACGTTGGGCGTGTAGCCCAGGCGGTGGATCGCTTCGCTGACGACGAGGCGGGTGTCGGGACCGACGCCCGGGCGATCGTTGATCACGCGCGACACGGTCATGGGGGAAACGCCGGCCGCGGCCGCGACGTCGACGATCGTAGGGCCGCGGGCGCCCTCAGCGTGTCTGGCCAATCGTCTACCCCGCCACCGTCATTGCAATCCTAACTAGTCGATTGTCGGCTCGACTCAAAATCAGCGCCACGGGGCAGGGGACGCCCGCCAGCCTGCATCACGATTATCGCTATTCTCACTGTTATTGGTTGGACAGGTTCAAGTAAATACGGTTACGTTAACGCAACCATTCCGCAATCTGTCTTACAGATCGGGGGCGTGGCGCCGCCTTGGACTTGATGCCGAGGCCTTGCCGCTTTCGTCCTTTGGCCGCGAGCTTTCGACTGCCCGCTTTCCCCCTCCTGGGCGGCCCGCCCGAGTTCGGTCACATCGCCGGCTCGGGCGGCTTTTTCTGTCTCTCACGCATAGATGGCCTGCGCGGCGCTGGCCTGAGCACGCCGCCATCGGCGCGTGACAACCTCTCCGTTTATTTGTAGGAGTAAAAGCCGGAATGATACCGGTCACAAAGTCAAAAAGGGAGGTTGCGCATGGTGTGGATCAACAACAGTCGTGGGTCGGCTTGGGTGAGGGTGGCGCGCGCGAGCCTCGCCGCCGGCGCCATGGCCATCACGTGCGCGATCGCCGCGCCGGTCCAGGCCCAGGCCGACAAGATGACGCCGATCGCGATCCCGGCCCAGCCGAAGGCGATCGAGCTGGGCACCGGCGCGCTGCCGGGCGCGACCGCCGCTGAATCCTGGCATAGCCAGTACGGCAGCGTGTTCGCGCGCAACGTCACCGTCGCGACCCTGACCCCGTTCCTTCCCGATCCGGCCAAGGCCACGGGCGCTGCGGTCATCGTCGCGCCGGGCGGGGGCTTCCGGACTCTCTCCATGGAGAATGAAGGCTGGCAGGTCGCCCAAGCCCTGGCCGACAAGGGCGTCGCGGCCTTCGTGCTGAAGTATCGTCTGAACCAGACGCCGGCGGACATGCCTGGCTTCGAACGGTCGATGACCGAGATGTTCTCCAACACGGCCCGCAACCCGCGGCCCAGCCCCGAACAGGCCATCGCCGGCCTGGCCCCGCAGATCGCCGACTCCCGCGCCGCCTTCGCGCTGGTCCGCAAGCGTGCGGCCGAATGGCATGTCGATCCTGACCGGGTCGGGATGGTCGGCTTCTCGGCCGGCGCCATGCTGACCATGGCCACCACGCTGGGCGGGCAGGACGCCAAGCCAGCGTTTATCGGCTTGATCTACGGCCCGCTGGCCCCGGTGACCGTCCCGGCCGATGCGCCGCCGATGTTCGTGGCGCTGGCGGCCGACGACCCGTTCTTCGCGAATGGCGGCTTCGGCCTGATCGAAAGCTGGCGGACGGCCAAGCGGCCCGTCGAGTTCCACCTCTATGAGCAGGGTGGCCACGGCTTTGGCATGTACCCGAAGACGACCACCAGCACCGGCTGGTTCGACGCCTTCGCCCGCTGGATGGGCATGCATGGCTACCTGAAGCCGGCGAACGCGCCGCGGTCTTGAGATTGGCGCGGAAATTACAGGCTTATTTCCGCGGCTATACAAATTCCCAAGCTTTGAAATTTCCGGCTGAGCCGGCCCGGACCTGACGCTATAGGGCGCGAATGAAAATCGTTCGCACTTAAGCGAGCTTCAGGTCCGGGATTTCAATCACATGCCGATCAACCGCGTGTTCCGCGGCGCGCCTTCGCGCGCCTTGCTTCTGGCCTCGACGGCGACCCTTCTGGCCACGCCGGTCCTGGCGCAGACCTCCACCGAGGTCAGCGGCGTGACGATCACCGGCCAGACCTCCTACAAGACGGGCGCGATCACCTCGGCCACCAAGACGCCGACGGCGCTGATCGACGTGCCGCAGGCGGTCAACGTCGTCTCGGTCAAGCAGATCGAGGACCAGGCCGCCAACGGCATCGGCGATGCTGTCCGCTACGTGCCGGGCGTCTTCTCCTCGCAGGGCGAGAACAACCGCGACACCCTGAGCTTCCGAGGCAACCTAACGACCGCCAGCTTCTTCGTCGACGGCGTGCGCGACGACACCCAGAGCTATCGCGACCTCTACAACATCGAGCGCCTGGAGGTCTTCAAGGGCCCCAACGCCATGATCTTCGGCCGGGGCATCACCGGCGGCCTGATCAACCGGGTGACCAAGGTCGCCGATGGCCAGCAGCACCTGGGCGCGCGCGTGGAGGCCGGCAGCTACGACCACTACCGCGCCCAGGTCGACCTCGGCGCGCCCGTCAGCGAGACGATCTCGCTGCGCGCGGCCGGGGTCTGGCAGGACAGCGGCAACTTCCGCGACGGCGTCTGGAACAAGCGCTGGGGTTTCAACCCGACCGCGACGTTCAAGCTCGATCCGGACACCACCCTGTCGATCAGCTACGAGCGCTTCCACGACAAGCGCATCGGCGACCGGGGCGTGTCGTCCTACCAGGGCAAGCTGCTGGAGACGCCGCGCGGCCAGTTCTTCGGCGATCCGGACCAGAGCCCCAATTGGGTCGATTCCAACGCCGGCACGATCTTCGTCGAGCACCGGTTCAGCGACAGCGTGTCGATCCGCAACCGCACGCGCTACGCCTATTACGACCGCTTCTACCAGAACGTCTTCCCTGGCGCGGTGAACACCACGGCCCAGACCAACCCGATCGGCTTGGCGGCAGGCGTCTATGCGCCGGGTTCGATCGTGGCCATCAGCGCCTACAACAACGGGGCCAAGCGCCGGAACCTGATCAACCAGACCGACCTCAACGCAAAGCTCTCGACGGGCGGCGTGGAGCACACCCTGCTGGTCGGCGCGGAGTTCGGTCGCCAGACCACCAGCAACCTGCGCACCGAAGGCTTCTTCCCAACCGCGCCCAGCGCCAGCGGCGTGCAGACGATCTTCGTGCCCGTGTCCGCTTCGCAGATCAGCCGTCCGGACATCCAGTGGCGTGAAGCCGCCACCAGCGGCCACAACTTCAGCATCGCCAAGGTCGCGGCCGGCTACGTGCAGGACCAGATCGAGCTGTCGCCGATGCTGCAGGTCGTGGCCGGGATCCGCTACGAGCACTACCAGACCGACGTCACCAACCGGAATCCCTTCCTGGCCGCCGGTACGCAGCGCGACTTCAGCGCCACCGACAATCTGTGGTCGCCGCGCGTGGGAGCGATCTTCAAGCCGGCCGCCCAGACCTCGATCTACGCCTCGTACTCCAAGAGCTACCTGCCGCGCGGCGGCGACCAGCTGTCGGCCCTCAGCCTCTCCAACCAGAGCCTGGATCCGGAGAAGTACGAGAACTACGAGCTGGGCGCGAAGTGGGACGTCCTGCCGACCTTCAACCTCAGCGCCGCGATCTTCCAACTGGACCGCGACAACGTTCTGGCGCTGAGCGATCCCAACAACGCCGCCTCGCCGACCATCCCGATCGGTCGCCAGCGGTCCAAGGGCGTGGAACTGAGCGCCCAGGGCGAGATCACCCGCCAGCTCAGCATCGTGGCGTCCTACACCTATACCGACGCCAAGTTCCTGGACTCGCAGTCGGCGACGGTGCGGGCCGGCAACCGCGTCAACCACGTGCCCAAGTCGTCCGGCGCGGTGTGGCTGCGCTACGACCCGAACAAGACCTTCGGCGGCGCCATCGGCGTGACCAGCATGGGCAAGCGGTTCGCCGCGACCGACAACACCGTCTCGCTGGCCGGCTACACCCGCGTCGATGGGGCGCTCTACTACAAGGTCAACGCCCGCTACGACCTGCAGCTCAATGTCGAGAACCTCCTCGACAAGCGCTACTTCCTGTACGCTGACAGCAACAACAACATCTCGCCGGCTTCTGGCCGAGCGGCGAAGGTCAGCTTGAACGCCCGCTTCTAGCGGCGCGAGGCCCGCTTCTACGCGCTAGAAGCGGGCCGTCAGCCGCACGGTCAGGGTCCGAGGCCGCGGCGGGGTGACGATCTGGTCGCGGGTGATCAGGAACGGATTGCCGAACGAGAAGCTGTTGGCGTGGCTGTTCAGCGGGTTGTCCAGCGTGGCCGCCAGCGTCCAGCCCGGCGTGGTCAGGCTGGCCACGCCCCGCAGGCCCAGATACTCGCCCATCTCGTGGGCGGTGTCGGCGTCGAAGGTCAGGTAGGAGCCGCCGACATAGGACGCCTGGCCTTGCAGCCGCAGCGTTGGGCCGCTGGCCAGGTCCCGATGGTAGTCGAAGCCTAAGCTGGCCGAGGTCCGCGCCACGCCGGGCAGGCTGGCGTCCTTGTGGGTGCTGAAGGCCGGGTTGAGCTTGGTGACCTCCGGGTCGTTGAGCAGCGCGGCTGCGCGCAGGTCCAGCCGTTCGCCGACCCGCAAGGCGGCCTCGGCCTCGAAGCCGCTGTTGTCGCCATTGCCGATATTGGCGGTGTAGGCCGCGCCGTCGGCCATGTACTGGTCGCTCTGCACCGACTCCCAGGTGGCGTAGAACACCGCCGCGCGGCCCTGCAGGCGATCGTTGAAGGCGCGCAGCTTCAGGCCAAACTCGTAGTTCCACAGCTCGTCCGCCTTGTAGCGGCGGGGCGGAGTTCCGGGGATGTCGAAGACCTGCCCTATGCGGCCGGCGGTGTTGAAACCACCTGGCCGATAGCCCTCCGCTGCTTGGGCGTAGACTAGCAGGCCCGGCTTGGCGTCGTAGCTGACCAGCACCTTGGGCGAGAAGCCGGCGGCGTCGGCCGCCTGGTCCGTCTGGCGCTGGCCCGCCGGCTGGGTGACCAGGGAGGTCGTGTCGAACTGGAAGTCGAACCAGCGTATGCCCGCCGTCGCCGACAGGCGCGGAGTCGCATCGAACGTCGCCTCGCCGTAGAGCGCGACTTCCCGGATCTCGTCGCGTCGCCGTTCGGCATAGGCGGCGGGCGAGCCGGCGGGGAGGGCGCGCAGGCTGGTGTTCAGTCGGATCGATCCCGTCGAGGCGAAGGCGCCGACCAGGCCATGCAGGCGATGCTGGCTGGGCGTGGCGTAGGTGACCTCCGCCACCGTCAGGTCGATGCCCTTGTCCTCGTCGAACGCCGCCGGCGCGCCGGCCAGACCGTAGAGTGTCGAGACCGAGGTGGCGTCGTAGCGGCTGGCGAAGTGATGCGACAGTCGCGAGACCGAGCCGGTCACGCGCCCCCAACCGCCTTCGCCTGTGAGGGTCAGGGAGGTGTGGTCGAAGTCGTTGTCGTGCGGTTCGCGCACGAGCGTGTCGCGGACCTTGGGGCCCAGCCGCCGCAGGCCGTACTGGGTGTCGTGATTGTCGATCCACTGTTGGGTGACGCCCAGCGTCAGGGTCCAGCCTGGCGTCAGGGCCGCGCGCAGGCTGGCGCGAACGCCCGCGCGCTCGGATCCGTTGACCCGGCGCAAGTCCAGGGCGCGATTGGCGATGTAGCCGTCCTGGCTCTCGCGATAGGCCACGGCCCGCAAGGCCACGCGACCATGGATCAGCGGCAGGTTGGCCATCGCCTCCACTTCGTCGCTGTGACCGCCGCCCTGGGTAACGCCCAGGCCGGCCAGGACGCTGGCCTGGTAGCGGTCTAGATCGGGCTTACGGGTGGCGATCCGCATCACCCCGCCCAGCGAGCCGCCGCCATAGAGCGTGCCCTGCGGTCCGCGCATGATCTCCACCCGCTCGACATCGGCCAGCCGCAGGTCCGGATCGGGTGCGCTGTAGGTGATCGGCACGTCGTCGAGATAGAGCGCCACCATCGACTGGGTCTGGCCGGTGAAGGCGCCGTCCGACAGGCCGCGCAGCAGCACCTTGTCGCGACCGGGGCCCAGGTTGGTCACCGTCATGCCCGCGATCTGGCCCGTTAGGTCGTAGAGGCTAGTGACTGCCTCGCGCTCGATCGCGCCGCCCGACACCACAGAGATGGCGTAGGGCGTGCGGCCAGGCAGGTTGGGATAGCGCTGGGCCGTGATCACCACCTCGCCCAGGCCCAGTGGCGCAACGGCCGCTGGAGCAGGCTTGACGGGTCGGGACGGGGCCGCCAGGCGATGGATGATGACGGTGCGAGGATCAGGCTGGCTGTAGCCGCAGCCGCTGCCGGCCAGCAGACGGTCGAGCGCGGCCGTGATGGGCAGGCGTCCGGTCAGGGCAGGGGCCTGACCTCGACAGGCCTCCAGGTCGCCGCCCAGCGATAGCTCCGCCTGCAGGGCGAAATCGATCAGGGCCGCGTGGACGGGCTTGGCGGCGATCTGCAGCCGCACGACGGGCGATTGCCGGCCGGCGAACAGGCGCGGGGCGGCCTCGGCGTGACCGAGACCCGTCAAGCCGAGGCCCAGGGCCGTGGCCCAGAACCGGCCGCAGAGACGGTCGCGCTTGCTCGCCACGGTCAGCGGCGGGCCGTCTTGGCCTTGAGGATGACCCCGTTGGGCGTCGTCTCCGCGACGATGGGGGCGAACAGTTCCAGGCGCCGGATCATGGCGGCCTCCTCGTCGACCAGCAGCACGCCCGACACTGTCACCGAGGCGGCGCCGGGATCAACGCGGATCGGTGTGGCGACGTAGCGATTGAGGTCGGCGACGACCTGGGTCAGCGGCGTGCGGTCGTAGATCAGCTTGCCGGACTTCCAGGCGAAGGCTGTGTCCGGCGCGACATCGGTCACCTTCGCGGCCGCGCCGGGAGACTGGGCAAGCCGTTGGCCGCGCGCCAGTCTCACTGTCCCTTCCTGGCCGCCCGAGACGGCGACGAGGCCGCGTCGCACCGAGACCGCCAGCTGTCCGGCGTGGCTGAGGATGTTGAACTCCGTGCCCAGCACTCGCACTTCACGCGCGCCGACCGCCACCACGAAGGGCCTGTTCTCCAGATGGGCGACGTCGAAGCTGGCCTCGCCGTCGACCAGGGTCACGTCGCGCTGCTTGGCGCCAAGACGGACGCGCAGGGTGGTCGCGCCGCCCAGGGTCAGCCGCGAGCCGTCGGCCAGGGCGACCTCGCGCGTCTCGCCGCGCCGGGTCGAATAGTCGGTGAAGGTCGGTTGGGTGAGTTGGGGCGTCACGACCAGCGCCACGACGGCCGCCGCGGCGGCGACGCCAAGGCCGATCAGCAGGCCGCGCCGCGAGGCGGCGGCCGGGCGGCGCAGGGGCGTGACGTTGGCTGGCAGTAGCGCTGTCTCGGTCTCGATGTCGTTGGCCGGCAAGTCTTCCAGATCCAGCCACACCGCCTCGACCGCCTCATAGGCCGCCGCGTGGGCCGGATCGGCTTCAAGCCAGGCCTGGAACGCCGTCCAGTCCTCCAGGGCGGCGTCGCCCTGCAGCCTGGCGAACCAGTTGGCCGCCGTCTGCTGGATCGGATCGTGTGGGACGGACTCGGTCATCGACGGTTCGCGCTTCCTTCGCGCCTGGTCTGGAACGGGCGCCGACACAATGACGCCGCGCGGCCGCAAGGTCCTCTCCACATCGCGGTAAGGTGAGGCATTTTCGTCACAATCATCGGCCCACCCGCTTGACCAGATGGCCGAGGGCCAGGCTGACGTGCTTCTCGACGGCGCTGCGCGAGATACCCATCCGCTCGGCGGTCTGGGCGTGGGTCAGGCCCTCGAACTTGTGCAGACGGAACACGCGCTGGGTCACTGGCGACAAGGTCTCCAGCGCCTGCGACAGCTTCTCCAGCCGCTGACGGGCGATCACCGCGCTCTCGGCGTCCGGGGTGTCGGCGATGTCCAGGGCCCCGACGGTGGCATGATGGGTCCGCCGCCACTCGGTGTCGCGCGCGCCCGAGCGCTTGGCGCGGCGCAGGCGGTCCAGCATCAGGTTCGAAGCAAGGCGATAGAGATAGGCCGGCGGATTCTCGATCGGCTCCTCGGTGACCGCCTGGACCTTCAGATAGAGCTCCTGGATCAGGTCCTCGACTTCACCGTGGCCGCCCAATCGCGCCAGGAAGAACCGCCGCATGTCGTCACGGCGTTCCAGATAGGCGGCCGCCAGCGGCGAAAGATCGGGCGAAGCATCCTTCATCGCGCGCGAGGATCGAGGCGTTCGGGGGACAAGATCGGAGTCTGGCTTTCGGCCCGCTGGAGGAGTCGGTGTGAGCCCAAGAGACATGACTTGGCGGCGTGACGAAGGCAAGCCGACCCGAAGGTGAGGGATGTCGGCGCTGTCGATTCTAAGCGACCGCACGGCGCGCCCCGAACGCCTGGGCGATGGCGGCGAAGAGCGCGGCGGTGCGTTGGGTGACCCAGCTGACTGGGTTCTCGCCAGGGCGTTTGCGGCTGGTGACCCAGGTGGCGAGGCAGATGGCCGCGAAGGCGGCGGCGGGGGCGCCGACCGCGAAGATCGCCGGAACGCCCGCGCCCGAGGCCATGGCCTGGCCGAGGATCATCGCGGTCTCGAACAGGAACAGCAGGACGCCGCCTGTCGCCATCGCCGAGCCCGCTCCAGCGCGCTTGGCGCTGAGGCCGAACGGCACGGCCAGCAGCGGCAGCAGGGGCAGGATCAGTGCCCGCGACGCACGGGCGTAGAGCTCGGCCAGCAGGGTTTGCCGAGCCAGGGTGGGAGTGGCCTGGCCAAACCCCCGCTGGGCCAGCTCGATGAGCGTCAGTTCGCTGACGTCGTCGCCACGGACCCGGAACAGCTTGCCGGACAGCGACAGCGGCACGTCGAAGGAGAAGGCCGCGAAGTTGGTCACATAGACCTGGGCGTCAGGCGTCGTGCTCACCTGTTGGCCGTCGTGCAGGTCCAGGGTGACGCTGCGATCGCCGGCATCCCTGCGCACGACCGCCGAGACCGCCGTCAGGACATCCTCGCGGCCGTCCGCTTCGATCTTGCGGATGAAGACGCGCTCCAGATGGCGGCCGCTGGCGTCAGTGCGATCGGCGGTCAGGAAGAGCGGGCCGTTGGAAAGCAGGGCCTTGGGCCGCACGTCACCGTTCCATCCGGCCTTTTCGACCGCGTGCAGCACCGCGTGATAGGCATAGCGGCTGTAGGGCTGGACGAAGCCGAACAGCAGCACGCTGAAGATCATCAGCAGGACGCCGAGGCCGACGAACGGCGCGGCGAACCGGCCCAGCGACGTGCCGCTGGCTAGGATCGCGTCGATCTCCGAGCTCTTGTTGAGGCCGTTGACGACGACGAACAGGCCGATGAAGAACCCGCCGGGCAGGGTCAGCCCCACATAATGCGGGACCAGATTGACCAGCAGCTCGCTCAGATATTTGAAGCCGTCGGTCGTCTGCGACAGCAGCTGGAACGAGCGCATGATGCGCTCCATCAGGAACACCACCATCGTGCTGATCAGCACGGCGGCCATCGGTGTCAGGGCCCGCCTCAGCAGGTAGCGGTCGAGGATTGTCGCGATCATGAGCGGGCTTTCAGATCGCCGGCAAGACGGCCGGTTGCGGCTCGGCCAGGGCGCTGGAGCGCCACATGGGCGCAGACAGCGCGTGCAGGGCAGGGCGCGCGTCCAAGGCCTCGGCATAGACGCCCAGCACCTCGTCCAGGATCTCCGTCCAGCGATAGGCGGCGCTGCGCGCGAGCGCTTCGGCGCCCAGTCGCAGCCGTTCCTGGTGATCGACCAGCAACCCCGACAAGGCGTCGGCATAGGCAGACGGCTGATCCGCGCAGAGGCGGGCGTTGTGGCCGTGGCGCAGCAAGGCTCGGGTGTTGGGCGCGTCGGCGCAGACCATGGCCAGGCCGCTGGCCATGGCCTCCAGATTGACGTTGCCGAAGGTCTCCGTGGTGCTGGGATTTAGGAAGATATCGCCGCTGGCCAGGGCCGTGGCCAGGGCCTCGCTGGAGAGGAAGCCGGCGAACACCGCCGTCGGAAGCCGCTCTTCGAACCACGCTCGGGCAGGGCCGTCGCCGATCACCAGCACCTGGGGCGCGTGCCCCGCCGCTTCGAGCCGGCTGATGGCGCTGGCGAAGGTCGCCAAGCCCTTTTCCATGACGATCCGGCCCAGGAACACGATCACCGGACGATCGGGCGCGAAGCCCTGGCTGAGGCGCCAGATCTCGCTGCGCCGTTCAGGATGGAAAAGCTTGGCGTCGACGCCTCGGGCCCAGGTGCGGACACGCGTGGCCGGGCTCTGAGCTCGGAGCTCGTCGCCGATGGCCTCGGTCGGGGCCATGACGTAGTCGCAGGCGCCGTAGAACTTCCAGAGCTGGTTGCGGACCAGCGGGCGCAGCCGGCCCAGGCCGTAATAGTCGAGATAGGTGTCGAACAGGGTGTGCAGGCTGGCGACCACCGGGACGTTCAGCTTGCGTCCGAACTTGAGCGCCGCCGAGCCCAGGAGGTCCGGCGCGGACAGGTGGAAGAGGTCGGGCTTGAAGGCTTCGATGTCCCGCCGAAGGGCGGCGGGCAGGCCCAGCGCCAGGCGGTAGTCGCGCCGGAACGGGATCTTCACCGACGGCACGGAGATGAGGTCGCCGGCCGGTTCGAAGGCGGGGGTGGGCCCGGTCGGGGAATAGACCCGCACCTGCGCGCCGATCGTGCTCTGCAGGTGGTCAACCAGCCGGTTCAGCGACTTGTTGGCTCCGTCCAGGGTGTAGTTGTAGTTCCCCGAGAACAAGGCAATCCGCAACGGGCGCGCACCGTCGGTGTGCGTCAGCGCCTTGATGTCCATGATAGTCCTTCCACGCGCCACGCCCCTGGCCTTGGCGACCAAGACGTCGCGCGGGCGACGCCCCCACACGGATTTTCGAAATCGATGAGACCCCGCGGCGCCCACGCCGTCGTTGGGCCAGGGCGACGGGGCCTCTTTCGGGAAGCGTGATGCGTGTAGTGGATGTCGCCGAATTCTATTCGCCCACCGGCGGGGGCGTGCGGACCTATATCGACCGCAAGTTCGAAGCCGCCGCCCTGCTGGGCCACGAGCTGTTCGTCATCGCGCCAGGACCCACGGACAGCTTCGAGCCGCGTGGCTCAGGCGGCGTGATCCAGGTCCGCGCGCCGCGCCTGCCGTTCGACGCCAACTATCACATGTTCTGGGACGCGGTGCCGGTCCACCGCCAGCTGGACGTCCTGGCCCCGGACCTGGTCGAGGCGTCCTCGCCCTGGCGCGGCGCGGCGGTGGTCGCAAGCTGGGCGGGGCGGGCGCCAAGGGCCATGTTCATGCACGCAGACCCGGTGGCCTCTTATCCTCAGCGGTGGCTCGCTCCCGTCGCCAGCCCCCAGCGGATCGATCAGCTGTTCGGCTGGTTCTGGAGCTATCTGCGCAAGCTGGCCGGAGGTTTCGGCTCCGTCGTCGCCGGCGGTCCCTGGCTCGCCGATCGCCTGATGGGGCAGGGCGTGCGCGCGGTGGAGAGCGTGCCGCTGGGCATCGATCGCGGCGCGTTCTCGCCCGCCAAACGCGACGAGGCGCTGAGGTCGCGCCTGCTGGCGGCCTGCGCCTGTCCCGACGACGCCAAGCTAGTCCTGGGCGTCGGACGCTTCCATCCGGAAAAGCGCTGGCCGATGGTGATCGAGGCGGCGATGCGTGCTCGCGCCGACGCTCCGATCGGTCTCGTCCTGATCGGTGACGGCATCGATCGCACGCGCGTGGCCCGCGTGGCCGCCGGTCATCCGCATGTCCATATCCTGCCGCCGATCCGCGATCGCGGCCTGCTGGCGGCCCATCTGGCCAGCGCCGACGCGCTGGTGCATGGCTGCGAGTCCGAGACTTTCGGCCTGATCCCGGCCGAGGCCATGGCCAGCGGGCTTCCCGTCGTTGGACCCGACCGTGGCGGCTTCGCCCACCTGGCCCAGCCGGCAACCTCCGAACTCTACCGCGCCGGCGACACCGAGGCCGCGGCGGCCGCCATCCGTCGGCTGCTGGCGCGCGATCCGAGGACGCTGAAGGCCGCCGCAATCGAGGCTGCCACCCGGGTCCGCCGCGACATCGACCACTTCGCCGATCTCTTCGACCACTACGGGTCGATCGCGACAGGCGCGCGGGCGTGAGCCGGCGATGGTGGCCCTGGCTGGGCGGCGTCCTTTCGGTCGGGCTGGTTGTGGCCATCGCCCTGCAGCTGGGCGGCGCGACCTCGGATGTCCTGAAGACGATCACCGGCTTGCCGCCGCTCGTCTGGCCGGCCTTCCTGCTGCTCTATCTGACGCAGACGCTGTTCGACTACGCGATCTTCCGGCGGCTCTGGAGCCTGCCTGTGGCCGGCATCGAGGCGCTGCTGCGCAAGAACGTCATCAATGAGGTCGTGCTCGGCTACAGCGGCGAGGCTTTCCTCTATGTCTGGGCGCGGCGGGCGGCCGGCGCGGTCGCCGCGCCCTTCGCCGCCATCAAGGACGCCAATATCGTCTCGGCGCTGCTGGGCAATCTCCTGACCCTGGTCCTGGCGGTGGTCAGCGCCACGCAGCTGCACGACCTCGATTTCACCCGACGGCTCGGGCCGGCCCTTTGGTCGGGGCTCATCCCGCTGGCGATCTCGCTCGGCGTCCTGGCCTTCGGACGCCGGGTGTTCTCGCTGCGCCTGGAGCAACTGATCTATGTCGGCGTCGTCTGTGGTCTGCGCCTGGCCTTCTGGACCGTGCTCACCATGCTGATCTGGCGTATGGCGCTGCCGGAGGTCGCCCCTAGCCTGTGGGTCGTGCTGCTGGCGATCCGATGCCTGGTGTCGCGTATTCCGCTGATCTCCAACAAGGACCTGGTGTTCGGGAACCTGATGCTGCTCCTGCTGGGAACGCACTCCACCGTCGCCGTGCTGCTGGCGGCGCTGGCCGTCATGACGCTGGCTCTGCACCTCGTCGTCATCGTCGGGCTCGGCGCGATCGATCTGGCGCGCGCCTCCGTAGCCCCGAGGCTGGCCGCCGCCCATGACTAGTTGGCGGCTGAAGATCCCCGGCCGGGACATCTGGCGGGTCGGCCTGGTCGAGGCGTCGATCGCCGACGTGGCCCGGCGTGGCTTCGCTCCCGACGCGACCATCCATTGGCTGCCCGAGGAGGGGCGGCTGAAGTTCCTGGCCGATCCGTTCGGCGTCTGGCGCGACGGCCGTCTGCACCTGTTCGTCGAGGCCTATGACTACCGCACCCGCCACGGCGTCATCGAGCACATCGAACTGGGCGCGGACTTCGCGCCGGTCCGGCGGTCGGTCGTGCTGCGCGAGCCCTGGCACCTGTCCTATCCGCAGGTCTTCGGAGCCGAGGGCGAGATTTGGATGCTGCCCGAGGCCTATCGCTCCGGCGCGCTGACGCTCTACCGCGCGGTGGCGTTCCCCGATGTCTGGGAGCCGGTGGTGCGCCTGGAGTTGGACACCCCGGCCATCGACGCCACGCCGTTCCGTCACGACGGCCTGTGGTGGCTGGCCTATTCGCCGAAGGGACCGCAGCGTTGGAAGCAGGGCCGTCTGCACTTGGCCTTTGCCGAGCGCCTGACGGGGCCGTGGCGGATTCATCCGGGCAATCCCGTCCGCAACGATCTGGCGTCCAGCCGGCCGGGCGGCACGGCGTGGATCGAGCACGGCCTGCCGCGCCTGCCGGTGCAGGACTGCACGCACACCTATGGCGGCAGCCTCCGCCAGCTGACGGTCCTCAAGCTCGGCCCCCGGCATTTCGAAGCCGAGGCGGGGCCGTCGCTAGGCCTTCCAGCTGGCGCGGAACCGTACACGCAGGGCCTGCACACGCTGTCGGCCTGTGGCCCGGTCACCCTGTTCGACGTCAAGCGCATCGACCGTTCGCTGTGGGCGCCGCGCTGAGGTTGAGCCCTCGCCGATAAATCGGTGAGAGGGTTCGTGACCCACGGCGTCGCTTGGGCATGCGCATCGGGTTCCTCTTCAATCACGACCAGGTCCACCAGGTGGCCCACAGCCTGCCCATCGCCCTGGCGTTGGCGCGGGCGGACCTGGGTCTGGAGATCGTAGTGGCGACCACCAACCGGAGGATGACCGCCGAGGTGATCCGCCTGGGCGAAGGCTTGGTCGGCCACGGCGTCGATCTTGTCGAACTGGGCCTCAAGCGACGGACCTCGCAGGTCCTGGCCGCCACCGCCGAGGCGGTTCTGCCGGCGACCAAGCTGCTGGTCTATGGCGACAATCTCGACTTCTTCCGATCGCTGGACATCCTGGTCGTGGCCGAGAAGACCTCGCTGATCCTCAAGACCCGCTACGGCCTCGACCACCTGAAGATCATCCATACCCGGCACGGCGCGGGCGATCGGGCCATCGGCTTCGACAAGGCCAGCGCGGGCTTCGACCACGTGCTGGTCTCCGGTCGCAAGATCCGTGACCGTTTGGTCAGTGAGACGGGCGTCGATCCGAGGAAGATTTCGGTCGTCGGCTATCCGAAGTTCGACCTCCTGCCTCGGGGGCGGACCACCCATCCGTTGATCGACGACGGTCGGCCGGTGGTGCTTTACAACCCGCACGTCTCGCCGCATCTGTCGTCCTGGTACGAGGCCGGCCGCCAGGTACTGGACTGGTTCGTCGAGCACGACGACCACCACCTGATCTTCGCGCCACACGTCATGCTGTTCGAGCGGCCGTTCGTGGTCACCATCGACAAGCTGCGGCTGGACCGGGCCGGGCGGATCGAGGAGCGCTACCTGCGCGCGCCCAACATCCATATCGACCTGGGCAGCCGCGCCTCGACCACCATGGCCTACACCCAGCGGGCCGACATCTATCTCGGCGACGTCTCCAGCCAGGTCTACGAGTTCCTGCTGAAGCCCCGGCCTTGCGTCTTCCTCAACACCCATCGCCACGCCTGGCGGGACGATCCCAACTTCGGCCACTGGCGGGCAGGGTCTGTGATCGAAACGCCCGACCAACTGGGCGCGGCCCTGGCTTCGGCTCGGGCCGAGCACGAGACGCGCTGGCGTCCGGCGCAACAGGCGATGTTCGCCGAAAGCTTCGACCTGACCGAGGAGCCCTCGGCCGTCCGCGCCGCGCGGGCGGTGGCGCGCTTCGCCGGTCTGGACTGGTCGATGGCGGCGCTTCCTGAGCCAGAGTTGGCCGAGCCGGAGCGGGCCCATGGCTGAGCTGCGCATCGCCTATGTGATCAATTCGGTCGAAGGGGGCGGCGCGGCCCTGCCGGTCCCGGCCGTGGCGCGGGCGCTGATCGCCCAGGGCGCGCGCCTGGAGGTCTTCGCCCTGACCCGACGCGATGGCCGCGCGGTGCAGGCGATGGAGACGGCCGGCCTGACCGTCCACGTCCGGCCGGGCGGCGAGAAGGACCACCGCAAGGCCCTGGTCTGGCTGGACGCCCAACTGCGTGACTGGCGGCCTGACGTGATCTGGACCTCGCTGACCCGCGCGACGTTGCTGGGCCAGATCGTCGGCAAGCGCCTGGCCGTGCCGGTGGTCAGCTGGCAGCATGCCGCGAAGCTGAAGCTGGCGAACCTGTTGCTGCTGCATCTGCGTCAGGCTCGTTCGCGGCTATGGGTCGGTGACTCCCACAGCGTCACCGACCTGACCGCCGAGCGGCTCGAGGTTGCGCCCGAGCGACTGGTCGCCTGGCCGCTGTTCGCTGCAAATCCTGACATGTATCGGGCGTATCCTTGGCGTCCGGGGCAGACCCTGGAGCTGGGGTCACTGGGGCGACTGCATCCTGTGAAGGGCTACGACATCCTGATCGAGGCGCTGCTGCGACTGCAGACGCAGGGCTGCTGCCTGCCGGCCGCGATCCGGGTGCGGATCGCCGGCGAGGGCAGGGCGCGCGCCGCCCTGGAAGAGCGCGTCGAACGCCATGGCCTGAGCTTCATCGAATTCACCGGCTTCAACGATCGCCCACTGGAGTTCCTGGCCGACCTGCATCTCTATCTGCAGCCGTCGCGGTCCGAAGGCCTGTGCATCGCCGCCCACGAGGCCATGCAGGCGGGACTGCCGGTCATCGCCTCCAGCGTCGGCGAGCTGCCCTACAGCATCGAGAACGGCGTGACGGGCCTGACCGTGCCGCCCGGCGATCCCTGGGCGCTGGCCGAGGCGTTGGGCCGTCTGCTGTCACGTCCCGAGCGTCTGGCGCAGATGGGCGAGGCGGCGCGGGCGCGGGTGCTGGAGCGCTTCGGCCAGGAGAGCTTCGACCGCACCGGCGCGGCGATCTATCGGCGGCTGCCGGGCTTCATCGCCGAGACGGCCGGGGCCTCCGCGCCGAAGCGGTCGGCGGGCCTGAGCCAGTCGGCTTGGCGCTGACCGACTTGGAGATCCTGTGCGCGTCCTGACCTTCCTGCACAGTTTCGAGCCCGGCGGCGTCGAGCGCATCGCCTTGCGGCTGGTGCGGCAGTGGCGCGCTCTGTGCGTCGACGCGCCTCTGTTCCTGGGGAGGACCGAAGGCGACATGCGCGAGGATGTCGGCGCGGACCTGGATTTCATTCTGCCGCCCAAGGCTGGTTCGCGCATGGCGAAGATCGAGATGCTCTGGATGATCTGGGTGCTGCCCAAGGTCGTGCGGCGTGTTCGTCCCGACGTCCTGTTCTGCGCCGGCAACACCTATGCCGTCGTGGCGGTGGCGCTCAAGGTCTGGCTCGGGCGCGATTGCCCGCCCGTTCTGGTGAAGGTCAGCAACGACCTGGATCGTCACGACAAACCAGCGTGGTTCCGATTCTTCTATCGCCTGTGGCTCAAGGTCCAGGGACGTCTTCTCGATCATTTCATCGGCATGGAGACGCCGATGGCCGATGAGATCCGCGAAGGCCTCGACGTCTCGGCGGAGCGGATCACAATCATCCCCGATCCGGCCTTGTCCAGGCCGCTGATCGAAAGGCTGCGGGCCGGCCGAGGCGGCTGTCGGGGTGACTCCGCCGGCCGGCGCTTCGTATGTGTGGGCCGGCTCACGCCGCAGAAGAATATCGCCTTGATGCTGCGGGCGTTCGGATGCGGCGCGCGGGAAGGCGACACGCTGACGGTGTTTGGCGACGGGCCCGAGCGCGCGAAGCTCGAGGCCCTTGCGCGGGAACTCGGTCTTGAAGGTCAGGTGATGTTCCGGGGCTATGTGCCGGAGCCTGCAAGCCTTTTGCCTTCGTTCGACGTCCTGCTGCTGTCCTCGAACTATGAGGGCGTGCCCGCTGTCATTCTCGAAGCGTTGGCCGCCGGACTGCCCATCGTCGCCACCGACTGCAGCCGCAGCATGCCGACCCTGCTCGGCCACGGCGCGATGGGCCAGCTTGTCCCGGTCGGCGACGAGAAGGCGCTGGCTGAAGCGATCGCCAAGGCCCGCCCGTCTTCCCAGGACGAGGACCTAAGCCTCGCGCAAGCTCGGCGCTTCACGATCGAGGACGCCTCCGAAGCCTATCTTCGGGTCATGTCGGGGCTTCGTCAGGGCGCGCCATATTCGAAACCGGGGTCCTTGGCCTTGCCGCCGGCTCCGAACTTCCAAGACAGGCTGACGAACGCCGTGCGGCCCAGCTGGCGGCGCTCGAACTGATCGCTCAGGGCCGGGGTGTCGATCACCGTGCGGTCGCGCTGCTTGTCGAACAGGTCCGACACCGTGAGCACGGCCGACAGGTCGCTGGTCAGCTTGCGCCGGTAGCCCAGGTTGACGCTGCTGCTGGGCAGGCGATGGCCCTGGGCGGTCAGGCGCTTGCCGCTGTAGCTGGCGCTGACCTGGACGAAGTCCTTAGGCGTCAGGGCGTAGTCGACGCTGGCCTTGCCGGTATAGCCGACCGCCGAGCGCTTGCCCGCGAAGCCTAGATTGGCCGCGTCGATCTGATTGTAGAAGACGTTGCTGCTGAGGTTGTAGCTGAGCGCGCCGGCGACCTTGCCGCTGGCCGACAGCTCAACGCCGCCGGAGGTGCTCTTGCCCAGGTTCTCCTTGGTGGTCAGCAGCACGGTCGGGCTGATGTAGCGGCTGACCTCGGTCATGCCGTTCAGGCTGCGGCGGGCATAGGCCGTGGCCGCCAGGGTCGCGCCGTGCGTCCGGGTCTCGTAGCCGATCTCCAGCGCATGGGTCTCCTGCGGCATCAGGTTGGGATTGCCGGCCCGAGCGCTGAAGGCGTCGATGACCACGAAATAGGGGTTGAGGTCCTCAGGCTCGGGACGCGCCACCCGCTTGCTGTAGCTGAGGCGCAGCTTGCGATCCTCGCCCATGTCCCGCTCCAGATGCAGGGTCGGATAGGCGCGGAAGTAGTCGCTGCTGTTCTTCAGGGCGCTCGTCACCTGGTTGGTGTCGATCAGCGTCTCCTCCAGCCGCAGGCCCGCCAGCAGGGTCCAGTCGCCGAGCGGCCGCTCGTAGGTCCCGTAGAGGGCGTGCACCGTGCGCTTGTAGAGGAAGCGGTTGGTCTGGGAGGGATCGACCACGTGCAGGTCGCCGACGATCGTCCCGCCGTAGTTGTCGTAGTCGTCATCGTCGCGCTGCAGGTCGTAGCCGAGCTTCAGCTTGGCCTTGCCGGGCAGGGCGCCGGAATATTCCGCGCTGAGCTCATTGGTGATCTCGTCGGCGCGAGGGATCAGCTCCTCGCGAAGGTCCGACCCCGCCGGAACGCGGAAGCGGCTGACATAGGTCCGGCGGCGATCCTCCTTGGTCTCGCCCCGCTGCAGGTCGAGCGTGAACTCGCCGTCACCCGTCAGCGCGCGGCGATAGCCGGCCGAGATCTGGGTGCTGGTCTCGTGGCCGCGCCCGGTGCCCAGCCGATCGTAATCCTTCAGCACCGCGCCGCCGGGATCGGCCGCCCGGTTGCGCTCGCCGATGGTCAGGGTCTCGGCGCGGCGGTTGTAGCTGACGGCGCCGTTGATCCGGCTCTTGGCGTCCAGATCGTAGTCGAAGCCGACGGTGGCGATCTTGGAGTCCCGCTGCTGGGTGCTGACCACGGTCTGGTCGCTGACGGCCACCCCGCCGGCGACGGCGTCGCGGCGCAGGCGGTGGTCGGTGGTCGTGCGCTTGCGGGTCTCATGGCGCAGCGAGGCCGAGCCGAACAGGTTCAGGGCTCCGGACTTGTAGGCCGCCGTGGTGCCCAGATTGTAGCGACCTTCCGTCCCGAGACTGGCCTGGGCCGTGCCCGAGCGGCCGGCGCGGCGGTTCTTCTTGGTGACGATGTTGATGATTCCAGAGGAGCCGTCCGGCTTGAACTGGGCCGACGGGTTGGTGATCACCTCGATCGACTCGATGGAATCGGCCGGCATCTGCTGCAGAATCGCCCCGCGATTGGCCGCCGACATCATGGTCGAGGGCTTGCCGTCGATCAGCACCTGGACATTGCTGTCGCCGCGTAGGGAGAGGTTGCCCAGCACATCGACCTCGACCGACGGCAGGTTGCGCAGCACGTCGCCCACCGAGCCGGCCGTGGCTTGCAGATCATGCGCCACCGAATAGGTCCGCCGGTCGATGGAAGTCGCCTCGGCCGGCTTTTGGGCGGTGATCACCACGCCCTCGACCGCCGGGGCCTGCTGAGCCTGGGCCATCGCGCCGGAGGCGCAGCTGGCCGCCAGGGCCGCCATCAAGGTCTTGCGCATGCCATGTCCCGCCCAGCCCAACTGCGGCGGGTATCGGCGGTGGCGTCTTCCCGGCCCATGGCGGCCAGATTGATAATTCCCAATCTCGCCGCCGGGCGATTGGGAATCGGTAATGTCGCGGCCATCGTGGGCGAAGACGGGCCGGCGCATCGTGGGCGTCAGTCGGGATCCTCCAAGGATCCCCTTGGAAAAGGGAAGTCGCCCATGAAGAAGCTGATCATCGCCGCGGCCCTGATCGCCGCCGCCACGCCGGTCCTGGCCCAGACGGCCAAGACCTTCACCGGCCACGAGCTGGCCAAGTCCGCCAAGGTCTCGATGCACGACGCCGAAGCCATTGCCCTGAAGGCCCGTCCGGGCGTGATCAAGGATCGCGAACTGGAAAAGGAGAAGGGCGGCAGCGGCCTGCGCTATACGTTCGATCTCGTCGGCAAGGACGGCAAGAAATACGAGGTCGGTGTCGACGCCGCCGATGGCAAGGTCCTTGAGAACGGCCTCGACAACGACAAGGACTAGACGGTCCCGCGGAGCACGATGACGGCATGAAGATACTGCTGGTCGAGGATGACAAGGAAGCGGCGGCCTATCTGCGGCGCGCCTTGTCGGAAGCCGGGCACACCATGGACCACGCGGCCAACGGCCGTGAGGGCCTGATGCTGGCCGTCGGCGAACCCTATGACGTCATCGTGCTCGATCGCATGCTGCCCCAGCTGGACGGCCTGGGCATCCTGCGCACCATCCGCTCGGCCGGGGTCAAGACGCCCGTGCTGCTGCTGACGGCGCTGGGCGGCATCGACGATCGTGTGGAAGGCCTGGAGGCGGGCGGCGACGACTATCTGGTCAAGCCGTTCGCCTTCGCCGAATTCCTGGCCCGGGTGAACGCCCTGGCCCGCCGCCCGCCGCCGCAGGAGATGATTTCGGCGCTGCAGGTGGCCGACCTGCGCATGGACCTGCTCCGACGCTCGGTCACTCGGGCGGGTCAGCGCATCGACCTGCAGCCGCGCGAGTTCCAGCTGCTGGAATATCTGATGCGCAACGCCGGGCGCGTGGTCACCCGCACCATGCTGTTGGAGAGCATCTGGGAGTTCCACTTCGACCCCAAGACCAACATCGTCGAAACTCACATGAGCCGGCTGCGCGGCAAGGTCGATCGCGGCCATGCCGTGGAGCTGATCCACACGGTGCGCGGCGCCGGCTACTGCCTGCGTGAGCCCGACTAGGTGCTGCGCTCGACCAGCCTGCGCCTGGCGGTCCTCTACACCCTGGGCTTCGCGCTTTCGGTGGTGCTGCTGGGCGCGCTGACGCTCTACAGCACCCGCGCGGCGCTGTCGGAGCAGTTCGACGCCCGCATCCGGTCGGAGTCCGCCGCCCTGACCCAGGAGTTCGCCACCGAAGGCCTCGACGGCGTCGTCCAGGCGGTGCGTGAGCGGGACCGCACGCCGGGCGCGCTCGACTACGGCCTGATCGGTCCGGACGGCCGCTCGCTGGCCGGTCGCTTCTCGAAGGTCTCGAACCAGGCCGGCTGGTCGATGATCCGCGCGCGTCAGCGCGACGACGAAGACGAGCCGATGCGGGTGCTGACCACCAATCTTCCGGGTGGCTACCAGCTGCTGGTGGGCGACGACGAGGAACGCATTGAGGCGCTGGACACCGTCGTCCTGCGCGGCTTCGCGGGGGCCTTGGCCGGGGTCATGATCCTCGGCGTCGCCGGGGGCTTCGCCTTCAGCCGCGACGTTCACCGCCGGCTCTCGGCCATCTCTGGCACGGCCGAGGCGATCATCGACGGGGACCTGAACCGGCGCGTGCCGGCGCGCGGCTCCACCGACGACATCGACCGGCTGGCCCACACCTTCAATCGCATGCTGGACCGGATCGGCGCGCTGATGGAGAGCCTGCGGCAGGTCTCCAACGACGTGGCTCACGATCTGCGGACGCCCCTGACCAGGCTGCGCCAGCGCCTGGAGGCGGCCCAGGCCGCGCCCGCCGAGCAGGGCGAGGCCATCGACGGGGCGCTGCGCGATCTCGACTCCATCCTGGAAACCTTCGCGGCCCTGCTGCGCATCGCCCAGATCGAGGGCGGCGCGCGGCGGGCGGGGTTCCGGCAGGTGCGGTTGCGCGAACTGGCCGCCACGGTTGTCGACGCCTTCGCGCCCTCGGCCGAGGAGGCGGGCCAGTCCCTGTCGCTTGAGCCCGGTGAGGATCCGGTCATCGAAGGCGACGCCGAACTACTGACCCAGATGCTGGTCAATCTGGTCGAGAACGCGCTGCGCCATACGGGCGAGGGGGCGAAGGTCCGCGTCGGGATCGGCCTGATCGACCGCGCGCCCGTGCTGTGGGTCGTCGACAACGGTCCCGGCGTCCCGACCGGCGAGCACGCGCGGCTGTTCGACCGCTTCTACCGCCTCGAGCGCAGCCGATCGGACCCCGGCAACGGCCTGGGTCTGGCCCTGGTCGCCGCCGTCGCCAAGCTGCACGAGGCGGCGGTGCGGCTCAGCGACGCCGAGCCGGGCCTGCGGGCCGAGGTGGTCTTCCCGCGCTGAGGTGTCGCGGCAAGATTGGGAATTCGCAATCTTGCAGCCATGGGGCCGTCAAGCGTCACGGTCTAAGCCGAAAGGATCGAGGAGATCCGGATGAGCACCTCTCTAAAGCCGCTCGCCATGGCCATGGTCGGTCTGAGCCTGTCGGCCTGCGTGGCATACGCGCCGGCGCCCGTGCGGCTGGAGGCCTATCCGGATCATCGCGCGGCGGCGCGGCTGTCCGCGCCGGCGGATAGCCATGCCTGGACCGGGGCCGAGCTGCTGGCCGAGGCGCTGCGCAACAATCCGTCCGTCGCCGAGGCGGCGGCCAAGTACCGGACGGCCCGCGCGGCGGCCAAGGTCTCGCACGTGCCGCCGCCGGCCAGCCTGACCCTGACGGCCGAGTTCGCCAAGTCCGAGCCCAAGCAGTGGCTATATGGCGCCGTTTCCGACATCCCGCTGGACATCGGCGGCCGCCGCAAGGAGCGGATCGGCGCCGCCGATCTGGCCGCGCTGCAAGCGCTCTACGACTATGGCGAGGCGGTCTGGACCGTCCGCACGGCGCTGGCTAAGGCGCGGACCGAGCGGGTGTTCGCCGACGAGGAGATCGCCCAGGCCCGCGAGGTCGAGGCCGTGCGCCGAGCCCGAGCCGATCGCCTGGACCAGCGCGTCGCCGCCGGCGAGGACGATCGCAGCCTGGCCCTGACCGCCCGGGGGGAACTGGAGACGGCTCGCCGCCGGGTGACCGACGCCGTGGGCCGCCGCGCCGCCGCAGACGCGGCTTTGGCGGGCGCGTTGGGTCTGTCGGTCTCGGCCGCGCATGACCTGCGCCTGGCTCCGGTGGCGACGCCGGCCAACCTCGATGTCCCGGCTGCCGCGCGCACCGCCGCCCTGACACGGCGCGACGTCCTGCGAGCGGTGGTCGACTACGATCTGGCCGAAAGCGCCCTGCGACTAGAGATCGCCAAGCAGTATCCGGAAGTCCGCATAGGACCCGGCTACACCTATGATCACGGCGTCGCCAAGCTGCCGTTCAACTTGGCCCTGACCCTGCCGCCGCAGGACCTGAACCGCGCGGCCATCGCCCAGGCCGAGGCCAAGCGCACCGAGGCCGGACGCTCGCTGGAAGCTGTCCAGGCCTCCGTGTTGTCGGCTGTCGACGCCGCCGAGGCGGCCCTGACCTCAGCAGACGCCGCCACGACCCAGGTCCAGGCGCGCGACATCCCCAACGCCGACGCCTTGGCGGCGGCGACCGCCCGCAGCCTGAAGGCCGGCGCCGCCGATCGCGTCGACGACCTGGGCGCGCGGGCGCTGGCGCTGGAGGCGCGGCTCACCCTGCTCGACGCCCGCAAGGCCCAGGCCCTGGCCGGGGTCGATCTGGAGGACGCCCTGCGCGCGCCCTTCGATCCAGCCGAACTCACCCTGCTCGAAACCACGTCCCGCACCCTAGGAGACGGACAATGAAGTCTGGCGCGAAAACCAGCGCTTTGGCGGCCCTGATGGCGGTCGCCTTCGCCGGCCACGCCTTCGCGGGCGTCGAACTGGACGCGGCGACCCAGAAGCGTCTGGGCGTGGCCGTCGCCCCTCTGGCGGCCGCGCGCTACGCCGGCACGATCAACGGCTTCGCCCGCGTGCTGGACCCGGTGCCGTTGGCCACTCTGGACAGCGACCTGCTAGCCGCCCAGGCCGCCGCGCGCGCCTCGGCCGCCGAGGCCGCTCGGACCAAGGCGCTGGCAGCGGCTGACGCCACCATCTCCGTGAAGACCGCCCAGGCCGCCCAGGCGGTGGCCAGCGCGGACGCCGCCAAGCTGGCCCTGCTGCGCCGTCGCGTCGGGCTGGAATGGGGCTCGGCTTTCGTGGCGGACGGCCCGCGAGCCCGGTTGCTGGCCGATCTGGCGGCCGGTCGCGCGGCCTTGGTGCGGATCGACGCCCCGGCCGGCGCGGCCACTGCTCGCAGCGTCCAGCTGGAACTCAGCGGTGGTGAGCGTCCCGTCGTGACCTTGCTCGGCTCGGCGCGGACGGCCGACACGCGTCTACAATCGGGCGGCCTGATCGGCGTGGTGCGCGGCCCGGCCGCTAGCCGACTGGCGGCGGGCCTCACGGCGCCGGCCGTGCTGAGCGGGCCTGTCGGGACCACCGGTATCCTCGCCCCACGCTCGGCGGTGATGCGCGCTCAAGGCAAGGTCTTCATCTATGTCCGCCAGGACCCGACCCATTTTGAGCGCCGGGTTCTGAGCGGCGTCGTGCCCCAGGCCGACGGCCTGTTCGCCGCTGGCGGCGCGAGACCGGGCGAGCCGGTGGTGGTGTCCGGCGCGGCCGCGATCTTCGCGGCCGAGAACGCCCCCAAGGGCGGAGACTGATCCATGCTCAGCGCCATTGTCCGCTGGTGCCTGGAAAGGCCCCGCCTTGTCGCGCTCGGCGCGATCCTGCTGCTGATCTACGGCGGCGTCGTCCTGTCCCACGCCAAGTTCGACGTCTTCCCCGAGTTCGTCCCGGCCCAGGCCGAGATCTCGACCGAGGCGCCGGGCCTCACCGCCCAGCAGGTCGAGCAACTGGTCACCCGGCCGGTCGAGCAGGCCGTCAACGGCGCCTCGGGCGTCGAGACGGTGCGCTCGGAGTCCCAGCAGGGCCTGTCGTCGGTCAGCGTCGTTTTCAAGGAAGGCTCCGACCCCTACCGCGCCCGCCAGGTGGTGGCCGAGGCGCTGGGCGAGGTGGCCGGGACCCTGCCGGCGGGTGTCGCCCCGCCCAAGGTCGCGCCGCTGACCTCCTCGACCATGGACCTGCTGAAGATCGGCTTCACCTCCGAGCGCCTGTCGCCGATGGAGCTGCGCGATCTCGTCCAGTGGACCGTCCGTCCCCGCGTCCTGGCGGCCGCCGGCGTGGCGCGCGCCACCGTCTATGGCGGCGAGGTCCGCCGGTTCGAGGTCCGCGCCCGGCCTGACGACCTCGCGGCTCGCGATCTATCGCTCGCCGACCTCGTCACTGCGGTCAGAGCCGCGACCGGAGTCAGCGGCGGCGGCTTCATCGACACACCCGAGCAGCGGATCCTGATCGACGCGCGCGGCCAGGCGCTCACGCCCGCCGACATCGGCGCCGCACCGATCCCCAGCGCCGCCGGCGGAGCGCCGGTCCGTGTCGCGGACGTCGCCGATGTGGTCGACGCCCCCGCGCCGGACGTCGGCGAGGCCGTGATCATGGGCAAGCCCGGCGTGCTGATCAGCCTCTCCAGCCAGTACGGGGCCAACACCCTGGACGCGACCCATGCCGTCGAGGCGGCGATGGCGGAGCTGAAGCCCGCCCTCGACAGCCAGGGCGTCAAGGTGTTCGCCGACCTGCACCGACCGGCCAACTTCATCGCCGCCGCCCTGGGCGGCATCACCGAGGACCTGGTGATCGGCGCGGTGCTGATCGCGCTGGTCCTGCTGCTGTTCATGCGCAATCTGCGCGCCGTCCTGGTCTCGTTCATCTCGATCCCGCTGTCGCTGCTGACGGCGGTGATCGTGCTGGACGCCCTGGGCTGGACGATCAACACCATGACCCTGGGCGGCCTGGCCGTGGCGCTGGGCGTGGTGGTCGACGACGCGGTCATCGACGTCGAGAACATCGTCCGCCGCCTGCGTGAACGCGGCGACCGGCCGGCGGTCGAGGTCGTGCTCGGCGCTTCGCTCGAGGTGCGCGCGCCGGTGATCTACGCCACGGTCGTGGTCGCTCTGGTCCTGGCCCCGGTCCTGATGCTGGGCGGCCTGCAGGGCGCGTTCTTCTCGCCCCTGGCCGCTGCCTTCATCCTGGCGACGGCGGCGTCGCTGGCCGTGGCCGTGGTGGTGACCCCGCCGTTGGCTCTGCTGCTGCTGGGCAACGCCCACGTTCCCGAAGAGCCCCAGGCGCTGGAACGCGCCAAGGTCTGGCACGAGGGCGTCCTGCACCGCGCCAGCGGCCGTCCGGGCCTGGCCGTCATCGGCGTGATCGCTGCGGCCGCGCTGACCGGCGCCGGCTTCCTGCTGTTCAATTCCGAACTGCTGCCCAACTTCCGCGAGGGCCACTTCGTGCTCGGCGTCGCCGGTCCGCCTGGGACCTCGCTGGGCGTCATGCGCAAGTACGGGGAGGGGATCACCCACGACCTGCTGGCCGTCGACGGCATCCAGAGCGTCGAGCAGCAGATCGGCCGTGCTTCCGGTGGCGAGGACGCTTTTGGCACAGAACGCAGCGAGTTCCACGTCGAGCTGAAGCCCAAGCTCTCGGGCAAGGACCAGGATCGCATCCAGGAAGAGATCCACAAGGTCCTCGACAGTTATCCGGGCCTGGAGACCGAGGTGCTGACCTTCTTAGGGGACCGCATCGGCGAGTCCCTGTCGGGCGAAACCGCCTCCCTGGCCGTAGGCATCTATGGGGCCGATCTCGACACCCTCGACAAGACCGCCGCCGACATCGCCGCGGTGATGGAGAAGGTCCCGGGCGCGACCGACGTGAAGATCCAGATCCCGCCCAGCACGCCGGTCGTCCGCGTCGACCTGAACCTGCCGGCTCTGGCCCGCTACGGCCTGGCTCCGGCGGAGGTGTTGGATGCGATCCAGACGGCCTATCAGGGCGCGGTGGCGGCCCAAGTCTATCAGGAGAGCCGGGCGCTCGACATCGCCGTGACGACGCCGCCAGAGGTCCGTCAGGATCCCGAAGCGGTCGGCGACTTGCTGATCCGCGCCCAGGGCGGCCAGGTGGTGGCGCTGAAGGACATCGCCAAGGTTTACCTGACCGACGGCCGCACCAGCATCGCCCATGAGGGCGGCCGGCCGCGCCAGGTGGTGACCGCCAACCCCACGCCCAAGGACGCCCAGAAGGTGACCAAGGCCGTGCAGGACGCCATCGCCAAGTCGGTCAAGCTGCCGCCGGGCGTCTATCTCGACTACAACGGCACGGCCGAAGGCGCGGCGAGCGCCGGGCGGCAACTGCTGTTCAATGTCGCCATCGCCCTGATCGGCGTGATCGCGGTGTTGCTCATTACCTTCCGCAGCGGCCGCTCGGTGGGGCTGATCCTGGCCTCGGCGCCGTTCGCCCTGGTCGGCGGGGTCGTGGCCGTAGCCTTGACGGGCGCCAGCCTGTCGCTGGGCTCGCTGGTCGGCTTCGTCACCCTGTTCGGCGTGGCGGCGCGTAACGCCATCCTGTTGGTGTCGCATTTGGACCATCTGGTCCTAGTCGAAGGCGAGGCCTGGTCGCTAAGCGCCATCGCGCGAGCGACGCGGGAGCGGGTGACGCCGATCCTGATGACCGCCTTGGTGACGGCGCTGGGCGTGTTGCCGCTGGCCATCCAGACGGGGCAGGCGGGGCGCGAGATCCAGGGGCCGATGGCCATCGTCATCCTGGGCGGCCTGATCACCTCGACCATCGCCAGCCTCGTCGTTCTGCCCAGCCTGATTTGGCGCTTTGGACGGCCTCCGGTTATGGGCGCGCCAGCATGAAACCTGTAAGCACGCCGCTCGCCCGCGCTGTCCTGGCCGTCGCCCTGCTCAATCTCGCCTATTTTGGTGTGGAGTTCGCGGTCGCCGTCCGCATCGAGTCCGCCTCGCTGCTGGCGGACGCCGTGGACTTCCTTGAGGACGCGACCGTCAACCTGCTCATCCTGGTGGGGTTGGGCTGGTCCGCCGCGAACCGAGCCAGGCTTGGGCGATTGTTGGCGCTGCTGCTGCTCGCGCCCGCCCTGGCGTTCCTCTGGACCCTCTGGCGCAAGCTGCAGGCGCCGGTCGTTCCCGCGCCGGATCTGCTGTCGCTGACCGGGCTGGGCGCGCTTGTCGTCAACCTCGGCTGCGCCTTCCTGCTGGCGCGATACAGGGACCACGAAGGCAGCCTGACCAAGGCCGCCTTCCTGTCGGCGCGCAACGACGCCATCGCCAATGTCGGGATCATCCTGGCCGCCGGCGCCACCGTGGTGACGCGATCCATCTGGCCCGACGTGCTGGTCGGTTGCGCCATCGCCTGCATGAACATCGACGCCGCCCGCGAGGTCCTGGCGGCCGCCCGCGGAGAGGCCGACGCCGAAGCCTAGGCTTCCCGGCGCGGCCGCGAAATCGCACCGCCGACCGGCGTTTCGGGCTTGGCGCTATATCTCACCGTATATAGCGTGTGTCCGTGAACGACGAGCGGGAACGCGGCGTGAAGATCAGGATCGACATGACCGGGGAGCGGTACGGCCGTCTCTATGGCGTCGCCTTCGTCGAGACGCGGCGGGGGCACGCCCACTGGCTGTTCCAATGCGATTGCGGCCAGACCGCCGTGATCAGCGGCGCGCGGGTGCGCTCGGGCAAGACGTCCAGCTGCGGCTGCCTGCAGCGGGAGGTTTCGGCCGCGCGCCTGACCGTCCATGGTCATCGCGCCGGCAAGCGCCACGGCCCGACCTATCGCGCCTGGCAGCAGATCAACACCTATTGCGGCAATCCCGCCTCGGCGCGCTTCAAGGATTTCGGGGCCAAGGGCGTGGTGGTCAGCCCGGCCTGGGCAGAGGACTTCGAAGTCTTCCTGGCCGACATGGGCGAGCGGCCGTCCGGCGCGATCCTGGAGCGTCGCGACCAGACTGGTGACTTCACGCGGGGCAACTGCGTCTGGGTCGCCGCGCGCTCCCGGTCGGAGCGGGCCCTGGAGGGGCATCGCGGTCGGCGCGTTGTCGAGGCCGCGTGGTTCGAGGCGCAGCCCCTGCGGCGCGCCGGCTAGGCCCGCTCGACCGCCGGCGCCATGTCCTCGCGCAGCAGGGCGGTCAGGATCTCGAGGTCGTCGCCGGCCGCCGCCTTGGCCAGCTTGGCTTCCAGGCTGCGATAGGCGCGCAGGATCCGCTGGCCCTGGTCCGTCAGCTTGGCTCCGCCGCCCGCGCCGCCGCCAGGCTGGGTCTCGACCAGGCGCTCGCGCCAGCAGCGGTTCATCTCGTCGACGAGCACCCAGGCCCGGCGATAGCTCATGCCCAGGTCGCGGCCGGCTGCGGAGATCGAGCCGGCGCGATCGATGGCCTCCAGCAGATCGGCCTTGCCCGGACCCATGGCCGGCACGGCGTCGAGCAGGATTTGGGCCTTCAGCTTCAAGGGGCCGATGGTGGGCATGGAAGCATTCCGCGTGGAGCCGGCGACCATCCTTGATCCCGCGCGCCAGGTCGAGTCTTGCGCGACCACAACCGCTATATACTGTCGGGCGTGACGAGGCTCAGGCCTGCCAGGCTCGGGCAAGCGGATGACGCCGATACGATCATCCCAAGGGGTAGAGACATGAAGCTTGTGAAGATGGCCGTGCTGACGGCGTTGGCGTCAACGGCCTTGGCGTCCGCGGGGGCGCATGCCCAGACCAACCTGGGAAGCCAGAAGGCCGAGGCGAGCCTGCCGTTCGCGGTCACCCAGGTGGGGACCTTCGACAAGCCCTGGCGCATCGCCTTCCTGCCCGACGGCCGCATGCTGATCACCGAGAAGACCGGCGCCCTGTGGCTGGTCACCCAGAAGGGCGAGAAGACCAAGGTCGCCAATGTCCCGGCGGTGCTGTCCCAGGGGCAGGGCGGCCTGCTGGGCGTCTATCTCTCGCCGCACTACGCGACCGATCACAGCGTCTACCTGACCTATTCCGAGCCCGGCGATGGCGGCTCCAGCCTGGCCCTGGCCAAGGCGAAGCTGGGTCTGGGCAAGGACACGGTCAGCCTGGACGGCCTCAAGGTCATCTGGCGCGATGGCGCGCGCGGCAAGGGCGGCCAGTTCGGCGCTCAGATCGCCTTCTCGCCGGACGGCAAGTTCCTGTTCCTGACCGTGGGCGAGCGCCAGCGCATGACGCCGGCCCAGGACCCCAACTCGCCGCTGGGCAAGATCCTGCGCCTGACGCTCGACGGCAAACCGGCTCCCGGCAATCCGATGGCCGGCAAGACCGGCGCGGCCAGCATCCCGATCATCGATCCGCCGGCCGACACCGAGAAGGCCAAGACCGCCCCGGTGGTCAAGACCTACACGTTCCCCGGTCCGAACCTGACGCCTGCCGAGACCTGGAGCAGCGGCCACCGCACGCCATACGGCCTGGCCTTCGCGCCCGACGGCAAGCTGTGGGAGGTCGAGCACGGCCCCAAGGGCGGAGATGAGCTGAACCTGATCGAGCCGGGCAAGAACTACGGCTGGCCGCTGGTCTCCTATGCGGTGAACTACAACAACGTGCCGATCCCGAGCCCGGACACGCGTCCCGACCTGCAGAAGCCGGTCCTGTACTGGACGCCCGTGATCGCGCCGGGGAACCTGATCTTCTATAGCGGCAAGATGTTCCCGCAGTGGAGCGGCTCGGCCCTGATCGGCGGCATGGGCAGCAACTCGCTGAACCGCATCGTCGTCAAGGGCGCCAGCGCCACGGCGGCCGAGCGTTGGGATGTCGGCCACCGCATCCGCGACGTCGAGGTCGCCCCCGACGGCGCGCTGTGGATGCTGGAGGACGACAGCGCCGGCGGCCTGTTCCGCGTGACGCCGAAGTAGCGGCAAGTGGGCGTGGGGCGGCGATCCGCCCCACGCTACTGCGCTGACCGGCTCGGCCCGGATTGGAGATACGGCCCGTAGAGGCGCTGGGCCTTGCCGAAGGCGTGGGGACCCAGCACCACCGCCACGATCGTCACGGCGGCGATGAAGGCCGCGCCGTAACGCACGGGGCGTGTGTCCGGCGCGGGCGGCCTGGCGCCGGCGGCGAAGGCGATGGCCAGGCTCGCCAGCGCGCCGCCCAGCGCCATGCCGGCGACGACGTCCGAGGGCCAGTGCGCGCCGACATAGACCCGGGAGACGGCCGTCACGCCGATGGCGGCGGCGGCCAATAGCCAGGCCAGGACGCTCCAACGCGGCGCGAGGGCGCGAGACGCCATCCAGGCCAGGGTCAGGTAGAGGGCCGCGGCCGAGGTCGCATGGCCGCTCGGGAAGCTGTAGGCCGCCGCGCCGGAATAGAGCGCCGAAGGGCGCGCGACGTGGAAGGCGGTCTTGAAGGCGGGCGTGATCAGCGCCGAACCCACCATCGCCAGGACCAGGGCGAGCGCCCACCGCCAGCGTCGCCGCCACAGCAGGTAGAGTGTGGCCAGGACGGTGACTGCGGTGCGTTGGCTGCCGTCGCCCAGCGCGGAGGCCATCATCATGACGTTGTCGAGCCAGGGCGCGCGCAGGCCTTGGAGCTGGCTGGCGAGCGCCGCGTCGATCCGCACCACGGGCCGCTGGCCGATGACGTCGGCGCCCAGCTTCAGCACGAAGAGGACGAGCACGACGCTGACGCCGACCGCGATCAGCCGCCAGCGTTCAAGAGGGCGCGAGTTGGGTTGAGGCATCGGATCTTCCGCCCGCGGGCGAGTCCGCGAACGCGACAGGATGCCGTCCGCTACCTTGGCGGTGGATGGCTGGAACTATACAAAACCCCAAGGTTTCAAATAGACGTCGTGGCGCGCCCTCCCGAGCAATCGGAAGTCGAAACCGGTGATTTGCAGTCAGATGGGCCGATCAGGGTGCGGTTGTCCTGGTATTGAGTCAATCGGCGCCTTCATTGAGATATCTCAATCTTCGCGACCGGCGCGCGTGTCGTCTGAAATTCTGTTTTGGAACAACGGCATCTGGCGCTGATACGAAAGTGTAGTCGTTCAGACATCAAGTCTTCACACGCCAAGCCGTCCCCGGCCGACTAATCCGCCGCCGAACCCGACCGGAGCGCTCCCTTTCGCTTCGATCGTCAGTGAACGGGGGATAAAACCGATGACGAAGTTCTCGAAGGCGCGCCTGGAGGTCCTGGCCTCCGCATCGATGCTGGCCCTGGCGCTGTGCGCGGGCCTGGCCAGCGCGGCCCACGCGGCCGACGGCCCGGCGCCTGAGCAGGAAAAGGAAGTCGACGCGGTGGTCGTCACCGCGCTCAAGGGCCACGCGGCCAATGTCGCGCCAGTCTCGGCGTCGCTAACGGCGACCGAGCCGCAGGCGGTGATCACCCGCAAGTTCATCGAGGAGAGCGCGCCGCGCGTCGGCGACTACACCACCACGGCGATCCTCGCGCCCTCGATGGCCACCACGCCCAACTCCAACGGCTCGGGCGCGACCGACGGGGCCAAGATCACCCTGCGCGGCTTCCAGGACGGCGAGTTCAACGTCACCTATGACGGCATCGCCTGGGGCGACACCAACGGTCCGAGCCACCACTCGAACTCGTTCTTCCCATCCTCGACCATCGGCGGCGTGGTCATCGACCGCGGTCCGGGCGGCGCGACCGATCTGGGCCAGGCCAATTTCGGCGGCTCGGTGAACCTGTTCTCGCTGCCGTTCGAGGACAAGCTGTCGGCCCGCCAGACCGTGACGCTGGGCAGCTTCGGCACGCAGCAGGCCGTGACCACCCTGGCCACGGGTCCGATCGACCGCCTGCACGGGGTCAACGCCACCCTGAACTTCATGGAGTACAAGACCGACGGCTACCTGACCAACAGCGCCAGCGACGGCTACAACCAGTTCCTGAAGGTCGGCGTGCCGCTGGGCGAGAAGTGGAACCTGACGGCCCTCTACACCCACAACTACAACACCTACTATCAGGGCGACGCCAGCGCGAACGCCACGGTCGCCCAGACCGAGCTCTACGGGAAGCGGTTCGCGCTGAGCAACGACCCAACCCTGCAGACCTACAAGGGCTACAACTACACGAAGAAGGAAACCGAGTTCGGCTATGTCCGCCTGGAGGGCGAGCTGGCCGAGGGCCTGACTGTCCAGAATACGGCCTACGAGTACTGGTATTCGAACAAGACCCTGTCGGCCAACGACAACGGCGCGGACCTGTCGATCGGCGCGACGGCGTTGGCCGCCGCCAACAAGGTGATCCTGACCCCAGCCGCGGCCTATCCGGCCGGCGGCGCGGGCTACGCCTCGGGCCTGAAGGTCAACGGCCTGCCGGGCTACCTCAAGCGCAACAAGTACCGCGTGCGCGGCGATATCCTGAAGTTCACCAAGGACTTCGACGGCGTCGGCATGCTGACAGTCGGCACGGAGTACGAGCTGGCCAAGACCGGCCGTTCGCGCCTCGACATCGACCTGATCACCAAGGCGCCGGACTATCGCGAGAAGGCCGCCCTGGTCGCCGGCGACAGCGCCTGCGGCGATTGGGCCAAGCAGAGCGCGCCGGGCAAGACCTGGGACGGCGCCTGCCAGGTGCCGCTCAACATCGCCTACAACGAATATTCCGGCTGGCGCCAATACCAGCCCTTCGCCCAGTTCGAATGGAAGCCGAACGACCGGCTGACCGTGACGCCGGGCGTCAAGTACGTCCACTTCAAGCTCTATGTCCGCGCGCCCGCCGTGGCCGTGAAGGGCTCGATCCAGCCGGCGGACGTCTCGGGGACCTTCACCAAGACCCTGCCGTTCCTGACGGCCAACTACCGGGTGGCGTCGAACTGGGCCGTCTACGGACAATATGCCCAGGGCTTCCTGGTCCCCAGCATCAGCATCTTCTACGTCAACAATCCCGGCTCCAACAAAGTGGTGCCGCAGGAGTCGACCAACTACCAGATCGGCACCGTCTACAACGCCGGCAACCTGACCCTGGACGCCGACGCCTACTACATCGACTTCAAGCACAAGATCCAAACCCAGACCGAGCTGACCACCGGCGAGACCTTCCAGACCAACTTCGGCGGCGCGACCTATAAGGGCATCGAGCTGCAGGCGACCTATGTGCTGCCCTACGGCTTCAGCGTCTTCGCCAACGGCACGGTCAACCAAGCCACCGGCAAGGATGATCCGCTGAACCCCGGCTACAACGGTCACCAGCTGGCCAAGGTCCCGCGCGGCACGGCGGCGCTGGGCGTCCGGTCGGAACGTCACGACGTGCTGGCCCAGGGCGACAACCTGATCGTCACCCTGAACGACAAGCTGATCGGACCCCAGCTGGCCACCGCCGCCTCGGGGACCACGCCACCGACTGGTCTGGTGAAGTCGTTCAGCCAAGCCGATCTCTCGGCGACCTATCACCTGGGCCACTACAGCCTGCAGGCCCAGGTGCTGAACCTGTTCGACACCAACGACATCACCTCGTTCAAGGGCAAGGCCCTGATCGGCGCCACCAACCAGCCGGCCGAAACGGTCGCCCAGGGCGGGGCGGCCAACGTGTTCACCTACCAGGTGGGCCGCAGCTACCAGATCACCCTCAAGGCCGCGTTCTGACGCGCGCCCTGGACAAGGAATTTCCCATGCTCCGCCACCTCCTGATCAGCGCGGCGATCATCGCCGCGCCCCTGCCGGCGATCGCCCAGACCGCGCCGGCCAAGCCCGAGAAGGTCCTGCAGCTGCTGGTTCCGGCCGACGTCGATCCGGCTCGGCTGCTGCCGCCGCCGCCCGCCGAAGGCTCGGCCGCCGAGAGGGCCGACCTGGCCGAGATCCGCCGCATCATCGCCGAGGCCTCGCCCGAGCGCCGCGCCCAGGCCAAGTGGGACGACGACCACGAGGACCCCTCAATGTTCGTCCTGACCCTGGGCGAGCGCTTCGACATGGCCAAGCTCCCGGCCACCAACGCCGTCCTGAGCATCGTCAAGAACGACGCCTCGATCGCCGCCAGCGGCGCCAAGAAGCTCTTCCTGCGCAAGCGCCCCTGGGCCGTCGACGCCTCGATCAAGAGCTGCGATCCGGACGACAAGCCGCTGACCTCGTATCCCAGCGGCCATTCGACGCTCGGCTATTCGCTGGCCATGACCCTGGCGGTGCTGATCCCGGAAAAGGCCCAGGTGCTGATGACGCGCGGCCAGGACTACGCCTACAGCCGGGTCGTCTGCGGTTCGCACTATGTCACCGACACCCGCGCCAGCCAGGCCCTGGCGGCCGCCTTCGTCGCCACGCTGCTGAAGGACCCGACCTTCCAGGCCAAGCTCTCGGCGGCGCACGCCGAGCTGAAGGGCGCGGGCTTGGCCCAATAGCGAATTCGATGGGACCGACGCCCCACGGCGGCGTCGGTCACCGTCTCCGACATTGTACGAGGATTACCGCATGAAGATCATCTCTCTCGCCCTGGCCGCCGGCCTGGCGCTGGTCGGCGCCGCCAATGCGGCCACGCCGCCGCTGAAGATCACCCAGCGCATCGCCGGGCCCGACGGTCCGTGGGACTACGCCAATTTCGACCCGGCCCATCATCGGCTCTATGTCGCCCATGGCGCGATGATCACCGCTATCGACGTCGACACCGGCAAGGTGACGCCCAGCTTGCTGCCGGCCCAGAAGGCGCACATCGCCCTGCCGCTGCCGGGCGGCGACGAGATTCTAGTCACCAATGGGTCGAGCAACACCGCCGTCCTGGCTAGCGCCATGACCGGCGCGGTGCGCGCCACAGTTCCGACGGGCGTGAGCCCCGACGCGGCCCTGATTGAGCCGACCACCGGTCTCGCCTTGGTCATGAACGGCCACGGCGGCGACATCACCCTGATCGACCTGAAGGCCGGCAAGGCCGTCGGCGCGATCCCGGTCGGCGGCACGCTGGAATTCGGCGCGGCCGACGGCGCGGGCCGGGTGTTCGTCAATATCGAGGACACCGGCGAGATCGCCGTGATCGACATGGCCGCGCACAAGGTCACCGCCAAGTGGAAGCTGGACGGCTGCGAGGAGCCCAGCGGCCTGGCCTATGCGGCGTCCTCGAAGGTGCTGATCTCGGCCTGCGCCAACGGCGTGGCCAAGGCGGTGTCAGCCGTCGACGGCAAGATCGTCTCGACGCTGAAGATCGGTCCCAAGCCGGACGCGGCCTTCTTCGATCCTGCGCGCAACCTGGCCTACATCCCCAGCGGCGGCGACGGCACGCTGTCGGTGATCGCTGTCCGCAGCGCCACCGACGTGGCGGTGGTTGGCAAGATCACGACCCAGACGGGCTCGAAGACGGGCACGATCGATCCGACCACCGGCAAGGTCTATCTGCCGTCGGCCAAGTATGACGCGCCCGCCAAGCCCGGCGGCAAGCCTGTTCAGCAGCCCGGGACCTTCGCGGTCCTCGTGCTGGATCGCTAAGCGTCCGCCGCGCCAGGCGGCGGAAAGACCAGATCGACCACCAGGCCCGGTTCGGCGTCGCCCAGCATCATGCGGGCGCCGCTGCGCCGGGCGATGGCGGCCACGATCGACAGGCCCAGGCCCGAGCCCTTGGTGGTGCGGCTGGCCTCCAGGCGCACAAAGGGTTTGATCGCCGCCTCGCGGGCCTCGGCCGGCACGCCCGGCCCGTCGTCGGCGATCCGCAGGCGCGAGCCGCTCTCGCCCGCCGAGGTCTCCAGCCTGATACGGGCGCCCACCGGCGTATGGCGCAGGGCGTTCTCCAGCAGGTTGGCGCAGACTTGGGCGATCAGCGCCGGATCGGCCGCCGCCGGGGCCGGGACGCAGGCCACGTCCAGCCGGCGGCCGCTGGCCTCGATGTCGGGGCGGAAGGCCTCGGCGACATGCAGGGCCGCGCCGGCCAGGTCCATGACTGCGTCCGGCCGGTCCTGGCGGCTGATCTCGGAAAGCTGCAACAGGGCGTCGAAGGTGCGCAGGATCTCGCCGACGTCGTCGTCCAGCCGGGCGACCGCCAGGGCCTGCGACGAGTCCGGGTCCAGCGTGCCGCGCAGGCGCTCGATCTTGTGGCGCAGCCGGGTCAGCGGCGTGCGCATATCGTGGGCGATGTCGGTGGTCACCTGGCGCAGCTGGTCGATCAGCGCGCCGATGCGGTCGAGCATGCCGTTGAAGGCAAGGGCCAGCTCGTCGAGATCATCGGGCGTGCGGCTAGGCCGGACAGGCGTGCGGACGTCCAGGCGGCCGGCCGAGACCAGCCGCGCCGACCGCGCCACCTGGGCGATGCGCCGCCAGGCCTGGAGGTTGAAGGCGAATGAGGCGCCCAGGCAGAACACCGCGCCCAGCGCGCCGCAAAGGAACAGCACCTGATTGACGGCCCGCATCTGGCCCGCCGCGATCGACAGGTCCTGGCCGACCGAAAGGCGCGAGCCGTCGGCCAGGCGCTCGGTGAAGACCAGGAACCGGTGCAGGCTGGCGTCGTCGGTCCGCGAAGGCACGCCGGCCAGCTCCGTCCAGCCCATCTCGCTGGGTTCGGGCAGGCGTCCGGCCTCCAGCGTCCCGTCGGCCTTGACCAGGCGATAGTCGAAGCCGCGCCACAGCCGGGTGCGCTTGGCGACCGTGTAGGGCAGGTGAGGGCGGCCCTTCTGGATGATCTCGTCACGCAGCGAGGCGATCTCGCCCCTCACGTGCTCGCGCATGATGTCGCGGTCGAGCCGGCTGATGGCGGCCTGGGCCAGATAGCCCGCCAGGGTGAAGGCCAGGATGACGATGACGACCTGGATCAGCGCCAGGCGCATGCCGGTGTTGCGGCTCAGCCGGGCGAGACCGCGTGGCGTTTCGGCCAGGCCCTCGAAATCGAGCGGGCCGGTCATGTCGCCGGCGGCCGGATCACGTAGCCTTCGCCGCGCACGGTGGCGATCAGGGACGGCGCGCCGGCCGGGTCGATCTTGGCCCGCAGGCGGCTGAGGTGGGTCTCGACGATGTTGGTGCGGGGGTCGAAATGGAAGCCCCAGACCTTCTCCAGCAGCATGGCGCGGGTGACGACCTGGCCCGCGTTCAGCATCAGATATTCGAGCAGCTTGTACTCCAGCGGCAGCAGGGCGATGGGCTGGCCGTCGCGCGCGGCCGCCCGTTCCAGGCGGTCCAGCGTCAGGTCGGCGCAGTGAAGCAGGGTGCGTTCGCGTAGCGGCGCGGGCGAGCGGCGGGCCAGGGCGGCGACGCGGGCATTGAGTTCGGCGAACGAGAACGGCTTGACCAGATAGTCGTCGCCGCCGGCGTGCAGGCCGTCGACCCGGTCGGCCACCGCGCCCATCGACGTGACGAAGAGGATCGGCGTCTGGACGCCCGCCGCCCGCAGGCGTGCGACGACGGACAGTCCGTCGAGACCCGGGATCATCCGGTCGACGATCAGCACGTCGAAAGCGCCGGTCAGCGCGCTGTCCAGCCCCGTGGGCCCGTCCTCGGCCAGATCGGCCAGGCAGCCGGCCGCGGTGAGCGCCTCGCGCATGTGCTCGGCTGTCTCGCGCTCATCCTCGATCACCAGCACGCGAAGCGGGAGCGGCGCGCGGGCGGCGGAAGCAGCGGGCTCGGTCATGGAAGGGCGCATTCCTTGAGGATCATCGGCGCTTTGCGTGACGGGCGCGCGACCGGGTCAGGGCGAGGGGACGGCGGGCGCCTCACGGGGCGTCAGGTCGATGACGAGGTCGTGGCCGTCGACCTTGCGGCCGGCGCGCAGCAGCGCGCCGATCACGGCCTCGATCGCCGTCGGATCCTCGATGAGCGTCACCGAGCGCCCGCCGTCCTCACGGACCTCCAACCGGGCGGCCAGTGGCGCGGCATAGCGGATGGCGTGACCGTTCTCGGCGATGATCAGCACGCGCGAGGCCACGAGGTGGCGGATCAGGACATAGACGTGCGAACGGCTGGCCTTCAGGTCGAGGTCCCTGGCCCGGGTCCAGACCTCGCTGACCGACAGGGGCGCGTCGGTCTCGTCGAAGATCATCGCCAGCCGTCGGCGCTCCTCGGTCAGGACGACGCCTTGCGCGCGGCAGCTCTGGTCGATCGTCCGGCGCAGGCGAGGCGCTTCACCGCCGGCCGGAGCGGGCGGCGTGGAGAACACCGCGATACGCCGCTGGCGCAGGGCTTGGCCCCGGGCGTTCAGGCGTTCGACGGAAGGGGGACTGGCCATGGGCGAGGTTCGAGGGCGAGGCCGGGGGAGGGCCGTTCGAACCCCTCCAGTAGACCTCCCACGGACATTGTCGACAACCGGGCGGCGTCATTGGGAAATTGTATAGACGCGGAAAGCTTCCGGTCTTCTGGCGCTATGCCCGCAGGGTCAGCAACAGCACGCCGGCCCCGACGAAGGCGACGCCCAGCCAGTTCGCAGGTGACAGCTTCTCGCCCAGGAAGGCCACGCCGAACACCGCCACCAGGATGACGCTGAGCTTGTCGACCGGGGCCACGCGCGCGGCGTCGCCCAGCTTCAAGGCCTTGAAATAGCAGAGCCAGGACGCGCCGGTGGCCAGGCCCGACAGGATCAGGAACAGCCAGGTCCTGCCGCCCACCGTGTCGAACGGCTGCCATTGCCGGGTCGCCGTCAGGAAGGCCGCCAGCGCCAGCAAGATGACGATCGTGCGGATGAAGGTCGCCAGGTCCGAATTGATCTGGCTGATGCCGATCTTGGCGAAGATCGCGGTCAGGGCCGCGAAGCTGGCCGAGCCCAGCGCCCAGCCGATCCAGTTGGCGGTCGATCCCATGTCGCGGTCCTCGGTAGGCGAGGGCGCAGGCTAGTCGTCCGGCTTGCCTCGACGCCAGAGCGGAAAGCAAACATTGGGAAAACCCAATGTTCATTGGGAATTATCAATGTTAGTTGCGAATGCTTCGCATTGATGTGTTGGCATTGTGTAGTTAAGAGCGCCTCTCAGTTTCAAAAGGGCGCTCGACCCTCCCCGGTCGAGCAAGTCTGGGGATTACCGCATGAACACCTTGTCTTCGCCGGGTATCCGGAGCCGGAGCCGTCGCGCGCTGAGCGCCGCCGCCGTGGCGGGCGTCGCCGGCCTTGGCCTGTCGGCCGCCCACGCCGAAGTCACCGCCAACGATGGCGCGATCGCCACCGCGCCGTCCGACGAGCAGACCGAAGTCAGCGGCGTCCAGATCGACGGCAAGAAGGCCAACCTGTCGCCCAAGCAGACCGTTCCGCTGCGCGATACGCCGAAGTCGATCACGGTGATCTCGCAGGACCTGATTCAGCAGACCGGCTCGGCCAGCCTGGTCGACGCCCTGCGCACGGTGCCGGGCATCACCTTCGGCGCGGGCGAGGGCGGCAACCCGGTCGGCGACCGTCCGTTCCTGCGCGGCTATGACGCCCAGTCCAGCACCTTCGTCGACGGCCTGCGCGACATCGGCGCCCAATCGCGCGAGGTGTTCAACACCGAGAGCATCGAGGTCATCAAGGGCGCCAGCGGCAGCTATGCCGGCCGTGGCGGCGCCGGCGGCGGCGTCTACATCAACAACAAGACCCCGAACCGTACGAACTCGATCGGCGGCCAGGTCGCCCTCGGCACGGCCGACTACAAGCGCGCCACCTTCGACGTGAACCATGTGATCGCCGACGGCGTGGCCGTGCGCCTGAACCTGATGGTCCACGACGCGGGCGTCGCCGGTCGCGACGAGGTCCACCAGAAGCGCTGGGGCGTCGCGCCGTCGATCGCCTTCGGCCTGGGCACGCCCAACCGCGCCACGGTCAGCTTCTACCACCTGCAGAGCGACGACCTGCCGGACGCCGGCATCCCGTACAACAACCCTACCTTCACGGCCCGCACCGACGGCCGCCCGCGCGTCCTGCAGACGGGCAACGGCGAGCCGATCAAGGTCGACCGCAGCACCTTCTACGGCGTCAAGGATCGCGACTTCCGCAAGGAGCGCGTCGACATGGCCACCGTGCGCCTGGAGCACGACTTCAGCCACGACGTTCACCTGCGCAACACCACCCGCTACGCCGAGAGCGCCCAGGATTACATCTGGACCCAGCCGGACGACAGCAAGGGCAACCTCTATTACGGCCTGATCTGGCGCCGTCCCAACAGCCGCGTCACCGAGGTCAGCTACCTGACCAACCAGACCGACTTCTACGGCAAGTTCAACACCGGCTCGGTGGTTCACAACTTCGCCACCGGCCTGGAATTCTCGCGCGAGGAAGGCGAGAACGACAGCTACAATGTCTTCTACAACGGCGCCTTGGCGGCCACCTACAACACCTGCTCGTCGGCCGCGATCGCCGCCTTCGTCTGTACGACCGTCAACAACCCCAACCCGAACGACGCCTTCACCGGCACGATCTCGCGGGTCAACAATCCGACCAACGCCCGCACGGTCACCAAGTCGCTCTACGCCTTCGACACGGTCGAGCTGACGCCGCAGTGGCAGCTGAACCTGGGCGTCCGCTACGACGACTACGACGCCCGCTTCACCAGCGCCCGCGCCGCCACGACGCCGTTCGCCCGCAGCACCTTCAACCGTGAAGACAAGCTGTGGAACTACCAGGCGGCCGCCGTCTACAAGCCGACCTCGGCTAGCGCGCTCTACGTCTCCTACGCCACCGCCTCGACGCCCTCGGGCAGCTCGATCGCCCAGGGCAGCGAGAGCACACCGCTCAGCAGCGACGTCAACGCCGCCCTCAGCCCCGAGAAGAACCACACGCTGGAAGCCGGCGCGAAGTGGGACGTGTTCGGCGGCAAGCTGGCGCTGACCGGCGCGGTGTTCGAGGTCAAGACCAGCAACGCCCGCATCACCCAGACCGACGGCACCGTGGCCATGGCCGGCGAGAAGCGCGTGCGCGGCTTCGAGGTCGGGGCTTCGGGCTCGATCACCGACAAGTGGGACGTCTTCGGCGGCTACACCTATCTGGACGCCATCCTGGTGAAGAACGGCGGCTCGGGCGCGGCGGCCGGCCTGACCGACGGCCAGCCCTTCCCGAACACGCCCAAGAACAGCGCCTCGCTGTGGACGACCTACAAGGTGCTGCCGCGCCTGACGATCGGCGGCGGCGCCAATTACATGGCCAAGGTCATGGGCAGCACCAACCCGACCCTGCCCAAGTTCGTGCCCAGCTACTGGCGCTTCGACGCCAACGCCAGCTACGTGATCAACGACCATCTGACCGCGCAGCTGAACATCCAGAACCTGACCGACAAGACCTATTTCAGCCAGGCCTATCCGACCCACTACGCCACCATCGCCCCCGGGCGCTCGGCGGTATTCTCCCTGAACGCCAAGTTCTAGTCCTCCCCGACGGACTTGGCTCAAGGCCGCTCCAGTCTAGGCTGGGGCGGCCTCATCTGTTCGCGTGGACCTTTCATGACCGACGCCACTTCCAGTTCCACCGATCCGCTGGTCGCCGAGATCGCGCGCAAGATGTCGGGACCGCCCGAGGCGGCGCGCGCCTGGATGACCGGCCTGGCCGAACGCGGCGCGCCCCGGGCCCAGGCGCTGCTGGCGCAGATGCTGCTCGACGGCTTCGGTGGGCCGGCTGATCCGGGTCAGGCGTTGGCCTGGTTCCTCAAGGCCGCGGCCGGGGACGACGCCTTGGCCTTCAACATGGTCGGGCGCTGTTATGAGAATGGCTGGGGCGCGCCGGCCGACATCGTCGTCGCCGCGCAATGGTATCGCCAGGCCGCCGAGCGTGGCGACGAGTGGGGCATGTACAACCACGCCACCCGTCTGATGCTGGGCGACGGCGTCGCCGAGAACCGGGCCGAAGCGCTGGCCTGGTTCCAGCGCGCGGCCGCGCTGGGTCACGCCAAGTCGATGAACATCGTCGGCGGCTTCCACGAAGACGGCTGGGAGGTCCCGCAAGACTACGCGATCGCGGCCGAGCACTACGCCCGCGCGGCGGCGGGTGGCGACTTCCGAGGGCAGTTCAATCTGGGCCGTGTCCTGGCTTCGCGCGGCGAGGTCGAGGCGGCGCTCGAACAGTTCCGCCGGTCCGCCGAGACGGCGACGCCGGCCTTCAGAGGCAAGCTGATCGCGTTCCTGCGCTCGGCGCCGATCCAGGCCTATCGCGATCTCGCCGATACAATCGATGCGAGCTCGTCGTGAACGACCTCCCTGGGCAGCGCGCAGTCGAGCTGGAAGCCGGGGATAGGGTCCTTTGCGCCAGCTTCAGCCTGGCGAGCTTCTGGATCCAGCGCCTGATCCGCGACGGCGTCAGTCATGATCCACTCCGTCAGCCGTCAGTCGGCGAGGCTGATGACGATGCGGCGGCCGGCGGCGTCCAAGCCGTGGCGGGCCAGAGCATCCAGAAGATGCTCGATCAAGGTCGGATCGTTCTCGGTGGTGGCGGACGCGCCGGCCGCAATCTCCACCACCACGGCCGGCGGGGTGGCGTAGCGCGTGCGGCGGTCGGAGACCCCGATCTCGCGCAGCACGCCGACCGTGACCAAGTCGTTGGCCAGGCGATGCAGCGACGACCGGTTGACCTCAAGCTCCAGCTCCACGGCCTTCCACCAGACCGTCTCCAGGTCGATGGGGGCGGGGACCATGTCGAAGACCTCGGCCAGGCGCTGGCGCTTGGCGGTCAGGCGAACGCCCAGCGCCTCGCAGCGTTCGGCGACGCTGGCCCGCAGTCCGCTGTGAGCCGGCGCGGTGACCGGCTTGGGCTCGGGCGTGGCGGTCTGGATGGCGAACTGTCCGCCCAGGCGCGGGCGCAGACGTCGGCCGTTCAGGCGAAGCATTGCACTGGCTTGGGACATCGGGGTTCGATCGGCTATTGTATTGCGAGCAAGTCGCGTTATCAGCAGATAGCGCCTGGGCGGGCGGTGTCGACGCCTCGTGGGCAATGTTGGGAAAATGTATAGTCAGGCCAATCTGGCGCTAATGTTCGAGGTTCGCCGCGCGCGCCTGTGGAGCGTCGCGCCTTGAACGTCTTTTTGCTTGAGGACGACGCCGAGACCGCTGACTTCGTCGCACGGGGACTGAAGGAGCGTGGACACCAGGTCGAGCTGTCCACGGACGGCGTCACCGCCTTGCAGCGCCTGTCGTCGGCCAGCTTCGACGTCGTGGTGCTGGATCGCATGGTGCCCGGCATCGACGGCCTGTCGCTGCTGAAGGCGCTGAGGGCGGCGGGCGACAACACCCCGATCCTGATGCTGACGGCGATGTCGCAGATCCACGACCGGGTCACGGGCCTGGAGGAGGGCGCGGACGACTATCTGGTCAAGCCGTTCGCCTTCTCCGAGCTCGCCGCGCGGGTCATGGCGCTGGGCCGCCGGCCCGCGACCGCCGAGCCCACGGCCGTGCTGCGGATCGCGGACGTGGAGATGAACCTGCTACGGCGCGAGGTCCGCCGAGGTGGGCGCGTCGTGGAACTGCAGCCGCGCGAGTTCATGCTGCTGGAGCAGCTGATGCGCAGTCCGGGTCGCATCGTCACCCGGACCATGCTGCTGGACCGGGTCTGGAACTTCGGCTTCGACCCCAAGACCAACATCGTCGAGACCCACATGTCGCGCCTGCGCTCCAAGCTGAACGAGGGCTTTTCCCGCAGCGCCATTCGCACTGTCAGGGGCGCCGGCTACATGATGGATGACGGTGTTTAGGCGGCTCCCGCGCTCGATCGGCGGCCTGGCGCTCACGGTGGCGGGGGTGTCCTGCGTCCTGACCCTGGCGGTCGGGGCGATCACCTTCGACAAGGTGCACCACGAGATCGAGCGTCAGCTCGATCGGCGCATCGAGCTTGAGACCGCGTCCCTGCTGGCGACCTATTCGCGGACGAACTTTGATGTCCTGGTCAGCGCCGTCAACGATCGCACCCAGCCGACCAGCCGGCGGATGATCGGCTACCTCAGCGCGGCGAGCGAGGAGGGCAACGGCATGGGCTATCTCGTCCTCGACGCGCAGGGCCGCCGCCGAGCCGGCGACTTCAACGGCGCGGTTCCGCCGCCCGGTTGGAGCGAGTTCGCCCGCTTCCAGCGCGCCGATGGCTCCAAGGGCGTCGCCCAGGCGATGAACAGCCCGCTGGAGCACGGCGGCCGCCTGATCGTCGCCGCCGATCGCGGCGGCCTCCACAAGATCGACCGCTCGCTCAAGCGGCTGTTCCAGATCAACTTCGGCATCATGATCGCCGCCAGCCTGCTGGCCATGCTGCTGTTCGGCCGGGTGGTGCAGCGCCGCCTGAATGCGATCCAGACCACGGCGGAAGGCATCATGGGCGGCGACCTGTCGCGTCGCATGCCGATCGACGGCTCGGGCGGCGAGTTCGATCAGCTGGCCCAGGTCCTCAACCGGATGCTCGACCGCATCGGCGACCTGATGGGCAATCTGCGCCAGGTCTCCGGTGACATCGCCCACGATCTGCGCACGCCGCTGACCCGCCTGCGGGCGCGCCTGGAAGACGCCGAGGCGATCGCCACGACCCAGCCGCAGCGCGAAGGGCTGAACGGGGCTTTGCAGGAGGTCGACGGCCTCCAGGACCTGCTCTCCAGCCTGATGGCGCTCTCGGAACTCGAGGGGCGCTCGGTGCGTGACCGGTTTGGGCCGGTGGCGCTGGAGGCGGCGATCCGCGAACTGGCCGAAGCCTATGGCCCGGCGTTCGAGGCGGCGGGCATGACGCTCGACCTGGATCTTGAGCCGGTCGAAGTGCGCGGCGATCAGCGGCTACTCCAGCGCGCGCTGTCGAACCTGCTGGACAACGCCCTGGTCCACGCCGGACCGAAGGCCCATGTCGAGGTTCGCCTGCGCAATACAGCCGGCCGGGCCGAGCTGGAGGTCGCCGACGACGGCCCCGGCGTGCCGCCCGAGCTGCGTGACCGGATCTTCAAGCGCTTCGTCCGGCTGGACGCCGCCCGCTCGTCGCCTGGGCACGGCCTGGGCCTGTCGATCGTGTCGGCCATCGTCGCTGCGCATGACGGAAGCATCCGGGTTCGTCCCAGCGCGCGCGGCCTGACCCTGGTCGTCGACCTACCGAATAGTCGCTAGACGGAGCGATACATCCAGTCCGGGGCCGGCGTCGCTCAAGCGCAGCTCCGCGAAGTGCGCCCTGGCTATGGCCGCCGCCAGGCTCAGGCCCAGACCATTGCCCGGCTTGTGGCGACTCTGCTCCAGGCGCGAGAACCGGCGAAGGACGAAGGCATGCCGATCGGCCGGGATGCCCGGACCGTTGTCGCTGACCGAGAGGTCGGCATGGTCGCCGGCCAGGGCCAGTCGAACCTGGATCGTGCTGCCCGGCGGCGTATGGCGCGCGGCGTTCTCGATCAGGTTGACGATCAGCTGGGAGAGCAGATGCCGGTCGCCATCCAAGACGACGTCCGGCGCCAGGTCGGCGACGAGCGTATAGCCTTCGGCTTCGACGTCCGGACGCAGCGCATCGATGCAGCGCTCGGCGACCGCCGACAGGTTCGTCGGCTGGAAGGCGCTGCGGACCTGGAAGCTCTCGATCTCGGAGATCCGCAACAGGGCCGCGAAGAGATCCAGCAGGTCCTCGGCGTGCCGGGAGGCGTGCGCCAGGGCGTCCTTCGCCTGTTCGGCACCCAGCTCCTGGCGCATGGCCGCGTCCAGCACGTTGCGCAGGCGGGCCAGCGGGGTGCGCATGTCGTGGGCGATGTCGCTGGAGACCTGCTGCAGGTTCTCCAGCAGCGCCTCGTTGCGATCCAGCATACGATTGAGCGTGGCGGCCAGATCGTCGAACTCGTTGGGCGCAGGATCGCGGGGCACGCGCCGGGTCAGGTCGCCATCGATGATCGCCTCGGCGGCGGCGTTGATCCGGCTCAGGCGATGGCGGATCACCGAGCCGAGCAACCATGCGCCCCCGACGCCGGCGGCCAGCATCAGCGAAAAGGCGACACCGAAGGCCTTGAGGACCGCCAGGTCGATCTCGCCGATCGGCGCGCGGTCCGCCGCCACGGTCAGGTGCGCGCCGTCGGACAGGGCGGTCGTCAGGGCCTGGGATGTGCGCCCGTCTTCGGAGTGCAGGAACTCCAGCCAGCCCGGCTGGGGCGTCGTCGACCGCAGCGCCCCGGCCAGGCGCCGTCCCTGGGCGTCCTCCAGGATGTAGCCCATCCCGTCGCTCCGCTCGGTCGCCTCGCGCTGCTCGATCCCGGTCTCAAGCGCCTTGAGCCCGCCGTGACGGTGCAGCGCCAGAAGGCCGTGCGTCTCCACGGCGATCCGGTGGTCGAGCTGCCGCTCAAGCGCCTCGTGCGAGACACTGTAGACGACGAAGCCGAGCAGGACGGTCGTGACGGCCAGGGCGACCGCCACTAGGGCCACCAGGCCCGCGGTCGAGCGGGGAAGGCTCCTGATCATTCGCTGCGGATCATGTAGCCCGAGCCGCGCACCGTGATGATCGCGTCCTCCGCGAAGCCGGCGTTCAGCTTGGCGCGCAGCCGGCTGATGTGGGTTTCGACGATGTTGGTGCGCGGATCGAAGTCGAAGTCCCACACCTGCTCCAGCAGCATGGTGCGGGTCATCACCCTATGGGCGTTGCGCATCAGGGCTTCCAGCATCGTGAACTCGCGTGGCTGCAGGTCCAGTCGCCGGCCGCCCCGGCGGGCGATGCGTTTCTGCAGGTCGAGCTCCAGGTCCAGCACAGTGAGCGCCCGTTCGGCCTCCGGCGGCGCGGGGCGGCGGGCGATGACGTTCAGTCGCGCGTGCAGCTCCGAGAAGGCGAACGGCTTGATCAGATAGTCGTCGGCGCCGTTCTCCAGGGCCTCGACCCGATCGACGATGCGGCTGACGGCGGTCAGCATCAGGGCTGGCGTCCGCACTCCGCCGGCGCGCAGCATCTTCAGCACCGACAGGCCATCGAGGCCAGGCAGCATGCGATCCAGGACCATGACGTCGAACGTCTCGCTGGTGGCCAGGAACAGCGCGTCATGGCCCGTGCTCGCCAGCGAGGTGACGTGGCCGACCTCGCGCAGGCCCTGGGTCAGGAAGGCGGCGGTCTCTTCGTCGTCTTCGGCGATCAGGATCTTCATGCGCGCAGTCTAGCGTCCTGGACCATCGGGAGCGACCTCCCAGCCGCCGCCCAGGGCGCGGAACACCGCCACCTGGGCGCGGGCGACCCCGGCTTCGGCGGCCAGCGCCTGCGTTGCGGCGGCGTTGCGGGTGCGCTCGGCGTCGACCACGAGCAGATAGGTGTCGGCGCCAAGACGGTGGCGGACCTGGGCGCGGCGGGCGGCCTCGGCGCTGGATTGGGCCGCCGCCGCGAGAGTCTCGCGCCGCGTGGTGAGGGCCTGATAGTCCGACAGCGCCGTCTCGGTCTCTTCAAGCGCGCGCAGCACGGTCCGCTCCCAGCCGGCCAGGGCGGCCGCTCGCGCGCCATCGGTCGCGCCGATCCGGGCGCGGATCGCCGCCTGGTTGGGGAAGGCCCAGGTGACCAGCGGCGTCAGGAAGGCATCGGTGCCGCCCCCGATCAGTCCGCCCGACCCGCCGAGCTGGACGCGGGGATAGAGGTCGGCGCGCGCGACCCCGACGCGGGCCGCTGCGCCGGCCAGCCGGTGCTCGGCCTCACGGACGTCGGGCCGCCGCGCCAGCAGGGCCGCGCCGTCGCCGACGCGGAAGGGCGATGCGATGCGGGGGATGGTCGCGCACGAGGCGTCGAAGCTCGCGGCCGAAGCGGGCGGAAGGCCTTCCAGCGTCGCCAGGCGGAATAGGGCGCGGCGGCGATCGGCTTCGAGGTCCGGGATCGCGGCGGCGGCTTGGTCGCGCAGGGTGGCAGCCTGGGCGCGTTCCAGCGGAGACACCTCGCCGGCCTTCAGCTGTTCCTCGACCAGCGCGAAGGCGTTGGCCTGCGTCGCGGCGAGTTCGCGCGCTAGGGTCAGGCCGGCATTGGCGATGCAGAGGTCGAGATAGGCTCCGACGGTATCGGCCACGACGGTGACCGCCGCCGCGTCATGGGTGGCCTGGACCGCTTCGGCATCGGCGTTGGCGGCCAGGGCGGCCTGGCGCAGGCGGCCGAAGAGATCGATCTCGAAGGCGACGGTCGCGCCCAGCTCGTAGCTGGTCTTGGGCACGCTGGAGGTGCTGGGCTGGCGATCGGCGCGCTGCGGGCCCGCGCCGCTTTCGATGACCGTCGCGGGCAGGCGCGCGGCGCTCGCCTGGCGCGCCGCCGCACGGGCGGTCTCCAGATTGGCCAGGGCGACCTTGAGGTCGAGATTGGCAGCCAGGGCGCGCTGCACGTGGGCGTCCAGCGTCGGATCGTCGAACAGGCGCCACCAGCGTTTCGGCGGCGCGTCGGGCAGGGCGCCCGCCGCCTGAGTCCCCGTGAACGGCGCCAAGGCCGCGGCCGGCGGAACCGGTGACGGCGTCGGCGTGGTCGCGCAGCCGGCCAGCACGGCAGACGCCGCCAGGATGGAGAGCGAGCGCCTCATCGGGCCAGGCCTTTCGTTTCGGGAGCGCGGCCGAAGCGGCCGTACAGGGTCGGCATCAGCAGCAGGTTCAGCAGGGTGGAGCTGACCAGGCCGCCCAGTATCACCAGCGCCATCGGGTGCTCGATCTCATGGCCGGGCTTGTCGCCGTTGACGACCAGCGGCAGCAGGGCCAGGGCCGCGCACAGTGCGGTCATCAGGATCGGCGCCAGCCGCTCCTCGGCCCCGCGCAGGATCAAGGCCGGGCCGAAGGTCTCGCCCTCGTGCCGCTCCAGGTGCTGGAAGTGGCTCAGCATCATGATGCCATTGCGGGCCGAGATGCCCAGCACGGTGACGAAGCCGACGACGGAACCCAGCGACATGGTCCCGCCGGACAGTAGCACGGCGACCACGCCGCCCAGCAGGGCGAAGGGCAGGCTGACGGCGACCAGGGCGGTGATCCGCAAGCTGCGGAACTCCAGCCAGACCAGCAGCAGCACGCCCAGGAAGCAAAGTGCGCCCAGCATCGCCAGTCGCCGCGACGACGCCTGGCGCTCGGCATATTCGCCCAGCACCTCGGGGTGATAGCCCTGGGCAAAGCGCACCTGGCCGACTTTGGCCTCGACCGCGCGGGCCACCGTCCCGAGATCACTGCCAGCGACGTTCAGGGTGACGTCGATCCGGCGCGAGCCGTTCTCGCGCTTGATCTCGTTGGCGGCCGGGGCGATCCGCACCCGCGCCACTTCCGACAGTCGGACCTGGGCGCCCAGCGGGGTGGTGATCAGCAGGTCGCCGATCGCATGCAGGTCGCTCCGGGCGGCCGGGACGCCCCAGACGACGACATCGTTGCTGACCTGGTCGCGATAGACCTCGCCGACCTTGGTCCCGGCGATGACCGTGCTGACGGCGCGGCGCACCTCGCCGGGCGTCAGGCCATAGGCAGCGAGGGCCTCGGCGCGCGGCTGGATCTGGATCTGGGGGATCAGGGTCTGCTGCTCGACCTTCAGCTCGGTGACGCCCGGCACGTCGGCCAGGGCCGCGCGCACGGTCTGGGCTGTGTCGCGCAGGCCTTCGACCTCGGGGCCATAGATGCGGACCACGATGCTGGCGCCGGCGCCGGTCAGCACCTCCTTGATACGCTCGCGCAGATAGGTCAGCACGTCGCGATAGAGGCCGGGATAGCCGTCGATGGCCTCCTGGATCTTGGCGACGCTGGCGTCGTAGTCGGCCTTCTCGTCCAGGCTGATCCACAGTTCGGTGAAGTGCGGGCCATAGACCTCGTCGCCGCCTTCGGCCCGGCCGATGTGCGAGCCGAAATTCCGCACGCCCGGGATGGACCGCAGCTCGCGGCTGGCCTGGATCGTCACCCGCTCCATGGCCTCGATCGAGGTGCCAGGCTTCTCGACGAAGTGCATCAGGAAGTCGGTCTCGCGGAAGTTCGGCAGGAACTGGTCCTTGGTGAACAGCGAGCCGACGCCGGCCAGCGCCAGGCCGCCGATGATGATCCCGACGGCCAGACGCGGGCGGTGCAGGATGCGGGGCAGGAAGGCGCGATAGCGGGCCTTGAGCCGGCGCACATAGCCGGGCTCGCGCGACCGCTCGGCGGCGTTGGGCAGCAGGAACAGGCACAGGGCTGGCGTCACGGTCAGGGCGACGAGCAGCGAGGTTCCGATCGCCAGGATGTAGGCCGTGGCCAGCGGGCGGAAGAACGAGCCGGAGACGCCTTCCAGGAAGAAGATCGGCAGGAAGACCAGCATGACGATCAGGCTGGCGAAGACCACGGCGCTGCGGACTTCCAGCGAAGCCTGCAACACCACCTGCAAGGGCGGGGTGGGCGTCGGCGAGGCGCGGTTCAGCCGCAGGCGGCGGCCGATGTTCTCGACGTCGATGATGGCGTCGTCGACGATCTCGCCCAGGGCGATGACCAGGCCGGCGATGACCATGGTGTTGATGCTGGCGCCGCTCCACGACAGCACCAGGGCCGCGCCCAGCAGCGAAAGCGGGATGGCCGTCAGGCTGATAGTCGCCGAGCGCCAGTCGCGGGTGAAGGCGATCAGCACGATGGCCACCAGCGCGCAGCCCAGCCACAGGGCGTTGGTCAGGTTGCCGATCGAGCGCTCGATGAAGGTGGCGGGACGGAAGATGGTCGGGTCGATCTCGACGCCGGTCAGGCCGGGTTTCAGTTCGGCCAGGGCCGCCTCGACGCCGCGCGTGACCTCCAGCGTATTGCTGCCCTGTTGCTTCTCGACGATCAGCAACAGGCCCGGGCCGTCGTTGATGATAGCGCTGCCGATCGGGGCGGCGTGGGCGCGTACGACCTCGGCCACGTCGCCGAGACGAACAGGCGCGCCGCCGGACAGCTTGATGACCGTGCGGGCCAGATCCTCGGCGGTGACGGCCGGCGCCAGGTGGCGGACGGCCAGGCGCTGGTTGGGCGTGTCGACGAAGCCGCCACCGCCGATCACCGCTGCGTCGCCGGCGGCGCGCTGTACCTCGGCCAGGGTGACGCCGGCTGTGTTGAGACGGGCTGGATCGACCAGCACTTGAAGCTGTGGATCGCGCTGGCCCCAGACGGCGACATTGGCGACGCCGGGCACGGCCATCAGGCGCGGCTTCAGCGTCCACCGCACCAGCTCCGACAGGGCCATCTGGTCCATGGTCCTGGACGAGATGCCGATCTTCATGGCCCGGCTGGTGGCCGACAGCGGCGGCAGCATGACCGGCGGCCGGACGCTTGCCGGCAGGCGCGGCGCGACCATGGCCACGCGTTCCTGGACCAGCTGGCGGGCGCGGACGACATCCGTGCCTTCCTTGAAGATCAGGACCACCGAGGACAGGCCCAGCACCGACTTGGACCGCAGGGTCTTGAGGCCGGGCACGCCGTTGACGCCGGCTTCCAGCGGCACGGTCACCAGGTTCTCGATCTCCTCGGTCGACAGGCCCGGGCCTTCGGTCTGCACCTCGACCATCGGCGGGGCGAACTCGGGGAAGACGTCCAGGGGGACGCCCTGGGTCGCCCGCAGGCCCAGCAGCACCAGGACGAGGGCGATCGCGATGACCAGAACGCGCTGCTGCAGCGCGCTTCGAACAAGCCAGCTCAGCATGGTTACTTGGCTCCGAATTCCGTGCCGAACAGTTCGGCCGCGCCGGCGGAGACCACCTCGACGCCCGCGCTCAGGCCGCGCGCCAGCACGACGCGACCGTCCTGCTGGCTGGCCGACTCGATACGCCGCCGCTCGAAGGTCCGGGGCTTGGTGCGGACATAGACCCACTCGCCGCCGTGGATGTCGTTCAGCAAGGCCGAGGCGGGGACGACGAGGCCCGTCTCTTCGCCTCGCACCGGCAGGGCGACGGCGACGCGCTCACCCAGGCGCAGGCGACCATTCGGATTGGCGACGGCGTAGTAGAGATCCACGGCCCCGGCGGTGGGGCTCGCCGAGGGCGGCCCCGACACCGGGCGCGCGGCCATAGGCTGGTCCTCGCCCAACGGCCGCACCTGAGCCAGGCCAGCGCGGTCCAGTCGGGCCAGGTCGGCGACGAAGACCGGGACCTTTACCCAGACATTGGCGGCTCTCGTGGCGCCGGTGAGGCGGGGACCCAGCAACGCGCGCTGCTGGCGAGCGGCGGCGAGATTGGCGCTGGCGGCGCCGAGGGCTGACTCGGCCTCATCCTGCGCTCGAAGACTACCCGCGCCTTCGCGGACCAGGGCCTGGGCGCGATCGAAGGCCCGGCGGGCGACCTCGGCCTCGGCGGTCAGGCGTCCGACCTCGCCGTCAGCCCGAGCCTGGGCGGCGGCCAGGGCGCCGAGATCCTGAGCGGTGGTGATCGGCAGGCCTCCGGCGACCGGAGCGGCCATGACCTCGCCGTGGGTCACGCGGCTCTGGCGCGCCGAGCCGTTCTCGACCCGCGCATATTCCAGCCCCAGTCGGGCCTCGGCTTGCGGCGTCAGCGTCAGGCGCATCAGTTCGGTCTCGTGGCCGATGGCCTCGACCTTCGCCGGCTTGGGGCTGGAGGCCGCGAGCTTGTCCTGGCCGCAGGCGGTCTGGATCAGGCAGGCGCCGAGGACGGCCAGGGCCTTCGGCGCACGGCGTAGGGCAGGGGGCAGGGGCGCCAAGACGCGGTCTCCTCATTGGATGATCCGTGTCGTTGATGGCTGGCGCGCCCTTGGTTCCTGATGGCCGCAACTATACGATCCGCGAAGGTTGGCCACGCCCTGGTCGCCTGGGTGCTCCGAGGTCTGAGCTTTAAGGTTTTATCAACCTTCAGTTGTCCACAGGTAAATCCAGGGCTGTAACAAAACCCCGCTAGTCAATCTTAGGTCGCCATGTGTCTGCTCCGAAATGAATCGAGGCGCGCCGCCTCGATCAGCGGGGTTGGGCAGCCATGTATACGAAGAACCTGAGCGCGGGTGACGACATCTATGCGGGCGACGAAGGCGCGCCTGACAATGCCGATCTGGTTTTTGGCGGCGCGGGTAACGACCAGATTTCGGGCGGCCTCGACGCCGACACCCTGAACGGCGACGACGGCGACGACCTGCTGGATGGCGGGGCCGGCGACGATGTGCTCAACGGCGGCGCGGGCGACGATACGGCGGTGTTCTCGGGCGCGGCGGGCGACTACGTCTGGAGCGGCGACAAGGTCTCGGCCACGATCACCGGCCCCGACGGGACCGACACCCTGACCGGCGTCGAGCACCTGAAGTTCGGCTCCACGATCATCGACCTGCCGACGCCCACGCCCGTCAACACCGCGCCCGGCGCGCCGACCGACGGCGACAGCGCGACCAACACGATCGCCGAGGGCGCGTCCAACGGGACCGTCGTCGCCGGCCTGACGCTGAGCGCGACCGATCCGGACGCCGGCCAGACCTTGACCTGGTCGCTGACGGACGACGCCGGCGGTCGCTTCACGATCAACGCCGCGACCGGCGTGGTCACGGTCGCCGACGCCAGCAAGCTGAACTTCGAAAGCGCCGCTTCGCATCAGATCACCGTCCAGGTCAGCGACGGGACGGCGACCTCGTCGGCCAATGTCACGATCGCGGTCGGCAATGTCGCGCCGAGCGCGCCGGCGGACTCCGACGCCGCCGCCAACACGGTGACCGAGACCGCCGCGAACGGCGCGGTGGTCGGGATCACCGCCGCCGCGACCGACCCCAATGGCGGCGTGACCTACAGCCTGATCGACAACGCCGGCGGCCGCTTCGCGATCAACGCCGCGACCGGCGTGGTCACCGTGGCCGACGCCAGCCTGATCGACGCCGCCGTCGCGACCTCGCATCAGATCACCGTCCGCGCCAGCGACGGGACCGCCAACACCGAGACCGTCTTCACCATCGCCGTGACCAATGTCGCGCCGACCACGCCGACGGACGCCGATACGGCCGCCAACACGGTGTCGGAAGGCGTCGCCAACGGCGCCAGCGTCGGGATCACCGCTTCGGCGGCCGACGCCAAGTCCGGCGCGGTGACCTACAGCCTGAGCGACGACGCTGGCGGCCGCTTTAAGATCGACGCCGCGACCGGCGTGGTGACCGTGGCCGACGCCACGAAGCTGAACTTCGAGACCGCGGCTTCGCACCAGATCACCGTTCGCGCCGCCGACACTCTGGGCTCGACCAGCAGCCAGACCTTCACCATCGCGGTGAGCGACGTGGCGCCGACGGCGCCGATCGATTCCGACACCGCCGCCAACACGGTGGCCGAGGGCGCGGCGACGGGAGCGACGGTCGGTCTCACCGTCGGCGCGACCGACGTCAATGGCGGCCCGCTGACCTACAGCTTGCTGGATGACGCCGGCGGCCGCTTCAAGATCGACGCCACGACCGGCGTGGTCACGGTCGCCGACGCGACCAAGCTGAACTTCGAGAGCGCCGCCTCGCACCAGGTCACCGTCCAGGTCAGCGACGGCGCGGCCACTGCGTCGGCCAGCTTCACGATCGCCGTCACCAACGTGGTGGTCGCCGCGCCAGCGGACACCAACGCCGCCGCCAACAGCATCTCCGAGGCGGCCGTCAATGGTGTGGTCGTCAGTGGGCTGACGATTACCGCCGCCGACCCGAACGGCGGGGTGATCTACAGCCTGGTCGACGACGCCGGCGGACGCTTCGCGATCAACGCCACGACCGGCGTGGTCACCGTCGTCGACGCCAGCCTGCTGGACTTCGAAGCCGCGCCTTCGCACGTGATCACCGTCCGCGCCACCGACGGCTCCGGGACCAGCGACACCAGCTTCACCATCGACGTGGCCAATGCTCCGCCCAGCGTTCCGACCGACGCCGACGCGACCGTCAACACCGTGTCGGAAGACGCCGCCAACGGTACGCTGGTTGGTATCACCGCCACGGCGACCGAGCCTAAGACGGGTTCGGTCAGCTACAGCCTGTCCGACGACGCGGGCGGCCGCTTCACCATCGACGCGACGACGGGCGTGGTCAGCGTGGCGGATGGCTCCAAGCTGAACTTCGAGACCGCCGCCTCGCACCAGATCACCGTCCGCGCCACAGACGGTCAGGGCGCGTTCAGCAGCCAGACCTTCACCATCGCGGTCAGCAACGTCGCCAACGACGCGCCGACGGACGCCGATCCGACCGCCAACACGATCTCGGAAGCGGCGGTCAACGGCGCCGCCGTCGCGGGCCTGGCCATCACCACCGTCGACATCAACGGCGGCCCGCTGACCTACAGCCTGCTGGACAACGCCGGCGGCCGCTTCGCCATCGACCCGGTGACCGGCGTGGTTACCGTCGCCAACGCCAACCTGCTGAACTTCGAGGCCGCGACCTCGCACCAGATCACCGTCCAGGCCGCCAGCGGCGGGAGCGCCGCCAGCTCGACCTTCACCATTACGGTGACCAACGCCGCGCCGGTTATCGCCGACACCAACGCCGGCGCCAACACCGTCAACGAGTCGGCCGCCAACGGGACGGTGGTCGCTGGCCTGGCGGTCTCCGTGCAGGATCCGCACGGCGGCGCGGTGACCTACAGCCTGAGCAACAACGCCGGCGGCCGCTTCGCGATCAACACCACGACGGGCGTGGTCACCGTGGCCAACGGCGCGCTGCTGGACCACGACACCCAGTCGACCCACACCATCACCGTCCTGGCCAGCGACGGCCTGCTGACCAGCACCAACAACTTCGTCATCACGCTGGTCGACAAGATCGACTTCACCTGGACCGGCACCACGGCCGCCAACACCTACACGGTCAGCGCGTCGGACGTTCAGGACTGGCAACTGGACGGCGGGGCCGGCAACGATACCCTGACCGGCGGAGCCGGCGATGACGTCATCATCGCCGGGCCGGGTGACGACACCCTGAACGGCGGAGCCGGCAACGACACCTTCGTCGTCGGCCAGGTGGAGGGCATCGACGCCTATAACGGCGGCGACGGCTACGACGTCATCAATCCCAACTGGAACTATGTCGACATCGGCATCAGGTCGTTGAGCGGGATCGAGGCCATCGCCACGAACGGCTACTACGGCGTCAACATCACCGGCACGACCGGCGCCGACACGCTGGACTTCACGAACGTCGCGATCACGGGCGTGGAGCAGATCCTGCTCGGCGCGGGCAATGACACGGTCACCGGTTCGGCGGGCGCCGACAACATCTCCGGCGAGGCGGGGAACGACACGCTGAATGGCGGCCTGGGCAATGACACGCTGAACGGTGGCGACGGCGTCGACACGCTGAACGGCGGCGACGGCAATGACACCCTCTGGGGCCGCGCGGGCGACGACATCATGAACGGCGGCGCGGGCGACGACACGTTCGTCCTCGGCCAAGAAGAGGGCTTCGAGGTCTTCGACGGCGGCGCCGGTTACGACACGATCACGGTGACGGATCTCTACGTCAACATCGGCATCAAGTCGCTGACGGGGATCGAGGCGATCTCCACGAACGGCAAGTACGGGGTCAACATCACCGGCACGACCGGCAACGACACGCTGGATTTCACGAACGTCCTGATCGTGGGGACGCCGCAGATCCTGGCCGGCACGGGCAACGACGTGATCACCGGCTCGGCCGGGAACGACAACATGTTCGGCGAAGCCGGGATCGACACGCTGAACGGCGGTCTTGGCAATGACACGCTGAACGGCGGCGACGGTGTCGACACCCTGAACGGCGGCGACGGTAACGACACCATCATCGGCGGCGCGGGCGACGATATCCTGAATGGCGGCGCGGGCGACGACGTCTTCACGATCTCCCAGAACGAGGGCAGCGACGTCTATGACGGCGGCGCCGGCTACGACACGATCATGCTGACCGACAACAACGTCGCCATCACGATCAAGTCGATAACGGGCATCGAGGCCTTCTCCCTGAACGGCAAGTACGGGGCCAGCTTCGCTGGAACCACCGGCGCCGACACGATGGACTTCACGAACATCTTGATCCCGTGGGCGCCGACCATCAACGCCGGCGCGGGCGACGACACGATCACCGGCTCGAGCAGCGACGACAAGATCAATGGCGAGGCGGGGAACGACACGCTCAACGGCGGGCTGGGCGCCGACACGATCAACGGCGGCGACGGCAACGACGTCCTGAACGGCGGCGACGGCAACGACATCCTGGGCGGCAACTTCGGCAACGACACCTGGAATGGCGGCGCTGGCGACGACACCTTCATCGTTGGCGGGTCCGAGGGCTTTGAGACCTTCGACGGCGGCGCGGGCTACGACATCATCAAGGCCGCCGACCGCAACACGGTCATCGGCATCACGTCGATCACCGGCATCGAGGAGATCTCCAGCAACGGCTACACCGGCGTGTCCATTGCCGGCTCCGCGAACGCCGACACCATAAACCTCACAGGCGTCACCATCGGCGCGGGGATCAGCATCGACGCCGGCGCCGGGAACGACACCGTTGTCGGCTCGTCGGGCGCCGACACGATCATCGCGGGCCTTGGGGACGACACGTTGAACGGCGGCGCCGGGGACGACATCTTCCTGGTCGGCGCGGGCATGGGTTCGGACCAATACGACGGCGGCGCGGGCTACGACACCATCAAGGCGACGGCCGCCAACGTCGTGATCAATCTCGCCGGGGCGACCGGGATCGAGGTGATCTCCAGCGGCGGCTTCGCCAATGTCACGATCACCGGGGTCAACGCCGGCGCCGGCAGCGACAGTCTGGACTTCTCCAACGTCACGCTCACCGGCATCGCAGCCATCGTCGGCGGCGCCGGCGATGATTGGCTGACGGGGTCCGCCGGCGCCGACAACCTCAAGGGCGACGCCGGGGCCGACTTCATCAAAGGAGGAGGTGGCAACGATATCATCGAGGGTGGGATCGGGAACGACCTGCTTTGGGCCGGCGACGGCGACGATATCTTCCTGATCGGCGCTGGCGCCGGCGTTGACGAGTTCGAGGGCGGCGCCGGCTACGATACCGTCCAGGCCTCGGCCGCCAACGTCGTGATCACCCTCGGCGCGTACTTCCGCTTCGGCGGGATCGAGGCGCTTTCCACCGGGGGGTTCGCCAACGTCACGCTGGCCGGCACCGCTGGCGCGGACCAGATGAACTTCAGCGACTTCGTCACCACGGGCGGGGTCGGCATCGGCGGCGGCGCGGGCGATGACCTGATCTATGGCTCGGAGAACGTCGACATCCTCAAAGGCGACGCCGGGAACGACACCCTCTGGGGCGGCGGCGGCAACGACTCGATCGACGGCGGCGCCGACGCCGACACGATCTACGGCGGCCTCGGTGACGACAACCTGCTGGGCAGCGCCGGTCTCGACACGATCTATGGCCAGGTCGGCAATGACACCATCGACGGCGGCGCCGACGCCGACACCATCGACGGTGGCGAGGGCAACGACATCATCATCGGCGGCGCCGCCAACGATATCCTCTTGGGCGATGCGGGCGACGACATCTTCCTGATGGGCGCCGGCGCCGGCTCGGACAACGTCTCCGGCAGCCTGGGCTACGACACCATCCAGGCCACGGCCAACAATGTCGTCCTCAGCGTCACGTCGGTGAGCGGCGTCGAGGCCTTCTCCAACGGCGGCTTCACGGGCGTCACGATCGGCGGATCCGCCGGCAACGACACCATCGACTTCGGCGACGTCCTGTCCACCGGCGGGATGATCATCAGCCTTGGCGCGGGGAACGACACGGCCTGGGGCACCCGGATCGCGGACACCCTCAAGGGCGACGCCGGCAACGACACGATCTACGGCGGCGGCGGCAACGACATCATCGATGGCGGCGCCGGCTACGACGCCCTGTACGGCGACGACGGCGACGACACCTTCCTGGTGGGCGCGGACCTCGCCACCGTCGCCGACAACTTCGACGGCGGCGCCGGGATCGACACCGTCCAGGCGACGGCGAACAACGTCCAGATCGGCGTGTCCGGGATGAACGGCATCGAAGTGTTCTCCAGCGGCGGTTTCACCGGCGTGACCATCGGCGGCAGCAGCGCCGCCGACACCATGGACTTCACCGACAAGACGCTGATCGGGGTGGTGGTCAACGGCCTTGCCGGCAACGACACCCTGATCGGCGGCTCCAGCCCCGACACCATGCGGGGCGGGGACGGCAACGACACGATCTACGGAAATGGCGGCAATGACCTGCTGTACGGGGACTACGGAACCGACACGCTGAACGGCGGTGACGGCAACGACATCCTCGAGGGTAACGGCGACGCCGACATCCTCAACGGCGACGCGGGTGACGACGTCCTGATCGTCAATGCGGGCGGCGGCTTCGACGCCTATGACGGCGGGGACGGGGTCGACGTGCTCCGCGCCAACGCCAACAACATGAGCATCCAGTGGTCGAGCATCACCGGGATCGAGAAGATCAGCAGCGGCGGCTTCACCGGCGTGGCCATCTCGCCGCAGTACGGCAGCCTGCCCTGGACCTTTGACTTCTCGACGTATCAGCTGGAGGGGATCGCGCTGATCTCCGGCGGCATCACCACCGACAACATCACCGGCAGCAACGGCAACGACAAGTTCTACGGCGCGGCCGGTGCGGACAGCCTCTATGGCGGCGCCGGCGATGACATCTTCATGTACCAGAACGTCAACGGGCACTACGACGTCATCGTCGACGGCGGCTCGGGCTGGGACGTGCTGGTCGCCAACGTGGCGGGCACCGCCATCGAAGTCGCCTCGATGGTCAATATCGAGGAGATCTCGGACGGCGGATATACGGGCGTCAGCTTCGTCAGCTCGACCCTGGCCAACACGATCGACCTTCGCGACGTGAAGGTGACGGGCAACGTCAAGTTCCACCTGAACAACGGCAACGACACGTTCTACGGCACCGCCGGCAACGACGTCGTCAACGGCGGCGGCGGCGACGACGTCATCTGGGCGGGCGACGGCGACGACATCATCCAGGTCGAGTTCGGCAACGGCCTGGACCTGGTCCACGGCGGCGCCGGCTACGACAAGATCGTCTATGCCGGGGGCGGCAACGTCTACATCCCGTTCAATTTCGACGGGATCGAGGAGGTCGTGGGCAGCACGGTGGCGCTCGTCGAGATCCACGGCACGGCCGGCAATGACGACATCGACCTGCGCGGGGTCGTCCTGAAGGACATCCGCTACATCAACAGCGAATACGGCGACGACACGATCCACGCCACGTACGGCAACGACATCATCATGGGGGATCGTGGCTTCGACACGATCTATGGCGAGAGCGGCGATGACCTGTTCTGGTTCACCGCCTATGGCGACACCGACATTGTCGATGGCGGCTCCGGCTACGACACCCTGGCGGCCTGGAACGTCGGCGTGATCATCGGCGTCAGCGCGATGACCAACATCGAGGCCATCACCGGCCATGGCTATGGCAATGTCGGCCTGGCCTTCACGGACGGGAACGACAACTTCAACCTGACCAACATCGCCGTCAGCGACATCGCCTATATCGACCTGAAGGGCGGGGACGACATCTTCGTTGGCTCGACGGGAGCAGACCGGATCATCGGCAACCTGGGCGCCGACACCATGACCGGCGGCGCCGGGGCCGACATCTTCGACTACAACACCGTGTCCGAAGGCGCCTGGGACGTCATCACCGACTTCGTTCGCGGCGTGGACAAGATCGATCTCTCGACGATCGACGCCATTCCGGTCGGCGGTGGTGGCGGCAACGAGGCCTTCATCTGGATCGGCACGGGGGCCTTCACCAACTCCCAGGGCCAGCTTCGCTACTCGGTCACCTCGGAGGGCGTCGTCTTCTCGGGCGACTGGAACGGTGACGGCGTGGCGGACTTCAATGTCACCTTGCAGGGCCTCACCACGCTGAGCGCCTCGGACTTCATCCTCTAGACCCTGTTCGGGCGGCCTTCCTCGAAGGCCGCCCGAGTTCTTTCATCAAGGCGCTACGCTGCTGGCCGGATTGGGCCGCACCAGCTTTCGTCAGAAGTTCGGATCGAAGTTGAAGTAGATCGGGTTCGACAGGCCGACCATGTTCCCGCTCAGCGCCATGGAGCCGGGGACCTCCGGATAGGCCGTCGGCGTACCCTCGACCTGGACGCGGTAGTAGGTGCGGCCGGTCGTGGCGGGGGTGTCGTCGAACTCGACCTTCGGCTCGGGGCCCTGCGCCGGATAACGGCCGAGCACCTCGCCGTCCTTGATCACCGTGACGGTGTAGGCGCCGTCGGCCGGGATCGCCTTGCCGGTCAGCTGGACGCGGAAGTGGACGGGCTTGCCGGTGGGCTTGGCGTTGTCGCCCATCATCATGTCCATCTTCCCGTCGGCGTCCACGTCTGCATAGAGCTCGACGCGCGGCGCGTAGGGATTGGCGCTGACCGCGACCCGGCCGTTGGTCAGGGCGTCGACCACGCCCTGCGGCGTGCGGGTCTTGGCGAAGACCCAGGTGGTCGGGGTGCCGACATAGTTGGCGGTGGCCTGGACGCTGTTGGGCTTGGCGTCGGCCGGGGTATCCGGGACGCCGTGGTGGGCGTCGCTGCCGCCGCGACCGGTCAGCTTGCGACCCGACTTCAGCATGTCGTCCCAGATCATGATGGCGTTGGCGTTCTTGGGCCACATCGCCGAGTTCCAGACCTCGATCGAGTCGACGATGTCGTAGGAGAAGCCGAAATTGTCCTTGCCGATCGGGTGGTTGGCCGACAGGTGAATGCCCAGGCTCTTCTTCACCGCCAGGATCTTGGCGTCACGCTCGTCGCGCACGTCGTACAGGCGCTGGTGCTCGTAGGGCTTGGCCGAGAAGACGTTGCCGTGGCCACGATGGGTGGTCCATTCGGCGCCGTAGAGCAGCAGCACCTTGTCCGACTTCAGCTCCGGATCGACCCAGGTGTTGTGGGCGACGTCGCCGTCGACATGGTTGTCGTGATCGGTGATGGCGATGAAGTCGAAGCCGACCTTCTCGGCGAAGGCGATGATCTTCTTCACCGGGTTGTTGGTGGATTCCTTGCTGTGGCGCGAGTGCAGGTGCAGGTCGCCCTTCAGCCAGGTCCCGTCCTGCAGGCTGGCGACGGGCGGGATCACCGGCGCCTTGGGTGCGGCGTGGGCGAGGGCGGGCGAGGCCGACAGCATCAGGGCGGCCAGAAGCGATCTTACGCGCATGTCCGTGCTTTCTTCGAAAAGGAAGGGGGATCCGGGCGACGAAGGGGAGCGCCGCCCGGATTTTCGGCGCGCTTAGAAGCGGGCGCGCACGCCGAACAGGAAGGTCCGGCCGTAGTTGGTGTAGCCAGCGAAGCGGTCCTTGCGGACGTAGTTCCACTGCACGGCGTCGGTCAGGTTGATGCCCTGGAACGAGACCGAGACCTTCGGCGTCAGGTCGTAGGAGATGTCGTAGTCGAGCGACCCGAACGCCTTGTCGTTGGTCGCCGCCAGACCCGCGCCGCCGACATCGCGCAACACGTTGCCGCGCCACGAATAGGTCAGGCGAATGGCTGCGCCGCCCTTCTCGTAGAACGCCGTGGCGCTGAAGCTGTCCTTGGCCACGTCGACCAGGTCGTCCTTGGTGACGACGCCGGCGGCGGTCGAATAGGTGCCCTGGCTTTCGGTGTGGGTGTAGTTGGCCAGGAAGCCCAGGCCGTCGAACGGCGCGGGCAGGAACTTGAAGGTTTGCTGGTAGGCCAGCTCGGCGCCGTAGACATAGGCCCCGCCGCCGTTCTGCGGCGCGGTCAGCTGATAGCTGACGCCGTCGATCAGGAAGGGCTTGGTCTGGGCGAAGACGAAGGTCGTGATGTCCTTGTAGAACACCCCACCGATCAGCGCGCTGGACGGCGCGAAGTACCATTCGGCGGTGGCGTCGTATTGCCAGGCCTCGAACGGCTTCAGGTCCGGATTGCCGCCCGCCGCGGTCAGCTGGGTGCTGGTGGCCGTGCTGAGGCGCGGGGCGATGTCGGCCAGGGCCGGGCGGGTGATCACCTTCGATGCGGCCAGGTGCATCTGGAAGTCGTTGGTGATTTCCGCCGCCAGGTTGAACGACGGCAGGAGGTTGCCGTAGCTGCGCACGAAGCTGACCGGACGCGCGAACGTGCCGTTGTCCAGATAGCCGTTCGAGGTCTGCCGGGTGTTGGCATAGCGCAGGCCCAGATCGCCACGCAGGGTCACGCCGCCGACCGGGATGCTGAACTCGGCCATGCCGTAACCCGCGCCGATCCGTTCCTTGACCTCGTAGGAGTTGCGCAGGTCGCCCCGGGCCAGGGGGGCGGCCAGTTGCTGCTGCAGGTCGGTCGAGGCGGCCAGGAACTTGTCCGGGCGCGGCTGCAGCCATTCACGCGGCAGGTCGCCGCCCACCGAGCCGAGGAAGCCCTTCACCGGGAAGGGATTGAAGAACTCGATCGGGAATTTGACGCCGACGATGCCGTTGAGCAGCGTCAGGTCGCGACGGTGATAGTCCCGGCCGCGATCCTGAATCTTGGCGCCGAAGCGCACGGCGGTGATGCCGGTGTCGCCGAACTCGCGCGTCACGTCCAGCTTGGCCGCGGCTTCATGGTCTAGGGAGTCGTTGACGCGATATTCGATCCGGCGGCCCGGCAGCAGGTTAGGATCGTTGAGGTTGGCCGCGAAATTCAGATTGGGCAGGCGCTCGCCGGCCAGGGCGTAGTCGAAGGTCACCAGACCGACCGGACCGATCAGGCGCGAACGGGTGATCGGCTTGGGCGTGTTGGAATAGGCGCGGCTATAGGTCAGGTCGGCGTCGACGGTCCATTTGTCCTTCGTCCAGGCGACGTTGCCGCCCAGGATCAGGCTCTGGTAGTCGAGCTTGGAGACCTCGCGGCCGATCTGGGTGTTGGTCTGGACCGTGGCGTGGGTCAGGACCCCGTCGGTGATCACGGCGCTGCCGGGCACGATGGCGCGCGGCGAGGCGGTCTGGAAGTCCGACGAGTAGGTCATCTCGTCATAGTCGATCTGCAGGCGGCTCCACAGCGCGTCCAGATTGACCTGCAGATTGTCGTTCGGCTTCCACTGCAGTCCGCCCGTGAGGCCGACGCGCTGGCGGTGTTCCTGCTCCAGGGTCGGACGGTTGGCCGTGGGGACCAGGATCGTGCCGGGGTCGAGGACGCCGTCGCCGTCCGCGTCGATCCGGCCGTCGATCCAGCCGGTCTGGATGATGCGGTCCTGCCGCACCGTGCGCTCGTCATAGACCGCCGAGGCCAGAAGGCCCAGCGTGCCGGCCTCGTTCTGCCAGGCGGCCAAGCCGGACAGGCGCGGATCGATGCCTTTGTCAGCTAGCTGCGAATAGCTGCCCGTCGCCGACATGGTCACGGTCGGCGCCTTGAAGTCCAGCGGCCGGAAGGTGCGCATGTTGACGATGCCGGCGATGCCGCCTTCGTCCAGCGAGGCCTTGGGGCTCTTGATCACCTCGACGGCCGAGACCAGTTCGGAGGCGAAGGTGTCGAAGCGGAACTGACGGCCGGTGGTGCCGCCGTCGCGGACGTTCTCGTTCACGGCGGCGGTGCGGCCGTTCAGGGTGACGATGTCGAACGAGGGGCCCAGGCCGCGCACGCGGACGAAGACGCCTTCACCGCGGTCACGGACGATCGACACGCCCGGCACGCGTTGCAGCGCCTCGGCGATGTTCTGGGCGGGGAACTTGCCGATGTCCTCGGCCTTGACCACGTCGATGACGTTGGTCGCCTTGCGCTTCTGGTCCAGGGCCTGGGCCAGGCTGTTGGCGATGCCGGTGACGACGATGTCCTCGACCTGGACGGGTTCTTCGGTCAGCGCCGAAGTCTGCTCCGGCGCATCGCTAGGGCGGCGGCGCCGCACGATCAGCGCGCCGGCGCTGTCTTGCGTGACGACCAGGGAAGTGCCCTGCAGCAGGTGGCGCACGGCGGTCTCGGCGTCGTAGTCGCCGCTCAGGCTGGGGGCGCGCAGGCCCTTTACCGCGTCCTGGGTGAACAGGATGTCGGCGCCGCTCTGCTTGGCCAGCTGTTCCAGCGCGCGGTCCATCGGCTGGGCCGGCAGCTGCACGTGCACCAGGCGCGACTGCGCCATGGCCACGCCGCTCCACAGAGCCGCGAGCGCGACGCCCACAGCCAAAGAACGGCGCACCCGCCGTTGTACAACGCTCATGATTATCCCCGAATGGCGCAGCTCCGGAAGTCGGAGCGCCCACTCGACGATCTCGCAGCCGTCTTCCTCACTTCCGAAATCGTGAAACTTTTTAGACGGCGTCGATGCGGATGGCGTCGGGGGTCTGGACCACCTTGACCGGCAGCAGCATGGCCACGGCGTTGGCGAAGGCGGCGGTGTCGCCCACGCGGTAGACGCCGCTCAATCGCAGCGCCGCCACGTTGGGATCGGCGACGACCAGCTTGCGCTCGGTGTAGCGGTTCATCTCCTCGCTGGCCGAGGCCAGGGTGGCGTCGCGGAAGACGGCCCGGCCGCTCTGCCAAGCCAGCAGGTCGTCCAGGTTGGGATGATCGACCGCATCGGCGCCGCCGTCCTGGCCGACCCGCAGCCGCTCGCCCACCGACAGCGCGCGCGGCGCGCCGCCGCCATCGACGTCGACCCGGCCGGCGGAGACGACGATCGCGGCCGCCCCCTTGTCGCAACGCACGTCCAACTGGCCGTTGTGAGCGGTGATCTGGCGCGTGTCGGTCTTGATGAGGAAGGGGCGCGGATCGGCCGCCAGCTCCAGGCAAACGCGGCCGGCATGGATGCGGATCTCGCGACTGTCGTCCTGCATTCGCACGCGCAGCTTGGTGGCGGTGTCCAGCAGCAGCCGGGAGCCATCGGCCAGGGTGACGCGGCGCTGCTCGCCGATCGCGGTCTCGTAGACGCCGGCCCGCGCGACCCGCCAGCTGGCCAAGCCGCCGCCGAACGCCGCCGCGGCCATCCCAGCCAGCACCGCGCGACGCGGCGGCGCGCGCTCGGGCGTGCGCTGGATGCGACCGGCGATGCCGCCGACCGAGGCCCAGACCGCCGAGGCGCGATCGAACGCCTGGGCGTTGGCTGGATCAGCGGCGATCCAGAACCGGAAGGCGGCCTCATCGGCGGCGGAGCGATCCTCGGCGTGCAGCCGCGCGACCCAGGCCGCGGCTTCGCGGACGGGTGTCGAGCGGTCGTCGGGAGCGGGCGCCGTCACCAATTTTCCATCCAATCGGTCAGAACCTCGACGGCCTTGGCCACGTGCTTTTCGACGGCGCTCTGGGTGATGCCCAACTGCGCGGCGATTTCGCGATGCTTACGGCCGTCCAGCCGGTGCATCAAGAACACCTCGCGGGTGCGTGGGCTGAGTTGATCGATACCGGCCAGCAGGCGCTCCAGCCGGTGGCGGGCGATCAGCGCCTCGTCCTGTAGCGGGAGGTCGTCGCGCACGCCGGCGATCTGCAGCTCGCTGACCTGGGAGGAGGGCGGTTGGAGCCGCTCGCGGCGATAGGCGTCGCGGCCGCCGTTCGAGGCGCTGCGGACCAGGAAGGCCTCGGCATTGTCCACGGCCGCCGCGCGCTCGGTCATCCGCACCCAGGCGTCGTGGAGCAAGTCTTCCGCGTCATCACGCCGGGTCACCCGGGAGACTTGCGCGCGCAGATAGCTCCAGCGCGAGCGGAGGTGAGCCAGACTCATCGAGGCGGTCCGAATCCGTGTCAGGAGCCGCCCCGCTAGAGCGGAACCGATACGGTTTCGTGACGGTGGAGCGTCACAGATTCGTAGCCGCACAGCCAAACCGCCGTCATGCGACCGTGACAGCTAGCCCAGCCATTGGTCTGGGGAAAAGTTCATGGCTTCGTATTCGAAATCCTGGTTGCTGGCGGCGACCAGCCTGATGGTGATGACCGCGCAATCGGCCAAGGCGGCCGAAACGGCGCCGGCGGCTGAGCCCGCGGCCGTGACCGAGGTTGACGCGGTTGTCGTCACCGGCACCCGTCAGGCCGGGCGCACCAAGTTCACGACCCTGGCGCCGGTCGACGTGCTGTCGCGTGAGTCGATCGAGGCCTCGGCCTCGCCGTCGCTGGCGGCCAACCTGGCCCAGCAGATTCCGACCTTCATCGTCCAGCGCCTGCCGACCTCGGACGGCCTGCAGTTCATCCGTCCGGCGACGCTGCGCAACCTGTCGCCCGACCAGACGCTGGTGCTGATCAACGGCAAGCGCTTCCACCGCTCGGCGTTCCTGGGCTCGCGCGGCGCGCAGGGCCCTGATCTGGCGCAGATCCCGGACTACGCGGTGGGCCGGATCGAAGTGCTGCGCGACGGCGCCTCGGCCCAGTACGGTTCGGACGCCATCGCCGGCGTCATCAACATCATGCTGGACGACAAGACCGGCTTCTCGACCTTCGGCCAGGCCGGCCAGTTCTATGAGGGCGATGGTACGGCCTATCGTCTGGGAGCCCACGCCGGCGTCGAGATCGGCGACGGCGGTCACCTGACGACCACGGTCCAATGGTCCAAGGCCGACGCCACCTCGCGCAGCCGCCAGCGGCCCGACGCCATCGCCTTCCAGCAGAGCAGCGGCATCAAGGTCGACAACCCGGTGCAGCGCTGGGGCGATCCGGACCTGAAGACCCTGCAGTTCGCCGCCGACGCGGCGCTGCCGTTGGGTCCGGTGGGCGAAGCCTACGCCTTCGGCAGCTACAGCAAGACCGACGGCATCAACGACATCAACTGGCGCAACCCGGCGGCCAACCCGGCGATCTACAAGATCGTCTCGGTGTTCCCTGGTTTCGACCTGAACAAGATCTACCCGGCCGGCTTCACGCCGCGCGAAGGCATCCACGCCCGTGACGGCCAGGCCGTGGCCGGTGTGCGCAACCGCACCAGCGACGTGTTCACCTGGGACCTCAGCGCCTCGTACGGCCAGAACGCGAGCCGCTTCTTCCTCAACAACTCGATCAACGCCTCGATGGGCCCGGCCAGCCCGTTCGACTTCGACCTGGGTCGTCTGGTCCAGCGCGAGATGAACCTGAACGCCGACGCGGTGTGGCGCCTGCCTGTGTCGGGCTTGGCCAACCCGCTGAACGTTGCGTTCGGCGCCGAGACCCGCAAGGAGACCTACCGCATCGAGGCCGGTGATCCGGCGTCCTACGCGGTCGGTCCCGGCGCGGCCCTGGGCCTGGCCCCCAACTCGAACGGCTTCCCGGGCTTCTCGCCCCAGCAGGCCGGCTCGTGGAGCCAGCGCAGCTACGCCGGCTATGTGGACGTCGCCGCCGACCTGACGGAAAAGCTGAACGTGGACGGCGCGCTCCGCTACGAGCACTTCTCCGACTTCGGCGAGACCTGGAACGGCAAGGTCGCCGGCCGCTACGAGTTCACCCCGAACGTGGCGATCCGCGCCTCGTACAACACCGGCTTCCGCGCCCCGACGCCGGGCCAGGTGAACAGCACCAGCACCTCGCAGGGCCTCGACACCGTCACCCTGCAGCTCTTCACGTCCGGTCGTCTGTCGCCGGTCAACCCGGTCGCCGCTTTCCTGGGCGCCAAGCCGCTGAAGCCCGAGAAGTCCAAGACCTTCGCCGGCGGTCTGGTGTGGCGCACGGACGTGGGCCTGTCGGGCTCGGTGGACGGCTACAGCATCGACGTCAACGACCGCTTCTCGAGCTCGCCGACGATCACAGTGACGCCGGCCATCCGGGCCCAGCTGGCCACCCTGGGCCTGCCCGGCGCGACGTCCTTCACCTCGATCAGCTGGTTCACCAACGACTTCGACACCCGCACCCGCGGCATCGACGTGGTGGTCAACTATGACCATGCGGTCGGCCCGGGCGTGCTCGGCCTGACCGGCGCCTACAACTACAATGAAACCAAGGTGACCTCGGGCTCGCTGACCGCCAGCGAGACCTCGCGCCGGACCTTCGAGGAATCCCGCCCGAAGAACAACTTCACCGGTTCGGCCAGCTACACGGTCGGCAAGCTGAAGCTGCTGGCGCGGGCCCGCTACTACGGCAAGTGGACGGACTCGACGGGCAACGCGACCGGCGACATCTTCCAGCAGTTCGGCGCGATCACCTTCATCGACGTCAACGCCGCCTGGAAGTTCAACGACAAGATGACCGTCCGCGTCGGCGCCGAGAACGTCTTCGACACCCACCCTGACGAGGCGGTGTTCCAGGCCAGCCGTGGTCTCGTCTATTCTCGTAACTCGCCGTACGACACCAACGGCGGCCAGTACTACGCGCGCATCGACGTGCGCTTCTAAGGGGTCTTCATGGTCGAGCTCTCGCGCCGTAGCCTTCTCGCAGCCGCGGCGGCCAGCCCGGGCGTCGCCGTCGCGGCGCCTGGACTAGGCCAGGGAGCCGGCCAACCCCAGGACGAGGCCTATTGGGCCAAGGTCGCGGCCCTGTACGACCCGCCGCCAGCCGGCGTGATCCAGCTGGAGAACGGCAACTTCGGCGCCATGGCGCGGTCGGTGCGGGCGGCCTATGCCGTCCACACCGACCGGGTCAACCGCGAGACCACCCTCTATACGCGCGGGACCATCGGCCAGGACCTGAAGGCCGTGCGCGTCAAGGTCGCCGCCCTGCTGGGCGTGGGCGTGGACGAGATCGCCTTCACCCGAGGCGGCACCGAGTCCATGCAGGCCCTGATCGGCGGCTACAACAAACTGAAGCCCGGCGACGGCGTGCTCTATGCCGACCTCGACTACGACAGCATGCAGGTGTCGATGGAGTCGCTGGCCCGGGTGCGGGGCGTGCGGGTCCATCGCATCGACCTGCCCGAGCCCGCCACCCGCGAGAACGTGGTCGTGGCCTATGACCAGGCGCTGGCCCAGCGGCCGGACGTGAAGCTGCTGCTGCTGACCCAGCTCAGCCACCGCACGGGCCTGGTGGTCCCGGTCGCCGAGATCACGGCGGCGGCGCGGGCGCGGGGCGTCGACGTCCTGCTCGATTCCGGCCACGCCCTGGGCCAGTTCGATTTCTCGCTGACGGCCATGGGCGTCGCGTTCGCCGGCCTGACCCTGCACAAGTGGATCGGCGCGCCGCTGGGCGTGGGGATCGTCTATATCCGCCGCGACCGGATCGCCGACATCGACCCGTCGCCTCTGGAAAAGCCGTCCGACCGCATCGACGCCCGCGTCCATACCGGCACGGTCAATTTCGCCGCCGTGCTAGCGGCGTCAGAGGCCATCGACGTGCATAGCGCGATCGGGGTCACGGCCAAGGCCGCCCGCCTGCGCTATCTGCGCGACCGCTGGGTGGGGCAGGTCCGGTCGCTGCCCGGCGTCCAGGTGCTGACCCCGGACGATCCGGATCTGCACGCCGGCATGACGTCCTTCCGCCTGACGGGACGTACCGGCTTCGCCGACAACGCCGACCTGCGGAAGGACCTCTTCGCGCGCGACAAGATCTTCACGATCGAGCGCGACGGTCCGGCGAAGGGCGCCTGCATCCGGGTGACCCCCAGCTTCTGGAACACGCCGGCCGACATGGACCGCCTCGCCGCCGCCATCCGGGCGCGGGCGGTCTAGTTTCCATAGAGGTCGAGCAGCGCGCGGGTGACGCCGTTGGTCCAGCCGAAGCCGTCCTGCAGCGGATACTCCCCGCCGCCGCCGGCCTTGGCCTCCTCGACGTCGTACTTCTCCAGCATCTTGCCGCTGGCCTGGTATTCGCGGTCCACGGTGGCCAGCCAGCGCTCGGCGACGGTCCGGGCCAGGGCGTCCTCGCCGTAGCGGCGCAGGCCCGAGACCGCCACCCATTGCAGCGGCGCCCAGCCGTTCGGCGCGTCCCACTGCTGGCCCGTGGCGACCGTGGTGGTGCGCAGGCCGCCGGGCGCCAAGAGCAGGGACCGGGTGGCGACGGCCACGGCCTTGGCCTGGTCCGCGCTCGCCGCGCCGACGAACAGCGGATAGAGCGTCGCGGCGCTGGCACGATCCAGCCGCGCGCGATCACGCCACTGGTAGTCAAGGTAGAGACCGCGTCCGGCGTCCCAGAGGAAGGCGTCCATAGCCGCCCTGCGAGCCTTGGCGCGGCCGCTGAAGTCATCGACACAGGCCTTGTCCGCCAGGGTCTCGCAGCCCTCGGCGATGGCGGTTTCCAGACCGTACATCAGGCTGTTGAGATCGACCGGGAGGATGGCCGTGGTCTGGATGGTCTTGAGCGTCTTGCCATCGGCCAGCCAGCGCGAGCTGTAGTCCCAGCCGCTCTCGGCCCCCGCGCGCAGGTCGCGAAACACCTCGGCGGCCGGACGGCCGGAGACCTCGCGGGCGGTCAGCACGTCCTCGCGCCAGGACTCGTCACGCGGCGTCGCCCGGTCGTCGAAATAACGGTTGAGGATCGCGCCGCCCGGCAGGGCGACCACGCGGCGATGGGCCTGTCCGAGCTTCAGGCCCGTCTCGCCGTCCATCCAGAAGGCGTGTTCGCGGCGCATCAGGTCGACGCGCCGCTTGAAGCGCGCCCGGTCGGTCCTGTCCGCGAGCCCGACCATGGCGAAGTAGAACGGCGGCTGCGAACGGCTGAGATAGTAGGTCCGCGCGCCGTTGGGAATGTGGCCGTGGGCGGCGATCAGGTCGCCGAAATCATCGACCATGCTCTCGACAGCCTGGTCCTGCCCGTCGGCCTTCAGGCCCAGCATCGTGAAGTAGCTGTCCCAGTAATAGATCTCGCGGAAGCGGCCGCCGGGCACGACGAACGGCTTGGCCATCGGCAGGGCCGAACCGCCCTCGACGGCGACGACCGGTGGGCGCGTCAGCACCGGCCAGAGCGCGGCGATGTGGGCCTTTAGGCTGGCGCGGGCGCTGGATGGCGGCGGGATCGGCGGGTCTTCAGGCAAGACGAAATTGGCGCGCACGAAGCGCTTCAGCTCCGCGTCGGTGAAACGGGCATGGGCGCGATAGCGGGCCATGATCGAGGCGGGCGGGCGCTTTGGCGTCGCATCGACGAAGGTCTTCCCGTCCGGGAACAGCCGCCGCATCTGCACCTGCTGGAACAGGTCGCCGAAGAGATCCGCCGGCGTGGCGACTTCGGCGGCGTGGGCGGGAAGGGCTGTCAGGAAGGCGGTCGCCAGCGCCGCGCGCCACAAGGTCTTCATCTGGGTCTTCTCGTGCGGAGGTCGAACCAAAAAGGAGGCGGGCGCCGGCGAACCGGCGACCCGCCTCGGGGGTGATCGAACCGATCGCCCGCCTTGCCGGTCGAAGGGGAGGCGCCGGCAAGAAACGCTGAGTTACTTCGACAGGTAGGGCCCGAACCGCTTGGTCACTTCGCGCCGAGCATCGGTGTCGTTGAGGACATAGACCTCGTACTGATCGCCGCCGGGCGCGACGCGGATGACGACGTGGCCGTTGTAGCTCTTGTAGAGGCTGTCCATGATCGGCCCGATTGCGGCCCGGGTCTCCGGGGCCATGCCGGTGGAGAAGACGTCGCGGGGGCCTGGGTAGAGACCCTTCGACGCCATGCGGGTGACGACTTCCTCGCCCGGCTGCGGCGAGAGCCAGTTCTCCTGCACCATGACGCGCGGGGCCAGGTTGCGCAGGATGTTCTCGTTGATCGTGTCGCGGTTGCCGTGGTGGTCCAGCAGCATGACGTCGACGGGGCCGACGACGGCCGACACTGGCGTCTCGATGTCGCGCCACCAGGGCTGGGTGTAGTTGGGCACGCCCGGGATATCGCCGCCGGAATAGTACTTGAACCGGCCGTAGGCGACCGTCAGCACGTTGCTGAACGGGTTCTCGTCGAAGCCGCAGTCGGTGACCGCGCCCTTGGGGATGTAGTCCTGTGTCTCATCGCGGGCGCCGGTCCAGATGACGCCGCTGGAGGCGATGTTGCGGACATGGAAGGTCGGATAGGCGTCGGCCTTGGCCAGCTTGATCTGGTCCAGCGCGCCGGGCTTGAGCCCAACCACGGTCTGGCCGTGCTTCATCCGGTAGTCGGCGAAGTCGAGATAGTTGGCCAGCGACAGGCCGTTGGAGCCCGGCAGGCCGCCCGGGCCGGCGCACTTCCGCAGGTCGACCGGATAGTCGTAGGCCGGCGCGGCGCGGTCGACCAGCTTGGCGATCGGCACGAGATCGGCTAGCTCGGTGATCCCCGCCAGGCGATAGGCGCCGGTCCTGGACATCGGCTTGTCAGGCGTGATCGTGCCCATGTGGTCGGTGTGGAAGTGCGTGATCAGCGCATAGTCCAGCTTCACCGGACGGGCGGCCGGCGCGAACTGGCGGATGTAGTCGGCGATCCAGTAGGCGGCCGAGTGTTCGCCGTCGGGCAGGGGCGGAAACGCCTTCAGCGGCTTGACGATCTCGGCGAACTTCGGATCGGCCTCACCGGCGTCGATCAGCATGGTCGTGCCGTCGGGCAGCACGAAATAGGTCGCGTTGCCGCGTCCGGTGCTGATGTGGTGGATGTAGAGATAGCCTTGCGACCAGGCCGGCAGCGCTGCCGGCGCGGCGAGGGCGGTCGTGGCCGGCGCCAGGACCACGGCGAGCGCCGCGAGCGCGGCGCGGAACGTCTTCATGATGGGGGATCCTTGGAAAAGGGACTGGCCCGAGCCGAGGCCCGAGCCAGTCGAGGGGCCTAGAACTTCATCCGCAGGCTGACCTGGTAGTTCGGTCCGAACAGCGGGCGACCCAGGAAGACGCCACCGGCGCCGACGCCGCTGCCGACCACGCGGGTGTTGCCCTCGGTGATCGCCAGCTTGTTGGTGACGTTGGTGCCGGTGACCGCCAGCTCCATGCCGTTCTTCAGGGCCAGCGAGGCGCCCAGGTCCAGCGTCGCGTACTTCGGCAATGGCTGCAGGTTCTGCAGGTCGGCGAAGCGCTGGGTCACGTAGGTCCCGGTGGCGTACAGCGTCAGGCCGCCGGCCGGGGTGTCCAGCGTGTAGCTGGGCGTGACGCGGGCCTGGAAGTCGGGGTTACGCAGCACCTGGTTGCCGGTGATGCCCGGGCCGCCGGCCACGTACTTGCCGTGCTGGTAGTCGCCCGACACCGTCAGCGAGAAGTTCTGGAACGGGCGGATGACGCCGTCGAACTCCAGGCCGTAGGTGTCCGAGCTGGTCAGGTAGCGGACCACCGTGCCGTCGGCCAGGATCTGCGAGCTCGGCTGGCCCCGGAACGTGTTGTAGAAGCCGGTCAGGTTGACAGCATACCAGGCGCCGCGCGTCTTGAGGCCGCCCTGCAGTTGATCGACCTTGGTGACGGCGGTCACGCCGTTGCGCAGGTCGTCGAAGACCGGCAGGGCGTAGCCCTTGTTGTAGCCGATGAAGGCGTTGACGCCCGAGGTGAGCTCGTAGTTGGCGTTGACGTTGAACGCGCCCTTCGAGCCGCTGTAGTGGACCGGCTTCGAACCCGGTAGCAGCACCGAAGCGCCGACGTCGTAGAGCGCCAGCGGGTCGGTGGAGATGTTTTGCTTGGCCGAGTTCTGGAAGCTGGCGTCGATCTCTTCCCACTCGTAGCGGACGCCGGCGTCGAACCGCAGGCGCTCGGTGACCTCCCAGTGGTCGTTCAGGAACAGCGCCGTGTTGCGGCCGCTATAGACGTTGTGCAGGGCCAGGGCGGTCGGCGTGTAGACGCCGCTGCCGTTGGTGATCTTCACGCCGTTGTCGAGCACCAGGTTGATCGGCTGGGCGTGGTTCTGGACCGTCATCAGCTGGTTGTGGCCGGTCAGCCAGGTGTCGTCCGAGCTGTAGTCGGCGTAGTAGACGCCGCCGGTCAGGGTGTTGCCGCTGAAGATCTCGCGCGACAGACGGGCCTCGTCCTGGAACGACTTGATCTTCTTGACGACGTAGAAGACGCCGACGCCGATCACGTTCTGGTTCATGTCGGTGAGGGCGGTCCCGGTCGCGATCGAGGTGGCGACGCCGCCCGTCGCGTTGCGGCCGGCGGCGGCGGTCGCCGCCGCATTAGCATTGGCCGTCGCCACCTGGGTGGCGATGAAGGAGCCCAAGGTCACCGGCGTGGCGCCGGTGAACTGCGCGATCGTCGGCGTCGTACCGGCCGAATAGGCCATCTTGTTGGTGAAGGTGAAGTCGCCGAACTTCCGGTCGAAATCGAACCCGACCAGATGAATGTCGACGCCCCGGCCGCGCGCCAGGTCCACCGTCTTGGACAGCGGCGTATTGGCGCCATTGGAGGCGACGTCGAACGTCACGATCCGCGTGGCGTTGCCCAGGAAGGTGTCGCGGGTCGGATCGAAGCCCGGGAACGGGTGCAGCTTGGCGTCATTGCCCGTGCCCGAGCGCAGCAGCGGGATCGGCGTGAAGAAGGCGTTGCGGTCGTAGGTCTGACGTCCGTAGAGCGTGGCCGAGCCGTTCTCGAACTCGCGCGTCAGGGTGCCGACGACCTGGTAGCCCTGGTCGGCCGGGAACTGGGTGTTCCGCACGCCCTTGGACGTCCGGTAGAAGCCGCCGAGGCTGCCGTACCAGCCATTGCCGAGGTCCGCGCCATAGTAACCATCGGCGCGCATCAGCTTGCCGGTGCCGTAGGTGAATTGGGCGAGGCCGCCCGGATCGGACTTGCCCGTCTTCTGCACCCAATTGACCGTGGCGCCGGGCTGGCCGTTGCCGAACAGCACGGCCTGGCCGCCGATCGTGGCCTCGACGCGCTTGACGGTCTCGTCGAGGCGGAACTGGGTCGAGTTGTCGAGGAACGACAGGCTGGGCACCGGATAGATCGGCAAGGAGTCGATCTGCATGGTCACGAACTTGGCGTCGCCGCCGGTCGGGAAGCCACGGACGGCGATGTTCGGGCCCGAGACGCCGCCGGTGGTTTCGGCCCAGATGCCGGGCACTTGTTTCAGGACGTCGGCGGCGCTGATCGGCGCGGCGGCCCGGATCGCTTCGCTGCTCAGCGAGGTGACCGCGTAGCCGGCTTCCAGCTTCTTCTGGCCGTTCGGATTGGCCGAGCCGACGACGACGATCTCGTCGACCGTGGCGGCGTTGGTGTCGGACTGGGTTTGCGCTGCAGCCGGAAACGCCACGGCGGCGACGCTGGCGAGCAGAGACATTCGTACGGTCAGGTTCATGGGCTATCCCCCTGGAAAGTCGGGCGGATCGCGCGCTTGATGACGTCTTGGGCGACGCGCGCATCCGCGGTTGGCGGAGGCGCGCCGGGTGACCCGCTTCCGAAAACTAGATGCGGCGGGCTCGGCAAATCCGGCTAAGGGCCGGAAACTTTTTTAGCGGCGTGTCAGAAACGGTAGCCGAACGACAGGCTCAGGTTCCGGCCGAACAGCGGCCTGGCGATGATCGGGCCGGACGACAGGACGTCGCCCAGCACGCGCGTGTTGCCTTCCGTGAGACCGAAGGTGTCGAGCAGGTTCTGCGCGACGAGATCGGCATAGAGGCCGTTGCCCCACTCTGCGTGCAGCCCGGCGTCGACCGTCGAATAGGCCGGCAGCCTCTGGAGGTTCTCGACGTCCGAATAGCGCTCGCCGACATAGGTGTAGGTGGCGCGCAGCTTCAGCGCGGTGCGGGCGACGCGGATGCTCCAGGCGGGCGAGACCGAGAACTGAACCTTCGGCTGGCGCACGACGCGGTTGCCGGTGTTGGCGCCGAACCCGCGATAGCGGCCGTCGCCGTAGGTGCCGCGCAGCTCGATGTTCCAGTGCGGAGCCGGGGTGACGTCGGCGTCGAGCTCGACGCCCGCCGCATGGGCCCCGCCGAGCAGGACGATCGATCCGACCGTGCCGTCCGGCTGGGCCAGCAGGCGGGTGAACTGAAGGCCTGAGAACCGATTGACGAAGACGTTCACCGACGAGCGGATCGGCCCGGCGATGAAGTCGGCGCCAGCCTCCAGCACATCTGCCGACTGGTCCCGCCGGCCGCCGATCCGCAGCTTCTCGAAGCTTTGCAGGTTGGAGCCGTGGTTGAAGCGGGCGTGCAGGGTCAGCCGGTCGGGGACCATCCGGTGAACGACTCCAGCCGTCCAGGACAGCTGATAGGCGTCGTTGCCCAGCCGCGTGGACGAGCCCAGCAGCAGCGCGCCGTTGTTGTCGTAGAGCGTGCGCGGATCGCCGTCGAAGTCGGTATTGGCCTGAGTGTTACGGACGCTGCCGCTTAGCGACTGGTGTTCGAGCCTGACCCCGGCGTTGAGGTTGGTCCGCTCCGAGACCGTCCACCTGTCGCTGAGGAAGAGCGCGACGTTGATGCTGTTGCTGCCGCCGACGATCTGGCTGGTGGCGGCGCTGACGAACCCGTCGCGGCTGGCCTGGACGCCGTTGTCGAGGCGCAGGTCGACCCGCCGGGCGTTCGGCTCGGCCAGCAGCAGCAGGTTGTTGCCCAGATAGCGGACGTCGTCGGACTTGTAGCCGGCGATGTAGAGGCCGCCGGTCAGCCTGTGGCCGTCGCCAAGGGTTCTGGAAACCCGAAGCTCGTCGGTGAACGACGCGATCGTCTTCTTCACCGACCACAGCCCGGCGGTCAGCACGTAGCGGTCGGGAGAGACGGATGCGCCGGTCGCGGCCAGGACCGCCTGGCCCGAGGACGCGCGTCCCGCCGCCATGACGACGCGAGGATCGGCGTTCGCGCGCGCCACGGTGTCGGCGATGTATTGGCTCAACGTGGTCGGCACCGGGCCTGTGAAGAGGCCCGTCGTATTGGCGTCGCCAGTGGTGACGTTGAAGCGGTTGGTCACCTGGGTCTGTTCGTCCGGGGACCATTCCAGACTCGAACCGGCCACGAAGAGGTCGAGACCTCGGCCCTGATCCAGATCGACGGGGAGGCGCTTGCCGGGGCCGATCTGGATCGACAGGTTGTGAGTGTCCGAGCCGATCAGGGTGTCCCGCAGCGGATCGAAGCCGGGCAGGGCGCTGAAGCCGCCGTCGCCGTCGGCGATCAGTGGCGCGCCCGTATAGAAGGCGTTGCTGTCGCGCGTGTAGCGGGCATAGGCGGTGACCGTGCCGTCGGTGAAGTCGTGGGTCAGGTTGGCGGTGATCTGGCCGCCCCGATCGGCCAGGAACTGCGTGTTCCGGATGCCGTCGGAGGTCCGGTAGAAGCCGCCGATCGCGAACACCGTGTCGGGCGTCAGCGGACCGGTCAGATAGCCGTCGGCGCGGCGCGTGCCGTAGTCGGTGGTGGTCAGCCGCAGCCCGCCCTTGAGCTCCGGCGTGCCGGTGCGCTGGATGAAGTTGATCACCGCGCCGGGCTGGCCGTTCGACAGGATCTGGCTGGCGCCGCCGCGCAGGATTTCGACGCGCTGGATCATGTCATCGACGCGGAAGAGCGTGGTGTTCTCGCTGAAGGCCAATTCGGTCGGCGGGAAGATCGGTGCGCCGTCCAGCTGGACAGTCAGGAAGGGCGCGTCGCCCGTGGTCGGGAAGCCGCGCACGAAGACGTTGGCGCCCGTGGCCCCGCCGGTGGTCTCGGCCCAGATGCCCGGCGCCAGCTTGAGCAGGTCGGCGGTGTTGTTCGGCGCCAGCTCATGGATCCGCTCGAGCGAGGCGGTGGTGATGGCTAGGCCCGCGTCCAGGCGACGCTCCGGCGATATCGTCCCGGTGACGACGATGTCGGAGACCATATCGGTCTCGGTCTTGGGCGGCGGCGCTGAAACCTTGCGGCTCGGCTCGGCCTTTCGCGGCCCTGTCGCCACGCGCGACCGGGCGGCGAGGCTGATGGCGTTGGCGGTGCGCGCGGCGACATAGAGGTCGGTTCCCGCCAGTAGCTTGCGTAGGCCGTCCTCGATGCTGAAGCGCCCCTTGACCGCCCGCGTCCTCAGGCCAACCAAGCCCGCCGGCGACACGATCTGGACCCGGGCCTGGCGCGCGAATTCCGGAATGGCGGTGACCGCCGGCTGTTCGGCGACGTCGAACCGGACCTGCTGGGCGAGCGCGGACATGGGCGCGGCCGCCAGCAACGGTGCGATGATCGCGCCTGTCAGCCGCGCGGGAAACACGTGTCGCCTCCTGACGAAGGGTGCGCGCCCGCGCGCGGAATGAAGGGCCCCGTTGGGTAGATGCGTGGGCGCGAAACTTTCCGGCTATGCCGAAGCGATTTTTTTCGAGGAAATCCGAATGACCTCGCCGTGGCTGTCGACGACGCCGCCAAAGCTGGCCGCGATGGCCGTCGCGAAGCCCTTGGGATCATTGGCTTTGAACAGGCCGGTGATCCGCTGCCGGGCCAGCTCGGGATCGGCCACGACGATCCGGACCGAGCCGTAGCGATCGAAGTCGCGGACCGCGTCGCCCAGCAGATCGCCGCCGAACGACAGCATGCCCTCGCGCCAGGCCAGGAGCTGTTCCTGCCGCGCGGCGGCCATGGATCGCACGCCGCTGGCTTGCAAAGGCGCGCCGGAAGCGAGGGTGAGGACATGATCCTTTTCGACCGTGACGGTTCGTTTCGGTCCGAACATGCCGCGCGATTGTGAAGCTCGCAGCGTTCCCCGAGTGACGAGCGCCATGATCGGCGCCTTCTCCAGGCTCTGGAGGCCGAAGGCGCCTTCGAGCGTCTCCAGCACAAGATCGCCGGCCCGCACGATCAGGGGCGGGTCCCGCGTCGTGGGCACGTCGAGGAACAGCTTGCCGCGCACCAGTTCGAGCCTTCGGTCGTCGGACGAGGCGGCGATGTCGACGCGGGTGTCGGTGTCGAGGGTCAGGGTCGCGCCGCCCTTCAGGGCGATATGGCGGATTTCGCCGACGCCGCTTTCCAGCGTGCGATGGCGGCCGGCGCCGACCACATAGGCGCCCGCGAACGATGCGGCGAGCGCGACCGCGCCGCCGCCCAGGGCCATCCGCCGGTTCAGCGTCCGGGGGCGAGGCGCGGGGAGGGGCGTTTCCTCCGGGGCGGGGTCTGTCTCGGGCATCTGGCCCAGCGCCACGGCGCGCTCGGCATGGATCCACGCGGCCTGGGCGCGGACGAAGGCGCCGAGGTGACGGCTGTCACCTTCCAGCCATCGGTCAAGCTCTGCCCGATCCTCCGCCGTCAGCCCGCGCTCAGCCTTGGTCGCCCAGATCGTGGCGACGTCCTCTATTTCACTGGCTGTTTCGCGTTCGGGCATTCGATGGTTTGACCTCTACAACCGTAGGGTCCTGTGTGGGGTCCTGTACCCTAGATGACTTGGCGGCGGCATTTCCGCCAACGCCAAATTGCGCCAGCAGGAATTTCAGCCCCTTCGCGCTGTACTTTTCGACCGTGTGCTCGGCCAGACCCAGCTTCTGCGCGGTCTCGCGCTGGGAGAGGCCATCGACGCGGCGAGCCCAGAAGACCTTGCGGACTTGCGCGGGCATCTCCTCGATAGCGGCCTCGACGCGGCGCAGTTCGCGCTTGCCGTGGGCGTGCTGCTCGGGGCTGGGTGCGTCGTCGATGTCCCCCAGCGCTGCCAGGTCGGCGATCGAGCCGATGGCGACGATCTTGCTGCGGCGCAGCCCCTGCAGGAACACCGACCGGGCGACTTGGAAGGCGTAGGTCTTCGGATCGCGGATCGAATCGACGCTCTCCAGCTTGGCCAGGATCGCGTAGGTCTCCTGCACGATGTCGTCGATATCGGCGTCGGAGATCTGCGTCGTGCGGCGAATCCAGGCGCGCATGGCGGGTTCGTGCGGGAGCACGTGCGCCGCTAACCACCGACTGCGAACGAGATAGGGCGCCTGCATAAGGTCCGCATCGCACGGGTTTGTAACAGCTGTGCGTAGGTCGCCGCGACGGACCTCTTCCGGGTCGTGGTCGATGGCATGCGCCCAGTTCGTGCCGCGAGATTGGTCAGGCCCGGAGACGCAGGTCAACGCCTTCGTGGTTGCGCCCTAGGCGAAATAGGCCGCGCGCAGGGGCAGCATGGCCGCGCCGATGGCGGCGGCGTGACCCGGCGTCTCGCTGGGCGTCAGGCGGGCGGTGGGGCGCGGGACCAGGCGGCGTTTCTGGTCGAACAGCTCGATGTGACTGATCATCCGCCGCGCCAGGTCGGGCGGCGTGCGGCCGCCGATCACGATCGCCTCGAGGTCCAGGATCGCCGTGGCGTTCGAGGCGATGATCGACAGCGAGTCGCGGACCCGGGCGATCCATTCGTCGATGGCCGGCCAGCTGGGGTCGTAGGCCTCGATCATCTCGTCGACGGTGTCGAAGCGCTGGCCGCCCTGGGCCACGATCAGACGCAGCAGCTCCAGATTGGGGAACGGATAGATGTTGCCCGGCAGGCCGCCCGCGAACTCGCCGGCGTTGCCGAACCGGCCGCGCCATAGCTCGCCGTCCAGCACGACGCCGCCGCCGACCCCGGCCCCGAGATAGAGATAGGCGAAGCTCCTGGCCCAGCGGCCGACGCCGATCATCGCCTCGGCCATGGCGGCGGCGCTGCCGTCGTTCTCGGCGAAGGCGGGCAGGGCGTAGCGTTCGGAGAACAGCTGGGCGATGTCGAGCCCGGCCCATTCCTCCAGGCTGTGGGGCGTGTTGAAGCCGGGCGCGTCGCCGATGAACGAGCCGGCGACGCTGATCCCCAGGCCCGCCAAGTTCTCCAGTGGCCGTCCCAGCGCGGCGGCTGCTTCGGCCAGGGCCGCGTCGGTCCAGGCCAGCACCTTGGCCACGGGCATCGCACCCATCCGCGTCTTGCGCTCGAAGCGGACATTGCCGGCGAAGTCGACCGCCGCCAGCGCCACCGCGTCGGCCATCACCGCCACGCCCAGGCCATAGGTGTGATCGGGCGCCAGGTGGATCAGGGTGGACGGGTAGCTGCGCTTGCCCAGGCTGGCCTTCTCGCCGAACACCACCATGCCCTGGGCGGTGAGGCCGCCCACGAGGCGCGAGACGGACTGCTGTGTCAGCTCCGTGGCCTCGATCAGCGCCGCCTGGGTCGTCCCGCCACGACGGAACAGCAGGCCCAGCAGCCGGCGCTCGCTGCGGGTTAGTTCCGGAGGGCGCGAAGGCGGGGCGGAAGCGTCCATGCGGCCCTCATAGCGCGACTCGATCACGGCGCAATCCATCTCACGCATGAAAAGTGAGATTCTCGATCTCGGCTCTGTACTTCGTCACATAATGTACGCATAAAAAGTGCAATAGCGCATCGAACAGTCTCGTTCCAGGTTGCATTGCACTTGTGGCGAGTGAATTTAAGCCGCGCCACGGCGCTTCGGGGATTTCGTCATGCGACTGCGCATCCGCCTTTGTTCGTCCGCCGCTCTCGCCATCGCCCTGACGAGCGTCGCCCTCGACGCCGCCCATGCTCAGGCTGGTGATGCGATCGCCGAGATCATCGTCACCGCGACGCGCCGACCGGAGAAGCTGCAGGACGTGCCGGTGGCGGTCACCGTCGTCGACGGCGAGCGGCTGGCGCGGTCGAACCTCAACACCCTGCGCGACATCGCCACGATCGTGCCGACCCTGAACTTCCGCACCGCGGCCTCGAACAAGGACCAGGCGCTGTTCATCCGCGGCCTGGGCACGGTCTCGACCTCGCCTGGCGTGGAGCCGACCGTCTCGACCGTGGTCGACGGCGTGGTGCTGGCGCGGCAGGGCCAGGCGACGCTGGACCTGCTGGACGTCGATCACATCGAGGTGCTGCGCGGGCCGCAGGGCACGCTGTTCGGCAAGAACGCCTCGGGCGGGGTGGTCAACATCGTCACCAAGGACCCCGGCCAGGAGCTCCACGCCTTTGGCGAGGCCTTCTACGGCACGGGCGGCGATGAGCGGCGGTTCAAGGCAGGCATCTCTGGCCCGATCGTGACCGGCAAGCTGGCCGGGTCGCTGAATCTCTTCACCGGAAAGTACGACGGCAACGTCACCAACGTCTTCAACGGCGAGACCGTCAACGGCTATCAGCGGACCGGCGCGCGCGGCAAGCTGGTCTATACGCCGAACGAGGACCTGACCCTGCGGCTGGTGGCCGACTACATGGCCTCGCGCGACACCGCCCCGACCGGCGTGGTGCGGCGCACCTACCTGACCGCCTATCCGACCGGCGTGGTCACTCAGTTCCCGGCCTTTGCCACCGCCTTGGGGCCGGTCGTGGCCGGCGACGACAACCGCCAGGTCAACAGCAACCTCGACACCCACGCCCGCGACTTCAACAGCGGTGTGTCGCTGCAGGCCGACTGGAGCATCGGCGGCCACACCCTGACCAGCGTCACCGCCTTCCGCCGTTGGGACAACATCCAGTTCCAGGACCAGGACCGCCTGCCGGGCGTGGTCGCCGGCTTCCCGCAGCAGCACGATCGCGGCGACCTGGGCTTCGAGCAGCTGTCGCAGGAGATCCGCCTGGCCTCGCCGAAGGGCGGCCTGATCGAATATGTGGTCGGGGCCTATTTCATGCGGTCGAGCGACGACGAGCTCTATCGCCGCGAGACCACCACCCTGGCCGGGACGACCCGCGCGGTGTTCAATGGCCTGGCGGACTACGGTGTCACCAATAACAACACCTCGCTGTTCGGCGAGGCGACGATCAACGCCTCCGAGCGTCTGCGCCTGATCGCCGGCCTGCGCGGCGTGCGCGACGAACTGAGCTACCGCTTCCAGCGCGTCTCCTCGTCGCCGACGCCGGTCACGGGCATCCAGACCAGCTTCGCCAGCGCCGGCTCGACCGACAAGGACGGCTACGCCGCCCGCCTGGGCGCGCAGTACGATCTGACGGGCTCGAGCATGGCCTATGCCACCTATTCGCGCGGCTACAAGGGCCCGGCCTACAACGTCGCCTTCAGCATGCTGCCGCAGGACACCGGGGTGCTGAAGCCCGAGACCAACGACGCCTACGAGGTGGGCCTGAAGTCGCGGCTGTTCGACGGCCGTCTGCAGGCCAACCTGGCCGGCTTCGTCACTAACTTCTCGAACTATCAGGTCAATTTCTACGACGTCTACAACGGCTCGCCCGTCACCCGCCTGATCAACGCCGGCAAGGTCTCGACGCGCGGGATCGAGGCCGACCTGGCCGCCAAGCCCGTCCGAGGCCTGACCCTGACCGGCGCCGCGGCCTATATCCACGCGCGCATCGACGACTTCAAATGCCCGACCGGGACCGCGGCCTCATGCCAGGTCAACGGCAAGCCGCTGCCGTTCTCGCCGGACTGGAAGCTGAACGCCCGCGCCGACTACCGCCTGCCGCTGGAAGGCGCCTTCGCCGTCGACCTGACGACCGAATACAGCTGGCAGAGCAAGACGCAGTACAGCATCAACCAGACCCCCGACACGGTGCAGGACGCCTACGGAATCTGGAACGCCGGCGTGACCGTCACCGCGCCGGGTGACTGGCGCTTCACCGTGCTGGCCAAGAACCTGGCCAACACTCACTATTCGTCGATGATGTCGACCTTCGGCAGCGGCGTGGTGCGGTTCGTGCCGCGCGATGACCGCCGCTACTTCGGCTTCGACCTGCGCAAGGACTTCTGATGCGGCGGGACGACCTCTTTTCGGAAGGCCGCCGCGCGCTATTGCGAGCGGCGGCGGGCGTGGCGGTGGTCGGGCCGGCGGCGGGGGCGGTCGCCGCCACCCGTCCGGCCTATCCGCCGGACGTGTTCAGCAAGTTCCATCCCGACGGGCGGCCCTATCCGTTCGCCGGCAACACGATCATCTGCCACCTGGACCAGCAGGGCGAGCGGTCGGCGGCGTTCGACGCCTTCCTGGACATCTATCGCGAGGTTCCGACCCTGCCGTTCGCCCGTAAGGTCGGATGGCTGCCGCCGTCCAGCTACCACACCACGATCTTCGGCGGCGCGAACGACCGGCCGCGCCAGAAGTCGAGCTGGCCGGCCGATCTGCCGCTGGACCTGCCACTGGCCGAGTGCAACCGGCTGCTGGGCGAGCGGCTGAAAGGCTTCGCGCTGGACTGCCCGCTGCCGATCCGTCTGAAGGTCGATCTGGATCAGGTTCCGGACCCGGCTCGGCCGCTGACCCTGTTGCTGCTGCCCGTCGACACCGCTGAGGACGCCAAGCTGCGCGACCTGCGCGACCGCTTGTCCCGTCTCCTGGCCATCCGCTCGCCAAACCACGACGCCTATCGGTTCCATGTCTCGCTGGGTTATCCGCTGGCTTGGTTCACGGACGCCGAGGCCAGCGCCTTCCAGGCCGCCTGGCGGCGCTGGACGCACGCGGTGGCCGCCAAGTCGCCGGTGATCGAACTGGGCGCGCCCGAATACTGCCTGTTCGACGACATGTTCGCGTTCCACCGGCAATTCTACCTGCGCTAGCGCCGCGGCATCCAGCTGGACGATGGACCAAGTCCGCTTCGCCCTAGGTCCAACTGGGCCGGTTCATGCCGGCGTTCTACCTCTTCGCCAGGACGCCGGCGCAACCGGCCTTATGGGCGAGCATCATGACCGGACGGATTGCGAAGACGCGGCTGGAGGCGTTCAGCGATGGCGTGATCGCCATCATCATCACCATCATGGTGCTGGAGCTGCGGCCGCCGCAGGGCGCGGATCTGGCGGCGCTGAAGCCGCTGCTGCCGACCTTCCTCGGCTACGGGCTGAGCTTCGTCTATGTCGGCATCTACTGGAACAGCCACCACCATCTGTTGCGCGCCGTCGGCGGCATCTGCGCCTCGGTGATGTGGGCCAACCACCACCTGCTGTTCTGGCTGTCGATGATCCCGTTCGCGACGGCCTGGATGGAGAAGAGCCACTTCGCGCACGGGCCGGTCGCGGTCTACGGGCTGGTGCTGCTGGCCACGGGTTTCGCGTTCAGGACGCTCACCAGTTGCCTGGTGCGCCATGAGGGACGGGAGTCCGCGTTCGCCACGGCGCTGAACGGGGACCGGGCCACGGATCTGTCGCTGGCCGTCTATGCGGCGGGCGTGGTCATCGCCTTCTTCGCGCCGCCGGTGTCGCTGGCGCTCTATGCCGGGGTCGCGGCGATCTGGCTGCTGCCCGACCGCCGCGTCGTTCACTTGGCCGACGGCGTGCGCCACGGCCAGGAGCGTTAGGCGCGGTTAGCGCGCGCCTGGCCGGCCGCCCACAGGGTGATGCACCAGCCGAGGATCGCCGGCAGGGTGACGGCCGGGAAATCGCGCGGCAGGACCGAGACCGAGCAGATGCCGACCGCCACTTCCCAGAAGTGGAACAGGGCGTGGCCCGACAACCAGATGGTCGGCGCGCCCCAGAAGAACAGCCGCAGATCCGGCCGTGCGACGCCGACCAGGAAGGCCGCGCCGATCAGTTCGAAGATCAGGCCGATGTCGCGGATGAAGTGCTGGTTGAATGGCCCGGTGGTCGTGACGCCAGGCACGGCGAAGTACCAGCCCTCGGGCGAGATCAGCATGAACAGGCCGTTGGCGACGGCGGCGACGCCCAGCACGGCGGCCAGGCTGAGGGAGATCGTCTTCAGCATTGGATTTCCTCGGGTTTTGGGTCGACGCGAACGGGAAGGGCCACGCTTCGGCTAGCGACCGGAGCGTGGCCCAGGAGGACGTCGGGTCCCGCGATAAAGGACCGTCAGTCCCGGCGCGCCGAACATGCGGGGGAGGGGATTCGGCGCGTCTCAGGCCGGCGACGGCCTGATGGCTTAGGCCGCGGCGGTCGCCGGCTGGGCCGGGTGCGAGGCGCGGGCGGCGATCTGCAGGCGGTTCCAGAGATTGATCTGGCCGACGATGATCGTCAGGGCCGCGATCTCGGTCTCGCTGAACTGGCTCTTGACCAGCTCATAGTCGGCGTCCGAGGCGTGGGTCTTGGCGATGCGGGTCAGCGACTCCGTCCAGGCCAGGGCGGCGCGCTCGCGGTCGGTGTAGAGCGGGGACTCGCGCCAGGCGTCCAGCATCTGGATGCGCAGGTCGGTCTCGCCGTGCTGGCGGGCGTCCTGGACGTGCATGTAGATGCAGACGGCGCAGCCGTTGATCTGCGAGGCGCGCAGGCGGACCAGTTCGCCCAGGCTGTGCTCGATGCCGCTGTCGTTCAGGGCGGTCTCGACGGCGAGCAGGGCCTTGGTGACGTCCGGGACGAGCTTGAAGGGGGCGAAGCGCGGGGTCAGGGTCATCGTCGTTTCCTCTGTGACGGTGAAGATGACGCAACAGTGCTCGGCGAGGCGGGATGCGGGCCATCGTGCGCCTAGCGCGCGGGTCTACGCCCTTGGCCGGTGGCAGGCCGACGCCTCCTTATCCCGCTAGGCGGTCAAGCTATCCGAAGGGCTAGGCCTGGTTCAGGTCGCCGCCATATCGCCACGTCCTTCGCAGGTCCCGCGTCCATCCAGGAGAGGGGCTGGGACGTCCTTCGCACCGGCGCCCTCTCGCGCGCGCAACGTCCATGCTGGTGGCTCATCAAATGAACCGAGGAGAGCTGCCGTGAAGATCGTCGTCATCGGAGGAACCGGGCTGATCGGTTCGAGCGTGGTCGCCAACCTGACCCGTCTGGGCCATCAGGCCATCGCCGCCGCGCCCAACACCGGCGTCAACACCCTGACCGGCGAGGGTCTGGCCGAGGTCCTGACCGGCGCCGACATCGTCGTCGACGTCGCCAACTCGCCGAAGTTCGACGCCGCCCCGGCGCTGGACTTCTTCATCACCTCGGGCCGCAACCTGCTGGCGGCCGCCGAGAAGGCCGGCGTGAAGCACCATGTCGCCCTGTCGGTGGTCGGGACCGAGCGGCTGCAGGACAGCGGCTACTTCCGGGCCAAGATCGCCCAGGAGGCGCTGATCCGCGCCTCATCGATCCCGCACTCGATCCTGCGTTCGACCCAGTTCTTCCCGTTCGTGACCGGGATCATCCAGGCCGGGACGGTGGGCGAGGAGATCCACGTCTCGCCCGCGCAGGTGCAACCGATCGCTGCCCCGGACGTCGCCGCCGCCCTGACCGACGTGGTGCTGGGCGCGCCGATCAACGGCCTGATCGAGGTTGGCGGACCGCAGGCCTTCGGTCTCGACAAGTTCGTCGCTCGCTACCTCGAAGCCAAGGGTGACGGCCGCACGGTCGTCTCGGACCACAAGGCGCTCTATTTCGGCGTCGAGCTGGAGGACCGTTCGCTGCTGCCGGGTGAGGATCACATCCACGGCCTGACGACGTTCGAGGATTGGTTGGCCAGCGCCTGACACTCGGCTTCAGGCGTCAAAAGAAAAAGCGGGCGGTCCAGAAGGGCCGCCCGCTTCGTTTGTGGAGATCGCTCGGGGTCTAGGCCGGAGCCAGGGCCGCGCGCCGCAGCCACTGATCGAACTCGGTGTGGCCGAAGCGCGGGGTGGCCCCGGCGATCAGAGTCTGGTCGTCGAGCGGGGCCCCGAAATAGAGCGCCGCCGGATCGGCCACGACGGGGCGCGCGTCGCGCCGAGCTTCCAGGAACCGCCGGACCAGGTCGTCCAGCTTGAACGGGTCGGGGCCGGCGACCTCGATGGTGTCGTTGGCCGGCGCGCGGGCGGCGATGTCGGCCAGGGCCGCGGCGACGTCGTCGGCGGCGATGAACTGCACACGGGCCGGGGCAAGGCGCACCACTTCGCCGTCCAGGCTGTCCTTCACGACCGCGTCGAGGAACTCGAAGAACTGCGTCGAGCGTAGGATCGAGAACGGAACGCCGCCGGCTCGGACCAGGGTTTCCTGGGCCAGCTTGGCGCGGAAATAGCCGCTGTCTTGAAGGCGTTCGCAGCCGACGATCGACAGGGCCAGATAGTGCTTCACGCCCTCGGCCGCGGCGGCTTCCAGGATGTTGCGGCTGGAGGTCTCGAAGAAGGCCATGGCCGGCGCGTCGTCGAACGACGGCGCGTTGAGGACGTCGATCACGACCTCGGCTCCGACCATGATCTCGTCCAGGCCCTGACGAGTGATGACGTCGACCCCGGCGGCGCGGGCGGCGATGCGGACCTCGTGGCCCTGACGGCGGAGGATGTCGGCGAGCTTGGCGCCGACGACGCCGGTTCCCCCGGCGATGACGATCTTCATGGTGTTCACCCCTGCCTGCGGTTGGTGTGACGAGTGTTCGGCGCGGCCTGCAGGCTGGCGGCCAGCCAGTCGTGGAAGCGGGTGGCGGCGAGGCGCGGGCTGGCGCCGGGCAGCAGGGACTCGTCATCGAGGCGCGCGCCGAAATAGGGCGCGTCGGGATCGGCCATGACCCGGCGGGGATCCTCGAAGGCGGTCAGCACCTCTGTGGCCAGTTCGTCGAGCCGGAAACGCTCGGGGCCGGCGACCTCGACCATGCCGTTCAGGGCTGGGCTCAGCGCCAGGTCGGCCAGGGTCTCGGCCAGGTCCTCGGCGGCGATAGGCTGCACGCGGGCTGGTGAGATGACCACGTCGTGGGTCGTGCCGTCCTGGACGACGCCGCTGATGAACTCGAAGAACTGGGTCGAGCGCAGGATGCTGTAGGGCAGGCCGGACGCCTTGATCAGGTCTTCCTGCAGCTTCTTGGCCTGGAAGTAGCCGCTGGCCTGCAAGCGGTCGGTGCCGACGATCGACAGGGCCACGTGATGGCGCACGCCGGCGGCCTTGGCGGCGGCCAGCAGGTTGCGGCCGGAGGTCTCGAAGAAGGCCAGGGCCGAAGGACCGTCGAGGCCCGGCGACTGGGTGACGTCGACGGTGACCGTCGCGCCCTCCAGGGCGTGATCCAGCCCCTCGCGGGTGATGGTGTTGACCCCGAACGTGGGCGAGGCCTCGAGGACGCGATAATCGTCCTGCCGAAGATTGTAGACGAGCTTCTCTCCGATCCGCCCGCTGCCGCCGACCACCACGATCTTCATCTCGAAACCCTCCATCTGACGGCCCATCGGCCTGTCAGAAGGCTAGGGCGCGGAGCGGGATGGGGTCGATTGGATGAAAGGGCGTGCGGGACCTATACCGGCGCATAGGTCCCGTAGGCGGTCAGACCTCCAGGCCTTCGCTGGCCAGGGCCGCCTGAACCGTGGGGCGGGCCTTCATCCGCTCGTAGTAGGCGGCCAGCGGCGGCGGCAGGACGACGCCGTTGGGCTTGGCCCAGGTCATGATCACGAACAGGTACGGATCGGCCACGGTCAGCTTCGGGCCCAGCAGGAAGTCGTCGGTCAGGCTGGCGGCCAGGTATTCCAGGCGCAGGCCGGCCAGGGCGCGGGCCTTCTCCTTCTCCTCTTCGGTGACGTCCGGGATGAAGAAGGTATGGAAGCTCTTGTGGACCTCGGTGGAGATGTAGGCCAGCGACTCCAGCAGGCGGAACCAGCCCAACGGGCCTTCGGGACGCAGGGACGGCGACTGCTCGGCGACCCACGACAGGATGGCGATGTTCTCGGTGATCATCTCGCCGCCGTCCAGCACCAGGGCCGGGACGTAGCCCTTGGGGTTGATGGCCGCGTAGTCGGCGCCGGTCTCGGTGATCCGGGTGTGCAGCTGGACCCGCTCGAAGTCGCAGGGGATGCCGGCCTCGGCCAGGGCGATCTTGTCGGCGAGGCTGCAGGCGCCGATGGCGTAGTAGAGTTTCATGGTGTCGATCTCCCGGCCGCTATTGGCCTGGCGACGCTAGGCCGGGGCTGGGTTTGGGGCGATCGGACCAAAGGGGCAGGGCGCCCCATACCGGCGTACAGGTCGCCTAGGCCTTCGTCGCGACCGGGACCGTGACGCGGAAGATCGCGCCGCCGTCGGGATGGTTGGCGGCGGTGATCCGACCGCCGTGGGAGCCGACGATCGACTGGCAGATGGCCAGGCCGATGCCCATGCCGCCTTCCTTGGTGCTGAAGAAGCCCTCGAACACGCGGTCGAGGTCGGCGGGCGGCACGCCGGGGCCGGTGTCGCGGACCGTCAGCTCCACCATGTCCGGTCCGTCGAGGGCGGTGACCATGCAGATTTCGCGGTGATCGCGCTCGGTCTCGCGCATGGCCTGCATGGCGTTGACCAGCAGGTTGACCACCACCTGCTGCAGCTGGACCCGGTCGCCCAGGATCGGCGGCAGGTCCTCGCCGGGCGTCAGGGTCATCTTGACCGACTTGTCCTGGCTGTCGTGACGGACGAACAGCAGGGCCTGGCGGACGACCTCGTTGAGGTCGAGCCGGGTGCGGACGGGCTCGCGCTTGCGGGCCGCATCCTGGATGCGCCCGATGATGTCGCTGGCCCGCCGGGCGCTGGCGCTGATCCGCTCTGTCAACTGCTGGACCTTGGGAAGGTTGGGCTCGTCACGCGCCAGCCAGCGCTGGCTGGTCTCGGCATTGGTCAGGATCGCCGACAGCGGCTGGCGGACCTCATGGGCGATCGAGGCGGTCAGCTCGCCCAGGGTCGACAGCCGCGCGGCGCGGTGGAAGTCGTTCTCGACCTGCCGCAGCTTGGCCTCGGCCTGCAGGCGGGCGGTGTGGTCGACCATCATCATCAGGATGGTGTCGTGCCGCTCGCCCGACACCGGGAAGGTCATCAGCAGCGACACGTCCAGCATCCGGCCATCGAGCGTGAGGATCTGGAAGTCCTCGACATAGTTCCGGATCCCCTGGAAGTGGGCGATGGTCACGCGGCGCGCCGAGCCGGGCGTGCCGGCGAACACGAACGGGATCGGGCCGATCAGCTCGGTGCGATCCTTCGCCCCGAACAGGGCCACGGCCTCCTTGTTGGCGTCGGTGACCAGGACGATGTCGCAGGCGATCTCGACCAGCTCGGGATGGTCGCGGGTATAGGCGGCGATGTCGGTGATGCCGTTGGCCCGCAGGCGCTCGAACATCCGCGCCGCCGCCCGCGCGTCGACCTGCAGCAGCGGCAGCGGCAGGGACGAGATCATGTTGCGGTAGCGGTCCTGGCTGGCCTCCAGTTCCAGCAGGGCGCTGGACGGGTTCAGGGTGCCGCTCAGCCGGACGAAGACGATGTCGGGGCAACGTGGATCGGCCGCCCGCCAGCCGGTCATGACCACGTCGACCAAGGGGCCCAGCACGCCGATCTCGCGGGTCTCGACTGCGTCCAGCCCGCCATTGGCCAACGCCCGCAGCAGGTCGGCCAGCACCGAGCGGCTCTGCTCGGGCCAGAGGATGGCGATGGGACGGGCCATCAGGCGCTCGCGGTCGCCGGTCAGGCCGAACAGTCGGATGGCCTCCTCGTTGACGTCGCGCACCCGCACCGCGGCCAGCGCCCGGTCCAGCTGGTCCTGGCGCCATTCGGGCAGGGCGGCCGGGTCGCTCTGGTCGCTGCGCTGGAGCAGGGCGTGGGCCCCGGAGACGTCCAGCTGCCAGCAGGCGTCGCGGGCCAGACGGCGGTGGACGGAAAGCTCGAAAGGGTCCGCGTCGCTGGGCATCAGCCCGCCGTCGGCGGCGGGAACCGGCTCAGCGCCGCGTCCAGGTGCCGGAACAGGACCTGGTCGTTGATGGGCTTGGTCAGGTAGGCCAGGGCCCCCGAGGCCAGGGCTCGGGCCCGGATGGCGGGATCGGACTGGGCCGAGATGACGATCACCGGCAGCCGTGGATCGACCAGCCGCATGTGCTGTTGCAACTGCTGACCGTTCATGCCCGGCAGGTTCAGATCGGTGACCAGGCCCGAGAAGCGCCCGTGGGCGTAGTCGGCCAGGAAGGCGTCGGCGTCCGCGAAAGTCATGCAGTCAAAGCCCGAGACTTCAAGCAGTTCTGCCAAGGCTTGGCGTAACGCCTCATCGTCATCGACAATCGCGAAGAGAGGCGCTGGAGACAAGTTTTCGGCCCTTACGCGGCGGGACTAGGTCGCGGTTTCCATTCATCGGCGTAATCCGCGTCCGCTCCTACCTATACGAAAGTCTAGCCGGGCTGGTCCTCGCGAACATTGTCGGGCAGCGACTGCCAGGCGCGGACCAGATGGGTCACGAACGGGGCGCGCATCTTCTTCATCACGCTGCTGCGGTGCAGCTTCACCGTGACCTCGGTGATGCCGAGCTCGTAGGCGATCTGCTTGTTCAGGGCGCCTTGCACCACGGCCCGCATCACCTGGCGCTCGCGCGGGGTCAGGGTCAGGAACAGCGTCGTGTTCTCGCGGGCGGTATTGGCGTCGCCGCGCTTGGCCAGATCGGCGGCGATGGCGCGGTTGACGGCGTCCAGCAGGGTCTGGTCGCGCGCGGGCTTGGTCAGGAACTCGACGGCCCCGGCCTTCATCGCCTGCACCGTCATCGGGATGTCGCCGTGGCCGGTCAGGAAGATGATCGAGGTCACGATGCCGTTGGCGGCCAGGTAGTTCTGGAAGTCCAGGCCGCTGAGGCCCGGCATCCGCACGTCCAGGATCATGCAGCCCGGCCGGTGCAGCACGTCGGCTTCGAGCAATTCGCGGGCGGAGGCGAAGCAGACGGCCTCGATGCCGACCGACTCCAGCAGCTCGCAGATCGACAGGCGAATGGCGTCGTCGTCATCGACGACGATGACCAGCGGCGTCAGGCCGACGACGGGCGTCGCGGCATCGGGGACGCGCCGGCTTTGCGCGTGCGGGACGAGTTCAGGCATCGGACGACCTCCTTCGCGCTCCGGCCCTCATGGCCGTGATCCGTGATTGCTCTCGAACCTCGACCCGATCGTCCAGCCAGCGGCCGGGTTCGGGGACGAAGTCCGCCGGGGCGGGAATGCCCTGGACGATGTCCAGCAGGCTGGTGCGTCCCATCTCGTCGCGCATGCTTTTCTGGGCGCGCAGCATGACCGCGTGGATGCCGCAGACGCGGCGGGTGGCCCAGTCCGGCGGCGCGCCGTCGAACAGCGCGCAGTTGCGGCGGACCTCGCGGCACTCGAACAGGGGCTTTCGGCCATCGACCGCGTCGGCGACGTCCAGCATTGAGATGTCCTGGGGCGGACGGGCCAGGCTGTAGCCGCCGTGGACGCCGCCCGAGGCGGTGACGATCCCGCCCTTTTCCAGCTTGGTCATGATCTTGGCCGCCATGGCGACCGGCACGCCTTGCAACTCGGCGAGATCGCGGCTGCTGGCGGGCCTGTCGCGCCCCACCAGCCAGGTCAGGCAGTGCATGCCGTATTCCAGCGCTGCGCCGTACAGGCCAGCGCCCGCGCGGGCAGGCGCCCGTTTCCGCGAACGGGGATCGGTCGGAGTGAGGTTCATAACACGGCCCTTTGTAGTCCGCGTTATAGGCTCCGCGCCGATCCCCGCCAATACCCCATTCGGGTATGTTGACCGCCCGACGTTCAGCCCGGCTCGAGGCCGTCCTCTTCGTCCTCGGTGTCGGCCGACGAGTGGCCGGCGACCTGGAATTCGACATGGGCGGGGTTGAAGGCGATGCGGCCGGCCAGGGCCGCGTAGGCGGGCTCGGGCGCCTCGTAGGTCCAGGCCACGTTCTCGACGATGTGCTGGTCGCGCAGGATGGTGAAGTAGTGCGCCTCGCCCTTGTCCGGGTTGTGGGTGACCTTGGTCGTCTGGTTCAGGAACATCATGAAGACGTCCTTGCGCGGGAAGTAGTAGGCGGGCGGATGACCCTCCTGATGCAGCACGACCGCGTCGCGGCTGTCGGCGAGGTCGTGGCCCTCGAACAGGGCGCGCGCGGCCACGCCCTCCTGGATGGTGTCGGAAATGCTCATCGGGATCCCTCCGGTCCTGGTCTGGCGCGAACGCCTTGAGTTGAGCCGGACAGGTGAAGCGCTCGCCTACCGTTTCGTTGGTCGCAGAATGAAATCGGAAAAAATCCTGCGTTCGCCATCGCTGTCGCGTCCGATTGACACGGCTCGATCGGAGTGTCGCGAACGCGGCCACACGCCGAAACTATGCGCTGGACGGGGCGGGCGGGGCGCGTGGGGCTAGGGTCCCTAGACCAAGGGATAGGTCCGCGGAGGGAAGCTCCGTCGGCCCCGGGCAAATGACGGTCTCGTCCTTCAAACCAAGCGCTCGCGGCCAAGCCGGGGAGGGCGGCGGCGGCCCTTAGTGCCCGACGCAACCCAGGCGCGGCGCTCCCGGATGGACGCCTCCGCCGCCAGCAAGAGAAGTCCCATGTCCATGACCTCGACCGTCGCCGCCGCCGCCACGCTGGCGGCCGTCGCCCTGACCGGATCCGCCAACGCCCAGGCCGCGCGCCCGGTGCTCGAACCCGCCGCCCAGGCCTTTGCAGACGCCGCGGCCACCGGCAAGCCGATCTACCAGATGACTCCGACCGAGGCCCGCGCGGCCCTGTCGGGCGCCCAGAACGTGCCGGTGACCAAGCTGCCGGTGTCGATCGAGGAGGAGACGTTCCCGGTCGGCCAGTACGGCAAGGTCCGTGTGCTGATCTATCGGCCGCAGGGCGCGACCGGCAAGCTGCCGATCATCGTCCACATCCATGGCGGCGGCTGGGTGCTGGGCGGTCCCGACACCCATGACCGCATGACCCGCGAGATCGCCGTCGGCGCCAAGGCCGCGGTGCTGTTCGTCGACTACGACCGCTCGCCCGAGGCCCAGTACCCGGTCGCCATCGAGCAGGCCTATGCGGCGATCGAGCACTTCACCGCCCACGCCAAGGAGTTCAATGTCGACCCCAGCCGCATCGCCATCGTCGGCGACAGCGTCGGCGGCAACATGGCCGCGGCCGTGACCCTGATGGCCAAGGAACGCAAGGGTCCGAAGTTCGCCCTGCAGGTGCTGTTCTACCCGGTCACCGACGCCAATTTCGAGACCGGCTCGTACAACCAGTTCGCCGAAGGCCCGTGGCTGACCAAGAAGGCCATGCAGTGGTTCTGGGACGCCTATGCGCCCAAGGCCGAGACCCGCAAGGAGATCACCGCCGCGCCGCTGCAGGCCAGCCTGGAGCAGCTGAAGGGCCTGCCCGAGGCGCTGGTCATCGTCGACGAGAACGACGTCCTGCGTGACGAGGGCGAGGCCTATGCCCGCAAGCTGACCCAGGCCGGGGTGCGAGTGACCTCGGCCCGCTACAACGGCGCGATCCACGACTTCGTCATGCTGAACGCGGTGGCCGACACCGCCGCCACGCGCGCGGCGATCCTGCAGGCCAATACGGCGCTGCACACGGCGCTCTACAAGTAGGACGCGGGAGCGGGGGCGGCGTCCGCGCCGTCCCCGTCTTGCCTAGAGGTCGATGACGCCGCGCCGCACGGCGACCGTGACCGCGTGGGTGCGATCGTTGACCTCCAGCTTCTCGAAGATGTTACGCAAATAGCCTTTGACGGTCTCGTCCGAGATCCCCAGCGCGCGGGCGATCTCCTTGTTGGCCTGGCCCTCGGCGATCCGCTTCAGCACGACGATCTCGCGCTCGCTGAGATCCTGATCGACCACATGCAGGGCGATCTCGCTGGCGACCTCGGGATGCAGGTGGCGCTTGCCATGGTGGACGTCGCGGATGGCCTGCACCATCTCGGTGCGGAGGCTGCTCTTGAGCAGGAAGCCCCGGGCCCCGGCCTTCAGCGCGCGCACCGCCTGGACGTCGCCGGCATAGGTAGTCAGCACCAGGATCCGCGCCTCGGGGAACTCGGCCCGGATCGCCGCGATCGCCGCCAGGCCGTTCATGCCTGACATCTGCAGGTCCATCAGCGTGACGTCCGGGCGCAGTTCTCGGAAGCGGGCGATGGCGGCCTCGCCGTCGCCGGCCTCGCCGACCATCTGCATGTCGGCGTGGTTCTCCAGGATCGCGGCCACGCCTTCGCGCAGGACCGGATGGTCATCGACGACCAGGATGCGAATGGGGCCTTCGGGCAAGCGATCGGTCTCCGCGCTTGGCGACTTCGATAGCCCGGCCGGCGGACGTCGGAAAGGGGCGCGAATGGGGGGCGTCCGCCACCCCCGGTCCGTGTACGGGCTCTGATCGCGCGCGGCGCTAGCCTGCCGCCATGTCGAAATTCCAAGCCCGATACCCCGATGGCGCGGCCGGCGTGGCTCTGCTGGGACTACGCATCGCCCAGGCCCTCACCGGCGTGGCCATTGCCGCCGGCCTCCCGGCCTGGGCGACGCATCTGGCTTGGCCCGGGGGCCTGGCCGTGATCGCCGCCGGTCTGCTGCTGGTCGGGTTCGGGGTCCGGCCGGCGGCGGTGGTGCTGACCTTGCTGAGCCTGGCGGCGGCGCTGTGCTGGCAGGGCGCGGCGCAAGGGCTGGTGCTGGGACATGCCGGCTCGGGCCTCTGCCTGGCGCTTCTGGGCGGCGGCGCCTATTCGCTGGACGCCAGGTTGTTCGGACGCCGGGTGATCGACCTGGCGACCCGCCGCGACGAGAAGCGGTCATGACGGTGCTCTTCCGCGCCCTGGGTCGCGACGAATGCGACGACCTCGTCGACCTGGCCGCCGAGGCCGTCGTCGTCTGCGATCCCGAAGGGCTGATCCGCTATTGGAACCCGGCGGCCGAGCGCCTCTACGGCTGGCCGGCCATGGCGGTGGTCGGGCTTCCGCTCGGCGACCTGGCCGGCGACCCGCTGCTGCATGACGAGGAATGGGCGCTGCTGATCCGCGAAGGCTTCTGGGAGGGCGAAGTTCGCCGCCGCTGCGCCGCCGGCCCTGCCGTCGCCGTTCGTGTCCGCAGAACCCTGCGCCGCAACGCCGATGGCTCGCCGCGCGACGCGGTGGAGTACGGCCAGGCAGCGCGTCCTCGCGTGGATCTCGACCGCCACGCAGAGCTGCGCCGCACGGTCGCCGCCTGCTGGGAGTTGGACGCCGCCGCCGTCAAAGGCTTGTCCGGTCGCGCCCTGCTGGAGACCTGCCGGATCATGGACGCCAACGCCCGGACGGTCCGGCTGTTCGGCGTCTCGGCCGACCGCGAGCAGATGATCGGTCGGCCGATCGCCGACTTCTGGCCGGCCGAGAGCCGTGACGACATCGCCGACCTGTTGGCCCAGGCCTTGGGACGCCCAATCGGCGCGCCCCTCACGCGGGTGCTGGGTCCCCATGGCCTGCTGGCCGGAGCCACGGCGACGGCCTGGCGGTCCGCCGAACCGGGACGCACCGACGTGCTCTTCCTGGCGGTCAATGGCGCGGTCAGCGACGACCGCTCGGCCTGGGAGCTGCAGGCCAGCGAAGACCGCTATCGCAAGCTGATCCACTTCACGCCCACGCCGCTGCTCTATGTCGACGCGCGGCGGTCGGGCGACGAACTGGAGCGTCTGCGCAGCCAGGGTGTCACCGACATCGCCGCCTATCTCGACGCCAATCCCGACCTCGTGGCGCTGGCCGAAGAGATCGTGGTGGTCACCGAGGTCAACCAGGCGGCGGTGTCGTTGTTCGGGGCCCGCAATTCGGCCGAGTTGATCCAGTCGGTCCGCTACCTGTTCTCGGCCACGCCGGGCATGGCCAACCGCGTGATGGTCGCCCATTTCGAAGGCCGCCGGAACTATGTCGAGAAGGCCAAGATGGCCACCTTCGATGGCCGCGTGCTGGATGTCGTGTTCTCGGTGACCTATCCGGCTCCGCCCGAATATCTGGACACCACCTTCATCACCGTCGAAGACATCAGCGAGCGGCTGCGGACCGAGGTCGAGCTGCGCCGCCTGCAGGCCAATTTCGCCCACGCCGCGCGGCTGTCGACCCTGGGCGAGCTGGCCGCTTCGATCGCCCACGAGGTCAACCAGCCGCTAGCGGCCATCGCCGCCAATGCCGACGCCAGCCTGCGCTGGCTGGCCCAGGGCGAACCGAACCTGACCAAGGTCCGGCTGCTGACCGAGCGCATCAGCGCCAGCGCCCGCCGGGCCAGCGAGATCATCCAGCGCATCCGCGGCATGGCCATGCGACGCGAGCCGCAACAGGCGCGGCTGGACCTGCGGGAGACGATCGAAGAGGCCCTGGTGATCGTGCGTCATGATGTCGAGGCCAAGTCTATCGCGCTGGACCTGGCGCTGGATCAGACCTTGCCACCGATCGCCGGCGACCGCGTCCAGTTGCAGCAGGTGATCGTCAACCTGCTGGTCAACAGCATCCAGGCCATCGATCACGGCGACGGGCGACGCCAGATCCGCCTCGGGGCCAAGGCCGTGGCCGAGGGCGTCAGCATCTGGATTCACGACAGCGGACCGGGCATCGCCCCGGCGCATCTGGCCAGCGTCTTCGACGGGTTCTTCACCACCAAGGACAGCGGTATCGGCATCGGCCTGGCCATCTGCCAGTCGATCATCACCGAGCACGGCGGCGAGATCTCCGCCGCCAATCATCCGGACGGCGGCGCGTTGTTCCGGATCGTCCTGCCGGCGCTGGCCTGAGGTTCAAGCCGTCCGGGCCAGATTCGAGCGGCCATGGGCGCGGCGCCAGGCGTTCGGGGGCGCGCCGTACTGGCGGTGGAACAGGCGTGTCAGGTGTGACTGGTCGGCCAGGCCGCAGGCCAGGGCGATCTCGCTGATCGGCCGGTCGGTGCCGGCCAGCATTCCCCGCGCGCGCTCCAGCCGCAGCACCATGACATAGCGTGAGAAGGGCTGGTCGAACGCCTTCTTGAAGGCGCGCGAGAAGTGGCTGCGGCTGACCCGCACCACGCCCGCCAGTTCCTCGACCCGAAGCTGGCCCTCCAGGCCGCCCTCGATGTGGGCCTCCAGCCGCTTGATCTGCCAGGGCGCGAAGCCGCCGGTGTGCATGGCCCGTTCCGGCGCGCCGCCGACCATTTGCAAGGCCGTGGCGATCTTGGTGCGGGTGGCGGTCTGGTCGAGCGAGAGCTCGTCGAGGGCTTCGGTCAGGAGCCCGGTCAGCACCCGCGTGCGGCCGGCCGTAGCCGAGGGGGTGAAGTCGGTTGCTGGCTGCATGGCGCAAGTTCCGTCGCTGTTCGATGAGGACGGTACGAGCGGCCGGGCCGGGGATCGATTTGGATGAAGGGCAGGGCGACCCTATACCTGCGGACAGGATCGGACCCGGCGAGGTCTAGCGCGCCAGCCCCTGGAACTGTTCGGCCACGAAGTCGGAGAACAGCCGCGCCCGCAGCGGTTGGAAGCGGCCGTAGGCGTGCAGGATCCGTAGCGGCACGACCGGCAGGGGCGCGTGGGGCATGACGATCTCCAGGCGGCCGGCCCGAATGTCCTCGTCCACCGTCCAGCGCAGCAACTGGGCGATGCCGACCCCGTTCACCGCCGCGGCCCGCAGCGCGAAGCCGGAGTCGCAGTCCAGCACGCCCTCCGGCGACAGCGACCTCCCGTCCGCAAAGGTGATGGGATAGGGACGGCCGCCCAGCCGATAGCGGACGTGCCGCGCCGTCGCGAGTTGCGCGATCGTCTCCGGGCGGCCGTGGCGATCCAGGTGCTCTGGCGAGGCGATCAGCACCAGCGGCGCGGAGCCCAGCGGCCGGGCGATCAGATCGGTGTCCTGCACCTCCCCGGCGCGGACGGCCAGGTCGTAGCCCTCGCGGACCACGTCGACGCGGCGGTCGGTCATGTCCAGTTCCAGCCGCACACCCGGATGCCGTTGCATGAAGATGCGGGTCAGCGGGTCCAGCAGCAGGCGGCCCAGGTCGGTGGGCAGCGAGACCCGCAGCCGGCCCTCGGCGGTCGATTGAACCACGTCCTGGGCCTCGGCCAGGGCGCGCAGCAGCGGCGTGACGCGCTCGAAATAGGCCGCCCCCTCGACGGTCAGGGTGAGGGTGCGCGTCGAGCGGGTGAACAGGCGCACTCCCAGCCGCCGCTCCAGCCGCGCCACGCTCTTGGACACCGACGACGGCGTCGTCCCGGCCAGGCGCGCGGCGGCGCTGAAGGAGCCGGTCTCGACCGTGTTGATGAAGGCGGCCAGGCCGGCGGCGTTGTCGAGGGGATCCAGCATCTGATCCATCGTGGAATAGGTGATGTGCCAACGGGCCGAGTTATAGGAGCTCGGATCAAAGGCCATCTGGGGTGTCGCAACACGAAGCAACAGCCCTGGAGGCCCTAAAATGAATATCCTGGACGGCAAGGTCGCCGTGATCACCGGCGGCGCCAGCGGCATTGGCCTAGCGTCGGCCAAGCTCTTCGCCGCCGAGGGCGCGAACGTGATCGTCACCGGCCGCCGCGCCGAGGTGGTAAAGGCGGCCGTCGCCGAGATCGGCCCGAAAGCCTCTGGCATGGTCGGCGACGTCGCCGACCTCGGTCACCACGAGGCGGTGGCCGATGCCGTGCGCTCGCGCTTCGGCGGGCTGGATATCTACATGGCCAATGCCGGGATCAACACGATCACGCCGTCGCCGCGGGTCTCAGAGGCCGAGTACGACGCCCAGTTCGCGGTCAACGCCCGTGGGGTGTTCTTCGGCGTGCAGAAGGTCGAGCCGTTGCTGCGCGACGGCGGGGCGATCATCCTGACCGGCTCGATCGCCAGCGAAAAGGCGCTGGACGGCCACGCCGCCTATGCCGGCTCCAAGGCCGCCTTGGCCGCCTTCGCCCGCATCTGGGCGCTGGAGCTGAAGGGGCGCGGCATCCGCGTGAACCTGCTCAGCCCCGGTCCGACCGACACCGAGATCCTGGAGAAGCTGGGCGTGGCCCCCGACCAGCGCGCGGCCTTCGAGGCAAGCATGGCCGAACGCATCCCGCTGGGACGCCTGGGCCGGCCGGAGGAGGTGGCGAAGGCGGCGCTGTTCCTGGCGTCGGAGGCGTCGAGCTTCATCACCGGCGTCAATCTGAAGGTCGATGGCGGCATGACCCTGCTCTAGGCGCACCGCAAAACCGGGCGCCAGGAGACAAGCGCGAACGCCGTTCTTGTGGAAGGATGGCGTTCGCCAGCGCTCGGCGGGGGCGCGCAGCGGGCAGGGGCGCTGCTTGAAATCGCAATCCGGATCGATCTGGGGACACCGCGTGGCGCTGGCCTTCGCGATCGCCTGTGCGCTATCGACGCCCGCCCTGGCGCTCGATCCCGCCCGCACCCTAGTCCAGCACAAGCACAGCGAATGGACCTTCGAGACCGGCGCCCCGGCCCCGGTGTTCCAGGTCGCCCAGGGCAAGGACGGCTTCCTGTGGGTCACCGCCTCGGTGAACCTCTACCGGTTCGACGGCGTCCGCTTCGAGAAGGTCCCTATCGAGGGCGCGACGTCCGAGGTCCATGGCTCGCCGACGACGCTGCTGGTAGCCGCCAATGGCGATGTCTGGACGGCGTTCTCGCGCTCGAACCGCTTCGCGGTCTATCGCCAGGGCGTCTTGAAGCTTGTCCCATCGCCCGAACCCAAGGGGATGGTCACGCGCCTGGCCCAGAGCCCTGACGGCGCGATCTGGGCGGCGATCGGCGGCGTAGGCGGCGGGCTGATGCGCTACGCCAAGGGCCAGTGGACCCTCTACGGCGACGAGGCCGGCCTGCCGCGCAGCCAGCTGGGCGGCATGGTGGCCACGCAGGACGGGGCGATCTGGGTTTCGTACCAGACCGCTGTCGTCCGCTTAGCGCCGGGGGCGAAGCGGTTCGAGACGGTGATCAGCAAGGCGGATGGCGCAGGCAAGGGGCTGGTCCTGGATGCCGCTGGCCGCGTCTGGCTGATGGACAAGAGCGGCGCTCGCGCCCTCACGGGGCCAAACGGCGTTGGGCCGTCTCCGATGACGGGACTGCCGTATGCGGTCCAGGGCGGCGCGACCGCCGGACGCGCCGCGTTCGATCGCGACGGCAATCTCTGGATCGCCAGCCGGAGCCTGGGCGTCCAGCGTGTGCCCGCGCCGGATCCGCGTGGTGCGCCGTCCAAGTCGGCGGCCGAACGCGTGGAGCGGTTCACCACGGCCGACGGCCTCAGCTCGAACATCACGGCCGGGGTCTTCGAGGACCGGGAGGGCAATGTCTGGGTCTCGACCTCGCGTGGGCTCGACAAGTTCCGGGCGGCCAACATCGTCGTCGAGCCGACCCTGACCCAGCCCGCCGCCTATGGCGACATCCTGCATGTGGCGTCCGACGGGGCGGTCTATGTCGCCGAGGCCAGCACGGTCTACCGCGTCGCGCCGGGCGGTCAGCCCCAGCCGATCCTGAAGAATACGCCCGAGCCCGAGGCGATGTGCGAGGCGCCGGACGGGACGCTGTGGATCGCCTTCACCGACCACGTCCTGACCTGGAAGAACGGCGTCACGGATCGCCGCATCCCGCATCCGCCCGCCGAAACCGGCTTCTACGACTGCGCCTTCGACCGTCACGGCGATGTCTGGTTCACGGCCGCCGAGAGCGGGCTCTATCGCTATCGTGCTGGACTTTGGGAGACGATGTATCGCGCGGAGAAAGGCCTGCATCCCCAGGCCATGAGCGTCGATCCGAAAGGCCGGCTGGTCATCCAGTGGTCGGAGGACGCGGTGGCCTGGCTCGACGCGCCTCGGCTGGAGCGAGCCAAGATCGACTACGGCGGCGCAAGACCGCAGACGCGGACCCTGGACGCCGGCGGGCCGCGCACCTTGGCCGCCGGGACGTTCGGCCTGGCCCGCATCGCGCCGGGTTCGTTCGAGGCGCTGTCGATCAAGCGCTTCCCGGCCATCCGCGGCGTCAACGGCATCGTCCAGATGCCCAGCGGTGAGATCTGGACGGCCGCCCAGACCGCCATCACCCGTTTCTCGGCCAAGGACTTCGACCGGGCCTTCGCCGACAAGAGCTTCACGCCGCCGACCCTGAAGCTGGACTTCGACGACGGCCTGCCCGACCGGGTCGCCAACCAGGGCTGGAAGACCATCGTGCGCGGCGGCGACGGCCGTCTCTGGATCAGCACCGACGCCGGGACCGTCTGGCTGGACCCGGCCCGTATCCGCCGCAACACTCTGGTCCCGCCGGTGGCGATCAGCGCGGTCAGCGCCGACGGCGTCCTGCACCGCGACCCGCGCCAGCTGACCCTGCCGGAGCGCGTCGCCAATATCCAGATCGACTATGCGGCCCTCAGCCTGGTGGTCCCCGAGCGGGTCCGCTTTCGCTATCGGTTGGAGGGCTTCGACAAGGACTGGGTCGAGGCCGGCGATCGTCGGCAGGCCTTCTATACGAACCTGCCGCCGGGCAAGTACCGCTTCCAGGTGGCGGCGGCCAACAACGACGGGGTGTGGAACAACACCGGCGCCAGCGTCTCCTTCGAGATCCCGCCGGCCTTCACCCAGTCGGCATGGTTCCTGGCGCTGTGCGCCGCTTTGGGCGCGGCGGTCCTGTGGCTGGTTTACAACCTGCGCATGGCCCAGGTGGCCCAGAACATCCGCCGTCTGCTGGAAGAGCGACTGGGCGAGCGCGAACGCATCGCCCGCGAGCTGCACGACACCCTGCTGCAGAGCGTCCAGGGCCTGATCCTGCGCTTCCAGTCGGCCGCCGAGCGCCTGCCCGAGCAGGATCCGACCCGCCAGCAGCTGGAGGCGACGCTCAAGCGCGCCGACGACGTGATGGTCGAGGGCCGCGACCGTGTACGCGACCTGCGCCTGTCGGAAGACGCCTCGGACCTGCACGGACTGATCGAGACGCTGGTGAAGGGCACGGGCTTCGATCCGCCCATTCCCGTGCGGATCGTCGTGGAGGGTCGGCCGCGCCCGGTCGACACCCTGGTCGGGGCCGAGGTCGGCCGCATCGTCGGCGAGGCGTTGTCGAACATTATCCGCCACGCGCGGGCCAGCGCGGTCGAGATCGAGATTTGCTTCGCGCCGGACGAGCTGCGGCTGCTGATCCACGACGATGGCGTGGGTCTCGACGAGGCGGTGCTGCGCGACGGCGAGAAGAAGGGCCACTTCGGGCTGGTCGGCATGCGCGAACGCGCGGCGCGGATCGGCGGGACCCTGACCATCGAGAGCCGGGTGGGGAAGGGCACGGACATCAGCCTGACGACGCCGGCCCGCCTGGCCTATCAGCCCGAAGCGCATCGCGGCTGGCGGCGGCTTTGGCCCTCGCGACCCACGCCATCGGAGGTCGGCGCCTAGACCTTGGGACAGGGCGCGCAGGTCCTTCCGCGAGATAGGCCGGGCCGGGGCGAAAACGCATCCTCCTGGGGACGGGCCGCTTCCGGCCCCCACGGAGACCCCGATGCGCAATGTCCTGAAGGCCCTGTCCCTGGCCGCCGTCCTCACCGCCTCGGCCGCCCAGGCTGAGACGTCCAAGCCGACCATCGTGCTGGTGCACGGCGCCTTCGCCGACGCCTCGGGCTGGAACGCCGTGGTCAGCAAGCTCAGCCGCGACGGCTATCCGGTCGTCGCCGCCGCCAACCCGCTGCGCAGCCTGAGCGGCGACGCCGCCGCCCTGTCGGCCCTGGTCAATTCGATCCAGGGCCCGGTCGTGTTGGTCGGTCACTCGTACGGCGGCGAGGTCATCAACGAGGCCGCCGCCGGCAAGGCCAATGTCTCGGCCCTGGTCTTCGTCGCCGCCTTCCTGCCGGAAGCCGGGGAGTCGGCCTTCACCCTGTCGGGCAAGTTCCCGGGCAGCACCCTGGGCGGCGCGCTGAAGTCGGTGGCCCTGCCGGATGGCGGCGAGGACTTCTACATCCAGTCGGCCAAGTTCCACGCCCAGTTCGCCGCCGACGTCTCGCCAGCCGCCGGGGTCCTGATGGCCGCCACCCAGCGCCCGGTGACCAAGGCCGCCCTGTCCGAAGCGGCGACCACAGCCTCGTGGAAGCGCCTGCCGTCCTACGTGATCTACGGCACGGCCGACCGCAACATCCCGGCCGAGGCCGAGCGCTTCATGGCCGACCGCGCCAAGGCCCGGAAGGCCATCGCCGTCGAGGGCGGCTCGCACGCCTTGATGGTCTCGCACCCCGACAAGATCGCCGCCCTGATCGAAGACGCCGCGACGGCGCGCTGAGGCCGGTGTCCGGCCAGGAGGAGGGGTCCATGCCCACGGATCAAACGCCGCAGCGCGAGACGATGGTCTATGACGTGGTCATCGTCGGGGCCGGGCCATCGGGCCTCTCCGCCGCCATCCGCCTGAAACAGCTGGCCAAGGCCGCCGGGACCGAGGTGTCGGTGGCGGTGCTGGAGAAGGGCTCGGAGGTCGGCGCCCACATCCTGTCGGGCGCCATCGTCGACCCGGTCAGCCTCAACGAACTGTTCCCCGACTGGAAGACGATCGGCGCGCCGCTGGAGACGCCCGTCGCTTCCGACCGCTTCCTGTTGCTGGGCCGAAAGCTGTCGTTCCAGATCCCGATGTGGCTGATGCCGCCCTACGTCCACAACGACGGCAATTACATCGCCTCGCTGGGCAACCTCTGTCGCTGGCTGGCGGGACAGGCCGAAGCCCTGGGCGTCGAGATCTATCCCGGCATGGCCGCTTCGGAGCTGGTTCTCGACGCCAACGGCGGCGTGAGGGGCGTGGTCGCGGGGGTCTTCGGCCTGGAGCGCGACGGGACGCCGGGACCCGCCTACCAGCCGGGCGTCGAGCTGCACGGTAAGTACGTGATGATCGGCGAGGGCGCGCGCGGCTCGCTGGCCAAGCAAATCATCGAGCGTTTCGACCTGGCCCGGAACAGCCAGCCACAGAAGTACGGCATCGGCCTGAAGGAGCTGTGGCAGGTGCCCGAGGAGGTCTTCAGGCCGGGCTTCGTGCAGCACACCCTGGGCTGGCCGCTGGACGACAAGACCGGCGGCGGCAGTTTCATGTACCACTTCGGTGATCGTTACGTGTCGTTCGGCTTCATCGTCCATCTGGACTACGCGAACCCCTGGCTGTCGCCGTTCGACGAGTTCCAGCGGGTCAAGCACCATCCGACCATCGCCAGGCACCTGAAGGGCGGCAAGCGCATCGCCTACGGCGCGCGCGCGGTCATCGAGGGCGGCTTCCAGTCGACGCCCAAGCTCTATTTTCCGGGCGGGGTGCTGCTGGGCGACGCGGCCGGTTTCCTGAACTTCCCCAGGATCAAGGGCAGCCACAACGCCATGAAGAGCGGCATGCTGGCCGCCGAGGCCGCCTTCGCCGCGATCGGGGCAGGACGCGCCGGCGATGCGCTGGTCGAGTACGAGGAGGCCTATGAGCGCTCCCGCGTCTGGCGCGAGCTGCACACGGTCAGAAACGTCAAGCCGCTGTGGTCGAAGTACGGCACGATCTTCGGCAACGCCCTGGGACTGATCGAGATGTTCACCACCCGCTTCAGCGGCTTCTCGTTCTTCGGCACGATGAAGCACCGCAAGAACGACGCCCAGGAGACGGGCCTGGCCGCCGACCACCGGCCGATCGCCTATCCCAAGCCGGACGGGGTCCTGTCGTTCGACAAGCCGTCCAGCGTTTTCCTGTCGGCCACCCACCACGAGGACGACCAGCCGGTCCATCTAAGGCTGACCGACCAGTCGATCCCGATCGCGGTCAACCTGCCCAAGTACGGCGAGCCGGCCCAGCGCTACTGCCCGGCGGGTGTCTACGAAGTGCTCTATGACGCGGAAGGCCGGAACCCCAGGTTCCAGGTCAACTTCCAGAACTGCGTCCACTGCAAGACCTGCGATATCAAGGATCCGTCGCAGAACATCACCTGGACCCCGCCGCAGGGCGGCGACGGGCCCAACTATCCGAACATGTGACCATGCGGCGGGGGCGACCCGCCGCGATGACGAAGGGACGCGTCGATGAACACCGGGCCTGTGCGGGTTCTCCTGCAGACCACCATTCCGCCGGCGGACGACGACTGGTCAATTGCCCGCTTCAGCCTGCTGCGCGACCTGCTGGCCGGCGCGGTCGGTGACGACGGCCGGCCGCTCTACGCTGTCGAGGCGCGGGACCGGGGACCGCTGGGCGCGCCCGATCCGGTGCTGTCGCGCCTGGACGAGAGCGACTTCGACCAACTGTGGCTGATGGCGGTGGATGTCGGCGACGGCCTGACCGACGAGGACTGCGAGGCGATCTCGCGTTTCCGCGAGCGCGGCGGCGGCCTGGTGGTCGCGCGCGACCACATGGACCTGGGTTCGTCGGTCTGCACCCTGGGCGGGGTCGGGGCGGCGCACTGCTTCCACAGCAAGAACCAGGAGCCCGACGCCAGCCGCCACGTCCGCGACGACGAGGAGACACAGGCGATCTCCTGGCCCAACTACCGTTCCGGGGCCAATGGCGACTACCAGGCGATCCATCCGCTGGAGCCGCTGCATCCGGTGCTAGCCGACCCGACCTCGCCGACCGGCGCGCTGCGCTACCTGCCGGCCCACCCGCACGAAGGTGCGGTGATCGCGCCGCCGGACGCTCGAGTCATCGCCACGGGCCAGAGCCACACCACCGGCCGGGGCTTCAACCTCGCTGTCGCCTTCGAGCGGGAGGGAGCGACCGGCCGGGCCATCGCCCAGAGCACCTTCCACCACTTCGTCGACTACAACTGGGACTTGGCCATGGGCTCGCCGAGCTTCGTGTCCGAAGTTCCCGGCGACGGCATGGCGCACGAGCCCCAGGCTCTGGCCGACACGCACCGCTACGTGCTGAATGTCGCGAGGTGGCTGGGCCGACGCCAGTGACGTCGGCCCTCTGGGCCTAGGCCGTGCCCATCACCTGCTTGGCGAAGCGTTCCATCTCCTCGGCCTGCGGGCTCATCTGCAGGAGGAGGAGGTCCAGGCCCGCGGCCTCGTACTCGGCGATGCGTTCCTTCAGCTGTTCGGGCGTGCCGACCAGGTTAGGGCGCAGGCCGCGGTTGGAGACCGAATATTCCTGGAGCTTCATCTCGCGTTCGAGCTGGGTGCCCGAGAGCCATTGGTCGAAGTTGGCGTAGCCGGCCGGCAGCTCGCTCACCGTGGTGATCCGCTCCAGCTCGCGCTTGGCTTCGGCCTCGCTGTCGCGGACGATGGCGTAGGCTGCCATGCCGAACTGCATCGGCGGGCCGCCGACGGCCTCGCGGCGGGCCTTCATGTCGGCGATCTTGGGCGCGATGACCTCGACCGGATCGCCGTGCATGACATAGGCGTCGCACTGGGTGGCGATCATGGTCTTGGCCGCCTCGCTCTCGCCGCCGGCATAGATCGTCGGATGCTTGACGGGCTTGGGCGAGCAGATCGCGTCTTCGGTCTTGTAGAACTTGCCCTCGAAGCTGAAGCGCTCCTCGGTCCACAGGCCATCGACGACCTTCAGCCACTCGCTGGTGCGGGCGTAGCGATCGTCGTGCTGGTCGAACTGCAGGCCGTACTGCTTGGCCTCGTCGGCCCACCAACTGGACACGACGTTCAGCGCCAGGCGCCCGCCGGAAATCTGGTCGATATTGGCCGCGGCCTTGGCGAACAGGGCCGGCTGGTGGAAGTTGGGCCGCACCGCGACCATGAACTCGATACTCTCGGTGACCGCCGCCAGGGCCGCCGCCGTCGACCAAGCGTCCAGGGCCGGCTGCTCGACACCCTTGATGTCGTTGAGATTCAGCTCGGCGATCAGGGTGAGGTCATAACCCCACTTCTCCGAGTTCTGGGTCAGGCGCTTGGCGTAGTCCCAGGTCGCCGACATATTCTCGTCGGGCACGTTGCGCAGCCAGCCGCCGAAGACGGGCATCCAATAGCCATAGCGCATCAGCGCACCTCCTCGAGCCAGGTGACGATCTTGTCGACCAGCCGCTCGTGCGGGTCCCAGCCCAGCACCCCCAGCGGATTGGCGACGAAGTTGGACAGTCCGTTGATATCGTAGAACCGCGCCGAGCCGTCGCGATCGTCGATCATCACCTCGACACCGCCGACGTCGAGATTGGCGCCGCGAGCGATGGCCTCGGCGGCGTCGCGCAGTTCGGGGCCGAGATCGACCGAGGTCATCGGGATCGGCTGGCCGGGGATCTGGCAGGCGTCGGCGGGGCACAGGTCGAACGCGCCGGCGCCCTCGACGCGGATGGCGTAGAGATATTCGCGGTCCAGGGTCTCGATCCGGGTGATCGCGCCGTCGCGGGCAGGGATGTATTCCTGGACCAGCAGGACGCTGTCGACGCTGGTCGGCAGCAGGCCGTCGGCCTTGGCGGCGCGCAGTTCGTCGCGGCTGTCGAAGCGGCTGATGCCGGCGCCGGCGCCGCCGATGTTGGCCTTGACCAGCAGCGGATAGCCGATGTTCTCGGCGGCGGCTTCCAGGTCGGCGGCGCGGCGCACGACGCGGGTCTTGGGCGCGCCCAGGCCCAGCGAGGCGATCAGGGCCAGCTGCCGGGCCTTGGAGGTGTCGTAGGCGAGGGCGGACGTGCCGTTCAGCACCCGCGCGCCGGCCTGCTCCCACTGGGCGAACAGCGACTGGGCCCAGAAGATCGGATGCTCGGCGTCGCGCAGGAACGACGACATGGCGATGCGGTTGAAGATCAGCTTGGCCGGCGGGGCGGGGACCTGCGGATCGAAATCGCCATCCGGCTTCAGGGCCTGGAAGTCGATACCCCGGGCGCTCAGCACGCTGAACAGGGGCTCGAACCACTTGGGGTGTTCGTAGAGGACGGCTAGGTCGGTCACGATACGCTCGCGTTTGATTTACTGGGCCTTGTTCCCGGCGTCCTACCTTCGCTCAAAAGAAAGCCCGGCGCGATGCCGGGCGAGCAAGCTAGGAAATGCCCGGATGGGGCAGAAGCGGGGCCGCTTCACACCTTGACCTTAGGGGCGCCCGGAATTCGGCTTAAGCCAGAAATCCTGTGGGCGGGATCGGGCGTCAAAAAATCTCAATCCCTACTAAATCTATCTGATTTGATATCGCGGGCCGGATGTCGGTCGCGAGGGGATCGGCGCGGAGTCGACGCCGGGCGTTCGACGGCGTCGGATGGTTTAAAGTATACCGAAATACTAGAAATATATAAACTAATCCGACCGGAGCTCGGCTCTGGGGTGGCGCGATATGGGAAATCGTAGTCAAGAAAGGGTGTTCGTGAGGAAATCCGCCGACTGGATCGCCTCTCAACGAGCCCAGAAAAACTAAGGCGTGAATGCGGCGGGTGAGCCCCTAAGGCAGCTCCAGTGATTTTCTAGCTGGGGTTCTTGGTCCATGTCGCATTCCAAACTCGCGCTCCTGGCGCTGCTCGCCTCGACGGCCGCGCCGGTCATCGTCCAGGCGCAGGTCGCCGCGCCCTCCGACACGGCCCAGACTGTGGTCGAGGACCTGGTCGTCACGGGCACCAACATCCGCACCGCCGCGGCCAAGGGCTTCAACCCCGTCCAGGTGATCGGCCAGGAGGAGGTCAAGACCTCGGGCAAGGTGACGGTCGCCGACCTGCTGCGCTCGATCTCGGCCAACACCGGCAACGCGGCCAACGAGACCAGCAACAGCGGCTGGGCGTCGGGCTCAGCCGGCATCGGCCTGCGGGGCCTGTCGCAGAAGAACACCCTGGTGCTGCTGAACGGCCGCCGCGTCGCCAACTACGGCTTCCCGGCCAACGGCCTGTCGGACACCTTCGTCAACCTGAACGCCCTGCCGCTGGTGGCCGTGCAGCGGATGGAAGTGCTGAAGGACGGCGCCTCGGCCATCTACGGCTCGGACGCCGTCGCCGGCGTGGTCAACATCATCACCCGCCAGAACTTCCAGGGCCTGGAGGGCGGCGCCAGCTACGGCACGTCGGACGAGGGCGGCCTGACCACCTGGCGCGGCAAGCTGGTCGGCGGCTTCGGCGACATCGACAAGGACCGCTACAACGTCCTCTTCAGCGCCGAGGTCTACACCCGCGACCGTCTTGACCAGGACCAGCGCGACCTGACCAAGTCGGGCATCTATAGCGGCCTGCCGGGCGGGCGCTGGAACGGCTGGAGCGCCAAGGGCGCGCGCTATCTGGTCAACGGCGTCTCGGTGCCGATCCTCGACTCGGCCGGCAACTGCCCCAAGGGCATGGTCCGCACCGCCAGCGCGCCGATCGACGGCCTGTCGGGCGAGACCTGCGCCATCAACCTGGCGCCCTATACGACTCTGATCCCCTCGACCGATCGCTACCAGGGCTATGTCAGTGGCACGGCCCGGGTCGGCGACAATGTCGAGCTCTTCGGCGAGGCGGTCTACAGCTACATCAAGGGCGTCTCGATCTTCGGCTCCAGCCCGTACTTCACGCTGGAGGGGGGCCGCTTCGCGCTCAACGCCACGACGGGCCTGGCCGAGCCGGTCTCCAACGTCCTGGCGGCCAACAGCCCTTACAACCCGTACGGCGTGGCCACGCCGATCGAGTACACCTTCTTCGACCTGGGCCAGTCGCTGAAGACCAACATCTCCAAGGCCTATCGCGTGCTGGGCGGCGTGCGCGGCAAGACCGAGCACTTCGACTGGGAGGCCACGGCCTACGCTTCGGCCAGCAACGAGAAGGAGACCGTCGCGGCCGGCTTCGCCAACCGCTGGGCGCTGGCCACGGCCCTGGCCGACGGCTCGCTGAACCTGCGCGACCCCGGCGCCACGCCCAAGGCCGTGCTGGACGCGATCCGGCTCAGCACCGTGCGTCCCGCCGAGTCCAAGCTGCACGGCGCCGACTTCAAGATCTCGGGCGAGCTGTTCAACCTGCCGGCCGGTCCCGTGGGCTACGCGGCGGGCGTCGAGTACCGCAAGGAGTCTCTGGTCTCGCGCAATCCGGTGCAGATCGACCAGGGCCTGCAGATCCGTCCTGCCATCGCCGCCGTCGACGGCGAGCGCGAGGTGGTCGCCGGCTATGTTGAGGCCAATATCCCGCTGCTTTCGACCCTGGACCTGCAGGTGGCCGGTCGCGGCGACCACTACAGCGACTTCGGCAGCGCCTTCTCGCCCAAGGCCGGCCTGCGCTGGCGCCCGAACGAGATCGTGACCCTGCGGGCCTCGGCGTCGCGCGGCTTCCGCGCACCGTCGCTGTCGGAGAACGCGTCCTCGACCAACATCTCGTACGGCACGGTGGTCGACCCGTTCGATCCGGACCTGCCCAACTCGCGCCAGAGCCCGACCTTCTTCACGGTCGGCAATACGGCCCTGAAGCCGGAGCGCACGCGCTCGTTCAATGTCGGCCTGGTCCTGACCCCGCGTCGCGGCAGCCTGATCAGCTTCGACTGGTACAAGATCAAGCTCGACAACCTGATCGGCACCGGCAACTCGACCTCGATCGTGCAGGGCAACAACCCCGCCGACGTGATCCGCGACGCGCGCGGCAAGCTGGTGGCGGTCTACAACCGCTATCAGAACCTGACCGAGCTCTCGACGTCAGGCCTGGACATCGAGATCAGCCAGAAGCTGCCGACCGAGCGCTTCGGCGACTTCACCGTCTCGACCGCCTACACCCACGTCTACGACTATCGCCGGCCGGTCACGCCGGGCGGGGCGCTGGTCAACTATGCGGGCAACAACCGCGGCGCGGTGCTGCCGGCCGACAAGGCCACCACGCGCCTGGGCTGGAACATCGCCGACTTCGACGCCAACCTGACCTGGTACCACACCAGTGGTTACGACCTAATCCCGACCGTGGCCAACCAGAGCCGCGTCGACGCCTATGACCAGGTCGACGCCTACCTTGGCTATTCCGGCTTCAAGCGGTTCACGATCTACGCCAAGGTCGAGAACCTGTTCAACGAGGCCCCGCCGCATGACGCCAACTTCCCCGGCATCCGCGCGCCCTACGACTTCAGCCAGTACGACCTGCGTGGTCGCTACTTCCAGGTCGGTTTCGACTTCAGCCTCTGATCTCGGTTCTTGAGAAAGTAAGCATCATGTCCATCAAAACCTGGATCCGCAGCGCCGCGCCGGCGGCGTTGCTCGCCGCGAGCCTGTCTGTCAGCGTCCTGGCCGCGCCGGTCACCGCGTCGGCCGAGCCAGTCAGCTATTACTTCCCCAAGGCGGGAGCGGCCGATTTCGACCCGGCCATCCCGACGCCGGAAGCCTTCCTCGGCTACGCCATCGGAACGCAGTACACCCGTCACGATCAGGTCGTGGCCTACTTCAAGGAACTGGATCGGTTGTCCGACCGGATCACCGTCCAGGAGATCGGCAAGACCTATGAGGGCAGGGCGCTGCTGGCCGTGCTGGTGACCTCGCCGACCAACCAGGCGCGGATCGACGACATCCAGAAGGCGCACGCGGCCCTGGCCGATCCCAACGCCGCCGCGCCCGATCCGGCCAAAACGCCAGTCGTGGTCGGCCTCTATTACGGCGTCCACGGCAACGAGACGTCCAGCGGCGAGGCCGCGCTGCTGACGGCCTACTACCTGGTCGCCAACCGCTCGGCGGAGGTCCAGGACTGGCTCGACAAGTCGGTCATCCTGATCGACCCGGCCCAGAACCCGGACGGTCGCGACCGCGCCGCCAACTGGCACAATGCCTGGAAGAGCAACCCGCCGGTGGCCGATCCGCTCGACAAGGAACATGTCGAGCCGTTCCCGATGGGGCGCACCAACCACTACTTCACCGACCTGAACCGCGACTGGCTGGCGATCACCCAGAACGAGACGCGCGCCAAGCTGGCGGTGTTTCAGCGCTGGCGGCCCAACGTCCAGATCGACTTCCACGAGATGGGATCGGGCAGCACCTACTACTTCGAGCCCTCTCCCGAGAGCATGGAAAGCCCGCTGCTGCCCAAGGCCTCGTACGCCTTCAACAAGGTGCTGGCCAAGTACCACGCCAAGGCCCTGGATGACCTGGGCTCGCTCTACTACACGGGCGAGAACTACGACAATTTCTCGGCCGTCTATGGTTCGACCTATCCCGACTTCCACGGCGGCGTCGGCGTCACGGTCGAGCAGGCCAGCTCGCGCGGCCTCGTCCAGGACACGGCCAGCGGTCCGGTGACCTTCGGGTTCACGATCCGCAACCAGGTCGCCACGGGCCTGGCCTCGGTGCGTGGCGCGGTGACCGAGCGCGAGGGCCTGTTCAAGCTCCAGCGCGACACCTTCCGGTCGGCGGTCGAGGACGGTCGCCGCTACAAGGTCGGGGCGTTCGTGTTCGGCGACCCGGCCAATGTCGGCCTGTCGCGCCAGACCCTGGACCTGCTGCTGCAGCACCATATCGAGGTCCACGCCCTGGCCGCGCCGGTGACCATCGACGGCAAGACCTACGCGCCGGGCAGCGCGTGGATCGTGCCGTCGGCCCAGCCGCAATTCCGGCTTGTCCACTCGATCTTCGAGCCGACGCCGCCGACCAAGGGCGGGGTCTATGGCAGCACCTCCTACGCCATCGCGCCGGCCTATGACCTGAGCGTCGGACGACTGGCCAAGGCGCCGGCGCTGGGCGCGGTGGTGACGGCGCCGCCCGTGGCCGCCGGCGGCGTGGTTGGGCCTGAGACGGCCTATGCCTACGCCATCGACTGGCGCGACCTGAACGCGCCCAAGGCGCTGGCGGCGCTGCTGGGCGACGACGTCAAGGTGCGGGTCGCGTTCGAACCGTTCTCGGCCGGCGTCCAGGGCGGCCAGACGAACTTTGCGCGCGGGACCCTGATCGTGACCACGGCCGGTCAGAGCGTCTCCGCCGCCGACCTGCGGGCCGATGTCGGCAAGGCCGCGCGGGCGGCCGGCGTGCCGGCCTACGCCCTGACCTCGGGCAAGAGCCTGTCGGGCGTCGACCTGGGCAGCGAGAGCGTGAGGCCCATCCGCAAGCCCAAGATCGCCTTGGTGATGGGCGAGGGGATCAACGCCACCGAAATCGGTTCGACCTGGTATTCGCTCAGCGAACGCCTGGGCTGGCCGGCGACCAAGCTCGATCCGGCCCAGCTGCGCCGCGTCCCGCTGGGCGACTACACCAGCATCGTCCTGGCCGGCGGCCGCTATGATGACTGGAGCGACGAGACGGTCGCGGCCCTGCGTCGCTGGGTCCAGGCCGGCGGCTCGCTGGTCACCTTCGGGACGGCTTCCAAGTGGGCGGTGTCCAAGAACCTGACCGGTCCCGCGCCCAAGGCGGCCGAGGCCGACACCGCCAAGGCCGATGCGGCCAAGCCGGACGAACGTCAGGACTTCTCGGCCAGACGTGACGCCCTGGCCGAAAAGCGCAGCTCCGGCAACGCCTTGTCGGCGGATGCTGACATCACCCACCCGCTGGCCTTCGGCCTCAGCGAGCGGGCGCTGTTCGTGAACAAGGAGACGGACGTCACTCTCAAGCCGGTGGCCGACGCCTTCTCGAACGTGGTGCGCATCGACGCCCAGCCGGTGGTCAACGGCTACCTGCCTGAGGCCCTGCGCAAGCAGGCGGCGGGCACGGTCTGGGCTCAGGTGGCGCGCGTGGGCGAGGGTAACCTCGTGCTGTTCGCCGACGATCCGGCTCACCGCAAGTACTGGCTGGGCACCGAGCGGCTGCTGATCAACAGCCTGTTCTTCGCCAACCAGCTGACACCGAGCGCCCGCTAGCCACTATGGGGAGCGCATCCGGTCGCGCCGGATGCGCTCCCTACGCTGGTCCGAACTGTCGCCGATATTGGCTCGGTGACAGGCCAAGGCGGCGCTCGAACACCAGGCGCATGCGGTCGGGCGTCCCGAAGCCGCAGTCATAGGCGATGGCCTTCAGGGGCTGGTCGCCGGCTTCCAACAGATTCCGGGCCCGGTCGATGCGGGCGCGGTTGATGAACTCCGCTGGCGTGATCCCGGTCTCGGCCAGGAACAGGCGCGAGAGGTTGCGCGGGCTGACGCTCGCCACCTCGGCCAGGGCCGTGACCGACGGGCGGGCCGCCAGATGCGCCATCAGGTAGGCCTGAGCGCGGCCGACGGGTGAGGACGGCTCAGCGACCGTGGTCAGGAACGGGCTGAACTGCGACTGGCCGCCTTGGCGTTGAGCCACCACGACCAGCCGCTTGGCCACGGAAAGGGCGACGTCCGCGCCTTGCCGACGCGCGACGATGGCCAAGGCCAGATCAATGCCTGCAGTGACGCCGGCCGAGGTCACAAGGTCGCCGTCCCAGACGAAAATCCGATCCTTCTCGACCCGCGCAGCCGGGAACAGCGCCGCCAACCGCTCGGCGTCCTGCCAGTGGGTGGTGACCTGGCGGCCGTCCAGCAGGCCGGCGTGGCCAAGGCAAAAGGCCCCGGTGCAGACCGAGCCAATGACGCCGCCTCGGCCGGCCTGCGCTCGTAGCCAGTCCGACAGCGCGGCGTCGTTGTCGGCGTCGGGCAGGGTAGGGCCGCCAGCCACCAGCGCCACGGCGTGGTCGCCATCCCGCGTCTCGTCCAACGTCCGGTCGGGTAGGATCCGCGTGCCGTTCGAGGTGCGCAGCGGCGCCGGCGTGGGCGCGATCAGCAGCAGCTCATAGGCGTCGCTCGCCGGGATGAACCGGTTGGTTTCGGCGAAGACGTCGGCGGGGCCGGCGACGTCCAGGGCCTGGACGCCGTCGTGGATCACCAGGGCGATGGTCTGGGTCGGCATGGCTCCCGGCATAGAGCAATCAGGGCTGTCCGCAATCGACGTGTCGTTGTCGCGAAGCGACGGACCCGCGTCGTTGGCCCGCGCGCGCCCGAGCGTCAGAACCTTGAGGCCGCCAAGCACGGCGGAGAGGTTCTGGAGAACGACATGACTGAGATCATCGCCGGCGTGCGGATTCCCGATAGCGCCATGGCCAAGGCCGCGACCCAGCTGGTCCGCGATGTCGAGGACGACCTGCTCTACAACCACAGCCGCCGGGTGTTCCTGTGGGGCGTGCTGGCAGGCGATCGACGCGGCCTGAGCTACGATCCGGAGCTGCTCTACATCGGGGCCATGTTCCACGATGTCGGCCTGACCAAGGTCCATTCCAGTCCGGACCTGCGCTTCGAGGTCGACGGCGCCAACGCCGCGCGCGACTTCCTGGCCGCCTACGACATCCCCGAGCGCGACGTCGATGACGTCTGGGCCTCGATCGCCCTGCACACCACGCCGGGCGTGCCCGAGCACATGCGCCCGACCGTCGCCCTGGTCACGGCCGGCGTCGAGATGGACGTCCTGGGCATCGACTTCCACGCCTTCAGCCCCGAGCACCGCCGCCAAGTCTGCGCCTGCCATCCGCGCGAGGCGAACTTCAAGGAAGGCATCATCGAGCACTTCGCCGAAGGCATCGCCCACAAGCCCGGCACGACATTCGGCAATGTGAAGGCCGACGTCCTGGCCCTGAAGGACCCGGATAATTTTCAGCGCCAGAACTTCTGCTCGATCATCCTGGGCTCGGCCTGGCCGATCGCGCTCTGATCACGTCGCGGAGGCCGGTTCGGCTGGCCTCCGCAGGCTCGCCAGAAATTGTCGTTTTAGGTCGCGCGAAAGGCAGAACGGCGTTAGGTCAACTTGACGGCCTTATAAAATCATATAAATAAGATTCACCGGATAATTAGAGCGCCGCCACCTAAGCAGCGCCGATATGGCTCAAGCCGAACACGGCTGGGTGCGAGGAAACGGAAGGCTGTGATGAGTCCCTTTAAAGCCCTGCTGTTGGCGGCCGTGGTGCTGCCGTGCGCGACGAGCGCCCTGGCCGCGCCGTTGGAGCTACGCTCCCCCGACGGTTCGATCGTCGTCAAGATCGCGGAGTCGAAGGGCGACGCTCCGCCGACCTATTCGGTGACGCGCAAGGCCGAGACGATCATCTCGGACTCGCCGCTGGGCCTGGACATCCTCTACGCCAAGAATTTCGGAACCTTCGACATCGCCGACGCCGGCCGCCGGTCGGTCGACGAGACCCACAAGTTGGTGGCGACCAAGGCCTCGACGGCCCGCGACCACTTCAACGAGCTGACCGTCGGCCTCACCGAACGCGGTGATGGCCGCCAGATGCAGGTGGTGTTCCGCGCCTATGACGACGGCGCGGCCTTCCGCTACCGGCTGCCCGAGCAGAAGGGGCTGGAGACAGTCTCGCTGATGAACGAGCGGACCCAGTTCAACTTCCCGGCCGACTACAGCTGCACCGGCTACAACCAGGGCCGGATGGATCTGAGCCACGAGGGCAAGTACGAGCCGGTCAAGGCCTCGGCGATCCGCTGGTACCACCTCTACGACCCGCCGTTCACCTGCAAGAGCACCTCGGGCAAGACCACCTTCATGTTGGCCGAGGCCGACCTGAAGGACTATTCGGGCCTCTATCTGAAGGGCCGCATCGACGGCGGCCTGGGCATGGCCGCCCAGCTGTCGCTACGCTACGACAACCGCCGCCTGGCCGTGATCCGCGACCTGCGCAAGGGGACGATGGAAACCCCTTGGCGGGTGGTGATGCTGGCCGATCGGGCCGGCGACCTGATCCCGTCCAACCTGATCGGCAACCTCAACCCGCCGCCGGCGCAGGACATGTCCTGGGTCAAGGCCGGCAAGGCCGCGTGGGACTGGTGGTCCGACCCGCATCCGGCCCCGCCGGTCGGTCCGGGCATGTCGATGGAATCGATCAAGCGCTTCATCGACTTCGCCGCAGAGTCCGGCTTCCCGTACCTGCTGCTGGACGAGGGCTGGAGCTTCCGCCCGGTCTACGACCCGACCAATCTCAGCAACGCCGACATCCTGCGCACCAAGCCCAATCTGGATATGCCGGAACTGGTCCGCTACGCGGCCGGCAAGAAGGTCGACATCCTGCTGTGGGTGCAGTGGGACCTGTTGAATCCCAAGCTGACCGAGGCGCTGGACCTCTACGCCAAGTGGGGCGTGAGGGGCGTCAAGATCGACTTCATGGACCGCGACGACCAGGACATGGTCGACTTCTTCCACCGCGTCGTGGAGGAGACCGCCAAGCGCCACATGATGGTGGACATGCACGCGGCCTATCACCCGACGGGCCTCAACCGCACCTATCCGAACTTCATGACCCAGGAAGGGGTCATGGGCGCGGAGTACAACAAGTGGAGCAACGCGATCGACTCCCGCCACAACGTGACCATCCCGTTCACGCGGATGGTCCTGGGGCCGATCGACTACACGCCCGGCGGCTTCCGCAACGTGGCGCCGAAGGACTTCACCTTCCGCTGGCCCCAGCCGATGGTGCAGACGACCCGCGGCCAGCAGATCGCGATGTTCGTGGTCTATGAGAGCCCGCTGCAGAGCGTGGCCGACGGGCCGGAAATGTACAAGGACGCGGCGGGCTTCGACTTCATCAAGGCCGTGCCCGCCGACTGGGACGAGACCCGGTTCATCGCCGGCGACATCGGCGACTACGTCGTGCTGGCCCGCCGCAAGGGCAAGGACTGGTTCGTCGGCGCAATGACCAACGAAGCCGGCCGTACGGTCCAGGTGCCGCTGGCGTTCCTGGGCGAGGGCCAGTTCAAGGCCGACGTCTGGCAGGACGGGCTAAAGTCCACCGACATCGGCAAGACCCAGCGCGCCGCGCTGAAGAAGACCGACACCGTCACCTTGCGCCTGGCGGCCAACGGCGGCGGCACGATCCATCTTTCCCCGGCAGGGGGAAGTCCGCCCTAAGGGGCGGCGGACGACCAATCAAAAAATCAAAATTGGGAAGGGGACTAGTCTTATGAACAGGAAGACTTTGCTTTTGCTCGCCTGTGCCGGCGCCAGCCTGATCGCCATGCAGGCCGCCGCCCAGGAGGCCTCGGTCGTCGACGAGATCGTCGTGACCGGCACCAAGGCCAGCCTTGGCCGCGCTCTGGACGTCAAGCGCAAGGCCCTGGGCGTCGTCGACTCCATCGCCGCCGAGGACATCGGCAAGATGCCCGACCAGAACGTCGCGGAATCCCTGCAGCGGGTTCCGGGCGTGTCGATCGACCGGGCGCAAGGCGAGGGGCGTTTCATCACGGTCCGGGGCTTTGGTCCCGAGTTCAACACGGTGCTGCTGAACGGCCGCGTGCTGGCTACCGACAATGACGGCCGCGAGTTCAGCTTCGACATCCTGCCGTCCGAGCTGATTTCGGGCGCCGACGTCTACAAGACCTCGTCGGCCGAGCTGCAGGACGGCGGCATCGGCTCGACGGTCAACATCAAGACCGCCCGGCCGACCGATCGCGCGGGCAGCTTCGTCGCCGGCAGCCTGGCGGCCAAGTACGACAGCGGCTCGGGCAAGTACACGCCGTCGGGCTCGATCCTGGCCAGCCGGAGCAACGCCGATCGCAGCTTCGGCGTCCTGGCCAGCTTCGTCTACGACAAGCGCAAGTCGCGGGTGAAGCGCTTCAGCACCGACGGCTGGGTGGTCAACCAGGACCTCGACTTCAACAAGGACGGCGTCGTCGACCTGGCCGGCGTGGCGGTCGATCGCGGCACGGGCCAGGCGGTCGACACCAGCACGCGCGAGCGTATCGGCGGCACCTTCGCGGTCGACTGGCGCGCCTCCGACAGCGTCAACGTCAAGCTCGACGGCCTCTATTCGCAGTACAAGATGGACTCCGTCACCAACGCGATGGGGTACTTCTCGGACCCGGCCGACATCATCTCGGCCACGGCCAACGCCAACCGCACCCTGACCCACTACGTGCGCGGCAACACCGGCAGCCTGGCGACCGACAACACCATCAGCGCCTTGCCGCCGCGCGACGCGCGCACTTTCCAGATCGCCGGCAATGTTGCGTGGAAGCCGGGCGAGGACACCACAATGACCACTGACCTGTCCTGGTCGCGCGCCACCAACCACGGTCGCGACGGCGTGCCGGTCATCGTCATCGGTTCGCGCAACACCGGCCGCAACCCGACCTGGGACCTGCAGCCCGACCAGCCGACCCCGGCCTATTCGAACGTCAACTCGACGACCGACGTCAGCACGGCCCGCGGCCACTTCGCGCGCCTGTCGGGCGACAACATCTCCGACGACGTCGTGCAGTTCAAACTCGACGGCGAGCAGCGCTTCGACGGGACGTTGAAGGCGATCCGCGCCGGCGTGACGGCCTCGCGCCGCGAGAAGATCACCAAGGCCTACGAGACCCCCGGCGGCATCCTCTGCGGTTTCTGCGGCTATGCGGTGACCCTGCCGGCCAACCTGACCCAGGTGTTCAACAGCGGCAGCGGGGCCTTCCTCGGCAGCCGCAATCTGCCGACCCAGTGGCTGTCCTTCGATCCCAAGCAGCTGCTGGCCTACTACACGACCGACGCGGCGATCGCCCAGGCCAACGGTCCGGCCGGCTTCCGCGCCGCCCTGGCCGCCAACGGCAACTCCTACAACGGCGTGCTCAATCCCCAGGCCTCGGGCAGCGTCCGCGAGGAGACCGTCGCGGCCTATGTGCAGAGCGACTTCGAAGGTCAGCTGGGCGACAAGCCGTGGTCGGTGCAGGCCGGCGTGCGCTGGACGCACACCAAGCTGTTGGCCAAGGGCGCGTCGCAGAAGCTGTTGTCGCTGAGCACCATCCCGGGCGATGCGACCTTCCTGAACTACGAGCTCAGCACACCGGTGCCCGTCGAGGCGACCAACAAGTACGGCTACTTCCTGCCGTCGGTCAGCGCCCGCCTGAACCTGACCGACCAGGTCGTGCTGCGCGCCGCCGGCTCGCGGACCCTGACTCGGCCGACCCTGACCAGCCTGGGCCTCAACGAGAGCTACAACCTGCGTCCGCCGGCCTCGTTCTTCGTCTCGGGCGGCAATCCCGAACTGAAGCCCTACCTGGCCTGGAACGGCGACATCGGCCTCGACTACTACATCAACGCGTCGAGCTATATGAGCGTCGCCGGCTTCTACAAGCAGGTCGACAACTTCGTGTCGTTGGTCACCCAGCCCAAGCAGATCCTGGGCCGCAGCTTCCTCGACACCCGTCCGACCAACGCCCAGTCGGCGGACGTCTACGGGCTCGAGGCCGCCGCCCAGGTCACGTTCGACTTTCTGCCCGCGCCGTTCGACGGCTTCGGCATGTCGGCCAACTACACCAAGGTCGAAAGCTCGGTCACCTTCGACCCGTCGCTGTCGGCCCAGGTGTTCAACGTCGAGGGCTTGTCGGATTCCGCCAACCTGGTGGTGTTCTACGAGAAGGGCCCGCTGCAGCTGCGCGGCGCCTACAACTGGCGCGCCAAGTTCCTGCGCCGCACCTTCGGCTCCGAGGGCAACCCCGAGAATGTCAATGCCTACGGCCAGTTCGATATGTCGGGCAGCTGGGCGGTGCGCAAGAACTTCTCTTTCTTCGTCGAGGGCGTGAACCTCTTCAACAAGAAGACCCGCAGCTACTCGGCGTATGAGGAGCGCCTGCTAACGCTCGAGGAGTCCGGCCGCCGCGTCATGTTCGGCGCGCGGGCCAGCTTCTAGTCCAAGCCCTCTCAGCTCGGGCGTGGAGCCCATGCGTCTCGAGCTAGCGCCCGGTCCATCACTCTCCCCCTGGACCGGGCGTTCTTGCGCGCGGGGCGCTACGCGGCGCCGCCATATCGCGCCGTCTTGACGAGCATGGTCCAGGACCGTGTCAGCAGCAGCAGGCCAGCGCCGCCGGCCAGCATGGCGGGCAGGGCGTAGACAACGCGGACGATCATGCCGCCCTGGCTGGTCAGGCCGGTGGTCAGCGCCGCGCCGTCGCCGACCTGGGTCGACAGCAATGACAGGACCAGCCAGGCGCCCGCGCCCATGGCCAGCCGCAGGGTTATGTTGCTGAGCGAGTGGCAACTGGCCCCGCACTGCAGGCCGGCGGCGGCGGAGTCACGGGCGATCTCGGAGACCATCGTCCGCAGCGCCAGGAAGTCGAGGCCGGCGAAAAGGCCGCGCAGCAGCAGGAAGGCGATCGTCGGCGCCAGCATCCCGGCCGGCAGCAACAGGACCAGCGGCGCGGTGATCAGTTGCCAGCCGTAGTTCAGCATTAGCAGGGTCCGGCGATCGATCCGGGCCCCGAGCTTGGCCCACATCGGGGTGGTCATCAGCGCCACGGCGGTCTGCATCAGGAGCAGGGTGCTGCCCCAACCCTTCAGGCCAAGCGCGCCATCGACCAGGAACAGGAAGACCGCGCCGCCCGCGGCCTGGGCGAAGCCGGACAGGGCGTGCAGCAGCAGGACCGACCGCAACCCCGGCGCACTCAGCAGGCCGGCATACAGCCGAAGCGGATTAGCCAGCTGCGCGGCGCGGCCGGGGGCGAGATCCGGCTCGGGCGTAAAGCGCAACACCAGGAAGACGACCAGCGGGCAGAGGACCAGCAGAGCGACGCCCAGGGCCGCGACCTGGCCCTTCAGGTCCATGCCGAGACCGCGCTCCAGCGCCGACGGCAGCAGCAGCACCGCCAGGGTCGCGGCGACCCCGAACCAGATCTTGCCGCCCGAGATCCGCAGGCGCTCGTCGGCGTCGCGCGCCAGCTCCAGGCCCCAGCCGCCATGCGGCGTGACCAGCATGACATAGCCCAGGTGCAGCACGAGGCAGGCGAGGGCGACGCTGAACAGGCTGGTCCAGGGCCAGGCGAAGAACACGCCCGTCGCGCCCAGCATGATCAGCGGTGCGCCGGCCACCAGCCACGGGCGGCGATGGCCCCAGCGGGTCGGGAAGCGGTCGCTGGCCCAGGCGATCGCCGGCTCGACCGCGCAGTCGAAGATGCGGATGGCCATGAACAGCGCGCCGATCGCACCCAACGGCAGGCCGAACTGGGTGGCGAACAGGCTGGGCAGATAGGTCCGCCACGGCACCTCGATCGCCTGCATGATCAGCATCGGCGACGAGAAGACGACGAGCCCGAACAGGCTCAGCCGCTCGCTCGGCCGCTTCTGGTGATTGACGCGCACGACGGCCCCCTTGTCGTCGCATTGTCCAATGCGGCGATGACGGTCATGTGACCTGTCTACCGACGCGCGAACCGGGCCAGCAGAGGTCCGAAATCGCCATGCTCCGGATCGGGGTCCTCCGCCCGTCCGCCGGCCACATAGGCCCGGACGCGCCCGCCCATCATGGAGGAGGCGATGGCGGCGTCGATCGGCGTCATCTGCACGTCCGGTCCGAGCTGCCGTTGCATGACGCGCCCCGAGGCGGCGCCGCGCAGATAGCGCAGTTGGGCGGCGAAGGCGCTGAACTGGGGATCACGCGAGGCGGCGATCCCCAGCTCCTCGGTGCCGAGCAGGTCCGCGCGGCCCAGCGTCGGACGCGTATGGCCGCCGCTGGTCGCCGGCAGCGGCTCGCTCGTCGAAGGAGCCAGGCGGCGATAGATGGTGTCGAACGCGGCCTTCAGCAGGTCGGCGCTGGTGCGGAACTTGTAGGAGACCACGCCCAGGGTCAGGCCGGCCTCGGCGGCCACGGCGCGGTGAGTCAGGCCGGTGACGCCGCGCTGGGCGACGACGGTGGCGGCGGCGACCGCGATCGCCTTGGCCGTCTCGTCCTCGGGCGGCGGCGGCGGCATCAGCGCCAGGGCGTCGCGCTTGGCCATCTCGAACCAGGGGCTTTCGTCCGCGACCCGTCCCCCCGCCCAGTTGCCCCAGCCGTCGCAGAGTTCGGACAGCGCGGCCCGATCGACCGGTCGCCGCCAGCGCATCATGTGCAGGCCGCTGGCGCCGTCGAACATCCAGCTGTTGAGTGTGGCCAGGTCGGCGAGGTCGAGGCGCTCGCAGACTTCCCGCCAGAAGCCCAGCCAGAGATCGTCCCACTTGGCGCAGGCGGGGGCGTGGCGCTCGTCGCGCATGGCCATCACTTGGCCCTCGCGCCGGGCGAAAGCCAGGGTGCGACGGGTCTCGCACCAGTCGTCGATCAGGGCGGCCATCAGCGGTCCCAACGCCGCCGGGCCCCGGACATCAGCGCCGATCGCGTTGAGCTGCGTGGCGCACCAGCGCTCGGTTTCGGCCCGGGCTTCGGCCTGCGCGGTTTCCAACAACCGCTCTAAATCGCCGAAATGGTAGTAGATCGCCGACATCGGCAGTCCCGCCGATCCGGCCAGCGAACGCCCCGAAACGCCGCCGCTACCCTCCAATTCCCAGGCCGAAAGCGTCGCGGCAATCAGTTTTTGTGCAGACAAGTGCGCTTTTTCGCCTTGTTCGGACTGCTTCGACGGCATCGGGTTTCCCTTGTTCGTAAGCGATATTCCGCGATCTCGCCGCTCCAGACAAGTGTCACACGGATTACATACAAACGATCTAATTAGCCGCCAACTTGAGATCAGGGGACCTCCATGAGGCAGCAAATTTCGACCTTCCGAGCCGTGATGCTGGCTAGCGCCGCATTCGGGCTCTTCGCACCCATGGCGGCGCACGCAGCCGAGACGGCCGCTCCGTCGGACGACGCCCGGCTGAGCGAGATCATCGTCACCGCCGAAAAGCGTGAGACCAACGTTCAGAAGACGCCGATCGCCATCTCGGTGCTGGACGCCCAGGCGCTGACCGCGCGTCACGTCGAGAGCCTGCTCGACCTGAAGGACGGCGCCGTTCCGTCGCTGCGCGTCACCCCGACCTTCACCCGCAACTCGGCGCTGAGCATCGGCGTGCGCGGTATCACCGGCGGCGACCCGAACCAGCCCAGCCGCGACGCCGGCATCGGCATCTATATCGACGGCGTCTATCTGGGCCGCGCCCAGGGGCTGGGCATGGCGCTGATGGATATCGAGCGCGTCGAGGTGCTGAAGGGCCCGCAAGGCACGCTGTTTGGCCGCAACTCGGTCGGCGGCGCGGTCAGCATCGTCTCGCGCAAGCCGACCGGCGACTTCGACCTGCGCCAGACCATCGGCGTGCGCAACCTCGGCGGCTACTCGACCGAGACCCACCTGAATCTGCCGGCCGTCAACAATGTCAGCGTCAAGTTCGACGGCCTGATCTCCAAGCGCGACGGCACGGTGAAGAACCCCTTCCAGGGCGCCGACGACTTCAACCAGTTCGACCGTCGCGGCGCGCATATCGGCGCGCTGTGGGAGCCGAGCAGCAACTTCAGCGCCCAGCTGGACGCCGACTACAGCTACGACGCCTCGACGTCGTACTACGTGCAACTGGTCGCCAAGAACCCGGCCACCCCCGCGCTGGCGCCGCTGGTCAAGGAGCAGACCGACCGAGCCGACAGCGCTGACATCGGCGTGCCCGAGCAGCCCAGCGTCGGCGAGACCTACGGCTATGGCCTGCACATGAGCTGGCATCCGAATGAGGACCTGGAGGTCCGCTCGATCACTTCCTGGCGTCACCTGCGCCAGAACCAGTACGACAACGGCATCGGCGCGCACGCCGGCCCGTTCGTCCCGAACGGCGCCTTTGGCCGCTACAGCCTAGCCTCGATGCGCCAGCACCAGTTCAGCCAGGAACTGCAGCTGGTCGGCGACGCCGCGCGCCTGCAATATGTCGGTGGGCTCTACTACTATCACGAGGCTGGCGACGACGACGCCTGGACGCCCAGCACCATGCGCTGGAACGCCGACGGCACGGTGGCCACCCCGATCCCGACCTTCGGCGCTGGCGCGGCCACGCCGTTCCCGGACCGCGCCAGCACGGCCGTGGCCGACAGCTACGCCGCCTTCGGCCAGGCGACCTGGACCCCGCCGGTGCTGGACGACAAGCTGCGCCTGACGGCCGGCGGTCGCTACACCCACGACGAGAAGAGCGGCGAGCTCTACAAGGTCAACGGCGCCGACACGGCCTACAAGTTCGACTTCGCCAAGAGCCACTTCGACCCGCAGGTCATCCTGACCTTCGACCCCAGCAGCGATGTCGAGGTCTATGGCAAGTGGGGTACGGCCTATCGCGCGGGCGGCGCCAATTCGCGCTCGCTGACCTACCGCTCGTACGGCCCCGAGAACGTCTCGACCCTCGAAGGCGGCCTGAAGACCAGCTTCTGGGACAAGCGCGCGCGCCTGAACCTGGCGGCCTATTCGACCCGCTACACCGACATCCAGATCGACTTCCTGGCGCCCAACGCCGGCACCAACCGCACCACGATCGAGACCACCAACGCCGAGGGCCGCGGCACGATCAAGGGCTTCGAGGTCGATGGTTCGCTGGCGCCGCTGCCGGGCCTGACGATCTCGGCCAGCTACGCCTACACCGAGGCCAAGCTGCCGGCCGCGCCCAACCCGTTCAACAAGGGCGTCCCGACAATCGTTTACGTCACCAACACGCCCAAGAACGCCGGCAGCGTCTCGGTCGACTACAGCCTGCCCGTCGGCGGCGGTTCGGCGATGCTGAAGGCGCACCTCGACGCCAACATCGCCGACGGCTACCGGTCCATGGCGGGCGAGGCGACCCTGACTGACGCCTCGTTCATCGTGAACGGCCGCCTGGCGCTGGCCGGCGTGGACCTGAGCCGCGACGGCAAGTTGGAGCTGGCGCTCTGGGCCCGCAACCTGCTCAACGAACAGCACCTGTTCGGCAAGAGCCACGCCGCCTGGGCCGCGATCGGCGACTACGGCATCTTCAACGAGCCGCGCACGTTCGGTCTCGACGCCACGCTGCGCTTCTAAGGCCAAGGGAGGATATGATGCGTAAATACATCCTCGCGAGCGCGTTCGGCGCGCTCGCCCTCCTGGCGCCGCTGGCCGGGTCGCTCCACGCCCAGACGCCGGCCGTTCAGGCGCAGGTCGCCCATGACCGGGTGCTGCCACTCCAGGGCGGGCAGAACTTCCGCGACCTGGGCGGTTATCGCACCCGCGACGGCCACACCACGCGCTGGGGCGTGCTCTATCGCTCCGGCGCGATGAACGGCCTGACCGACGCCGACTTCCTCTACCTGGCCAAGCTGGGCATCCGCACGGTCTGCGACTTCCGCAGCACCGAGGAGCGCAAGGCGGCCCCGGTCCGCTGGCCGGACGGCCAGGCGCCGCGCGTGCTCGCCGACGACTACGGCATGGACACCCTGGGCGGCGCCGACTTCCGCCAAGCCGCAAGCTGGTCGGCCGAGCAGGCGAAGGCGGCCATGGCGGCGCAATATCCGCAGATGCTCAAGACGTTCAACGGCCAGTATCGCCGGATGTTCGCCCAGCTGCTGGCCGGCGACACGCCGCTGGCGTTCAACTGCTCGGCGGGCAAGGACCGGACCGGCGTCGCCGCCGCCCTGATCCTGACCGCCCTGGACGTACCGCGCGAGACGGTGATCGAGGACTACCTGCTCAGTAATCGTTACTTCGACCCGAGGAAGTCGGTGGCGCAGGACGACGCCGCCTCGCAGGCCTGGAAGCGGATGCCGCCGGCGGTGCTGCAGGCCTTCATGGGCGTGGACCGCAGCTATATCGAGGGCGTGTTCAAGGTGATCGACGGCCATGCCGGCGGCGCCGAGGGCTACTTCCGCGACGAGCTCGGCCTGACCAAGGCCGACCTGCTGAAGCTGCAGAAGCTCTACACGACGACCTGAGAAAGGGCGCGGGCGCTGCTGGCAGCGCCCGCGCTTTCCTTAGACGTCTTCCGACTGGTGCCGCGCGTTCAGGCGGCGGGCCAGCAGGGCGCCGCCCACGAACAGCGCGCCGACGGCGAGGAACGAGGCGGCGCGGGTCACGCCTTCCAGCCGCGCCAGGTCGAACAGCACGACCTTGGCCGCGGTGAACAGCAGCGTCGCCAGGCCCGCCCAGCGCAGCACGATGTCCTTGCGGGCCGCGCCAAGACCCAGGACCGCCAGGCCGAACACCGCCCACAGCGCCGAGAACGTCCAGGTCTCCAGGCCTTCGCCGCCCGTGGCCACGTGCATGTCCGCGCCGTGGAAGGTGTAGCGTATGAGGAGCGTCAGCAGCGCGAACAGCGTACCGACCGCTCCGGCCAGGGCGGTGCGGTCGAAAGGCGTGTCACCGCGACGCAGGCTCAGCATCGCGACCGCGCCGCCGGCATAGAGGCTGGACAGCAGGATCGCCGCGCCGACAGGTTCCAGAGGCTGGATGAAAGGTCCCCACCAGGGACTGGCGCGCAGGCCGAACACCAGGGCGGCCGCGACCAGGGCCAGCCAGCCGAAGGTCGGTGCGGCGCTGGCCAGCCAGCTCGTCGTGCTTCGGCCGGCTAGGCGCGGCGAGGCCAGCTGACGGGCGGCGACCAGGGCCAGGATGGCGTAGGCCGCGCCCTCGGCTCGGCCGACCGATGCGCCGTGCATGTCAACGCCGTGGAAGAGATGGCGAACCTCCAGCACGGCCCACAGGAGGGCGAAGATCGGCACGGTGAGGACCCAGCTCTTCGTCCAGCGATCGTCAGTCGGCTTGCGGCGCCAGGCGATCGCCGCCAGCAGGCCGGCGGGCGCGAGATAGGACAGGATCAGGGTGTTGAGCACCGGCGGTCCGGCGGGCGGTTCACCCGCGCCCCACCAAGGGTTCCAGACCAGACCTTGCAGCAGCAGGCCATGGACCACGCCGACGGTGACCACGATGATCGCGCGCCAGCGGGTGATCGGGCCGTCGTCGGGACGCTGGCGCAGCACCAGCAGGAGGCCCGTGCTCAGCAGCATCAGGGTGCGCAGCGAGGCTTCCAGCAGGCCGTCGCCGCCTTGGGTGTGCGGACCGGCCAGCAGGACATGCAGGGCGGCGAACGCGGCCAGCATGACGATCAGCAGAGCGGTCGCGCGCAGGGCCTCGACCTCGTTGCGGACGGCCTCATTGCGATCCTTCCAGATCAGGGTGGCGGAGGCGACCAGCAGGGCGGCGGCCGTCAGGCTGACGGCCAGCATGGTCGGCAGGGACAGGCTGCCGTCCAAGGTCGCGCCGAGGAAGGCCGGGCGCAGCATGGCGATGAAGGCGATCAGACCACCGACCACGCTGGCGGGCGCCAGGCCGCGCCAGGGCAGGCGCCAGGCGGCGATGGCCAGGGCGGTGGCCGCCAAGCCGAAGGCGGCGGGCTCGAAGCGTGGGGCGACGGCGGCGTGCACGGCCAGGAAGGCCATCTCGGCGGCAGCGGCGAGCCACAGCGCCAGACCCCGGTCGGCTGAGGCCAGTTCGACCCGGCGCGCGATCAGCGCTGACGAGGCGAACAGGGCGGCGGCCAGGACCGCGGCCGGCGTCCAGCCGAACTGGATGTCCGCCGTGTGCAGGATCGGCCACGTCAGGCTGGCCAGGATCGCGACGCCGATGCCGCCGATGGCCAGAACGCGCGTGCGCTCCACGGCCGGGAGCTGCAGCGCCATCCAGAGCGCGGCGGCCGGGATCAGGGCCGTCTGGGCGTAGAGCCACGGCAGCTGCGCGGCGAAGGCCGGACTGCGCGCGGAGATCACCATGACCAGCAGCTGGCAGACGATCGCCATGCCGACGGGCATGGCGAAGAGGCCCGGCCGAATGATGTCGCGCGTGGCCATGACCGCCGCCAGGACGATCAGCAGTCCCGACAGCAGGACGGCGACAGGCAAATGCTCCCCGCTGATCGGCGCGGAGAACCACAGGCCGAACGAGGCCAGACTAGTCAGAACGAGGGCCAGGGTGGGGAGCCCCAAGAAGTCGTTTCCAGGGGGATCATCATGGCCGAAACGACGTCGCCACAGCGTCGCGGCGAAAGGGCCGACGGCGGCAAGCGTCTGTATGATCATCGCCGAGACGGCGTGGTGGTCGCTGAGGGGCGGAGCGCTCAGCAGCAGGAGACCGATGATGGTCGCGCCGCCGGCCTTACCCCACAGGCGCAACGCCGAGATCGAGAAGCCCGTCGCGCCGATCAGCACGGCGTAGGCGGTGAGGGCGGCGAGCGACCAGTGGGGTAGGCCGGTGAAGGCGGGCGTCAGCACCGCGCCGATCACCGCTACCAGGGCCAGGGGCTCGCCGTGCCTGAGCGACAGGGCCAGCAAGCCCAGGGAGATAGCGGCCGCCAGGACCGCCGCCACGCTGAGCGGGATCAGGTGATAGAGGCCGTGGGCCGCGCAGACCGCGCCATAGAGCGTGACCGCCCCGGCGCCGGCCGAGACGGCGGCGGCCAGCAGGTGGCGTCCGCCGGCGATCGACGGCTTCTGGCGCAGGATCCACTCGCTGGCCCCCAGCATCGCCGCGCCCAGCAGGGCGGCCATGGCGATGCGGAACTCGGGGATGAACAGGCCGCGTTGGGCGGCATAGGCCACCAGCAGCAGACCGCCCAGCGCCAGACCGCCTCCGCCGATCCAGGCCAGGCCGTTCTCCGATAGCCAGGTCGAGACGGACTCGCGGGTGATCGTCGGCGCGGGGCGCGGCAGCGGTGGCGGGGGAAGGGCGGGCTCCGGCTCAGGCGCGCGCTCGACCACGATGGGTTCGGAGGTCGGAACGACGGTCGCGACGGGCACCGGTTCAGGCGCTTCGACGGGCCGGCGCTCCAGCGCCTCGGCCGCGTCCAGCCGCCGCTCGAGTTTCCGGATCGTCTGGCCCTGTCGGAAGACCCAGACGCCGAGGGCCAGGAACACCAGCCATTCCATGTCACGCGTTCCTTCCGGCGGCATACCATCGTTCTGGGTATCCGAGGTCGGCGCTGAATGAAACCTCAAGTCGAATGGCGGCCGAGCGCCCAAAGAAAAAGCGCCGCTCCCGGGAGGCAGGAGCGGCGCCGTAGTGCTAGGCGGGGGAAGAGGAAGGACGCCTAGAAATTGTAGCGGAGGCCGACGATGAACTGGCGGCCGCTGTGGGTGTAGACGTTCAGGCGGTTGCTATCGCCGACATACTGGTCGTTGAACTCGTCGGTCAGGTTCACGCCTTCCAGCGAGAGCTTCAGGTTCTCGCGGATGTTCCAGCTGGCCTGCATGTCGACGTTCAGGGTCTCGTTGGTGCCCTGGACGGTGTTGCCGTCGCTGCCCGGGACCTGGGTCAGGTAGCCGGCGCGATAGGCCAGCGAGCCACGCACGCTCCACTTGTCGGTCTCGTAGTAGAGCGTCGCGTTGGCGGCGTTCTTCGACAGGCCGATCAGGTCGTTGATCACCACCGGCGCGCCGGCCGTCGACGAGGTCGGATACTCGATCTTGGAGGCGACGTAGGTGTAGTTGGCGATCACGCCGAAGTGGCTCAACCAGCCCGGCAGGAAGGTGAAGGGCTGCTGGACGTTCAGCTCGAAGCCCTTCAGGTCGCCGCCCTTGGTGTTGATGGGCTTGGAGACCTGGAACAGCATGTCCGGCGTGGCCGTGGTGCCGGCGATCAGCGAGTCCGGCAGGCCCAGGGTGTTGTAGACGCGCTGCTCGCTCTGGGTGGCCACGAAGGTGTCGATCTTCTTGTAGAAGAAGCCGGCCGCGAACATCGTGCCCGAGGACGGGTACCATTCCAGCGAGACGTCCAGGTTCTTGGACTGGGTCGGGTTCAGGTAGGGGTTACCCGAGCTGAAGCTACGGTTGGCGCCCTGCACCGCGACGTCGCCGCCGGGCGACAGCGAGCCGATGCCCGGACGGGCGATCGTCTTGGCGGCGCTGAAGCGGGCCACGAAGGTGTCGGTGACGTCGGCCGCCAGGTTGAACGACGGCAGGGTCAGGTCGTAGTCGCGCTTGACCTCGACGCGCTGGACCGAGCCGCCGACGGCGGCGTAGCCGGCCGACTCCTGCTCGGTGTGGACGCGACGCACGCCGGCGTCGCCGCGGAAGGGCAGGCCGAAGGCCTGGAAGCGGAACTCGGCCTGGACATAGGCGCCGGTGTCACGCTCCTCGACCGCGCCGTACTGGCCGCGCGCCGAGGTGTTGTTGGTGCCGGTCAGGGCGTAGATGCCGGTGTTGCTGTAGATGCCCAGCAGGGCGTCGTACTTGTCGATGTCGGGCACGAGCCAGGCGGTGGCGTTGCCGGCCGGCATGCCCAGGCCCTTGCCGAAGCCGCTGAACACCGTCGACACAGAGGCCAGCTGGGCCGGGGTCAGGGTCTGGCTGACGGTCTCGCTGGTGCGATACAGGCCGTAGCTGTCGTACTCGAACTTGCGCCAGTCGACGCCGGCCTTGAGCTTGAGGTTCTGGTTGGCTTCCCACTCGCCATAGACCTTGGCGGTCGAGAACTGGTTCTCGACGAAGGTCGGGCGGATGCGCACTTCCGAGGTGCCGTTGATCGCCGACCAGTTGGCCGGGTTGGTGGCGTCGAAGCCCAGCAGGATCTCCGGCGCGCGGCCCTTGCGGAAGTCGTAGCTGTAGTTCTGGCTGTTGGCCCGGTCGAAGGTGATGATCGTCGAGACCGGCTGGGTGAAGGTCGAGTCCGCGAAGCCCATCACGCCGCCCAGGACGAAGCGGTCGCCGAAGTTGTGCTTGGCCGACAGGGTGGTCTGCTTGAACTCGGTGTTCAGTTCGTCGTAGGCGGACTGGGTGCGCAGATCGACATTGTCCATTCGGGCGGCGACCAGGTCGCTGCCCACCACGGTGCCGTCGCGGATGATCGTCTCCGGCTTGCCGGTCGTGGCGCGCGACAGGCCGATGGCCTGCAGCTGGGCTTCCTTCCGCACGCCCGCCAGATAGGCGTACAGCATGTCCAGATTGATCTCGGTGTTGGAGTCCGGCTTGAACTGGATCGAGCCGGCCAGGCCCGTGCGCTTGTTCTTGATGTCGTAGCTGACATAGGCCGGAATGCGCGGGGCGAAGATCCCCGTGGTGGTGTTGGTGTTGTTGATCTGGGCCAGGGTGTAGCCCGGCACGGTCGAGGCGGCGTTGAAGCCGCCGTTGCTGCCGCCGACGGCCCAGCGGGTGATATTGGCGCCTTCTTCCTTCAGGTGACGCTCTTCGTAGGCAGCCGAGATCAGCACGCCCAGCTTGCCGTCGAAGAAGGTGCGGCTGGCGAGGGCCGAGACGCGCGGCGTGGTCTTCTCGGACAGGTCGTTGTAGCTGGCGCCGGCCGACAGCACGAGCTGGGGCTTGCGGCTATCGAAGGCGCGCGAGGTGTTCAGGTCGACCGTGGCGCCCAGCGAGCCTTCCTCGACATCGGCCGAGGCGGTCTTGCGCACCGCGATGCTGTTGAAGAGGTCCGAGGCGAAGACGTTGAAGTCGAAGCCGCGGCCGCGGTTGGTGCCGCCGCTGTTGGCGGTGCCGCCGGTGGTGGAGATGGCCTCCATGCCGTTGATGCGGACACGGGTATATTCCGAGCCCAGGCCGCGCACGGTGATCTGGCGGCCTTCGCCGTTGATGCGCGAGATCGAGACGCCGGGGATGCGCTGCAGCGACTCCGCCAGGTTCAGGTCGGGGAACTGAGCGATGTCCTCGGCCTTGATGGCGTCGACGACGCCGCTGGAGCTGCGCTTGATGTTGATGGCGCTCTGCAGGCTGGCGCGGAAGCCGGTGACGACGACGGCTTCGACCTCGTCGGCGGCCGGCTGGGCCGGCGGGGCCTCTTGAGCGGTCGCCGCGCTGGCCATCGCCATCGCCAGGGCCGAGGCGCTCAGCGCCAGGGCGGCGCGCAAGGCGGTCGTGTGATTGGTCGACATGGTTCCCTCCCAGTGCCCGCATTTCGCGGGTCTCATTCATGCCGAGGGTGATCTGGTCACCCTCTTGGTTGGCTTCAGGATAGGTGTGGATTTTCGTCGAGGGCCAATCCCAATCGGGTATGAACCTATGCGCGTTCGGCACGGATCGATGCGGATGCTGGGCCATACAACCGATTGCATAGCGTTTTTCGTGATATCCGCAGGGACGACATCGAAACACGAAGCGGTTTCGATGCGCGATCGGGCTCGATCCATGCCTGCGTTAGATCGGTCCATAGGCGAATTGACTTAGACCTGATGGACGGGGGCCTCTAGCGTCCCTTCACCCACGCCGACGTCAGATCGGCATCATGAGGGAAGGGGACCAAGGATGACCGAAGCCGCCAAGCGGACGCGCGTGCGTTGGCTGATCATCACGGTTCTCTTCATCATCACCACCATCAACTACGCCGACCGCGCGACCTTCTCGATCGCGGGCCAGTCGGCGTCGAAGGAGCTGGGCCTGGACCCGGTGGCGATGGGCTACATCCTCTCGGCCTTCGCCTGGGCCTACGTCCTGGGCCAGATCCCGGGCGGCGCGCTGCTGGACAAGTTCGGCTCCAAGACGATCTACGTGATCTCGCTGGTGGTCTGGTCGCTGTTCACCGCCTTGCAGGGCCTGGCCGGTTTCTTCACCGGACTGATGGCCGCGAGCCTGCTGTTCGCCATGCGCTTCGCCGTGGGGCTTGGGGAGTCGCCCTCGTTCCCGGCCAACGCCCGCATCGTCGCGGCCTGGTTCCCGGGCTCGGAGCGCGGCACCGCCTCGGCGATCTTCAACTCGGCGCAGTACTTCTCGCTGGTGGCCTTCGCGCCGCTGATGGGCTGGCTGGCCCACAGCTTCGGCTGGCGCTCGGTGTTCTGGGTGATGGGCGGGGTCGGCCTCGTCGCCGCCATCGTCTTCGCCAAGCTGATCCACAGCCCGCTGGCTCACCCGGCCGTCAACAAGGCCGAGGTCGACTATATCGAAGCCGGCGGCGGCCTGGTGCGGATGGAAGAGAAGAACGCGGCCAACGGCGCGGCCTTCAACTGGGCCAACGTCAAGCAGGTGCTGGGTAGCCGCATGCTGCTCGGCGTCTATCTGGGCCAGTACTGCATCAATGTGCTGACCTACTTCTTCGTCACCTGGTTCCCGATCTACCTGGTCAAGGAGCGCGGCCTGTCGATCCTGCAGGCCGGCTTCACCGCCGCCCTGCCGGCCCTGTGCGGCTTCGCCGGCGGCATCCTGGGCGGCATGATCTCGGACGGCCTGCTGAAGAAGACCGGCAATCTGGACATCGCCCGCAAGACGCCTTTGCTCCTCGGGATGGTGCTGGCCACCTGCATTATCCTCTGCAACTACGTCGAGCAGGAGTGGCTGGTCATCGTGATCATGGCCGCGGCCTTCTTCGGCAAGGGCGTGGCGTCGCTGGGCTGGGCGGTAGTCGCCGACACTTCGCCCAAGGAGATGGCCGGCGTCACCGGCGGCATCTTCAACACCTTCGGCAATGTCGCCGGCATCGTGACCCCGATCGTCATCGGCTACATCGTCAAGGCGACAGGCTCGTTCGACGGGGCCCTGATCTTCGTCGGCGTCCACTGCGTGATCTGCATCCTGGCCTATTTCCTGATCGTCGGGAAAATCCAACGCCTCGAACTGAAGGCCGCCTGAGCATGACGACCCGTCGCTCCGTCCTGGCCGGCGCCTCGGCCCTGGTCTTCGCCGCCCTGGCCAAGCCGGGCATGGCCGCGCCGCTCACCACCGTCTCGACGCCGATGGCCCCGCCCGAATGGGCGCTGCTGCAACGCGAGCTGCTGAAGGCCAACGAAGAGGCCTGCCAGGCCTTCTTCGCCCGTTATTTCGACGAGCGCGGCTGGCTGCGAGCGGTCGAGCGCTGGGGCGCCAATGACGGCCCCGACGACGCCATCGAGAACGCCAACGACTGGCCGACCCTGCACGCCCTGGGCGGCGGCGACAGCCTGCTGGCCATGGCCAAGAAGGCCTTCGACGGCAATGTCGCCCAGTACACGGCCGCCAAGACCAAGGACGTGCCGTTCGCCCGTGAGGGCATGTACTACCGCGAGTTCCCGGTCATGACCGACTGGCAGCACCTGTCCGAAGGGTTGTCGGTGTTCAACCTGCTGGGCCTGTCGGACCCCTACGACGCCAAGTACCGCGACCGGGTCAGGCGCTTCTCGGGCTTCTATACCGGTGAGGATAAGTCGGTCTCGAACTACGATCCGAAGCTGAAGATCATCCGCAGCATGATCACCGGCAGCAAGGGGCCGATGCTGCGACAGGCAACGCCGCTGGACTGGGCCGGCGACCGCTTCGATCCGACGAACTTCTTCATGGAGCACGGCGAGGAGACCTACGAGCAGACGCTGCACCACTACGACGAATACGGCGATGTGGTCGGCGATGCGCCGCTGAACCTGCAGGCCACCAGCCTGGTGCTGAACGCCTACATGCTGGACCACGAGCCGAAGTACCGCGACTGGATCGTCTCTTACGTCGACGCCTGGATCGATCGGGCCAAGGCCAATGGCGACGTGCTGCCCAGCAAGATCGGCCTCGACGGCAAGATCGGCGGGCCCAAGGGCCAGTGGTGGAGCGGGACCTACGGCTGGGGCTTCAGCCCGCTGGTGCCTCAGACCGGCAAGCGCGAGGACCGCAACCGTGTGCCGCGCGCCGTGGTCGGCTTCCTCAACGCCTATCTGCTGACCGGCGACGACAAGTATCTCGACGTCTGGCGCCGCCAGAACGACGTGATCAACGCCCAGAAGAAGACGGTCGACGGCAAGGTCCAGACCCCGCGCATGTACGGTCCCAAGGGCTGGTACGGCTATGCGAATGGCGAGTACCGGCTGAACGGGCTCGAGATCTGGTACATGTCGCAAAAGCCCAGCGACCGCGCCCGCGCCGCCGAGCATCCGTGGCTGAACTATCTGGACGGCAAGGACGCCGGCTTCCCGACCAAGGCCCTGCGCGGCGACCTGGAGCGGGTCCGCGCCCGCGCCCAGGCTCAGCGCGACGACAAGACCACCCCCGACACCCGTCTGGCCGACGCGGCGCTGGACATCAATCCGGCCAGCGTCACGGCCCTGATCCACCTGATGGAGGGCGGCATCCAGATCGCCCGGCCGCCGTGGTCGGGCACCTCGCCGGCCCAAGGCGGGGCGCTGCATTACACGCGGCTGCGCTGGTTCGACCCCGAGCGCCGCCGCGCAGGAATCCCGCAGGATGTCGCCGCTCTGGTCGAGAAGCTCGGGGAGGACGAGACGGTGGTGACCTTGGTCAACACCAATCAGGTCAGCTCGCGCACCGTGACGGTGCAGGGCGGCGCCTATGCCGAGCACCAGATCCTCAGCGCGGCGGTGGGCGAGGCGGCGGCGGTTCCGGTCGATTCCTCGGCATTCACGTTACGCCTGGCCCCCGGCGCCGGAGCGCGGCTGACCTTGAAGATGAAGCGCTATACGAACGCCCCGACCCTGACCTTCCCGTGGGACAGGGCGTAGCCGCTTAGGAGGGATCGATGCTCGGTGTTGTCCTGGCGCTGGCGCTCGTCCAGACGCCTGATCCCAAGCCGATCGCGGCCGTCGCCGCCGGCGGTCCCGCCAACACCGGCGCGGAGACCACGCTGCTGCTCGTCGATCGCGAGGCCGATGACGACGCCCAGGGCTCGCTGCGCTGGGCGATCGCCACCAGCAACGCCGAGCCCGGCCGCTACCGCATCGAGATCGCCGCCTCGACCATCGTGCTGAAGTCGGCCCTGCCGCCGATCAAGGGGCCGGTGAGCATCGAAGGCCGGGCCTTCGCGCGATCGGGCGGCCACAACGTAGTCGATGGCTCGGGCTATCTGCCGCGTGATCTGAAGTCCTGTCCCGGCATGGTTCCAGGCCAGTACGGCACCAATGTCCGCACCGCCAGCAATCCGGGTTTCGCCCTGGTCGACACCAAGGGCGTGACCCTGCGTGGCCTGGAGATCCGCAACTTCTGCATCGGCGTATTGATCCTGCGGACCTCCAACGCGGTGATCGTCGACAACCGCATCGTCCGCAATATCGGCGGCGCGGGCGTCATGCTCAGCGGCGACGACGGCAAGGGCGGCTCGACCTCGAACACGACGCTGGACAACAAGGTGCTGCGAAACACCTTCGTGGAGAACGGCGACGGCCTGGAGCTGACGCGGGGCGCGGCCTTCAACCTGATCGCCGACAACGTCTTTGACGGTGGGACCGACAATCTGGAGCCTTCGCAGGGCATCGAGATTCTGTGGGGCAACGACAACACCGTCGTGCGCAACCGCTTCACCCGCTACTCCGACGGCCTGCAGTCCAACTGGGGCGCGCGCAACTATGTCGGCGCCAATGTCTTCGAGGGCAACGCCTTCGGGATCAGCCTGACGGGCGCGGGCAACATGGTCGTCGGCAACGAGATCCGCGGCAACGGGATCGGCATCGCGGTGCGTCCGGAAGCCAAGGTCGCCGCCAACCGCATCAGCCGGAACGTCATCGCCGGCAACGGCCTGCCGATCCTGCGCTGCTCGGCCGGCGGGTCTTGCGATCCGAAGCTGGTCCGTGGCGGCATCGTTGTCGGCCCGCCGGGCCTGGAGCACGGCAGCTTCGTCGGCTCACGCGGCATGGGCGTGGTGTTCGACAAGGCTGGTGCGGCGGTGGTCTGTGCAGGCAAGGACGATCCGGCGAACTGCCACGCGCCGCCGCAGTTCGGCTTGCAGCCGCCGAGCCTGACCTCGGCTCGCACGGCCGCCGGCAAGGTCGCCGTGAAGGGCGTCCTGCAAGGTCCGCTCGAGGCCTCTGTCACCGTTGAGGTCTTTGCCGGCAGGGCCGGAACCGCCGAGGGCGAGCGCTATCTCGGCTCGGTCCAGGCCGTCACCGACGCCAGCGGCAAGGCGGCCTTTGCCGGTCAGGTCGACGGTGCGACGGCCGGCTCCGCCATCACCGCCACGACCACCACGGCGGCGGGAGCGAGCTCGGCGTTCTCCAAGCCCGCCAGCCTGCGCTAGGTCCCTTCCTTCAGGAACGGCGCGGCCGAGAACAGCTCGCGCTCTTCCTTGCGGGGGTCGTCGACCATCTTCGATGTCTCGTTGAACAGCAGCGTCGGCCGGCGGGGCAGGGTGTACTTCTCCCAAGCCGGGATCGCCGCGTTGTTCGGATCGCCGGTCCGCGCCAGAGCCACGAACGCCGCGCTCATCTGATCGCGCACCTTCCGGGCCGCTGGCCCAGTGCCGGTCTTCGAGCCCTCGGCGTCCAGCGTGCCGAACACCAAGGGGATGTCGTAGGTGTGGTAGGCGCCCATCTTCGGATCGGTTTGGGCCCCGAAGTCCAGCTGGTACATCCAGGCCGGCGCGCCGGTCTTGGCCCGCTGCTCGGCCTGGATCAGGTGGCCCGGCCATGAGCGCCCCGCCGTGGTGATGGCGAAGAAGCAGTCCGAGGGGCTGTAGTTCGGATAGAGCGCCCGGTACTTCGCCACCAGATATTCGGGCGACATGTCCAGCACCAGCTCGTTGTCCAGCTTGCCCGGCAGTTCCTCCCAGGTCAGGGCGAAGTTCTTGGGATCGCCGCCCAGGAAGGCCTTGGTCTCGTCGTGGGTGTTGCCGATGATCATCGGGATGTGGCCGCTCTCGCGCGGCGCGTCCGGATAGAACGGATGGCGGGCCAGGACGCCATGGTCCAGCACCGACCAGAAGATGATGTTGCCCTTGCGCTCCAAGGGGTCTCGCATCTTCAGGGCGTCGACCAGTTGGGCGGCGGGCAGGGTCTTGAGCTTCTCGACCTCGCCCGGCTTGAGACCCAGCTTGTCCATGAAGGCCTTGGCGCGGATGGTGGCGTGGATCGGCCCCATCGCCGTGACGTGCTGGCCGCTCATGGTCGCGACCTTGTGGTAGAGGCCCGCCGCGCGCGGCATGGCCATCAGGGTCACGACCTTGCCGCCGCCGCCCGACTGGCCGAAGGTCATGACATTGCCAGGGTCGCCACCGAAGGCCGCGATGTTGTCGCGCACCCACTCCAGGGCCAGGATCAGGTCGAGATTGCCGACGTTGCCGCTGTCGGCCAGTTCCGGCCCACCCAGCCGCGCTAGGTAGCTATAGCCGAAGCAGTTCAGCCGGTGGTTCACCGTCACCACCACCACGTCATAGGTTTTGGCCAGCCAGGTCCCGTCGTACAGCGGGCTCGACCCCGAGCCGTTCGCGTGGGCGCCGCCGTGGACGTAGAACATCACCGGCCGCTTCTTCCCGTCGGCCACGCCCGGCGTCCAGACATTGAGGAACAGGCAGTCCTCGCTGGTCCCTTCGTCGGCCTTACTCTGAGGAGACGCCGCACCGTAGGCGAGGGCGTCGGCGATGCCCTTCCAGGGCTGAGCCGCCAGGGCGGGCTGGAACCGTCGAGAAGACGTGTCGGCGCCGTAGCGGACGCCCTTGAAGACCTTGATCCCGTCGACTTCGGCCCCGCGCACCCGGCCGGCGACAGTAGTCGCCACGGGCGCGGCGCGACCGGCGGCGTTGACGCGCGTGGCGACGGCTGCGGCCAGGGTTCCGGCCAGCACGGCGCGGCGATCGAGGGTCATGAATGTCTCTCCCAAGTCTCTTGTCGTTGGGCCTTGGCCCGCCGAAGGGAGGGACGCGTCAGCGCGCGCCGGACTCCGAAGGCGGGGCCTCGGCCAGGCAAAGGTCGATGAAGGTCTGCAGGATCGGGCTCTCGTTGTCCTTGCGCCAGGCCATGTAGAGCTCGACCGGCCGGTCGGGCGTGGTCGCCACCGGCCGGAACTGCACGTCGTCGAAGTGCAGGCTCATGGCCGCCTCAGGCACGATCGCCGCGCCCAGGCCGGCGTGGACGAGCGCTAGCATCGAGTGGATCTGGGTGACGTGCTGGACGTAGTTGGGGGCGACCCCGTTGGCGTCGAACAGCGTCGTCAGCATGTTGTAGAAATAGCCCGCGCCCTCGGGCGAATACATGATCAGCGGCGCGGCGTCGAAATCGGCGAGGGTCAGGGTGGCCTTGGCCAGGCGCGGGTCGCCGGTCGGCAGGGCCGCGACCAGCGGTTCGGACAGCACGCGGGCGGTGGCGAACTCGGCCCGCTCCATCGGTGGACGGACCAGGCCGATGTCGATCTGGCCGGTCAGCAGCGCCTCGACCTGCTCGCGGGTGACCATCTCGCGCAGGGTCAGGTCGGCATTGGGCAGGCGGGCCGTGGATCGGATCACCAGCTGCGGCAGGAAGTTGTAGCCCGAGGCGGCCGTGAAGCCGATCGCGATCTGGCCGGCGTCGCCGCTGGCGATGCGGCGGGTGGCGAGCGCGGCGCTCTCGGCCAGGCGCAGGATGCGGCGAGCCTCCAGCAGGAAGGCGCGGCCGGCGGGGGTCAGGCGGACATTGCGGCTGGTGCGGTCCAGCAGGGTCACGCCCAGAATCCGCTCCAGCAGCTGAACTTGCCGGCTGAGCGGCGGCTGGGTCATGTTCAGCCGCTGGGCCGCTCGGCCGAAATGCAGCTCCTCGGCCGTGGCCACGAAGCAGCGCAGCTGACTCAGTTCGAACATCGGAAAACGCCCATCGACGACACCCTGGAGGCGTGAAGCTAGACGCTCGTTCGGACCGATCGCCAACGTCTTCTTGCCGGGCAGGGGCGTGAACGCGTTCATCGGGCGTGCAAAGTGGGTCGATGCGTCTGAAGCATCGACCCCTTTGATCCTAGCCGTTGGCGGCGCGGCGCTGATCGCCGGCGGTAGCGCCCGCGATCAGGCCCTGGAGCTCGGCATATTCGGCCGGCGTCAGCTCGGTCAGCGGCAGGCGCACCGGACCGGCGTCACGGCCGATGGCCTTCATGCCCGCCTTCACGATCGAGACCGCATAGCCCTTACCCTTGTTGCGCAGGGTGATGTAGGGCAGCACGAAGTCGCGCAGGCCGGCCATCACGGCCTCACGGTCGCGGGCGCGGACCGACTTGTAGAACTCCAGCGCCCATTCCGGCATGAAGTTGAAGATGGCCGACGAATAGGTCGTCACGCCCATCTCCAGATAGGGCAGGGCGAAGGTCTCGGCCGTCGGCAGGCCGCCGATATAGGTCAGGCGGTCGCCCATGCGGGCATAGACCCGCATCATCAGTTCCAGGTCGCCGACGCCGTCCTTGAAGCCGACGAGGTTCGGATTGCGCTCGCACAGCTTCTCGAGGGTGTCCTCGTTGATGATGGCGTTGTCGCGGTTGTAGACGATGACGCCCAGCTTGGTGGCCTTGCAGACCGCCTCGATATGGGCGGCGAGGCCTTCCTGCGTGGCGTTGGTCAGGTAGGGCGGCAGCAGCAGCACGCCGTCGGCGCCGGCGGCCTCGGCGTCAGCGGCCAGGTCGGTGGCGATGGCCGTGCCATAGCCGCAGCCGGCGATGACCGGGATCTTGCCGTTGGTCTCGGCGACGGCGGCGCGGACCACCTGGCCGACTTCCGCCGGGCGCAGCGAGAAGAACTCGCCCGTGCCGCCGGCGGCGAACAGGCCGGCGAGGTCCCGCTCCAGCATCCAGCCGCAGTGCTCGCGGTAGGGCGCTTCCAGGAACTGGTGATCGGCATCGAAATGGGTGACGGGGAACGACAGCAGGCCGCCGCCGAGCTGGCGGGCCATTTCCGTCGGCGACATTCGGCTCATGAAGTCCTCTCCGAGCGGCGGCCCTCGCACCGGGTCATTCCCAGGGGGCCGCTTCTTGATCATCACGGTAGAGGGGGCGGCCGACGGGGTCTAAACCAAAGGCGCTATCGATCTATGCGGGAATTGGTTTGATCCGTCCCGCGCCTAATCGCCTCTCAGCACCGGCGCGGGACGTTGCGACAGCGCCAGGCTGGCGGCGATCAGCCCGCCCAAGGTCGCCAGGCCCGTCGCGCCGGCCAGCAACACCAGCACCCCGCTCCAGTCGACGCTCCAGCTGGCCTCGAACACCTTGACCACCACCGGCCAGGCGGCGGCGAAGCCGAACGCCACGCCGGCCGCGCCCGCGATCAGGCCGACCGCGCCGTATTCGATGACGTAGGCGATCAGGATCTGGCTCCGCGTGGCGCCCAGCACCTTCAAGGTCGCGGCTTCACGGGCCCGCGCTCGCGCCCCGGCGGCGATGGCTCCGGCCAGCACCAGCAGGCCCGCCAGGCCCGCGACAGCCGCCGCGCCGCGCACGGCCAGCGCCAGGCGATCGAACAGGGCCGCCGCGGCGTCCAGCTGCTCGCGCACGCTGATAACGTTGACGCCCGGGAACACCTCGCCGAGCTTGCGGGTCAGGGCCGCTTCCTGCGCGCGGTTCAGGCGGGCGATGGCGACGCTGCGCAGTTCCGCGCCCTCCAGCGTGACGGGGTTGAAGATCAGGTTGAAGCTGGGGCCGAAACCGCCGAAGTCGATCTTCCGCAGCACGGCGACCTTGGCCTCGATCTCTCGGCCCAGCACCAGGACGGTGATGGTGTCGCCGACCTTGAGGTCCGCCGCCTGGGCGATCTCGGCGCTGAGGGCCACCTTGGGCGGACCGGCGTCGTTGGCGGGCCACCAGTGGCCGGAGACCACGCCGGCGGCCCTCGGCTCCTTGGCCAGCAGCGACAGGCTCAGATCGTTGTCGAACGCCCAGCGCTCGGAGCTCTTGATGGTCTTCACATCGACCGGCTTGCCCTTCAGGGCGATGATCCGACCGGTGGCGAATGGCATGCGCAGATAGGCGTCCTCACGCAACGGGCCGATGACGCCGGCCACGGTCTCGTCGAAGGCGGCGGCGCGGTCGCCGGAGATTTCAGTGAAGACCATGGCCGGGGCGGTGCGCGGAGCGACGTCGCTGACCTGGGCCAGCAGCGCCGACTGGATCAGCACCACGCAGGCCAGCAGCGCGACGCCGAGGCCGATGGCCGGGCTGGCGGTCCGGGCCGCCGAGCCCGGACCGGCCAGGTTGGCGAGACCCAGCTTGGCGGGACCCCGTGTCAGGCCGCGCAGGCGTCCGGCCAGCCACGCAGCTGAGCGGCCCAACGCGGTGAGCAGGCCGAAGGCGACCGCGACGCCGGCGATCATGATCGCGGCGGCCAGCGGGGTCGGGGCGGTGGCGACGGCCAGGGCGGCCAGGCCAAGACCGGCGACGACCGCGCCGATCGTTTCCAGGCCCAGCGGCAGGCGGGCCTTGGGCGCGCGGCGGAACAGGGCCGAGGGCGGGGTAACCCGAGCCCTCGCCAGCGGGACCAGCGAGAACGCCGCGGCCGCCAGCACCCCGAACAGCCCGGCCTTGGCCAGCGGCAGGGGATAGACCTTGAACAGCGCCGGGATCGGCAGGCTGGAGCCGGCCATCTGGCCGAGGATCAAGGGCGCGACGGCCCCGATCGCAAGGCCGATGGCGATGCCTAGCAAGGCCAGCACGCCGATCTGGATCAGGTGCAGGTCTCGAATTAGGCCGCTCTCGGCGCCCAGGGCCTTTAGCACGGCGATGGCTGGCTCCCGGGTCGACAGATAGGCCGAGACCGCGCCGGCGACGCCGAGGCCGCCGGCCACCAGCGAGGCCAGGCCGATGAAGCCGAGAAAGTATTCCAGCTGGTCGATCAGCCGCCGCGCGCCGGGGGCGGCGTCCAGGCGGTCGCGGACCCGCAGGTGGGCGTCCGGCAGCGCCGCCTGCACGGCCTTGCCGATGGCGCGCGGGTCCTCGCTGGGCTTCAGCGCCACGCGGACGGTGCGGCTGGTCAGGCCACTGGGCGCGAGCAGGCCGGACTTCTCCAGCACCTCGCGACGGACCAGCACGCGCGGGGCCATCGAGAAGCCGCGCGACAGGCCGTCAGGCTCGCTGACCAGGCGGGCGCGCACGACCAGGGTCATGGGTCCGGCCTCGAACTTGTCGCCGATCTTCAGGTGCAGGCGGTCCAGCAGCGCCGGCTCGACCGCTGCGCCAGGCAAGCCGGCGCGGTCGGCGAGGGCGGCACCAAGATTCGGCGCGCCCTCCAGGGTCACTGCGCCCGCCAGCGGGAAGCGTCCGTCGACACCGCGCAGGCTGACCAGGCGGCGCTCGCCGCTGGGTGCCTGGGCCATCGCCCGCGCCACGGCGGCGTATGTGGTGACGCCCAGCTTGTCGAAGGCCGCGCGCTCGTTGTCGGTGAAGTCGCGGTTCTCGACCGAGAACGACAGGTCGCCGCCCAGGATCTCGCGCGCCTGGCTGGCCAGGCCGTGGCGGAAGGCCTCGGCGGTCGAGCCGGCGGCGGCGATGGCCGCCACGCCCAGCGCCAGGCACGCCAGGAAGATACGGAAGCCGCGCACGCCGGAGCGCAGCTCGTGACCGGCGAGACGGAAAGCAAGAGGCAGGCTCACGAGGCGATGCGCCCGTCGGCCATCCGGACGATGCGGTCGGCGCGGGTGGCCAGACTCGGATCGTGGGTGACCATGACCAGGGCGGCCCCGACCTCGGCGACGAGGTTGAACATCAGGTCGGCGACCGAGGTCGCGGTCGCGCCATCGAGGTTGCCGGTCGGCTCGTCGGCGAACAGCAGGGCGGGGCGCGCGGCCAGGGCGCGGGCCAGGGCCACGCGCTGCTGCTCGCCGCCCGACAGCTGATGCGGATAGTGGGTCAGGCGGCCGGACAGGCCCACCCGGCCCAGCCAGTCGCGCGCGGTGGGCAGGGCGTCGCGCGTCCCGGCGATCTCCAGCGGAGTGGCGACGTTCTCCTCGGCGGTCATGTTGGGCAGCAGGTGGAAGGACTGGAACACCAGCGCCGCCCGACCACGGCGCAGGCGGGCGCGGCCGTCTTCGTTCAGCTTGGACAGGTCCTGGCCGAACAGGCGCACCGTGCCGGCGGTGGGTTCCTCCAGCCCGGCCCCGACCGCGATCAGCGATGACTTGCCCGAACCCGACGGCCCGACCACGGCCACGCGCTCGCCGGCGCTCACCGTCAGGTCGACGCCGCGCAGGATGTTCACGGGGCCGGCGGAGGAGGGCAGGGTCAGGGCGACGGCGTCTAGAACGAGAGGCGAGGCGTCGTCGGTCATGGTGTTTCCTGCGAGGCCGGTCCTTGTTCGGCCGGCAGCCTGACTACATAGGAAGGCATGAGCCTGACCGCACAGCGTTTTCCCGACCGTCGCCGAATTTTACTCGGCCTTGGGCTTTTGCCCCTCGCGGCGGCCGCGCCGAAGCCGCAGATCGTCACGGTTCTGGGCGACTCGATCACGGCGGGCCTGGGCCTTCCGGCGCGCGACGCAATGCCGGCGCAGCTGCAGGCGGCGTTGGGCAAGCTGGGCGCCTCGGCTGTCGTCCGGGCAGCCGGCGTGTCGGGTGACACCACCGGCGGCGGCCTGGCGCGGGTCGGGTTCAGCGTCGCGGCGGACACCAAGGTCTGCGTGGTGGCGCTGGGCGGCAACGACCTGCTGCAAGGCATCGAGCCCGCCCAGACGAAGGCCAATCTGCGCGGCATCCTCCAGAAGCTGAAGACGCGCGGCATCCGCGTGGTGCTGGTCGGCGTCGGCGCGCCGGCGAGCATCGGGGCGTCCTACGCTCGCGAATTCAACGCGGTCTATCCCAGCCTGGCGAAGGAGTTCGGCGTGCCGCTGTACGCGAACATCCTGGCGGGCGTGGGCGGCAACTCGGCCCTGCTGCAGCGGGACGGCATCCATCCCAACGCGGTCGGCGCCAAGAAGATCGGTGAGGCTCTAGCCCCGGTCGTCGCCAAGGCCCTCAAGACCCGGTAACGCTCCCGTCCCATTGAAGGCGGCGACCGCAATGGGTAGCAATGAAGCTCATACGTCGATGGGAGGCGAATCGCGGTGCGCGCGACGATCAAGGACGTTTCGGCTCGCGCCGGCGTTTCGACCAAGACCGTTTCGCGCGTCCTCAATCGCGAGAAGTACGTCTCCGACGAGGTGCGCGTGCGCGTCGAGGAGGCGATCGAGGCGCTCAGCTTCCAGCCCAGCGCCGCGGCGCGGATGCTGGCGGGCAAGCGCAGCCACCAGATCGCGCTGATCTACGACAACCACAGTCCCCACTACATCCACCAGATCCAGACCGGCATCTGGGAACGCTGTATCGAGGAGGGCGTGCGTCTGCTGGCCCAGCCCAGCGACGCGGCATCGTCCACCCTGGCGGCGGAGATCGGCGGGCTGATCGACCAGACCCAGGTCGACGGGGTGATCCTGTCCTCGCCGGTCACCGACAACGTGGCGGCGCTGGAAGAGCTGGACCGCCGGGGCGTGCCCTATGTGCGGATTTCGCCCGGCACTGACCACGGCCGCAGCCCGTCGGTGTCGATGGACGACGTCCAGGCCGCCGACGACATGACCAGCCACCTGATCTCGCTGGGCCACAAGCGGATCGGCTTCATCATCGGCCACGTCAACCACACGGCCAGCGACCTGCGCCTCTACGGCTATCGCCGGGCGCTGGACCGCGCGGGCTTGCCGTATGAGCCGCGCTATGTGCGCCAGGGCTTCTTCGACTTCGCCTCGGGCGAGGCGGCGGCCGACGCCATGCTGGACCTGCCGATCCCGCCGACCGCGATCTTCGCCAGCAATGACGACATGGCCGCCGGCGTGCTGACCGTGGCCCACCGGCGCGGCATCGCTCTGCCGGGCGAGCTGTCGGTGGCCGGTTTCGACGACACCGCCCTGGCCAGCCAGCTATGGCCGCCGCTGACCACCGTCCGTCAACCGACCCGCCAGTTAGCCCACGCCGCCGCCAGCCTGCTGTTCGAAGGCGTCGAAGGTCCGGTCAACCGCCGCCTGGCCCACGAGCTGGTGCTGCGAGGCTCCACGGCCCCGCCGAGCAAGCCTTAGCCGTGGATCACGAAGGCCGCCGCAGCGACGCTGAGGCCCAGGGCTAGCGCCGTCGCCGCCAGGATCGCCAGCAGCGGCCGCCAGCCAGTCTGTGTGAGCGACTGCATGTTCGAGCGCACACCGGTGGCCGTGACAGCACAAGCGAGCAGGGCGGTGGCCCCCTTGCCGGCGGCATCGGCGGCGACGTGGGGGATCAGGCCGAACGAGTTGATCGCCGCCACGCCAAAGAAGCCGATCACGAACCAGGGCAGGACGGGCGTGGAGATTTTGGCGTCCGGATCCTTGGGAAGGAACAGGGCGACGACCGCCAGGGCCGGGGCCAGCAGGGCCACGCGGGTCAGTTTGACGATGGCGGCGGTCTCGCCGGCGGGTTGCGAGAAGCTGTAGCCGGCCCCCAGGGCCTGGGCGACGTCGTGGATCGAGGCGCCCAGCATGAAGCCGGCCTGCAGGTCATTGAAATGCAGATGGTGGGCGATGGCCGGGTAGAGGGCCATGGCCACCGCGCTGCAGGCCGAGATGCCGACCAGCACCAGGGTCAGCTGAGCCTGCTGGATCCGCTTGTCGCCCAGCAGGCTGGCGAAGGCCATGGCCGCCGAGGCGCCGCAGATGGCCACCGCTCCGCCGCACAGGGCCCCGAAGGCCGGCGAGAAGCCCATGCGTCGCGCGGCGAGCACGCCGCAGCCCAGGGTCAGGGCGACGATGACGACGATCGAGACCAGGGCCTGTGGGCCGAGCTGAGCGATCTGTCCGAAGGTGACGCGGGCGGCGACCAGCACGATGCCCCAGCGCAGCAGGGTGCGCGAGGCGATGGTCAGCCCGGGCTCCAGCCGCGAATCGACGCTGAGGAAGTTCATCGACAGGCCGAACAGCAGGCACATCAGGGTCAGCGGCGCGCCGTAGTGGTCCGACACATAGGCCGCGGCCAGGGTCGCCAGGCCAGCGACCGCCAATCCCGGCGCGTAAGACGTGATCCGAACCATCATTCTCCCCGAAACCTAGCTGATTAGCCGCTTTAGCGCCTGCGGTCTTGCTCTGACACCGTTATCATATTCGTGGACGTGGGCAAGTTGGTCGTGATTTCGAAAATGCACCGATATATGAAGATAATTGCTTTTATTTCAGCGTGTTGATTGAAGTTCAACGTCGAACACTCGTCGTCTTACGCGCGGAGGTCACTGAAAAATCACCGTTGTCACCCGTTCAAACGTGCGTAATATGACAACGATGACATACCTCGACACGCCCCCGCCGACGCGCCGTCTCCACGCCGATGGTCCCGAGATTTCCTCGGTCGCCTGGGGCATGTGGCGTTTCAGGGGAACCGACATCGGCGCGGCCCAGGCCCTGGTCGAGGCCGCGCTGGACGCCGGCGTCACCCTGTTCGACACGGCCGACATCTACGGCCCCGACAACGGCGAGGCGTTCGGCGCGTCCGAGGCTCTGCTGGGCAAGGTGCTGGCCGCCGCGCCGGGCCTGGCCCAACGCATGGTGATCGCCACCAAGGGCGGGATCATCCCGGGCGTGCCCTACGACTCCAACCCGGCCTATCTGGAAAGCGCCATCGACGCCTCGCTGAAGCGCCTGGGCGTGGATCACGTGGCGCTGTGGCAGGTCCACCGTCCCGACATGCTGACCCATCCGGCCGTCGTGGCTCGGGCGCTGGAAGTCGCTCACAAGGCCGGCAAGATCGGCGCGGTCGGCGTCTCCAACTACACGCCGGCGCAGGTCGAGGCCCTGGCCGCGCACCTGTCGCTGCCGATCGTCTCCTGCCAGCCGGAGTTCTCGCCCCTGGCCTATGGTCCGCTGTTCGACGGCGTTCTGGATCAGGCCATGGGTCGCGACATGGCCGTGCTGGCCTGGTCGCCGCTGGGCGGCGGTCGGATCGCCGACCCGCGGGACGAGCGGGGCAGGGCGGTGGCCGCCATCCTCGACGAGGTCGCGCAGACGGCGGGTGTCTCGCGCACCGCGGCGGCCTACAGCTGGATCATGGCGCATCCGGCGCGGCCGCTCCCCATCGTGGGCTCGCAAACCGTGGCCCGCATCGCTGAAATACCGGACGCCTACAAGCCGCGCTGGACCCGCGCGGATTGGTACCGTGTCCTCGTCGCCTCCATGGGAGCTAACTTGCCATGACCCAACGTCCGCCTTGCGAGATCAGCTGGTTCTCCGCGCTCTGCGATGACGATTACGAGTTCCTCGGTGTTCCCGATCCCAAGCTGAAGTCCAGCTGGGAGCACTGCCGTGACATCGTCCTGCAGGCCGAGAGCGGTGGCTTCGACAACATCCTGCTGCCGTCGGGTTACGAGCTGGGCGTCGACACCACCGCCTTCGCCGCCGGCATGGCGCCGCTGCTGAAGCGCATGCGTCTGCTGATGGCCGTGCGGATCGGCGAGATGTGGCCGCCGCAGCTGGCCCGCCAGATCGCCACCATCGACCGGATGCTGGGCGGCCGCCTGACCGTCAACATCATCTCCTCGGACATGCCGGGCGAGAAGCTGGCCTCGGCCCCGCGCTACGCCCGCACCGTCGAGGCGATGAGCATCCTCAAGACCATGCTGAACGGCGAGAGCCTGGACCACCAGGGCGAGTTCTGGAACCTGAAGCTGGACCCGCCGCGCATCACCACGGTCTCGGGCAAGGCGCCGCTGCTCTATTTCGGCGGCCTGTCGGAAGACGCCCGCGAGGCCGCCGCCAAGGGCTGCGACGTCTTCCTGATGTGGCCGGACCGCAAGGAAGTGATCGCCGAGATCATGGCCGACATGACCGCCCGCGCCGCCAAGTACGGCCGCACGCTGCGCTACGGTTACCGCGCCCACGTCGTGGTCCGCGACAGCGAGGCCGAGGCCCGCACCGCCGCCGACCGCCTGCTGAGCAAGCTGGACGCCGAGCAAGGCGCGGCCATCCGCGCCAAGTCGCTGGACTCGGCTTCGGCCGGCGTGGCGGCCCAGGCGGCCCTGCGCGAGAGCGCCAAGGACGACGGCTATGCCGAGGCCAACCTGTGGACCGGCGTCGGCCGGGCCCGCTCGGGCTGCGGCGCGGCGATCGTCGGCGACCCGGACCAGGTGCTGGCCAAGCTGAACGACTACCGCGACATGGGCATCGAGGCCTTCATCCTGTCGGGCTATCCGCACGCGGCCGAGGCGGACCTGTTCGCCCGCCACGTGCTGCCGCACATCGACCACGGGCCTCTGGTCTAGGGCGAGGGGAGAGCATGCCGTCCTCGTCTCAAGCTAGCGGTCGGCCGTTCGTCGTCGGTCTGGGCGGCGTGGCCGGAACCAGCTCGTCCACCGAGCGGGCCCTGGCCATCGCGCTGAAGGCGGTCGAGGCACGCGGCGTCGAGACCCGCATGTTCGGCGGCGACTTCCTGGGCGACCTGCCGATGTACCTGCCCAAGGCCGCCTCGCGCACGCCGCAGGAGCTGGACTTCGTCGAGGCCGTGCGCCGGGCCGACGGTCTGGTCATCGCCTCGCCGGGCTATCACGGCAGCATCTCCGGTGCGATCAAGAACGCCCTCGATCTGCTGGAGGAGACCGCCCGCGACGGGCGTGTCTATCTCAGCGGCATACCGGTCGGCCTGATTGTCACGGCCTATGGCTGGCAGGCGACGGGCAGCACCATCGCCACCCTGCGCTCCATCGTCCACGCCCTGCGCGGTTGGCCCACGCCGATGGCGGCGGCGATCAACAGCCAGGTCTCGCGCTTCGGCGAGGACGGCGCGTGCGACGACGCTTCGGCGGTCACCCAACTGACCATGGTCGGCGACCAGGTGGCCGACTTCCTGCGCCTGAAGCTGTCTGCATGAGGGACCAGTTTTTCTAGGAAGACCAACGCCTCTTCGAGAGGCACACAACACCCACCAAAAAGGTGGGAATTAAAGAGGGAGGGTATCCAATGAACACGCGTAACCATCGCGCCGCGATGATGAGCGGCGCCGCCATGGCGCTGACGCTCGGCCTGCTGCCGGCGACTTCGGCCTGGGCGCAATCCACGTCCGATGCGCCGGTGATCGAGGAGGTGATCGTCACCGCCCAGAAGCGGTCCGAGAACGTCCAGAAGGTTCCGATCGCCATCAGCGTCGTCAGCGGCCAGGCCATGGAGCGGGCCAACGTCAATTCGCCCGAGCAGCTGATCCAGATGGCGCCGGCCCTGACCTTCCGGAAGGGCAACACCAACAAGGACTCCGCCCTGACCGTCCGCGGCGTCGGCACCGTCTCGTTCGCCTCGGGCGTCGAGCCGTCGGTGTCGATGGTGGTGGACGGCGTCGTCTACGCCCGCAGCGGCCAGGCCACAGCCGACTTCCTGGACCTGGAGCGGGTCGAGATCCTGCGCGGTCCGCAAGGCACGCTGTTCGGCAAGAACGCCTCGGCCGGCGTCATCAGCCTGATCACCCGCGCGCCCGGCCAGGAGAAGTCCGGCTACATCGACGCGGCATACTATCAGGGCAACGAATATCGCCTGCGCGGCGCCGTTTCGGGGCCGCTGTCGGACACTCTGGCCGGCTCGCTGGCCGGGTTCTTCAGCCACTATGACGGCAACGGCAAGAACGTCTTCAACGGCGAGGACGTCAACGGCTACGAGCACAACGGCCTGCGTGGCCGCCTGCGCTGGAAGCCCACCGACGACCTGACCGTCGACCTGATCGCCGACTATTCGCACAATGTCGACAGCGGCTATGCCGACAGCATCGGCACGGTGTTCTCCAGCCCGTTCAACGACAACGTCTTCCTGCCGTCGCTGAAGCCGCTGACGCCGAACGACCGCAACAAGGACATCGACAACGACCAGTCACCGTTCACCAAGGACATCAACAGCGGCTTCTCGGCCCAGGTGAACTGGTCGGTCGGCGAGTACACCCTGACCTCGATCACCGCCTATCGGAACTGGAAGAACGCCCAGGGCCGCGATGGCGACTTCCGCTCCGACGCGCCCAGCTATGTGGCGACCGGGGCGCTCGCGGCCGACATCCGCACCCAGGACTATGGCCGCCTGAACTTCGACGAATTCACCCAGGAACTGCGCATCGCGTCGCCGCTGGGCCACTTCTTCGAATATGTGGCGGGCCTCTATTACTACCACACCTGGGAGAGCAACTACTTCATCCGCACGGTCACCTCGTGCACCGCCTCGACCCTAGCCCCGGTGACCCTGGGCAGCCTGGGGACGGCGACGCCCTGTTCGCCGAGCGCCTCGACCTACACCGCCAATTCCGGCATCGGCGAATTCCAGACCACGCTCGAGAACTACGCCGCCTTCGGCCAGGGCACGCTAAACTTCAGCGATCGCTTCCGCGGCATCTTCGGCGCGCGCTGGACGCATGACAGCATCGACTTCGTGCACCGCCGTCTGCGCACCTCGGGCGCGGCCGCGCTGAGCGGCGTGAACCCGACCTTCTCGGGCACGGGCGGCACCGACGCCAGCGGCTGGTCGGGCAAGGTCGGCGCGCAGTACGACTTCACGCCGGTGATCATGGCCTATGGCAGCTACACCCGGGGCTACAAGGGCCCGGCGATGAACGTGTTCTTCAACATGCAGGCCACGGACAACTTCGGCATCGCGCCCGAAACCTCGAATGCGTACGAGGTCGGCCTGAAGTCGCGTCTGCTGGACGGCCGTCTGGTGCTGAACCTTTCGGCCTTCAACACGAAATACAACAACTTCCAGGCCACCAACCTGGACTTGATCGGCACCACGGTGGTCTCGCGCCTGACCAACGCCGGCACGATCAAGACCCAGGGCGTCGAAGCCGACTTCGTGTTCGAGCCGATCAAGAACCTGCGGTTCACCGGCGGTTACGCCTATATCGACGCCAAGATCGACCAGTTCAAATGCCCGGCGACGGGGGCCTGTCCGGCCCTGGCGATCAACGGCAAGCCGCTGCCGCTGTCGTCGAAGCACAAGCTGTCGGTCAACACGAGCTGGCTGGTGCCGCTGGAAGGCCAGAAGTTCGACTTGGATTTCAATGTCGGCGCGCAATACCAGAGCAAGATGGGCTTCGACATCAACCAGAACCCGTACGCCATCCAGAAGGGCTACGGCACGGTCGATGCCAGCGTCGCGTTCGTCAGCAAGGACGAGAAGGTTCGTCTGGCCCTGATCGCCAAGAACCTCACCGACCAGCACTTCGTGATCAACCGCATCCCGAACGGCACCTCGTTCATGCGCCAGATCACGCCGCGTGACGCCGAGCGCTATTTCGGCGCCAGCCTCCGGTACAACTTCAACTGATGTTCCCTCCTGCGGGCCCGGCTTCCTCACTCCGGCCGGGTCCGCTCTTTCTTTTTCGACGGACGAGCCGCGACGCGCGCTCGGGGCGGAGGCCAAGGTGCTCGAGTACATTTCCCTGACCGACGGCTTCGCCCTGCGCGCGGCGGGCCGCGAGATCCTGCGCCACACGCAAGCCGAGCCGTGCCTGTTCGTCGGCCTCGGCGAGGCCGACGTGAAGATGGCCCGCGGCAACTTCGCCATCTCCGACTATGTCAGCGAGCGGGTGGGCCTGCGGGCCGCCAAGGCCGAGGTGTTGGCCGACCGTGTCCGCATCGGTTTCGCGATCGAGGCCGGCTCTGCCGAGCGCCTGGTCCTGGAAGTTTTCCCGAACGGGCACGTGACCCTGGTCGCCGGCGCGACCCCGATCAACCGCCTGTGGCTGCGCCTGGTGGGCGAGGCCGGTGAGAACGTCTGGGGCGCGGGCGAGCAGCTATCCTATTTCGACCTGCGCGGCCGCCGCTTCCCGCTATGGACCTCCGAGCCCGGTGTTGGCCGCGACAAGTCCAGCCAGATCACCTGGATGGCCGATCAGGTCGGGGCCGGCGGCGACTATTTCCACACCAACTATCCGCAGCCGACCTTCATCTCCTCGCGCCGTTATGCCGTGCACGTCGAGACCACGGCCTATGCGGTGTTCGACTTCCGCCATGAGGCCTTCCACGAGATTGAGGTCTGGGAGGTCCCCGAGCGGATCGAGATCTCCACCGCCGACAGCTTTGTCGACCTGGTCGGCGCGCTGTCCACGCGCTTTGGCCGCCAGCCGCCGCTGCCCGACTGGGTGCTGAACGGCGCGATCATCGGCCTCAAGCAGGGCGACGAGAGCTTCCAACGCCTGGAGGCCTACGAGAAGGCCGACGTGGCGATCTCGGGCCTGTGGTGCGAGGACTGGGTGGGCCTGCGCATCACCTCGTTCGGCAAGCGCCTCTTCTGGAACTGGAAGTGGAACGAGACGCGCTATCCGGGCCTGGACCACAAGATCGGCGAGCTGGCCCAGCGCGACATCCGCTTCCTGGGCTATGTGAACCCTTACCTCTGCGTCGACGGCGACCTCTATCCGGTGGCCAAGGACGCCGGCTATCTGGCTCTGCGCCTAGACGCAGACGAGCCCTACATCGTCGACTTCGGCGAGTTCGACTGCGGCGTGGTCGATTTCACCAATCCGGCAGCGGCCGCGTGGTTCTCCGAGGCCGTGATCGGCCAGCAGATGCTCGACTTCGGCCTGTCGGGCTGGATGGCGGATTTCGGCGAGTACCTGCCCACCGACGTGCGCCTGGCCAATGGCGTGGACGGCATGCTGATGCACAACGCCTGGCCGACCCTCTGGGCCAAGGTCAATGCCGACGCCGTCGCCAGCCGGGGCAAGACCGACGACACCGTGTTCTTCATGCGCGCCGGCTATACGGGCGTGCAGCGCTATTGCCCGCTGCTGTGGGCCGGCGACCAGTCGGTGGACTTCTCGCGCCATGACGGCATCGGCACGGTGATCGTCGCGGCCCTATCCTCAGGGCTCTTGGGCAACGCCTATCACCACAGCGACATCGGCGGTTACACCAGCCTTTTCGGCAATGTCCGCACCGCCGAGCTCTTGATGCGCTGGAGCGAGATGGCCGCCTTCACCGCCGTCATGCGCTCGCACGAGGGCAACCGCCCCGACCAGAACCTGCAGCTGGACCAGGACCCCGAGGTGCTGGCCCACTTCGCCCGGATGACCCGGATCTATCGCCACCTGGCGCCCTATATCCGCAGCCTGCGTGACGAGGCCGGCGGTCTTGGCCTGCCGTTGCAGCGTCCGCTGTTCCTGCACCACGAGGACGATCCGGCGACCTATGCCGAGCAGACCCAGTACCTGTTCGGCCGAGACCTGCTGATCGCGCCGGTGATCGAGGAGGGCAAGAAGGCGCGCGCGGTCTACCTGCCGACGGGCGCCGACTGGGTCCACGCCTGGTCGGGCCAGATCTTCGCCGGCGGCCAGACCATCGACACCCCCGCGCCGCTGGGCAAGCCGCCCGTCTACTACCGAGGCGACGCGGCGGACGCGGCGCTGTTCCGCGATCTCAGGACGCTCTGATGACCTTCAAGCTCGATCGCCGCTTCCTGCTGGGCCTGCTGATCGTCGCCAGCATCCTCAACTATGCCGACCGGCAGATCATCGCGATCCTCAAGCCGATGTTGCAGGAGGACCTGCACTGGACCGACGCCGACTACGGCCATCTGGCCGCGACGTTCCAGCTGTCGGCGGCCATCGCCTTCCTGTTCACCGGCTGGTTCACCGACCGGGTGGGGCTGAAGGTCGCCAACCCCCTGGCTGTCGGCTCCTGGAGCCTGGCCGCCATGGCCCACGGCCTGGCCCACACGGTGGCGCAGTTCACCTTCGCCCGGGCGGCGCTGGGCGCGACCGAGGCGTTGGGTACGCCGACGGGAATCAAGACCATCGCCACGGTCTTCGACGCCAAGTCGCGGTCTTTTGCGCTAGGTCTGCTGAACGCCGCCGGCAATCTGGGGGCGGTAGTCACGCCGCTGTTCGTGCCGTTCCTGGCTGGAGCGGTCGGCTGGCGCAACACCTTCGCCATCGTCGGCGGCGCGGGCCTTGTCTGGGTCGCCGTCTGGTTCCTGAGCGGCGCCGGCAACTCCGACGCCTTCAAGCCGCGTCCAGCCGAAACCTCCGAAACCGCGGTCGCACCGCCCGTCGAGAAGGTCCGCTGGATCGATGTTTTCCGCGACCGCGCCACCTGGGCGGTGATGGGCGCCAAGGCTCTGTTCGACCAGGTCTGGTGGTTCTTGCTGTTCTGGACGCCGGACCTGTTCCACCGGATCTTTGGCCTCAGCATGAAGGAATTCGCCGTTCCGCTGGCCTGCATCTACCTGATCGCCGCCAGCGGCTCGCTGATCACCGGCGCGGTGGTCAACCGCCTGCTGGCGCGGGGCTGGAGCGTCAACCGGGCCCGCAAGACGGTGATGCTGGTCTGCGCGCTGCTGGTCGTGCCGGTGCCGCTGGTGCTGCACGCGCCCAACCCGTGGGTCGCCACCCTGCTGCTGGGCCTGACCCTGGCTGCGCACCAAGGCTTCTCGGTCAATGTCTTCGGCATCATCACCGACGTCGTCCCGACCCAGCGCGTGGGCACGGTCACCAGCCTGGGCGCCCTGGCCGGCAACCTGTCGGGCATGGCGGTGCTGCAATTGGCTGGCGTGCTTTTGACCAACGGCGTCGGCTACCTGCCGCTGTTCCTGATGGCCTCTTGCGCCTATCTGCTGGCCCTGGCCTGGATCCACCTGTGGCTGCCGACGTTGCGGCTGGCCAACCTCTAAGCTGAGAGTACCGAAGACGTGTCCGCCATCAGTCCCGACGCCCCCTTCGACCTCCTGATCATTGGAGGCGGCGTCAATGGCTGCGGCATCGCCCGCGACGCCGCCGGGCGTGGCGCGCGGGTGGCGCTGATCGAGCAGGGGGACCTGGCCGGGGCCACGTCCTCGGCCTCGACCAAGCTGATCCACGGCGGCCTGCGCTATCTGGAGCACTACGAGTTCAAGCTGGTGCGCGAGGCGCTGGAGGAGCGCGAACGGCTATGGGCGATCGCGCCCCACCTGATCCAGCCGCTGCGGTTCATCCTGCCGCATCACCGTTCGCTGCGGCCGCGTTGGATGCTGCGGATCGGCCTGTTCCTCTATGACTACATCGGCGGCCGCAAGCGCCTGCCGGCGACCAAGAGCCTGGACTTCGCCACCGACCCGGCCGGCAAGGCCTTGGACCCGCAGTTCAAGCGCGGCTTCGAATATTCCGACTGCCAGGTCGATGACGCCCGCCTGGTGGCGCTGAACGCCCTGGACGCCGCCGAGCGCGGCGCGACGATCCTGACCCGCACCCGCGTGATCTCGGCCCGCCGCGATGGGGACCTGTGGCATGTGCAGACGGTCGATGGAGCAGGGCAGGTGCTGGACTTCACGGCCCGCTCGCTGGTCAACGCCGCCGGTCCTTGGGCGGATGGCGTGGCCGGCCTGACTGCCACCCACGCCCATGTCCGACTGCGCCTGGTGCGCGGCACCCATATCGTCGTCAACCGCAAGCTCGACCCGCGCGCCTTCATCTTCCAGAACGGCGACGGACGGATCGTCTTCGCCATCCCGTATCAGGACGACTTCACCCTGATCGGCACCACCGACATGGACCACACCGCCGGCCCGGCCGAGGTCAAGGCCACCGACGGCGAGGTCGAGTACCTGCTCGAAGCCATCGGCGAGTACCTGGCCCAGCCGATCACCCGCGACGAGATTGTCTGGCGCTATGCCGGCGTGCGGGCCCTGCTGGACGACGGCGCCGACAGCGCCCAGGAGGCCACGCGCGACTACGTGCTGTCGCTGGACGCCGAGCATGGCGCCGCGCCGGTCATTCACGTGTTCGGCGGCAAGATCACCACCTACCGCCACCTGTCCGAAGCGGCGATCGAGAAGCTCTCCCATCACATCGACTGGGCGCGGCAGCCGCGCTGGACGGCGACCAAGCCGCTGCCGGGCGGCGACCTGGGCAAGGGCGGTCTGGAGGCCTGCATCGCCGACGTCGCTGCGGCTTATCCCTTCCTGATGCCGGAAACCGCACGCCGGCTGGCCCGAGCCTATGGCTCGCGGGCGAAGGTCGTGCTGGGCGACGCCAAGAGCCTTGAAGGCCTCGGCCAAGACTTCGGCGCGGGGCTCTACGAGCGCGAAGTCCGCTACCTGATGGACGTCGAATGGGCGCGCACCGCCGACGACGTCGTCTGGCGGCGCAGCAAGCTGGGCCTGCATCTCGACGCGGCCCAATTCACGGCGCTGGACGCCTTCATGGCCGGACGCTGAGATGGACAAGCACTTCCTCGTCCTGGACCAGGGCACGACCTCGTCGCGGGCGATCGTCTTTGACGCCGACCTGCGGATCGTCGCCGTCGCCCAGCGCGAGTTCCCGCAGCACTTTCCCGCACCCGGCTGGGTCGAGCATGATCCAGAGGACCTCTGGACCAGCAGCCTGACCGTCTGCCAGGAGGCCATCGCCCAGGCCGGCCTTGCCACCGCCGACATCGCCGCCATGGGCCTGACCAACCAGCGCGAGACGGTGGTGGTCTGGGACCGCGCCACCGGCAAGCCGATCCATAACGCCATCGTCTGGCAGGACCGCCGCACGGCCGACTTCTGCGAGCGCCTGCGCACCGGCGGCCACGAGCCCGAGATCGCCGCCCGCACCGGCCTGCTGATCGACCCCTATTTCTCAGGCAGCAAGATCGCCTGGATCCTGGACAACATCCCCGGCGCACGCGAAGCAGCGCGGGCGGGAAAGCTGGCCTGCGGCACGGTCGACAGCTTCCTGCTGTGGCGGCTGACCCTGGGCGCGACCCACGCCACCGACGCCACCAACGCCTCGCGCACCCAGCTCTACAACATCCACGACGGCGACTGGGACCAGACCCTGCTGGCGCTGTTCGACGTGCCGCGCGGGATGTTGCCCCACATCCGCGACAGCTCTGGCGACTTCGGCGCGACCTCGCTGGAATGGTTCGACGGCGCGATCCCGATCCGGGGCCTGGCCGGCGACCAGCAGGCGGCCCTGATCGGCCAGGCGTGCCTGTCGCCCGGCATGGCCAAGGCCACCTACGGCACCGGCTGCTTCCTGTTGCTCAATACCGGCGACACACCCGTGGTCTCCAAGCGCCGTCTGCTGACCACGGTCGCCTACCAGCTCGACGGCCAGCGGACCTACGCGCTGGAGGGCTCGATCTTCGTGGCCGGGGCGGCGTTGCAATGGCTGCGCGACGGCCTGCGGGTGCTGCCCGACGCGGCCCAGGCCGACGTGATGGCTGGCCGCGCCGCCAACGACGGCGTGTTGATGGTGCCGGCCTTTGTGGGCCTGGGCGCGCCCGACTGGCGACCGGAGGCGCGCGGCGCGATCTTCGGCCTGACCCGCGCCACCGGACCCGACGACCTAGTCCGCGCGGCGCTGGAGAGCGTCTGCCACCAGACCCGCGACCTGCTGGACGCCATGGCGGCCGACCTGGGCGAAGGCCACGAGCTGGACCGCCTGCGCGTCGACGGTGGCATGAGCGCCTCGGACTGGATGCTGCAGGCGCTTGCGGACCTGCTGGATGCGCCCGTCGATCGCCCGCAGACCCGCGAGGCAACGGCGCTAGGCGCGGCTTGGCTGGCTCGACGTGCGGTGATGCCGGAGGCCGACGACGGCGCCTTCTGGCGCCTGGACCGAAGCTTCGAACCTACCGGCGACGCCGCCACGCGCCTGGCCTCGGCTTCGCGCTGGCGGAAGGCAGTCGAGGCCGTGGTGTCGATGGCGGGCTAGGAAAAGACCGACGTCGCCGCGCACGAGGCGCAGCGACGTCGAGATCGCACTAGGCGAGGGTAACGTGCTGGCCGTCCCGCAGCAGCGGGATGGCGTTGCGGCGCAGGTGGTTGGTGCCGGGATTGATGATCGCTTCCGGTGAATACTGGGCCAGATAGACCCGGCGCATCTTGGTCGTGCTGTTGGCGCCGGTCGCATGCAGAACACGGCTGGAGAACACCACGACGCTGCCGGCTGGGACCTCGACGGTGACGCCCTCTTCTGGGCCGGTCCAGCCGACCAGGTCGTTGCTGCCGTCCTGCTTGGTGTGGGGCAGGACGCCCTCGCGGCTCTCCGGGATTTGCGAGAAAGGCAGCAGACGGACGGTGCCGTTCTCGATCGTGGCGTCGTCCAGCGGGCACCAGCAGGTCAGGTAGGGCTTGTGGGCAGGCGGCCCGCCATAGTGGTTCACGTAGCCGCTGTCCTGGTGCCAGGCGAACGGCATGCCGCCGCTGGGGCCTTTGACGACGTACTGGTCGAAGAAGAAATAGACGTCGTCGCCCAGGGTGGCGCGGCAGATCTCCGCCATGGTCTCGCCGAACAGTATCTCGCGCAGCTTGGGCTGCTCGCGCTGGCACTCGTTGGCGAAATAGCGCTTACCGCGGTGGGTGATGCCGATGGTGTCGACGCCCAGTTCGTCCATCCGGGCGTCCTCGCGGGCGACGAAGCTGTCGCACTGCTCGCGCAGCATATCCAGCATCGGACCGACCAGGGCCTTCTCGAAGACCGCATAGCCTTCGCGGGCGAACTGCTCGCGCTGTTGTTCGTACATCCGTGGACCTCCCGGCTCTTCTTGAGGGGGAGGGTCGACCCGCCAGGCCATAGGATCAAATCGAATTGATTGCCCGGCTCATTTGAAAATCCTATGGATAGCCGATGCGCATGCGCCAGGTGGAAGCGTTTCGGGCGGTGATGGCCAGTGGCGGGGTGACCGCCGCGGCGACGATGATGAGCGTCAGCCAGCCCTCGGTCAGCCGGCTGATCGCCGACCTGGAGGCTTCGGTCGGCTTCCAGCTGTTCGAGCGGCGCGGCGGGCGGGTCATCCCGACCGCCCAGGCCGAGGCGCTGTACGACGCCGTCCAGCGCAGCTTCACGGGCCTCGACCTGCTGGACCAGGCCGCGCGCCGCATCCGCGCCCATCCGGTTGGCACGATCCGCGTCGCCTCGCTGTCGGCCATCGCCGTTGGGGTGTTGCCGCCGGTGATCGCCGACTTCAACGCCCGCTATCCGGACATCAAGATCACGGTCGAGTCCCTGGGCCAGCGCGGCGTGGTCGACCGGGTGTTCCTCGGTCAGGCCGATATCGGGCTGGCGGTCGAGGCTCCGGCGCGCACGGGCGTGGTCAGCACGCCGCTGGTCGAAGCCGAATATGTCTGCATCCTGCCTGCCGGCCACCGCCTGGCGACCCGAGCGCACATCGATGTCGGCGACCTGGATGGCGAGGCCTTCATCGGCCCGATGCACGAGGCCGAGGCCCTGTGGTTCGGCCTCGACCACGCTTTGGAGGAGCGCAAGGTCGAACTGCACCGGCGGCTGGAGACCCAGCATTCGTTCCCGGCCTATGCCTATGTCGAGGCGGGCCTGGGGGTCACGGTGGCCGAGCCGTTCTCGGCTCCGTTGTTCCACCGGCTTGGTGTCGTGGTCCGCCGCTTCCGCCCGACCCTGAAGGTGGCCTTCGCCTTGCTGGAACCGGAGATCGGGCCGTCGCCGCCGGTGATCGCCGAGTTCCGCGCTGCCGTAGCGGTGGCGGCGCAGGCTCGGGTCGCGGCCGCTCTGGAGCTGGCTAACCGCTCATAGCATTGACGCATGGGCCGCCGCGCTTTTGCGATTGGACCTATGGTCGGCTCCGGCGTCTCCTGAGCTTTCGGGAGGGCGCGATGCCGAAGTTGAAAGTCTACCAGTCGCTGTGGGCCATGGACGGGCTGCCAGGCGTCGATCTCGACCACAACGTCGAGGACGCGCTGGATCGCATCGTCGCGGCGGGCTTCGACGGCGTCGGGGTCAACCTGTTCCACACGGCCCGCGCCGAGGCGACGGCGCGGCGAATGGCTGAGACGGGTCTGTCCTGGGAGGCTCAGGCGCTGGTCCGCGACGCCGACCAATTGGCCCACTACCTCGATCAGGCGCTCGCTCTGGGCGGCGCCAGTCACGTCAACATCCAGGTTGCCAATGTCGCCGCGAGCGTTGGTGAAGCCATCGACCTGATGGTCTCTTTGCTGGCGGTCTCGAAGGGCTATCCCATCCCGGTCTTCTACGAGACCCATCGCGGCCGGGTGCTCAACGACCTCTTCTGGACGTTAGACATCCTGGCGGCTCTGCCGGACCTGACCCTGACCGGCGACCTCTCGCACTACGTCACCGCCCACGAGATGGACCTGCCGCCGGCCCCGCATATGGCCGAGCTTATCGAGTGCATCCTGGCGCGCTGCGGCGCCTTCCACCTGCGTATTGCGGGGCCAAACCAGGTCCAGCTGCCTGTCGAAGCTGCGACTAGCGTCGGCTGGCGTGCGGTGTTCGAGGGTTGGTGGGGGCAGGGGATCGACCACTGGCGCGCCCGGGCCGGCGAGGGCGACGTCCTGCCGATCCTCTGCGAACTGGGCCCGCCGCCCTATGCGATCACTGATCCGGAAGGCCGCGAGCTGACCGACCGCTGGACCGAGGCGCTGGCGCTGAAGACGATGATCCAGAAGTTGTTCTCGCCGGCGCTTTGACCCCAGTCTCGCAGGCGGGAGGACGAGTCGAACGTGATCGATCTGGGCGAGTACGACTACATCGTCGTCGGGGCGGGCTCCGCCGGCTGCCTGCTGGCCAACAGGCTGTCGGCCGATCCGTCGATCAAGGTCCTGCTGCTGGAGGCCGGCGGTCAGGACGACTGGATCTGGTTCCACATCCCGGTCGGCTACCTCTATGCGATCGGCCATCCGCGCGCCGACTGGCTGTTCGAGACGACCGCCCAGCCGGGTCTCGACGGCCGCGTGTTGGCCTATCCGCGCGGCAAGGTGATCGGCGGCTCCTCGGCGATCAACGCCATGATCTACATGCGCGGCCAGGCGCAGGACTATGACGGCTGGCGCCAGCGCGGCCTGACCGGTTGGGGCTGGTCCGACGTGCTGCCCTATTTCCTGCGCCACGAGGACCACATCGCGCCGCAGGGCGATCACCACCGATCCGGCGGCGAGTACCGCGTCGAGCATCCGCGCGTGCGCTGGGACGTGCTGGACGCTATCCGCCATGCAGGCGAAGAAGCCGGCGTCCCGCGCATCGACGACTTCAACGGCGGCGACAACGCCGGCTCGTCCTACTTCCAGGTCAACCAGCGCGCCGGCCGCCGCTGGAGCACCGCCACGGCCTTCCTCAAGCCGGTCCTGAAACGCGCCAACCTGCGCCTGGAGAAGGGCGTCGAGGTCGAGCGGTTGGCGTTCGACGGCAAGCGGGTGACCGGCCTGCGTGCCCGGCGTGGTGGCCAGGCCATGAGCGCCCGCGCTAGGGGCGAGGTGATCCTGGCGGCCGGGGCGGTGGGGTCGCCGGTGATCTTGCAACGCTCGGGTATCGGCGATGCGGAAGCTCTGAAGCGCGTAGGCGTGGAGCCGTGCCACCACCTGCCCGGCGTCGGGGCCAACCTGCAGGACCACTTGCAAATCCGGCCGGTCTACAAGGTCAGCGGCGTGCGGACCCTCAACACCGACTACGCCAATCTCGCTCGGCGCTTGGGCATGGGCGTCGACTACGCGCTGCGCCGGTCAGGGCCGCTGACCATGGCTCCATCGCAGCTCGGCATGTTCTGTCGCTCCGACCCGCGCCTGGCGACGCCGGACCTGGAGTTCCACTTCCAGCCGCTGAGCCTGGATAAGTGGGGCGACGGCCTGCACCGGTTCGGCGCGGTCACCGCCAGCGTCTGCAACCTGCGTCCCACCAGCCGGGGCAGCGTCAGCCTGTCCGGGCCCGACCTTGCCGATCGCCCGCTGATCGATCCGCGCTACCTGACCACGGAGGCCGACCGCGAGGTCGCCGTCGCCTCCCTGCGCTGGGCCCGCCGGATCATGGGGCAGCCCGCCTTGGCCGCCTATGCGCCGCAGGAGTTCCGACCCGGTCCGGAGGCCGACACCGACGCGGACTTGCTGACTGCCGCCAAAGCCCTGGCTACGACGATCTTCCATCCGGTCGGCACGGCCGCCATGGGGCTGGCCGACGACCTGATGGCGGTGCTGGACGAGCGCCTGCGCGTGCGCGGCCTCGACGGTCTACGTGTGGTCGACGCCTCGGTCATGCCGACCATCACCTCGGGCAACACCAACGCCCCGACGGTGATGATCGCCGAGAAGGGCGCGGCGATGATCCTGGAGGATCGCCTTACATCGCCTTGAATTTGTGACGGAAAGCGTCGCTGATCCGCACCGGTTCGGCGACGCCTTTCAGCCAGGCCTGGAGGCGGCCGTCCTCGTCGGGCTTCACCTGGCGGATCGCCGCGACGCGGACGATGGCGTTGCGGTGGACGCGCCAGAAGATCTCGGGATCCAGCTGCTCGGCCAGGTCCTTCAGCGGCGTGCGGATGTGGGCGCCCTCCGAGGCCGTGACCACGCGCGTGTACTTGTCCTCGGACTGGAAGCAGACGACGTCGTCGATGGCGATCATCTTGACGACGTCGCCGAGGCTGGCGGTGATCCAGCTGATCGCCCGCTTCGGCGCCAGTTGACCGGAAAGGGCCTGCGCCAAGGCCGCCATGTCGATCTTCGGTGCGGTCCGGCGGGCTCGCAGCCGCGCCACGGTCTCGGCCAGGCGGTCGGCGCGGATGGGCTTGAGCAGATAGTCCACGGCCCCGGCCTCGAAGGCCTTCACGGCGAACTCGTCATAGGCGGTGACGAACACGACCTGGGCCGCCTCCGGCGCCTGTCGCGCCACCTCCAGGCCGGTGAGGCCGGGCATGCGGATATCGAGGAAAGCGATGTCCGGCGTCCGGGCGGTCCAGGCCTCCAGCGCCTCAAGGCCGTCCTCGCACTCGGCGATGACCGTCAGCTCGGGCCAGAGCTCGGCCAGCATGGCCCGCAGCTCCTGGCGCTGCGGGGCCTCGTCCTCGGCGATCAGGGCGGTGATCATGACGCGACCGGTACGTGGATGCGGGCGCTGACGCCGCCTTCGGGACGCGAGGTGACGTCCAGGCCGGCGCGGTCGCCAAACAGGCTCTGGAGCTGAGCGCGGACATTGGCCAGGCCCAGGCCGGGGGTCATGCCGGGCGTCAGGCCCGCGCCGTCGTCCTCGACCGTCACGGTCAGGGTGTCGCCGTCGAGCCGGGCGCGGAGGACGATCTCGCCGGGGCCGGGCTTGGGCTCGACGCCGTGGGTGACGGCGTTCTCGACCAGGGTCAGCAGGATCAGCGGCGGGAACGGCAGGGCGCGGACGGCAGGATCGGCTTCGACCCGCACCGACAGGCGTCCGGCCATGCGCACGCGCATCAGGTCGAGATAGCCCAGGCACAGGTCGATCTGGCGATCCAGGGTGGCGTCCTCGACCCGATCCTCGCGCAGGCGAGGCAGGGCGGCGCGCAGGTAGTCGGCCAGGGCGTCGATGGTCTGGGCGGCGCGGGCGGGCTCGCTGGCGATCAGCGAACGCACCGAGGCCAGGGTGTTGAACAGGAAGTGCGGCTCGACCTGGGCCTGGAGCACGGCCAGGCGGGTGTCGGCGGCGCTGCGTTCAGCGCGCAGGGTCTCCAGCTGGCGCTGGGTCGCGTACTGGGCCAGGCGTCGGCGCTCACCCAGATAGTAGATCGTCGCCAGCCCGCCGCCGGCGAACACCCAGACGAACACCGAGGTGTCGATGCTGGTGCGCAGGACCTGCGAGAAGACCTTGGCGAAGACCCCGACCTTCATCGAGCGGTCGGCATAGGCCTCCATCAGATGGTCGTGATAGTGCGACGCCCAACTCATGGCGACGAGGCCGATCCAGAGGCCCAGGCCAATGGCGGCGATCACCAGCACGCGCTCCAAGATCACCGGCGGACGGAGGTGGCGGACCAGGGTCGCCAGCGCTGGGCCGGTGGTGACGGTGAGCAGGCCCGCCAGACACGCGCGCCAGGCCAGCGGCGGCCAGTCGCTCCACACGCCCATGCTGGAGGCGTGATAGGCCGCGAAGGCCGAGCCGGCGAACAGCGCCAGCGGCCAGAACAGGATTCCCCGCCGCAGCAGCCACGGCCAGGTGAAGGTCCGGAAGCTCTGGTACAGCGTCCAGCCGCCCAGGTCGGACAGCACGCCACGCGGCAATCGGGTGCGGAGATCGTCGTCGAGGCTGGCCATGCCGCCAAGCTAGCAAAGCTCGCGCGCCCGCGCACGGCGGCCCATCCCGTCCTGGGCCGTTTCGTCGGACGAGGGACGGTTTCGTCGCGCTGACGGTCACGCTGTCCGCGCCGCCCCTATGCCTGGCTTAACCGGAGAAGGGGAACGACGATGCGACAGCGGGTTCTGGCGATGGCCGTGGCGGCCGTGCTGATGGCGGGCGGGGCTCAGGCCGCGCCGCGTGAAGTGGTGACGGTCTCGGCCGACTGGCTGAAGAGCCATCTGAAGGACCCAGACCTCGTGCTGCTACATGTCGGCGACGCCGACGAGTACAAGGCTGGCCACATCCCCGGCGCGCGCTTCGTCCGCCAGTCGGACCTCGCCGTGGACGCCGGTGGGCGCAGCCTGCAGATGCCGTCGGCCGAGGTGCTGCGTGGCAAGCTCCAGGCGTTGGGCGTCACCGACCGCTCAAAGGTTGTGGTCTATTTCGGTAGCGACTGGGTCTCGCCGGCGACGCGGGTGCTGTTCACCTTGCAGAGCGCGGGCCTGGGTGCGCGGGCCGATCTGCTGGACGGCGGCCTGACGGCATGGCGACGCCAGGGCGGGGCGGTGACGACCGAGGCGGTCCCAGCGGCCAAGCCGGGCGCGCTGGCGACGATCCAGCTGCGGCCAACGGTGGTCGACGCCGACTATGTCCGCGCCAATGCCGGCAAGCCGGGCTACGCCCTGATCGATGCGCGCGCCCAGATGTTCTACGACGGGCTGATGCCGTCGGGCGCGCATGGCCACATGAAGCGTGGTCACATCCCCGGCGCGCGCAGCCTGCCGTTCACCAGCATCACCAATGACAACCTGACCGTGAAGCGTCCGGACGACTTGCTGGCCCTGTTCCAGAAGGCTGGCGTCAGGCCGGGCGACAAGGCCATCGTCTACTGCCACATCGGCCAGCAAGGCACGGCGGTGATGCTGGCGGCTCGCGCCGCCGGGGTCGAGGCGGTACTCTATGACGGCTCGTTCGAGGACTGGTCGATGCGCGACCTGCCGGTCGAGAAATGACCCCGCGTCATTACGCCGATCCGTATCTGGCGGGCATGGGCCTGGGGCTCGTGCTGCTCGCGTGCTTCGCGCTGAGCGGGCAGGGCCTGGGCGCGTCTGGCGCCTTCGCCAGCGTCGCCAGCCATGTGGCCGGAGTGGTCAGCAAGAACAGCTGGGTGGAAGGCTATCTCCATGGCGGATCGTGGATGCTCGTCGAGGTCGGCGGGCTGATCGTCGGCGCCGGGCTGTCGGCCTGGTTGGCCGGACGGCTGGCGGTGACCAAGGCGCCGAGCGGACGGTTCGCCTCTTCGCTGACCGGCGGCGTCCTGATGGGCGTCGGGGCGGCGCTGGCGCGGGGCTGCACCAGCGGCCTGGCGCTCAGCGGCGGCGCGCTGCTGAGCGTCGGGGCCTGGGTGTTCATGCTCGCCCTGTTCGCCGGCGGCTTCCTGGCCGCGCCGCTGCTGCGGAGGCTGTGGGCATGAGCGACCTCCTTGTCGCGGCCGCCATCGGCGTCGCGTTCGGCTGGACCCTGGAGCGCGCCGGTCTCGGCGATCCGCCCAAGCTGGCCGGGCAGTTCTACCTGCGCGACTTCACCGTGCTGAAGGTGATGATGAGCGCCCTGGTCACCGCCATGCTGGGAGCCTTCTGGCTGGACCAGCTGGGTCTGATCGATCTTGGCCGGTTCTACGTGCCCGAGACCTTCCTGCTGCCGCAGCTGGTCGGTGGTCTGGTCTTCGGCCTCGGCTTCGTGCTGAGCGGCCTGTGTCCCGGCACGTCCTGCGTGGCCCTGGCGAGCGGGCGCGGCGAGGGGGCGGCGACCGTGCTGGGCCTGCTGGTCGGCATGCTGGTGATGGGCTTGGCCTTTCCAAGCCTGGAGGCCTTCTACGGCGCGACGCCGATGGGGGCGATGACCCTGCCGCGCCTCACGGGCCTGCCCTATGGCGTGGTGGTCGCGGGGATCACCGTGGCCTGCGTCGGCCTGTTGGGCGCGATCGGGCGCTGGGAGGCGCGGCGATGAGCACGACCCGCCGCCTGGGCCTCGGCGCGCTGGCCCTTGGCCTGCTGGCGCCGTTCGCCGGAAGCCCGCAACGCACTTCTGGCTCCCTCGACTTCGACGCCATCGCCCGCGCCATAGACGACGGCTCCGACCACGTCAGCGCGCGCCAACTGGCGACCTGGATCCGAGCCCGCAAGCCCGGCTTGCGCGTCATCGACGTCCGCGGCGCCAAGGCCTTCGCCGACGACGCCATCCCGACGGCCGAGAACCTGCCGATCGATCGGCTGGTGCGCACGGCGTTCAAGCCCGGTGAGACCGTGGTGCTCTATTCGCAGGAAGGCGCGCACGCCGGCCAGGCCTGGGTGCTGCTGAAGGCCTTGGGCGTTGCCGACGTGGTCTTCGTCCCCGGCGGTCTCGCCGACTGGTGGGAGGAGGTCATGACCCCGGTGCTGCCGGCCGACATGCCCGCCGCCGACCGCGACGCCGCCGCCGATCTCAGCCGCTATTTCGGCGGCTTCCCGCAGGTGGGCGTGGCCAACGGCGAACCGACCACGGCCAAGACCTATCGGAGGCGCGGATGCTAGCCCGCCAAGCCGAGACCACGCCGGCGTTCGATTTCGAGGCCTTCCGCGCCCAGGAGTTCGGGCGGCTGGATGCGGCCGGTATCGCCTATCTCGACTACACCGCCGCCGCCCTCTACGGCGCGTCCCAGGCACGGGACCATGCGGCGCGTCTGGCGGCGGGGGTGTTCGGCAATCCGCACTCCGAGCACCTGGCGTCGCGCAACAGCGCCGAGGTCATGGACGCCGCCCGCGCCGCGACCCTGGCCTTCTTCGACGCCGACCCGGCGGTCTACGAGGTCTGCTTCACCGCCAACGCCACGGCGGCCATCAAGCTGGTCGCCGAGAGCTATCCGTTCGCGCGCGATCGCGGACTGGTGCTGAGCGCCGACAACCACAACTCGGTCAATGGGATACGGGAATATGCTCGCCGAGCTTCCGCGCCCGTCGAGATACTGCCGTTGGACGCCGAACTGCGGCTCGATCGGGGCGAGGAGCACCTGCGGGCCGTGCGCGCTCCTGGCCTGCTGGCCTTCCCGCAGCAGTCGAACTTCTCCGGCGTTCGGCATGATCTCGGACTGATAGACACCGCCCACGCTCTGGGCTTCGACGTCTTGATAGACGCTGCTTCGGCCGGCGCTTGTGGTGGCCTCAGCCTGCGCCGCCACTCAGCCGAGTTCGTGGCGTGCTCGTTCTACAAGCTGTTCGGCCTGCCGACCGGCGTCGGCGCCCTGATCGCCCGGAAGTCAGCTCTAGCGCGGCTGCGGCGACCGTGGTTCGCGGGCGGGACCGTGGACTTCGTCTCGGTCGAGCATGGCCGCCATGCGCTGCGAACGGGTCACGAGGGCTTCGAGGACGGGACGCCGAACTATCTCGACCTAGCGGCGCTGGAGTCCGGGTTCGCGTTCTTGGACCAGATCCCGCGCGCGGCGCTGCAGGCGCATGTCGTCGGGCTGACCCAGCGGTTCCTGGACGGCACCGGCTCGCTTCGCCACCCGAGTGGCGCGCCCAAGGTCCGTCTCTACGGTTCCCAGACCCTGGAAGGACGCGGCGGTACGGTGGCCTTCAACCTGCTCTGCGCCGACGGACAGGTCGTGGCCTACGAAGAGGTCGAGCGCGCGGCGCGGGACCATGGCGTCGCGATCCGGGGCGGCTGTTTCTGCAATCCGGGGGCGGCGGAGAAGGCCTTCGGCTTCGAAGACCTACCGCTAGCCGCGTCCCTGGACGCGCTGGAAGGGCGGTTCAGCATCCCGGCGCTGCGGGATCGGCTGGGCGGCGCGGCCGTCGGCGCCCTGCGGCTGTCGGTCGGTGCGCCGACGATCGACGCTGACCTGGACCGCGCGCTGTCGTTCATCGAGACCTTCAGGTGAACGACAGCGCGCTGGCCTCAGGCCCTAGTAACGGGCGCGGACGTTGAACAGCACGCGGCGCGGCTCGCCCCAGTAGCCGCCGTTGAAGTAGCCGACGTTGCGATAGTACTTCTCGTCGAACAGGTTGGTGGCGTTGACCCCGACGCTGATCTTGTCGGTGACGGCGTAGCGCAGCAGGGCGTCGGCCAGGACATAGCTGCCCTGCGTCACCCGCGTGGCGGCCAGGACGGGCGCGCCGGCGGTGGTGAAGCGGCCCGTCGGGGCCTGCATGTTCTGATAGACCTTGGTCTGCCAGCTGACGCCGCCGCCCAGCGTCCAGCGACCCAGCTTGTAGGTCGAGTTCAGTTTCAGCATGTGCAGCGGATTGACCGTGAACAGCCGCGCGCCCTTGGCGTCCTCGTTATAGGTGTAGGTATAGCCGCCGGTGACGCTCCAGCCCTTGGTGATCTCGCCGGAGACCTCGATCTCGGCCCCTTGGGTCTTTACGCCACTGACCGCGCGATAGGCCGTCGTGCCGTCCGGCAGGCTGTTGGGCAGCACGGTCGGGTCGATTTCGGCGACATTGTCCTGCTGCATGTAGAAGCCGTTCAGCGACGCATAGAGGCGCTTGTCGAAGAACTCGGCCTTGATCCCGTATTCCCAGTTGCCGCCGACCTTGGGGGCGATCTGCTCGAAGTCCTTGGTCTTCAGGTTCTGCGGCTGGAAGACGTCGGCATAGCTGACGAAGGCCGTCAGGTTGCCGGTCAGGTCGTAGAGTACGCCCAGATACGGCGCGATGCGGTTCTCGCCGTAGTTGGCGGTGGTGTTGACGTAGGCGCCGGTCGTGGCGCTGAAGTTGTCGGTGTGCACGTCCCAGTCGGTGAAGCGCGCGCCGGTGATCACCTTCAGGCGGTCGGTCGGGTTCAGACGCAGGGCGGCGTAGAGCCCGCCCTCGGTGGTGTTGGCGATGCTGCGCGGCTTGCCGGTGTTGGAGACGCCCGGTAGGCCGATGTCGCCGTTCCAGGTGAAGATGCTGGGGAAGGCGGTCAGGCTGTAGGGGCGGCTGGTGATGGCCGCGTTGAGGGTGCGCAGGTCGCGACTGAAGAAGTTGCCGCCGACCACCAGTTCGTGCGTGCGGCCGAAGGCTTCGAACGGACCCGAGGCATAGGCGTCGATCGCCTGCTCGCGCGTCTCTGTCACCGTGTAGGTGTCCGAGATGGTCAGGCCCAAGCCCGTGACCTTGTCGGCGAAGCCGCCGCTGTTGGAGCCGGCGAACAGCAGGCTCTCGGTGTCGGTCGAGCGGTTGTTGTAGGCCACGCGGCCGACCCAGCCGCCGCCGAAGTCGTGCTCCAGCACGGCGAAGGCGTTGATGCTCTCGCGCTCCCAGCGGTTCCACTTGGCGCCGGCGCTGTACGAGCGAGGCAGCTCGGCCTTGGTCCCATCGCGGAAGAAGAGCGGCGCGGCGCTCCAGGCCCCGCCCTGCGAGTCCGTGCGCAGGTAGTCGGCGCCGATCCGCAGGCGGGTGCTGTCGGTCAGGTCGGCCTCGACCACGCCGTACAGGCTGGGCGACGTGTCGTGCTGGAAGCGGACATAGGAGTCGCGGTCGGTATAGGCGCCGACCAGGCGGCCGCGGATCTTGCCGTTCAGCGCGATTGGGCCCGAGACGTCGACCTCGGCCCGGCGGTAGTCCCACGAACCGGCCGACAGGCTGGTGCTGGCGCGGAAGTCCTCGGTCGGGCGCTTGCGGACCATGTTGATCGTCGCCGACGGATCGCCCGCGCCGGTGACCAGGCCTGTGGCCCCGCGCACGACCTCGATGCGCTCGTAGATCGAGGTGTCGGACAGCACCGAATTGCCGCCGGCCCCGGTGGCGTACTGGGTCGGCACGCCGTCGAACTGGAAGTTGGTGATGGCGAAGCCGCGCGCGTTGAACAGCACGCGGTTGGAATCGTACTGCTGGACATTGACGCCCGGGGTCTGGGCGAAGACCTCGGTCACGGTGATCAGGTTGAAGTCCTCGATCCGTTGGCGGGTGAAGACCGTCAGGGACTGGGGCGTCTCGCGCAGGGTCAGCGGCAGCTTGGTCGCGGTGTTGGTGCCCTTGACCTGGTAGCCCTCGGTGCGGCCGGTCACCAGCACGCTGTCGACAGTGGTGTCTTCGGCGGTCTGGGCGTGAGCGGCGGAGGTGAGCGCCAGGAGGGCGGCGCTGGCGAGGAGGGCGGTGCGAGCGGACAAGGCTTAGGTATCCTTTGGTTCGAAAGGTGCGAGAAGAGCTTGGAATTTCAGGGTTTTCGGCGCGGGGCCGCGTAGGTCAGGGCCAACAGCACCGGCGCGGCGCCGGCGGTCAGGAAGCCCAGCCAGTAGATCGGGCCGTAGGCTGGTCCCCAAGCGATGATCGAGGCGACTAGGGCCAGTATCAGGGCCAAGGTCCCGGCTAACTGAAGCCGCCGCTTGCGGGCTTTAGCAGGACGGGCGCCGGCCACCGCGTGGTGGTGACGATCCATAGCGAGGGCCAGGGCCGCGAAGCCCGCGAGGGAGAGGAGGAGGGCCAGCAGGGTCATCCGCGCGCCTCGGCCAACTGGGCGGGAGCGGCGTTCTTGGCCTTCTGCTTGGCTTGCGAGCGGGCCACGCGCCAGGCGATCAGCAGGAAACTCGCGCCGGTGGCTAGCAGGCCCAGCTCCATACCGACCAACGCGCCGTCGCCGGCCTTCAGGCTGTCGATCAGGCCTCGGGCGGTGGCGGCCTGATCGAAGACCGGCAGCAACACCAGCGCGATCCCGGTCAGGCTCAACTGCTCGATCCAGCCTCGACGCGGGGCGCGGACGAAGGCGTGGAGCAGCGTGGCGGCCCAGGTCAGGAACATGGCGTGGACCTCCCAGTCCGCGCGGTGGGCCATGCCAACGGGCAAGAGGCGGTTGGCCCATAGGAAGCCGGTCATGGCTAGAGGCAGGCCGGCCACCGCGCCGATGTTCAGCCGCTCGACCAGCCAGAAACCGAAATGGCGCGTATTGCCCAGCTTGGCGCGACGCTTGGCGGTCCATAGGACCAAGCCAGAGGCGACCATGGCCGTGCCCGCGACGCCCGACAGGAAGAACAGCCAGCGCAGGGTCATCGGCGCGAAGCGGCCGGCGTGGATGCCGATCATGCCGCCGCGCGTGATCATGCCGGCCGAGGTCGGCGCGACGCTGCTGCGGACCTTGCCGGTCACGCCGTCGAAGACGATCTCCCAACGGCCATCGACCAGCTTGTCGGACGCGCGGCGGGTCAGGACGATGCGGGCGGCCTTGTCGCCCGGATTGTCGATGCGGATGATCCCCGGCTGGCCGCCATCCCAAGTCTTGGCCGCCGTCGCCAGCACCGGTCCGATGTCGGTCAGCGGCGCGGCCTCGCCCTTGGGCTTGGGCGCCTTGGTGCGCGGCGCGCTCTCGGCGTAGTAGGCGGTCTTGGTCGGGTAGTTGGCCGTCACGCCGAAGGGCACATAGATCACCATCAGGGTGACCAAGCCCGTGTAGGTGATCATGGCGTGGAACGGCAGGGCCAGCACCGCCAGGGCGTTGTGGCCGTCCAGCCAACTACGCTGACCCTTGCCCGGCCGGAAGGTGAAGAAGTCGGCGAAGATCTTCTTGTGGGTGATGACGCCGCTGATGATCGCCACCAGCATGAACATCGAGCAGAAGCCGACCACCCAGCGGCCCCAGATCGCGGGCATGTACCGAAGGTCGAAATGCAGCCGATAGAAGACGTCGCCGCCCTCGGTGTCGCGGGCGATCACGGGCTTGCCGTCCGGGGCGATGGTCGTGGCGGTCGGATCGGCGGCGCCGGGACGCAGCGGTTTGGGCTTGCCCTTCGCCTTCCAGGTGGTCTCCGCGCCGCTGGCCCGTTCGTCGGGCAGGACGATCTGCCAGGAGGCGGCCTTCGGCGCCGTGGCCTGCAGGTGAGCAACCGCGCCGCGCGCCACGGTCTCCAGGTTCTGGGTGGCGGCGATCTCGGGGCGCGCCCAGCGGGTCAGCTCCTCACGCCAGTAGCTGACCGCGCCGTTGAGGAAGATCAGGTACAGCACCCAGCCGACCAGCAGGCCGGTCCAGGTGTGCAGGCCCGCCTGCGATTGCCGAAAGCCTTGCTTCATGCGGCCAGCACCGCGCCGAGCCACGCGAGGCCGCCGATGGCTAGCAGGACGGCGCCCGCGCGCAAGGCGCTGGACGCGGCGAACACCCACACCACCAGGGCCGCATAGATTCCAAACGCCGCGATGGTCGACCACAGGGTGGCGTCGAGGCGGGCGGCGGGGATCGTCCGGGCCAGCAGCATGGTGCAGGCGGCCATCACGAAATAGGCCCCCGGAATGGCCAGCACCACCCGAGCGGCCAGGTCCAAGCCCCTTGGCCAGCCGCCTTGCTTCCGTCCTTGAACGACACCCGTCGCCATACGCCTGACACCCCCGCGGCAGCGCCGCTTTGATTTCAGGCTCGCCTAGCGTTATTGATAGTCAGTCGCAACGATGAGGCCGGGCTTTGGCCCGATCGCTGAACATATCGACCCGTTCGCGACTGCCGCGCGCGCCGATCCGCGGCTGATATCGATCGCCAGTTGTCCTCAGAGATTCCGTGTCCTCTCCCGATCCCACCGAACCGCCGATCGACCAGAGCAGCGCCGACTACCCGCCCGTGCGGCCGGTCATCGGCTTCTACGGCCGCCAGCCCACCGGCTATTACGACCCGCCACACGTCCACGACCGCGCCCAGTTCTCGTACCGGCTGGAAGGCGTGGCTGCGGTGCGGGCAGGGGATGCGGCCATCGTGTTGCCGCCGGGCCGCGGGGTCTGGATCCCGGCCGGCATGCGTCACGAGGTCAGCTGCCGGGGCCCCGCCGCCTACAACGTCCTCTATGTGACGACGCAAGCCAGCCCGCAGCCTGACGACCTGCGGGTGATCGACATCAGCCCGTTTCTCCACGCCCTGGTCGAGGAGTTCCTGACCTTCGACGCGCGCTATGACGACGCCGGCCGGGAAGGCGACATCGTCCGCTTGATGCTGGGCGAGATCACCCGCGCGCCGCCCTCGACCGACGCCGGACCGCGCCTGCCGACCGATCCGCGCCTGCAACGGGTCTGTACCGCCCTGCGCAAGGACCCGGCCGACCCCAACGACATCGACGCCTGGGCCGCCGAGGCCAGCATGAGCCGCCGGACCTTCACCCGCAATTTCCGCCTGGAGACTGGGATGAGCTTCGTCGCCTGGCGCCAGCAGCTGCGCATGACCCAGGCCGCCGCCTTGCTGGCCACGGGGCAGTCGGCCACCCAGGTGGCCCAGGTCCTGGGCTTCTCGTCGCTCAGCGCCTTCGCGACGTTGTTCCAGAAGTCGTTCGGCATCTCACCAGGACGCTATGCGGAGCAACTGGAGCCCGGCCGACGGAGCGCGCTGCGGCGACCTTAGGCTGGTCTTGTCCGCCCGCGTCGAAGCAAGCATCCTGGGCCGATGACGACCAGCACGCCCACCGCCGCGGAATTGACCGTGCTCCAGGTCCTCTGGCGCGAAGGGCCCTCGACGGTCCGGGCCGTGCACGACCTCGTCCATGGCGGCAGCGAGGTGGGCTACACCACGACCTTGAAGACGATGCAGAACATGTTGGCCAAGCAGCTGGTGACCCGCGTCGCCGACAGTCGTCAGCACGTCTACGCCGCCGCCGCCGACCAGCGCCCAACGCTGAACCATCTGGTGCGCGGCTGGATCGACACCGCCTTCGCCGGCTCGTCCCTGGCCCTGGCCATGCAGGCCCTCGACGCCCGGCCGGCCGCGCCCGGCGAGCTGGAAGAGCTCAAGGCGTTGATCGCCCGGCTGGAAGCCGAGAGCGCCGAATGACCGACTTCACCCTCAGCTATCTGGCGCGGCTGGCCAGCTGGGGGATCGCGGCGGCGCTGGTCCAGGGCGGGTTGCTCTGGCTGTCCTGGCGGGTCTGGGATCGAAGGACGCGTCACCTGTCGGCGCGGGTTCGCTACAACCTGCTGAGTGGCCACCTCGTGGCCTTGCTGCTCCTTCCGGTGCTGACCGTGCTGGTCCTGCACGCTGGCTTCGCGGGGATGGGGCCGGAGATTTCTCGCAGTAAGCCGCCGCAACCGCTCGCCGCGCCACTGATTGGTGCGCCGGTCATCATCGTCGGAGTCTGGCTGGCGGGGATCGGCGCGATGGTCTGGCGGCTGGGCGCCCAGCTGCGAGCCCTCGACCGCCTGGCGCTCATGCGGCCGCCGTTTGGCCTGACACGGGCTGTGCGCGGCTTGTGGGGGAGCAAGCTGACCGTGAGGGTGGCCGAGGTCCCCAGCCCCTTCGTGATCGGCGCGGCGCGTCCGGTGCTGATCGCGCCGCGTGGCCTGGAGGCGCGTCTTGCGCCCGCCGAGCGGGATGCGGTGCTGCTGCACGAGCTGGCCCATGTCGAGCGTCGGGACTACGCCTGGAACCTAGTCCTGCGCGTCGGGCTGGCGCTGGTCTGGTTCAATCCGTTCGCCTGGCGGCTCTATCGGAACCTGGCCGAGGAGCGGGAGGCGGCCTGCGACGCCTTGGCCGTGGCCTGGGGCGCATCGCCGATCGCCCTGGCGCGGGCGCTGGTCCGGCTGGCCGAGACGGCGCCGACCGCGCCGCAGGTCGCCATGCTGCTGTCGGCCCAGGGCGCGCTGACGTCGCGCATCCACCGCCTGCTGGAACCCGCGCCGGCTGCGAACGGTGGAGTCCTCGCGGTGGTCGCTGTGACCGCGCTCTGCCTCGCGGGGCCGGTGCTGGGCGGGGTAGGCCGCATCGATCGCGCCATGGCCGACGTCTATGTCGCCAGCGCCTTTGGTCCCGTCGTCCGCATCCAAGCTCGCGATCCCGCCGGCCCGTTCGCGCTGAAGATCCGCCAGGGCCGGGTGATCGAGGCTTCGGTCCAAGGCGCGCCTTCGCGCGTCGTGCAGGTCGGGCAATCCGTGACCCTGCTGGGCACGCGCGCGCCCAGCCTGTCCCTACACGTGTCACCCCACGGCGTAGTGACCTGGGAAGCCCGTCGAAAGGGCTGATTGACAAATACGATCGACGTCGTAGTTCTTGTCTACGATTTCCATCGTAGGGGGGGCGAGCATGCGCGCGATCGGCTTGAGCGGGGCGGTACTGGCGGCGGCCTTGGCCGCATCTCCGGCGAAGGCGCAGGTCGATCCCGCTGGCGCGGCGCGGACCTTCGCCGAGGCCAAGGCCATCTGCGAGCGCGATGGCGGGGCGCTGTGGGGCCACACGCTGTGCGGACCGATCCTGCTGGTCGAGCCGGCTACGCGGGACATCATCGCCAACCAGGCTGACGCCGAGGGGCGTCTGAAGCCTTCCGGCGCGACCTATGTCGGTCGGCTGCCGGACGGCGAACTGATCGCCAACACCTCGGTCAAATGGTCCGGGACCCTGTGGTCGCAGCTGCTGTGGCCGCTGCCCGAGGATGCCGAGGCGCGGCAGGTGATGCTGGCGCACGAGATGTTCCACCGCGTCCAGACGACGCTGGGCATGGTGCGCGACGACGGCGACAACGGCCATCTTGATACGTTGGAGGGCCGCTATCTCCTGCAACTCGAATGGCGCGCCCTGGCCGAGGCCCTGACCGCTAAGGCGGCTCGCCAGAAGCGCGAGGCGACCGGTGACGCCCTGCTGTTCCGCCAGGAGCGCTATCGCCTGTTCCCCAAGGCCGCCGTGGCCGAAGGGGCGCTAGAAGCCAATGAGGGCGTGGCCGAATATACCGGCGTGAAGCTGGGCCTGACCACGCCGGACGCCCGCACCGCCTTCGCCGTTCGCGACCTTTCGGCCTTCGTCGGCGCGCCCAGCTTCGTGCGCTCGTTCGCCTATGCGACGGGGCCAGCCTACGGCCTGCTGCTTGACCAGGCCGACCCGGACTGGAAGCGCAAGGTGATCTCCGGCGCCCGGTTCGACACCGTGCTGGCGGCGGCTTTGAAGATGCCGACGACCGACGCCTCGGCCGTGACCAAGCGCGCGGCGGTCTACGACGCCGACCGCGCCTTGCGCACGAGCGAAGAAGCGCGCGAGGCGGCGCGGCTGGCTCGGGCGGCGGAGATGAAGGCGCGCCTGGTCGATGGCCCCGTGCTGCTGCTGCCGCTGAAGGCCGCTGGCTACCAGTTCAATCCGCAGACCCTGATGGCGCTGGCGCCCCACGGTACGGTCTATCCGACCGTGCGCCTCAGCGGCCCCTGGGGCGTGCTGGAGGTCAAGAGCGGCGGGGCGCTGTTCGACAAGACGCGCGGCATGGCGGCGGTGGCCGCGCCGAGCCTGGATGTCGCCCATCCGGCCGGGGAGGGCTGGACCCTGACCCTGAAGCCGGGCTGGTCGATCCAGCCGGGCTCGCGGCCTGGCGACTATGCCGTCGTCGCCAACCAGCCCTAGTTAGGGCTGTTCCGACAGGGCGTAGATCCGCTCCATTTCGACCCAGGTCTGGCCCGGGGCGAAGGGCAGGGACTTTTGGAAGGTGCGCATCAGCGCGTCCCAGGCCTGGACGTCGGGATTGGCGGCGTCGCGGTCGGCCTTGGCGGCCGGATCGTACTGGTCGCCCTGTTCCAGGATCATGAACATCCGGTCGCCGACCAGCCAGATCTCCAGCTCGCGTACGTCGTCGGCGCGGATCGCCTCGGTGACGGCTGCGGGCGGCCCGCCGGCTTCGTGCCAGGCGCGGTAGCGCGCGATCGAGACGGGGTCGTCGTACAAGTCGACCGCGAAGCATCGACGGACAGTCTTGCTCATTTCCACCTCGACAAGCCCGTTGACGGGATCGGCGTGACGCCTATAAACATCATACATATTATCTTATAGAGATCGTTGCCGGGGAGGCAAGGCGTGCCCGAGTTGTATGGACGGAGTCTGAGCCGACGCACGCTAGCCGAACATACCGGTTCGCTGTCGCAGTTCGCCGGTGTCCGCCTCTCGACCCTGGGCGACGGCGTCGAGCGCGGCGTGCGGCAGCTGGAATTCCGTACCGGCACGGGTCTGCGTTTCACCGTCCTGGTCGACCGGGCCATGGACATCGCCGAGTGCGAGCACAACGGTCGCGCGGTCGGCTGGCACTCGCCGTCGGGCTTCCGCCATCCGGGCCTGCACGAATACGAGGGGGAGGGCGGCCTCTCGTGGTTCCGGTCGTTCTCGGGCCTGATGGTCACCTGCGGCCTGGACCACGTGCTGTTCATGCACGACGACCCGGCGGGCCACTATTTCTACGACCCCAAGAAGACGGTCAGTTCGTCGCTGCACGGCCGCGTCGGCACGATCCCCGCGCGCCTGACCGGCTATGGCGAACGCTGGGAGGGTGATGAGTGCATCCTGTGGGCCGAGGGCGTCGTCCAGCAGTCGACGGTGTTCGGCGAGGACCTGCACCTGATCCGCCGTATCGAGGCGACCGTCGGCTCCGACGAGATCCGCCTGCACGATCGGGTGGTCAATCACGGCTTCTACAAGACGCCGCACATGTACTGCTACCACATCAATGTCGGCTATCCGGTGCTGGCCGAGGGCTCGCGCTATGTGGCCCCGATCCGCGACGTGGTCTGGGCCGCCCATGCAGGCGAGGACTACCAGAAGCAGGGCGTCGGCTACCGCACGCTGTCGGCGCCGATCCGCAACTTCCACGAACAGGTCTGGCAGCACGACATGGCCCCCGACGCCGAGGGCAAGGTCAATGTCGCCCTGGTCAACGAGGCCTTGGGTTTCGGCTTCGAGGTCCAGACCCTGAAGTCGCAGTTCCCGGCCATGTACGAGTGGCAGAACCTGCACGCCGGCCACTACGCCCTGGGTATCGAGCCCTCGACCAACCACGTGCTGGGCAAGGACTTCGCCCGCGAGCGCGGTGAGCTGATCGAGCTCGAGCACGGCGAGGAGCGCCGCTACGACAGCGTCTTCCGCATCCTGCCCGACGCCGCGGCGGTGTCCGAAGCCGTGACCCGCATCGAAGGTATCGCCCGCCAGCCGGCAGAGGACTATCCCGCGCCGTCCGGCGTCTATCCCGCCATCGGGGGGCGCTGAGATGGAGGGCAAGGTCGTCCTCTACACGGGCGCTGCTGGGGGTCTCGGTCAGCAGACCACGCTGCAGCTGATGGAACGCGGTGCGACCGTCGTCGCCATCGACAACGACCCGGTCAAGGTCGAGGTGTTGAAGGCCGCCGCCGAGGGCGTGGCCACCGGCAAGCTGATCGTCTCGACCTCGGACCTCTCCGACCTGGAGGGCTTCCGCGCCGACCTACGCGCGTTGTTGGCGCAGGTCGGCGGCTTTGACGTGGTGATCAACAACGCCGCCATCTACCCGTCGCGGCCGTTCGAAGAGTACACGATCGAGGACCACCAGATGGTCCAGCGGGTCAATGTCGACGCGGCGATCGTGGCGGTGCAGGAGGCCTTGCCGGCCATGCGCGCCAAGGACTTTGGCCGCATCGTCAACATCTCCAGCATCACTATCTCGGGCGAGTGGGCGAACTTGTCGCCCTATGTCGCGTCCAAAGGCGCGCTGATCGGCCTGACGCGGGCCTGGGCGCGCGAGTTCGGGCCGTACGGGATCACCGTCAACGCCATCGCCCCTGGCGCCTTCCCGACCGACGCCGAGAAGATCCATCCCGATCCCGAGGGCTACACCCGCCACGTCCTCGACAGCCAGGCCATCAAGCGCCGCGGCCATGTCGGCGACATCGCCCACGCCATCGCCTTCTTCGCCGCCGACGCGGCGGGCTTCATCACCGGCCAGACGCTGCACGTGAACGGCGGCTGGGTGATGAGCTGATCCAGCCAAAGGTTTGTTCTGAAATGGGTATCCTGAGCGGAATTCGCGTTCTCGACTGTTCGATCGCCATGGCCGGCCCGTTCGCCGCCCAACGCATGGGCGACATGGGCGCCGACGTCATCAAGGTCGAGCCGACCACCGGCGAGTGGCAGCGCCACGTCGCGGCCGGCGGGGCGCGCGGCAATCAGATCAATGTCTCGTTCCTGTCCCTGAACCGCAACAAGCGCTCGCTGGCCGTCGACCTGAAGAGCGCCGAGGGCAAGGCCCTGCTGCTGGAAATGGTCAAGACGTCCGACGTCTTCCTGCAGAACTACCGCCCCGGCGTCGCCCAGCGGCTGGGGGTCGACTACGAGACCCTGTCGAAGATCAATCCGCGGCTGATCTACGTCTCGATGTCGGGCTATGGCGAGGACGGGCCGTACAAGAACTATCCCGGCCAGGACCTGCTGCTGCAGGCGATGTCGGGGGCGATGATGTCCGCAGGGTCGGCCGACCAGCCGCCGCAGCCGGCCGGCCAGTACCTCGTCGACGCCATCACCGCCTACACCGCCTTCGAGGGCGCCCTGGCGGCCCTGTTCCATCGCGAGCGGACGGGCGAGGGGCAGCTGGTCCAGATCAACATGCTGGACGCCATCACCACCATCCAGATGCAGGAGCTGTCGGTGTTCACGGTCGGCGGCAAGCCGCAGACCCGCTCGGCCGAGCCGCACGCCCACACCTATATCCGCGCGCCCTACGGCGTGTACCAGACCGCCGACGGCTACATCTCGATCGCCATGGCCTCGCTGAAGACCCTGGGCAAGCTGATCGAGGAGCCGTTCTTCGCCGACCTGGACGACGAGACCGACAGCTGGACGCACCGCGACGAGATCTTCGCCTGCGTCCGCAAGCGCCTCGTCAACCGCACCAGCGCCGAGTGGCTTGCCCTGTTCCGCGAGCACGACATCTGGTGCGGCCCGGTCTACGGCTATGCCGATCTCGTCCAGGATCCGCAGATCCAGCACAACGGCACGTTCGTCGAGTACGACCACGCCACGGAAGGCCGGGTGAAGGTTCCGGGCTTCCCGATCAAGTTCTCCAAGACGCCTTCGACCATCGACCGTGGGGCGCCGCTGGTCGGCGAGCACACCCGCGAGATTTTGGCCGAAGCCGGTCGCTCGGCGGAAGATATCGAGGCCCTGATCCAGGCCGGCGTGGTCCGTTCGGCATGACGGCCTATCGCGGCCTGACCTGGGATCATCCGCGCGGCTACAAGGCCCTGGAGGCCGCCGCCGCGCAGGCGCGCAACCTCTCGCTGACCTGGGATCGCCATTCGCTGGAGGGCTTCGAGGAACGGCCGATCGGCGAGCAGTGTGCGCTCTACGACCTTGTGGTGCTGGATCATCCGCACGTCGGCGAGGCCGTGGCGGCAGATTGTCTGCGGCCGCTGGAAGAGCTGTTCGCGCCCGGGGAGATCGCCGCTTGGCGCGACCAGGCCATGGGCAAGAGCATGGTCAGCTACCACTATGCCGGTCAGCACTGGGCGCTGCCTCAGGACGCGGCCACCCAGGTCATGGCCTGGCGCCGCGACCGCCTAGATGCTCCGCCGGTGCAGTGGGACGAGGTCGCGCGGCTGTCCGAGGCCGGCGTCGTGGCGATGTCGCTCTCGGGTCCGCACGCGGCCCTGACCTTCCAGTCGATCTGCGCGGCGCATGGCGGGACCTTCCGCAACCGTCCTGAGGCTCGCGCGGCCTGGGATCTGCTGAGCCGGCTGGCGGCGAACAGCCCGCAGGCCCTTCAGTCGCTCAACCCGATCGGCATCCTGGAGCACATGAGCCGCCACGACGACGTCGCGGTCTGCCCGCTGGTCTACGGCTATGTAAACTACGCCCCCGGCGGGTCCTTGAGCTTCGCCGACGCGCCGCGCGTGACGGCGGACGGGCCGGTGGGATCGATCCTGGGCGGCACGGGTATTGGCGTCTCGCGTCGATGCGAGGTGACGCCGCAATTGCTGGACCACTTGCGTTGGCTGATGTCGGACGAGGCCCAGCGCGGCTTCATCCCCGAGCACGAAGGCCAGCCGGCCCTGAAGAGCGCCTGGCGCCATCCGGCGGTCAACGCGCGCTGGGGCGGGTTCTATGCCGACACCTACGCCACCCTGGACGGGGCGAGCCTGCGGCCGCGCCACGACGGGGCCATCGCCTTCCAGACGGCGGCCTCGCAGCGCATCCGCGTCGGTCTCGACGCCGGCGAGCCCGCCGATGTCGTGCTGGACGACTTGCAAGCGCTGTTCGAGCGCCACCGCCCCGCCGGCGCTGAGATCTAAAGGACTGCGAGATGAGCCAAGACGTTCTGTTCGATGTGACGGGCCACGTCGCCGTCATCACCCTGAACCGCCCGCAGAAGCTGAACGCGGTCACGCCCGACATGGCCAAGGCCGTCGAGGCGGCGATCGCCGAGGTCGACGCCTCCGACACCATCCGCTGCGTGGTCATCACCGGCGCGGGCGAGAAGGCCTTCTGCGCCGGGTCGGACATCTCGACCCTGGACAGCTACGAGACCCCCTGGGACTTCCGGAACCGTGGCGACTATTGCGACGCGGTCCGCCTATGCCGCAAGCCGACGATCGCGGCGGTCAATGGCTACGCCCTGGGTGGTGGGCTGGAGACGGCGATGAGCTGCGACATCCGCATCGCTTCGACCAACGCCAAGTTCGCCGCGCCGGAGATCAAGCTGGGCTGGATCGGCGGCGGTGGCATGGCGGCGGGGCTGGTCCACTCGATTGGCGCGTCGAATGCGGCGCTGATGATCCTGACCGGCGACCCTGTCGATGCCGAACGCGCCCGCGAGTGGGGCCTGGTCAGCGAGGTCGTCGCGCCCGAGGACCTGCTTGCCCGCGCCAAGGCCCTGGCCGAGACCATCGCCTCGCGCGCCCCGATCGCCGCCGAGACCGCCAAGCTGAACCTGAAGGCCGCCCACGCCATGCCCTACGAAAAGGCCGTGGAATATGAGCGCGACCTGCAGACCATCTGCTTCGCCACCCAGGACGCCGCCGAGGGCCGCGCGGCCTTCGCCGAGAAGCGTTCGCCCGTGTTCAAGCGCCGGTAGAGCCATGCGTCTGCAACCCTCCGACATCCTGCCCGCCGACACGCGGGCCCTGTTGTTCGGCCGCGTCTGGACGCCGGCCGGCCCGGCGGTGGTCCGCGTCGATGGCGAGCGCCTGACCGACGTCTCGCGGGCCTTCCCGACGGGCCGCGATCTTTGCGAGGTCGACGACCCGGCTGGTGCCCTGCGCGCCGCCGAGGGCGAGGACCTTGGCCTGCTGGCCGACGTCCTGGCCAACACCGATCCAGATACCCGCGATCCCGCCAAGCCCTGGCTGCTGTCGCCGATCGACCTGCAGGCCGTGAAGGCCGCCGGCGTCACCTTCGTCACTTCTATGCTGGAGCGGGTGATCGAGGAGCGGGCGCGGGGCGACCTCTCGGCCGCTGCTGGCCTGCGGGGCCAGATCCGTGATCTGGTCGGCGACGACCTGCGGCGGCTGAAGCCCGGTTCGCCCGAGGCGGCGGCGCTGAAGGCGACCCTGATCGCCGCCGGCGCCTGGAGCCAATATCTGGAAGTCGGCATAGGTCCCGACGCCGAGATCTTCACCAAGGGCCAGCCGATGTCGTCGGTCGGCACGGGCGCGGATGTCGGCGTGCACCCGGCCTCGACCTGGAACAATCCCGAGCCCGAGGTGGTGCTGGCCGTCTCGTCCAGCGGTCGGATCGTCGGCGCGGCGTTGGGCAACGACGTCAATCTGCGCGACGTCGAGGGCCGCTCGGCCCTGCTGCTGGGCAAGGCCAAGGACAACAACGCCGCCGCGGCCATCGGCCCGTTCGTGAGGCTGTTCGACGAGGGCTTCGACCTCGACACCGTCGGCCGGCTGGAGATCGCTCTCACCGTGACCGGCGAGGACGGCTTCGTCATGCGGGGGCGTTCGTCGCTCAGCGAGATCAGCCGCGCGCCGGCCGACCTTGTCGCCCAGGCGATCAATGAGCATCACCGCTATCCCGACGGCCTTGTGCTGTTCCTGGGGACCCTGTTCGCCCCGGTCGAGGACCGCTACGAAAGCGGCAAGGGATTCACCCACGCGACGAACGACGTGGTCCGCATCGCCTGCGACGAGCTGGGCGCGCTGGTCAACCGCGTGCGCCCAACCGACGTTTGCGAGCCGTGGACCTTCGGCGTCGCCGACCTGATGCGGAACCTGGCCGGTCGCGGCCTGATCTAGGACGAGACGATGAAGCCGAAGATCCTGATCAGCCGCAGTTGGCCCGAGGCCGTCCAGCAGCGCCTGGCCGCGCGCTACGACGTGACGCTGAACGCCACCGACACGCCGCTGACCGTCGACCAGCTGAAAGCGGCAATGACCGAGTACGACGCCCTGTGCCCGACGGTGTCGGACAAGATGCCGGCCGAGGTGCTGAGCACGCCGGGCGCACGGGTGAAGATCGTCGCCAACTACGGTGCGGGCTTCGAGCATATCGACCTGGAGGCCGCCAAGGCCGCTAGTGTCGTGGTGACCAACACGCCCGACGTCCTGACGGACGCGACGGCCGAGCTGGCCGTGCTGCTGATGCTGATGACCAGTCGGCGGGCCGGAGAGGGCGAGCGCGAGCTGCGCGAGGGCCGCTGGGCCGGCTGGCGGCCGACGCACCTGCTGGGCCAGTCGCTGGCCGGCAAGACCCTGGGTCTGGTGGGCTACGGCCGCATCGCCCGCGCCACCGCCCAGCGGGCCAAGGCGGCCTTGGGCATGGAGCTCGCCTACTACAGCCGCCGGCGCGTGGCGGACGAAGACGGCGCTACCTATCACGAGAGCCTGGAAAGCCTGGCCGCGGCCTCGGACGTACTGTCGCTGCACACGCCGGGCGGCGCCGAGACCCATCACCTGATCGACGGCGCGCTGCTGGCGCGGATGAAGCCGACGGCGATTCTGATCAACACCGCGCGCGGCTCGGTCGTGAACGAAGCGGACCTGGCCCAGGCCCTGATCGACGGCGTCATCGCCGGGGCGGGCCTCGACGTCTATCAGGGCGAGCCCAAGGTGAACCCGCTGCTGCTGGCCGCGCCCAACACAGTGCTGCTGCCGCACCTGGGCAGCGCGACGCTGGAGACCCGCACGGCCATGGGCATGCGGACCGCCGACAATCTCGACGCCTTCTTCGACGGCAAGCCGCCTCATGACCGGGTCGCTTGACGTCGTCGAGCGGGCGCTGGACGGCTGGCGCGGCGACGGGCCGTTCGTCCTGGGCGTCTGCGGCGCGCAGGGCTCGGGCAAGTCGACCCTGGCCGAGGGGTTAGCGGAACGCTTGACCGCGAAGGGCCTACGGGCGGCGACGCTGTCGATCGACGACCTCTACCTGTCCCATGCCGAACGGGCGCGGCTCGGCGAGATCGTCCATCCGTTGTTCGCCACGCGCGGTGTTCCGGGGACGCATGACACTGGACTGGGTGTCCGTCTGCTGGACCAAGTCCGCGCCGGCGCTGACGTCGTGCTCCCGCGCTTCGACAAGGCCACCGACGATCCCGCGCCGGCTGGCACGCCGGTGAAGGGGCGGCTGGACGTGCTGATCTTCGAGGGTTGGTGCGTTGGCGCGCGCGCCCAGGACGACACGGCCCTGGGTACTCCAATCAACGCCTTGGAGGTCGAGCGCGACCCCGACGCCACTTGGCGGCGCTGCGTGAACCTCGCCCTGGCCACCGACTATGCCGACCTGTTCGCGCGGATCGACCGTCTGGTGCTACTCGCCGCGCCCGGCTTCGAGGTCGTGCGCGACTGGCGCATCCAGCAGGAGCACGAGCTCAAAGCCCGCGTGGGCGAGGGCGCGCGGACGATGAGCGACGCCGAGATCGGCGTGTTCATCCAGCACTACGAGCGCCTGACCCGTCACATCCTTTCCGACATGCCGGCCTATGCGGACCTGACGCTGCGGCTGGACGAGCAACGCGGCCTCACATGATCATCGCCTCGACGACCGACTTCCGCGCGGCGGCTCAGCGGCGCCTGCCGCGCTTCCTGTTCGACTATATCGACGGCGGGGCCTTCGCCGAGAAGACCCTGCGCAGCAATGTCGACGACCTGGCCGGCATCGCCTTGCGCCAGCGGGTGCTGCGCGACGTCTCCGCCCGCAGCCTCGAGACCAAGCTGTTCGACGAGACCCTGGCGATGCCGGTGCTGCTGGCCCCGATCGGCCTGGGCGGCATGGCGGCCCGGCGCGGCGAGCTGCAGGTGGCCCGCGCGGCGACGGCGGCCAACATCCCGTACGTCCTGTCCACCGTCAGCGTCTGCGACCTCAAGGCGGTCACCGAGGCGTCGGGCCGGCCGATCTGGTTCCAGCTCTACGTGCTGAAGGACCGCGCCTTCATGCGCGACGCGCTGGAGCGGGCCATGGCGCTGGGCGTGACCAAGCTGGTCTTCACGGTCGACATGCCGGTGCCCGGCTCGCGCTATCGCGACCCGCACTCGGGGATGAGTGGGCCGTGGTCGGGCGTGCGGCGCATGAAGCAGGCGATGTTCAAGCCCGGCTGGGCCTGGGACGTCGGCCTGCACGGCCGTCCGCACGACCTGGGCAACATCTCGGCCTATCGGGGCAAGGCCACGGGCCTGGCGGACTATATCGGCTGGCTGGGCGAGAACTTCGATCCGTCGATCTCGTGGAAGGACCTGGAGTGGATCCGCGACGTCTGGAAGGGCCAGATCATCATCAAGGGGATCCTCGACCCTGATGACGCCCGCGATGCCCTGCGCTTCGGCGCCGATGGCCTGGTGGTCTCCAACCACGGCGGTCGGCAGCTGGACGGCGTGCTCTCGACCGCGCGAGCGCTGCCGCCGATCGCGCAGGCGGTGGGCGACCGGATGACCGTGCTGGTCGACGGTGGCGTGCGCACGGGCCTGGACGTCGTGCGGATGCTGGCCCTGGGCGCTGATGGCGTCATGCTGGGCCGGGCCTATGTCTACGCGCTGGCGGCGGGCGGGCAGGCGGGCGTGACGCGCCTGCTGGAGCTGATCGCGGCCGAGATGCGCGTGGCCATGGCCCTGACCGGGGTGACCTCCACGGCGGAAATCTCCGCCGACATCCTGGCGAAGATGGGTTGATATAAGATAATACATCATACAACATGCCGCCCTCAAACAAGAAGAGGCGGGGAGGCATGGCGGACGACGCGTTGGGCCATAGGGCGGAGTTCAGCCGTCGGTTCGTGACCCTGGGCCTGGGCGCGGCCATGGCGGCCAGTCCGTCCCTGGTGCGGGCCGCTGGCTCGCTGAAGGGCTTCTACGACATCCGCGACTACGGCGCGGTCGGCGACGGGATCGCCATCGACTCCGACGCCATCAACCGCGCGATCGAGGCTGCGGCCGCCGCTGGTGGCGGTACGGTCGTCGTGCCGCCAGGCCACTACCTGTGTTTCTCGATCCGGCTGAAGAGCTTCATCACCCTGGTGTTGATGAACGGCTCGGTGATCGAGGCCGCCGATCCGCGCAAGCACGCCGGCCGCTACGACCTGCCCGAGAGCGTCTATGACGAGCAATATCAGGACTATGGCGTCAGCCACTTCCACAACAGCCTGATCTATGGTGACGGGGTCAATGACGTCGCCATCATCGGCAAGGGCCTGATCCACGGCTTGGGCCTGGACCGCGAAGGGCCGGCGCCGCGCTGGCACGGCATCGCGGGCTGGAAGTCGCCGGCCGAGCAGGGCCTCGGCCCCGATGCCGCCCGCCGGGCGATCCCGCGCGAGATGGCCTATGAGGGGCGCGGCAACAAGGGCATCGGCCTGATCCGCTGCCGCAACGTGCTGCTGCGCGACTTCACCATCCTGCAAGGCGGCCATTTCGCCTGCTACGTGCTGGGCTCGACCAATGTGCGCATCGATGGCCTGACCGTCGACACCGATCGCGACGGCATCGACATCGACTGCTGCCGCGACGTGAAGGTCACCAACTGCATCGTCAACGCCCCCAAGGACGACGCCATCGTCCTGAAGAGCAGCATGGCCCTGCAGGAACCGCGCTTCTGCGAGGACGTCAGCGTCATCGGCTGCAAGACCAGCGGCTACCTGCTGGGCACGGTGGTGGACGGGACCTATCAGCCGTCGCCCTACATGTCGGTGGACGACATCGGGGTGCTGGGGCGGATCAAGCTGGGCACCGACAGCGTGGCTGGCTTTCGCAACATCCTGATCTCGGACTGCGTCTGCGAGAACACGCGCGGCCTTCAGCTGGGCGCGATCGACGGCGGGATCCTGGAGGACGTGACGTTCTCGAACATCCTGCTGCGCAACCCGGTCAACCACCCGATCTTCGTGCGCCTGTCGGCCCGCAACCGCGCGCCGGAGGGCAATGGCCCGTCGCAGGTACGGCGCGTGCGGTTCTCGAACATCAACGTCTCGGGCGCGCGCGGCCCCTATGCCAGCGGCGTCGTGGGCATCCCTGGCGGGATCATCGAGGACGTCAGCTTCTCGGACATTCATGTGCGCTCGGCCGGCGGTGGCACGCGCGAGGATGCGGAGCGTCAGATCGAGGAGCGGCCCAAGTCGTCGCTGGAGCCAAGCTTCATGGGCGCGTTCCCGGCTCACGGCCTGTGGGTGCGCCACGCCCGCAACATTAGCGTCAAGGACGTTAGCTTCACGGTCGACAAGCCCGACGCGCGGCCGGCCGTGGTGCTGGACGACGTGCAGGGCGCGACCATCGACGGCCTGAGCTCCAGCCTCGCGCCCGGCTCGGCCGTCCGCGCCGTGCGCAGCCGCGAAGTGCGTGTACGTGACGTCGAGCGCCTGACCTGAACATCGAATTCAAGAGAGACGCCATGACCCCTCGATCGTTCCGCGCCGGCCTGCTGGCCGGCCTCGCCGTCCTGGCGTTCAGCGCGGCCCAGGCCGCCGAGGTCAAGCCGTTGAGCGACGGCTGGCGCTTCGTGCGCAGCGACGCCGCCGGCGCCGAGGCCGTGGCCTTCGACGACAAGGCCTGGAGCGTGGTCTCGACGCCGCACACCTACAACATCGCCGACTCCGGTATCGGCGGGGCCAAGGCGCGGGGTGAGCCGGAAGGCGTCTATTATCGTGGACCGGCCTGGTACCGCCTGGCGCTGGACCATGCGCCCAAGGCCGGGCAGCGCTACTTCCTGCAGTTCGACGGCGCGGCGCTGAGGGCCGACGTTTATCTCAACGGCCAAAAGCTGGGCACGCACGAGGGCGGCTACGCGGCCTTTCGCTATGACGTCACCGAGGCGCTGAAGGCCGGCCGCAACGTGCTGGCCGTGCGGGTCGACAACGCCCGCAACACCCGTTTCGCGCCGCTGAACGGCGACTTCAATGTGTTCGGTGGCCTCTATCGCGCGGTGAAGCTGGTCGAGACCTCGGACGTCCATGTGGACCTCGGCGACTGGGGCGGTCCCGGACTCTATGGCCGCACCGAAGCCCTGAGCGCCGGCCAGGCGAAGATCGCCGCCAAGGTGCTGGTCCGCAACGATCGCAGGGCGGCCGCCAGCGTCCAGGTCGTAACCACCATCCTCGACGCCAAGGGCGTGGTGGCGGCTCAAGCCAAGGGCTCGGTCAGTCTCGCGGCCGGCCAGAGCCAGACGGTACCGCAGGCCTTGGTGCTGAAGAAGCCCAGGCTGTGGGAGGGCCGGCGTTCGCCCTATCTCTACCGCCTGCGCACCGAGGTGCGGATCGACGGCAAGCTCGTGGACACCGCCGAGGTCCCGCTGGGCGTCCGCACCGTTGGCCTGGACGGGGAGGGGCGGTTCCTGCTGAACGGCAAGCCCTACGCCCTCTATGGCGCCAACATCCAGATGCCGACCCGCTTCGGCAAGGGCCCGATCATCAGCGACGCCGAGATCGATGAGGACATGCAGATCATGTCCGAGATGGGCGTCACGGCCCTGCGGCTGGCCCATATGCAGCACCCGCAGCGGGTCTACGACGCGGCCGACCGCCTGGGGATCCTGCTGACCACCGAAGTGCCGCTGATCGACGACATCGATCCGTCGGACGCCTTCCGCGAGAACCTCGTCCAGCAGATGCGCGAGCTGATCGCCCAGAACGTCAACCACCCGTCGGTGGCGCTGTGGGGCATCGGCAACGAGCTGCGCGCCTCGGGCGAGGCGCCCAACAAGCTGCTGGCGGCGTTGCAATCGACGGCCAAGGACCTCGACCCGACCCGGCCGACGACCTACGCCCACTGCTGCCTGAAGGACGACGACCCGATCGCCCAACACAGCGATACGGTCTCCTACAACCGCTATTTCGGCTGGTACTGGACCGAGAGCAAGGACATCGGTCCGTGGGCGGACGACCTGCATGCGCGCCTGCCCAAACGACCGATCGGGGTCAGCGAATACGGGGCCGGGGCCAGCATCCTGCATCAGGAAGACCCGGTGCTGCGTCGCCCCGTGGCAGACGGCTACTGGCATCCCGAGCAGTGGCAGACCGGCTTCCACGAGGTCCACTGGCGCGAGCTGAAGAAGCGCCCGTTCCTGTGGTCGAACTTCATCTGGGTCGGCTTCGACTTCCCGTCGTTCAAGCGCAACGAGGGCGACCGCCCGGCGATCAACGACAAGGGCCTGGTGACCGAGGACCGCAAGGTCCGCAAGGATGCCTACTACTGGTACCAGGCTAACTGGTCCGAGGTCCCGATGCTGCACATCACCAGCTCGCGCGACGTGAACAAGCGGACCAAGCACGTGAAGGTGAAGGTCTATTCGAACCAGCCGTCGGTGCGGTTGCGGCTGAACGGCGGGGAGTGGGCGAGCGTGGCGGTGGATGACCACATCGCGCTGTGGGAGATCGACCTGGCGACGGGGGAGAACGTGGTCGAGGCGGAGACGCAAGGCGCGGGGAAGGCGCTGAGCGACAGCGTGCGGTGGACCTACAGGACCAACCCCTAAGCCGCTGAACCAGAAACAAGAAAGCCCTCCCGCGATCGTCGCGGGAGGGCTTTTTCGTGCTGCGTAGCAGGGGAGGTCTTACGCGCGCGTCTCGAACCGGTGATCGCCGGAGCCGATCTCCAGCACCAATCGGCCACGCTTCAGGCCCTGGATCGTCACGCCTGGCGCCTGAGCGACAGGGACGCCGTTGACGCGGACGGCGTCGACGCTCTTCGCCGGCACATGCACCTCGGCCCGGCTGTTGGTCGGCGCGACCAGCCGCAGCGCGAACCCGCCGTCCGCCTTCAGCTCCCAGTCCGTGCTGATCCGCCCCAGCACGCTGTCATAGTCCCCGCCGCCCTTCGGCACGCGCGGGTCCAGCACCGGATCGAAGCGGAACGACAGGAAGCCCGCGCGGATCGGCTCGATGCCGGCGATGCGACGGAAGACGAAACCAGTCACCGCGCCTAGGGCGTAGTGGTTGAACGAGTTCATGGACACGTCGCCCACGTCGCCGTTCCAGCGCTCCCAGATCGTGGTGGCGTCCTTGCGGATCATGTAGCCCCACGAGGGGAAGTCGGTGCGCAGCAGCAGGTCGTAGACCACGCTGTCCTGGTCGTTGTCGGCCAGGGCGTCGAGGCTGAACGGGGTGCCCAGGAAGCCCGTCGACAGCAGGTTGCCGCGCCGGCGGATGTCGGCCACCAGATGGGCCGTCGCGGCCGCGCGCAGGGCTTCCGGCACGAGACCGAAGCGCAGGGCCAGGATGTAGCCGGCCTGCGAGCCATTGCCCATCGACCCGTCGGGCCGCACGAACTCGCGCTGGAAGGCGGCGGTGATCTGGCCCGCGAGATCGCGGTACCGGACCGCGTCCGGCTTGCGGCCCGAGCCATAGGCCATGTCGGCCATGGCCTCGACCGAGCGCTTCCACCAGGCCGTGGCGATCAGGGCCTTGGGCGTGGTCTCGTCGCCGGGGTTCTTGGCGTCCAGCGCCACCCAGTCGCCGAAGTCGTAGCCGCGCTCCTTGCGCCAGATCAGGTCCGGATTGTGGGTGCGGATGAAGGCCAGGTAGCGCGTCATCGCCGCCCAGTTCTGGTCGACGATGGCGGTGTCGTTGTAGCGCTTCCAGACCGTCCACGGCAGCATGACGCCGGCGTCGGCCCAGCCGGGCGAGGCGCCGAGGCCGAGGTCCGCCCAGCCGGCCGGGGCGTAGTCCGGGAACTCGCCGCGCGGGCCTTGAGCGTCGCGCAGGTCGCGGCCGAAGCGCTCGGTGAAGGCGGCGACGTCCATGTTGAAGGCCGCCGCGTCCCAGAAGACGTTGGCGTCGCCGGTCCAGCCCAGGCGCTCGTCGCGCTGCGGGCAGTCGGTGGGCACGCCCATGAAGTTGCTGCGCTGGCTCCACAGGCTGTTGCGCCACAGCTGCTGGATCACCGGATTGGCGATGCGCAGGTGGCCGGTCTCGGCCAGGTTCGAGGAGACGACGATGCCCTCGACGTCCTCGGCCGTCGGCGCGCGGCCTAGCGCCTCGGCCAGACCCTCGACCTCGACATAGCGGAAGCCGAAATAGGTAAAGCGCGGCTCGTAGGTCTCGCCGGCCGGGTCGCCCTTCAGGGTGTAGACCGTGGCCGCGCGGGCGGCGCGCAGGTTCGACTGGTCGGCGCGGCCGTCGGCGGTCAGCACCTCGGCGAAGCGCAGGGTGACGACCTGGCCGGTCTTGCCGCGCACCTTCAGCCGGGCCCAGCCGGCGAAGTTCTGGCCGAAGTCGAAGACATAGCGCGACCCGACGGCCTTGATCGTGACGGCCTTCAAGGTCTCGATCCGGCGGATCGGTGGGCTGGTCTGGGCCTTCAGGACGCAGGGCGGTGTCGGCGCGATGTCGACCGCGCGCCAGCCTCGACCGGTGAAGCCGGCGGTCGCCCAGCCGGTCTGCTCCAGGCGGGCGTCGTAGTCCTCGCCGTAGTAGATCTCGCCGCGGGTGATCGGGGCTGGGGCGATGCGCCAAGTCTCGTCGCTGGCGACGGCCTCGCGAGTTCCGTCAGCGTAGGTGATCTCCAGCTGACCCAGGAACCGCAGCGGCGCATCGCCGAACGTGTAGCGGCCGGCCGGCGCGTGGTAGCTGCCATACCAGCCGTCGCCGACCATGGCGCCGATGGCGTTGTCGCCCTGGCTCAGCAGCGCGGTGACGTCATAGGCGCGATAGAGGGCGGTCTTGCGGAAGTCGGTGCTCTCGGGCGTCAGCAGGGCGTCACCGACCCGCTTGCCGTTGATCTGGGCCTCGTAGGCGCCCAGGGCCGTGGCGTAGAGGCGGGCGCGAGCGATGGGGCGGCCGACCTTGAAGTCCTTGCGCAGCAGGAACGCCCCGTAGCCCGGCCAGACCTGGGGCTGGGTCTTCGAGACCTCGGCCTTGGCCCAGCCGCCGTCGGCGAAGCCCGGACGCATCCAGCCGTCGGGCGCGTGCAGGGCGGTCTTCATGCCGCGCGAGGTGATCCGCAGCGCCTTGCCGGGAAATTCGGCTCGGATCATCACAGCCGTGGCGATCTCGTGCAGCTTGGGTTCGTTGAAGCCGGTCGGGTCCTCGACCTTGATCGCGACCACGTGGCGGCCGGCGGCCAGCTTGTGGCGGGTCTCGGCGATCGGGGCGACGCCGAAGGCGATGGGCGAGTGCGGCGGGCGCTGGACCGGCTGGCCGTCCAGCCAGACGTCGGACTTGAAGTTGGCGATCGAGAACAGGGTGACACTGGCCGCCGTCGGCAGGTCGAAGGCCAGGCGGAAATAGCGCGCCGAGCGGTCGGCGGGACGGTCGCCGCGCATCCAGACGAGGCCCGCCTGGCGGTCGGCCTTGGCTAGGTCGCTCTCGGCCGCGATCCACTTGGCGGTCCAGTCGGACGGCGTCAGCAGGCCGGTCTCGAAGCTGGCGATGGCGCTGGTCGCCTTGCGGCCCATGTTGTCGCGCACCAGCACGCGCCACCAGACGATCTGGCGCGATGTCAGCGGGCTGCCCAGCCACGAGACGTCCATCGACTGGTCGGTCAGCACCTCGCCGGCGTTCCAGAGGTCGGCGTCGCCGGCCTCCAGCTTCTCGCGCGAGCTGGCGGCCTGGATCTCGTAGCGGGTCTGCTTGACGTCCGGATCGGGACTGACCAGCCGCCAGGACAGGCGCACGGCCTGGTCCTCGACGCCGATCGGCGCGGTGACAGAGCCGGCCTTGAGGTCGAGGACTTCGAGCGCCGGACCCTGCAGCGCCTGTTGCGCCAAGCCGGGCGAAGCCGCCGCGACGCCGGCCAGGCCGGCGCCCATCATCAGGCCGCGACGGGAGACGCTCATTTGCCGGCCTCCGGACGTGGGCCGGCCTGGTCGATCACCGCCTGGGCTTCAGCGGGCCAGTCGCGGGTCGGGACCAAGATGTTGTCCTTCTCCACATTGCCGATCTCGGCCAGCCAGCGGCCGCCGGTGCGCAGCGAGTTGTGCCAGTTGCCGGTGGCGGTGTTGTCGGTCGAGATCTTGCGGCGGAACATCTTGCCGGCGGTGTTGATGTTCAGCCACTTGCCCTGGGTGTCGACGACATTGCCGGTCACCTGGAAGTGCTTGGAGCCCTCGTCCAGGTAGATGGCGATCTTGCCGTCGATGTCGAAGATGTGGTTGCCGCGGATCACCGAGCCCGGATTGGCCGACAGGTTGTAGATGGCGCCGCCGTCCATGTACCAGGTCTTCACGCCGTGGATGCGGTTGCCCTCGACCAGGGTGTTCCGCAGCACGGTCGGCGTCGCGTACTTGGTGTTGTAGCGGTAGCCCTTCTGGTTCTCGTCGTAGTTCGGGTTGCCGCCGGCGTCGTTGTAGCCCCAGCCCCAGCCGACCGCGACGCCGTCATAGGGGGCGTCCGAGATCTCGTTGTGCAGGATGCGCGCGCCGTCGATGTAGGTCGTCAGGATGGCGGCGTTGTCCTTGTAGTCCTGGCTGACCGTGGCGATCGTGTTGTCGGCGATCTCGAGGTCGGCATTGGTGAGCTCAGGCGCGGACGGGTGGTGGGCGTCCTCGCGCACGCCGCCGGCCATGATGGCGCTGCCAGACAGCACGGCGAACAGGTTGCGGCTGACGCGGACGCCCTTCGTGGCGAGGCCGGCGCCCGAGAGGTTGGCGTTGGCGTCGTTTCCGATGCCAAGAGCGATCTGGCCAAGCTGCGAGAACTGGTTGCCGGTGAAGACGATGTCCTGCGCCGCGGCGACCTGCACGGCGGCCGGGATCTGGCTCCACTTCTGGCGCATGGACTCGAACTCGGGACAGCCCCAGCCGCACGAGGTCCAGGCGTCGGTCGGGCGCAGGGGCGAGGTGTCCTTCAGGAACGCGCCGCTCTGCTGGTTGGCGTAGCCGGTCGGCTCCGACGGACCCATCCACGAGGTGTACGAGAAGCGCAGGCCTTCGAAGGTCAGCCCGCGCACCGGCGCCTTGGTCGTGCCGCCGATCGAGACCAGGGCGGGCAGGGCGGGGACGGTCACCCGCAGGGTCTTGATGTCGTCGTCCTCGGCGATGCGCAGGTAGAGCTTGCCGGCGGCCGGATCGACGAACCACTGATAGGGCTTGGCGTGCCAGTCATTGGTCTTGCCGATCAGCTCCAGGGCGTTGACCAGGAAGAGCCGCGAGTCCTCGGGGAAGATCGGCTTGGACAGCGTGTCGTAGCCCCAGGTGTTGTTGTCCCAGGCCGGCTGGCGCATCGTCACCCTGGTCCCGTCGATGGCCTGCACCGGCGAGACGCGGTCGGTGAAGAAGCCGGTGGCCTCGACCTCCAGCCGCGACGGGTGCTTCAGGCTCGACAGGAAGGTCAGCTTGGGATTGGTGACCTCGAAGCCCGCAGCATTGAAGGTGACATCGGACGCGCGGATCTCCATCCACGGACGCTCGGCCAGGGTGTCGTTGACCCAGACCTGGCGCGTGTCCAGGCCCTTGGGGATGTCGGCGACATAGATCCGGCGGTCGGCGTCGAAGGCCGCGAAGTTCGTGACGTCGAAGCCGCCCGAGACCAGCGGCCGTGCGCCGGTCTGGCCGCGCCAGGTGACGCGGTGACCGGCCTGGCCGCCGTCCGCCGCCGTGAACACCAGCGGCCTGTCCAGCCGGTACTCGCCGGTCGCCACCTCGACGGTGACGTCGGCCTTGGCGTTGCTGGCCCGCACCAGCGCTTGAGCGCGGGGCAGGGTGCGGACCGGGCGCTCGGCCGTGCCGGGGTTCTTGTCGTCGCCCTGGGGCGAGACGTGCAGCGTCACTTGAGCGTTCGCGAGGGCCGTCCAGGCCAGGACGGCGCCGGAGACCATGGTCGCCGCGATACCGCGAGCGAGGAGGGTTTTGACCATCACGAACTCCCTAGTCTTGTTCTTCTTGTCGAGGGCGGCCCTAGGCCTGAGCGACGACCTGCCGCTGCTGGCCTAGGCCTTCAATCCCCAGCTCCATGACGTCGCCGACCTCGAGATAGAGCGGCGGCTTCTGGCCCAGGCCCACGCCCGGCGGCGTGCCGGTCGAGATCACGTCGCCCGGCAGCAGGGTCATGAACTGCGAGAGATAGGCGACGATGAAGGCCGGTTTGAAGATCATGGTCGCGGTCGAGCCGTCCTGGAACGTCTTGCCGTTGACGGTCAGCCACATCTTCAGGTTCGCCGGATCGGGAACCTCGTCGCGGGTCACCAGCCAGGGGCCGATCGGGCCGAAGGTGTCGCAGCCCTTGCCCTTGTCCCACGTGCCGCCGCGTTCGATCTGGAAGGCGCGTTCGGAGACGTCGTTGATCATGCAGTAGCCGGCGATGTGGGCGTCGGCGTCCGCTTCGTCGATGTAACTGGCGGTCTTGCCGATCACGATGCCCAGCTCGACTTCCCAGTCCAGCTTGGTCGAGCCGCGAGGCTTCAGGACCTCGTCGTTTGGACCGCAGATGGCCGAGGTGAACTTGGAGAACAGCACCGGCTCGTCCGGGATCGGCAGGCCGCTCTCGGCGGCGTGGTCGGCATAGTTCAGGCCGATGCACAGGAACTTGCTGACGCCCGCGACGCAGGCGCCGTAGCGCACGCCTTCGGGCGCGAGCGGCACGGTGTCCAGATCGAGCGTCCGCAGTTTGGCCAGGCCCTCGTCGGACAGCGTCTCGCCGCCGATGTCGGCCACGACGCCGCTCAGGTCGCGAATGCGGTTCTGGGCGTCGAGGACGCCGGGCTTTTCCTGGCCGAGGGGGCCGAAGCGGAGCAGTTTCATCAGTTCACCCAGCCGCCGTCGATGACGTTGATGGTTCCGGTCGTGAAGGCAGACTCGTCCGAAGCCAGATAGACCGCGAGAGCCGCCAGTTCCTCGACGCGCCCGAAGCGGCCCATGGCCTGGCGGGCGGTGAACTCGGCATAGGCCTTGTCGAAGTCGCCGGTGTCGCGCAGGCGCTGCAGCAGGGACGGGGTCTCGACCGTGCCCGGGCAGATGGCGTTGCAGCGGATGCCCTTGGCCACGAAGTCGGCCGCGACCGACTTGGTCAGGCCGATGACGGCGGCCTTGGTGGCGCCGTAGGCGAAGCGGTTGGGCACCGCCTTGATGCTGGAGCACACCGACGACATGTTGATGATCGACGCGCCGCCATTGGCGATCATGCGCGGCAGGAAGGCGCGGATCATCCGGTATTGGGCCGTGACGTTCAGGGCGTTGGAGAAGTCCCAGGCGTCCTCGTCGCAGTCCAGGATCGTGCCGGCATGGACGAAGCCCGCGCAGTTGTAGAGCACGTCGACGTTCGGGAACTCCTCGGCGATGGCCTTGACGGCCTCGCGGTCGGTGACATCCAGCTGGCGGACGGTCAGGCCCGCGACGCCTTCCAGCGCCTCGGTGCGGATGTCGGCCGCGATCACCGTCGCACCTTCCCGCTGGAAGGCCTCGACCGTCGCGCGGCCGATCCCCTGCGCCGCCGCCGTCACCAGGGCGGTCTTGCCTGCGAGCCTCATCTCGTCACCTCAAACATAAGACGTATGATGTTTTGCTAGTGGCGATGGCCCGGGCCGTCAAGGCGTGATCGGGGCCATCGCCGCAAAGAAAAACCGCGCCACGACGAACGTGGCGCGGTCCACCAAATTGGCAGGAGGGGGAAAGGTTTAGAAGCGCATCCGCACCCCGGCCGCGACACGACGGCCCGTGGTCCGGAACTCCTTCGTGCGGTCCGGCGTGACCGAGTAGATGAACTCCTCGGTGTCGGTCAGGTTCAGACCGTCGACGAACACCGTGAAGTTGGCCGAAACGTTGTACGAGGCGCCGACGTCCAGCTGGCCGTAGCTGTCGAAATATTCCGGCTCGCCGTTACGACCCGAGGCCACCTGCAGGAACTTGTCACGCCAGGTGTAGGCCACGCGGGCCTGGATCGGACCCTTCTCGTAGAAGCCGACCAGGCTGTACGAGTACTTGGAGAGGCCTTCCAGACCGTAGGACACGTTGGCCACGGTGTTGGTGTAGTTGGCGTTCGACTCCGCGTAGGTGAAGCTGGTCTGCACGCCCAGGCCGTCGAACGGCGCGGGCAGCTGGTTGAACACCTGGCGGTAGCCCAGCTCGAAGCCCTTCACGACCGCGCCCTTGCCGTTGCTGGGCACCGTCACCTGGAAGGTGACCTGGTCGACCTTCTGCGGCGTGGTGGTCAGGGTCACGAACGAGTCGATGTTCTTGTAGAAGACCGCCGCCGACAGCAGCGACATCTCGCCGAAGTACCACTCGGCGCCGCCTTCGATCTGGGTGGCGCGGAAGGGCTGCAGGTCCGGGTTGCCCCGACGGATGGTCTCGTTGCCCGGGTTGGTCTGGATGGTCTGGCGCGGCGACAGGTCCGACAGGGTCGGGCGGGTCATGACGCGCGAGGCGGCCAGGCGGACGATGAAGTCGTCGGTGACGTTCAGGCGGGCGTTCAGCGACGGCAGGATGTCCGTGTAGTGGCCCTTGAAGCTGACCGGCACGACCGGCGACACCGTGATGATGTTCTGGCCGGCGCCGTTCGGCTTGGCGCTGGTCACCGTGCGCGAGGCGCCGGCCGAGGTGTAGTCGGTGTCCTCGATGCGGACGCCCACGTTCACGGCCAGCGGCATCGAGCCGAGGTCGGCCTTGATGTCGGTCATCAGGTAGCCCAGCAGCACCTTCTCATCCACGACCGACGAGGCCGAGGGCGAGGGGACCGAGGGGTTGAAGGCCTTGCCGTCGCGGGTGGCGTATTCCTTGACCTGCAGGATCAGGGCGCGCGGATCGTAGATCAGCCAGTCGTGCAGGATGGTGTTGCCGTACTTGCCGTCGAAGAAGTTGCGGTTGGTGTTCTGGAACAGCGAGGCCGGCAGCACCTGGTTGGAGTCGCAGTAGGCGCACTGCTCGCCGAACGGCATCTCGATCGCGGTGATGGTCTTCTTGCGGTTCTGGGCAGCCAGGCCGGCGCGCAGCGACACCATGCCTTCCGGCTTCCAGTTGGCGTCGACCGAGAACTCGTTGATCGCGTCGTCGACGTCCGAGCCGCCGCCCCAGATGTAGTAGTGGGCGGTCACGCCCTGTGGGTTGGTCGCGGCGTTGGTGTAGTTGGGGCTCGTGAAGCCGTACGAGTACATCTCGTTGCCGCCCCGGCGATCGAACCAGGTGTCGACGTTCTTGCGACGGATGGTCGTGAAGTCGTTGTCTTCCTTGCCGCGACGCTCGGCCTTCGAGTGCGAGGCGTCGAAGGTCAGGGTCAGGTCGTCGGTGGCTTCCCACTTCAGGTTCAGGCCCAGCTGGTCGGTCGTGACCTTGCGGTGATCGTACTGGATGATCTGGTCGACGAAGCCGCCCTGATAGCGCTGATAGACCGCTTCCTTGCCCGCGATGACCTGCTCGACCAGCGTGCCGCCGGCGAAGTCATAGGCCAGGCCCGTCTGCTGTTCCTTGATGTTGGCGCGAGCGTACAGGGCGTCGACGGTGGCCGTCAGGCGCTCGGTCGGCTTGTATTGAACGGTGCCGTTCAGGCCCAGCATGGTCTTGTCGCGCTCGAAGAAGAACGGCGACAGGTTCGAGGGCATCGAGATGTTGCTGAACGGCGCGACGCCGGGGCCGATACGGCCGCTCGTGACGCCGTTGGCGGTGTAGTAGGAGTCCGTGCTCGAGCGGTACACGTGGCCGGCGCCGATGGTGAACTCGTCGTCGCGGACCTTCTGGTCGGTGTACGAGGCCGAGACGGCCACGCCGAAGGTGCGGTCGGCGTTGCGCCAGCTCAGCACGCCCGAGGCTTCCGGATTGTACTTGTCGCGCAGCTCGGCCCACGTGCCGCTGACCGAACCGGCGGCGCTGAACGCCTGGCGCTGTTCCAGGGGGCGCAGGGTGCGCACGTCGATGGTCGCGCCGATCGAGGCGCCGTTGATGTTGGCTTGCGGCGACTTGTAGACGTCGGCGCCCGAGATGATCTCCGAGGGCAGGACGTCGAATGAGAACTCGCGGCCGTTGTTGTCGGTGGCCAGGGTGCGGCCGTTGACGGTGACGGCGTTGAACTTCGGGCCAAAGCCCCGGACCGAGACGTAGCGGCCTTCGCCGCGGTTACGCTCGATGGTCACGCCGGCGATGCGCTGCAGGGACTCGGCGACGTTCTGGTCGGGCAGCTTGCCCAGGTCTTCCGAGGCGATCGAGTCAACAACGCCGACCGCGTTGCGCTTGATGTCGATCGATTGTTGCTGGCTGGCGCGGATGCCGGTGACGACAACCTCTTCGACGGCGGTCGAGGAGGCGTCCTGCGCCCAGACCGCTGAAGGAGCCGCCCATGCCCCCATGAGTCCGAGGGCGGTTGCGGCCATCAAAGTCGTCTTCGTGGACATGCTTGGATCCTGTCGTTTCAACCCCTTGGCCGTTTCCCGGCCTTAGTAAGAGTATTTACGGCCAGGTAAGACGTATGTCAAGTTATCATAATACGTCATACAAATATGCAGCCCTCTTAGCGCACACCTTTGATCGGGGCGACGCACAGGGCGGAGGCGAAGACGAAGACGATCGCCGCCACGAAGATGGCCGCGTAGTTGTTGTGGAAGAGGTGCAGCAGCACCGCCGCCATGACCGGGCTGAGGATCTGCGGGATGTTGACCGCCGTGGTCAGCACGCCCAGGTCCTTGCCCTCGTCGCCGACGGCGCTCTTGGGCAGCACCTGGGTCATCAGCGCCATGTCGATCGACATGAACATGCCGTAGCCGACGCCGATCACGCCGGCGTAGATCCACATGCCGGTCATGTTGGGCAGGACCAGCGGCGCGACCATGGCGCAGCCCATGATCAGGCTGGAGGCGATGACGAACGGCTTGCGGCGCTGGAACTTGTCGGACAGGAAGCCCGAGGTCAGCGACGAGACGATCAGGCAGACCAGGGTCAGCATCGCCAGGTTGGCGATGGTCCGGTTCGAGGCCGCGTCCGACAGGCCGATATAGTCGCGCAGGATGTAGAGCAGATAGGCTGCCACGGCCTGATAGCCCATATAGACCGTGAACCGGCCGGCGAAGGCCCAGGCGAAGTCTGGGTGCTTCTTGGGGCTGATCCAGAAGCTGGCGGCGAAGGCCTTCCACGAGAAGGCGCGGGCGGGGGCCTCGGCGCTGGAGGGTTCGCGGTTGATCAGCACGAAGGCCAGGCACGAGACGGCGATGGCGATCGCGAACAGGCTGTAGGCCAGCACCTGGGCCCCGGCCAGATAGCCCGCCACGACGGTGCCGGCGGTCAGGCCGGCCGTCATGCCCGCGCCGACGATGCCCGACACCGCGCCGCGCGTTTCCGGGGCGAAGCGGTCGGCGATCACCGTGGTCATGGCCGGCTGCATGGAATTGTAGGCCACGGTGGCCATCACCCACAGCACCATCAGCGACCAGAAGCTGGTCTGCCAAGAGACGCCGAACAGGGCCATCGAGCCGATCAGCGAGGCGACGGCGATCCAGGGCGAGCGGCGGCCCCAGCGCGTGCGGGTGCGGTCCGACAGGGCGCCGGCGATCGGCGTGGTCAGGGTCGAGAACACCGAGGTGATCGCGAACAGCAGGGCCAGGTTGTTGGCCTTCTCGCCGGGATTCAGGGCGGCGATCTGGTTGGGCAGCAGCACGCCGAGCACACCGCTGTAGAGCGCCATCAGCAGGAAGAAGTTGACCATCAGCGACAGCTGCAGGCGCATGCGGCCGGCGCTGGCCGGAGGAGCGACGGGGAGAGTGGTGTCCAGGCTCATGCGAGCGTCTCCGTCGTCAGGGCGTAGAATTGGGTCGCGGTCCCGACCTCGATGCGGAGGCGGTCGCTCGGGGGCAGGGCGGTGATCGTGGTCTCGAACAGACTCAGCCAGCGGGCGTAGCCGCCGGCCAGGTCCACGACCGGCCAGTCGCCGCCGAACATCAGGCGGTCGGGGCCGAAGCAATCCAGGGCGTGGCGAACATACGGGACCAGGGTCTCGTCGCGGCCGTCGGTCCAGTGATCCTGGGTGGTCAGGCCCGACAGCTTCGCGAAGACATTGGGGAAGGCGGCCAGGCGGCGCAGGTTGCCGGCCCAGTCCGCGCCGTGGATGTCGCCGGTGTGAGCGGCGATGTCGGGCTTGCCTAGGTGGTCCAGGACGACGCGGGTGTCGGGCGCGCGCTCGAACAGGGCGTCGAGCAGGTCGATGATCAGCGGCAGCTGATGGTCGCGCGCGCAGACGTCGATCGTCAGGCCGCGCTCGGCGACCGCGACCAGGCCGTCCAGATGGCGCGGATCGGTGATGAAGGCGTCGGGCTCGTTCTGCACCGAGCGGCGGACGCCGCGCACTAGGGACCGCTGGCTTAGGGCGTCCAGGTGGTCGGCGACCGCCGCGCCTTGCTCTAGCGGCGCGAAGGCGACGATGCCGAGAATTTCAATATCTGGGTGCGCCTGTTCGGTGACCCAGTCGACCTCGGCCAGCGCCTGATCCGGCGCGCAGTCAGCCTGCACGAAGACGGTCCGACGCACGCTGGTGCGCTGGGCGCTCCACTGCTCCGGACCCTGCCGATCAGCGATGGTCGGCACGAAGCGTAGCCAGTCGTAGTCGAGCCGGGCGGGGTCCCAGAGATGCAAATGGGCGTCGATCATTTGCCAGCCTTGCCGCCGCTGCCGGGCCGGATGTCCCAGCCGATGTCCAGCACCGGCGCCAGGGCCTCCTCGACCGCCGCCAGCACGGCCGCGTCGAGCGGCGTGGTCAGGGCGGCGAGGTTCTGGCGCAGGTTCTCGGCCTTGGACATGCCGACGACGGTCGAGGTGATCCCCGTGTCGGCGGCGGTCTGAAGGGCGAACTGCAAGGCGGTGAACGACAGGTCCGCGCCCAGCGTTGCGCAACGTCGCGCGGCTTCGGCGGCGGCCGCCTGAACGCTCTCATGCGCGGGGTGCCAGTCCGGCGGGCCGCCAGCCGTTAGCAGGCCCATGCCCAGCGGCGAGGCGTTGAACACCGTGACCCCATGGGCCGCCAGTCTCTTTGAGACGGGGCCTAGGCGCTGGTCCTGCAAGGTGTAGGTGCAGTAGGCCATCACCGTATCGACCTGTTCGGCGATGGCGATCTCTTCCAGCAGGGCCAGGTCGTAGCCGGTGATCCCGACATGACCGATGACGCCCTGGGCCTTCAGCTCGCGCAGCGTCGGCAGGGCCTCGTCCAGCAGCTGGCGGCGGTCGCCATGCTCGATGTCGTGGCATTGCAGGACGTCGATCCGATCGATGCCCAGGCGGCCCAGGCTTTCGTCCAGGCTGCGCAAAGTGGCCTCGCGCGAGAAGTCCCAGTCCTTGTCGCCATAGCGGCCGATCTTGGTCATCAGCACGTACGAGCCACGGTCCGCGCCCCCCAACGCCGCGCCCAGCGCCGTCTCGGCCCGCGTCAGGCCGTAATAGGGCGCGACGTCGATCAGGTTGACGCCGGCCTCAAGCGTCGCGGCGACCACGGCGTCGGCCTGGGCTTGCGACACGGCGTGGTACACGCCGCCCAGCGAAGCGCCGCCGAGGGCCAGGGGCGAGAGGGGCGCGCCGAGGCGTGTGGTGATCATCCGTTCTGTTTCCTACCCTTGCGTCCTTGTGGACGTCTTATCGTTCGCCGGCGGCGCGGCTGTTGGGCACTAGCCCCAGGCCCGCTCGGCGGGGCCTGACGTGAGGCCCTCCTGACTTCGACCATGTTCCGCTGAGTCGGTTGGCGGCGATGGCGGCTTCGTCGACCTCGATGCCCAGGCCAGGCTTGTCGCCCAGCACCAGACCGCCATCGATGATCTGCTGATCGACCGACAGGCCCAGCGGGAAGTTGAAGTCCTGGATCTCGATGCCGACCATGTTGGGGACGGCGGCGGCGGCATGGGCCACCGGGTTGCAGTCATAGCCGACAGGCGAAACCGGCAGGTTGTGGGCGTGGGCCGCCAGGGCGACGCGGTTGAAGTGGGTGATGCCCCAGACGCTGCCGGTCTGGACGATGTCGACGGCCTTGGCCTCGAACAGCGGTGTGAACTGGTCCAGGCCCGTCAGGTTCTCGCCGGTGGCGACGGCGGCCTTGATCGCGCGGCTGACGATGGCGTGGCCCTCGGCGTCCCAGCGGCGCAGGGGCTCCTCGATCCAGGTCAGGTCGACGTGGGCCTCGATCTCGCTGGTGTGGCGCACGGCCTGCTTGCGGCTCCAGCACTCGTTGACGTCCAGCATCAGGGCCGGGCGTTCGGTGTTGCGGCGCAGGATGTCGCCCGCGACGTTCAGGCGGCGGATGTCGCGCTCGACGTCGCGGCCGCCCTTGATCTTGGCGGCGGTGAAGCCGCGTTCGGCCCATAGGCTGTAATGCGCCTCGAACGCCTCGTCGGTCAGGCCGTAGCACAGGCCCGAGGCGTAGCCGGGGACGAAGCGGTCGCGCGCCCCCAGGGTTCGCCACAGCGGCTCGCCGGCCATCTTGGCCTTGAGGTCCCACAGGGCCATGTCGACCGCGGCGATCGCGCCATAGGTCGCCCCGGCGTGGCCGCTCTTGAAGACGTGCGCCAGCATGCGGTCGTACAGCGCCGAGACAGCGCGGGGGTCCTCGCCCTCGACAGCCGGGAACACGCGGTCGATGTCGGTGTGCTGGCCCAGGCCCACGCCGGTCAGGCCGCCGTCGGTCTCCAGCAGCAGGATCGGCGTCTCGGTGACGCCGGCTTCGACCACGCCGTTCACGTCCCCGACGGGGCGCTGCCAATCGTGGATGGTCGTCAGGCTGCGATAGCCGGTAATCCGCATGGTGTCGGTCTTTAATCCAGAATATGGGACTACTGCCCTCGGATGAGATAATATGTATTATGAATTTTCGCTTTGCAACCCTTCGTAGGGCGGAAGCGGGTACGGCTTTCACAGCCTCATCGCCGCTCGAATCTCGTATTGTGATACGACTGGGGCGTCGGGTAGAACGCTCCGGCAACCAGATGAGCGCCAGGCCATGACAGCTTCCACGACCGCCACGGGCTTGCGAGCCGTCGCCGCGCGCCGTCCCCGTCTGGCCGTGGCCGTGGTCGAGGACCTCGTCAACGCGATCGTCACCGAGATCTATCCGTCCGGCACGGTGCTGCCGCCCGAGAACGTGCTGTGCGACATGTACGCCGTCAGTCGCACGGTCGTGCGCGAGGCGACGACAGCGCTGACGGAAAAGGGCCTGGTCGTCTCCCAGCAAGGGCGGGGCACGATCATCCAGGACGCCTCGTCCTGGAACCTGCTGGACCCGATGATCCTCAGCGCCCTGTTCCGGCGCGAGGACGGCCTCAGCTATCTCGACAACCTGTCGGAGATCCGCGCTTCGCTGGAAGCCAGCATGGCCTCGAAGGCCGCCCGCAACATCACCCCGGAAGCCGCCGCCCAGCTGGGCCGGCAGATGGAACGGCTGGAGGGGCTGATCGACACCCCGGCCGGCTATGTCCACGAGGACGTGGCCTTCCACGACATCATCATGCGCCTGTCGGGCGACCGCCTCAGCAAGGCGATCATCGACAGCATCCAGAGCAAGGCCGTGAAGACCTACGGCTACAGCGGCCGCCTCAACGTCGACCACGTCCGGGCTACGCACGAGGCGCACAAGCGGATCTACGACGCGATCGTGGCCGGCGATTCCGACGGCGCCGCCCATGCGATGCGCGACCACATCGAGACGTCCTGGCGCAAGCGCCGGCCGACCAGCATGGACAACAAGGGCTAGCCGCGCTGGATGATGCGCTTGGCCAGAGCGCCAAAGCCGACGCCGATCACCGTCCACAGCAGGGCCTGCATGCCGATCGAGGCGATGCGGAAGTTCCACAGCACCACGGCCGGGAAGTCGGCCGGCACCTCGTTGATCCTGGGCAGCATCGCCTGGGCCACCGAGATCAGCACGACATAGGCGCCGACGGCGGCGAAGCCGGCGTTCAGTGCGCCCAGGCGGACCTGCAGCTTGCGGCCGATATTCAGGGCCGTGACGGCCGAGATCACCGACAGCGCGATCATCAGGAAGAAGGCCGCCGTGCGCAGGGCGACGGTCTCGTGCTGGCCGACGGCCGGCGGGGTCGGCGGGTACTTGAAGGCCGGGACCAGGGCGATGGCGACGAAGGCCGCGCCGGCCAGGATCAGCGCCAGGACGCGCGGGCTGAGCCGCGCCCAGCGTCCGTAGGCATAGGCGAACACCAGGGCGAAGATCCCGCCGACGGCCGCGCCATAGAGGGTGACGGCGGTCAGGAGGCCCAGGCCCTTCTGGGTCGCGCGGCTGACCAGCTCGGGTTCGGGCGCAGCCGGCGTCGCCTTGCCGGCATGGGCCATGTGGGCCATCTCGTGCGAGGCTTCATAGGCGATGGCGAGATCGACCTGGGGTTCGGCGAAGACACGCGCGAAGGCGAACGCGAACAGGGCGGCGATGACGCCAGCCAGCATGCCGCGCCACAGAAGCTGAGGTGTCATGTCGGTTGCTCGGCCCCGCCTAGTGGCAGGGGAAGCCCATCAGGTGGCGGCCGTCATGCACGAACTCGTGGACGTACATGCCCTTGAACAGCGACAGCGCGCCCTGCTCGGTGCTGACGAAATAGAGGCAGACCAGCGCCAGCAGCACGCCGAAGACGGCCCAGGGCGCGATGTCCTTCAGCGGGATCGCGGTCTCGCCGCCGATCGGGATGAAGACGTCGTCGGAAATCGTAGAGGCCGTGGCCATCGTGAAGCTCTCCCTGGGATTTTCGCGTCCCGGCGCTGAAGCGAACCTGGAAGGGTCTGACTCTCGACGATTGCTCGTCGATCACAGTGGCGCGACCGCGCCGGAGTTTCACCGGCTTCCTTCCAAGGCCATGTTCGAGCTAGGAGGCGTCGCCACGCGTCGTCAAGATTTATCGGAGCCCGCCTTGGCCACCCGCCTCGTTTTTCTGTGCCACGCCGCTACGCTCTCCATGCGCGAGGGCGGCTTTCCTGAGCCTGACGAGGCCATCGACGCAGCCGGCCGCGAGCAGGCGAAGGCGCTCGCGCTCCGCCCCGCGCCGCAGCGGGTGTTCACTGCGCCGTCGCTGGCCGCACGCCAGACGGTGGAGATACTGGGGCTCGATGCGGCCGTTGAGCCTGCCTTGGCCGACATCGATCACGGCGTCTGGCGCGGTCGCGGCCTCGCCGAGATCCATGCCGAGCAGCCCGAGGCGCTGATGGGCTGGATCGCCGATCCGGCCGCCGGGACGCCGGACGGCGAGGCCTTCGCGGCGGTTATCGCCCGGGTCGGAGCCTGGATCGACGCCCAGGCGGCAAGTGACGACCGCATCCTGGCTGTCACCCATCAGCCGGTGATGCGCGCCGCGCTGGCCCACGTCCTGGATATCCCACCAGCCGCCGCGTTCCGGATCGATATCGCGCCGCTGGCCCAGCTCACCCTGTCGTTCAATCGGCAATGGCGGTTCCAAAGCCTGACCGCTTGACCCCACGCGGGGCTCAGCCTACGCCCGTCGTCGTGAAGGCATGGAGGCGAAAGCCTCCGGGAATGCGGTGACCAATCCGCGGCTGCCCCCGCAACTGTGATCGTCCGTCGATCGCTTCGGCACACGCCACTGGGACTAGTCCTGGGAAGGCGCCGAGGCGGGAGGGCGTAAGCCAGGAGACCGGCCTTCACGAAGATTGATGCGACCGGGCGGGGTGCACCGGTGCGGCAAGGCATGGCCTTCCGGACGCCCCGCGTCCGCGTGGTCCTGCGCGCCGTTCCTTGCCCCGTCTGGCGACAGCCAGAGGCAGGGACGACAAGATGGCCAGAATTCCGACAACCGTGGTGACCGGCTTCCTGGGCGCGGGCAAGACCACCCTGATCCGCCATCTACTGGAGAATGCCGGCGGCCGGCGCCTGGCCGTGGTGGTCAACGAGTTCGGCGATGTCGGCATCGACGGCGAGATCCTGCGCGGTTGCGGCGTCGAGGGCTGCTCGGACGACGACATACTGGAGCTGGCCAACGGCTGCATCTGCTGCACCGTCGCCGACGACTTCCTGCCGACGCTGCAGAAGCTGATCGACCGCCCGAACCCGCCCGAGCACATCCTGATCGAGACGTCCGGGCTGGCGCTGCCCAAGCCCCTGGTCAAGGCCTTCACCTGGCCGGAGGTGCGCACCCGCGCCACGGTCGATGGCGTGGTGGCGATGATCGACGCCGAGGCGGTGGCCGCTGGTCGCTTCGCCCATGACGAGGCCGCGTTGAGCCAGGCCCGTCTGGCCGATCCGACCCTCGACCACGACACCCCGCTGGAAGAGCTGTTCGAGGAGCAGCTGGGCTGCGCCGACCTCGTCATCCTCAACAAGACCGACCTGATCGACGCCGAAACCCTGGCGCGCGTGGAGGCCTCGCTGGCCGAGCACCTGCGCCCGGGCGTCAAGGTGATCCACGCCCGCCAGGGCGCGCTGGACCCGGCCGTGCTGCTGGGCCTGGGCGTCGCGGCCGAGGACGATCTCGACAGCCGCAAGTCGCACCATGAAGGCGAGGACGATCACGACCATGACGACTTCGACAGCTTCGTCGTGCGCGGCGGCGCGGTGACCGATGTCGAGGCCCTGACCTCTGGCCTATTGGGCGCGCTCACGGCCCACGACATCCTGCGCCTGAAGGGCGTGGTGGCCGTGGCGGGCAAGTCGGCCCGCCTAATCGTCCAGGCCGTCGGCCCGCGCATCCAGACCTATTTCGACCGGCCCTGGCGCGAGGGCGAGGTCCGCGCCTCATCGCTGGTGGTGATCGGCGAGAAGGGCATTGACCAGGCCGCGATCGCGCCGATCGTCGAGGCCGCGCTGGCCTGATGCACCTGCTGGCGGTCCAGCCGGGGCAGGTCCTCGACGGCGAGGAGGCGGTCGACCTTGGGCAGAGCCCCGGCGACATCGTCGTCCTGTCAGCCGCCGACAGCGACCTGGCGTGCCTGTCCCAGGCCCTGGCCGGACTGCCGGACGACTTCCCGACGGTGCGGCTGGCCAACCTGCTGCGGCTCAAGCATCCGCTGTCGGTGGACCTCTATGTCGACAGCGTGGTCGACAAGGCCCGGATCGTGGTCGCGCGGCTGGTCGGCGGTCGCGCCTACTGGCCTTACGGCCTGGACGAGATCGCCGCCTCCTGCCGGCGGCGCGGCGCGCTGTTCGTGGCCTTGCTGGACGAGCAGGCCGACGGGGAGGGGCGGGCGATTTCCGTCGCGCCGTCAGAGGTTTGCGATCGGGTCTTCGCCTATCTGCGCCAGGGCGGCATCGCCAACGCCCGCAATCTGCTGCTCTACGCCGCCGACCTGATCGGCCGGCCGCAAGGCGAGTGGAGCGAGCCCGCGCCGTTGCTGGATGCGGGGTTCTACTGGCCAAGCCAGCGGCTGACCGATTTGGCGGGGCTGAGCCAGGCCTGGTCGCCAGAGCGGCCCAAAGCGGCGCTAGTCTTCTACCGCGCTCTTGTGGCGGCTGGGACGACCCAGGCGATCGACGCCCATATCGCGGCGCTGGTCGCGCGCGGCTTCGACGTCGCGCCGATCTTCGTGCAGAGCCTGAAGAACCCTTTCGCCGCCGAGTTGATCACAGAGACCTTCGCGCGGATTGCGCCGGACGTGGTGCTGAACGCCACGGCCTTTGCGGTGTCCAATCCCGGCGACCATCGCCGCGCCAGTCCGTTGGAAGTCCGCAGTGCGCCGGTGCTGCAACTGGTGTTCGCGGGCCTGGACCGCGCCGCCTGGGAGGCCAGCGCGCGCGGCCTTGGCGTACGAGACCTGGCGATGAATGTCGCCCTGCCGGAACTGGACGGGCGGGTGCTGGCCGGCGCGACGGCGTTCAAGGCCGCGCTGCGCCACGATCCTCGGACCCAGTGCGATGTCGTCAGCCATGCGCCGGCGGAGGACAATATCGCCCACGCCGCCGACTTGGCGTGGGGCTGGGCCGATCTGCGTCGCGCGCCGGCCGCCGAGCGCCGCGTGGCGCTCGTGATGGCCAACTATCCCAATCGGGACTCGCGCCTTGGCAACGGCGTCGGCCTCGACACGCCAGCCAGCGTCACGGCGATCCTGAAGGCGCTTGAGACGGCCGGCTATCGCGTCGATGGCGCGCCTGAGGTGTCGGCGGACCTGATGGACCGGCTGAGGGGCGGGGTCACCAACGCCGGCGTCGCCGGTCGCGCGGTCGGGCCGACCCTGTCACTGGCGGATTACGAGGCCTTCTTCGCATCCCTGCCGGAGGCGACCCGCGCCGCCGTGACCGCGCGCTGGGGCGAGCCGGCCAGGGACCCGGCCTTCGAGGGCGACGCCTTCCGCCTGCCGCTGCACGTGTTCGGGAACGTCGTGGTCGGCGTCCAGCCGGCGCGGGGCTACAACATCGATCCGAAGGCGACCTATCACGACCCGGACCTGGTGCCGCCGCACAACTACCTGGCCTTCTACGCCTGGCTGAGGACGAGCTTCCGAGCCCACGCGGTGGTCCATGTCGGCAAGCACGGCAATCTTGAATGGCTGCCGGGCAAGGCCCTGGCCCTGTCGGAGGCCTGTTTCCCGCAGGCGATCGCCGGGCCGGTTCCGCAGCTCTATCCTTTCATCGTCAACGATCCGGGCGAGGGGACCCAGGCCAAGCGCCGGATCGGCGCGGTGATCGTCGACCACCTGACGCCGCCCCTGACCCGCGCCGAGAGCTATGGCCCGCTGAAGGCGCTCGAGGCCCTGGTCGACGAATATTACGAAGCCGCCGGCCTCGATCCGCGCCGGCTGAAGCCCCTGCGCGAGGAGATCCTGGCTCTGGCCGCCAGCCAGGGGCTAGACGTCGATTGCGGTATGGACCTGACCGACGAGGACCAGGCCCTGTCGGCGCTGGACAACTATCTGTGCGACCTCAAGGAAATGCAGATCCGCGACGGCCTGCACGTGTTCGGCGCTTCGCCAGAGGGCCGATTGCGGGACGATTTAGTGGTGGCCTTAGCGCGGACGCCGCGCGGCCTCGGTAAGGGCGGCGAGGCTTCGCTACTGCGCGCATTGGCCGACGACCTGGAGCTCGATTTCGATCCGCTGGTGGCAACGCTGGGCGACGCCTGGACTGGTGTGAAGCCCCTGGCGCTAGCGTCGATGTCGGGTGATCCCTGGCGCACCGCCGGCGACACGGTCGAGCGGCTGGAGCTGCTGGCCTCGCGCCTGATCGCCGGCACCGCCGCTGATCCGACCTGGACCCGCACGGCCGACGTTCTCGCGGAGGTCCGCGACCGCCTCCTGCCCCGCGTCAAAGCCTGCGGCCAGGCCGAGATGGCCGCGCTGCTCACCGGCCTCGACGGTCGCTTCGTCGCGCCGGGCCCCTCTGGCGCGCCGACCCGTGGGCGGCCCGACGTCCTGCCGACCGGCCGCAACTTCTACTCCGTCGACACCCGAGCCGTCCCGACCCCGATCGCCTGGCGTCTGGGTTGGGCGTCGGCTCAGCTGCTGGTCGAAGACCATCTGCAGCAGGTCGGCGACTACCCCAGGGCCGTGGCGCTGTCGGCCTGGGGTACGGCCAATATGCGCACCGGCGGCGACGACATCGCCCAGGCCCTGGCGCTGATGGGCTGTCGGCCCACCTGGGAGGCCGCGACGGGGCGGGTGACGGGGTTCGAAATCCTGCCGCTGGCGACGCTGGGCCGGCCGCGCGTTGATGTGACCCTGCGCATCTCCGGCTTCTTCCGCGACGCCTTCGGCCCGCAGATCGACCTGCTGGACAGCGCCGCCCGCGCGGTCATGGCCCTGGACGAGCCGCCCGAGGACAATCCCGCCGCCGCCCGCTTCCAGGCCGAAGGCGGCGACGAGGCCGCCGGCGCGCGGGTGTTCGGCTCCAAGCCCGGCGCCTATGGCGCGGGCCTGCAGGCGATGATCGACGAGAAGCTCTGGACGGATCGCGCCGACCTTGCCGAGGCTTTCCTGGTCTGGGGCGGCTACGCCTATGGCGCGGGCGGGGAGGGCGAGGCGGCCCGGCCGTTGTTGGAGCGCCGCCTGACCGCCGTCGATGCGGTGATCCACAACCAGGACAACCGCGAGCACGACCTGCTCGATAGCGACGACTACTACCAGTTCGAGGGCGGGCTGACGGCGGCGGTGACGGAGCTGAAGGGCGTCGCGCCGCGCGTCTATCACAACGATCATTCGAGGCCTGAGCGACCGGTGATCCGCACCCTGGAGGACGAGATCGGCCGCGTGGTCCGGGCCCGTCTCGTGAACCCCAAGTGGATCGCCGGGGTCATGCGCCACGGCTACAAGGGCGCGTTCGAGATCGCCGCCAGCCTCGACTACCTGTTCGCCTTCGCCGCCACGACCGGGGCGGTGCGCGACCATCACTTCGACCTGGCCTATGACGCGCTGCTGGCCGACGAGGCCGTGGCCGAGTTCATGCGCGACGCCAATCCCGACGCCCTGCGCGAGGCCGCCGAGCGCCTGCTGGAGGCCGTCGAGCGCGGCCTCTGGCGTCCCCGATCCAACAGCGCCGCCGTGCGCCTCGCCCACCTCGCCCAGGAGCAGACCCGATGAGCGACGACACCGATCTGAACGCCAAGCACAACGCCAAGATGGCCAAGATCCAGACGGCCCGCGCCAAGATGATGGCCGAGCGGCAGATCGAGAAGGGCCTGCTGATCGTCAATACAGGCACCGGCAAGGGCAAGACCACGGCCGCCCTGGGCATGGTCTGCCGCGCCATCGGCCACGGCCAGAGGGTGGCGGTGATCCAGTTCGTGAAGGGCGCGTTGAAGACCGGTGAGAAAGTCGTGTTCGACGCCTTCCCCGACCAGGTCGAGTTCAAGCCGATGGGCGAGGGCTTTACCTGGGACACCCAGGACCGCGCCCGGGACATCGCCGTGGCCCGCGAGGCCTGGGAAGCCGTGAAGGCCCGCATCGCCGATCCGGATATCGACATGGTGGTGGCCGACGAGCTGAACATCGTCCTGCGGTACGAGTACCTGCCGGTCGATGAGGTGGTCGAGGTCATCGTCAACCGGCCCGAGGGCAAGCACGTCATCGTCACGGGCCGCAATGCGCCCCAGGCGCTGATCGACGCCGCCGACCTCGTCACCGAGATGACGATGGTCAAGCATCCGTTCCGGTCGGGCGTGAAGGCCCAGGCGGGGATCGAGTTTTGATCCTCACCCGTCGGGCGGCTGCGGTCGGCCTGCTGTCCCTGACCGCCGGCGCGGCGCCCGAACGGCCACAGCGTATCGTCTCCATCGGCTCGTGCCTGGATATCGTGCTCATGGAGGTCGCCGACCGCCGGCAGATCGCCGCGCTCAGCCACTTTTCGCGCGATCCGGACGTGTCGATCATGGCCGCCCGCGCGCGGACCTTTCCATTCACCCACGAAGGGGCCGAGGAGGTGGTAGCGCTGAAGCCCGACCTCGTCCTGGCCAGCAAGCGCTCGGGCCTCTACACGCGCTCGGCGCTGAAGGCGCGGGGGCTACACGTCGTCGAGTTCGACGTGCCCAACACGGTCGAGGCCAGCCTCGAACAGGTCCGCAAGATCGCCGAGCTGGTCGGCAATCCGGCGCGTGGCGAGGCGCTGGTGGCGCGAATCGAGGAAGCCCTCGCCGAGGCGCAACCCAAGCCGGGCGAGCCGCGCCTGGGGGCGCTGGTCTACCAGCCGGGCGGGCTGGTCGCCGGGCGCGGCACGCTGGTCGGCGACATGCTGGAGCGCTGCGGTTTCGACAATCTCGCCAGCCGCTACGGTCTGAAGAAGTGGGGCAATGTCTCGCTGGAGAGCCTGCTGGCCGATCCGCCGACCGTGCTGCTGGCGGGCTCACGCTGGGAAGGCGCGCCCAGCTGGGCGGACCGGGTGGTCAACCATCCGGCCCTCAAGAGCCTGGAGCCGAACACCTTCCGAGGCGTCTTCCACCAGCGGCTGCTCTATTGCGGCGGCCCGGTGCTGATCCAGACCGCCGCGACCCTGGCCAAGGCCCGCAAGAACGCCGTGGCCTGGAACAGCCGCCGCCCGCACGCTGTCGGCTAGGCCTTATTGGTATAGTCCAGATATTGAACTTTGGCGCACGGGCTGCGGTGTCGTGGTCGCGGCGTGGTCCGTCGGCTTCCCAACAAAAGAAGCCCGGCCTCCGGGGAGGGGCGTCGTTGCTGAGCGCTATCCCTATGCGACGAAGGCGCTCGGTTAGCCCCATTCCGTCAGCCCTCTGACTTCAACTTGGATTTGCAGCCGGCATATCCGCTGACGCTCCGCGTGGGCTCGGCGGAATTTCTGCATGATCTAGGTCAACTGTCACGGTGATGTCGCCGCAAGCTGCTTAAAGCGCTCTGGTCCATACCAGTTGGGGCAGGGGAACCACTCATGTCGACGCGATATCCCGTTCGAGCCGCGCGCTCGAACCTCAAGAGCTTTTTGCTGGCAGGCGTTGCGGCGCTGGCCGTCGGCGCCCATTCATCGGCCGCGCTCGCGCAGCAGGCCGCCGGTGAAGCGGCCGCCCCCGACGCGGTCGACGAGGTCGTCGTCACCGGCTTCCGCAAGTCGCTGAGCGACGCCCGCGCCATCAAGCGCGACTCGGTGATCCAGAAGGACGCCATCGTCGCGGAGGACATGGCCAAGTTCCCGGAACTGAACCTGGCCGAGTCGCTGCAGCGCCTGCCGGGCGTCCAGATCAACCGCGAAGCCGGCGAAGGCCGTCGCATCTCGCTGCGGGGCCTGGGTCCCGACTTCGCCCGCGTCCAGCTGAACGGCATGGAAGTGCTGGGCAATGTCGACTCGGCGCAGGACAGCCGCGGCCAGCGCTCGCGCGACCGCGCCTTCGACTTCAACATCTTCGCTTCCGAACTGTTCTCGAAGGTCGAGGTCGAGAAGACCTATCAGGCCGCCCAGAACGAAGGCGGCATGGCCGGCACGGTCGGCCTGTTCACCGGCAAGCCGTTCGACTACGCGGCTGGCGGCAAGGGCGCGATCTCGATCAAGGCCGGCACCAACCAGTACACCAAGGACACCCAGCCGCGCGTCGCCGGCCTGTTCAGCTACAACTGGGACAACAAGTTCGGCGCCCTGGTCTCGGTCGCCTACGCCAAGCGCCGCACCACCGAGCAGGGCCACAACACCTACAACTACGACCAGCCCGACGCATCCAAGCTGAAGGACATGGTCGCCGCCGGCCTGGACATCTCCAAGCTGAGCGCCGCCCAGCAGACCAAGTTCCTGTCCGGCGACCTGATCTTCGCCGACGGCAACCGCCTGTCGTCGTGGGACGCCAAGATGGAGCGCCTGGGCGTGACGACCGCGCTGCAATGGAAGCCGGTCGACAACCTGCTGTTCACGCTGGACGCCCTGTACGGCCAGTTCACCACCCACCGCGATGAGCTGCATCTGGCCACGCGTCCGCTGAACTCCGACGGCTCGATCGCGTTCGACGCCCCGGCCGGCGGCGTCTGGCCGGCCGCCTTCCAGAAGGGCTCGGTGATCAACAACCTGGCGTGGGACAAGAACAACTACGTCACCATGACCGACGTCACCGGCACGACGTTCGGCAGCGAGCATCGCCGCTCGCTGAACAAGAACCGCTTCAACCAGATCGCCCTGACCGGCAAGTGGGACGCGACGGACCGCTTCTCGCTAGACGGCCACGTCGGCTACGAGAAGTCGACCTACAAGACGCCCTATGACGACAAGTTGTACATGCGCGCCAAGGGCAACCTGATCGCCAACTACGGCTCGGACGGCCAGTCGGCGGACTTCCAGTATCCGGGCTGGGACCCGACCAACGCCGCCACCTACGCGATGGACTCGTTCTACTACCGTGGCTTCAACAACCAGTCGGAGCTGAAGGAGGGCGTGCTGAACGCCCACTACGAGCTGAACGACATCTTCACGCTGCGAGCGGGCGTGGCCTATCACCGCTTCGTCCAGGGCGGCCGCGACGTGTTCTATGACGACAACGTCAACGGCACCCGCTCGAAGATGCGCGGCACGGCGGTCGGCGACGTCACATCGGTGTTCAAGAACAGCTTCGGTTCGTGGCTGATCGGCGACTACGACAAGGCCTTCGCCAAGTACAAGGAGTACCACCGCTTCGAGCCGAACAAGGACGGCACGGGCGGCGCGCTGCAGGACATCGAGAACGTCTACACGACCACGGAAGAGACGGTGTCCGAGTACGCGCAGGTGGACTGGGACAGCCAGCTGGGCGGCATGCGCTTCCGCGGCAATGTCGGCCTGCGCGGCTATCAGACCGACACCCACAGCACCGGCTGGATCCAGGGCGACAGCTACGCCTATCTGGGCACGACCGACGTGAAGGGCAGCTATGACGGCGTCCTGCCGGCCATGAACGCCGTGCTGGAACTGACGCCCGAAGTGCTGGTGCGCTTCGCCGCCTCGAAGAACCTGAACCGTCCGGGCCTGGGCTCGATGGCGGCCGAGGGCAGCGCGTTCAAGGACGACAGCTCGGGCGAGATCACCGCTTCGCGCGGCAACCCGAACTTGAAGCCCTACAAGGACACCACGCTGGACGTGTCGGTCGAGTACTACTTCGGCAAGGTCGGCCTGCTGTCGGCCAGCGTGTTCCACAAGAGCATCGACAACTTCATCGGCTCGCTGACCCTGGAGAACGTCCCGTTCAGCCAGACGGGCGTGCCGTTCACGACGATCCCGGGCGCGACGGCCAACACCATCGTCTCGGAATTCTCGATGCCCATCAACGTCGAGGGCAAGAAGAAGCTGACGGGCGTCGAACTGGCCGCCCAGACCCAGTTCTCGTTCCTGCCGGCGCCGTTCGACAACCTCGGCGCGGTGGCCAACTACACCTATGTCGACGCCGACGAGGCCCTGACCGGCATCTCGAAGACCAGCTACAACTTCACGCTCTACTACGAGACCGACAACTGGGGCCTGCGCGGCTCGCTCAGCCACCGGGCACGCTGGTACTCGGGACGCAGCGACGACCCGATGAGCGCCAGCACGCGAGGCTTCGAGGGGTCCACCTATGTGGACGCGGCGGCCTTCTACAACATCACCGACAAGCTCCAGTTGTCGGTGGATGCGGTCAACCTCACCAACCAGAAGGACACTCAGTTCTGGGGTCAGAACCGCTACCTCTACAACCAGACCCAAAGTGGCCGGACCTACATGATGGGTCTCAGCTACAAGTTCTGACATGAGCGCACGCTAGGCTGGGCGCCCGTCTCCTTCGCGGAGGCGGGCGCCTTTCCCGTGTTTCCAGGCCGATGATCGTTTCCCACCGCCACCGTTTCATCTTCGCGGCCGTGCCCAAGACCGGCACCCACTCCGTGCGGCAGGCCCTGCGCGAGCACCTGGACGACGCCGACGTCGAGCAGGTGGGCCTGTTCGTCAACAAGCGCTTCCCGTGGGAGGACCTGGCGGCGATCAGGCATGGCCACCTGGCCCTGCGGCAGGTGCGTCCGCACCTCGGCGACGAAGCCTTTGACGGCTATTTCAAGTTCGCCTTCGTGCGGAACCCGTTCGACCGCTTCGTGTCGTACTGCGCCTTCATGCTGCGCGGGGGCGACGATTTCGCCCAGCGGCCGCGTGAGGCGATGAATCATTTCCTGTTCGCTGCCCCGCCAGAGCAGCACATCCTGTTCCAGCCGCAGGCCTCGCTGCTGGTTGATGATGACGGCAAGACTCTGCTGGCCGACGCGGTGGGTCGCGTCGAGGACATGCAGGGCTCGTACGACGCGATCTGCGCGCGGATCGGCATCGCCTCGCGCCCGCTCGACCGGGTCAATGGCAGTACGCACGGCGACTACCGCCAGTACTACGACCAGGCCCTGATCGATGGTGTCGCGGCGCGCTACGCTCTGGATCTCGAGCTGTTCGGCTACGGCTTCGAGGGGCCGCGATGAGCGCGCCCACCGCCAATCCGCGCAAGACCACGACCATCCGTTCGCTCGGCGCGGTCGACATCGACGCCTTGCGCGCCGCCGTGCTGGCGATCCCCGAGGACGTCTGGGCGGCCGAGAACGCCGACAAGCCGAACCGGTTCGAGGCGCTGGGGACGACAAGCCATATCGTCTTCCGCTTCATCGACAGCCCGCGCGACTGGCGCGGCTCGCATGATCGTCCTGCCTGGGGGCATTGGCGCGCGCTGCTGGAGCCGGTGTTGGGGGCGGCGGTCCGCGACTATGGCTATGCGCGCGGCGTCTTTCCCCGGGTGATGCTGGCGCGGATGCCGCCTGGCGGGGTGATCCATCCGCATATCGACGCCAATCCGGCGGCGAAGTGGCCGCACAAGATCCATGTACCGCTGACTACTAATCCCGATGTGGTGAGCTTCTTCGGTGGAGAGGAGCGCTATCTCCCGGTCGGCGAGGCGGTCGAGGTCAACAATCTCGGCCCGCACTGGGTGCGCAACGACGGTGAGACCGACCGCATCCACCTGATCTTCGAATATTATGACGCCGACCAGCCGGACCCGGACTGGCTGGAGCCGTTCCTGGTGGCGACACGGTGAGCGAGCGCGACGTCCTGTTGCGGGAGGCCCAGGCGCTGCGCGCCAGTCAGCGCATGCCGGACGCCTTGGCCGCGCTCGCAAGGCTGGAGGCCCTGCATCCCCGGTTCAGCCGCCTTCATCAGGAGCGCGGCCATTGCCATATCCTGCTGAGAGACGGGGACGCGGCCCTTGAGGCACTGCACGAAGCTGTGCGGCTGAACCCAACCCTGCCGGCCAGCTGGGACATGCTGGAGCAGCTCCACCGGATGCGCGGCGACACCGCCCAGGCGGCTGCTGCGGCCCAGCAACTGGCCGTGCTGAAGCAACTGCCGTCCCAGATCGTCGTGGCCAACAGCTTGCTGGCCGACGGTGACCTGGAGCCGGCCGAAGAGGTCCTTCGAGATTACCTGCGCCAGGACGGCGACAACGTCGGCGCGCTGCGCCTACTGGCCCGGATCCGTCAGGAGCAGGGGGCGCTCGACGAGGCCGAGGCGCTGTTGGCGTCGGTGCTGGAGTACGCGCCGGACTACCATGCCGCCCGCTTCGACTACGCCATGGCGTTGCTGCAAGGCCAGAAGCCGCTGCTGGCGCGCCAGGAGGCCGAACGTTTGCTGGCGGTGGAGCTCGACAACCGCGACTACCTCAAGCACTACGGCGCGGCCTGCGTGGCGTTGGGCGACCACGAGCCTGTCATCGATCTGTACGAGCGACTGCTGACGCAAGCCGCGTCGGACACCGAGATCGCCGACCTGCGCCTCTGGCGAGCCAACGCCCTGAAGGTCACCGGCCGCCAGCCGGAAGCCATCGCCGACTATCGCGCCTCCCTGGCGGCGCGGCGGGACAACGGCGTGGCCTGGTTCAGCCTCGCCAACCTCAAGACCTACCGCTTCACCGACGATGAGGTCGTGGGGATGCAGGCCGTGGCGGCGCGCAACGACCTTCAGGACATGGACCGCGTCTATCTGGCCTTCGCACTGGGCAAGGCGCTTGAAGATCGGGGCGACTATCAGACTTCGTGGCGCTCGTACGAACGCGGCAACGCGGTGCGGCGCACCCTGAGCCGCTGGCGTCCGGAGGTCGCTGAAGCCTGCGCCACGCGGCTGAAGTCGGTGTTCACCGCCGAGGTCTTCGCCGAGCGCGCCGGCTGGGGCGTGGACGATGCCGCGCCGATCTTCGTGCTTGGCCTACCGCGCTCGGGCTCCACCCTGATCGAGCAGATCCTAGCCTCGCACTCGCAGGTCGAGGGCACGCAGGAGCTGACCGAGATCAGCCGCTACGCCGGCGAACTCTGCGGCCGCGATCCGGACTGTGGCCTGCCGCTCGAGCCCGAGGCGCTGCTGGACCTGACGGCGGAGCAGGCGAGGGCGCTGGGCGAGCGGTTCCTGGCCGAGACCCGCACCTACCGCCGCCTGGGCCGGCCGTTCTTCATCGACAAGATGCCGAACAACTTCTGGCACATCGGCCTGATCCAGCTGATCCTGCCGCGCGCCACGATCATCGACGTGCGGCGCGAGCCGATGGCCTGCGGCTTCAGCAATCTCAAGCAGCTGTTCGGCACGACCAATCAGGAATTCACCTACGGCGTTGACGACATCGCCCGCTACTACCGCATCTATCTCGACCTCATGCGGCACTGGGACGAGGTTCTGCCGGGCCGGGTACTGAAGGTCTCGTACGAGGAGATGGTCGATAACCTCGACGGCGGTGTGCGGCGGATGCTGACCCATGCCGGACTGACGTTCGAGCCGGCCTGTTTGGCCTTCCACGAGACCCGGCGCAGCGTGCGTACGCCCAGCTCGGAGCAGGTGCGCCAACCCCTCGGTCGCGAGGGCCTGACGCAGTGGGAAAACTATGTGCCCTGGCTGGAGCCGCTGCGCACCGCGATGGGCGACGCCGTGACCAGCTACAAGGACTGACCGATGCGGCTGTCGCGCCCCTTCTTCCAGCTGCCCGTGCTCTTCGACGTCGCTCGCCTCCAGGCCGAGGTCGCCGCCTTGCCGCCCGAAGCCTGGGTCGCGCACCCGGACCAGGTCCCCGGCAACAGCGCCGCGCGGCTGATCAGCGCCGATGGCGGTGAGAGCGATTCCGTGCACGGACAGATGCTGCCGACCCGCTGGTTGGCCGGCATGCCTTACCTGCAACAGGTGCTGGCCGGCTTCGGCGTCGTCTGGAGCCGCTCGCGGCTGATGCGCCTGGCGCCGGGCGCGACCGTGCCCGAGCACGCCGACATCAACTACCACTGGCACAAGCGTGTGCGGCTGCACATCCCGGTCTTCACCCAGCCGGAGGTGGCCTTCCACTGCGACGGCGAGGCGGTGCAGATGGCCGCCGGCGAGGCCTGGATCTTCGACAACTGGCGCCGCCACCATGTCGAGAACGGCTCCGACCAGACGCGCATCCACCTGGTCGCCGACACCACCGGCACGGCCTCGTTCTGGCAGTTCGCCTGCGGTCCGACGCCGCCGCGCGAGCAGTGGCGGACGGTCGGTTGGGAGCCTCAGGCCAAGCCGCAGCTGTTGACCGAGAACGACCAGCGCTCACCGGTGATGCCGGCCGCCGAGGTCGAGTGGCTGGTCGACGACCTGCGCGCCGAACTGGTGGTCGCGACCGGTGGCGCCGACGTCCGACGGTTCTCGGTGCTGCTGGACAGCTTCATCCTCGACTGGCGTCAGCTCTGCGCGCTGCATGGCGTCGGCGGTAAGGGGCGGTCCGAATTCCTGCGCCTGGCCGCCGCTGTACGCGGGGCCGCCGCATCGCTGGCCGACGGCCTCGTCATGCGCACCAACGGCGCCGGCGCGTTGCTGGTGCTGGAAAAGCGCGTGCTGCAACACTTGGTCGCCGAGGAACCCGCCCGGACCCGTCCGCTGGAGAAGCCGGTCTTCATCATCGCCGCGCCGCGCTCGGGCAGCACGCTGCTGTTCGAGACCCTGGCCTGTTCGCCGGGCTTCAACAGCTTCGGCGGCGAGGCCCACTGGCTGATCGAGGACCACGCTGCGCTGCGCCCCGGCGCGCCGGGCGTGGACTCCAACCGCCTGACCGCAACCGACGCCACGGCGGGCATCAGCGCCGCCATCCGCCAAGTCGCGTTGGATAGACTGCAAGGACCGGCGGGGCAGGCTCCCGCCGACGGTGCGCCTCTACTTGAGAAGACGCCGAAGAACGCCCTGCGCATCCCGTTCCTCAAGAAGCTCTTCCCCGACGCGCGGTTCATCTTCTTGTGGCGGGACCCGCGCGAGAACCTCGGCAGCATCATCGACGCCTGGCAGGCCGGCGGCTGGGTCACCTACAAGGCGCTGCCTGGCTGGGAAGGCCCGTGGTCGTTGCTATTGCCGCCGGGCTGGCAGGCCCTGCGCGGCGCGGCGTTGGAGACGGTCGCCGCCTGGCAGTGGCGCAGCGCCAACCAGACCGCGCTGGAGGACCTCCAGCAACTGCCGCCGGAAGACTGGACCCACGTCGCCTATGACGACTTCCTGGCCGATCCCGAAGGCGTGATGCGCCGCCTCTGCGGCTTCGCGGGCGTGCCGTTCGACGCGGCGCTGCAAGCGCGGGTCGCGGGTCAGTTGCCGCTGTCGCGCCACACCCACACCGCGCCGGCGCTGGACAAGTGGCGTCGCCACGAGGACGCCATCCTGCGCGCGCTACCGGGCGTGGAAGCCTGCTGGCAGAGGCTACGAGCGCTAGACTGAGGTGTCGCGCTCGATCAGCTCGATGAGCAGGTCGCGATAGGTCTCAAAGCCGGCCACCTCAGCGTCGGGGGCCTTGCCGGCCTCGTCATAGCCGCGCAGTTGCAGGGCCGCCTGCGCCGCCGGATCGGCCAGGAAGTCTTCGATCTCGGCGGGGCTCATTGGGCCGCCTTGCAAGGCCAGGCTCTGCAGCGAGGCGGGGCTGAGGCGTTCGAGGTAGTCCGCATCGACCGCCACCCGATAGCGCTTGGCCGCCACGTGCAGGCGGACCGGCTCGGTGACGCCGGGGCCGAAGGCGCGGGCCAGATAGCCGGCGCTGATGTGCTCGTGGCGGGCGTCGATGCCGAGGTCGGCGGCGTTCTCGCCGATCTTCTGCATCATGTGGCCGACGTCGTGCAGCAGGGCGGCGGCGATCAGTTCCGGCGGCGCGCCATCCGCCTTGGCGTGGTGCGCGGTCTGCACCGCGTGCTCCATCTGGCTGACGCCTTCGCCATAGCGCAGGTCGCCCAGGCGGGTGAACAGGTCGGTCAGCTCGGCCACGAAAGCATCGGCCGCAGGGCGAGAGGTCATCGAGTATCCGTGAAATAGAAGGCTTAGAGACGCATCCGGCCGATGCCGGGGTCGGTGCGGCTGGCGCGGCCGGTTTCCAGGTGCCCGGCCAGGCGCTGGGTGAACGAGGGATCGTCGGCCAGGGTCAGGGTCAGGTCGTACCAGTGGTCGCTGCCGCGCAGGTCCCAGACCGAGCGGGCGACGCTCGCGGGTTTCAGCATGACATTCTGGCGGGCCTCGCCCTCTGCCAGCGGATAGTCCTCGGCCATGCGCAGGGTCGCGAGACCCGAACCCGCCAAGCTGACGACTAGGCGTGAACGCGCGTCGGCGGCGACCGTGACGATCGGCTGGGGTTTGGACGTGTCGCCAGCGAAGCGGCGGTAGAAGCCGTTCGGGCCATGGACGGTCAGGTCGTAGGGGCCCGGCGCGCGGCCGGCCTTGTTCCAGTGCCCGGCGGCGTACTTCTGGCCGGCGGCCAGGGTGAAACGCCAGGGGGCGTCGCGGTCGGTGTTGTCGAACACCTGGAACACCGCGCCCGCGCGGCCGGCGTTGACGAGGTCGATCCACAGCGCGCCGTCCGTGACGCGGGCGTCGGCCGACAGGACGTAGGGCAGGGGACGTGCGCCGCGCTGCGGGCCGTCCTGGGCGGAGGCGGCCTGTTTCGCCGGGATCTTCAGGCTCGGCGCGGCCTTGGAACGGGCCACGCGCTGCATGTAGTCGGCGGTGGCCGGCAGGGTCAGGGCCGTCCAGTCCTGGTTCGGCGTGGCGAAGTCGAAGGCCGAGGTCAGGTCGCCGCAGACTGCGCGGCGCCAGTCGCTGATGTTCTCTTCCCGGACGCCGAAGCGCTTTTCCAGGAACTTCAGCGTCGAGGTGTGGTCGAACACCTCCGAGCAGACGAAACCGCCCCGGCTCCAGGGCGAGACGATGATGGCCGGCACGCGGATGCCCAGGCCCAGAGCGTGCGTGCCTTTGTTGGCGCCCTCGGCGTCAGGGCCGTAGGTCTTGGCCTCGCCGGCCACCGAGACCGAGCTCCAGCCCTGTTCGGCGGTCAGCGGCGGCATCGGCGGCTGCATGTGATCGTAGAAGCCGCCGGCCTCGTCGTAGTTGACGATGAAGACGGTCTTGGCGAACACCTCGGGGTGGTCGACCAGGGCCTTGATCAGCTCGGCGCAGACGTGCTCGCCCTTCGAGGGTTCGGCCGAGGGGTGTTCGGAGAGGTCGGCGGCCGTGACGATCCACGACACCTGCGGCAGGCGATCGGCGGCGACGTCGGCGCGGAAGGCCTCGACCAGCTGCACGCCGTCCGAGCGCTTGCGGTCGGGATCGGCCTTGCCTTCGCCCACCCACGAACGGCCGCGCGTATAGAGCTCGGAGTCCTTGGCGCAGGGGCGGAAATTCTTGAACACCGACAGGATGTTGTCGCCGAAGTTGTCGTACTCCTGGTAGACCTTCCAGCTGATCCCGGCCGCCTGCAGGCGCTCGGCATAGGTGGTCCAGTCGTGCGGCCCGTTGGCCATGACCTTGTCTTCGGCCATGTCGGCGCTGGGCGTCTCGTCCTCGCCGTAGTTGCTCATCTCCGGATCGCCGCCGACCTTGCCGCCGCCGTTGCAGCCCGTCCAAAGGTGCAGGCGGTTCGGATAGGTCTGGGTCAGGGTCGAGCAGTGATAGGCGTCGCAGACCGTGAAGGCGCTGGCCAGGGCGTGGTAAAACGGCAGGTCCGAGGCCTTGTAGTAGACCATCCGCTTGTGCAGCTCGCCGGTGTGGCCCCACTGGTCATAGCGGCCGCCGTTGACGATGGTGATCGCCGCCTGGTGGCCCTGGTCGGCGCCGTCGACCGTGTAGGCGTTGGTGACCGAGGCGTCGCCGTGGAACGGAGCGACGAAGCCGTCGGGGTGTTCCTTGGACGGCTGGCGCCAGACCGAGGCCCCGCCGGGCAGGCGCTGCGGGCGCGGATCGCCCAGGCCGCGCACGCCGTTCAGCGCCCCGAAATAGTGATCGAACGAGCGGTTTTCCTGCATGAAGATCACGACGTGCTCGACGTCCATGATCGTGCCGGTGCGGTGGCGGGCCGGGATGGCCATGGCCTTGGCGACAGTGGCGGGCAGCAGGCCGACGGCGGCGCTGGCGGTCGCGGCGGCGCGCAGGAAGGAGCGGCGGTCGGTCGTCATCGGCTCGTCTCTTGAAGTTCGGATTTGGTATAGACCAGATTGCCTAGAGTGTCGGCGAAAGTTTCGTGACATCGCGGTTGCGGGCCAGCGCACTGGGCATTGGTCTGATCCAGTTCCTTGACCCTGGGAGAGCGCCCTCCCATCCTCGCGCCCAGGCGGGATTCGACCGCTGTCCAGGTCGCCCGATGCAGCAGCCCGAAGGTCATCAGTATATCGGCGTGCGCGACGACATCGCCGCGCGCATCGCCGGCGGCGAGTTCAAGCCGGGCGAGCGCCTGCCGTCCGAGCGTCAGCTGCAGGTCGGCGGCGGCGTCGCGCGCGGCACGGTCCGCGAGGCGCTGTTCCAGCTCGAGGCCGAGGGCGTCATCTACCGCAAGGAGCGCAGCGGCTGGTACGTCTCGCCGCCGCCGGTGGTCTATGACCCGACCCGCTGGGAAGGCTTTATGTCATATGTCGAAGCGCAGGGGCGGCGGCCGGAAACCGAGACCCTGAGCAAGACCGAGATCGTCGCCGACGGCATGCTGGCCCAGATCTTCTCGCGTCCGATCGGCGCGCCGATGTACTGGATCCTGCGCCGCCGATCGATCGACGGCCGGGCGGTGCTGCTGGAAAGCATCATCGTCGACGCCGCCCTGGCGCCGGGCCTGATCGAGCACGACCTCAACGGCTCGCTGACCAGCGTCCTGAAGTCGAGCTACGGCATCGGCGTGGCGCGCAACAAGGTCGACATGCGGCCCTGCGCCCTGACCCGCGACGAGGCCGAGGCCCTTGGGGTCAAGTCGGGTCTGCCGGGTCTCAGCCTGGTGCGGGTCTGCTACGACGCCCAGGGTCACGTGGTCGAATTCGACCGCGAATACTGGCGGCACGACGCCCTGACGGTCAGCGTCGATATCCGGGTGCGCTAGGCCTATCCGCCGTCACCGACCTGACATCTACGTGGTATAGACCAGAATGCTCCATTAGGGGGCGTTCCCATGACAACTGGTCCTCAGCGCTGGCTGGAGCGGGCCAACCCGCTGGTCTTCACCCTGTTCGCGGGGCTGGCCGGCTTCTGCGCCTATTTCTCGATGTACGCGTTCCGCAAGCCGTTCGCGGCGGCGACGTTCGGCGCGGTCGAGGGCTGGCACTTCGCGCTCGACTACAAGATCGCCCTCGTCCTGGCCCAGGTCGCCGGCTACGCCCTGTCCAAGATGATCGGGGTCAAGGTGATCTCCGAGATCGCGCCCCGCCATCGCGGCGTCGCCATCCTGGGCCTGATCGGCGTCTCGTGGGTGGCGCTGCTGGCCTTCGCGGTCGTCCCCGCGCCCTGGAACGTCGCGGCCCTGTTCCTCAATGGCCTGCCGCTGGGCATGATCTGGGGGCTGGTATTCGGCTTCATGGAAGGCCGCCGCACCTCGGAAGTGCTGGGCGCGATCCTTTGCGCCAGCTTCATCCTGTCTTCGGGCGTGGTGAAGTCGGTCGGCAAGTGGCTGATGGTCGACCTGCACGTCTCGCCGTTCTGGATGCCGGCCGCCACGGGCGCGATCTTCCTGCCGCTGCTGGCCGTGTCGGTCTGGGCGCTGGTGCAGATGCCGCCGCCCAACGCCGCCGACGAGGCCGCCCGCGTGCGCCGACAGCCGATGGACCTGGCCCAGCGTCGGGCCTTCCTGGCCGTCTACGCGCCGGGCATCGTGCTGCTGGTCCTGGCCTACATCCTGCTGACGGCCCTGCGCGACTTCCGCGACAACTTCGCCGCCGAGATCTGGACGGCCATGGGCTTCGGTGAAGCGTCGGGCGTCTTCACCGCCAGCGAGCTGCCGGTGGCCGTGGTGTCCCTAGCCGTGATGGGCGCGGTGATGCTGGTGCGTGACAACCTGCGGGCCCTGCTGGTCATGCACGGGGTAATCCTGGCCGGCTTCCTGATCCTGGGCGGCTCGACCCTGGCGTTCCAGGCCCATATGCTGACGCCTCTGACCTGGATGATCCTGACCGGCGCGGGGCTCTACATGGCCTATACCCCGTTCAACGCCATGCTGTTCGATCGCATGATCGCCTTCAGCGGCCGGGTCGGCACGGCCGGCTTCCTGATCTATGTGGCCGACGCCTCGGGTTATCTGGGCAGCGTGGCGCTGCTGGTCTGGCGCAACTTCGCCATGGTCGATCTCGACTGGCTGGGCTTCTTCATCGACAGCGTCTACGCGACCAGCGCCGTCGGCGCGGTCTGCACGATCTTCGCGGGCGTCTATTTCCTGCGCCGACGGGAGGCGTGCGCGAGGACGACGTTCTCGGCTCAGACTGTCGAGCCCTGATGTCGGAGCGCTCCTTCGATCTCGCCGTCGTCGGCGCCGGCATCGTCGGCCTTGCCCACGCCCTGGCCGCGGCAAGGTTGGGCAAGCGGGTGGCGGTCATCGATCGCGACGCCCAGGCCAATGGCGCTTCGGTCCGCAACTTCGGTTTCGTGACCGTCACTGGCCAGGCGCGCGGCGAGGTCTGGCGGCGGGCGCGGCGCTCGGCCCAGGTCTGGGGCGAGATCGCCGGCCCGGCCGGCATCGAGATCGTGCAACGCGGCCTGACCATGGTCGCCCGCAGTCCCGAGGCCAAGGCGGTGCTGGAGGCCTTCCTCGAAACCGAGATGGCCGAGGGATGCGCCTGGCGCGACGCCGGTGACCTCGACGACCGGCTGCCGCAACGGGGCGAGGTGCTCGGGGCGCTGACCAGTTCGGTCGACCTGCGGGTGGAATCCCGCACCGCCATCCCGCGTCTTGCCGCCTGGCTGGAAACCGCCCACGGCGTGACCTTCCTGCGCGGCGTCGCCGTGCGTGGCGTCGAGACGGGACGGTTGGAGACCTCGGTCGGCGTCATCCGGGCCGGGACCATCGTGGTCTGCCCCGGCGATGACCTCGTCACCCTGTTCCCGAACGCCTTCGCCGAGGCCGAGGTGACGCGCTGCAAGCTGCAGATGCTGCGCCTGGCCGCGCCGGGTTGGCGGCTGCCGGCCCCGGTGATGTCCGACCTCGGCCTCGTTCGCTACCTGGGCTACGCCGCCTTGCCGGAAGCGGCCGCGGTGCGCGCGCGATTGGAGGCCGAGCAGGCCGCCCACCTGGAGCACGGCGTCCACCTGATCGTGGCTCAGAGCGCAGACGGCTCGCTGGTGGTCGGCGACAGTCACCACTACGCCGCCACGCCCGATCCCTTCTCCCGTGAGGACGTCGACGCCCTGATCCTGGACGAGTTTGCCCAGGTGTTCGGCCAGGCTCCGCCGCCGGTGCTGGAGCGCTGGACCGGCACCTACGCCTCGGCCGCCGGCCACAGCCTGATCGAAGCGCCGTTGCCGCGCGTGCGTCTGGTGACGGTGACCAGCGGCACGGGCGCCTCCACCGCCTTCGGCCTGGCCGAGGACGTGATCGCCGGACTTTACCCAGGAGCCGCCGCATGACCCGCAGTCCAATCCAGGCCGTCGTCTTCGACTGGGCCGGCACCATGATCGACTTCGGTTGCCGCGCGCCTGTCATGGCCTTGCGCGAAGTGTTTGCCGAGGCGGGGATCGAGATTTCCGAGGCCGAGGCCCGCGCCGACATGGGCAAGGCCAAGCGCGATCACGTGCAGGCCCTGCTGGCCATGCCGCGCATCGCCGGCCTCTGGACGGAGCGCCACGGCGCGGCCTCCACCGAGGCCGATGTCGATCGCCTGCACGACGCCGTCGAGCCCAAGATGCGCGCCGCCGCCCGCGACTGCGCTCAGCTGATCCCCGGCGCGGCCGACCTCGTCGCCGACCTGCGGGCGCGCGGCGTGAAGATCGGCTCGACCACCGGCTACACCCGCCCGATGATGGCCGACATCCTGCCGTTGGCGGCGGAACAGGGCTACGCGCCCGACGCCGTGGTCTGCGCCGGCGAGACGGCGGCGGGACGGCCTTCGCCGCTGATGATGTGGAAAGCCCTGGTCGAGCTGGGCGCCTGGCCGGCCCGCGCCTGCGTCAAGGTCGATGACGCCGTCGTCGGTATCGGCGAGGGCCTGGAGGCCGGCGCCTGGACGGTAGGCCTGTCGGCCTCGGGCAACGGCGTGGGTCTGTCGCAAGACGAGCTGGCTGGACTGCCGGAGACGGAGCGCGCCGCTCGGATCGAAGCCTCCGCCAAGGCCCTGCGCGACGCCGGCGCCCACTACGTGGTCGAGAGCGTCGCCGAACTTGGCCCTGTTCTGACCGAGATCGAGGCGCGGATCGAACGCGGCGAGCAGCCCAAATAGAGTCAATTTTCGTCCGTTCCGCGATCATCCTGGGAATCGTCGGAGCGATCGTCTAGGCCGCCCCCGCAATGGCGTCCGACCTGCGCCTTGCCCGCTCCACGACGTCCGTCGCGTGGCGGTCTTAATGTTCCCGTCACGGTTGTTGATGCTGTATCGCATCACGCTGTTCGCTCAAAATGGGGATGGCATCTCATAGGTCGGCTTCTCGGGGGAGAGTGGCTGTGCGGAATTCATCGAGCCAAGCCATGACGCGTGTCGATCGTCTGGCGAGCCTGACTTCGGCCCTGGCCCAGCTGAACAGCCGAATCCGCGCCGAGAGCGCCGATGTCGCCACCGCCTTGGCTCTGCGCGAGCGCTTCCTGCCCGCCTTGCCGGCGCTGGACGAGACGCGGGCCGCGATCATCGCCCAGCTGGGCCGGGGCCGGGTTTCCAACGAGACGCTGCTGACCCTGTACGGCGCGCTGGGCGAGCTGTCCGAAGCCCTGAACTCGCCCTTGCCGGAGCAGGTGGTCGTCCCGTTGTCGCGGCAGGCCGATCGCCTGGCCCAACAGCGCGCCGAGCGGTTGGACGCCAGCGCCCGCAAAATGCTGGGCGCGATCGGCAAGGCCTTGGCGGCCGGGTCGAGCGCGGCGGTGCTGGTCGCGACGCCGGTCTCCGCCAGCCTGTCGAACAATCCCGCGTCGACCAATTTCGCGGTCCCGGACATGGCGATGGCCCTGGCGCCCAAGCCGGCCGTGCCCGTTGTGACGGTCAAGAACCAGGCCAGCGGCGGCAGCGGTGGCGGCGCCTGGTCGGATGGCGACAACGGCGACAGCTCCGCCAACCTGACGCGCAGCATCAATGACCCGAACCACGCCATCGTGGCGACCGGCGAGCCGGGCATCTTGATCAGCACGCGCGCCGGTTACGGCGGCAAGGGCGGCAACGCGGGCGTCGGCGGCAGCGGCGGCGACGGCGGCTGGGGCGGCCGTGGCGGGACCGTGACGCTGGACGCCCTGATCGACATCGTGACCAGCGGCGACGACGCTCATGGCATCGTGGCGATCAGCGCCGGCGGCGGCGGCGGCAACGGCGGCAACTTCGCTGTGGGCGTCGGCTCGGCCGGCGACGGCGGCCAGGGCGGTCCGGGCGGGGCGGTCAGCGTTCACTACGGGGCCAGCAGCATCGTCACCAGCGGCGTCCGCTCGGACGGTATCTTCGCCTCCAGCGTCGGCGGCCCAGGCGGCAGCGCCGGTAGCTGCGATGTCGCCATCTGCGGCAGCAGCGGCGGCGGCAACAGCGCGATCGGCGGGACGGTGTCGGTCTATACCGAGGCCGGCGCGTCGATCGCGGTGAACGGCGACTTCTCCAAGGGCATCCGCGCCGCCAGCCTGGGCGGGTTTGGCGGCAATGGCGGCGACTCCTATTTCGCGGCCGGCTACGCCTCGAACGGCGGCAGCGCCGGCGACGGCGGCCAGGTCGTGGTGACCAACAACGGCCTGATCGTCACCCACGGGGTCAATAGCGACGCCATCTTCGCCCAGAGCGTGGGCGGCGGCGGCGGCGATGGCGGCGACAGCGGCATCAGCATCTTCTCGCTGGGCGGTGGCGGTTCGCACGGCGGGGCCGGCGGCTCGGTCTCGGTCACCAACGGCAAGACCGGGGCCATCGAGACCTGGAACAAGTATTCGCGCGGCATCCTGGCCCAGTCGATCGGCGGCAGCGGCGGTTCGGGCGGCTCGGCCTCCAGCCTGGTGTCGATCGGCGGCAACGGCAGCGGCACGTCCAACGGCGGTGAGGTCACGGTCAAGAACGACGGCGCGATCGTCACCCACGGCGAAGGCTCGCAAGCCATCTTCGCCGAGAGCGTCGGCGGCGGCGGCGGTGACGGCGGCGGCGCGGCGGGCCTGGCGGCGGTCGGCGGCATCGGCGGCGGTGGCGGCGACTCCAAGACGGTCACGGTCGGCAACACCGGCTCCCTGAGCACCAGCGGCGCGGACGCCTCGGCCATCTACGCCCAGAGCGTGGGCGGCGGCGGCGGCGACGGCGGCGGTACGGGCGGCATGATCTCGATCGGCGGCTCGGGCGGCGACGGCGGCAAGGGCGGGGTGGTCGACATCGGCAACAGCGGCCAGATCCGCACCACCGGCGATCGCTCGATCGGCGTCTTCGCCCAGAGCGTGGGCGGTGGCGGCGGCAACGGCGGCGGCGCGGCCAGCGTCGGGGCCTTCCTGAACATCTCGGTCGGCGGCACGGGCGGCAAGGGCGGCGACGGCGACATCGTCACGGTCAAGGCCGACACCGGCAGCGACATCCGCACGGCCGGCGAGCGCGCGTCGGCGATCTTCGCCCAGTCGGTCGGCGGCGGCGGCGGCAACGGCGGCTACGGCGCCGGGGCGGCGGTCGGGGCCTTCGGCGCGCTCAGCATCGCGGTCGGCGGCTCGGGCGGCGACGGTGGCGACGGCAAGGCCGTGACAATCGACACCAAGGGCTATCTGGAGACCATCGGCGCGGACTCGCAGGGCGTCTTCGCCCAGAGCGTCGGCGGTAGCGGCGGCAATGGCGGCTTCGCGGTCGCCGCGGCCCTGGCCGGCGGCAAGGTCGCCGTGTCCGGCGCGGTCGCCGTGGGCGGCGCGGGCGCGGGAGCGGGCGATGGCGACAAGGTCTCCGTGACCAATGCCGCCAACATTAACACAACCGGTGACCGCTCCAGCGGCCTGCACGCACAGAGTGTCGGCGGCGGCGGCGGCCATGGCGGTTGGAGCGGCGCGATCGCCGGGGCGGGCGGCGTCGTGGCCGGCGCGATCTCGGTCTCGGTCGGCGGCTCGGCCGGCGGCGGCGGCGCTGGCGGCGTGGTCGATCTGAAGAACACGGGTGGCATCACTACCAAGGGCGAGGACTCCTACGGCATCCTCGCGCAGTCGGTGGGCGGCGGCGGCGGCACGGGCGGCTTCTCGGTCAGCGCGGCGGTCGGCGGCGGCAAGACGGCCGGCGGCGCCAGCCTGGCGCTGGGCGGTTCCGGCGGTGACGGCGGCAGCGCCAAGGGCGTCACGGTCGACAGCCAGGGCACGATCCTCACCGGCGGTGACCGGGCGGTCGGCATCCTGGCCCAGAGCCTGGGCGGCGGCGGCGGCGCGGGCGGCTGGAGCGGCGGCCTGGCGGTCGGCGTGGGTAGCAACGCCGGCTCGGCCTCGGTCACGATCGGCGGCTCGGGCGGCAAGGGCGGCGACGGCCTGATGGTTGGCGTCGACAGCGGCAGCAACATCGCCACCACGGGCGACGGCGCCCACGCCATCTTCGCCCAGAGCGTGGGCGGCGGCGGCGGCTCGGGCGGCTTCTCGCTCTCCGGCGCTCTGTCGGCGGGCGCGCAGAACAGCCTGGCCCTGAACGCCAGCATCGGCGGCAGTGGCGGCGTCGGCGGCGTCTCCAACGACGTCAAGGTCGAGGCCTCGGGCGCGACCTGGACCACAGGTGACGGCAGCCACGGCGTCTTCGCCCAAAGCGTGGGTGGCGGCGGCGGCGACGGCGGTTGGGCCGGCCGGCTGACCGGCGCGGTCGGCGCGAACAAGAGCGTCACCCTGGGCGTCAGCCTGGGCGGGCAGGGCGGTTCGGGCGGCGGCAGCGGCGATGTCGAGGTCGACATCATCGGCGACATCCTGACCGAGGGCGACGCGTCGCACGGCGTCTTCGCCCAGTCGGTGGGCGGCGGCGGCGGCACGGGCGGCTTCACGATCGCGGCCAATCTCGGGGCGACCAAGGCCGTCAATATCGGCCTGGCCCTAGGCGGCAGCGGCGGCGGCGCGGGCATGGCCGGCGACGTCCATGTCACCACCACCAAGACCATCAACACCAAGGGCGACGGCGCGATTGGCGTCTTCGCCCAGAGCGTGGGCGGCGGCGGCGGCTCGGGCGGTTCGGCCGGAAACATCGCCATGTCCGGCAGCCAGTCGGTCAATGTCACCGCCAGCATGGGCGGCTTCGGCGGCAACGGCGCGACCGGCGGTTATGTCGAGGTCGACAACATGGGCGCCATCTGGACGGTCGGCGAGCTGTCGCACGGCATCCAGGCCCAGTCGATCGGTGGCGGCGGCGGGCACGGCGGCGTCACCGGCCTCGATAAGGACGAGTTCGCCGACTACGCGTTCGGCGGCAGCGGCTCGGTCTCGTTCGGCGACCGCAGCCAGAACATCTCCATCGCCATGGGCGGCTCGGGCGGCAAGGGCAATCACGGCGGCGAGGTCAAGGTCATCAACTCGGGCGCGATCCGCACCGACGGCGCGCAGAGCAATGTGATCTTCGCCCAGAGCGTGGGCGGCGGCGGCGGCGACGGCGGCATCGCCACCTCGGTGTCCGGCGCGGTGGGCGCGGGCAAGAACGGCGTCTACTCGATCGCCATGGGCGGCTTCGGCGGCGTCGCGGGCAATGGCGGCAAGGTGACGGTGCAGAACACCGGCATGCTGCTGTCCAACGCCGACGGCAGCCACGGCGTCATGGCCCAGTCGGTGGGCGGCGGCGGCGGCGCGGGCGGCGACGCCCGGGGCTTCGCCCTGGCCTTCTCGAACACCAAGTCGAAGGGCTCGACGTCGGTGTCCGTCTCGCTGGGCGGCTATGGCGGCGCGGCCGGCGACGGCGGCGAGGTCACGGTCGACAATGACGGCGCCATCCAGACGATCGGAGCCCGTTCGTTCGGCGTCATGGCCCAGTCGGTGGGCGGCGGCGGCGGGGCCGGCGGCTCGGTCTCCGACGAAGGCGAGGAAATCCCCAACATCCTCGACCTGATCAACAAGGGCCAGGGCAAGGCCGCGCAGATCGCCATCGGCGGCAGCGGAGCCGCGGCCGGCGACGGCGGCTTCGTCCGCGTGCTGAACGACGGCATGATCCACACGATCGGCGAGGGCAGTCACGCCGTCTTCGCCCAGTCGGTGGGCGGCGGCGGCGGCCTGGGCGGCTCGGGCCTGGCCGGCGAGGTCAGCGTCGGCGGCCAGGGCGCGGCGGCCGGCGACGGCGGCGAGGTCTATGTCGTCAACAAGGGCCAGATCGTCACCGAAGGCGACATGGCCCGCGGCGTCTACGCCCAGTCGATCGGCGGCGGCGGCGGGGTCGGCGGCGCGACCGACGCCGAGAGCGAGGACAAGGAACGCGACGGCTACGCGGCGACCATGACCACGGTCGGCAACCTGACGGCCACGGCCGAGTTCGCCAAGTCGCTGAAGGAGCCCGCCTTCGGGATCGGCATCGGCGGCATGGGCGGCGCGGCCGGTAACGGCGGCAAGGTCACGGTGATCAACGAGGGCAAGATCGAGACCTTCGGCGTCAACGCCAACGGCATCTTCGCCCAGTCGGTGGGCGGCGGCGGCGGCCAGGGCGGCGAAGGCATCATGTCGGCCGTCGGCCAGGTGGTGTTCTCCGGGCTCGGCGGGTCGGCCGGCGACGGCGGCGAGGTGATCGTCACCAACAAGGGCGACATCGTCACCCACGGGGCGGGGGCCACCGGCATCTTCGCCCAGAGCGTGGGCGGCGGCGGCGGCCTGGCCGGCGACTATTCGCTGGGCCTGGCCTCGTGGGGCAACACCACGGCCTTTGGCGGCCAGAACTACAGCGACATCCTCGATTTGCAGCTGAACCCGATCCACGCCAATGGCGGGAACGGCGGCGACGTGACGGTGACCAACACCGGCAATATCACGGTCACCGGCACGGGCGCGGTCGGCATCTTCGCCCAGTCGGTCGGCGGTGGCGGCGGCCTGTTCGGCGGCAAGCTGCTGCTGGGCTTCATCGGCTCGATGGAAGGCGTCGGCGAGGGCGGCAAGGTCACTGTCGTCCAGAACGGCAATGTCATCGTCGGCGGCAAGAACGGCATCGGCGCGGTCTTCCAGAGCGCCTCCAAGGACGGCAACGACGACATCACCGTCACCCTGAACGGCGACGTGAAGGGCGGCTCGGTCTACGGCATGGGCGTCCTGATGGACGGGGGCAAGAACAACACCCTGACCCTGAACGGCGTGACCTGGTCGGATTCCAAGCTGGCCGTCACCGGCACCGGCGGCAACGACGCGGTGATCAGCAACAAGGGCCTGGTCGGCAATGTCGACCTGGGCTTGGGCGTCAACAGCGTCACCAACAACAGCAAGTCGTTCTTCGTCTCGCTGGACTACGTGAAGCTCAATGGCGGCGCGTTGGTGAACCATGGCCTGCTCAGCCCCGGCGACGCGGGCACGGTGCAGACCACGACCGTCCAGGGCAGCTTCACCCAGTCTGCCACCGGCAACATGCTGACCGACCTCGATCTGCTCCGCACCGGCAAGTCGGGCGAGATCGACCAGTTGAAGGTCAGCGGCCCGATCGACATCAAGGGCGCGTTCACGCTCAACATCCTGAACCCGGGCTATGCGCTCCCGGGCTCGCATACCGTCACGATCCTGGACGGTTCCAGCACGCTGACCCAGTCGGGCGTGACGCTGAACAAGCCGATCTCGGCCGTGGCCAGCTTCGCCCTGGCGGCGACCAGCCAGGACCTGAACCTCAAATACGACATCGACTTCTCGCCGACCGGCCTGAACCGCAACCAGACGGCGCTGGGCGACCACATCAACGCCATCCAGACGGCCGGCAGCTCGCCGACCTTCGCGCCGGTGACGGCGGAGCTGTTCTACGTGCCGACGGTCCCGGCTCTGGCCAAGTTCTACGACAGCTACTCGCCGCAGGCCTATGCCGCGCAGCAGGCGGGCCAGATCTTCGCCAGCCAGCAGTTCGCGGACTCGATGTTCAGCTGCCCGAAGACCAGCGAGGGGGTCGCCTTCTCGGAGCGCGGCTGCGTGTGGGTCAAGCCGGCCGCGCGCTGGCTGAAGCTGTCGGGGACCTCGGCGGCCCTAGCCTATAACGAGCACTCGACCGGCCTGTCGAGCGGCTTCGAGGCGGCGGTCGGCGACAACGCCTGGCGGGTCGGCGGCGCGCTGTCGGCCGAGGACGTGGGCGGCGGCGTCAACAATTTCACGAACGCCGACGGCCAGCGCTATCAGGCCGGCCTGGTGGTCAAGCGCGACCCGAACCACGGCTTCGGCGCGGGCCTGGCGATCCAGGGCGGCAAGTCCGACATGGACACGCGTCGCCTGGTCTACTTGCCGGCCTCGCCCTCGCGCCTGGCCAAGGCGACGCAGAAGATGGACTTCATGGCGGCCACCGCCCGCGTCTCGTACCGCTGGGGTTCGGACCGCGCCTACGTCAAGCCGATGGCCGAAGCCAGCGCGGTGAAGGTCGAGACCAAGGCCTTCACCGAGACCGGGTCCGGAGCGCTGGACCTGGTCGCGCCGAAGCAGAAGGACACCTATGCCCGCGCCAGCGTCAAGCTCGAGGCGGGGACCGAGTTCCAGGCGGGCGGCGCCGCCATCCGGCCCTATGGCCGAGTGGGCGCGACCGTCTCGTCGGACGCCAAGGCGGCGCTGTTCGCGGCGGCGTTCCAAGGCGCGCCGGCGGCGGCCGCCGGCGGTTTCACGGTCAATCCGGGTCTCGACAAGACCACCCTGGACACCGAGCTGGGCGTGTCGGTCGTCGGTCGCGGGGCCAGCGGCCGCCTGGCCTGGACCGGCCAATTCGGCGACCGGACCGACAACCAGACCCTGTCGCTGAAGATCGCGATCCCGTTCTAGGCGAGGCTACTCCGCCGCCACGGCCACGCCGCCGAAGCGCTGGGCGCGGGCGGCGTTGGAGCGCAGGTCCGAGAAGCTCTGGGCCACCAGCGGATAGTCGGCGGGCAGGCCCCACTTGGCGCGGTACTGCTCTTCGGACAGGCCTAGCTGGCTCAGGTGCCGGCGCAACGAGCGATAGCGGCGGCCGTTCTCGAAGCTGACGATGGCGTCATGCGTGATGCTGGCGGCGATCTGGTCGGGCGTCGGCGGCTCGACCGGCAAGGTCGCGGCGGCCGGGCCGGAGAACACCGCTTCCAGCGCGGCATAGGTGCGGGCGCTCAGCGCCGGCAGGTCGTCCGGCGAGACGGCGTTGCGGCTGAGATAGGCGCACAGCACTTGGGCGGCGATCTCGGCGGCGCGTTCCTGGGCTTTGTTCATTGGCGGTCTCCTCTCTCTGGTTTGTTTCTATGGAAGGGACCCAGGGGCGGATCGCACCCCTGGGCCAGTTGACGGACGCGCGGGTGGGTCTCAGTGCGCGCCCGCGGCTCTCAAGCGATCTCCGAAGGCGCAGGACGGCGGCAGCTCGACCTTGACGCCGGCCCGGGCCTTGCCTTTCAGCCAGTCGCTGAGGGCTTCGGCGACCGTGTGGTCCAGGCTGGTCAGGCCGCGCGTGTCCAGCTTCAGCCGGCCGTTGTTGCGCGCGCCATCCAGGACCTTGGCGATCTTGGGCAGCTGGATGAACGTGGCCGCGCCTTCCAGACGGATCTCGCTCTCGTCGGGGCCCAGCTCGCGCTGGAACACCTTGAGGCGCATCTTGGTCAGGTTCGGGATCAGCTCCAGCAGCGTCAGGCCCATGCCGACCAGCACGCCGGTCAGCAGGTCCGTGGCCACGACCATCACGAAGGTCGCGCCCCAGATCATGGCCGGCAGCAGGCCGTAGCGGGCGAACAGGTGACGGACGTGCTGCAGGCTGACCAGCTTCCAGCCCGTGACGACCAGCACGCCGGCGAGGGCGGCGCTGGGCACCATGCGCAGCAGCCAGGGCAGCAGGGCGACGAAGGCCAGGATCCACACGCCGTGCAGAATGGCCGACATACGGGTCATGGCGCCGGCCTGGACGTTGGCCGAGCTACGCACGATCACACCGGTCATCGGCAAAGCGCCGACCAGGCCGCACAGCATGTTGCCGACGCCCTGGGCGCCCAGCTCCTTGTTGTACTTGGTGCGCTCGCCGTCGTGCATGCGGTCCACGGCGGCGGCCGACAGCAGGGTCTCGGCCGAGGCGATGAAAGCCACCGCGATGGCGGTCACCAGCAGCATCGGATCGGACATGCGGGCGAAGTCGGCGACGCCGGGAATGGCGATGGCCGCGGCGATCGATTCCGGCACGACGATCTTCTGGACGTCCAGGCCCAGGACCGTGGCCAGCACGGTGCCGGCGACGACGCCGAGCAGGGCGCCCGGGACCAGCTTCAGCGCCTTGGGACGGAACTTCTCCCACAGCAGGATCGAGCCGATCGTCACCACGCCGACGGCCAGGGCGGCCTCGACCTGGGTCAGGGTCGCGAACTGCACGCCGGCCAGGGCGCCGGGGATGGCGGCCAGGTTCTGCAGGCCGTGGGCCTTGGGCGAGTCGCCGAACAGGACGTGGAACTGGCCCGCGACGATCAGCACGCCGATACCGGCCAGCATGCCGTGCACGACGGCCGGCGAGATGGCGCGGAACCAGTTGCCGAGCTTGGCGGCGCCGGCGAGCAGCTGGATCAGGCCGGCGACCATCAGGATCGGACCCAGCATGGACAGGCCGTGCTTGGCGACGATCTCGAAGACGATGACGGCGAGGCCGGCGGCGGGGCCGCTGACCTGCAGGGGCGAGCCGGCCAGGGCGCCGACGATGACGCCGCCGATGATGCCGGTGACGAGGCCGCGTTCGGCCGGAACGCCGGAGGCGACGGCGATGCCCATGCAGAGGGGCATCGCCACCAGGAAGACGACGATCGACGCGATGAAGTCACGCGACAGGATCGTCGAGAAGCCCGGCTTTACGCTGGAAGCGGGTACAGAAGCCTGGGTCATTCGGCGGCGATGCCCAGGTGGTCGGCGGCGACCATGCGGCGCGAGGGGCGCTGGGCGACGGGCAGGGGAGCGCCTTCGTAAACTTGCTCGAACTGGCCGGTGTCGCCGTTATAGGCCTGGATCTGGCCGGTCTCGATCTCGAAGAACCAGCCGTGCAGGGTCAGCTTGCCCTGGGCGATGGCCGAGGCCACCGACGGGTGGGTGCGCAGGTGGTTGAGCTGAACGACGACGTTTTCCAGCGACAGGGCGCGGGTCGTGCCGTGCTCGTCCAGGCCGTGATAGGCGTTGCAGACGACGCTGTGGGCCGCGTGGGCATGGCGCAGCCAGGCGGCGACGTTCGGCATCTTCTCCAGGGCAGCCGGGTTCGAGAACGCTTTCATCGCGCCGCAGTCCGAGTGGCCGCAGACGACGATGTCGCGGACGCCCAGCGCCATGACGGCGTATTCGACCGCCGACGAGACGCCGCCGTTGGCTTGACTGAAGGGCGGGACGATGTTGCCGGCGTTGCGGCAGACGAACAGATCGCCCGGCGCGGCCTGGGTGATCAGTTCAGGGACGACGCGGCTGTCGGCGCAGGAGATCATCAGGGCCGAAGGGCTCTGACCGTGGCTGGCCAGGCGTTCGTAGAGGGCGCTCTGGGCGGGGAAGACCTGGCCGCGAAAGAGAGCGGCGCGTTCGAGAAACTGTTCCAAGGGACCTCCGTCGACTGATCGCCGCGACGCCCAAAAGGGGGATGAACGTCGCGGCGAGCGTTACGGCGAGAAGCGCCGGACGCGTCGATGAAGGTCGTTCTGCGTCTTTGCTGCGATGCAGCGGCTTTGTGACAAAGGATGTCCGCTAGAGCGCGGGCAGGCGCAGCTCGACGCGCAGGCCGCCCTGCTGGCGGTTCTTCAGCACCAGGACGCCGCCCTCGCGCTGCAGGATCTGCTGCACGATGGTCAGGCCAAGACCCAGGCCCGCCGTGTTGCGAGTGCGAGCGCTGTCCAGGCGATGGAAGGGCTGCAGGACGTGGGCCATCTCGGAGGCGGGGATGCCGGGGCCGCTGTCCTCGACGGCCAGGACCGCCGTGTCGCCATCGCGCGTCAGGGTGATAGCCGCGTCGCCGCCATAGTGCAGGGCGTTGTCGACAATGTTGCTGATCGCCCGCTTCAGCGACACCGGCCGGCCCAGGACGGGCAGATGTTCGAGGCCCGTATAGGTCGCCGGCCGCTCGGCGTCGGTGGCGTTATCGACCAGGGTCATGGCGATGGCGGCCAGATCCGTTCGCCGCTGCGGCTCGGGATCTTCCTGGCCGCCCAGATAAGCCAGCAGCGAGTCGAGCATGGCCGTCATCTCGTCGACATCGGCTTCCAGCGCCTCGCGGGCGGTGGCGTCCTGCACGAATCCGGCCCGCAGGCGCAGGCGGGCCAGGGGCGTGCGCAGGTCGTGGCCGACCGCCGCCAGGGCTTCTGTGCGAGTGTTCAGCAGGCCGGCGATGCGGTCCTGCATGGCGTTGAAGGCCTTGGCCACCAGCTTCAGGTCGCCGGCGCCGCTCTCGGCGATGCTGACATGCGCGCCTTGCCCGACCTTGTCGGCGGCCTCGGCCAGGGCGCGCAGGGGGCGGCTGAGATTGCGCAGCACCAGGGTGGCGGCGATGATCACGCCCAGGCCCAGGGTGAAGGCCGAGCCGACGCCGCTCAGCAGCACGGCCCAGGGCGCGACGTGGATGCGGGTGTTCAATGTCATCCAGCTGCCGTCGCGCAGCTGAAGGGCGACCTTCAGATGGGTGTCGCGGGGCACGGCGTGGTCGATGCCGGCGCGAAGGCGCAGCTCGCGGCCTCGCAGGCCGGGCTCGGCATCGAGGAACTCCTCGCGGAAGTCGTTCTCGGACTTGCGACCGCCGTCGACCAGGGTGGGCAGGACCGACCAGCTCAGCTGGGTGGCCCGGGTGGACATCACGGCCGCCCGCGCCGCGCGTTCGCCCTGAGGCGCGTCTTCCAGGAGCGCCTCGGCGGTGACCAGCTGTTCGGCCACGCGCTTGGTCTGGTTCTCGATGTCGGGATAGAGGCGGCTGTGCTCGAACAGGATCGAGCTGCCGATGAACTCCAGGGCCACGGCCAGCATCAGGACCAGGGTGACCTGGCCCACCAGACGCTGAGGCCACAGCCGCAAGGGCTTCATCGGCGTTCGACGGCCGCAGTGAAGATGTAGCCGACGCCGCGCACGGTGCGCAGCAGCGGTTCGGCCTGGCCGACTACGGCCAGTTTGCGGCGCAGTCGGCTGACCAGCACGTCGATGCTGCGGTCCGAGGCGTCGGAGAAGCGGGCGCGCGACATCTCCAGCAGGCGCTCGCGGCCGATCACCCGCTGGGGCGAGCTGACGAACGCTAGCAGCAGGTCGAACTCGGCGCCCGACAGATCGACAAAAGCGCCGTCCGGCGACAGCAGCTCGCGGCGGCCCGGATCCAGGCTCCAGCCGGAGAAGGTCATGCGCTGGTGGCCGCGCGGCTGGCTCGATTGCGAACCGGCCTGCGTCCGGCGCAGGATGGCGCGGATGCGGGCGATTAGCTCCTTCTTGCTGAAGGGCTTGCCGATATAGTCGTCGGCGCCCAACTCCAGCCCGATCAGGCGGTCGGTCTCGTCCTGACGTGCACTGAGCATGACGATCGGCACGTCGCTCTCGCGGCGGACCATCCGGCACAGATCGAAGCCGTTGCTGCCCGGCAGCATGACGTCGAGCAGGATAAGGTCGACGGCGTTGGTCTCCAGCACCCGCGCCATCTCGGCGCCATGGCCGGCGCTGAGCGGCTGGAAGCCCTCCTCGCGCAGCAGACGCATCAACAGGGTGCGCAGGGACGGATCGTCCTCGACGACGAGAACCGTGGGGGCAATTGGCGCGGTCGCCAAGTCGCGCGGCAGCGCGATCGTTCCGGGGCCAGAAGAATCCATATGCTCAGGCTACTTAGGCGCCATAGCGCCGGTCACAAGACTGGAGCCGACGATTTCTCGCCGGCTCCAACCCAAAAGCGGGGGATACTCTCGTATCCCGCGAAACTGGGCCCTCGCGCGCATTTTGCAGGTAGGGGAGCACGCGAGGGCGGGCCGTCGGAGATGATGAAGCTCCGGCGACCGTCCGGGACACCGCGCTAGCTGGCGCGGCAGGTGTCGGGGGCTTCCTTGGACTCGGCGCTGGCCTTGTCGGCGGATTTCTGCGGGGCGCAGTCCGCGGCCGCCTGGGCCTCGGCGGCGGCGCGCTTCTGCAGGTTCTTCTTCATGACCTCCTCGGTGAAGGTCAGGCCGGTGCCGGCGGGGCCGGCCATGGCCGGGGTGGCCAACAGGCAAGCGGCGACGAGGCCGAGGGATGCGAAGGCTTTCATAGGGAAACAGACTCCAGGGAACTGGGAACGCGGGGGATTAGCCGCCCGCCGTGGTGTCGGCCTGCGCCTGGCTGGCGGGCAGGGTGCGGCGGTAGGTGTCGACGGCCTTCAGCAGGCCCTCGATCTCGGCGTGGGTGATGGCGGTGCGGTGCTCGTAGCCCTTGCCCGAGGTGAACTTGAAGGCCCAGGCGCCCGGCGTGGCGGCGGCGCGGCGCAGCTCGCTTTCGCTGATGCCGAACGAGACCTCCTCGCGGCACACTTCCGGCGCTTCGAACAGGAAGCAGTGGCTGGCGTTGTCGCGGATCTTGGTCAGCGGCGCTTCGACCGGCCATTGGCCCGTCTGGTACGAGACCTCGGTGAAGCCGCGGATCGAGCCCGGATAGATGAGGGTCTGGCGCACTTCGAAGCGGGTCGCGCCCGAGCGCTTGTCGACGACCGCCCGCAGGTGGTTGTCGTTGCGGGGCGACTTGAACATGCCCTTGCCGGTCTGGAAGCCGCGCTCGGTGCTGACCACGGTCTCGATGTCGAGCGGGTCGTCAATGACCTGGGTCTTGGCGTGGAAGTGGTCGGCCGACAGGGCGGTTTGCTTGGCGGGCAGGCGGACGGTTTCGGCGCTCGCGGCGCCGGCGACGGCGAATCCAGCGATAGCGGCCAGGGCCAACAGGCGGGTGTGTGTCTTGCTCATCCTTGTTCTCCCGAACAGGGGCCGCGCCATCGGGGAGCGGCCTTTCAACACGTTCGAGAGTGGCGAGGCCGCCTTGCGGCTCTGCATCGCGATTGTGACAAAGCATGACAGGCAATGCCCGGTCGGCATGACGAACTTCGATTTCGGCATGGGCGAACGGGGGGCGTGTCTCCTAGTCTCCGGCAAAATTCTGGGAGGCGAGTATGCGAAACGGTCTGATCACGGCGACCGCGTTGGCGGGCGGTCTGTTGCTGCTGGGTAACGCCGCCCAGGCCCAGTCGACCAACAAGTTCCCCGCCAAGATCTGCGACGTCCGTGAGTACGGCGCCGGCGGCACGCGCATCTGGTTCGACACCGAGGCCTTCCAGAAGGCCATCGACACCTGCGCGCAGGCCGGCGGCGGCACCGTGCGGGTGACGCGCGGCGAATACCTGATCGGCCCGATCTGGCTGAAGTCCAACATCCGCCTGGAAATCCAGAAGGGCGCCGAGGTGTTGGCCGGCACCGACGCTTCGCTGTTCCCGCAAGGCGAGCGCGTGGGCGTGATCAATGTCGATGGGGCCGAGAACGTCGCCCTCGTCGGCGAGGGCCTGGTCGACGGCCAGGGCCAGGTCTGGTGGGAGCGGATCCGCGCCGTGTGGCGCTCGATCCCCGACTACGCCACCAACGGCCAGGCCCGCCAGCAGCAGAAGGACGAGCGTCCGCGCCTGGTCTGGATCAACAAGAGCAAGAACGTCCTGTTCGAGGGTCTACGCTTCGAGAACTCGCCGTCGTTCCATCTGGTGATCAACAACAGCGACTACATCACCATCAACAAGGTCCGCATCACCGCGCCGGCCCACGCGCCGAACACCGACGCGATCGACCCGATGAATACGCGCCACGTCGTGATCACCAACAACGTCATCAGCGTCGGCGACGACATCGTGGCCATCAAGTCGAACGGCCCCGACGCGCGCTATCCGGACGCGGTGTCGTCCGACATCCTGATCGCCAACAACACCATCCTGGAAGGTCGCGGCATCTGCATCGGCAGCGGCTCCAGCGGCGGCGTCCAGCGCGTGCGGGTCGAGAACAACACCTTCGAGGGCTCGATGTACGGCCTGCGGATCAAGTCGATGCGCGGCAAGGGCGGGACGATCAAGGACGTGGTGTTCAAGAACAACACCATGAAGGACGTCGAGACCCCGCTGGTCTTCACCAGCTACTACGAGTACAGGCCGCTCGACATCGCCTCGGCCGAGAAGCAGCTGCAGCCGGGCGGCTTCATCCTGGGCAACCAGATCTGGCCGGGCCCGACCGATCCGGCCCAGCCGTTCGTCCGTGACAAGACGCCGGACATGTCGGGCATCGTCGTCGACGGCGTCACCGCCACCGGCGCGGACCTGGCCGGCATCATCGTCGGCCTGCCCGAGAAGCCGATCGGCATCACGCTGAAGAACATCAAGATTTCGGCCAAGAAGGGCCTGCTGGTCCGCAACGCCGAGGTGGTGACGCAGGCCGTGGCGATCGCCTCGACCGACAAGACGCCGCTTCGGCCCGAGGCCGGTGGTGTGATCAAGGCCGGGAAGTAGGCCTCAGCCGTTCACGGCCAGCGCGTCGCCTTCGGGCGGCGCGTCGTCCGTTCCCTTGAACGCCCCCAACTCCGACCAGAAACCCTCGGCCGCCAGGCTTTGGCGAGCGGCGGGGCGGAAGACGCGGATGTCGACCGCGACGTCCCATTCGGTCCCGCCGGCGCGGACCAGGCGGCCCTCGGAGACTTCGAGTTCGGCCAGCGTCGCCGGCAGCCATGCCACGCCGCGTCCGTCACGGGCCATCGGCATCAGGCTGGCGGCCAGGCGAGCCGAGAACACCTCGCGCAGGCCCGAGGCGCGATCGACGAACCGCTGCGATTCCAGGATCCGGCCCAGGCCTGACTCGGCGCTGTAGCCCAGATACGGGATGTCGGCGTCGTCCTCCGACAGCCTCCAGCGCGGCTTGCCCGCTTCATCGGGCGCACAGAACGGGACGAGCGCATCCCGACCCACCACCACCGAACGGAACTGCGAGCCGAAGCGCCCCGGCGCGGCGGCATGGTGATGGCACAGCAGGAACTGCGCCTGGCCGTGCAGCATCAGCTCCTCGCAGGCCTGCATGCTGTCGGAGATCAGGCGCACGGGCCCCAGCGGCGCGCGCGACTCCAGCAGGCGCATCCACTGCGGGAAGAAGGTGTAGGACAGGGCGTGGGTGGCGGCGAAGCGCAGGGTCGCGGCCTCCTTGCCGCCGGCCTCGCGCGCTTCGCGGCGCAGCTGGATGATCCGGCGGATCAGCTCGTCGGCCCCGGTGCGGAACTGCTGGCCGGCGGCGGTCAGGGCTACGCCGTTGGCGGTGCGGTCGAACAGCGGCGCGCCGATGCAGTCCTCCAGCGCCCGGATGCGACGGCTGAAGGCGGGTTGGGTGACGTTGCGGTTCTCGGCGGCGCGCGAGAAGTTGCCCGTCTCGGCCAGGGCCACGAAATCTTCCAGCCAGATCAGTTCCATGGATGATGCCTGTTACGCATAGCGACCGTCGAGAATGGCATTGGCCCGTCGAAAGGGTGTCGGCCTAGGGTTTGCCCGACAAGTGGAGAACCCCGTGCGCATTCTAGACATCCGCGAGAAGACGGTCTCAATCGCCTCGCCGATCGCCAACGCCTATATCGATTTCTCGAAGATGACCTGTTCGGTTGTCGCCGTCATCACCGATGTCGTGCGCGACGGCAAGCCGGTCATTGGCTACGGCTTCAACTCCAATGGCCGGTACGGGCAGGGCGCCCTGATGCGCGAACGCTTCCTGCCGCGCCTGGCCGAGGCCAAGCCCGAGAGCCTGATCGACGAGAAGAACGACAACCTCGACCCGTTCGCCATCTGGAACACCCTGATGACGAACGAGAAGCCGGGCGGTCACGGCGAGCGCTCGGTGGCGGTCGGCACGATCGACATGGCCGTCTGGGACGCCGTCGCCAAGATCGCCGAGAAGCCGCTGTACCAGCTGCTGGCCGAGCGCTATCGCGGCGGCCAGGCCGACGACAAGGTCTGGGTCTACGCCGCCGGCGGCTACTATTATCCGGGTAAGGACGACGCCCAGCTGCAGGCCGAGATGCGCAGCTATCGCGACCGCGGCTACAAGGTCGTCAAGATGAAGATCGGCGGCGCCTCGCTGGACGTCGACCTGCGTCGCATCGAGTCGGTGCTGGAGATCGTCGGCGACGGCCAGAACCTGGCGGTGGACGCCAACGGCCGCTTCGACCTGGAGACGGGTCTGGCCTATGCCGAGGCCCTGAAGCCCTACAATCTGTTCTGGTACGAAGAGGTCGGGGACCCGCTGGACTACGCCCTGCAGGCCGAGCTTTCGAAGCACTACGAGTTGCCGATGGCGACCGGCGAGAACCTGTTCTCGCACCAGGACGCCCGCAACCTGCTGCGCCACGGTGGCATGCGTCCGGACCGCGACTATCTGCAGTTCGACTGCGCCCTGTCGTACGGCCTGGTCGAGTATCTGCGCACGCTGAAGGTGCTCGACGAGAACGGCTGGTCGTCGCGCCGGATCGTGCCCCACGGCGGCCATCAGATGTCGCTGAACATCGCCGCCGGCCTGCACCTGGGCGGCAACGAGTCCTATCCCGACGTTTTCAAGCCGTTCGGCGGCTTCGCCGACGGCATCCGGGTCGAGAACAGCTATGTCGGCCTGCCGGACGTCCCGGGCGTCGGCTTCGAGGCCAAGTCGGAGCTCTACGCCCTGATGCGCACCCTGACCGAGGATGTCGCCCACCGCGCGGCCTGATACGAGCACTGAAACGGGACGACCCGGCGAAGACAGCCGGGCGTCCTCGGGGGGACTAACCACTTGAACGCCAAGCGCCTGCTCTCGCAGATCTACATCCAGGTCCTGATCGGTATCGTGATCGGGGCCCTGGTCGGCTATTTCTTCCCCCAGGTCGGGACGGCGATGAAGCCGCTGGCCGACGGCTTCATCAAGCTGATCAAGATGCTGCTGGCCCCGATCATCTTCGGGACCGTGGTGGTGGGCATGGCCCGCATGGGCGACCTCAAGGAGGTCGGCCGGATCGGCGCCAAGGCCCTGATCTATTTCGAGGTGCTGTCGACCATCGCCCTGGTGATCGGCCTGATCGTCGTCAATCTGGTCAAGCCGGGCGTCGGGATGAACATCGACGCCGGGGCCCTGGACGGCAAGCAGCTGGCGACCTTCACCGAGGCGGCCAAGGAGCAGGGGATCATCCATTTCCTGCTGGAGATCATTCCCACCACCTTCGTCGACGCCTTCGCCAAGGGCGCGATGCTGCAGGTCATCCTGCTGTCGGTGCTGACCGGCGTGGCCGCCAGCCAGATGGGCGAGCGGGCCAAGCCGATGGTCGACTTCATCGACGTCTTCCTGGAAGCCCTGTTCAAGATCGTCGGCATCGTCATGCGCCTGGCGCCGCTGGGCGCGGGGGCGGGGATTGCCTTCACCATCGGCAAGTACGGCCTGGACACCCTGTGGTCGCTGGGCCGCCTGCTGCTGGCGCTCTACATCACCTCGGCGGCCTTCGTGATCATCGTGCTGGGCCTAGTCATGCGCTCGACGGGCCTGTCGTTCTGGAAGTTCCTGGGCTTCATCCGCGAGGAGATCTTCGTCGTTCTGGGCACCTGCTCGACCGAGGCGGTGCTGCCCAAGCTGATGCAGAAGCTGGAAAAGATGGGCTGCGCCAAGCCGGTCGTGGGTCTGGTCCTGCCGGCCGGCTACACCTTCAACGCCGACGGCACCTGCATCTACCTGACCCTGGCCACGGTGTTCGTGGCCCAGGCGACCAACACCCACCTGTCGATCTTCGACCAGGTGGTGATCCTGGGCGTGCTGCTGCTGACCTCGAAGGGGTCGGCGGGCGTGGCGGGCGCCGGCTTCATCACCCTGGCCGCGACGCTGTCGACCCTGCACGCGATCCCGGTCAGCGGCCTGGTGCTGCTGCTGGGCGTCGATCGTTTCCTCAACGAGGCGCGGGCGGTGACCAACCTGATCGGCAACAGCGTCGCCACGGTGGCGATCGCCAAGTGGGACGGGGCCCTGGACATGGACCAGGCTCGCGCGACCCTGAAACAAGCTTAGTGAGTAAGAAGGAGCACCTCGGTGCGTCGATCCCATAAGGCCCTTCGGGCCGCGCTGCTCGCCTCCGCCGCTTTTCTGGCCCTGCCGACCATCGGCAGGGCCGACGGCCTTTTGTTCCACCTCACGGGCGACAAGGGCCTGAAGGCGGACGTGGCGGCCGGGGAGGCGACACCCAACTTCGTCGACAAGGTCAAGCTCAAGACCGATCCCGTCCACGGCGCCTATATCGAGGCCTCCAGCGAGCAGGTGCTGAGCTGGATGGCCCCGGGCAACATCTACGCCCAGCGTGGCACGCTCAGCTTCTACTGGCGCGGCCGCGACCCGATCGGGACCACGCCGTTCCCGCTGTTCCGCGTCGGTTACGCCGACCACGCCAGCTGGGACATGGCCTGGCTGCGCATCGACTGGAACGGCAAGGGCTTCGACGCCTTCGTCACCGACAACAATCTGTCCCGTGTGCGGGTCTCGACGACCCAAGCCGCGCCCAAGCCCGACCAGTGGGTGCTGGTGACCTTCACCTGGGACGAGGCCAAGGGCATCGCCCTCTATATCGACGGCAAGCCCGTGGCCGCGAAGGCGCAGACCGCCGCCCTGGACGCAGGCCTGGATCAGTTCGGACCGCACAGCCGGGTGGTTTCGCCCCACCAGGTGCAGAGCGCCTACCAGTTCATCCGCGGCGGCGATGTCGACGACATTCGCATCTACGACCACGCCCTGGGCGACGCCGACGTGGCGACCCTGGCCGGCGGCAAGGAACCCTCGGGCGCCGCGCCCGGGCCGGACATGAAGGCTTGGCTCTATCGTTATGGCTGGAACCGTCCGACCGATCCGCCGCCGTACCTGGCCGACGCCGCCACCAAGATCCGCAAGGTCGAGTTCACCGACCAGTTCGATCTGAAGGAACGCATGAGCCTGGGCTCGGACGGCATCCCCGAGACCACGTGGCCGGGCGTCTACAACCGCTCCAAGCTGCCGGGCCGCCACGACTATTTCGAGCTACCAGACTGGAACGTCTACACCGAGGGCGGTAAGGGCATCACCTTCACCCTGCCGAACGAACAATGGAACCGCCTGGAGTTTCAGGGCGCGGCCTATGGCACGCTGAACGGCCCCGACAAGCTGGTGATCAAGCGCCCGCAGGGCGAGCTGCGCACCCTCAACCAGTTCGCGACCCGCACCGGCGGCCAGCTGAAGTTCGAGAACGTCGTCCAGGAGACCCCGATCCAGGAGCTGGGCGCCTACTTCGTGGCTGGCGGCGCCGAGCCCGACGAGACGACGCTGAGCTACAAGGTCAAGCTGGAAGCCGACGTCGGCGTCTATCCGTCGCTGGACGAGCTGACGGCCTTCGTGAAGGGCCGCTTCGCCGCCGGCGAGCGGACCATGGTCGCGGCCCTGCCGGCCAAGGCCCCGACTTCGCCGCGCAAGGCTGACGCGGGTGCGAGCCTGCCGATCGCCCACATCCTGATCCCGGCCGACTTCCGCCAGACCCGCGCTGCGGGTCCGGTCGGCAAGTTCCAGTACGGCTGGCAGGGCATGGACGCCGGCCTCGACGGCGTGGCGATCGACATCCCGGCCCTGAAGGTCGCGCCGCTGGCTGGCGGCCTGTTCCCGCTGAACATCAAGGTCAAGGACCCGCTGTGGCCGGGCCGCGACCTGCTGGACGTCAATGTCTCGGTCAAGCCGGGCGAGGCGCGGACCGTGTTCCTCGACACCCGCGACCGGATGATCATGCCGGGCAAGAGCCTGCTGATCACCATCGCCGGAGCCGGCGCGGACTTCGACGCCCGCCAACTGGACGGCATGAACGTCCGCCTGAAGTTCAAGCCCGCCGAGGACGCCAAGGCCGAGCACGTCGCCGATCGTTTGGCGCAGGCGCGCGACAACCTGGCCTTCCTGGTGGAAGAGCACGACGTCTCCAAGCGTCTGGCCCGCTATGCGCGCCTCGATTTGGAGCTGTCGGACCTGCTGCGGATCGATCCGAAGAACCAGCATGGCCGCGAGATGTGGGCCGAGCTGAACCCTGAGCAGCCCGGCGTGCCGGTCACCGTCCCGACGACCCCGGCCGGCGTCCCGGCCTGGGCGTTCCTACAGACGGAAGACCTCAAACGGGTCCGCAAGTTCATCGAGTGGTGGATCGACAACCGCCAGGTCTCGTACGGCGACTTCGGCGGCGGCATCTCGGACGATGACGACCTGACCCAGCAGTGGCCGCCCTTGGCGCTGATGGGCGACATCCCCGACAAGGTCACCGCTTCGCTGAACGCCCTTGTCGATGCGGCCTACAAGAACGACATGCTCCCGAACGGCCTTGGCAAGATCAAGACCGACGAGCTGCACTCGTACGAAGAGGCGATCAACGCCAAGTCCGAGGCCATGTACACCGGCTATGGCGACCCCAAGGTCGTCGAGCGGCTGATGGAGACGGCGCGGGCCTATCCGACCGTCATGCAGAAGGCCGAGGACGGCCACGTCCACGTGATCAGCCGGTTCTTCTCGGCCACCGACGTGTCGCGCGACGGCCCGTGGGGCTGGTCGCACCCGTACTCGTATCTGATCCTGCATCCGGGCGTCGTTCTGTCCGACTTCAACGGCGACCCGACCATCAAGAAGCTGGTCGTCGACCTGGCCGACGGCCACATGGCCCACGGCAAGCAGCGGCCCGACGGCTCGTGGGTCTATCCGGAGGACATCCATTCGGCGACCGGCGAGAGCCGCGGTGAACTGGTGGCCGGCGCGCGGGGCAATGTCTCGACCGCCCAGCTGTTCTGGGCCGCCTGGCGCTGGACCGGGGACGACAAGTACCTGCGGCCGCTGAAGGGCGAGATGGTCAAGGGCAAGCTGGCCGATCTCGACGAGCTCAATGCCGATGTCGTCGAGAAGCTGGGCATGCGCGATACTTGGGGCGCCAAGCTGAAGGCCGACGCGGACGCCGGCGCGGACGACGCCTACACGCTGTACCAGGCCTGGAAGACCAGCGGCGACACCAAGTACCTGGAGAAGGTCTTCCACGACGAGGTCGTCACGGCCGAGCAGCGCATGTGGATGATGACCGACGCCCACTGGTGGTCGGATCGCGTGGAGCTGTTCAGCGACACCCTGCAGCGCACCCGCCTGGGCGGCATGGCCCTGCGCCGTAACCAGCTGGTCCCCGGACACTTGGTCAGCTGGCGCTTCGACACGCCGACCGCGGCCGAGGATGTCGGCATCCTGGTCACCGGCACCGGCGAGAAGAGCTTCAAGGTCACGGCCTTCAACCTGACCGACAAGCCGATGCACGCGGTGATGACCGGCTGGGACGTCTCGGCCGGCCAATGGAGCGTGGTCCGCGCGGTGGACGGCGCGGCCGAGCCGGCCGCCGAGGTCGCCTTCGAGCGCACCGCCGGCCTCGACGTGAGCTTCGCCCCCGGCAAGACCACGACCTGGGAATTCACCCTGAAGACCCCGGGCGAAGCCCCGGCCACGCGCTTCGACCTCGGCATCGGCGTCGACGACGTGAAGGCCAAGAAAGGCGGCGGCATCGACGTCACGGTCCACAGCCTGGGCGCCAAGCCCGCGCCGGCCAGCGTGGTGATCCTGGAGGACGGGCAGGGCAAGGAACTGGCGCGCGCCACCGTTCCGGGCCTGGCCGCGCCGCTGGACCTGAAGCCCAAGACCGCCAAGGTCGCGCTGAAGGGCGAATGGAAGGCCGGCTACCGCGTCCGCCTGAAGGCCGACGGAGCCGAGATCACCCAGCTCAACAACACCGTCGTCGCCAAACCGTAAGCATCAAGGAGGGCGCCCTTCGGGGCGCCCGCATTCCCATGGCCGAAACCGTCATCATCTCCCGCGAAACCTTCCAAGCTCTGCGCACTCGGCTGCCCGCCGTAACGCGCGAGCGGATCTTCGACTGCTACGCGATCAGCGAGACCACCTGGAACAAGCTGCGCGACGCCAAGCCGATCAAGCGCACCACGCTCGACCGCATCCTGGCGCGCTATGCGCTTCTGGAGCGCCGGGAAGCGGCTTAGGCCTGATGCCGAACCAGCATAACCGCGTTCCAACACGGCATTGGCCGCCGTCGGCCACCCGACCCTAGTCTTCCTGTCAAGACGCCAAGCTCGAGCGCTCTCCGCGCCGGGCCCAAGGACGTCGTCAATGGGAAGGCCCGACAGGGGAGGGAATATGCGTACCAAGGAACGCCAGCTGTGGCTGGCCAGCGTCTCGGCTGTGGCCATGGGTTTGGCTTTTGCGGGAGCCGCGTCGGCTCAGCAGGCCGCGCCCGCCGCACCGGCGGAAGACAACTCGGTGACCGAAGTGGTCGTCACCGGCTTCCGCTCCAGCCTGGACAAGGCTCTGAACGTCAAGCGGTCGGAAGCCGCCGCCGTCGACTCGATCCTGGCCGAGGACATCGGCAAATTCCCCGACCTCAACCTCTCGGAATCCATCCAGCGCATCCCGGGCGTGGCCCTGGCGCGTGACGGCGGCGAAGGCCGTCAGATCTCGGTGCGTGGCCTTGGGCCCCAATTCACCCGCGTCCGCATCAACGGCATGGAAGCCCTGACGACCGCCGGCGGCGCCGACGCCTCGGGCGGCACCAACCGCGGCCGCTCGTTCGACTTCAACGTCTTCGCCTCGGACCTCTTCAACTCGATCACGGTGCGCAAGACCGCCTCGGCCGACACCGAGGAAGGTTCGCTGGGCGCGACGGTCGACCTGCGCACCGCGCGGCCCTTCGACTACAAGGGCTTCACGATGGTGGGCTCGGCGCAGCTTGGCTACAACGACCTGGCCAAGTCGAAGAACCCGCGCGGCGCGTTCATGATCAGCAACACCTGGGGCGACGGCAAGTTCGGCGCCCTGCTGTCGGTGGCCTATTCGCAGCGCAAGCTGGTGGACGAAGGCTCGTCGACCGTGCGCTGGGCGACCGGCAACGCCTTCTCGCCGGGCTTCAACGCCCTGCCGGACGGCGCGGGCCTGCCGACCACGGTCAACCCGGCCGAGGCCGCCAACAACGCCGCCTTCCACCCGCGCTTCCCGCGCTTCGACATCTACAAGGATGACCAGAAGCGCCTGGGCGGCACCCTGTCGCTGCAATACGCGCCGACGGACAAGACCGAGGTCAGCCTCGACCTCCTCTATGCCGACTTCAAGGGCACCCGCGAGGAGCAGTATCTGGAGGCCCCGTCCTTCAGCGTCGGCGGCGCCTGTACGGCCGCCAATGTCAGCAACTCGTGCGGCATCGCCCAGACCCAGGTGGTCTCGGCGACGATCGACAGCACGACCAACACCATGACCAAGGGCGTGTTCAACAATGTCGACCTGCGGGTCGAGGACCGCTTCGACAAGCTGGACACCAAGTTCACGCAAATCGGCCTGTCGGGTAAGCACCACTTCACCGACGACATCGTGGTCGAGGGCCTGATCGGCCACTCCAAGTCGGACCACCAGAACCCGATCCAGACCACGGTCCAGTTCGACCAGTTCAACATCCAGGGCTATTCGTACGACTACACGCAAGGCCGCAACCCGGTCATCGGCTACGGCAACGCCAAGCTGACGGACCCGAACGCCTGGGTGCTGACCCAGATCCGCATCCGTCCGCAGTCGGCGGTCAACACCTACGACGTCGCCTCGCTGGACGGCACGTGGGACAACCTCGGCATCTTCAAGCTGTCGGCCGGCGTCTCGTTCAAGAAGTACGACTTCGAGACCACCGAGTTCCGCCGCTCGAACGGCACCAGCACCAATATCGAGCCGACCGTGCCGGCCGCCCTGGTGGCCATCGACAAGTCGACCTACGGCCAGGTGATCAACTTCGCCGGCTTCAACAGCCTGATCCCGGACACGCTGAAGGCCGCCAACGTCCTCAGCCTCTATGATCAGACCGCTTATGGCGGCACGTTCAAGATGGGCAAGGAACCGGCTCTGGGTAACAACCGCGGCGTCCGTGAAAAGGACAACGGCGGCTACGTCCAGGCCGACTGGAACACCCAGATCGGCGAGTGGCCCTTCCGCGGTAACGTCGGTGTCCGCTACGTCGAGACCGAGCAGGCCTCGAACGGCTACACCTACGTCTCGGGCGCGCCGCTGGCGATCACGGCCGAGCGCAAGTACCACGACACCCTGCCGTCGATGAACATGGTGCTGGAGCCGCGCGACAACTTCCTCATCCGCTTCGGCGCGGCCAAGGTGATGTCGCGTCCGGACCTGGGCTCGCTCACGCCGGGCGCCACGGTCAGCGTCTCGGGCGCCGGCCGCTCGGTCAGCGCGGGCAACCCGAACCTGGATCCGTTCCGCGCCAAGGCCTACGACCTGTCGTTCGAGTGGTACTTCGCGAAGTCGGCCCTGCTGTCGCTGGCCCTCTTCAAGAAGGACATCTCCAGCCTCGTCCAAACACTGCAGACCAACACCGCCTTCACCGGCAACCCGTTCGGCCTGCCCGACAGCGTGGCCATCGCCGCCTGCGGCACGACCAACGGCTGCAGCCCCTCGGCTCAATGGCAGTTCAGCACCCCGGTCAACACGCCCGGGGGCACGCTGAAGGGCTTCGAAATCAACTACCAGCAGCCCTTCAGCTTCCTGCCCGGCGCGCTCAAGCACACCGGCGTGCTGCTGAACTACACGGGCGTGAAGTCCGAGATCCAGTACCTGAACGGGGCCGGCGCGGTCATCGCCACCGGCGACCTGACCGGCCTGTCGCGCAGCTCCTACAACGCCACCCTCTACTACGAGGACAGCAAGTGGAGCGCCCGCGTCTCGGCGGCCTATCGTGACAACTACCTGACCCGCATCCCGGGTTCGGAAGCCGGCACCAACGCCGACGGCACCAAGGCGACCCTGAACGTCGACGCCTCGCTCCAGTACACGCTGAACGAACATTTCAAGCTGTCGCTGGAAGGCGTGAACCTGACCGACGAGTACCAGGACCAGTTCAACGACAGCGTCGCCGACCGGTCCTCGTTCTACCACCACACCGGACGCGAGTTCATCCTGGGCCTGCGGTATACCTTCTAGCCTGGGCATGAAGCGGTTCTGGCTTGTCCTCCCTTGCTAGAGCCGCCGCCAGGCGCGCGGACGCCAATTCTCCTCCCGGCGTCCGCGCGCCTGGCGATCTTTCGAACGGTGTGACGATGCGTCTTCGGCTTCTCAGCGGCGTGTTCGCCGTCGGTCTGCTGGCCCTGCCTTGCGGAGGGCAGGCCCAGATCGCCGTGTCGGCGAACGACGGCAAGCAGGTGCTGAACGACGGCGAGCAGGTGGTTCCGGCCAAGCCGGCCCCCGACACGGTCTCGCTGATCGATCTGTCCGTCTCGCCGCCAAGACTTCTCGGCTCGGTCGAGGCCCCGACCAGCATCATTGGCCCTCCCGCCAGTGTCGCCGTCGCGCCCGACGAGTCGATCGCCCTGGTCACCGCGGCCCGTAAGCTCTCCCCAGCTGGGCCCGGTGGCCAGGGGACCGATGACAAGGTCAGCGTCATCGCCCTGAAGGACGGCCCGCCGCGCATCGTCGCCACCTTGCAGGCCGGGCAGGGCGCCTCGGGCGTCTCGATCAGCCCCGACGGCAAGCTGGCCCTGGTCGCTAACCGCGCCGAAGGCACGGTCTCGATCTTCAGCATCGCCGGCCTTGAGGTGCGTCCCGCCGGGACCGTGGTCATCGGCGACGCCAAGTCCGCGCCCGCCGAACCGATCTTCTTCGACGGTGGCAAGCGGGCGCTGGTCAGCCGCGACGGCGACCACAAGATCTCGGTGCTGCGCATAGAGGGGACGACCGTGACCGTCGAGTCCAGGACCCTGGCCCCTGGCCTGCGGCCCTACCAGATCGACACCGTCGGTCCGCGCCGCTTCGCCGTGGTCGGCAATATCGGCGGCGGCGGCAAGGACATGGACACGGTCAGCCTGATCGACCTCGTCTCCGAAGCCTTCCCGCGCGTCGTCGATGTCGTTTCCGTGGGCCTGACGCCGGAGGGCCTGAAGATGTCACCGGATGGCCGCTTCGTGGCGGTCAATGTCAACGACGGCTCCAACGCCAGCGCCGAGTCGCCGCGCTATTCCAAGCAGGGTCTCGTGCAGGTCTGGCGGATCGACGAGCCGGGCAAGCTGGTGAAGGTGACCGAGGCCCGCACCGGCGCCTGGGGGCAGGGGATCGCCTGGTCCAAGGACGGCAAGACCCTGCTGGTCCAGTGCGCGGTCGAGCAGCGCCTCGACGTGTTCGGCTTCGACGGCAAGCGCCTGACGGCCAGGGGCGCGATCGCCCTGCCGGCCGGGCCGGCGGCGATCCGCACCGCCGAGCCCTAGTCGAGCTTTTTCGCCTTCAGCCAGTCCTGGATCAGCTTGGCGATCTGCGTCGAGTGCTTCTCGATCATCACCATGTGCCCGTCGCCGTGCAGGCCGACATCCTCCAGTCGCGTGAAGTCGGTGGTGACACCGGCCTGGCGCAGGTAGCGCACGGTGCAGTGGTCGTAACCCGCGTGGTACGAAGCCTCCGACACCAGCACGAAGATGGGAAAGCGCGACAGGTTCACCAGTTTGCGGGCCGGCTCGGGCTGCAGCCAGCAACGGACCAGATCGGGCTTCTCCGGCGCCGCTTCCTGGACCCTGCCGAGATCGGCCGGTGAGGTCAGCGCCGGCGCGTAGGCCAGCGGCGTCGTGGTCAGGCCGTAGGGCCGGGACAACTTGTCGGGATCGGAGTCGCCCCACGGTGGCGGCGCGCCGAAGAACGGCGGGCCGCTGGGCTCGACCGCGACGATGGCCTTGACCAGCGCCGGCCGCGCCTCGCCGATCGCCCAGCCGAACGCGCCGGATTGGGAGTGGGTGACGACGATCGCCGGCCCGATCTTGTCCAGCAGCGCCGCACCGGCGTCGGCCACGAGTTTCGCCGAAACGTCGCCGCCGGCGCTCTCGACCTGGGTGGCGTAGAACTGGTCGAAGATCGGGTCACCCGGCTTACCGGTTCCCGGGAAGCCCGAGTGCAGCTTGGCCTGCGGCCAGCCTTGCGGCTGTCCCAGGGCGGGCTCGAAGTTCTGTGTCGCCGTAAAGCGCTTCTGCAGGAACTCTGGCGTCTGGCGTTTTACCGCGCCGTACGAGGCCTCGTAGCCCGAGGCCCCGCGTCCCGGCTGGTCCATCAGATAGACCGTCCAGCCGGCGTCGGCGAACACCTGGGCCCAGCCCGGTCGGCCATCCGGCGTGGAGAGGAAGTTGGTCACCGTCTGGCCGGCGCCGGGGATGAACACCAGCGGCGTCCTGTGCAGCGGCTTGTCCGGTCGCATGAACAGCACGTGCGCCTGGCCGGCCATCGCCTGGCCTTCGCGGACGTAGTGGCCGCCGACGAAGAAGGTCCCGACCTCCGCGGCCTGGGTCGGGGCGGCGGCGCAGCAGAGCGCCAGGGCCAGGAGCGAAACGGCGAGCTTTTTCATGCCGTATCTCACCGCGTTCCTCCCGATCCTGGCCAATGCCGAAAAGGACTGAGGCTATGCCGGCAGGCGCACGGCGCCGGCCTCGCGCAGGGCCTTGATCGTCGGAAAGCCGTCGACGGCCATGAGCAGGTCCGCCTCGGCCAGGATCGAGCGCAGCACGTGGACCGCGCCCTCGGTCCCGCCCAGGGCCAGGCCGTACGAATAGGGACGCCCGACGCCGACCGCCGTCGCGCCGATCGCCAGGGCTTTCGCGACATCGCTGCCCGAGCGGATGCCGGAGTCGAACATCACCGGCGTATCGCCCGCCGCCTCGACCACACCCGGCAGCATGTCGATGGCCGCGATGCCGCCATTGGCCTGCCGGCCGCCGTGGTTGGAGCAGTAGATGCCGTCCACGCCCTCGTCCTTGGCGCGGCGCACATCGTCGGGATGGCAGATGCCCTTCAGCACGATCGGCAGCTTGGTCAGCGACCGCAGCCACGGCAGGTCGGCCCAGGTCAGCACCTTGCCGAAGGTCCCGGCCCAGGTCATCACCGAGGTCTGCAGGTCGGACGTCGGGTCCTTGCCGCCGATCATGGCGCGGAAGCGCGGGTCCGAGAAATAGTTGGCCAGCACCGCGCCGCGCAGCTGCGGGAAGTTGCTGTCGTTGAGGTCGCGCGGCCGCCAGCCGGTGACCCAGGTGTCCAGGGTGATGACGATGGCCTTGTAGCCGGCCGCCTCGGCGCGGCTGACCAGGCTGGCGGCCAGTTCGGGGTCCTTTGGCGTGTAGAGCTGGAACATCCCCGGCGTGTCGCCCATGGCGGCGGCGACGTCCTCCAGCGGGTCGTTGGTCAGGGTGGAGATCACAAGCGGCACGCCGGTCGCGGCGGCGGCGCGGGCGGCGGCCAGGTCCCCGTGGCCGTCCTGGGTGCAGAGCCCGGTCACCCCGATCGGAGCCATGAACAGGGGACTCGGCAGCCTCATGCCGAAGAGGTCGATCGAGAGGTCGCGCGTCGAGCAGTCGACCATCATGCGGGGGATCAGCCCCCAGTGCTTGAAGGCCGAGGCGTTGCTGTCCTGGGTGTGCTCGTCGCCGCAGCCGCCCTGGACGTATTTCAGGGTCGAGGGCGGCATGGCCGCTTGGGCCCGCGCTTGCAGGGTGGCGAAGTCGACGGGGTATTTCGGGACCACGCCTTGCAGGCCCCGGAAATAGATCTCGTTCTGATAGTCGCCATAGTGCGGCATGGTTCACTCCCTGGGAGCGCTCGACGGTCTTGGGCGTCGATGCGCGAGCGCCGATTTGACGCGATGGGCGCTAGTCCTTCAAGGGCGCTCGACGCTCCAGCCACCAGAGCAGACCGAGCATGACCAGGAGGCCGGCGGCCCAGGGCCAGGACGAGCCCGGCGTGGTGTGGCTGGCGTTTGCGCCGCGCGTGACGCTGGTCGCCACAGCGTCGAGCGTCGCCTGCCGGTTGTCGGCCTTGGCCAGCGACGGCGCGGCGTCGGCGGGATGGACGTAGAAGTGAGAGCCGCCCATGACCTGATGCCAGCCGATTTGGCGGGGCCAGTAAGCGGCGCATCCGCCGGGGCCGACGATCGGCCGGCTCTCGACGCCGTCGGGATCGACGACGCGGATCGGCCCGGCAGCGCCGCAGAGGATCGCGCGTTGGCCAGGGCGGGCAAGGCCGTCCAGGCGCGCGCCGAGGCCTTCGCTCGGACGAGCCAGGGCCGAGAACAGGCTGCTCCACATCTCGCCATAGCGGTCGGCGTGGCCGGCCAGGGCCAGGCCGTAGCTGTCGGCGACGATCCAGAGGCCGACGCGACCCTGGCCACGCGGACGCCAGGCGGCCAGCGGCGCGCCGGTCTTGTCGCGGATCATCGGCACGCCCTCGCGGCCGGCCTGGGCCAGGTCGTAACGGGTCAGTTCGAGGTCGCCGTTCAGGCGGAAGGTCTGGACCTCGCCGCCGCCGGTGGTCGGCATGCCCAGGCTGGTCCAGTCGCGGCGCGTGGCGGCCGAGAGCGGGCCGGTGGGGCGCAGCAGCAGGCCAAGGCCCTCCTGCGTCGCCGCAGCCAGGGTGGCGCGAGCGCTGGCCGACAGGGTCTCCCAGCGGCGATCGTCGACGACCACGAGATCGACCTCGGCCAGGCTGGCGCGGGTGATCGGCGTCGGCGGATCGCCCAGCACCACGCCGCCGCCGACGTCGATGTCGAGGCTCAGCGCGATGCTGGCATCCTGGGCCCAGCGGCGTAGGTACTTGGTCTCGGCACTCGGCGCGCCAGCTAGAACCAGTACGCGCGGCTGGCGCTGGGCGCGGGTCTCGACCGGGATTTCGATGTGCTCGGCGACGTCCTTCAGGCGCAAGTCGAACAGCGCCAGGCCGGGCGCGCGGGCGGCGGCCGACAGCTGGAAGCGTCCGTTGGCGGGCACGGTAGCCTGATCGACCACCGTACCGGCCGGATCCAGCAGCTCGACGGTTCCGGCATTCCCGACCTGACCAGCCACAGTGAAGCGCGCGCCCGGGGCGACGGGTTTGGGCAGGCTCAGCTCGACCAGGCCGCGCGGGGCGCGTGAGGGCGCGAACTCGGCGGGACGGTCCAGCGCGATCTGGTCGCGCGGCGTCAAGCCATCGCCCTCGATCCGGATACGGCCAGGCTCAGGATAGAGGCGCAGGGCCGAGCCGAGGTCGGGCACGCGCACCGCGCCCGGCAGCGCGCCGGCCTCGGGCAGGGCGACCAGCACGTCGCCGGAAGCGCGCAACGCCGGCTTGGCTCCGTGCGTGGCGACTACCAGGCGGCCCGGCGCCGTGCCGACCGCTGGCGGGAAGAGCGTCAGATAAAGCAGGATGCCGCCCACAACATTCAGAGCGATCAGCGCCGGCAGCCGCCAAGCCGGGCCGCGACGCCACAGGATCAGCCGGACGCTCGCCCCGCCGACGGCCAAGGCGATCAGGATCGCGGTCCACAGGCTCATCGCAGCGCGTCCAGATAACGGCGGCCGCGCGCGTCGGCCGGGTCACGGCGGTGCACGGCGGCTGGCGGGCGCTCCAGGGCGGTCCACAGCAGGGCGCGCAGCTTGCGGCGGCAGTCCTGGCACTGGGGCTCGTTGCGGACCGTGTCGATCGCGGCCGACAGGACCAGCGGATCGGTCAGGCGCTTGGCGTTGGCATTGACCCAGCGCGTCAGGGCGTCGAGCGGGACCGGCGCATTGGGACGCTCGCCCAGCGCGCGCCAGACCTCAACGGCCGGGGTGTCGGCGGGGTCGCGGGTCGTCGGTGCGAGACGTCCCGGCGCGATGCCCTCGCGCTTGCCGGTCATGCGGCGCGACAGGTCGACCGGCGGCAGCTTCGGCGGCGTGCGGGCCAGGAAGATGCGGCCGGCCTGCTGGGCGGTCTTCAGGAGGTTCAGGGCCTTGTAGGCGTGGGGCAGGGCGTCCTTGGGCTTGCCTTGGCGCAGGGCGCGCTCGCTGTCCCACATGGCGTCCAGCGCCTGGGCCAGTGTCGAGCGGGTGCCGGGGTCGAACAGGGTCGCCGCATCGCCGGTGTCGTGGGCGTGGCCGAACTCGGCGACGACCGACTTCATGTCGTTGAGATCGACCGCGCCGTGGCCATGGTCGTCATCGTCATGATGTTCGGGCGCGGGCTTGGCGGGCGCCGACGCGCCATCATCGATGGGCAGGGCGGGGGCGTCGCTGGTCGGCAGATCAAGGTGGGGCTCGCCCTCGGCCTTCTCGCCCATGAACTGGCCGTAGCGCAGGCGGAGCTGGGCTTGGTCGGCGCCCAGGCCGTTGGAGCGGTCCAGGAAGACGTCGGGCGAGATCTTGGCCCGCTGGGCGATCAGGACCTCGGCGTCGATGATGATCTGGCGCTGGCTGCGGAAATACACGGGCATCACCTGCTTGGCCATTCCGTCCAGACCGTCGGCCAGGCCCATGGCGGCGGGCCAGCGGAGGATGACGCTGGGGCCCTCGACCGTCTGGCGGTGATTGTCGCTGACCACCAGCTGCACGATCATGTCGCCGCCTTGCGCCAGGCCTTCGCGAGCCAGGTCGAGGCCGGCGGTGAAGCGCTTGAGCCTCGCGGGGCCTTGGCCGCTCAGCGGCTGGGTCCGCACGGTGGTGGTGATGTTCTCGCCTTCGCCCTTGGTGACGGTGATCCGCAGCTGGGCGACAGTCTCGACGCCATAGTCGTCGCGGACCTCGAACACCGGCGCCCAGCGGGTCTGGCCGGGCGAGATCAGGGTCAGGGCGCTGTCGGGCGTGACGACGCGGACGACCGGCGCGGCGTCGGGGATCATCTCCAGCCGATGCAGACGCTGGCGGGCCAGCCCCGCGCCTTCAATGCGGTAGAGCGCCGAGCGCGTGAACACCCGCTCGCCCAGCCAGCGGCCGCCGTCGCGGCGCAGCGGCAGCGCGGCTTCGCCAGGGAAGCTCAGGCCGGCGCTGTCGGGATGCGGCCGGAAGCTCACCGTCCATTCGACGCGCGAGCCCTCCGGCGCGCTGACGTCGAGGCCGTTCTGCTCGAACGGGCGCTGGCCGGTATAGGTCGGCGGCGTGATCCGCAGCTTGGCGCCGGTGAGCCTGGGCGCGCCTGGCGGCGATGCGGTCTCGGCCTTCTCAGGACCGAGTACCGTGCCGTAGGCCGTCGGCCAGAACAGGGCGGCGAGGATCACGACCGCGCTGACGCCGGCGGTCCAGGGGATCCAGCGGCGCGACCAGTTGGGGCGCAGGTCGATGGCGGCGGCCTCGGCGAGACGGGCTTCCAGGCGGGCGCGTTGCAGGGCGGCCAGACCATCTGCGGCGGGCTGGAACAGGAGGTCGCTGCTGTCCTCCAGGCCTGGCGCATGGGCGTCGAGGGCGGCGGTCAGCCAGGCTTGGTCGAAGCGCCGGGTTCGCTGGAGCGCGACCCAGCCCAGTACGCCCGCGCCGACGACGAGCACACCGATCGCACCCGGGACCCCGAACCAGCGCAGGCCCAGCGCGGCCAGCGCCAGGACGATCGGCAGACCGACGGCCAGCGTGTCGAACACGACGCGCTGGCGGGCCGCGCGCAGGTGATGGGCGAGGGCGGCGATCATGGGCGGTCGCGCCGCGTCGCCAGCCAGCGCTCGGCGACAAAGATCAGGGCGATCAGCAGGGCCAGCCAGGGACGCAGGCTGACGGGATGGGGGTTATAGGCCCCGGCCGTGGCGTGGACGCTGGGCGCATAGTCGGTCGCCGCGACTCGGCTCGGCGCGGGCGGCGGGGCCAGCAGCGTCCAGAGCTGTTCGGGGAAGTCGGGCTCGACCAGGGCCGGCATGGCGCTGGGTTCGAGCGAACGAGTCAGACGCAGCACGCGGCCCTTGCCGAAGCGGCCGCCCGTGGCCAGCGGCGCGCCGTCTGCGTCGCGCCAGATGGTGGGCTGGTCGCCTTCGACGGGCGAGGGGGCGTCTTGAGTCAGCAGGGCGACCCCGCCGGCCTCGATCCAGTCGAGCACCGGCGCCGGCATGGGCGCGCTGGAGAGCCAGACGAGATAGCGTGCGGTGCGGGGTACGGGGCTGTCGGTGGATGCGGCGTCGAAGGCTGGCGGTTTGCCGGGTTCGGCGAAGGCGGTCGCCGCCGCGCGGAAGTAGCCGACGGCGCGTTCGTTGGTCGGGCTGTAGCGGACGGTCAGCGCAGGCGGCGTCGGAGCCGGGATCGGCGCCGAGCGGCGCGCCATTCCGACCCGCCAATCCACCTTGCGCGACAGGTAGAGCCGTTCGGCGTCACCGCTCAGCTCCGGCGGCGCGACGACGGTGATCGCCGTCTTGCCGGGCGTCTCGGCGTCAAGCTGACGGACGAGGCTGGCGAAGTCGGCCGACTTGGGCGCTGGCTTGTCGAGGCTAGGGAAGCCGGGCGCGAGCCAGACGCGGCGCTCACCCCGGTCCGGAACGCTCTTGGCGTCAACCATCGGCGAGACGGCGACCACCGGCCGGCCATCGCCTGACGGACGCAGCACCGGCTCGGCCAGGGCCAGCACGATGGCGACCACCAGTGCGATCCGCACCGCTAGGAGCACGCGCTCGTCCAGACGCAGGCGCTGGACCGGCTTGGGGTTCGGGTTCAGCCAACGCAGGGCGGCGAAGTCGACGGTCTGGGTCTCGGTGCGGCGGGCGATGTGAATCGCCAGCGGGACCAGCGCCGCGAGCAGGGCGCCGAGCGCGGCGGGGGCGAGCAGGGCGGGGATCATCCGCGCGCCATCGGTCGGGACAGGTCCTGGATCGGCTGGTCCGGATCGCGGTCGCTGAAATGCTCGACGAACCGCGCACCCTTGGCTTCCAGCCGCGCGCGAAGGGTCGCACGAGCCTCGGCGAACTTGATCAGGAAGTCGGCGCGAAGGCTGCGGCCGTCGCCGGCGAGCTGAGCGTCGCTCTCGGGATCACGGAACAGCAGGCTGCGATCGAACGGGAAGTCGCGCTCGTCGCCGGTCAGCAACTGTACGAACGATACGTCGCGACCCGACATCGCCAGCCGCTCGGCCGCCGCCACACAGGTCTCGTCGAAGCCGTCTGAGACGAAGATGACGAGGTCGCCCGGCGTGATCCGCTCGCCCAGCACTTTCAGGTCGCGCTCCCACTGCGGGACGCCGCCCGGCTTCAGCGGGCTGAGCGCCAGGCGTATGCGGTCGCGGTGACGGCTGTCGCTGGACGGCGGCAGGACGATCGCGCCCTCGGCGCGGGCGACGACCACGCCGAACCGGTCGGCCTGGTTCAAGGCGACCTCGATAATCGCGGCGGTCAGGCGGCGAGCGGCGTCGAAGCGCGTCCAGTTCGGTTTACCGACATCGGCCTGGCCCATCGAGGCGCTGGCGTCGAGCACGACCCAGATCGCCACAGGGCTCTCGCGCTCGGCGTCGCGGACGAAGAAGCGGTCCGAGCGCGAATAGAGCTTCCAGTCGATGCGCCGCAGGTCATCGCCGCGTTCGTAGGCGCGGTACTGGGCGAACTCCATGGCCCCGCCACGATTGCGGCTGGCGTGGTGGCCGTCTCCGATCAGCACCGCGGCCGCGCGCGGCGTCAGCGACAGGCGTCGCAGACGGCTACGCAGGTCCGGGGGCAGGTCGAACGGGGACATTGGCCGGTCTTAGTCGCGCGCCGGCGCGGGCAGGGCGGCCAGCAGGGCGACCACCACGTCGTCGGTCGACTTGCGCTCGGCCTCGGCGGCGAAGGACAGTAGGATGCGGTGGCGCAGAACCGGCGCGGCCAGGGCCTTCACATCCTCGCGCGTGGCGGCCAGGCGTCCGTGCAGCAGGGCGCGGGCCTTGGCGGCCAAGACCAGCGCTTGGCCGGCGCGGGGGCCGGCGCCCCAGCGGACATATTCCTGCACGGCGGCAGGCGCTTCCGGGCCGGGACGAGTGGCGCGGACCAGCGAGGTGATCCAGGTCAGCAGGCCATCGCTGATGTGCGCCTGGCGCACCCACTTCTGCAGTTCGATGATGTCGGCGCCGGTCATCACCGCCGCCGGGGCGCTGACGCCGCTGCCGGTGGTCAAGGCAAGGATGGCGCGCTCTTCCTCGGCGGTGGGATAGCCCACGCGGATGTTCAGCAGGAAGCGATCCAGCTGGGCCTCGGGCAGGGGATAGGTGCCGGCCTGCTCCAGCGGGTTCTGGGTGGCCAGCACGAAGAACGGCTCGGACAGCGGATGGGTCACGCCGGCGTAGCTGACCTGGTGCTCCTGCATGGCTTCCAGCAGGGCCGCCTGGGTCTTGGGCGGCGTGCGGTTCATCTCGTCGGCCAGCAGCAGGTTGGTGAAGACCGGACCCTGCTGGAAGCGGAAGTGGCGGTGACCGGTGCCGTGGTCCTCTTCCAGCACCTCGGTGCCGAGGATGTCGCTGGGCATCAGGTCGGGGGTGAACTGCACGCGGCGGAAATCCAGCGACAGCGCCTGGCCCAGGGTGCGGACCAGCAGGGTCTTGCCCAGGCCCGGCACGCCCTCGATCAGGCAGTGGCCGCCGGCCAGCAGGCCGATCAGCAGCTGCTCGACGACCTCGTCCTGGCCGACGATGGCCTGGCCGATCGCCGCGCGCAGCTGACCCAGGCGCTCGAGCTTGGCCGCGATATCGGCTTCGGTGGGGGTGACGCTCATCGGAACTCCGGACAGGTCGTAAGGCGGATCAGGCAGTCAGGGCGTAGAGGACGATGTTGACCGCGAACTTGGTGTTGTCCTCGGCCAGGAAGCGCTTGTTGCGCCAGTCGTAATCCCACTCGCAGCCGTAATCCTTGTTGCTGTAGAGCACCCCGAGGCGCCCGTTGATCTCGATGCCCTTGAGGTAGTCATGCACGAGATCGTCGCCCCAGCCGTTCAGCTCGAAGCTGGTGGCGGGCGGGCCGTCGAACTTGAAGAAGCTGCGATAGATCGCGTGGTCCTTGGGGAGCTTCTTCAGAGCGTCGCCGCCGAACAGCTTGGCCATCTGGCGCTCGAACGACTTGGCGAACAGGCCGTCGATGTCGTGGTTGCAGTCATCGACCAGCACGAAGCCGCCGTTGCGGACGTAGCGTTGGAAGTTGGCGGCCTCGGCGGGGCTGAACTCGACCAACTTGTGGCCGGCGATGTAGCAGAACGGCGCGGTCAACATGGCGGGGTCGGCGAGGCGCACGACGCGCTCCTCGGTGTCCACGCGCAGGTTGGTATAGTCGACCAGCGAAGTCAGGATGTTGGACGGCATCCGCTGGTCGACGTCCCAGTCGCCGGAGTCGTAGCGCAGGCGCGTGAACCAGAAATCATACGTCGGCGCGGCCTGAACGGCGGATGGTCGACTGGCGAGCCAGCTTCCCATCGCGCCGCCCGCCAAGAGACGCAGGCACTCGTTACGCGTTACGCTCTTACTCGGCATGTCGAGGTCAGACGGCGTCCGACAGCGAGGTGAAGGTGAAGTCCCGCAGACGCATGGCGGGGATCATCATCGACATGCGACCGCCTTCGCTGACCCGGACCGGACGGCCCAACTCATCGATGTTGTTCAGCATGATCACGGGCGACTCGTTGAAGCGGAAGTTCTTGATCGGGTGCTTCAGCTGGCCGTTCTCGATGTAGAAGGTGCCATCGCGGGTCAGGCCGGTCAGCAGAACGGTCTGCGGATCGACCATGCGGATGTACCAGGTGCGGGTCACCAGGATGCCGCGTTCGGTCTCGCGGATCATGTCGGCGGTCGACTTGGTGCCGCCCGACATGATGACGTTGCCCGGACGGCCGGTGACCTTCTTGCCCTGCTTCTGGGCCCAGTAGGGGCTGTAGAGCAGGTTGGCGATCTTGCCGTTCTCGACCAGCGGCATGCGCTCGCGCGGACGGCCCTGTTCGTCCCACGGATAGACCGGCAGTTCCTTGTCCCACGGGTCGGCCATGAAGGTGACGCGCGGATCGAAGACCTGTTCGCCCAGCTTGTTGCCGCCGCCCTTCTTGGACAGGAAGCTGCGGCCTTCGTCGGCCTGGCGGGCGTCGAAGTAGTTGAACATGAACGAGATCAGGCCCGAGGCCGCGTTCGGCTCCAGGATGACCGTGTACTTGCCGGGCTCAAGCGCCTGGGCCTCGGCCGAGGCGCTGGCCTTGCGCATGGCGATCTCGATGTCGCTGGACGCCTTGAAGGCCGCCGAGTCCTGCAGGTTGCGGGCGACCCAGCCCGAACCCTTGCCGTCGGCCGTGCGCACCGTGCAGGTGTAGTCCATCGACGTGGCGCGTTGGTAGCCGAACGCGCCCTTGCTGTTGGCGAAGGCCACGAAGCTCTGCTGGTCCTGCAGGAAGCCGGCGGCGACCAGCTTCTGGGCGCGGCAAGGCTCGATGGAGGCGCGGGCGACCTCGGCGCGCTGATCCGGCGTGATGGCGGCGGTCGCTTGGCTGAAGGTGTCGCTGGGCTTGTAGGCGGTGGCCTCGACGGCGGTGACGAACTCGGGGTTCTCCGGCGCCAGCTTGGCCAGCTCTTCGGCGCGCTTGACCACGCGGGCCAGGGCGGCGTCCGAGAACTCGTTGATCGTCGCGGTGCCGACCCGGCGCCCGAAGGCGACTGTGACGGCCAGGTCGGTGTCGCTGACGACGCCGCTGGTCGAGACGTTGTTCAGGGCGAAGCGGATATTGCCCTCGATCGAACCGGTAAGCTGCGCGGTGCACTCGTCGGCCGTCGACAGCTTGATGACTTTCGCGAGGATCGTCTTGGCCTCGGCTTCGGTCATGATGCTCATTGGATAATCTTCCCCGAACCGATCAACCGAGCGAACGCGCGGTGTTGATGACGTTGATGCCGTTGAACCGCGTGGTCGACGAGCCGTGGCTCACGGCCGAGACCTGGCTGGGCTGGCCCTTGCCGTCGAAGAACGAGCCGAACAGGCGGTAGTCGCGCTCGTCGCAGATCGCCGAGCAGGCGTTCCAGAACTCGGGCGTGCGCATCTGGTAGGCGACGTCTTCCAGCGGCTGGGTGATCTTGCCGTTCTTGATCTCGTAGAACAGCGTGCCGCCGAACTGGGCGTTGTAGCGCTGCTGGTCGATCGAGAACGAGCCGCGGCCCAGGATGTAGATGCCGTCCTCGACGCCCGCGATCATCTCGCCCAGGCTGAGCGGCTTCTTGCCCGGCTGCAGCGAAACGTTCGGCATGCGCTGGAACTGCACGGTCGACCAGCTGTCGGCGTACGAGCAGCCGTCGCTCTCGGTCTTGCCCAGGATGTGGGCCTGGTCGCGGGTGGCCTGGTAGTCGACCAGCTTGCCGTCCTGGATCAGCGGCCAGCGCTTGGTCTTGATGCCTTCGTCGTCGAAGCCCACGGCGCCCAGGCTGCCCGGCTGCAGCTTGTCGGCCATGATGTTGACCATCTCGCTGCCGTACTGGAAGTGCGCCTGGCGCTTGTCCAGGGTGGCGAAGCTGGTGCCGGCGTAGTTGGCCTCGTAGCCAAGGACGCGGTCGAGCTCGAGCGGGTGACCGACCGACTCGTGAATGGTCAGGCCCAGGTGGTTGGGGTCCAGCACCAGGTCGTAGCGGCCCGGCTTGACCGACTTGGCGGTCAGCTTCTCGCGCGCCTGGACGGCGGCGGCCTGAGCGTCCTCGACCATGTCGTAGGAATTGCCGTAGCTGATGATGCCGTTGGGCGAGAGGGTCTTATCCTTGGCCTGCGGGTCCAGGTATTCGTAGCCCATGCCCATCGGGGCCGAGAGGCCGTCGCGCGAGCGGAACTTGCCGGTGGTCTTGTCGACGGCGGTGACCGTGAACGGCGACCAGATGCGGTGGACGTCCTGGTCGATGTACGAGCCGTCGGTGCTGGCGAAGTACTTCTGCTCGTTGATCAGGAACAGGCTGGAATTGACGAAGTTGGCGCCGGCCTTCATCGCCGCGCCGTTGACCCGCATCAGCAGATCGACCTTCTCCTGCAGCGAGACTTCCATGCCGTTGCGGCGCAGGGGCGTGGCCCACTTGACCTCGCCGACGCCCTTGGTCGGGGCCAGCTGCACGGGGGCGGTCTGGTTCTTGGCGTTGGCCTTGGCTATGGCGACCGCCAGGCGGGCGGTGTCGGCCACGGCCTCGGCCGAGAAGCTGTTGGTGGCCGCGAAGCCCCAGGCCCCGCCGGCGATGACGCGCACGCCGACGCCGCTGGATTCGGTGTTGGTGACGCCTTGGACATTGGCTTCGCGCGTCTGGATGAACTGGCGCAGATAGCGGCCCACGCGGACGTCGCAATAGCTGGCCCCGGCGGCCGTGGCGGCGGTCATGGCCGCGTCGGCCAGGCGCTTCTTGACGGCCACGTCGAGGGTCTCGACCAGCTGTTCGGCGGCGATGGCGCGGCCGAAGCCGGGCAGCAGCACGCCGCCGGCGCCGATCCCGCAGGCGGCAAGGAACTGACGTCTATCCAAGGTTTCTTCTCCCCAACGGCCCAGCAACTCAGGCGCTCGCGTGATCCCCCTCCCGTCGGGAATCTTGCGCGAACGAAGTTCTGTAGCGCCCCGCCGCCGAGGTCAAATCTTTCTCGTATATCGTAGTCGATATGATCGGATTGCGCGCATCGGCGGCTGGGCGCGACGCAAAGCCTCCGGCTGGGTTCCGAAGCGCAAGCATGGCCTCGGTTATTGCATCCCGGATATAAGGTCGCAGACTCGACAAACAGGGACGGGCTTATGGATCGCTGGCAGGCGATGAGAGTGTTCGTGAAGGTCGCCGAGACCAAGGGCTTTGCCGAGGCCGCGCGGCACCTGCACATGAGCCCGCCGGCCGTGACCCGTGCGGTCGCGGCGCTGGAGGAGACGATCGGCGCGCGACTGCTGGTGCGCACCACGCGCTCGGTGACCCTGACCGATGCCGGGGCGCGGTTCTTCGAGGACTGCTCGCGGATCCTGGCCGACCTCGCCGAGGCCGAAGCCAGCGCCGCGGGCAGTTTCGCCACGCCCAGCGGGACCTTGACCATCACCGCCCCGGTGATCTTCGGCCACCGGTACATGCTGCCGATCATCCTGGACTATCTGGCCGCCTATCCGCAGGTCAGCATTCGCACCCTGTTCGTCGACCGCATGGTCAACATCGTCGAAGAGGGCGTGGACCTGGCCCTGCGGATCGGCAACCTGCCCAATTCCGGCTTCAGCGCCCTGCGCGTGGGCTCGGTGCGGCGGGTGATCTGCGGCTCGCCGGCCTATTTCGAGAAGCATGGCGCGCCCGCGACGCCAGCGGACCTCTCCGACCACGCGGTGGTCGCGACGACCAGCGCCTGGGCCTCGACGGAATGGCGCTTCGGTCAGGACGACAAGACCATCGTCCACGTCTATCCGCGCCTCTACTGCAACACCAACGAGGCGGCGCTGCAGGCGGCGACCGACGGGTTCGGCCTGACGCGGGTGCTCTCGTACCAGGTGGCCCCGGCTCTGGCCTCGGGCGCCCTGCAGACGGTGCTCTCGGCCTATGAGGAGGCCCCACTGCCGGTCCATCTCGTCCACCCCGAGGGGCGGCACGCGCCGGCCAAGGTCCGCACCTTCATCGACTTCGCCGCCGAACGGCTGCGGGCCGACCGGCGGATCAACTAGCTACAGCAGGCCCATCCACGAGATCGCGTCGACGGTCTGGCCCTCGGCCAGTTTCGAGAAGATCTCATGCAGGCAGCGCTTGGCGCGCCAGTGGCGAAGGAAGGGGAGGCGGGGCATGGCTAGTCCTCCTCCGTCAGCGTCGCGATCGCCGAGACCTCGCCGTCCCGCAGGCCGACGTGCTCGGCCTGGCGGCGGGCCGCGATGGTGCATTCGCCGGCGCGCAGCCTGAGCGCCAGGGCAATCGCCGCCTCGGCCTGGATGTCGAAGCTGCGGCCGGCGCGGGCGGCGTCGATCTCTTCGCCGGTCAGGCCGGCGCGCGAGGCGTCGGCGGCCAAGCTCTCGACCGTGTCCTGGGACAGGGCCAGCCGGACCTGCAAGGCCAGCCGTGGGGGCAAATCGGTGCTCATGATCATCTCCGACGTGGGGAAGACCCGCAGAGTGATCGTCATCGATCATCGGAAGAACGGCGAACCGGAGGAATGGATTGTTCCGGTTTTCGGAACGCGAACCATTCCACAGCGCGGAACAGTGACTTCCCCCGGTCGCGGCTTCAGTCCGCACGATGATTGGAGTGTCCTTGGCTCATCGGATGGACGCCGTGTCCAGCCGCCCCGCCAAAGGACACGACCATGCGCCTCCACTACTTCCCGCTGTCCGGCCACGCGCACCGGGCCCGCCTGTTCCTGTCGCTGATCGGCGTCGACGCCGAACTGGTCGAGGTCGACCTGCCCGGCGGCGCGCACAAGACGCCCGCGTTCCTGAAGCTGAACCCGTTCGGCCAGGTGCCCGTGCTGGAAGACGGCGATGTGGTCGTCTCGGACTCCAACGGCATCATGGTCTATCTGGCCAAAAAGTTCGGCAAGACCGACTGGCTGCCCGACGACGCGCTCCAGGCCGCCCAGGTGCAGCGCTGGCTGTCGGTCGCCGCCGGTGAGCTGGCCTACGGTTCGGCCGCCGCCCGCCTGGTCACCGTGTTCGGGGCCAAGCGCGATCCGGACGAGGTCATCGGCCGCGGCCACGCCCTGCTGAAGACATTGGACGCTCTGCTGGCCCAACAGGACTGGCTGGTCGCCGGCCGTCCGACCATCGCCGACGTGGCCCTCTACAGCTACACGGCCCGCGCGCCGGAGGGAAACGTCGACCTCGAGCCCTATCCGGCCGTCCGCCAGTGGCTGGCCCGGGTCGAGGCTCTGCCGGGCTTTGTGCCGTTCGCCCGCACGCCGGTCGGCCTGGCCGCCTAAGCCTCAAGCCAGGGAGCGGGCCATGACCACGATAGAAAAGCCCTCTCCCTGGCATCGCGGCGAGGTCGCGATCCAGCGCAGCGTCGGCGTCGACGCGAAGATGGAGACGGTGGGGCGCCGGGTCATCCGCGATTACCTGCTGGATCAGCATCGGGAGTTCTTCCCGCAATTGCCGTTCCTGGTCGTCGGCAGCGTCGATCCGACTGGCGCGCCGTGGGCGACCATCGTCGCCGGCCAGCCTGGCTTCATCAGCTCGCCCGACATCGACCGCCTGGCGATCCAGGCCGTGCGCCAGCCCAGCGATCCCGCCGATGCGGGGATGGAGGACGGCGATCCCGTCGGCCTGCTGGGTATCGAGCTGCACACCCGCCGCCGCAACCGCATGAATGGGACCGTGCGTCGAACGACCGAAGGCTTCGACGTCGTCGTGGGCCAGAGCTACGGCAACTGCCCGCAATACATCCAGCTGCGCGACTTCGCGGTGGTCGGCGACCCGGCCGCGCCCTATGCCGGCGAGGTCGAGACCTTCGAGACCCTGGACGCCGACGCCCGCCGGGTGATCAAGGCAGCCGACGCCTTTTTTGTAGCCTCCTACAGCGAGGAGAACGGCCGGCAGGTCGACGTCTCGCACCGGGGCGGCAAGCCCGGTTTCGTGCGGATCGGCGAGGACGGCGTCCTGACCATCCCCGACTTCGCCGGCAACCTGTTCTTCAACACGTTGGGCAATATCAGCCTGAACGGCAAGGCGGGCCTGGTGTTCGTCGACTTCGCGACCGGCGAGCTGTTGCAACTGACCGGGCAGGCCGAGGTGATCCTGGACTCGCCCGAGATCGCCGCCTTCCAGGGAGCCGAGCGGCTGTGGCGCCTGCGCCCGACCAAGGTCGTCCGCCGGCGGAACGTCCTGCCGGTCCGTTGGGTCGATCGCGCCGGCGGCGCCTCGCCCAACGCCCTGATCACCGGCGACTGGGACGAGACGGCGGCTCGCCTGAAGGCCGCCGAGCTGGCGACCCAGTGGCGGCCGTTTCGGGTCAGGAAGGTCACCGACGAAAGCGCCACGATCCGCTCGTTCGAGCTGGAGCCCGCCGATGGCGTCGTCGCCATTCCGCACCTGGCCGGCCAGCATCTGCCGATCCGGGTCCAGTTGCCCGGGACCGAGCGGCCCGTGATCCGCACCTACACCTTGTCGGTCGCGCCGTCGGACCCGTTCTATCGGATCAGCGTCAAGCGCGAGGGCGCTGTCTCCCGGTACCTGCACGACCAGGTCCGCGAGGGCGACCTGATCGAGGCCCGCGCCCCGGCTGGCGATTTCACCATCGACGCCCTGGAGAAGCGTCCGGCGGTGCTGCTGGCGGCCGGGGTCGGCATCACCCCGATGATCGCCATGGCCCGGCACATCCTGTTCGAGGGCTTCCGCAAGCGCGGCGTCCGGCGGACCTGGATTTTCCAGGCTGCGCGGACCAGGGCAGAGCGAGCGTTCGACGAGGAGCTGGCTGCCCTGATCGAGGCCGGGCAGGGCGCCATCCACCTGACGCGCATCCTCAGCGACACCGAGGGCGCGGAGCCCGACGACTACGACCTGCTCGGCCGGCTGGACATCGACGCCCTGCGCGCCGAGTTGCCGTTCGACGACTACGACTTCTACCTGTGCGGCCCGCCGGCCTTCATGCAGGCGGTCTATGACGGGCTGCGCGGCCTGAACGTCGCCGACAGGCGCATCCACGCCGAGGCGTTCGGCCCGGCATCGATGCAGCGCAAGCCGGATGCAGACGCCGCGCCCGTCAAGGTGGGGCCACCGCCGGCGACGACCTCCAAGCCGGTGTTCTTCATGGAGTCGTCCAAGGAGGCCCGTTGGGAGCCCGGCTCGGGCACGCTGCTCGACCTGGCCGAGGCGCGCGGCCTACAACCCGAATTCAGCTGCCGGGCCGGGACCTGCGGCTCATGCAAGACCAAGATCGTACAAGGCGCCGTCTCGTATCTGACGCAACCTAGCGCCCAGGTCGCCGACGACGAGGCGCTGATCTGCTGCTCGGTCCCCGCCGCCGAGGGGCCAGCGCTGCAATTGGCCCTCTGACCCCTATCTACGCCTCACACCAGGAGTTCCCGATGTCCCGTCCGCCCCTGCCGCCGTTCACCCGCGAAAGCGCCATCGAGAAGGTCCGCCTGGCCGAGGATGGCTGGAACAGCCGCGACGCCGCCAAGGTCGCCCTGGCCTATACGACCGACACCCGCTGGCGGAACCGCGCCGAGTTCCTGAACGGCCGCGACGAGGCCCAGGCGTTCCTGGAGCGCAAGTGGAACAAGGAGCTGGACTACCGGCTGATCAAGGAGCTGTGGGCGTTCGAGGGCAATCGCATCGCCGTGCGCTACGCCTACGAATACCACGACGACAGCGGCAACTGGTTCCGCGCCTATGGCAACGAGAACTGGGAGTTCGACGCCGACGGCCTGATGCGCAATCGCCACGCCAGCATCAACGAGCAGCCGATCGCCGAGGCCGACCGCAAGTTCCGCTGGCCGTTGGGCCGGCGTCCTGACGACCATCCGGGCCTGAGCGACTTCGGCTTCTAGGCCTTCATGAAGCGCGACAGCGCCTAGCGCTGCGTCTGCTTCTGGTCCTCGTGGATGTCGAGGAGCACCTTCATCAGCTCCTCGTCTTCACTGGACATCACGCCCAGCACGTCGGCCTCGTCGCAGCCTTCCGCGGCGAGGTAGGCGTGACCCATGCTGGAGTCGATATAGATCGACTGGCCTTCCTCCAGCACCACCGGATCGTAGAACTCGGTGTTCACGACGACCCGGCCCTTCAGCACGAAGATGAACTCCTCGCCCGCGTGGTGGACGAGGTCGCCGAACTGCTCGGCGCTTTTGGCGCGGATCTTGGTGATCACCGGGATCATCCGCTTCCCGCGCAGCTCGGTGCACAGATAGTAGTAGTCGTAGTTCGGGGTCTGGACGCGCACGGCGCGCTCGATATCGCCCAGGCTGCGACGAGCCATGACCGCCTGGGGCGGGCTCGACGTCTCTTCCGCGAACAGCTCCGACATCCGCATGCCCAGCCGTTGGCTGAGCTGCTGCAGCTTGTCGTAGGTCAGGGTCAGGCGATCGTGTTCGACCTTTGAGAGCGTCGAGACGGGGATGCCGCTCTTCTCGCTCATCTGCTTGAGGGTCCAGCCCTCACGGTCTCTCAGTCCACGAAGCAGGGTTCCGAGCGTGTGGACATTAGCAGGCACGCGCCATGGCTCCTCAAGGCGGTTGACGAATTTTCCAATCAGGATAGCAATTGTCCTGATCAGGATTGTTACACCCAATCTATCGGCTGGGCCGTACGGGGGCAATCCTAAGCCAGGGGAGGCAAGGGATGCGAACGTTCAAGGGGGCCGCGGTCGCGGTGTTCGCGCTGTTGGCGGGGCTGGGCGCCGCGCACGGCCAGACGAGACAGGAGACGGCGTCGCCGCCGGTCGCCAAGCTGGCGACCCCGGCTCCGGCCGCCGCGCCCGCGCTGCCGGCCTCGACCGCGCCGGGCCTGACCAAGGCCGATGTCGATCTCTGGCTGGACGGCTACATGCCCTACGCCCTGCGGACGGGCGACATCCCCGGCGCGGTGGTCACGGTGGTCAAGGACGGCCAGATCCTGACGACGCGCGGCTTCGGCTACGCCAATCTCGACAAGCGCACGCCGGTCGATCCCTACAAGACCCTGTTCCGCCCGGGCTCGATCTCCAAGCTGTTCACCTGGACGGCCGTGATGCAGCAGGTCGAGGCCGGCAAGATCGACCTCGATGCCGACATCAACCAGTACCTCGACTTCAAGATCCCGGCCTACCACGGCAAGCCGATCACCACGCGTCAGCTGATGACCCACACGGCCGGCTTCGAGGAAGTGGCCAAGGCGCTGATCTTCTACGACCAGCCCGAGCCGGTGCTGGGCGACTACCTCAAGAAGCACCTGCCGCACCGCATCTTCGACGCGGGGACCACGCCGGCCTATTCGAACTACGCCACGGCCCTGGCGGCCTACATCGTCGAGCGCGTGTCGGGCGAGAAGTTCAATGACTATCTCGACCGCCACGTGACGGGCCCGCTGAAGATGGCCAACACCACCTTCCGCCAGCCGCTGCCCGCCAATCTGAAGGGCACGGACTCGGTCGGCTATTCCAAGCCCGGCAAGCCTCCGAAGGGCTTCGAGATCGTCGGTCCGGCCCCGGCCGGCGCGGCCTCGTCGACCGGCGCGGACATGGGCCGGTTCATGATCGCCCACCTGCAGGGCGGCGAGCTGGACGGCGCGCGCATCCTGTCGGCCGAGACGGCGCATACGATGCACTACAGCCCGCTGGACAAGGTCGATCCCAAGTCGCTGATCCCGCCGCTGGACCGCATGGAGCTGGGCTTCTTCCAGACCTCGATCAACGGCCGCTACGTGATCGGCCACCTGGGCGACACCGAGGGCTTCCATTCCTCGCTGCACCTCTACATGGACGAGCATGTCGGCCTCTATCTGTCGGTTAACAGCGGCGGCCGTCAGGGCGCGGCGGGCACGCTGCGCACCGCCATCTTCCGTGACTTCTCCGACCGCTACCTGCCTTACGCCGGCCCGGCGGACGGCAAGATCGATCCCAAGGTCTCGGCCGAGCACGTCAAGGCCATGGCCGGTCCCTGGTGGGCCAGCCGCCGCGCCGACAGCAGCTTCCTGTCGCTGTTCTACGCCGTGGGCCAAGCCAAGATCGCTGTCGGTCCCAAGGGCGAGCTGGTCATCCCCAGCGTGCTGGGGCCAAACGGTCGTCCCAAAGAGTGGGTCGAGATCGCGCCCTATGTCTGGCGTGAAGTCGGCGGTCACGATCGCCTGGCCGCCCAAGTCGTCGATGGCAAGCCGGTCCGCTGGAGCTGGGACTTCGGCTCGCCGTTCATGGTCTTCGATCGTCCGCCGGCCGGCAAGGACATGGGCTGGGTGCTGCCGGCGATGATCGCCAGCATCGGCGTGCTGCTGCTGACCTTCCTCTACTGGCCGGTCGTGGCCCTGGTGCGCCGCCGCTACAAGACGGTCGTCGACATCTCGGGGAAGGCTCTGACGGCTTCGCGGGCTTCCCGCATCGGCGCCGGCCTGCTGCTGGCCCTGCTGGTCGGCTGGGTCGTGGGCATGAGCAAGCTGACCTCCAGCGCGGCGGCCCTGGCCGGCGCCATGGACGGGGTGATGATGCTCCTGCAGGGCCTGGGCTGGGTGGCCTTCCCGATCGCGGTGGTCACCGCCGGCTGGAACGCCTGGCTGACCTGGACCGACGGCCGTAGCTGGGCGCGCAAGCTGTGGAGCGTGCTGCTGCTGCTCTCCACGCTGCTGCTGTTCTACGTCGCCCTGGTCTTCCACCTGCTCGGCATGTCGGTGAGCTACTGATGGGCCGGCTGACCTTGGACATCGCCAGCGAGACCCTGCGGCTGGCGCAACCCTTCCGCATCGCCGGCCACGTCTTCGACACGTCCGACATCATCGTCGTGACGCTGTCGGAGGGCGGGCGGCGAGGGCGTGGCGAAGCGTCCGGGGTCTTCTTCCTGAAGGAGACCGTGGACGGCATGCGGGTCCAGCTCGAAGCCGTCCGCGAGGCCATCGAGGCCGGGCCGACGCGGGAGGCGCTGCGCTTCATCCTGCCGCCCGGCGGGGCCCGTAATGCCGTCGACTGCGCCCTGTGGGAGCTGGAGGCGGCGAGGACCGGCCTGCCGGTCTGGCGGCTGGCGGGGCTGGACGCGCCCCAGCCGCTGCGCACCACCTTCACCCTCGGCGCCGATACGCCGGAGGTCATGGCCAAGGGCGCGGCCGGCTACGTCCAGGCCAAGTCGATCAAGATCAAGCTGACGGGCGATCTGCCGCTGGACCAGGCGCGGGTGCGGGCCATCCGCGCGGCGCGGCCGGACGCCTGGCTGGGCGTCGACGGCAACCAGGGCTTCGTCCGCGCTGACCTGGACGCGCTGGTCGAGACCCTGGTCGAGGAACGGGTTTCGCTGCTGGAGCAGCCCCTGGCGCGTGGCCACGAGCACGAGCTGGACGGCTTCGATGCGCCGATCCCGCTCGCCGCCGACGAAAGCTGCGTGTCGTTGGCCGACGTGGCGACGATGCCGGGCCGCTTCCAGGTCATCAACATCAAGCTCGACAAGTGTGGCGGCCTCACCGAGGGCCTGCTGATGGCCGCCAAGGCGCGACGGCTGGGCCTGGGCGTCATGGTCGGCACCATGGTCGGCACCAGCCTCGCCACCGGGCCGGGCTTCGTGCTGGGCCAGGTCTGCGACCTCGTGGATCTCGACGGCCCGACCTTCCTGGCCCAGGACCGACCGCCCGGCGTCGTCTACAAGGACGGTACGGTCTGGGCCGGCGAGAGCGTCTGGGGCGCGCCCGCCGCATTGGTCGCCGCATGAGCGGGAAGCCGCTCGACGCCTCGCCGTGGTTCGGTCAGCCGCGCGGTCTGACCATCCTGTTCCTGACGAACATGTGGGAGCAGTTCTCCTACTTCGGCATGCGCGCTCTGCTGGTCTACTACATGACCAAGGAGCTGCTGATCGCCCAGGGGACCTCGTCCCTGATCTACGGGACCTATACGGCCTGCGCCTATTTCACGCCGATCGTCGGCGGGGTGATCGCCGACCGGCTGCTGGGCAAGCGGCGGGCGATCATCATCGGGGCCAGCGTCATGGCGCTGGGCCACTTCATGATGGGCTTCCCGAACCTGCTGTATGTCGCCCTGGCCACCATCGCCCTGGGCAATGGCCTGTTCCTGCCGACCCTGCCCAGCCAGATCAACGACCTCTATGCCGAGGGCGATCCCCGGCGCGGCTGGGCCTACAACGTCTACTATCTGGGCATCAATATCGGCGGCTTTCTCGCCCCGCTGCTGTGCGGGACGCTGGGCGAGCTGTTCGGCTGGCACGTTGGCTTCGCGCTGGCGGGCTTCGGCATGCTGGCGGGCCTGCTGATCTATCTGTGGGGCCAGCGCTATCTGCCGGCCGAGCAGAAGGTGACCAAGGAGACGCCGGCCCCCAAGGGGCGGATGGGCATGCCGACCGTGCTAGCCCTGGCGGGCGTGGCGCTATCGGTCACCGTCTTCCGCGGCGCCTACGAGCAGGCCGGCAACACCGTGGCCCTGTGGGCCGACGCCGGCGTCGACCGCGCGCTCGGATCCTGGACCGTGCCGATGACCTGGTTCCAGTCGCTGAACCCGCTGCTGGTCATGGCCATGACGCCGATGCTGCTGGCCGGCTGGAAGAAGCGCGCCGATGGCGGGAAAGACACTTCTCCGGCCCAGCGCATGGCGACTGGGGCCCTGATCGTGGCCGGAGCCTTCCTGCTGCTATGCGCGGTCGATGCGTTCAGCGGGGGCAGGGCGCACTGGCTGTGGCTGGTGGCGTTCTTCGGAATCTACACCTTCGGCGAGCTCTTCATCCTGCCGACGGGCCTGGGCCTGTTCGCGCGCCTGGCCCCGCCGGGGTTCGGCGCGACCACGGTGGCGGCCTGGTACCTGACCATCTTCGCCGGCAGCCTGAGCGCTGGCCTGGTCGGGACCTTGTGGAGCCGGATGAGCCACACGGCCTATTTCGCGCTGCTCGCGGGGCTGGCCGTGTTGGCGGCAATCCTCCTGCGTCTGATCGATCCTTGGGCGCGCAAGGCCGAGGCGGGCTGACCGCACGATTGGCGTTGACAATTCTCTGATTGGGATAACAGTGTCCTAATTAGGATTACATTTGCGTAATGGGTATGGCCGAGCACGGAAAAATCCGAGCGGCCTCAAGCGTGCTGCGGAAGGGGCGAGTCTCTCCCCAGGGGCCGCGAGCGCGCATCAACGAGGGGGAATGAAATGAAGCTCAATCGTGCAGCCCTGCTGATCTCCAGCGCCGTCGGCGCCTTGATGATGCAGGCCCCGGCCTTCGCGGCCGATGAAGCGCCCAAGCCTGCGTCCACCGTCGAGGAGATCGTCGTCACCGCCCAGAAGCGGGAACAGACCTTGATCGACATCCCGCAGGCGATCTCGGTGGTGTCGGGGGACACCCTGGAGACCCATCAGGCGTCCAACTTCAGCGACTACTTGAAGCTCGTTCCGGGCCTGCAGCTGGTCCAGAGCACGCCGGGCCAGGGTCGCTTGGTCATGCGCGGGGTCAACACCGGCGGCGTAGCCTCGACCGTGGCCGTTTACATGGACGAGACGCCGTTCGGTTCCAGCAGCGGCCTGGTCAACGGCGCGGTGCTGGCCGGCGACTTCGACACCTTCGACGTGTCCCGCATCGAGGTGCTGCGCGGTCCGCAAGGCACGCTGTATGGCGCCAGCTCGATGGGCGGCCTGCTGAAGTTCGTGACCAACACGCCCGACACCGGCGGCTACTTCGCCCGGGCGCGCGCGGGCGTTGAAGGCGTCAAGGGCGGCGACGCCTCGTACAACGCCAACGCCATGGTCAACATCCCGCTGGGCGAGACCGTGGCCTTCCGCGCCTCGGGCTCGTACCGCAAGGTCGGCGGCTTCGTGGACTCGATCGGCACCAGCGGTTCGGACGTCGAGGAGAACATCAACGACGCCAAGATCTATGGCGGTCGCGCCTCGCTGCTGTTCAAGCCGACCGAAGCCTTCGACCTGCGTCTGACGGCCGTGGTCCAGAACATCAAGGCCGACGCCCCGACCGTGGTCGAGAGCGATCCCAACACCCTGAAGACTCTGTATGGCAAGCCGACCCTGTCGCAGTACGTGCCGGCGTTCTCGGACGTCGACTACCGCGTCTACAACGCCGTGCTCAACTACGACCTGGGCTTCGGGACGCTGACCTCGTCCAGCAGCTACAGCAAGCTGAACCAGACCAAGCGCGACGACGCCTCGTTCAATCTCAGCGGCCTGATAAAGGCGGCGCTGGGCCCGGCCAACGACCTGTATCTGGGCCAGCTGACCAACAACCGGAAATATACCCAGGAAGTGCGCCTGGCCTCGAACGCGGGCGCCAAGTTCGACTGGATGGTCGGCGGCTACTTCACCGACGAGAAGGGCCTGATCTTCCAGGAATATGTCGCGGTCACGCCCGGCACCCTGAACAAGATCACCACCCTGCCGAAGCTGGCCGAGGTCAATCTGAGCTCGCGCTACAAGGAATATGCCGGCTTCGCCAACGCCACCGTGCACCTGACCGACAAGGTCGATATCGATCTGGGCGGCCGCTACAGCCACAACAAGCAGACCGCCGCCCAGACCGCCTCCGGCGTGCTGGCCGGCGGGACCCCGGTCAATACCGGCCTGAAGTCGTCGGACAACGTCTTCACCTATTCGATCGCGCCCAAGTACAAGCTGGATGACAACCGCGCGGTCTATGCCCGTGTCGCCAAGGGCTATCGTCCCGGCGGCCCGAACGTGATCCCGCCCAGCGCCCCCGCCGGCACCCCGGCCACCTTCGCGCCGGACAAGGTCACCAGCTACGAGGCCGGCTTCAAGGGCGAGAGCGCCGATCACCGCCTGACCCTGGACGTTGCGGCCTTCCATATCGACTGGAAGGGCATCCAGCTGCTGACCGTGGTCAACAACTTCGGCATCAACGCCAACGGCGCCGACGCCAAGAGCGACGGCGTCGAGTTCAACGCCACGGCGCGCCTGGAAGGCGGCCTGACCCTGTCGGCCAACGGCGCCTATACCGACGCCAAGCTGTCGGGCGACACCAGCGCCCTGGTCGGCGGCAAGAAGGGCGACCAACTGCCGTTCACGCCGAAGCTCAGCCTGGGCTTCAATGGCGACTACAGCTGGGCCGTGGGCGACAAGCAGGCCTATGTCGGCGCTTCGCTGCGCGTGCTGGGCAAGCAGAGCGGGGCCTTCGACGCGACCTATCGCGCCGCCCACAGCAGCCAACGCAAGGTGCCGTCCTACGAGGTGGTCGACCTGCGGGCCGGGATCGACTTCGGCAAGGTCGACCTGGAAATCTACGCCAAGAACGTGACCGACGCCGACGGCAAGACCTCGACCTCGACGATCTTGGCCAACGGCTCGCCGGTCTATCCGGGCGGGGCCATGGGCACGGGCGTGATCCGGCCGCGTACGATCGGCGTCAGCCTGACGGCCGGCTTCTGATCGCATGACCGCCATCGCCAGAGCTACGCGCAATGAGGCCAGTGAGGAGGTCGGCGGCTTGCCGTCGCCCTACCTGCTGTTCCTCGGCGACACGGTCGAGCCCGGCTACGCCAAGACCGCGTTCGGCCTGCGCGACTGGGTCGGCGAGCGCTGCGTCGGCGAGTTCGTCCTGCCCGGCTGCCGGGTCAGCACGGGCCTGCCGGCCCTGGCCCCCGCGCAAGCGGCGGCCGAGGGCGCGCGCGGCCTGGTGATCGGCGTCGCCAACGCCGGCGGGGTCATCCCGCCGGCCTGGGTCGCCGGCCTGGTCGAGGCGCTGGAGGCGGGGCTGGACATCGTCTCGGGCATGCACGCCAAGCTCGGCGATATCCCGGAGCTGAAGGCCGCCGCCGAACGGACCGGTCGCCGGCTGATCGACGTGCGGACCCCGCCGCTTGGCATTCCGGTCGGCTCGGGCAAGCCACGCTCGGGGCGGCGGATCCTGACCGTCGGCACCGACTGCGCCTTGGGCAAGAAGTACGCGGCCCTGGCCATCACCCGAGGTTTGCGGGGGAGGGGCGTCGATGTCGACTTCCGGGCCACCGGTCAGACCGGGATCATGATCGCCGGCGCCGGCATGCCGATCGACGCGGTGGTTTCCGACTTCATCGCTGGGGCGGCCGAGATGCTCAGCCCCGCCGCCGCCTCGAGCCATGTCGATGTGATCGAAGGGCAGGGGAGCTTGATGCATCCGGCCTACGGCGCGGTGTCGCTGGGTCTGCTGCAGGGCAGCCAACCCGACGTCTTCGTGGTCTGCCACGAGCCGGGCCGCACCGAGGTCCTCGGCCATCCAGGCCACGCGGTCCCGTCGATCGAGGCGGTGATCGAGGCGACGATCCTGATGGGCCGAGTGACCAGTCCGAACATCCGCTGCGCGGGGGTCAGCCTCAACACCGGCAAACTCTCGCCCGAGGCCGCCCAGGCCGAGATCGAGGCGGTGGCCCAGCGCCTGGGCCTGCCGGCCGCCGATCCGCTGCGCGGCGGGCCGGCCTTCGAGCGGTTGCTGGACGCCTGCCTCGCATGACGGCGAAGGGCTGGTTCCGCCGCTGGCTGCTGCCGGGCCTGGCGTTCAAGGCCGCCGTCATCGGCGGCGGCTACGCCACCGGCCGCGAGATCGCCGAGTTCTTCCTGCCTGCCGGGCCCTGGGGCGGTCTCGTTGGCCTGACCCTGGCGACGTTGATCTGGAGCGGCATGTGCGTCCTGACCTTCCTGTTCGCGCGAGCGACCGGGGCGCGGGACTATCGGAGTTTCTTCCAGGCCCTGCTGGGGCGCGGCTGGATCGCGTTCGAGCTGGCCTATGCTTTCTTCGTCATCATCGTGCTGGCCGTGTTCGGCGCGGCGGCGGGCGAGATCGGCCACGCGGTGTTCGGCGCGCCCAAGTGGGCGGGGATGCTGGCCCTGCTGCTGGGTGTCACGGGCTTTGTCGCCTTCGGCAGCAAGGTGGTCGAGCAGCTGTTCGTCTGGGTCTCGATCCTGCTCTATGGGGTCTACGCCCTGTTCTTGGTGCTGGCCCTGACCACCTTTGGCCATGACATCGCCGCCACGTTCTCGGTCCCCGTCCTGGTCGGGACGGACGCCTTTGTCGGCGGGACCACCTATGCCGGCTACAACATCATCGGGGCGGTGATCATCCTGCCGGTGACCCGCCACCTGCTCAGCGACCGCGACGCGGTGACCGCCGGCCTGATCGCCGGGCCGCTGGCCATGATCCCGGCCTTCGTCTTCTTCGTCTGCATGTGCGCCTATGCGCCGGAGGTCAGTGGCGCGGCCCTGCCGTCCGACGTGCTGCTAGCCAAGCTGAACCTGCCGATCTTCCGGATGCTGTTCCAGCTCATGGTCTTCGCGGCCCTGCTGGAGAGCGGGACCGGCGCGGTCCACGCCATCAACGAGCGCGTGGCCGGGGCCTTCCAGGCGCGGATGGGCCGGCCGTTCGGCGTCCGGGCCCGGGCCGGCTTCGCCCTGGCCTTGCTGGTCTTCTGCATGGTGTTGGCCGAGAAGGTCGGGCTGGTCGGCCTGATCGCCGGCGGCTACCGCTTGCTGGCCTATGCCCTGATCGCCCTCTACGTCGCGCCGCTGGCCACGATCGGCCTCATCCGTCTTTCCAAGCGTCCCGCCTTCCAGCCGGAGGTCCCATGATTAGCCTCGTCCTCGCCGCCGCGCTCGCATCGGGCGCGGTCGTCCAGCCGCCCAAAGGCTTCGACGCCCATGTCGAGGCGCTGCGTCAGAAGGTGGGCGCGCCGGGCCTGTCGATCGCCATCGTCGACGAGGGCCAGACCGTACTGGCCAAGGGCTATGGCGTGCGCAAGCTGGGCGACCCGGCCAAGGTCGACGCCGACACCCTGTTCATGACCGGCTCGACCGGCAAGGCCTTCACCACGGCGGCCCTGGCCACTCTGGTAGACGCCGGCAAGCTCGCCTGGGACGACAAGGTCGCCGACCGCCTGCCGGGCTTCCAGATGTACGATCCGTGGGTCACCCGAGAGCTGACCGTGCGCGACCTGCTTGTCCACCGCAGCGGCTTAGGCTTGGGGCAGGGCGACCTGCTGTTCGTGCCGCGCAGCAACATCCCGCGCGCCGAGGCCGTGCGCCGCCTGCGCTATCTGAAGCCCGCCACCAGCTTCCGCAGCGGCTATGCCTACGACAACGTCCTCTACATGGTCGCCGGCCAGCTGATCGAGGCGGTCACCGGCCAGACCTGGGAGGCCTACACCCGCGACCACGTGCTGGTCCCGGCCGGCATGACGGCGTCCACCACCGACGAGCGTCGCTTCGACAACGCCAACCGCGCCCAGCCGCACGCCCGCATGAACGGCGGCCTGAGGGGGGCGGGCGACCAGGAGGTCCTCGACGAGCGCGACGAACTGGCCCGCAGCGCCGCGCCGGCCGGCGGCATGGCCGTCAGCGCCAACGACATGGCCAAGTGGCTGAAGCTGCAACTGGCCCACGGCGCCCTGCCGGACGGCCAGCGGCTGTTCAGCGAGGCCCAGTCCAAGGCCATGTGGCAGCCGACCGTGATCGAGCCGATCGATCGCGTCCCGCCCGGCATGGAGGTCACCAAGCCCAACTTCCAGGCCTATGCGCTGGGCTGGCAGATCCAGGACTACCGCGGGACCCAGATCGTCTGGCACAGCGGCGCGGTGCTGGGCTTCAAGACCGTGGTGGTGCTGATCCCCGACCGCAATGTCGGCTTCTCGATCGAGCTGAACAGCGAGGACGGCGAGCTGCCGCGCGGCCTGATGCTGGAACTGCTGGACCACTACCTTGGCCTCAAGCCCGAGCCGTGGGGCGAGCGCTACATCGCCTACAAGAAGCAGCTGATCGCCGGGGCGCTGAAGACCCTGGGCGGCGTGCAGGCCAAGCCCGCTGGTGTCGGACCCTCGCTGCCGGTGGCCAAGTACGCCGGGACCTATGCCGACCCCTGGTACGGCGACATCGCGGTGACGCAGGGCGAGGGCGGCCTGCGCATCGACTTCAAGTCCACGCCCCGCATGACCGGCAAGCTGGAGCACTGGCAGTACGACACCTTCGTCACCCGCTTCGACGACAAGACCCTGGAGCCGGCCTATGTCACCTTCGGGCTCAACGCCGACGGCGGCGTGGAGCGGGTGACCATGAAGGCCGCGTCGCCGATCGCCGATTTCAGCTGGGACTATCACGACCTGCTGTTCACGCCGAAAGCCGGCATTCAATAGGATTTCTCAAATCGGGCATAAATTCTCTGATTGGAGAATTTCGTTGATCGTCAGAGGTTTCCGCGCTTAACTTCCCTGGCCTCGGGGGAGGAGGCGCGGATGAACCAGCTCAGGCCCGGATCGCTTCAGCCCTCACGGACGAGCCCGGCGCCGCGTCACGATGTCGAGGCTGATCTCGCGATCATGGCCCGGCTGGAGGGCAAGCCGCTGCCGACCGTGGCCGAACTGGCCCAGATGCTGGACGTCTCGCAGACCACGGCCTTCCGGATCATCACCCGCTTCAAGCAGAGCGGCATGTTGAAGGTGGTCGATCGCGTGCGGCTGCCGGTCGATGTCTGCCATTGCATCGCCGACCTGCGCACGCGCCTGACCGATGGCGCGGCGCTGGACCGGCTGGAGGCGCGGCTGCGCGACGACCCTTGCGTGTCGCGAGCGGCGGCGGTGACGGGCCGGCACAGTTACCGCGTCACCGCCCTGCATCGCGGCATGGCCGAGGCCAATGCCTGGTTCCGGGCCCTGCTGAGCGAGGACGCGGTCATCGACGGCGCGCTGCTGTTCTGCCGGCCGATCATCGACCGCCAGCACTACGCCAAGGCCCTGACCGGCGGCTAGGCCGGCCGCGACAGCCGCACGCTCAATGCCAACAGGACAGCGGCGGCCACGAAGCCCAGGTCCACCGCCCAGGCGACGGGATCGGCGAACCGTCCGCCGTTCAAGGCGATGTGGACCACCGCTACGCCCGCGAACAACGCCGCTGACAGCAGCCGCAGCCGGGCCGAGATCACCGGCGGCGTCCAGATGATCGCCGCGCCCATGCTGGCCAGGGTGGCGAGACCCCAGACGGCGACCGGCGGCGCGGGCGCGAACAGGGCGACCAAGGCCGAGGCGGCGTAGCCCACCGGCTGGCTCCAGACGAAGGCGATCCACACCCGCTCCCAGCGCGGGGCCGGGCGGCCCTTGTCGCGCCGGCGAGCCAGCCAGATGGCGACGCCGCTGGAGGTCACGGCGGTCAGGCCTAGGCCCAGCAGGAAATAGGCGACCTTGATAGGCCAGCCGCCGAACCAACCGAAGTGCAGCGGGGTCATCGCCCCCAGCACGCGGAGACCGACCGAGCCGCTCTCGTAGCCGACCTCGCCTCGGATCTTGCCGTCGCCGTCGACGACCACGGTCTCGCCGCGCGATAGGCGGCCCTCGGTCAGGACGTTGACGCTGGCGTGCTGGCCGGTCTCGCCGGGATGCTCGACATAGAGGTACGTCGGGCGACTGTCGGGATAGCGGGCCTTCACCGCGTTCAGCGTCGCGGCGATGTCGATGACCTTGGCGGCCGGGCGCGGATCGTCGGCCACGGTCGGGCCTCGGAACAGGGCGTAGGCCTTGCTGGTGTCGCCCTTGAAGGTGGCCACGGCCAGGACGCCGACGATGATCACCGTCAGGCCCAGGAAGGCGCCAGTCAGCGAGACGATCAGGTGGAACGGCAGTCCCCAGACCGAGATGCGGTTGTGCAGGTCCGCCTCCTGCAAACGCTTGGAGCCGCCCCAGCGGAAGGCGAAGGCGTCCTTGAACACGCGCGGGTGCGACAGCACGCCCGAGACCAACGACGACAGCAACGCCACGCCGGTCAGGCCGACAATGAAGCCGCCCCAGGCGCGGGGCAGGTGCAGGACGGTGTGGAGCTCGGCCTGGAACTCGCTCCAGGGCAGCTTCTGTTCGGCTGCCAGCTTGCCGGTCGCGTCGGCGACATAGGTGTGCTCGCTACCCTTGGCGTCGTCGCCGTGGACCGACAGGCGGGGCGCGGCGGGCTCGGGCAGGCGGATGAAGAGATCGTGGGCCTTGGGGTTCTTGGCCAGAACCGCGCGGAACGCGGCGTCGGCGGCCTGCGGCGAGGCCTCGTGCAGCACGGGTCCGGCCGGCTGTTCCCAGCGGTTGAACTCGTAGGTGAAGACGGCGATCGAGCCCGAGAAGCAGACCAGATAGATCAGCGCCGCGAAGGTCAGGCCCAGGGCCGAGTGGCCGGCCAGCATGGCGCGGACGAAGTCGGCGGGGACCTTCGGCCAGATCGGCTTGCCGACGGCTTTGGCGCGTTTGGCCGGCGCAGCGGCGGTCGAGCCGTCCATCACAGCGCTCCCTTCAGGAAGGCCGCGCCCAAGGTCACGACCGAGACGCCGGCCAGGACGGCGAAGGCGCGGAGGATCTTGTCGTCGGACAGCGTCCAGGCCATGCCGCCGGCCCACAGGAACGGCACCATCAACCCGCCGATGACCATGCGGCTCTGGATCTGGCCCGGCGCGCAGATGGCCACGGCCAGGCCGCAGCCGAGCGCCGCGATCCCGGCCAGGGGCCCTGCCAGGAAGCCGCGCAGCCAGCCGCGCCAGACGACGCGGCGGCGGTCGGAAGGCTCGGGCGCCAGTTCGCGCGCGGCCTTCTTCCTGGCGTTGCGGCGCTCGACCCCAGCCCCAACGAAGAAAAGGGCGACCGTGGAGGCGATGGCCAGCATGGCCGAGGGCCCGCGCACCGCGCCCAGCAGCGGCGCCGACGCGGCGATGGCCAGGACCAGCAGGCCCCAGCCGCCCAGGATCAGCCACGGCCGTTCAGGGCGCGCCTCGTCCCAGGCCCGCTTCAGCAGATAGACGCCCGCCAGCGGTAGCGGCGCCAAGGCCAGACCCCAGAGCGGGCTCACCAGCGGGTCTCCAGCGTCACGCCGACCACGCGCGGCTCGCCCAGCATCGACACCGGGATGTCGGTGCGGGTGTACTGGCTGTAGGTCGCGTTCAGCAGGTTCTTGCCATAGACGTACGCGCCCCAGTGTTCGCGCTCGTAGCCGAAGCGGCCGTTGAACAGCAGGCGGCTCTTGACCGGCGAGTCCTGGGCCTGGTCGATGCCGGCGGCCGAGAACGAGCTCGACTTGTAGCTGCCGTCCAGGTGGGCCAGCCAGCCGTCGCTCCAGCGGTAGTCGCCGCCCAGCGCCAGGGTCCATTGCGGGGCGTAGGGGAATTCCGAGCCCGACAGGTTGCGGTTGTCGTCGCCCGCCGTGATCGTGAACTCGTCGAACTTGGTCTTGGTATGGCCCATCGAGGCGTACCAGGAGAGCTGGGTGGTCAGCTGCTGGGCGACCTCCAGCTCGAAGCCGTACAAGTGCGACTTGCCGGCGTTCTTGACCTCGTAGTCGTAGGCGTTGAGGCCCAGATTGACGATGACCTGCTGGTCCTTCCAGTCGGTGTAGAAGGCGTTGGCGTTGACCGTCAGGGTCCCGTCCAGCCAGGCCGTGCGCAGCGAGGCCTCGTAGTTCCAGGTGTATTCCGGCTCATAGGCCGCGACGCTGGAGCGCGCCTGGTTCACCGTCGAGCCGCCCGAGCGATAGCCGCGCTGAGCCGTGAGGCTGGTGTTGATGTCCGGCGTCCACTCGTACTTCAGGCCAGCTTTCGGCAGGAAGGCGTTGAACTTGCGGGTGTTCTCCGGGGCCGAGGCGTTGGCCTGGGCGATCATGCCGGCCACGAAGCCGTTCACCTGGGTCACGTACGGGGCGTAGGGGCCAAAGCCGGTGGCGCTGGGATAGGCGCCGGCGAACACGGCGGTCTGCTTGGTGCTCGAGGTGTTTTCTTCGTGGTCGTAGCGGAAGCCGCCCAGCAGGCTCAGCTTGTCGGTCAGGGCGAAGCTGGCGTCGGCGAAGATGGCGCTGGTGTCGATCGTCGAGGGCTGGTCGCCGGAATAGTCGACCGGGATCACCGGCAGGGCGGCGATATAGAGGTTGGCGAAGCCGTTGGCCTGGGCCGCGGCGGCCGCCTGCTGGGCGGGCGTGGGCGACGGCACGCCGGTCAGTAGGGTCGAGGTCAGGACATTGACCAGGGTGGCGCGCGGGAACGGCACGTTGGTGCGGCTGACCGAGAAGTCCTTGGCGTCGCGTTTGGCGTGATAGAGGCCGATCAGGCCCTTCAGCCGGTCGCCCTCGTAGTTCAGGCGGACCTCCTCGGACGTGGTCTCGGTGGCCGTGTCGCGCGTGCCGTACGAGCTGGCGACCGGGCTGAAGTCGAAGTCGATCGTGGCGTCGGTCTTGACCTTGTTCCACGAGACGATGGCGTTCAGCGTCAGGGCGTCGGACAGCTTGTAGCTGCCGTCCACCGTGAAGATGTCGGACTTGGAGTTGGTGCGCGAAGGCGTGTCCGACAGGTCGACGCGATGGTCGTAGTAGTCGGGGCGGTCGGTGCGCGAATAGGTGAACTGGTAGCCGGACTCGCGCTTGTTGTGGGCGTAGGTGGTGATCACCTTCAGGCCGGGCAGGGCGGTCGGGGTGTAGAGCAGCTTGCCGCGCACATAGAGGTTGTCGACCGCCTCGATGTCCTGCTTGAGGACTGGATTGTAGACGAAGCCGTCGCTTTCCTTCTTCTGCACGGCCACGCGGAAGGCCAGCTGGTCGGCGACGATCGGGCCACCGCCGGCGATCCCCACCGTGCGCTCGTCGCCGCTGGCCAGGCCGACGCTGGCGCGGAAGCTGGGCGTATAGGTCGGGTTGGCCGAAGTGATGATCACCGCGCCGGCCAGCGAGTTGCGGCCCTGCAGGGTCGATTGCGGGCCCCGGAAGACCTCGACCTGACCGATGTCCCACAGCTCCAGCGGGCCGCCGAACGTGGCCTCCAGCGGCAGGGCCGCGCCGTCGACATAGACGGTGGCCAGGCCGCCGGTGCCGCCGCCCGAGACGTTCATGTTGCTGACGCCGCGGATTGTGAAACCGGTCTTGCCGTAGGTCTCGCTCATGTTCGCCGTGCGGGCGACCACGTCATAGAAGGTGCGCAGGTTCTCGCGCTCGATGCGGGCGGCCGTCGTCACGGCCACGCTGGACACGGTTTCTTGCAGCGAGCGGGAGGCCTTTTCACCGGTGACGATGACGGCCTCGACGGCGGTCGCTTGGTCGGCGACGGGCGCCGGCGCGGCGGGCGTCTCCTCGGCGGCGGCGGCGTGAGCCAGGGCCAAAATCCCTAGCGAGCAAGCGGTCAGCAGCGAACGGCGCATCAAATCCCCCAGTCAAAACAGGAGGAGGGCGCTACTTTAGATAAAAATGAGAGTCAATCTCATTTGCAAGTGTCGCACCCCTAGGAGGCCGGTTCGTCCAGCAGCTTCAGGACGTTGGCCAGGGTGGGGGCGACGTCGTCGCGTCGCCAGGCCAGGCCCGTCTCCAGCATCGGCGCCGCGCCGGCCAGCGGGACGTAGCTCACGCCCGCCCGGGCCAGGTTACGCAGCGAGGCCGGCACCAGGGCGATACCCAGGCCGCTGGAGACCAGGCTGATGATGGTCTGCATCTGGATGGCCTCCTGGACGATCCGCGCCGTGCCACCCAGGGAGGCGAAATAGCCGGTGACCAGGTCGTGGAAGGCCGGGGCCACGTGCTTGGGGAACAGGATCAGCGGCGAGGCCAGCACCTCGGCACTGGAAAGCTCGGTCTCGCGGGCGATGCGGCCGTCCTCGATCCAGGCGCTGGGCACGGCGGCGACCAGCGGCTCGCGCAGCAGGCGGCGATAGGCGAGGGCGGGCGGCAGCGGGTGGTCGGCGGGCGGGATGATGATGCCGGCATGGCGCTCGCCGCTGACGATGGCCGGGATCTGCACGTCGCTGGTCGCCTCGAACAGGCGGATCTCGACATCCGGATAGGCCTGGGAGTAGCGCCGCACCAGCGAGGGCAGGACGCTGTAGTCGGCGGTGCTGACGAACGACAGCGCCAGGTAGCCGGTCTGGCCGTCGCGCATCTGCTGCGCCAGGGCCGGCAGGCCGTCCAGCGCTGCAAGAGACTCCAGTACATGCGGCAGCCACTGCTCACCCAAGGCGGTCAGGCGGACGCTGCGCTTGGTGCGCTCGAACAGCGGTGCGCCCAGGTCGCGCTCCAGGCTCATGATCGACTGGCTGAGCGGCGGCTGGGTCATGCCCAGGCGCTCGGCCGCCCGTCCGAAGTGGAGCGTATCGGCCACCGCGGCGAAGTGGCGAAGCTGGCGGGCGTCCATCTGATATCTCGTGCGACCTAATATCGATGAACTAATATATTTTGCGAGCGGGCGGAACGGGCCTAAATAACCACACCGCCGACATTGAGATTTCCCATGCCTCCCTATCGTTCACGCACCTCGACCCACGGCCGCAACATGGCGGGGGCCCGCGGCCTCTGGCGCGCGACGGGCATGAAGGACGAGGACTTCGGCAAGCCGATCATCGCGGTGGCCAACAGCTTCACCCAGTTCGTCCCGGGTCACGTGCACCTGAAGGACCTGGGCCAGCTGGTCGCCCGCGAGATCGAGGCGGCCGGGGGCGTGGCCAAGGAGTTCAACACCATCGCCGTCGACGACGGTATCGCCATGGGCCACGGCGGGATGCTGTACTCGCTGCCCAGCCGCGAGCTGATCGCCGACAGCGTCGAGTACATGGTCAACGCCCATTGCGCCGACGCCATCGTCTGTATTTCCAACTGCGACAAGATCACGCCCGGTATGCTGATGGCCGCCATGCGGCTGAACATCCCGGTGGTCTTCGTCTCGGGCGGTCCGATGGAGGCCGGCAAGGTGCAGATCAAGGGCCAGATCCGCGCCCTGGACTTGGTCGACGCCATGGTCGTGGCCGCCGACGACAAGTACACCGACGAGGAAGTCACCGCGATCGAGAAGGCCGCGTGCCCGACCTGCGGCTCCTGCTCGGGCATGTTCACCGCCAACTCGATGAACTGCCTGACCGAGGCCCTGGGCCTGTCGCTGCCCGGCAACGGCTCGGTCCTGGCCACCCACGCCGACCGCGAGGCTCTGTTCAAGGAAGCCGGCCGCCTGGTCGTCGACCTGTGCGAGCGCTGGTACGTGCAGGAAGACGTCACGGCCCTGCCGCGCGGCATCGCCACGCGCGAGGCGTTCGAGAACGCCATGAGCCTGGACATCGCCATGGGCGGTTCGACCAACACCGTGCTGCACCTGCTGGCCGCCGCTCAGGAAGGCGGGGTCGACTTCAAGATGGAGGACATCGACCGCCTGTCGCGCCGCGTACCCTGCCTGTCGAAGGTCGCGCCGGCCAAGGCCGACGTGCACATGGAGGACGTCCACCGCGCCGGCGGCGTCATGGCCATCCTGGGCGAGCTGGAGCGCGGCGGCCTGATCGACGCCACCCAGCCGACCGTCCACGCCACGACGATGGCTGAAGCCCTGGCCCGTTGGGACATCGGCCGCACCAACAGCGCAGTCGCCCACGAGCTGTTCCGCGCCGCGCCGGGCGGTAAGCCGACCCAGATCGCCTTCAGCCAGGCCGCGCGCTGGGAAGAGCTGGACCTGGATCGGGAGAAGGGCGTCATCCGCTCTGTCGAGCATCCGTTCTCGAAGGATGGCGGCCTGGCCGTGCTGTTCGGCAACCTGGCCCCCGAGGGCTGCATCGTGAAGACGGCCGGGGTGGATGACTCGATCCTGACCTTCCGGGGTGTGGCCCGCGTGTTCGAAAGTCAGGAAGACGCCGTTAGCGGCATCCTGGGCGGCAAGGTCGTGGCCGGCGAGGTCGTGGTGATCCGTTACGAGGGCCCCAAGGGCGGGCCGGGCATGCAGGAGATGCTGTACCCGACCACCTATCTGAAGTCGAAGGGCCTGGGCGCGGCCTGCGCCCTGATCACCGACGGCCGCTTCTCGGGCGGCACCTCGGGCCTGTCGATCGGCCACGTCTCGCCGGAAGCCGGCGAAGGCGGCCTGATCGCCCTGGTCGAGACCGGCGACTCCATCCTGATCGACATCCCCAACCGGGGTATCACGCTGGAGGTGTCGGACGCGGTCATCGCCGAACGCCGCGAGGCCCAACTGGCTCGTGGGGCGAAAGCCTGGAAGCCGCTGGACCGCAAGCGTGAGGTTTCGCCGGCCCTGCGCGCCTACGCCGCCATGACCACCAACGCCGCGCGCGGCGCGGTGCGCGACGTCAGCCAGGTCGAATAGTCGAGGCTAGAGCTGGGCCGCTGCTTCGCGGCAGAGGTCCAGCAGCCAGCCATTGGGCGAATCCGCCGCGTCGCTGGCCCGCAGCACCGCGCCGAACGGCGTGGGCGGCGGGGCGTTCGGCGGCTCGACCATCACCACCTTGCCCCGGTCGGCGGCCAGCTGGGCCAGGCGGCGGGGCAGGATGCAGGTCATGTCCGACCGTCCGACCATGTTCATGGCGCTGAACGAGTCCTGCACCGTGAATGGTTGGTAGGGGTTGTCGCCCAGCGCATAGGTGTCGCCCCAGGAGGTGACGCGGCGCAGGCCCAGGTGGCCGGCCGAGGTGCGGTCCGGATCGTCGGCCCCGCCGCCCGAGACGCCCAGGCGCGGCAGGCGGGCCAGGACGTCGTAGTCGATGCCGGCGGCCAGCAGCGGGTGATCGCCGCGCACCACCCAGACGCCGGTCTCCTCGAACAGCGGGCTGTAGGAGAAGCGGCCGGGGATCGCCTCAAAACAGCCGATGACCATGTCCAGTCGCCCCGTGTCGAGGTCCTCGGTCATGCCGGCATAAAGGTTGTGGAAGTGGATCTGGACGTTGGGCGCGGTGGCCATCACCCGCTCGGCGATCAGCGGACCCAGCACGTAGGAGATGTAGGTCCCGGCCGCGATGTTGAAGGTGTGCGTGTCCAGCGCCGGGTCGAAGCGCTGGTTGGTGACCGCGGTCTCCAGCATCTTCAGGGCCGTACGCGCGGTGTCGGCGATTTCCAGCGCGCGGGGCGTGGGCCTCAGACCGGTCTGGCCGCGCACGAAGAGGTCGTCGCCGACCATCTCGCGCAGGCGTCGAAGCGCATGGCTGACGGCCGATTGCGAGAGCCCGAGGCGCTCTCCGGCGCGTGTTGCGTTCTTCTCTTCCAGCAGGGTGACGAACACCCGGAAGAGATTGAGGTCGGCGGTTCTGAAATTCACGGCGTTCATGGCTGGTGTGAAGACATATCATTTCTCTCATGACAGGCCGAGCCCTATCTGAGGGCCAAGGTTCGCGACCCGAACGAACCCAACGATTCCCCCAAATCCGATTTGAGACGTGGAGCAGCGCGTGAGCGACGCTGAAGGTTACGAGGCTATCGCCGGCGCCGAGGCGAACGCGGCCAGCAGGCGGCGAGAGCGGACCCTGGGTCAGCGGCTGCGCTGGCCGCTGATGATCGGTGTCCCGCTGGTCGTCCTCGCGGGCATCGGCGTCTTCGTGGTGATGACCGGCGGCAAGTCCGAGACCACTGACAACGCCTACGTCCAAGCCAGCCGCACGGGCATCAGCACCAGCATCGACGGCCGCGTGGTCGAGATCGACGTCAAGGAGAACCAGCGCGTGGCCAAGGGCCAGGTGCTGTTCCGCCTCGACCCGGCCGACTACCAAGTCGCCGTATCGGAAGCCGAGGCCGCCCTGGCCCAGGCCCGCTTCGACGTCCAGGGCAAGCGCGCGGTCTACAACCAGCGCCTGGCCGACCTGGCCGCCGTGCAGGAGACCGCCGCCTACGCCCAGCGCGAGGCCGTCCGCCAGCGCGACCTGGCCGCCGCCGGTGTCGCCACCAAGGCTCAGGCCGATGAAGCCAAGCACGCCGCCGACCAGGCCCAGCGCCAGGTCGCCGTCGTCCAGCAGCAGATCGCCACGGCCCTGGCCGACCTCGGCGGTCGCGCCGACATCGCCACCGAGAGCCAGCCGGCCGTGTTGCAAGCCGCCGCCAAGCTGGACCGCGCCAAGCTGGACCGCTCCTACGCCGCCGTGATCGCCCCGACCGACGGCGTCATCGCCAAGGTCGAGCAGCTGCAGGTCGGCCAGCGCGTCGAGGCCTCCCGGCCGCTGTTCTTCCTGATCTCGGGCAAGCCGTGGATCGAGGCCAACTTCAAGGAAGACCAACTGGCCCACATGCGCGTCGGCCAGCCGGCGACAATCAAGGTCGACGCCTATGACAAGCCGCTGAAGGCGCACGTCGCCAGCTTCAGCCCCGGCACCGGCGCGAGCTTCGCCCTGTTGCCGGCCGAGAACGCCACCGGCAACTGGGTCAAGGTCGTGCAGCGCGTGCCCGTGCGCCTGACCCTTGACGACGCCGCGCCGAGCAATCTCTCGGCCGGTCTCAGCGCCAAGGCCAAGGTGGACGTCCGCTCGGGCAAGAACTGATGACCCCCAAGGTGCTCCAGGAGGGCCACGCCCGCGACGTCGCCAATCGCACGGCGATCACCATCTCGGTGATGCTGGCGACGATCATGATCTCGCTGGACACCACGATCGCCAACGTCGCCCTGCCGCACATCCAGGGCAGCGTCTCGGCGTCTGCGGACCAGATCACCTGGGTGCTGACCTCCTACATCGTGGCCTCGACGATCATGACGCCGCTGACCGGCTTCCTGACCGAGCGGATGGGCCGCAAGATGGTGCTGATCGTCTCGATCATCGGCTTCACCGCCGCCTCGATGCTGTGCGGCGTGGCCCAGAACCTGGTCGAGATCGTCCTGTTCCGCCTGCTGCAGGGCTTGTTCGGCGCGGCGCTGATCCCGCTGTCGCAGGCCGTGCTGCTGGACATCAACCCGCCCGAGCGCCACGGCCAGGCCATGGCCGTCTGGGGCGCCGGCGCGGTGCTGGGCCCGCTGCTGGGTCCCGGCCTGGGCGGTTGGCTGACCGACAATCTCGACTGGCGCTGGGTGTTCTTCATCAACCTGCCGATCGGCATCCTGGCCTTCTGCGGCGTGTTCTTCTTCCTCTCCGAGAAGAAGAGCAGCGAGAAGCGCAAGTTCGACACCCTGGGCTTTCTCGCCCTGGCCATCGCCATCGGCGCCTTCCAGCTGATGCTGGACCGCGGTCCCAGCCAGGACTGGTTCGGCTCGCGCGAGATCTGGATCGAGCTGATCATCGCCATCATCGCCGTCTGGGTGTTCGGCGTGCAGCTGGCCACGGCCGAGAAACCGTTCGTGGCCCGCGAGCTGCTGGCCGACGGCAACTTCATCACCTGCTGCCTGTTCGGCTTCTTCATCGGCATCCTGCTCTACAGCACGCTGGCTTTGCTGCCGCCGCTGATGCAGACCCTGCTGGGCTATCCGGTCGCCTTCACGGGGTTGGTCTCCATGCCCCGCGGCCTGGGCTCGTTTATCGCCATGTTCGCGGTAGGCCAGCTGATGGGGCGGATGAACATCAAGCTGCTGCTCAGCATCGGCCTGGCGATCAGCGCGCTCTCGCTCTTGCAGATGAGCCACTACAATCTGGAGATGGACACGACGCTGCTGATCACGTCGGGCTTCCTGTCGGGCGTCGGCACCGGCCTGATCTTCGTGCCGCTGTCGACCATCGCCTTCGCCAAGGTGATGCCGCAGCATCGCGCCGAGGGGGCGGGCCTCTTCACCCTGATCCGCAACATCGGCTCGGCGGCGGGCATCTCGATCATGCAGGCCCTGTTCGTCAGCGGCATCGAGAAGCACCACGCGGTGCTGGTCGAGCACGCCCGGCCCGACAACCCGCTGTACCAAGCCTATGCCCCGAACGTGTTCTCGACCGAGGCCGCCATGGCCGCGTTCAACGGCGTCATCGGCCGCCAGGCGGCGATGCTGTCCTATCTCGACGACTTCCGGCTGATGCTGGTGATCACCATCGCCTGCGCGCCGCTCATCCTTCTCATGCGCACCCCGAAGCCGGGAGCGAAGGCCGCCAATGTCTCCGACCACTAAGCTCATCGCCGCGCTTCTGGCGGCCACATCCCTGACCGCCTGCACGACGGTCGGTCCGAACTTCCAGGCCCCCGAAGCGCCCAAGACCGCCTCGAGCCTGGGCGCGGGCGAGACGGCTCCTGCCGCCGCGCGCCTCGACGCCGATGCGGCCAACGCCGGCCCGTGGTGGACGGCGCTGAACTCGCCCGAGCTGGACGCCGTCATCCGCCAGGCGCTGAAGGACAGCCCGACCCTGGCCGAGGCCGACGCCACCCTGGCGCAGTCGCAATCGGCCCTTGCCCAGGCGCGCGGCGTGGCCGGCCCTCAGGTCACCGGCAATGCGGGCGTCGCTCGTGAGCGCGCCAACCTGCAGGCGTTCGGCTTCACCGGCTTTGGCGACATCCAGCTCAGCAACCCGACCTTCAGTCTCTATTCGGTCGGCGGGGCGATCAGCTACGACCTCGACCTGTGGGGCGGCAACAAGCGCCGTATCGAGAGCGCCACCGCTCGCGCCGAGGCCCAGGGCCGGCGCGCCGAAGCCGCTTACCTCAGCCTCACCGCCAATGTCGCCCTCCAGGCCGCGACCATCGCCACGCTGCGGGCCCAGATCGCCAGCGTCGAGCAGATGATCGCCGACGACGAGGCCAATATCGAGCTGATCCGCAAGGCCAACGCCCTGGGCGGCTCGACCAGCCTGGCCAAGGTCTCGGCCGCCAGCCAGCTGGAAGAGGACCGCGCCCAGCTGCCGGCCCTGCAAGGTGAGCTGGCCGCCGCCCGCCACGCCCTGGCGGTGCTGGTCGGCAAGGCGCCGGCCGACTGGAACGCGCCGGCCTTCGATCTGTCGACCATGGCCCTGAACGCGCCCGTGCCGGTGACCCTGCCGTCGCAGCTGGTGCGCAAGCGTCCGGACATCCTGGCCGCCGAGGCAGAGCTGCACGCCGCCACCGCCGACATCGGCGTCACCACGGCTGACCTCTATCCGAACCTGAAGCTGTCGGCCTCCCTGACCCAAGGAGCGCTGAAGCCGGGTGATCTCTTCTCGTACGACGCCAGCGGCTGGGACATCGGCGCCGGCCTGACCGCCCCGCTCTTCGACGGCGGCGCCCTGAAGGCCCGTCGCCAGCAGGCCCGCGAGGCCGCCCGCGCCGCCAGCGCCCGCTATCAGCAGACCGTACTGACCGCCTTCGGCCAGGTCGCCGATGCGCTCTCGGCCCTGTCGGCCGACGAGGCCGCCCTGGCCGCCCACGCCCGCACCGAGCAGCAGGCGACCGAACGCCTGCGCCTGGCCCGGGTGGCCTTCGACAAAGGCGGCGGCACGCTGTTGGAGGTCGTCGACGCCCAGCGCACGCTCAACGCCGCCCGCTCGGCCCAGGCGCGCGCTCAGGGCCAGCGGCTGGTCGACGCCATTCGACTGTTCGCCGCCACTGGGGCCGATTGGCGCACCGGCTGACCGTTTCGGGTCTTCGCCTCAATTCCGACGGCTTCACCTCGTCTCTCCGAGCGGTTAGCTTCGCGCGCCTTTAGGGGGCGCAGATGAGAGAAGAGCCGTGAAGAGCATGTCGCGTGGACTGGTTGTAGCGTTGGCGCTGTGGGCCGGCGGCGGAGCCGCCTTGGCCCAGACGGCGGCCGCGCCGCGTCCGGGCGATATCTACGGCGTGTGGCGCAATCCCAAGGGCAGCGTCCATATCGAGATCAAGCCGTGCGAGACCCGCACCTGCGGCGTCGTGGTCTGGGCCAACGACAACGCGCGCGAGGATGTGCGCAAGAAGAAGAACCAGGACCTGGTCGGCATGCAGCTGCTGCGCGACTTCGCCGTCTCGGACCCCAACGAGTGGAAGGGGCGCGTCTACGTGCCCGACCTGGACATGACCTTCTCGGGCCAGGTCAAGCTGCTGGACCGCGCCTCGCTGAAGGCCAAGGGCTGCCTGCTGCCCAACATCCTGTGCAAGTCGCAGACCTGGACGCGGGTCGACACCGCTACGGCCAGCACCGGCAAGGCCTCCTAGGCCTCCAGCGACAGCAGGGCCAGCAGCGCCCCTTCGGTGTCCGACAGTCGCCAGCCGCGATAGGCGAAGACCGAGCCTTTGCGGAAGTCGGCTGCTGCCTGCTCGCGCAGCCGTGGCAGGGCGGCCAAGCCGCGTCCGGCCGGGAACAGCCGCTTGGTCAGCATGGCGGCGGTGATGGTCGGGTGCTGCTCGCGCCAGGCCTTGCCGATGCGCTGCACGGCGGCGGGATCGAGCCCGCCGAAGGTGGCGTCCGGCGCGCGGGCCAGGGCGGGCGTGGCGGCCAGCGCCACCAGGGCGGCCAGGAGGTCGCGGCGGCTGGTCATCGAACGGTCTCGCTCTTGAGGTGGTCGGCCAGGCGCATGCACAGCGCCAGGATGGTCAGGGTCGGGTTGACGATGCCGGAGGTCGGGAACACCGAGCTGCCGGCGACATAGAGGTTCTTGGCCTCATGCAGGCGCAGGTCGGCGTCGACCACGCCCTTCCTGGGATCGGCATGCATCCGCGTCGTCCCCATGTGGTGGCGCGAGGCGCTGGAGGTGGCCAGGAGCTTGTCGCGCGGGATCGACCAGCATAGCCGGCCCTGGCCCGAGGCCCCGAACGCATCGGCCAGGCCCGCCACCGACCGCTCTAGGTCGGCATAGTCCTTGTCGCCATAGGCCCACGTCAGGCGCACGCGCGGCATGCCCAGCGGGTCCTTGTGCTCCGGATCCAGGGTCACGCGGCTGTCGGGATTGGGGAAGTGCTCGGTCATGGCGAAGTAGCCGAGCAGCTGGGCTTCGTCCTGGCCGTTCAGGCGGCGGATCGTCTGGGTGTCCGCGCCGGCCTTGGTGTCGGTCCCCGAGGGCGTGGCCTTGTAGAGCGTGGCGGTGAAGTTGCCGGTCTTCATCCGCGCCTGGGCCTTCGGGCCAGAACCGATCACGCAGTGGGCCGCCATGCGCTTGGACGGCGCATAGAGCTCCATCGGCGCGGCGCGGGTGATGGTTACGGCCGATCCTTCGGTCTCGGCGTCGCCATCGTTTGAATAGGTGACGTGGCCCTGGAAGAACCGCCCGACCAGGTCGTGGCCGTTGCCGAGGTTCTCGGAGGCCAGCAGCAGGCGGACGTTCTCGATGCCGCCGGTCGCCAGGACGTAGCGCTTGGCCTTGGTCGTGTGGCGCTTGCCGTCGAGGCAGGCAACGTCGAGACCAACGATTTCAGCGCCTTGGCGGCGGATGTTCACCACATTGGCGTAGAGATAGACGGTGATGTTCGCGGCTTGCGCGAACTGGGTGCGCCAGGCGTCGAAGGCCTTCTTGTCGCTGCCGCCGGAGAACTTGCTGAACTCACGCGGGGCCGGGAAGAAGCCATCGGCCGGGTCCAGCGCCAGGGGCTGGCGATCGGGCTCGGTGGGCCTTGGCATCTCCAGCGGGAAGCGCGGGATCTCCAGCAGATCGCAGGCTCGGTCGTAGTAGCCCTGCATCTGCGGGCGGGTGACCGGCCAGCCGCTGTAGGGGATCCAGGACCGCTCGGCGAAGTCGGCGGGGTCCAGCGGTCCGCACTTGCCGCCCCAGACGTGGCCGGAGCCACCCAGGGCTCGCACCCGGGACTGGACCGGATAGTTGTCGAACGGCCGGTCTGGATTGCCGGGAGCCTTCTGGACGCCGGAGCCGGCATAGAGGGCCTGGTTCTCCATATCGATTTCCAGGCCGCCGCTTTCCAGGATCACGACCTTCAGCGGGCCGCCGGCCAGCTCCTTGGCCAGGGTGATGCCGGCCAGGCCGCCGCCGATGATCACGAGATCGGCCTCGATCCGGCTGGCGTCAGGCAAAGTTCGGGCGTCGATGATCGCCATCGTTGAAAAACTCGCTGATTTTAAAGGGGAAGTTTGGGGCGGGTCCCTTAGGACCGCGCGCCCCGGCTCTTCAGGTAGTTCACGACGGCGCCGTGGCCGTTCTTGCGGGCCTGGCCCAGCGGCGAGCGCATCTCGCCGGCATTGGCCTCGACCACGCGGTTCACATTGGCGCCGTGCTCGACCAGATAGGTGACGATCGGCAGGCTGCCGGCCTGGGCGGCGTTGATCAGCGGCGTCTCGTCGCCGGGGACGAAGATCTCGACGTTGGCGCCGCGATCGACCAGGGTGCGGACGATCTCAAGATTGCCCGACAGCGAGGCCTGGATCAGCGGGGCGCCGTCGCCGCGCACGGCCAGGTTCGGATCGGCGCCGGCGGCTAGCAGGGCCTGGACGATGTCCATGCGGCCCCGACGGGCGGCCTCGATCAGCGGCGAGCCGTCGCCGGGCAGGATGGCGTTCACGTCGGCGCCCAGGCCGATCAGTTCGCGGACGGCGACGATGTCCTTGGCGCGGACGGCCTCGAACAAGGGCTGGCTGAGATGGCGGGCGACGGCGCGCCTGGTCGCGTCGGGGCTCTGCTGGACGACCTGCGCGGGCTGGGCGGCCCAGGCGGCGACGCCGGCCGACAGGCTGAGGACCGCGACGGCGGCCGCGCCGGCCAGGTGACGGCCGCGATGGGCGTGATGGCGGGTGAGCAAGGTGAAGCGCTCCTTCAGTTGGTTGTTGGCCGAGGCGGGCCAGTGGCAGCCCATCGGCGGGGCGAAGGCGGCCAGCTGGGTCTTCAGCATGGCTTCGCCATAGGCGCGGCGGGTCTTGGGATGACGGGCCAGCACGGCGGCGTCGCAGGCGATCTCCTGGTCGATGCGCAGCACGGCCGCGCCCAGGTGGACGAAGGGGTTGAACCAGAACAGGCACCGCAGGCCGGTGACGACGGCGTTGATCTGGGCGTCGCCGACGGCCAGGTGGTTACGCTCGTGAGCGAGGATCAGGGCCTGCTCCTCAGGCGTAAAGCGCTCGGCGAAGTCGGCGGGCAGCACCACGCACGGGGCCAGGGCCCCGATCACGGCCGGGCCGACGCCTGGACGCTCGGCCAGCAGCAGGCTGGCGTCGTCGGTGGTGCTGAGCCGGCCCAGAGACCGGACGAACCGTCGCTGGCGCTCGGCCTGGACGATCAGCCCGGCGAAGGCGACTAAGGCCCATAGGCCCAGGACGATCTCGGCGATCGGCAGGGTTCGGGCTTGCTCGGGAGCGGGCGCTAGCGACGTGACTGGTAATGGCGCTTGTACCGCTGCGACCACGGCAGGCTTGGTCGCGACAGGCGCGGGCAGGTTGATGGTTCGCGCCGGGATCAGCAGGGCCAGGATCGACAGCGGCGCGATCAGCCACAGGGCGTAGGCGCTGCGCGCGCCGAACGCGGCGCGGACCGGCTTGCGCAGGGCCAGCACCAGCAGGACCGCCGCCGCCAGGGCGAGATTGGCCTTGGCCAGGAACAGGATCAGCTCACTGGTCATCGTCGATCTTGTCCAGCAGGCGGCGCAGTTCGGCGATGTCCTCGGGATTCAGCTTCTCGCGCTTGGAGAAGTGGCTGACCAGGGGCGCCAGGCGGCCGTCGAACAGGCGGTCCAGCAGGCCCTGGCTCTCGGAGTCCACATAGTCCTCGCGGCCGACCAGCGGGCGGTAGAGGAAGCGGCGACCGTCCTTGTCGGCGGCGATCGCGCCTTTCTTAAGCAGGCGGTTCAGCAGGGCCTTCACCGTGCCCTCGGCCCAGCCGTGGTCCTTGGCCAGCAGAGCCAGGACGTCCTCGGCGGGCTTGGGGCTGTCGGCCCAGAGCACCTTCATGACTTCGCTCTCGGCGGCGCTGATGCGTTGCGGGTTCGTATCCATGCTCTAACGATTACGCACGTAAACGATCTCGTCAAGCCAACGATTACGCGCGTAAACGAAATGTAATGCGCGTTGGCCCGGAAACCGAAGCGGCGTAACCCTGGCGGCGAGACAGGAGGCGCCGGAATGGCCGAGACATTGCAGATGGGCCTGCCGGGCTTCGACCCGCCGACGCCGACCGACCGGCTGATGTTCCTGCTGTATCCGGACCCCGCCACGGCTGAGCGGATCGCCGCCGAGGCGCGGCGGCTGAAGGAGGCCCTGGGTCTGCGCGGCCAGCCGCTGCTGACCGACCGCTTCCACATCACCCTGCATCACCTGGGCGACTATGTCGGACTGCCCAATGACATCGTGACCAAGGGCAAGATGGCGGGTGGTGCGCTCTCGGCGGCGCCGTTCGAGGTGGTCTTCGACAAGGCCGTCAGCTTCGCCAACCGCCCGGGCAACAACCCCTTTACCCTGCAGGGCGGGGAGGGCGTCGCCGCTCTGATCGACTTCCAGAAGGCGCTAGGCCTGAAGATGGCCGGCGCGGCCCTCAAGCCAGACAAGCAGTTCCTCCCGCACATCACGCTGCTCTATGACGGCCAGGTCGTTCCGGCCCAGGACATCGCGCCGATCCGCTGGACGGTCGACCGCTTCGTGCTGGTGCAGAGCAAGCTGGGCCAGACCCAGCACATCGTGCTCCAAGAGTGGCCGCTGGGCTGATGGCGACCGCGGCCGATGTCCTCCAGGAACTGGAAGCGCTCGGCGACGACACCTACCGCGCGGGCATGGCCCGTTACGTGATCACCTATGAGAAGGCGTTCGGCGTTTCGGTCGGCGAGCTGCGCAAACTGGCCAAGCGGCTCGGTCGTGACCACGCCCTGGCTCAGGCCCTCTGGGACACCCGCTGGTATGAGGCCCGGCTGCTGGCCGGCATGGTCGATGACCCCAAGCTGGTGACCCCCGAGCAGATGGACGCCTGGCGCGCGGAGTTCGACAGCTGGGCGGTCACCGACACCCTGTGCTTCGACCTGTTCGACCGCACGCCCCACGCCCTCGCCAAGATCGATCAATGGATGACGCTGGAGGGCGAGTTCGACAAGCGCGCGGGCTTCGTCCTGCTGGCCTGCGTGGCCCTGCACCGCAAGGAGCTGCCCGATGAGCCTTTCCTGGAGCGGCTCTATCTGATCGAAGCGGGCGCGACGGATCCCAGGAACTTCGTCAAGAAGGGCGTCAACTGGGCGCTGCGGGCGATCGGCTCGCGTAAGAGCCCGGCCTTGAAGGCCGCCGCCCTGGACTGCGCCGCGCGGCTGGCGGCTAGCCCTGATCCCACCGCCCGCTGGAACGGCAAGGACGCGCTGCGCCAACTGGGCAAGAAGGCGACGCTCGGCTAGGGCAGGGAGCCCGCACGGATTCGCCTGGAGGAGCCCGGCCATGACCCTGACGATGTACGGCATCAAGAACTGCGACACGGTCGCCAAGGCCCGCAAGTGGCTGGAAGCGCGCGGTCAGGCCTATGACTTCCACGACTACAAGGCGGCTGGCATTGATCGCGCCACGCTGGAGGGCTGGGTGCAGGAGCACGGCTGGGAGGTCATTTTGAACCGCGCCGGCACGACCTTCCGCAAGCTGGACGAGGCTGACCGCACCGACCTGACCGCCGACAAGGCCGTCGCCCTGATGATCGCCCAGCCGTCGATGATCAAGCGCCCGGTGCTGGATCTCGGCGATCGCCGCCTGGTCGGTTTCAAGCCCGAGATCTACGAGGCGGCGCTAAGCTAAGCCACGAACTATCCACGCTTTCCCTCGCGTGGTGAGCGAAGTTTAAGACGACAACTTCCAGGGGATCAGTCTATCACTGGACGGAAGGTCCCGCGTCGTCGCGGGCCATTAGGGGGTATTGGACGCGTGGGGGACGCTGTCTCGCGATACGAGCTGGTCATCTTCGACTTCGACGGCACGCTGGCTGACAGCGCCGCCTGGATGATGCGGGCTGTCAATCCGATGGCGCGCCGGTACGGCTTCAAGACCGTCACCGACGAGGAGATCGAGATGCTGCGCGGCCGCAGCACCCGCGAGGTCATCCGCTATCTGGGCGTCTCGCCCTGGAAGCTTCCGCTCATTGCCCGCGCCGGCAAGAAGCTGATGGCCGCCGACGCCCACACCATCCCGCTGTTCCCCGAGACCGCCCGGATGCTGCGCGCCTTGCACGCGTCCGGCGTCAAGATCGCGGTGGTCAGCTCCAACAGCGAGGCGGTGATCCGCCGGGTGCTGGGCGAGGAGCTGGGCGACCTGATCAGCCTCTACGCTTGCGGCGCGTCGCTGTTCGGCAAGGCCCGCAAGTTCAAGCAGGTCACGCGTCAGGGCGTCTCCCGCGACAAGATCATCTGCATCGGCGACGAGACCCGCGACATCGAGGCCGCCCGCGCGGTGGGCCTGGACTGCGGCGCCGTCACCTGGGGCTACGCCAAGCCCTCGATCCTGGCCGAGCACCAGCCCACGGTGTCGTTCGCCACGATGTCGGAAATTATTTCGTACGTCGCTGCATCCAGCCCGGCGGTCGGCGGCGACTAACCTTCGAAAGCGCGAATGATCGCGCCCGTTTGAAGGACCTGACCGTGGCCGACCTGTTCCGTGACTTCTGGTGGCTGATGTTCCCGATCGGCGCCATGGCGCTGGGGGCCTTCCGCTCATGGCTGGACTACCGCGCCCGCCGCGAGGTGGTGGAGACTCTGCGCGAGCTGGCCGCCAAGGGCCAGGAACCGCCCGCCGCCCTGGTCGCGGCCCTGGACCGCTAAGGAGGATTCGATGTCAGAAGACATTTTCCGTCAGTTCTGGTGGCTGATCTTCCCGCTCAGCTGGTTCGTGTTCGGCGCCTGGCAGTCGTGGCTGTCGTATCGCGCCAATCGCGAGACGCTGGACCTGATCAAGACCTACGCCGCCTCCGGCCGCGAACCGCCGCCCGAACTGCTGGCCCGGCTGAACAAGCGCTGGCACGGCGACGACGAGGATCGTGACGAGCGTCCGCGCTATCGCCGCCGCCGCGAGCGCAGCTGGTACCAGGTGGTGCTGTTCGGCGCCCTGGCCAGCGGCTTCACCGTCGCCGCCGCCACCGACATGTACGGCGCGGGCGAGGCCTTCGTGATCGTGGCCTTCGTGCTGGGCGCGCTGTGCCTGGCCACCCTGGTGCAGGTGATCCTGGAGCAAAAGGGTCCGACGATCTGATGGAAGCCGCGCTCGTCCGACAGGCGCGCGCGGGCTCCCAGGCCGCCTTCGCGCGGCTGGTGGCGATCCACGAGAAGCCTTTGCGCGGCTTTCTTCGCAAGAGCGGCTGGATCGACGCCGACGACATCGCCCAGGAGGCTTTCGTGGCGGCCTGGGCGGGCCTGCCGAGGCTGCGCGAGGACGAGGGCTTCCGGGCCTGGCTCTATGGCGTGGCCTGGAAGAAGGCCCTGTCGCAGCGACGCGGCGCCCAGCGCGCCGCCGCCCGCGACGAGGCCTGGCGTGGGGAGCAGGAACTGGAGACCGCCGCCGAGGTCGGGGCCGAGGACCGCATGGCCCTCGAAAAGGCCCTGGCGACGCTGCCGGAAGACCAGCGGGCCTGTGTCACCCTGTGCCTGGGCCAGGCTTGGTCGCACGCCGAGGTCGCCGACGCCCTCGGGCTTCCCCTGGGCACCGTGAAATCGCATGTTACCCGCGGCCGCGAGCGGCTGCTGTCTGTACTCGGAGCTGCGTCATGAGCCTCGACGATCAACTTGCCGCCTTCCTGGGCGAGGAGCCCAAGCAGAGCCGCGCCGACGTCTTCACCGCCGAGGTGATGAAGCGCGTCGAGCGCCAGGTGTTCGTCGACCAGCTGACGGCCGGCGCCGCCGGGGCGGTGGTCATCGCCCTGGTGCTGTGGGCCTGCTCGCCAGTGCTGAACCGGGCGGTGGAGATCATCGCGCCAGGGCTGGCGCCGGTCGCGGCTTTGGGGGCTTTCGTCGCGGCGGCGTTGATGGCCGGCGGCCCTTCGGTATGGCGTCGACTGGGGATTTCGATCCACTAGTCGCGTCTTACGAAAGTTTCATCCCGGCGGGCGCCTCCAAACAGGACCGTGAACGCCTCTTACTAGTGAAGGCGGCGCGGGGGCGTCGTCCAAACAACTCGTTGGAGGATTTAAAATGGGTCCTGATATCATCGTTCCGCTGGGCGCTTTCGCCATGATCGTCGCCATCGTCTGCCTGCCGTTCTACTTCAAGAGCCGCGAGCGTCGTGAAATGCAGCGCACCCTGCGCGTGGCCATCGAGAAGGGCCAGCCGGTCCCGCCCGAGGTGATCGAGGCCATGAGCCGCAGCGTGAAGACCCCGCCGACCCGCCTGCGCGACCTGCGCACCGGCGTGATCTGGTTGGCCGTCGGCATCGGCATCGCCGGCGCCACCTATTTCGGCGACTTCATCCACGGCAATGGCGACTTCGACGGCTTCGGCTTCGCCTGCATCCCGGTCGTGATCGGCGTCGCCTTCATCGTCCTCAGCTTCTTCAATCCGAACAAGGAAGAGCGGGTCTAGGACGGCTCGCGAGCCTTGGGAGGGGCATGATCCAATGGGCACGGAACGCCCACCAACCGGTCACGATGTCGAACTCGCCGCCCAAGCGGCGGCGGGCGACCGACGGGCCTACGGGGAGCTGGTGCGCAGGCACGGCTCGGCCGTCCGGGGTCTGCTGAGACGCCTGGGCGCCGACTCGGCCACCGCCGACGACCTGGCCCAGGACGCCTTCATGACCGGTTTCGAACAGGCGGCCGAGTTTCGCGGGGAAGGGACCTTCGGGGCCTGGATCAAGAAGATCGCCGCGCGGCTCTATCTGAAGAAGGTCAAGCGCGACACGCGGCTGATCTTCTCGGACACCGTCGAACCGGTCGAGGACGTGATGGTGCGCGACGCGTCGGGGGACGCGGCCAGTCGCATCGATCTCGACGAGGCCCTGAAGACGCTGTCACGTGGGGAGCGCCTGTGCGTTTCCCTGTGCTACGGCGCCGACTGGTCCCACGCCGAAGCGGCCGAGGCCTTGAATATCCCGATCGGCACGGTCAAATCCCATGTCAAACGTGGTTTGGATAAACTCCGGGCGAAGCTCGCCCGGCCAGAGGAAGGGGCGAGGAGGGAAGCTCATGGCTGAACCCGATTTCGAAGCCCAACTGTCACGTATGTTCGCCGAGCCGCCGTCGTTCCCCGACACGGCTCTGTTCAACGCCGAGGTCGCGGCCAAGCTGGACCGAGGCTGGGCGATGCGGCGAATGTTCATCGCCATAGCCGGCGGCGCGGCGGGCCTGATCGCGGCCTTCCAGTTGCTATCGACCCGCTTCTCCAGCGAAGTCGCGCAGCTGTCGAAGAACGGCAGCCACACGCTGGAGAACGAGATCAACGGCGCCGTCGCCAAGTTCAACGCGGTGCTGACGACCCCGTCCAGCGCCGAGGCGGTCTGGTTGGCGGCGGGTCTGGCGGTGGTGGCGCTGGCGTTCTTCGTGACGCGCGCGGTCGAGGACTTCTAGCGCGAGAAAAGTCCGGCGCGCCGTACTGTCTTGAGCGGTGTTATCACCGTTCATGTTGCGGTGCGGCGCGATCCGGCCCACAAACGGCGCCTTGAAAGACGCCGCTTAGGGAGCGCTCGCCCTGTCCGCCCATCGTGAAGAGACGGTCCGCCGTCTGGCCGCCCCCGACATCACCGCCCGCAAGGGCGGCGTGCCCATCGTCTGCCTGACGGCCTATACGGCGCCGGTCGCCGCCGCGCTCGATGACGCGTGCGACCTGCTGCTGGTCGGGGATTCGCTGGGCATGGTCGTCCACGGCCTGCCCAACACTGTCGGCGTGACCCTGGAGATGATGATCCTGCACGGCCAGGCCGTTATGCGCGGCTCCAAGAAGGCCATGGTGGTCGTGGACATGCCGTTCGGCTCGTACGAGGGCGCGCCCGATGAGGCCTACGCCAACGCCGTGCGGATCATGAAGGAGACCGGCGCCCAGGCGGTGAAGGTCGAGAGCGGCCCGACCGTGCCGGCGACCATCGCCTATCTCACCCAGCGTGGCGTGCCGGTCATGGGTCACGTGGGTCTTCGCCCGCAGGCCGTGCTGCTGGAAGGCGGCTTCAAGGCCAAGGGCAAGGACGAGGCCGGCCGCGCCAAGGTGCTGGAAGAGGCCCGCCTGACGGCCGAGGCCGGAGCCTTCGCCATCGTCGTCGAGGGTGTGGCCGAAAGCCTGGCCCGCGAAGTCACCGAAGCGGTTTCGGTCCCAACCATCGGCATCGGCGCCTCGGCCGGCTGCGACGGCCAGGTGCTGGTCGTCGACGACATGCTGGGCCTGTTCGACTGGACCCCTAAGTTCGTCCGCCGCTACGCCGACCTGAAGGGCGAGATCGAGCGCGCCGCCGCCGAATACGCCCGTGACGTGAAGGATCGCAGCTTCCCGGGCGAAGCCGAGACCTATTACGCCAAGAAGGCTTAAAAGGGCGCGTTGCGGCTGGGCGCGGCACGCTATAGGTTCGCCGCCTCGGCGAGCGGCCCTCCGCCCGCCACAATCTGTCTTCAACCCAGCGGCGTCGCTCCAGTGCGGGTGACGTGCCTGGGTTAGCGCCTGTTTCGGAGCCTCGTTTCGTGGTCGATGTTTTTGACGAAGTCGAAGAACAGCTTCGCTCGGAGCGCTATCGCAATCTGGCGGTGAAATCGCTGCCGTTCGTGGCGGCGGCGGTGGCGGCCGTGGTGATCGGCGTCGGCGGTTACTGGGGCTGGACCTCGTACAAGACGACCCAGGCCAACAAGGCCTCGGAAGGCTACCAGGCCGCGCTCGTGACGGCTCAGAAGCAGGGCCCGGCCAGCGCGTTCGGCCAGTTCAAGACCGTCGCCGACGGCGGCGCCGACGGCTACAAGGCCCTGGCTCTGCTGCAGATGGGCGATATCCGCCTGGAAGAGAACAAGACCAAGGAGGCCGTCGGCTATTTCGACGAAGCCGCCAAGGCCGCGCCGAACGCCTTGCTGGGCGACCTGGCGCGCCTCAAATCCGCCTTCGCCCTGATGGACACGGCTCCCTACAAGGATCTTGAGTCGAGGTTGACGCCTTTGGCGGGGGAAAAGAGCCCGTACCGCGTGTACGCCAAGGAAGCGCTGGCCTTCGCCAAGCTGCAGGCCGGCGACATGAAGGGCGCGCGCGCCGATTTCGTGATCCTGGCCAATTCGCTCGACAGCAGCACGTCCGAGGAGGTGCGCCAGCGCGCCCAGGCGGCCATGCAACTGATCGACTCGGGTACCGCCAAGGACCTGGCCGCCGCCGTGAAGGCCGCCGCCAACCTGCCGCCGATGCCGCCGATGATGAGCCAACTGCCCGCCGCGGCTGGCCCGCAAGCCGCCCCTAACGCCCAATGAGCCGCCTGATGATTTCCAAGCGTTCCGTCGCCCTGGTCGCGCTGATGTCGGCGTCCATGGCCGTCACCGGCTGCTCGACGGTTTCGAAGATCAATCCCTTCCACGGCAAGGACAAGAACAAGTCCCAGGCCAGCCAGGGTCAGCGCATCTCGATCATCGCCTTCGACCAGAAGGTCGAGGCCAACGAGTCGCTGAAGGGCGCCGACTTCTTCCTGCCCGATCCGGTCGCCCAGACCGAATGGCGCCTGCCGGGCGGCAACGCCGAGCAGTCGATCGAGCACGTCGACGCCGGCAAGGACTTCCAGATCGCCTGGAAGAAGGGCTTCGGCAAGAAGGGCGGCAAGACCTTCCACGTCACCGCGCCGCCGGTGTCGGCCGAGGGCCGCATCTTCGTGATGGACGGTGAAGCCGACGTCGTGGCGCTGGACGCCAAGTCGGGCTCGCAGATCTGGCGCAAGGACCTGCGTCCGGCCGCCGGTTCGATCAAGAAGGCCGGCTTCCTGGGCCTGCTGCCCAAGAAGAACGACCGCCTGGGCTTTGGCGGCGGCGTCGCCGTCGGCGCCGACAACAAGCTGTACGTCACCTCGGGCTTCCGCCTGGTTGCCCAGCTGGACGCCGCGTCGGGCAATCTGAACTGGACGCAGGACGTCACCACCCCGATCCACGCCGCCCCGACCGTCGCCGACGGCCGCGTGTTCGTGGTTTCGACCGACAACGAACTGCTGACCTTCGACGCCGCCACCGGCGCGCCGGGCTGGACCTACCAGGCCCTGAGCGAACCGGCCCGCATCCTGGCCGCCTCGAGCCCCGCCGTCAGCGGCGACACCGTCGTGGCCGGCTTCGCCTCGGGCGAACTGGTGGCCCTGCGCGCCACCAACGGCAACGACCTGTGGAGCGAGGCCCTGAGCCGCGCCAGCCGCACCAACGCGCTGTCGGAAATCCGCGACATCCCGGGCCGCCCGGTGATCTACAAGGGCGACGTCTTCGCCGTCAGCCACTCGGGCGTCTTCGCCGCCACCGACCTGCGCTCGGGCCAGGCCCGCTGGAGCCTGCCGGTCACCGCCATCACCACCCCGTGGGCCGCTGGCGACGTCGTCTTCGTCGTCGACAAGGCCGGCCAGGTGATCTGCGTCTCGCGCGAGAACGGCTCGGTCTACTGGATCCAGGACCTCAACAACACCGAGGCCCTGTCCAAGAAGCAGAAGAAGAAGCGCGCCAAGCATCCGATCCTGTGGTCGACCCCGATCCTCGCCAATGGCCGCCTGATCACGGTGTCCAGCGCCGGTGAAGCCGTCGCCCTGAACGCCAAGACCGGCGCCAAGGAAAAGACCCTGAAGATCGGCGCCTCGGTGCTGATCAACCCGATCGCTGTCGGCAACATGATCTATCTCGTCACCGATGACGCCGAACTGATCGCCATCCGCTAAGCGAAGAGCGGGCTTCCGAGCCCGCTCGACAACTTGAAACGCTCTTGAGCCCGGGTCCGCGAAAGCAGGCCCGGGCCTTCGCTTTTTCCGCAGCCTTTTGCGGGAAAGGCAAAAATCGACTACTGGACGCCTTATGCCTTTGAAACTCGCCATCGTCGGCCGCCCCAATGTGGGCAAGTCCACGCTGTTCAACCGTCTGGCCGGCAAGAAGCTGGCCATCGTCGACGACCAGCCGGGGGTCACCCGTGACCGCCGCTACGCCGACGGCCGCCTGGGCGACCTGGACCTGCACCTGATCGACACCGCCGGCTTCGAGGACGTCGCCGACGAGAGCCTGGAAGCGCGCATGCGCGCCCAGACCGAGCTGGCGATCGAGGAAGCCGACCTCTCGCTGTTCATCTACGACGCCCGCGAAGGCGTCACCCCGCTGGATGAAGTGTTCGCCACCCTGCTGCGCCGTCGCGGCAAGCCGGTGATCATCGCCGCCAACAAAGCCGAGGGCAAAGCCGGCCAGTCGGGCATCGGCGAGGCCTACAAGCTGGGCCTGGGCGAGCCGATCCCGATCTCGGGCGAGCACGGCGAGGGCATGGCCGAACTCTACGCCGCCATGCTGGAAGCCGTCCCCGAGGACCAGTACAGCGATGACGAGGACGACGAGGACAAGCCGATCCGGCTGGCCATCGTTGGCCGTCCGAACGCGGGCAAGTCCACCCTGATCAACCGCCTGATCGGCGAGCAGCGCCTGCTGACCGGCCCCGAAGCCGGCATCACCCGCGACTCGATCTCGGTCGACTGGGTCTGGGGCGACAAGAAGGTCCGCCTCGTGGACACCGCCGGCCTGCGCAAGAAGGCCAAGGTGCAGGAGAAGCTGGAGAAGCTCTCCACCCAGGACACCATCCGCGCCATCACCTTCGCCGAGGTCGTGGTGCTGGTCATGGACGCCACCCACCCCTTCGAGATCCAGGACCTGCAGATCGCCGACCTGACCGAACGCGAAGGCCGCGCCCTGGTGTTCGTGCTGGCCAAGTGGGACCTGATCGAGGACCAAGCCGCGACCCTGGCGGCCTTCCGCGAGCACGCCGAGCGCATGCTGCCCCAGGTGCGCGGCGCGCCGGTGGTGGCGCTGTCGGGCGAGACCGGCAGCGGCGTCAACAAGCTGATGCCGGCCGTGCTGAAGATCCACAAGGACTGGTCGACCAAGGTCAAGACCCGCGACCTGAACGACTGGCTGCAGATGGCCATGCAGCGCCACCCGCCGCCCGCCGTCTCGGGCCGCCGCGTGAAGCCCAAGTATATGGCCCAGACCAAGGCCCGTCCGCCGACGTTCGTGCTGTTCTCCAGCCGCGCCGACCAGATGCCCGACCACTATCGGCGCTATTTGATCAACAGCCTGCGGGAAAGCTTCGACCTGCCGGGGGTGCCGCTGCGCATCACCATCAAGTCGGGCGCCAACCCCTATGCCGACGGCGAGGCCAAGGGCCACAGCGGCCGGGGCAAGCGCGAGTTCGAACGCCGCGAGCGCGAGGAGGAACGCATCCGCGCCTCGCGCAACACGGTCAAGAAGTCCAAGCGCATCGCCGACGAAGCCGCCGCCAAGGCCGCGATCGAGGCGGGCCTGCCCGATCCGCGCCTGGCCAAGCCGGTCAAGAAGAAGGCTCCGGCCGCTGCCAAGGCTGCTCCGGCGGTCGAGAGCGCCGTGGCCGCCGAACCCGGCAAGGCCGCCGTCAAGTCGGTCAAGAAGCTGGGCCCCAAGGTCCAGAAGAAGGTCTCGACGACGCCCAGCTACAAGGTCGGCGCCAAGTCGGCCGGCGGCAAGGCGGCGGGTCCCAAGCGTCCGGTGTCCGGCGCGCGCACGGTCCGGGGCAATACCGGTCCGGGCAAGCCGAAGCGCTGAGCCTAAACTTCGCCATACGCGTTTAGCTTCCTGAAGCTGAACCGGAGGAATGGCGATGCGGGGGATGGGACTGGCCTTGGTGTTGGCCGTGCTGCCGGCGAGCGCGCTGGCGGCCGACTACAAGCCCGTGGTCTGCAAGAGCGCGGTGACCTATGCTGGGCCGGCGCTGCATGCGCCGGTCGCGCCGCCGCTGTTGGCCGAGGTCCCCAAGGCCGCGCTGGATGCCGAGACCGTGGCGCGGCTGGAGGCGGCCTTCAATCAGGCCAAGGGCGCGACCCAGGCTTCAGCCATGACCGCCGCCGTCCTGATCCCCGGCAAGGGCGCCTGGAGCCGCACCGACAGCGGCGACCAGCCGCCGATGCTGTTCTGGGCCAGCGCAGGCAAGAGCCTGGTGGCCATCGTCGCCCTGCAGTTGGTCGAGGCCGGCAAGCTCAAGCTCGAAGACCCGATCGGCAAGTACGTCGCCGGCGTGCCCAATGGCGACGTCGTGACCATTCGCGACCTTCTGGCCCATACCGGCGGCCTGTTCAGCGCCAACGAAGATCTCAAGGCCCGCGCCGAGCGCCGCGCCCACACCCTGGACGAGGACGTGAAGATCATCGGCCGCCACGGCGCGTTCTCGTGCCCCGGCGAGCGCTGGCGCTACTCCAACACCGGCTACGCCTTGCTGGGCGCGGTGATCGAGAAGGTCGATGGCCAGCCTTGGCAGACCTCGGTCGAGGCGCGAATCATCAAGCCGCTGGGCCTGACCTCGCTGCGGATGCTCAGCGTCGGCGACAAGGCCGAGGACGTGGCCAAGCTGGTCTCGGCCAAGGAGGCGCCGATCGAGCCCGCCTGGGCCGGAGCGGCCGGCGGGGCCGTGGGCTCGGCGCAGGACATGGCGCGGGTCTGGGCGGCGCTGCTGGGCGGCAAGCTGCTGAAGCAGGAGACGCTCGCGGCGATGTTTGGCCGGCTCTATCCCATGTTCGACGCCGGCAGCTTCTACGGCCTGGGCGCGATGGTCGTGGAGGTCCCGGAGGCCGACGGCAGCAAGAGCCTGTGGCTGGGCCATCTGGGTGGCACGCCGGGCGCAAGCGCGGTCGTGGCCTATTCGGTCCGGGACAGGGCCGTGGCAGCCGTCGCGCTCACCGGTGACGGCTCGGCAACGGCCACGGCGAACCTGCTGCTGCGCCAGTTGCGGGGCGCGGCAGCAGCTACGCCCTAGAACTCTTCCCAGTTCGTCGCCGGCGCGGCCGAGCCCGGGCGGGCATAGGCCTTGGCGCGAGGGGCGGGGCGGTGGCTCGGCGTCGGGGCCTGCGCACGGGTGCGCACCGGCGCGCCGGTCTCGAAGCGCGAGACCAGCTGGGCCAGGTCCTGGGCTTCGCCGCGCAGCGAAGCCGAGGCGGCGTTGGCTTCCTCGACCATGGCGGCGTTCTGCTGGGTGACCTGGTCCATCTGGTTCACCGCGGCGTTGACGCCGTTCAGGCCCGTGGCCTGTTCCTGCGAGGACACGGCGATCTCGCGGATCAGGCCGTTGATCTCGCCGACCTTGCCGACGATGCCGCTGAGGGCCTGTCCGGTCTCGCCGACCAGCCTCACGCCGCGTTCGACCTGGGACGTGCTGCTGGCGATCAGGGTCTTGATCTCCTTGGCGGCGTCGGCCGAGCGCTGGGCCAGGGCCCGGACTTCCTGGGCGACGACGGCGAAGCCACGACCGGCTTCACCGGCGCGCGCCGCTTCCACGCCGGCGTTGAGCGCCAGCAGGTTGGTCTGGAAGGCGATCTCGTCGATGACGCCGATGATCTGGGTGATCTGGCCCGAGGACTTCTCGATCTCACCCATGGCGGCCACCGCCTCGCGGACGACCTCGCCCGAGCGGTCGGCGTCGGTGCTGGCGGCCGAGGCGGCGGCCGAGGCCTGCTTGGCCCCGTCGGCGCTGCGGCGCACCGTGGCGGTGATCTGGTCGAGGGCCGCGGCGGTCTCTTCCAGGCTGGCGGCCTGCTGTTCGGTGCGCTTGGACAGATCGTTGGAGGCGCTGGCGATCTCGTTGGCGCTGCCTTCCATGCCGCCGGCCGCGTCGGCGATGGCGCTCATGGCCTGGCGGAGGCTGTCGACCGCGCCGTTGAAGTCCTGCTTCAGCACGGCGTAGCGGCCGTTGAACTGCGCGTCCACGCGCGCCGTCAGGTCGCCGCGCGCCAGCTGGTTCAGGCTCTGGGCCAGGACGGAGACGACGTGGTCCTGCTCGTCCTGCGTCGCCTTGCGCTCGGCCTCGATCTGGCGGCGCTCGTCTTCCATCGCCGTGATGTCGGTGGCGAACTTGATGACCTTGGTCGCCTTGCCGTTCTTGTCGAAGATCGGGTTGTAGGAGGCCTGGATCCAGACCTCGCGACCGCCCTTGCCGATGCGCTTGTACTTATCGGCGAAGAACTCGCCGGCGTTCAGGCGACGCCAGAACTCCTGGTACTCGCCGCTGGCGGCGTAAGCGCTGTCAACGAACAGGCTGTGCTTGCGGCCCTGGATCTCGCCCAGGCTATAGCCCAGGGTCTTCAGGAAGTTGTCGTTGGCGGTGATGATCGTGCCGTCGAGATTGAACTCGATGACGGCCTGCGACCGCTGGATGGCCGTGACCACGGCTTCCAGGTCGGCGATACGCGTCGAGGTGTCACCGGTATCGCGACCGAGAGAGAACAGCGCCATGAGGACCCTTGAGGGCTTGCGTTAAATTGACGCACGCTGTCTCGGGCCGCCTTGGTTAAACAATCGATAATCGTATAACATGTTCATCGAATGGTCAAAAATGACCTCGAATTTCGCCGATCCTGGGTGGATATTCCTCAGCGAACAACTTTTGCGGCCGGAATTGTAAAATAAGTTTGCAATCTGCGAATCGATATCAGGCGTCGACGCTGGCCGACTCCTGGCCGCGGTCCTTGAAGCGCACGACGCCCTTCGGCGGTTCGCGATCCGGGCGGACCAGATCGATCATGAAAGGCACGATCGTCTCCGGCGCGGGAACGGTGCTGGGGTCTTCACCCGGGAAGGCGCCGGAGCGCATCCGCGTGCGCATCGCGCCGGGATCGACGCACAGGGCGCGGACGGGGGTGTTCTCCATCTCGTCGGCATAGACGTCGACGATGGCCTCCAGCGCGGCCTTGGTGGCGGCATAGGCGCCCCAGAAGGCCGGGCGGGTCTTGGCGACGCTGCTGGAGAAGAACAGGGCCCGGCCGGCGTCCGAGGCGCGCAGCAGCGGGTCCATCGACCGGATCAGCCGCCAGTTGGCCGTCAGGTTGGTGGACAGGATCATGTCCCAGCCCTTGGGCTCCAGGTGGCTGACGGGGGTGAGCGGACCCAGCAGGCCGGCCGCGCCGACCACGATGTCCAGCTTGCCCCAGCGCTGGTGGATGGCCGCGCCCAGGTGGTCCAGGCCATCAGCCTCGCGCAGGTCCAGCGGCACCAGGGTGGCGCGCTCGCCGGTGGCTTGCAGGATCGCGTCGTCCAGGGCTTCCAGCGCGCCTTGCGTGCGGCCGACGGCGATGACGTGGGCGCCGGCCTTGGCCAGGCCCAGGGCGACCGCTTCGCCGATGCCGCGCGTGGCGCCCGTGACGAGGGCGATGCGGCCGGCCAGCGGCTGGGAGGAGTCGGAAGTCATGGGCGCGTTCTAGAGCAGGGAAGGGCGGACGGAAACCAGCGGAAGCCCTTAAGCTTCCATCTCCTGTTCGGCGTATTTCTTGGCGTAGTGCTGGGCGATGACCGAGCAGGCCATCAGCTGGATCTGGTGGAAGATCATCAGCGGCAGGACGATGATCCCGGCGGTTGGGCCGGGGAACAGGATGTTGGCCATCGGCACGCCGGTCGCCAGACTCTTCTTGGAGCCGCAGAAGGTGATCGCTTTCTCGTCCTCGGGCGAGAAGCCCAGGGCCCGCGCGCCGTAGGTGGTGATGGCCAGCACGACGGCCAGCAGCGCGCCGCAGACCGCCAGCAGGACGCCCAGTTGCGCCGGCGAGATCTTGTGCCAGATGCCGCCGACCACGGCCTCGCTGAAGGCGGCGTAGACCACCAGCAGGATCGAGCCGCGATCGACATAGCCGATCAGCTGCTTGTTCTTCTCGATCCACTTGGCGACCAGCGGCCGGGCCAGCTGGCCGGCGATGAACGGCAGGAGCAGCTGGACGACGATGTCCTGCACCGACTTCCAGCCGCCCGCGGCGCCGCCCTGCGTGTGCATCAGCAGGCCGACCAGCACGGGCGTGATGAAGATGCCGAAGAGGTTGGAGGCGCTGGCCGCCACGACGGCGGCGGCGACATTGCCGCGCGCGATCGAGGTGAAGGCGATCGACGACTGCACGGTCGAGGGCAGGCAGCACAGGAACAGGATCCCCGCCGCCAGGGTCGGCGGCAGAACGCCCAGCTTGCTGGTCAGCAGGCCCAGGATCGGAAACATCACGAAGGTGAAGGCCAGGATCAGCATGTGCAGCCGCCAGTGCGTCGCGCCGGCCACCACGCTCTCGCGCGACAGCTTGGCCCCATGCAGGAAGAACAGCAGGGCGATGGCCAGCTTGACGACGATGTTCAGGCCGTGCGCGGCCTCGCCCCGCACCGGCAGGATCGAGGCCAGCACGACCATGCCGAACAGCGCCAGGACGTAGGGCTCGAGCTTCAGCTTGGCCAGGATATTGGAAATCGACATGTCACCGCGCGATCGTGAAAACGACGGCGCTCCAGAGGAACGCCGTCGCTTCGTGCGCTATCGGGGATAAGCGCAAATTGCAAATCGTCAGAAGGTGTTAGGCGCTGAGTAGCGAGAGCTGCTTGTCGTTGGTCTCGTTACGGCCCTCGGCGATTTCACGGTCCGTCAGGCGGGTCGGATAGTCGCCGGTGAAGTAGTGGTCGGTGAACTGCGGGGCGGCCGGGTCGCGCGGACCGGCTTCCAGGGCATCGTAGAGGCCCTCGACCGACAGGAAGCCGAGCGAGTCGACTTCCAGGAACTTGGCCATCTCTTCCAGCGACTTGTTGGCCGCCAGCAGCTGTTCGCGCTCGGGCATGTCGATGCCGTAGAAGTCGGGCCACTTGATCGGCGGGCTGGCCGAGCGGAGATGGACCTCCTTGGCGCCGGCCTCGCGGACCATGCGGACGATCTTCAGCGAGGTGGTGCCGCGCACGATCGAGTCGTCGATCAGCACCACGCGCTTGCCGGCCAGGATGGCGCGGTTGGGGCTGTGCTTCATGCGCACGCCCAGCTCGCGAACGCCCTGGGTCGGCTGGATGAAGGTGCGGCCCACATAGTGGTTGCGGATGATGCCCATCTCGAACGGGATGCCGCTCTCCTGGGCGAAGCCCAGGGCCGCCGGCACGCCCGAGTCGGGCACCGGCACCACGACGTCGGCCTCGATGCCGGTTTCCTTGGCCAGGTTGCGGCCCATGCGCTTGCGCACGCCGTAGACCGAGCGGCCGTTCACGACGCTGTCGGGGCGGGCGAAATAGACATATTCGAACACGCAGGGGCGCGCGGCCTGGGTCTGGAACGGCTTGGTCGAGGTGATGCCGGTCTCTTCGATCACCACCATCTCGCCGTGCTCGATGTCGCGCACGAAGCGGGCGCCGATCATGTCCAGCGCGCAGGTTTCCGAGGCCAGGACCGGCTTGCCGTCCAGGTCGCCCAGCACCAGCGGGCGGATGCCCAGCGGGTCGCGCAGGCCGATCATCTTCTTGTTGGTGATCGCCACCAGGGCGTAGCCGCCCTCGATCTGGCCGACGGCGTCGACGAAGCGGTCGACGATCTTGGCCTTCCGCGAGCGGGCGATCAGGTGAAGGATCACTTCCGAGTCCGAGGTCGACTGGAAGATCGCGCCTTCCTGCACCAGGCGCTCGCGCAGGGTCAGGAAGTTGGTCAGGTTGCCGTTGTGGGCGATGGCCACGCCGCCGGTCTCCAGATCGGCGAACATCGGCTGGACGTTGCGGATGCCCGCGCCGCCGGCCGTGGAATAGCGCGTGTGGCCGATAGCCATGTTGCCGGGCAGGCGCTGCACCAGGTCCGAGCCGGTGAAGGCGTCGCCGACATGGCCCATGTGGCGTTCGGTGTGGAAGCGGGCGCCGTCGAAGGCGGCGATGCCGCAGGCTTCCTGGCCGCGATGCTGCAGGGCGTGCAGGCCCAGCGCCGCGATGGCCGCCGCGTCACGGACGCCGAACACGCCGAACACGCCGCACTCCAGGCGCAGGGTGTCGTCCTCGGGGTCACGCACGGGCTGGGAGGAATACCGGTCGGTCGACTGGCCCAGGAAGGTCATCGCGATTTCTCCACCAGGTCGTCGAGCTTGCGACGCTGGTCATCATCATAGCCTTTATCCGACGACTTCTCGCCGGACGTATTGTCGCCGCCCTCGTGGACGGCTTCCTTGATCGCGGGGGCCAGCTTGCCGGCCAGGGCCTTGCCCTTCGGGGCGAAGACCTTGAGCACCGTGCCGCTCGCCTCGGACAAGGGGTAGAACATCGAGTCCTGCACCCAGTGCGGCATGCGGTCCGGCGGCGTCGCCAGGTGCAGCAGCAGGTTGAAGACCCCCAGGATCACCACGGACCGGATCAGGCCGAAGATGGCGCCGACCGCGCGGTCCAGCGTCCCGGCCGAGGTCTCGTGCAGGCCGGCGGTCAGCTGGCCGCCGATCAGGCGGAAGATCAGGAAGAAGACGACGAACACCACCAGGATCGCCGCGGCCGTGGCGGCCCAGTCCGGGTCCATGAGGCTGCGGAAGATCGGGCCCGAAATGCGCAGGCCGAACAGGGCGATGGCGGCGGCGAAGATGAACGACAGCGCCGAGGTCAGCTCGCGCGAGGCGCCGCGCACCCAGCCGGTGACGCCCGAAACCAGCAGTAGCAGCCCGGCGATGATGTCGAACGGCGTCACGTCAAGCTGCTCCAGATCTCGTCGCCGATGCGACGGACGGCGTCGGCCACGCGGGCGACCCCCGCGACCGGCAAGGCTCCGCCGCCCTCAGGAAGGCCGGAGAGCGGTCCAAGCGCCCGGCCAAATCCCAGTTTCGCGGCTTCCTTCAAACGCGTCTCCATCCGGCTGACGGGCCGTACTTCACCCGACAGGCTGAGCTCGCCGAACACGACGCAGTCCTGGGGCAGGGCGACGTCCAGGGCGGAGGAGGCCAGGGCCGCCGCCGCCGCGAGATCCGCCGCCGGTTCCGTGATCCGGATGCCGCCAGCGACGTTCAGATAGACGTCCTTGTCGCCAAAACCAAGGCCGCATCGGGATTCCAGGATCGCCAGCACCATGGCGAGACGCCCGGAGTCCCATCCGACCACGGCCCGGCGCGGCGTTCCGTACGCTGAGGGCGCGACCAGGGCCTGGAATTCCACCAGGACAGGCCGGCTGCCCTCGATGCCGGCGAACACAGCCGCGCCGGCCGAGCGCTCGCCGCCTTCGTTGAGGAACAGGGCCGAGGGGTTCTTGACCTCGCGCAGGCCGATATCGCCCATCTCGAAGACGCCGATCTCGTCGGTGGCCCCGAAGCGGTTCTTGGCTCCGCGCAGGATGCGGAACGGGTAGCCGCGCTCGCCTTCGAAGGCCAGGACCGCGTCGACCAGGTGCTCGACCACGCGCGGGCCGGCGATCTGGCCGTCCTTGGTGACGTGGCCGACCAGCAGGATCGCCACGCCCTTCTTCTTGGCCAGGCGCACCAGTTCGGTGGCGCAGGCGCGGACCTGGGTGACCGTGCCGGGCCCGGCCTCGTGGGCGTCGCTCCACATCGTCTGGATGGAGTCGATGACGACGAGGTCGAAGTTGTCGCGCTTCAGCCCGTCCAGGATGTCCCGCAGCGAGGTCTCGGCGGCCAGGCTGACATTGGCTTTCGCCAGGCCCATCCGGTCGGCGCGGCCGCGGATCTGCTCGACGGCCTCTTCGCCCGAGATATAGGCGCACGAGACGCCGCGCAGGGCGGCGCTGGCGCAGACCTGCAGCAGCAGGGTGGACTTGCCGACGCCCGGGTCGCCGCCGATCAGGATGGCGGAACCGGGGACCACGCCGCCGCCGCAGACGCGGTCGAACTCATCGACACCGGTCAGGATGCGCGGGGGCGGGGGCGTGTCGCTCTCCAGGCCGGTGAACTGCAGGCCGCGCACGCGGGAGGCCTTGGTCGAGGACAGGGCGCCAGGGGGCCTTGCCCCGACCTCTTCGGCCAGGGTGTTCCAGCTCTGGCAGGCGGGGCATTGTCCGGACCACTTGGTCTGGACCGCGCCACAGGACTGGCAGGCATAGACGGCGCCGTCGCGGGCCATGGGGGCTCCTGATTCTCGGATAGCGGGAGACTACAGGGTGGCGAGCCCCTGCGCCAAAGCCGGACGCAGCCAAGCTGTGGGCCGATGCGTTAGGGTCCAGTCAGATGAGGAGCGGGACGATGCGAAACAAGGCCCTGTGCGCGGCGATCCTGGCGACGGCGGCTTTGACGGCCTGCGGTCGTTCCCAGCCGAAGGACCCGGACGCCTCCGCGCGCGTCGAGGTCAATGGAGGCGAGGTCACGGTCGGCCAGCTCCAGAAGGAGTCCGCCCGCGCCGAGACGGCGGCGGTGAAGGGGACGCGGCCACTGGCCCCGGCCAGCCTGCCGGCCTTGCTACCCGCCACCGTCGGCGGCTTTTCCCGCGCCAATGTCACGAGCCAGCCGGGGACCGAGCCCGGCATGACCAAGGTCAGCGCCCGCTACATCAAGGAGGGCTCGGCCTTCACGCTGGAGGTCGTCGATCTGGGCGCGATCGGCTCGGTCGGGGCCAGTGACGACGCGCGCGGCTCCCAGACCACCCGTCGCACGGCCACAGGCTACGAGAGCGTGACGACAGCCGCCGGCCGCACGGTCACCGAACAGTGGGACGACGCGGCCAAGTCGGGCCGCTACGCCGTGGTCGCCGCCGATCGCTACAGCATCACGGCCGAAGGCGCGGCGGGCAGCGCGGCGGTGCTGAAGGCCGCTGTCGAGACCGTCAACGCCGCGCGGCTCCGAGCGCTGGCTACTGGCTGATGATCACCTTTTCGACGCCCAGGCCGATCCGACGCGGGTCTTCCGGGGTCGAGGGCATCGGGGCGCCGATCGTGTATTCCAGGCTCAGGGGCTCGCCCGGCTTGACCAGATCGGCCGGGATGCTGACGCGATAGGGCCGCCAGTTGGCCTTCTCGACGTTCCAGGTCACCAGCTTGCGACCCTTCACGGTCACCTCGATCTTCTGCATGACCTCGGGCGGCTTGTTGAAGCTCATGGCGTGCAGCTCGACGACCAGCGGCGCACCGGCGGCCATGCCCGGGACGTTGATGGTCATCGTCGAGCGGGGGCCGTTGGACCAGATGCCCTTCGGATCGGCGGGCGACCAGCCCGAGACCAGTTCCGGCGGACTGACGCCCTGGTCGAAATTGACCTGGGTCAGCACGCGCCCGCCGTTCGGCACATAGGGCGCGATCTCGGTCAGGCCCGGCACCTTGTTCAGGCCCTGGCCGCAGATCAGGCCGCGCAGGAAGCGGTGGCAGTCGATGCGCTGGGTGAAGCGGCCATAGTCGGCGCCGGCGCTCTCTTCCATGACCACGGTGATGCGGTTGTCGCCCGGCGCGGCGACCTTGAAGGCGTCCTGCGGCGTCTTGCAGTCGCCGCCCTGGCCACGCGCGGTCGAGGCGCCGTTCGACGAGCCGCCGGTGCGGACGGCCGCCAGGGTCAGCTGCGAGATCTCCATCTGGTCGATGGTGTTGCTGGCGCAGAAATAGATCGGCGCGAACACCCAGGGACGGTTGTGGAGCACGGTCGCCTTCTCAAGGTCGACCGGGTGATAGGACGGCGCGCTTTCGCTGAAGGTGTGGCGCACGCCGGCGCGCATCTCGTGGCTGTCGCCCCATTGCAGGCCGACGGCCAGGGCGGCGATAGCCAGCAGAGTGATCGGACGGGCATGGCGGCCGATCTGCACGATCGACACGGCGGTCAGCAGATAGGCAGGAGCCCAGAACAGGCGGCCATGGGCGCGGAACAGGCTCAGCCACTCGAACACGCCCGACAGCTTCGGACCGGTGAACAGCAGGCGCTGGGCCAGGTACGGGTTGGGACCGATAGCCCAAACGGTCAGCGCGACCATGGCCAGGGTCAGCGGCAGCCAGCGACGGCTCCAGTCGCGCACCGGGCTCGGGAGCCAGCCGTGGCGTACCGACAGGAAGATCCCGGCGACGATGGTGAGGATCACGCCGGCGCCCAGGTAGTTGTAGCCCTCGAACCACTGGCCGCCGTTGGGGTCCAAGGTCTGCTTGAACCAGCCGCCCTCGAAGGTCTGGCCGAACAGCGCCGAGCCCTGCGGCAGGATCGGACCCAGGATGTTCATCGAGTAGTAGCCGATGGTCCCGCTCTTGCCGCCGTCGGCGCCCTGGCCGATGCCATAGCCCAGCAGGACGGCGGTCAGGACCATGCCGCCCAGCACCAATGCGCTGGCCTTGGCGCAGATGATCCAGGCCTTCGGGCGCTTCTGGGCGATCTCGGCGGCCATGGCGGCGGCGAAGCAGAAGCCGACCGGCGGCAGGTGATAGGCGTGGACGCCCATGGCCAGGGCCGCCAGGCCCGCGAAGACGCCGGCGCGACGCAGGGTCAGGCCGTTGCGGATGCTGTCGACAGCGGCGGCCAGGGCGAAGATCGGCAGCCAGTGGCCGCTGAGGGCCACGTGGCCATGGCGCATCAGGAAAGCCGGCATCAGCAGGGCCAGCAGGCCGCCCAGGGCCAGCAGCGCCACCTGGCGCACGTCCAGGGCTCGCAGCAGGGTGATCATCGCCAGCGGTTGCAGGGCGTAGGAGATCAGGAAGAACAGGCCCAGGCCGTTCAAGGCATGCCACAGGCCCGTGGCCTTCAGCACGATCGTCAGCCACGGGATGCTGTCGGTGTAGATGGTCGAGAGCAGGGTCGGGGACAGCAGCTTGTCGGTGGCGACCAGCGGGAAGCGCCAGGCATGGCGGAACACCGCCTCCTGGCCGGCCAGCATGGTGGCCATGTCGTTGTGCGGCGCGCGCCAGAAGTCGGCATGGGCGCCGACCAGCTTGAAGCCGATCAGGTGATGGAAGAGGCCGATGGCGGCGACCACGACGGCCAGGGCGACCCAGCGCCAGCCGGCTTCCTGGCGGGCGGCGGTCAGCAGCGCCCGCTTGGCTTCCTGGTACAGTTCCGACATCGACGCGCCCCCGGGCGATACTCTAGCGCAGGCTGAACCCTAGCCGCCCCGCGACCCCACATAGCGGCGCGTCGCGCGGAGCGTCAATCGCGTCAGCCGCTCGTAGGCCGAGGTGCCGGCGGCCTGCGCCGCGTCGTCGATCGGCAGGTTGGGACCGAACAGTTCGACCATCGCGCCGGGGCGGGCGGCGTCGCAATCGGTGATGTCGACGGCGATCAGGTCCATGGAGACGCGGCCCAGCATCGGCCGCAGGGCGCCGTCGAACCACACCGCGCCGCGCGGATAGGCGGCGCGCGGGACGCCGTCGGCATAGCCGGCCGCGATGATGGCCACGCGGGTGGTCTCGGTCGCCGTCCAGCCGGCGCCGTAGCCGATGCTCTCGCCGCGGGGCACGACGCGGACCTGCAGGATCGGGGCTTCGACCGTGGCGACGGCGCGGATCTCCGGATGCGGCCGGCCCTCGGGTCCGCCGCCATAGAGGCTGATCCCCGGGCGGGCCTGGTCGAAGCGGTAGGCGTCACCCAGGAAAATGCCCGCCGAATTGGCCAGGCTGCGCCGGGCGTTCGGCAATAGGGTGACGGCCTCCTGGAAGCGTTCCAGCTGGCTCGCGTTCAGCGGATGGGCGGGCTCGTCGGCGCAGGCCAGGTGGCTGACGACGAGTTCGATGTCGAGACGCTTGAGGCGGTCGAACGCGCCGACCAGCACCTTCAGCTCTTCGGGGCGCAGGCCCAGGCGGTTCATGCCGGTGTCGACGTGCAGGGCGGCCTTCAGCCGGCCCGCGCGGGCCTGGGCGTTCCAGGCCTCGACCTGGGGCAGGCTATTGAGCACGGGCGTCAGCTTCGCGCCTTCCAGCGTGTCGCCCGAGCCGGGCGTGGCGCCGTCCAGGACGTGGATGGTCGCCTCGCGGTCGCCTAGCGCCTCGCGCAGGGCGACGCCCTCGGCCAAACGGGCGACATAGAAGGTGCGCGCGCCCTCGGCCCACAGGCGGTCGGCGACCGGGGCCGCGCCCAGGCCATAGCCGTCGGCCTTGACCGCCGGCGCCACCTCGACCCCGCCGGCGCGCGCGCGCAGGGCCGCGTGGTTGGCGGCCAGGGCGTCGAGGTCGATGGTGATGCGGGTGTCGGTCACGGGTGGGGCGTAGCCGAGGCGGGCAGGCGGTTCAACCGTGATGCACGGCCAGGAACCGCGCCACCAGGTTCTCGGCGCCCGAGGCGATGATCTGCACGCCGATGCACAGCAACAGGAACGCCACCAGCCGCGACAGCACTCGCGCTCCGCCCTGACCCAGCAGACGCATGACCGTGCCCGAGGCGCTGTAGAGCAGCCAGACCAGGATCGCCACGGCGGCCGCGGCCAGGCTGGCGCCGATGAAGAACGGCGCGACGGCGTCGCCTTCGGTCGGACGCTGGGAGGAGAGGGCGATGGCCACCGAGATCGAGCCGGGGCCGGTCGTGAATGGCATGGTCAGCGGGAAGAAGGCCACGTCTTCATGGCTCTGGGCCGGTTCGGTCTGGCTGGTCTTGCGGTCCTCGTGCTCCTGCGGGTCCATCAGCAGGCCCCAGGCGCGGATCGCCACCACCAGGCCGCCGGCCACCCGCAAGGCGCCCAGGCTGACGCCGAAGAAGTTGAGGATATAGCCGCCCAACAGCAGCGAGCCGAGCAGCACCAGGAAGGCGTAGAACCCGATCAGCCGCGCCAGCCGCAGCCGCTCGGACCGCGCGCGACCGCCCATGGCCTGGTCGAAGATCAGCGACGCCCCGACCGGATTGACGATCGAGAACAGCGCCGGGAACGCCAGCAGGAAGGCGCCGACCAGGCTGGAAGTGGGCAGGGGGCTGAAGTCCATGTGACTCGTCGGCTAGGGAGGGGGCGAGGCGGGGACGGTGGCTTGAGCCGTACGCCTTAGTCAAACACCCAAACACCGTTTTCCCCGGCGAACGCCGGGGCCCAGATACATCCGGAGCGGTTTGGGCGGGTTCGCCTTCTGCCTGGTCAGCTTCCGAAGGGCTGGTGGGTTCGATCTGGGCCCCGGCGTTCGCCGGGGAGATCGGAGGGAGGGACTACTCGTCCGACGGAATGTTCCGCGCCTGGGCGAAGTAGTGGTCGCGGGCCAGGTTGCCGAACTTGGTGGTGTCGCTGTTGAACGACAGGCGCACGGTGCCGATGGGGCCGTGGCGTTGCTTGGCGATGATCACCTCGGCCAGGCCGTGCAGGCGATCCATCTCTTCCTGCCAGGTCAGGTGCTCGGGCGTGCCTTCGCGCGGCTCGGCGCGGCCGACGTAGTAGGCCTCGCGATACACGAACCACACCATGTCGGCGTCCTGTTCGATCGAGCCCGATTCCCGAAGGTCGGAAAGCTGGGGCCGTTTGTCGTCGCGCTGTTCGACCTGACGCGAGAGCTGCGAGAGCGCGATGACCGGGCAGGCCAGCTCCTTGGCCAGGGCCTTCAGACCCATGGTGATCTGCGAGACTTCCTGCACGCGGCTGGCGTTGGACGACAGGTCCGAGCCGGTGACCAGCTGCAGGTAGTCGACCACGACCAAGTCCAGGCCCATCTGACGCTTGAGGCGACGGGCGCGGGCGGTCAGCTTGGCGATGGAGATACCACCGGTGGCGTCGATGAACAGCGGCGCTTCCTGCAGCTCCATGGCCGCGTCGCGGACCCGGCCGAACTCCGAGGCGTCGATCTCGCCCTTACGCAGCTTGTCACCGGACACGCCGGAGGCGTCGGCCAGCATACGCAGGGCCAGCTGCTCGGCGCTCATTTCCAGCGAGTAGAAGGCCACGACGCCGCCCTGAACGGTCTTCTTGGTGCCGTCGGGCTGGATCTCGTAGGCGTATTTCTTGGCGATGTTGAACGCGATGTTGGTCGCCAGCGCGGTCTTGCCCATCGACGGACGGCCGGCCAGGACGATCAAGTCGGACGGGTGCAGACCACCGATCTTCTGGTCGAGGTCCATCAGGTCGGTCGAGACGCCCGACATGCCGCCTTCGCGGCTGTAGGCCTCGGCGGTCATCTCGACGGCGCCGCGCAGGGCGTCGCCGAACGACACGAAGCCCGACGAGGCCGTGCCGCTTTCGGCCAGGCTGTAGAGCTGCTGTTCGGCCGACTCGATCTGGTCGCGGGCGGTCTTCTTCTCGTCGTTCTTGTCGACGCCGCCGTGGGCCGCGGTGGCGATGTCGCCGCCGATGCGGATCAGCTCGCGACGCAGCGACAGGTCGAAGATCACCCGGGCATAGTCGCCGGCATTGGCCGCCGGCGGGGCGCGGTCGACCAGGTCGGCCAGGTAGCGCAGGCCGCCCAGTTCGGCGAAGGCGACATCGGCCTTGAACTCGTCGGCCAGCAGGATCGGCTCGGCCAGCTGGCCCTTGCGGACGTGGGTCTCGATCGCCTGGAACAGGCGCTGGTGCAGGGGCTCGTAGAAGCAGCGCGACTGCAGGCTGTCGGTCAGGCGTTCGTACGCGGCGTTGTCGTAGAGCAGGATGCCCAGCAGGGCTTGCTCGGCTTCCATGTTGTGGGGCGCCACGTTGATCGTGGGCTCGGGAAGACCGGGGAGAACGAGGTCGAGCGCGGGTACGAGGGACATCGGCGGATCTTAACGCGACAGGGTTTCGGACGCTCGGGTCAGATGGCCGCGCGGCTCCAGATGAACGGGGATGTTCTGTGTATATTCTGACGGCCGCACGTCAGAAGCGGACGCTTGTGCGCGGCCTGTGCAATTGCACTTTTCGCCAACGGAAAAGGCCCGGAGATCGCTCTCCGGGCCCAAACGTTTGCGCGGTTTTGGCGCTTACCAGTTGATCGCCAGGCGACCGTAGAGGAAGCGGCCGTTGAAGCCGAACGGCGAGAAGCTGGAGAACGGGTTGCCGCCGCTGGTGTTAAGGTTCGGCGGCACCTGGTCGGGATACTGGTCGAACAGGTTGTCCGCGCCGACCGACACCGTGGTGTGGTCGCCGAAGCGGTAGCGGGCTTCCAGGTCGACGATGCCTTGCGAGCCCGTGTGCCAGTCGCCGCTGCCGTCGGCGGCGGTGCCGGGCGACAGGACATTGCCATAGAGCGTCGTGCGCAGGGTGGCGCCCCACGGACCCTTGCTCCAGTCGCCTTGCAGCGAGACCTTGTTGCGCGGCGTGCCTTCCTCGAAGCGCAGCACGGCCTGGCGGCCGAACAGCGTGGTCGGGGTCGGCAGCACCGTGGTGGACGGCGTGCGGTTGACCTTGAAGTCGTTGACGTTGGCGGCCGCCGTCAGGTCGAACGTGCCGGCCTGGTCGTCGAGGATGCGGTAGCGGGCCACGATGTCGACGCCCTTGGTCTTGGTGTCGACGCCGTTGGTGAAGAAGCGGCCGGCCGAGGCGCCCGCGGGCGACAGCAGGTCGAAGATCACCCGGGCGTTGGTGCCCGCCGCCGCCGTGGCGCTGCCGGTCAGGGTCTCGCTGAGGACGATGCGGTTGTCGACATTGATCTGATAGGCGTCGACCGTCAGCTCGAACGGACCCTTGTGGTAGACCGCGCCTAGCGAGAAGTTCTTGGACTTTTCAGGCTCCAGCGGCTTGCCGCCCAGGGCCTTGCCGACGACGCTGACCGACGGATAGGTGCCGGTCTCGAACGGCACGGCCGTGGTCACGCCGCCGACCAGCTGGTTGATGTACAGGATCGAGGTCGAGGTGAAGTACTGCTGCTGCAGGCTCGGCGCGCGGAAGCCGGTCGAGACCGCGCCGCGCAGGGCGAAGGCGTCGGTGAAGTCGTAGCGGCCCGACAGCTTCCAGCTCGTGTTGTTGCCGAAGTCCGAATAGTGCTCGTGACGGACGGCGGCCGAGGCGGTCAGCTTCTCGGTCAGCTTGCCTTCCAGGTCCAGATAGGCGCCGACGGCGTTGCGATCGACGTCCACGACGTTGCTGGGCGTGAAGCCGGTGAAGCCGCGCGAGCCGAACGACAGGGTCGGGGAGACCGTACCGCGAGCGTACGAGGCCACTTCGCCGGCGTTGATCTTATAGGTCTCGCGGCGGGCTTCCAGGCCGAAGGCCACGTTCAGGGGACCGGCCAGGCCGACGTCGAACTCCTGGCTGGCGTCGAGGCCGAACACCACCTGGTCATAGGTCAGGCCGCCGGCCTGGAACTGGGTCGGCGAGGTCGGGCCGTACGACGGGTTGAGGGTGTTCTTGACCCCGAAGTCGAGGTCGTTCTTGCCGTAGACCAGGTTGGTGTCGATCTTCCAGCCGGCCAGGTCGCCGCGCAGGCCAATAGCGGCGGTGACGTCCTCGGTGTTGGTGGTGATCAGCGGCAGGTAGCCGTTCGGATAGACGCTGGTGATGGTCTGGCTGGCATCGGTGGGCAGGCGGTAGGTGGCCGAGGCCTCGCTGTCGCGCTGCTGATAGCCGTACCAGCCATAGAGCTGCCAGTTGTCGCCGATCGGCTTGCCGGCGTTGGCGTAGAAGCTGACCTGCTCGACCTCGGGATCGCCAAAGCGCGAGGTCACGCGCTGCGGGGTGACGCGGGTGTCGGTGTCGCTGCGGTTGGTGAAGCCGCGATCCACATACTCGGCCGACAGCGTCAGGAAGCCGTCCGAGCCGAGCTTCAGGCCCTGCCAGCCGGCCACGGTCTTGGTCGTGCCGTCGCGGCGCTTCTGCTTCTGGCCGGTCTGCAGGCCGTCGAAGCTGGTGATGTACTTGCCGGCCGTGACCGTGACGCCGCCGCCGTGGTCGGCTTCGCGCAGGCGCAGGTTGATGACGCCAGCGATGGCGTCCGAGCCGTACTGGGCCGCGGCGCCGTCACGCAGCACTTCGATGCGATCCAGGGCGACGGACGGGATGGCGTTCAGGTCGACGGCGGCCGAGCCGCGGCCCACCGAGCCGTTCAGATTGACCAGCGCCGTGGCGTGGCGACGCGTGCCGTTGACCAGCACCAGGGTCTGGTCGGGCCCTTGGCCCCGCAGCACCGCGGGGCGGACCGAGTCGGTGCCGTCGGTGTTGGACGGGCGCGGGAAGGTGATGGACGGGACGGTGGCGGCCAGGGCCGTGGCCAGCTCGGTGCTGCCGCGCTGTTGCAGGGTCTTGGCGGTGACGACATCGACGGGCGCCAGGGTGTCGAGACGCGAGCGACCGGCGGTGCGAGTGCCGGTGACGACGATCTCGTCGACATTGGTGTTGTCGTCGGCGGGCGCGGCGGTCTGGGCCTGGGCCAGGGTGGCGGTGGCGGCCGTCAGCGACGCGGCGGCCAGCAGCAAGGTCTTGTAGCGCATACGTAATCCCCGTTTTTGGCCGGGGCTCAGACGTACGTGCTCGCCCCGAGACAGGGGTCTTCAATCGCCCCCACGACGAACATGGATTCTCGTCACAAAAGCTACAAGCGGAGCAATTCTATGCTGCGGCGCAGAAAAAACGGCGCGGATTGCTCCGCGCCGTTCTCTTGAAAACCTACAAACCCTGACGGGATTGGAATTAGGCTTCGTAGTGGTCGCCTTCGAACGAGCCGGCGCCGCCTTCCGCCATGTCTTGGGCGGCTTCGGCTTCGGCCGCGCGATCTTCCTCGAATTGCGAGTTGATCACGTTTTCGCCGCGCGCTTGGCGATCGGCTTCGTCCTGGCTGCGCGCGATGTTGAGCGTGACCGTGACGGTCACTTCAGCGTGCAGCTTCACCTTCACTTCGTGGACGCCCAGCGTCTTGATCGGCTTGTCCAGCACGACCATCGAGCGGTCGACCTTGCCGCCTTCGGCCTTGATGGCGTCGGCGACGTCACGGCCAGCGACCGAACCGTACAGCTGGCCGCTTTCGCCAGCCTGACGGATCATCACGTACTGCGTGCCGTCCAGCGACTCGCCGTTCGAAGCGGCCGATTCGCGGTTGCGGACGTTGCGGGCCTCGATCTCGGCGCGTTGCGCCTCGAAGGTGGCTTCGTTGGCCTTGGTGGCGCGGAGAGCCTTGTGGCGCGGCAGCAGGAAGTTACGGGCGAAGCCGTCCTTCACGGTGACCACGTCGCCCAGGACGCCGGTGCCTTCAACGCGTTCGAGCAGAATGACTTTCATCGTGGTGTCTCCCTTACTTCACGACGTAGGGGAGCAGAGCCAGGAAGCGGGCGCGCTTGATGGCCTTGGCCAGTTCGCGTTGCTTCTTGGCCGACACCGCGGTGATGCGCGACGGGACGATCTTGCCGCGTTCCGAGACGTAACGCTGCAGCAGCTTCACGTCCTTGTAGTCGATCTTCGGCGCGTTGGCGCCCGAGAACGGGCACACCTTGCGGCGACGGAAGAACGGGCGGCGAGCGCCGCCAGCGGCGGCGGCCGGAGCGCCGGCTTCGGGAGCAGTCGTATCGGTCATGATCTCTTTCTCCCTTACGCTTGGGCTTGCGCTTGCGGCGCGAAGTCTTCGCGCGGGCGCTCGGCGCGATCAGGACGATCACGACGGGCCAGAACCGGCGACAGTTCCAGGTCCAGCTCTTCGACGCGGATCGTCATGAAGCGCAGAACGTCTTCATTGATCAGCAGCTGGCGCTCCATTTCCTTCACGGCCGGCGCCGGGGCGTCGATCGCGAGCAGGGAATAGTGGCCCTTGCGGTTCTTCTTGATGCGGTAGGTGAGGTTGCGAAGGCCCCAGTACTCGATCTTGGCGATGTGGCCGCCATTCTCTTCGATGAGGGTCTTCAGTTGCTCGTTCAGAGCTTCGGCCTGTTGCGGCGAGATATCCTGCCGCGCGATGACCACGTGTTCGTAGAACGCCATGTTTTCCTTCTTCCGCTGTGGAAGGCGGCGCGGTCGTCGGCGGAAGTCCGACGTCCACGATGGTTCCTGCACACCGAGCGGGGAAATCCCCGGTCCCGGATGGGTGCGTGCAAGACCGCCTTCCGTGAGAACGCGCGCTCTTACAGAAGACGGGGCCGAAAGGCAAGGAAGCTTTGGGCTTGCCGCTCAAGGTTGAGCGCCTTTAGAGCTGGGCTCTGTCCATCTGGGGAAGGCGTGATGCGGAAGTTCCTGACCATCCTGGCGCTGACCTGCGTCCTGGCCGCGCCGGCCGTCGCGTCGGCCGAACCCTCGGCCAAGGCCTTGGCCCTGACGCGCCGCATGGTCGTGGCCATGCACGTCGAGGAGAACATGGTCCCCATGCTGCGGACCATGTTGCGCCAGCAGGTCGATCTCACCGTCGCCCAGAGCAAGACCCTCAGCGATCAGCAGAAGACCCAGCTCAGCGGCGCTCTGGGCGAGACGATGGATGAGATCTTCGCGGGTGGCTTCATGGGCGAGATCATGGAAAAGCTCGTCCCCGCCTATGCCGAAGTCTATTCCGAGGATGAGCTCCAGGCCCTGGTGGACTTCTATGAAAGTCCGATGGGGCAGCGCGTGTTGCGCAAGATGCCGTTGCTGGGACCGGCCGCCGCCAAGGTCATGGCGGATGTCACGCCCAAGATGCAGGCCGACATGATCGCGAAGCTCACCAAAAAGCTCGAAGGGCTGGATTCGCTCGGAAAATAGACTTGCTCGGCTTGTCGGTCACGTCATCTGTGCTAGGGAAAGCCTTGATGAACCGGGGCGTCGCCATCTCCTGTGTGATCCTGTCGGCCGTGGCGCTGAGCAGCGTCGCGCGCGCCGAGATCATCCAGAAGCCGGTCACCTCGGTCTCGGCCTATGAGGGCCGCTTCACCGGCTATTCGGCGGCCCTGCCGCTGGACCTCTCCTCCGACACCGAGAAGGTCGCCCTGACGCTGCGCTCGTCGGGCATGATCGAGAACCCGACCTACGACCTCGACCTGAACCTGTCGAAGAAGCCCGACGCCGACCGCGCGGGCGACCGGTCGATGGCCGTCGGCGCCTCGTGGAACGAGAACGAGGCCAAGGTGCGCTCGTCGATGTCCAAGGCCTTCGGCTTCGGCCTGCTGCCACGCGCCAACTATGTGCGCGTCTCGATGGACATGGACGCCAGCCAGGCCATCGCCGTGCCGGGCAAGATCCCGATCGCCCGCGCCAATATCCGCTCGTCCCTGACCCTGGATGGCCGGCCCGTGGGTTCGATCGCCTTTGGCGGCGGCTCGACGGGCGACGAGGGCGTCGATCTCAGCCTGACCCGGCCGTTCGACATCCCCGCCGAGTTCACCGTCAGCGTGCGCGGCGTCAGCAATCAGCGCGAAAGCTGGCGGCTGCAGGACGCCCGCGCCATGATCAAGCTGGTGAAGGTCGGCTGGTAGCCTCCAGCTTGCGGTCCTTGCGGGCCGTGACCTCTGCGAAGCGCTTCAGATAGTCCGGGTGCTCGGTGCCCATCAGCTTGTCCCACCAGGTGAAATAGAGCCCGTAGTTCCAGCCCGCCTGCGCGTGGTGCAGGTCGTGGTGGGTCACGGTCGTCAGCAGCGGGATCAGCGGCCGGCCGTCCTTGCGGGCGGGGAAGAGCTCGTAGCCCGAATGGCCGATCGTGTTGCGGACGATCTGGTGCAGCATGAACAGCCCCACCACCGGCCACTGGGTCGGCACAAGGATCATCCACAGCGGCACGAACACGCCGTTGATGAATGCCTCGCCCAGATCGAAGCTGTAGGCGGTGAACGGCGAGGGATTGTTCGACCGGTGATGTCGGCGGTGGAAGCGCCGGAACAGGCGGCGGTCGTGGATCAGCCGGTGCGTCCAGTAGAACCAGGCGTCGTGGGCCAGGATCATCAGGACCAGGCTGGTCCAGAACCACACGGGGGCCCAGCCCCTGGCGATGTACGGCCCTGGCAGCCAGCCGGCGCGGAACAGGCCGAAGGTCAGCAGGCCCAGGGTCGAGAAGATCATGATCGAGCGGATCGAGGTCAGGAACTCGATCAGCAGTTGGCGCGCGGCCGGGCGGCTGTCGCGGATCTTGCGGCCGGCCAGCGGGATGGCCAGCACGACCCACAGGACCAGCCAGACGCCGACCGAGAACACCGCATAGCGGGTGACATCGACCTGCATGGAAGCCAGCCAGTTGCGGGCGAAGGGGAGGAGGGCGTCGAGCATGGAAGGCTCCGATGAGAGGGCCTCGCCAAGCAAGCGGCCGAGCCTCCAACCGTCGCGCCGAACTTGAAATCAGGCCCGTTTGTCGGTTTTCGACGGGCCTTCGCCGGTTTCGACCAGCCGTAGGTGCGGATGGGCTGGAGTGACGTCCTGGCGCCAGGCGGTCGGGGTGACGCCCGTGGCGGCGCGGAAGGCGCGGTTGAACGGCCCCAGCGAGGCGAAGCCCAGTTCGTAGGCGATGGTCGAGACCGACTTCAGCGCTTGCTCAGGATCGGCCAGGGCGACCTTGGCCGCCTCGATCCGCCGGCCGTTGACGTAGTCGGCGAAGTTGCGGTGGCCCAGCGTGCCGTTGATCAGCTTGCGCAGGCGATGCTCGGGCGCGCCGACCAGGGCCGCCAGCGTGCCGATCGACAGGTCCTCCCCGCGCCAGACCTCGTTCTCGTTCATGGCCTTGTCCAGCCGTGCCAGGACCAGGCGGTCGGCGGGCGTGAGGTCCAGGGTCTCGGCGGGCTTGACCACTGGCGGCTCGCCGGCGGCGGGCGAGGCCTGGACCAGCACCGGCTCGGCGCGCAGCAGCGCCAGGGCCGAACCGACGCCCAGGGCCGCCAGGGCTATGGCCTGGATCAGGCTGGGCAGCACCGGCCCCTGCCGCAAGCCGAAGTCGCACAGGGTCTGGATGAACATGTAGCTGGCGGCCGCGCCGGCGATCGGGCCGCGCAGGTGGCGGCGCCGCTCGACCAGGTCGATCCGCCAGCCATGCCAGGCCATCAGCAGGATGTGGGCGTGCAGCGCGATCGAGGTGGCGGCGAAGAACCACCACATCGCCGCGCGCAAGGGGATGTCGGGCAGGAGGGCGCCGCCCAGCCACTGGACGAACACGCCGGCGGGGATAGCGAAGCGCCAGGCCGGGATCTTGGCCTCGTCCTCGAACAACACCGAGCAGAACAGCCAGAAGATCGCCGCTGCCATGGCCCCGAGGCCCCAGGTCACGACGCTGAAGTGGCGATGTTCGGAGTAGTAGAACTGGCTCTCGATGGCGTGAGCGATCGAGCAGACCATCACCAGCACGCCGATCCAGCGTGTCGGCGTCATCTTGCGGCTGGCGGCCAGCGATACGCCCGTGGCGGCGAAAGCGCCGATGGCGACGCTACGCAGGGCCAGTTCGAGGGAGGCGGGATCGGTCATGGCCGATCATGGGCGCCAGCGCGCGCGACCCTCAAGCCGCGCGGCTGGTCGGAACCCGAAAAGATTGGCTACTTCTTGGCCTTGTAGGCCTTCACCGCGTCCATGGTCTGGGTGACGTGGCCGGCGAAGTTGCCGTCGGTGTAGCTGAGCAGGATCTTGTGGTTCGGCGCGATCACGTACGAGGTGCGGTTCGACCACTCTGGCTTCTGCGACAGCACCACGTCGTAACTCTTGACCAAGGCGGCGTCGGCGGAGGCCACCGCGAACTTGTCGCGGCAGTGTTCCTTCGAGAAGTCCTTGATGCGGTCGACATTGCCGGCCGTGACGCCGATCACCGTGGCGCCCAGCTTTTCGAACTCCGGCGTGGCCTCGGCGAACTCGTGGGCTTCGGCGGTGCAGCCCGCGGTGTAGGCGGCCGGGAAGAAGTACAGGACCACCGGGCCCTTCTTCAGCGCCTTGGCCAGCTTGAAGTCGAAGTCCTTGCCGGCCAGGGCGGCCTTGGCGGTGAAGTCGGGGGCCTTGTCGCCGACCTTGAGGGCGGCCATGGCGGGGGAGGCGGCGAGCAGGGCGACGACGCCGAGGCTGGCGATCAGGCGTTTCATGGGGGAGGTCTCCAAACGTCCAGCGGCGCTCCGCAGCCGGCGCGGTGGCAATTTGAACCTCGCCGCGCGGAAAGCAAGACGGCTCAAGGTCTAGGTTGGAGCCAGAACGGCTTGATGACCTCGCACTTGCCCGACAAGGGGCTTTACCCTAACCCTCCCGGCCTTGAATTGACTTGAGAAGGAGCGGGCCATCATGAGCATCGCCTTCATTTTTCCCGGCCAGGGCAGCCAGTCGGTCGGCATGGGCGTCGATCTCGCCGAGGCTTTCGCCAGCGCCCGTGAGGTCTTCCAGGAGGTCGACGACGCCCTGGGCCAGAAGCTGTTTTCGCTGATGAAGGAAGGTCCCGAAGGCGACCTGACCCTGACCGAGAACGCCCAGCCGGCCCTGATGGCCGTCTCGCTGGCCGTGACCCGCACGCTTGAAAAAGAATTCGGGGTGGGCGTCGATCGCGCCGCCTTCGTCGCCGGCCATAGCCTGGGCGAATATTCCGCCCTGGCCGCCGCCGGGGCCATTACCCTTGCCGACACCGCCCGCCTGCTGAAGCTGCGCGGCCAGGCCATGCAGCGCGCCGTGCCGGTGGGCGAGGGCGCTATGGCCTCGCTGATCGGTCCGAAAACCGACTTGGCCCTGGCTGAAGCCGCCGCCGCCGGCGGCTCGGAAGTCGGCGTCTGCGTCGTGGCCAACGACAACAACAACGGCAATGTCGTGATCTCGGGCTCGAAAGCGGCCGTCGACAAGGCCATCGAGAAGGCCAAGGAGCTGGGCGCGCGCGCCATTCCGCTGAACGTCTCGGCCCCGTTCCACTGCCCGCTGATGCAGCCGGCCGCCGACGAGATGGCCGAGGCGCTCGCCAAGACCACCATCATCGCCCCGCGCGCGCCGCTGGTCGCCAATGTCACCGCCGCCCCGGTCCACGACCCGGACGTCATCCGCAAGCTGCTGGTCGAGCAGGTCACCGGCCGCGTCCGCTGGCGCGAGAGCATGACCTGGCTGGCCACCGAAGGCGGCATCACGCGTTTCGCCGAAGCCGGCGCCGGCAAGGTGCTCTCGGGCATGGCCAAGCGCATCGCCCCGGATTCGGAAGCGACGCCGCTGAACACGCCCGCCGACCTCGAAGCCTTCGCGGCCTCGCTCTAAAATTATAAGGAAGACCGACACATGTTCGATCTGACCGGCAAGACCGCTCTCGTCACCGGCGCCACGGGCGGCATCGGCGGCGCCATCGCCAAGGCCCTACACGAGCAAGGCGCCCACGTCGTGCTCTCGGGCACCCGCGAATCGGCCCTCTCGGAACTGGCCGCCCAGTTCGGCGAGCGCGTCTCGTACGTCGCGGCGAATCTGTCCGACTCGGCCGCCGTCGACGGCCTGGTCGTCAAGGCCGAGGAAGCCGCCGGCGCGCCGCTGGACATCCTGATCGCCAATGCGGGGGTCACCCGCGACGGTCTGCTCGTCCGCATGAAGGACGAGGACTGGGAGACCGTGATCAAGGTCAATCTGGAAGGCTATTTCCGCCTGGCCCGCGCGGCCGCCAAGGGCATGATGAAGCGCCGCGCCGGCCGCATCATCGGCATCACCTCGGTGGTGGGCGTGACCGGCAACCCCGGCCAGACCAACTACGCGGCCTCCAAGGCCGGCATGATCGGTTTCTCCAAGGCCCTGGCCCAGGAACTGGCCAGCCGTGGCGTGACGGTCAACTGCGTGGCCCCCGGCTTCATCGCCAGCCCGATGACCGACTCGCTGAACGAGCAGCAGAAGGCCGGCATCCTCTCGACGATTCCCGCCGGCAAGCTGGGCGAGGGGAGCGATATCGCCGCGGCGTGCGTTTTCCTGGCCAGCGACCAGGCCGGTTACGTCACCGGCCAGACCTTGCACGTCAACGGCGGCATGGCCATGATCTAAAACCGCTGTGCGTCCTTCGGTCTGCCCGCTAGCAAGCCGAAAAGGAACGTGATAGGCGGTGCCCGACAATTCCTGCGAATAGCGCGGTTTCACTTCGCTGTTCACGGGCCGAAATTTCAATAACGAGGGACTGAACCGAATGTCCGACATTCTCGAGCGCGTGCGTAAGATCGTCATCGAACACCTGGATGCCGATCCCGAGAAGGTCACCGAGAAGGCTTCCTTCATCGACGACCTGGGCGCCGACAGCCTCGACAACGTTGAGCTGGTGATGGCGTTCGAAGAGGAGTTCGACATCGAAATCCCCGACGACGCCGCTGAACACATCCAGACCGTTGGCGACGCCGTGAAGTTCATCACGGAAAAGACCGCCTAAAAGGCGTCGAGTTCGCTAGTCGAACCTGACCATTTCCGCCGCGTCGCACGGGCTCTTGCCATCGTGCGCGCGGCGGTTTTCGTTTGAGGCCCAGAATCTCCAGGAATGGGGATTCGCGAGTGGCGCAGGTTGGGCGTTATCCCCACATCTCGCGTCCCGCATCGAAGGTTTGGGAGTGATCCATGCGTAGAGTTGTCGTCACCGGTATCGGCATGCTGACCCCTCTGGGCCACGGCGTTGACGTTACCTGGAAGAACATCCTCGCCGGCAAGTCCGGCGCCAACCGCATCACGGCCTTCGATCCGACCGACTATGCCTGCAAGGTCGCTTGCGAGGTTCCGCGCGTCGACGGCCGCGGCGGCGGCGGTCCGGACGTCGAAGGCTCGTTCGATCCCGACCAGACCATGAGCCCGCGCGACCAGAAGCGCGTGGACGATTTCATTCTCTACGGCGTCGCCGCCGCTGACGAAGCCATCAAGGATTCGGGCTGGGTCCCGGAGACCGACGAGGACAAGTGGCGCACGGGCGTCATCCTGGGCTCGGGCATCGGCGGCCTGTCGACGATCGCCGACACGGCGCTGGAGCTGGAGGCCAAGGGCCCGCGCCGCGTCAGCCCGTTCTTCATCTCCTCGGCCCTGATCAACCTGATCTCGGGCCAGGTCTCGATTAAGTACGGCTTCAAGGGCCCCAACCACGCGGTCGTCACGGCCTGCGCCACCGGCGCCCACGCCATCGGCGACGCCATGCGCCTGATCAAGTACGGCGACGCCGACGTGATGGTGGCCGGCGGCGCCGAAGCGGCCGTCTGCAAGGTCGGCATCGCCGGCTTCATCGCCTGCCGCGCCGTCTCGACCGATTGGAACGACACCCCGGAAAAGGCCTCGCGTCCCTATGACAAGGACCGCGACGGCTTCGTGATGGGCGAGGGCGCCGGCGCCCTGGTCCTGGAAGAGTACGAGCACGCCAAGGCGCGCGGGGCCAAGATCTACGCCGAAGTGGTCGGCTACGGCCTGTCGGGCGACGCCCACCACATCACCGCCCCGTCGGAAGACGGCGAAGGCGGCGGCCGCGCCCTGGCCTCGGCCATGAAGGACGCGGGCCTGAAGCCCTCGGACATCGACTACATCAACGCCCACGGCACCTCGACCATGGCCGATGGCCTGGAAGCCGGCGCTGTCGAACGCTTCCTGGGCGACCACGCCAAGAACGTCGTCATGTCCTCGACCAAGTCGATGACGGGCCACCTCTTGGGCGCGGCCGGCGCGATCGAGGGGATCTTCTCGGTCCTGGCGATCCGCGACCAGATCGCCCCGCCGACCATCAACCTCGACAATCCCGACGTCCACGTCGCCATGAACCTGGCTCCGAACAAGGCCGTGCCGATGAAGATCGACGTGGCCGTGTCCAACAGCTTCGGCTTCGGCGGCACCAACGCCACCGTGGTGTTCAAGAAGGTCTCGTGAGCAAGAAGCCGCCCGCCCCACGCGCCGCAAAGCGCACGCCCGCTCGGGCGAACCGTCGCGAAACCGCGTCCGTGGGGCGGCGGCTGATCCGCGCCTTCTTCGGCGCCGTCACGACCCTGGTCGTGGTCGGCATGGTCGCCATTCTCGGCGCGGCCTGGGTCTATAACGGCCCGGGTCCCGCCGCGAAGGCCGGCGACAAGACCACCGTCGTCCTGCGCAAGGGCGCCAGCCTGCCGGAGATCGCCTCCAGCCTGGAGCAGGGCGGCGTGATCCGCTCCAACTCGATCTTCATGACCGCCGCCAAGCTGACGGGCGCGGCCCGCAGCCTGAAGGCCGGCGAATACGAGTTCGACAGCCGCGCCTCGATGGCCCAGGTGCTGGACGCCATCCGCCACGGCCGCATCGTTCGCCACTGGATCACCATCCCCGAGGGCCTGACCTCGGACATGGTCATGGACATCCTCACCAAGTCCGACCTGCTGACCGGCAGCGCCGCGACTCCGCCGGAAGGCGCCATCCTGCCCGAGACCTATGAGGTCCAGCGCGGCGAGGACCGCGCCGTCGTGCTCAAGCACATGATGGACGCCCGCGACAAGCTGGTGAACCAGCTGTGGGCCAACCGCCAGTCGGGCCTGCCGTACCAGTCGAAGGAAGACGCCGTGACCATGGCCTCGATCGTCGAGAAGGAGACGGGCGTGAAGGGCGAGCGTCCTGAGGTGGCGGCCGTGTTCATCAACCGCCTGCGCACCGGCATGCGCCTGGATACCGATCCGACCGTGATCTACGGCATCTCGCGCGGCCGTCCGTTGGGCCGAGGCCTGCGTCGCTCCGAGCTGGATACGTTCACGCCATACAACACCTACAAGATCGACGGCCTGCCGCCGACGCCGATCGCCAATCCGGGCCGCGCGGCCCTGGAAGCGGCGCTGAACCCGGCCAAGACCAACGACCTCTATTTCGTCGCCGACGGCACGGGCGGCCACGTGTTCGCCTCCACGCTGGAGCAGCACAACGCCAACGTCGCCAAGTGGCGCCAGATCGAGCGCCAGCGCGCGGGCGAAGGCGTCCCGGTCGTGCCCGCGCCTCCGGCGGGGAAGTAACGCCATGGCGATCTCGGGGATGACGGGCTTCGCCCGGGTCGAGGGCGTCCATGGCGCCTGGACCTGGGCGGTCGAGGCGCGCAGCGTCAACGGCCGCAACCTCGAGACCCGCTTCCGTGGCCCGCCCGGCTTCGAGAGCCTGGAGCGCACCGCGCGTGAAGGCTCGCAAGGCCGCTTCCAGCGTGGCCAGCTGACCGTCAACGTCCAGGCCAAGCGCGCCGAGACCTCGGGCGAGACCCAGGTCAATATCGCGACCCTGGAGCGCTACCTGACCGCTGGCGGGCCCTATGTCGCTACCGGTATGGTCGCCAAGCCGACCCTGGATGGCCTGCTGTCCCTGAAGGGCGTCATCGAGGCGCGCGAGGACGAGGACGACGCCGAGACCCGCGCCGCGGTCGAGACCGCCATGGCCGCCTCGATCGTCCAGGCCCTGGATGGCCTGAAGCTGGCGCGTCAGGAGGAGGGGGCCGCCCTCGATCCTGTGCTGAACGGCCTGATCGACAAGATCGAGGACCTGACCGCCCAGGCCGAGCGCGAGGCCGCCGGCCAGCCGGCTGTACTGAAGGAGCGCTTCGCCCGTCGCATGGCCGAACTGGTCGGCGAGGCGGCCAGCGAAGAACGCATCGTCCAGGAAGCCGCCGCCCAGGCCGTGAAGGCCGACGTGCGCGAGGAACTGGACCGCCTGGCCAGCCACGTCGTGGCCGCGCGCGGTCTGCTGTCGGGCGAGGGCGCGTCGGGCCGGCGGCTCGACTTCCTCTCCCAGGAATTCATGCGAGAATCCAATACCCTCTGCTCGAAATCGGCCCTGACCGCCCTGACCGCGATCGGTCTGGAGCTGAAGGCCGTGATCGAGCAGTTCCGCGAGCAGGTCCAGAACGTTGAATAAACCCCACCACAATACCCGCGGCCTGCTGCTGATGGTCGTCGCCCCCTCGGGCGTCGGCAAGACCTCGCTGACCCGCCGCCTGGTGGCCGACCATAACGACCTGCACCTGTCGATCAGCTACACGACGCGCGAGCCGCGGCCGGGCGAGCACCACGGCCGCGACTACCACTTCACCACGCGTGAAGCGTTCCAGGACATGATCGACCAGAACGCCTTCCTGGAGTGGGCCGAGGTCTACGGGAACTTCTACGGCAGCCCCAAGCCGCCTATCATGCAGGCCCTCGAGCAGGGCCAGAGCGCCCTGTTCGACATCGACTTCCAAGGGGCCATGAAGGTCCATGCCCAGGCCGAGCAGGACAGCGTGCTGGTCTATATCCTGCCGCCGTCGCTGGCCGAGATGAGCCGCCGCCTGCACGCGCGCAGCCAGGACAGCGAAGAGGTCATCCACCGCCGCCTCTCGCGCGCCAAGGACGAGGTCGCTGCTTGGGAGCAGTTCGACTACGTGATCCTGAATGATGATTTCGACCGCGCCTACGCGGACCTGGCCCACATCTATCACGCCGAACGCCTGAAGCGGGCTCGCAACCCGTGGATCGGCGACCTGGTGGGCGATCTTCTCAAGGAAGAGATCTAGCGGCGGACCTCAAGGCCCGCCGCCAGTAGCCTCGCGCCCTTAAAGCGCGCGACGGCCGAAGATCAGGTGGTACAGCGCCAGGATGACGACGGCGCCGATGGTGGCCACGGCCAGGCTGTACAGGTTGAAACCCGACACGCCGCTGTTGCCGAACTGGTTGAACAGCCAGCCGCCGACGAAAGCGCCGACGATGCCGAGCACGATATCCAGCAGCACGCCGCTGCCGGTGCGGTTGACGAGCTTGCTGGCGATGAAGCCGGCGATCAGGCCCAGAAGAAGCCAGGCGAGAATGGACATCGTAGGGACTCCATGAGCGTTGGCCGCCCTGCGCGGCCTTGCCCAATCAAGTCCCGGACAGTCCCGTTAGTTCCCGCGCATGCGGTCCTGAACGTAGGCGATCAGCTTTTCGGCCGGCGGACGGCCGAACACGATGAACAGGCCCGAGCCCAGAATGGCTCCGATCAGAAACGGCAGGTCCATCACGCAAATCCCCTAAGACGCGATCGATCTATGGCAGAGGCCTTGTGGCCAAGCCAAGGCGACAAGGGGGCGCTGCGACGATCGGTCTTGGGTTTGCCGGCTTACAGGGCGGGCTGGGGCGGGGCGATGATGCTCAGCACGCAGGTCAGGCCCTCGGGCGCGTAGTCGAAGGTGGCCGAGCCGGCCAGGTCGCCCTTCAGGCTGGCGGCGATCAGGCGCGAGCCGAAGCCGCCGCGCTCGGGCGGCTTGACCAACGGCCCTCCGCGCTCGCGCCACTCGATGGTCAGCAGGGTGCGGGCCCCCAGGCTCCAGGACACGGTGATCCGGCCGGTGTCGTTCGACAGCGCCCCATACTTGGAAGCGTTGGTGGCCAGCTCGTGGAAGATCATCGCCAGGGCCAGGGCGGCGTTGGGCGCGAGCGGCAGGGGCGGGCCGTCCAGGCTCACCTGGCTGGCATAGGGGCGAAGCGCCTCGGTCAGCAGCTCGCCCAGGTCGGCGCCTTCCCAGTTGCGGCGGGTCAGCAGGTCGTGGGCGCTGGCCAGGGTGTAGAGTCGGTCGTTGAACTGGGCCAGGCCGTTTTGGCCGCCCTCCCGCAGGCTATGGCGGGCCAGGGACTGGACCACGACAAGGGTGTTCTTCACCCGGTGGTTCAGCTCGTTGATCATCAGCTGCTGGCGGTCGGCGGCGCGGCGGGCCTCGTCGTCGCGGGCCCGCAGGATGTCGGCGGCGGCCTGCAGCGAGCCGCGCACCTCGGCGATCTCCTGCAGGTGTGAGGGGGCCGGATCCAGCGGCCGGCCGGCGGCCAGGGCCTCGGACTCGGCGACCAGGCCGCGTACGTCGCGCGAGATCGGGCGAGCGAAGCCCAGCGCGGCGGCCACGCCCAGCGCGATCAGCAGGGCCGCGCCGATGACGGCGGGACCCAGCGAGGTCAGCACCGCCCGGTTCAGCTCATCGCGCGGCACGCCGACGATGAAGGTCCAGCCGGACTTCTGCGAGCGGCTGAACGCCGACAGGGTCTTGGTGCCTTCCAGGGTCTGGCTGTGGATCACGCCCTCGTTGGCGTGGGCCATGGCCTTGCGCATGTCCTTGCTGGCGTGCCGGCCCAGCATCTTGTCCTGGTCGCGCGAGCGGGCCACCAGGGCGGCGTTGCGGTCGACGATGCTGGCCGTCCAGGTGCTGGGGAAGGCCTGGGCCGTCATCAGGCTGTGGAAGTTGTCGGGCGACTGGATGTAGCCCAGCACGAAGATCTTGCCCTTCACCAGCACGGGCATGTCGAAGCCGATGATCGGGGGCAGGGGCGCCGGGCGCGGGATCAGGTCCGAGACCGTGGTGCGGCCGTGGGACATCCGGTCCCAGTCGGCGTCCGACAGGCGCATCGGCGGCGGCGTCTGGCCAGGGCCCATGCGGGTGTTGAGCCACTGGCGGTCCTGGGCCATCAGCACGATCCAGGCGTCGCGGCCCTTGGTGGCCTCGCGGGCCTGCTTGTCGAAGGCGGCCAGGTCGCCCTCGGCCAGGGCCGGCGACACCGCCAGGCCCTGCAGGATGCTCTGGCCCTGGCCGATCTGGCGGTCGGTGGCCAGGGACAGGGCGCGGGTCATGGCCGTCAGCTGGGTGGCGAAGCGCCGCTGGCCTTCCGAATACTGCATGGCGACCAGGGCGCCCATGAGCAGGATGGCCGGCGCGGCCAGGGTCAGCGCCATGACAAGCAACCGCCGCGCCACCGTCGAAGGCGCTTTCACCGTACTGTTGGTGGTCACGTTCGCCCCGCTCAGCCCGGGGTCAGGCTGGAGAGCGCAAGGCCAAGCGTCAATAGGCTTTGAGGTCTTATGTGTGGGGGCGGAGCAGCATCCACAGCGCCATGCCGACCATGAACAGGTTCTCGGTCAGCGAGACGAAGCCCAGCGGCACGTTGGTGTCGCCGCCGACGCAGGCGCATTTCAGTTCGCGCTTGTCGATATAGACCGCCTTGAACACCGAAACCGCGCCGACGCCGCCGATGAAGAGGCCCAGAGGCGCGGCGAATCCCGTCAGCACGCCGGCCGCCATCAGCACCCCGGCGGTCAGCTCCGCGAACGGGTAGATGTAGCCGTACGGCACCCAGCGGCGGGCCAGCAGGTCGTAGTTCAGGAACATGGTCGAGAAGCTCTCGACGTCGCGCAGCTTCAGCATGGCCAGGAGGGCCATGGAGAAAGCCACGAACCACTCGGCGGCCTGGACCGTCAGCGGGGTATGGAAAGCCGCCTGAGAGGCCGCCAGGGCGATCAGGGCGGCGACGGCGAAGACAGCGATCACCGGCGTGTAGGTCAGGGCCTTGGGGTCGCGCGCCCCGAAGTGCAGGCGCAGGTCGCTGTAGCCGCCGATCCGCTCGTCCGCGATGAACACCTGGGGCGTGGTCTTGACGTCATGCTGGGCCTTGAAGGCGTCGGTCTCGGCCCGGGTCTTCAGCCAATGGTCCTCGACCGTATAGCCCTTGGACTTCAGCAGATGCAGCGCCTTCAGGCCCGAGGGGCACAGGTGCTCGGGCATGACCATGCGGTACAGCACGGCGGTCTTCACGGGACTCATCGCTGGAACTCCTTGGCTCGCGACTTGGTCCTCCCCATGTAGGTTCCGTACCATGGTACGGAGTCAAGGCATGGCCGGCACGATTGCAAACCTTGCCCGCGAGGGCGGCGTCGGGGTGGAGACGGTGCGCTACTACCAGCGCCGAGGCCTGCTGCGCACGCCCGACAAGTCCGGCGGCTCGGCGCTGTCTGGCGGGATCCGGCGCTACGAGGTCGAGGACGTCCGCCGCCTGAAGTTCATCCGTCAGGCCCAGGCGGCGGGGTTCACGCTGGAGCAGATCGGCGAGCTGCTGGAGCTGGATGCCAGCGAGGACCGCGCGCGGGCCAGGGCGCTGGCGCGAGAGCGCATCACGGCTTTGGACGAGAAGATCGCCGAACTGCAGGCCGCGCGGGCGTCGCTCGCCAAGCTGGCGCATGCCTGCGCGGCGTCCGACACCGGCCCGTGCCCGATCATCGAGGCGTTCGAGGCTTAGTCCTGGGCGCCGCGCTTGCGCAGCGCGCGGGCGAAGGTCTCGCCGGTCCGTTCGAAGCCGGTGGCGAGGGCGAAGGCGCGCAGGTCGTCGTGCGCGGGCCCGGCGTCGAGGGTGAGCTCGCCGCAGCCCGCCGACCGCGCGGCCTGAGAGGCGGCCTTCAGCAACAGGCGGGCGATGCCGTTGCGACGTCGGTCAGGATCGACGAGCAGGAAAGAGATCGATCCGACCTTGAGGTCGGCGGTGAGCACGGCGCGCCAGTGCGCCACGATGACGCCCGACGGCGGTCCCCATTCCTCGGCGATCAGCAAGGCGCCGGGCTGATCGAGGACAGCGGCCAGGCGGTCCTTGGTCACGGTCGCGCCAGCCGTCGAGAGCAGTTCCGCCAGACCGTCCGCGTCGCCGATCTGGGCGCTCCTGACGGACAGGCCGTAGCGGTTCGACATCAGGCCAGCGTCGCCCGCGCCAGAGCCAGGAAGCCGGCCAGGTCGATGACCTCGGCCCGGGCGTCAGGGCTGATCCCGGCCTTCTCGCACAGGTCGCCGCCGCCCAGGCCCTTGAGGCTGGAGCGCAGCATCTTGCGGCGCTGGCCGAAGGCGGCGGCGGTGACGCGTTCGAGGGCGGCGATGACATCGGCCGGCGGCGGATCGGCCTTGGGGACCAGGCGGACCACGGCCGAGGCGACCTTCGGCGGCGGGGTAAAGGCCTTGGCCGGCAGGTCCATGACGATCTTGGCGTCGCACAGCACCTGGGAGATCACGGCCAGGCGGCCGTAGGCGTCGTCGTCGGTCTGGGCGACGATGCGCTCGGCGACTTCCTTCTGGAACATCAGGGTCATCGACAGCGGCTTGAACGGCCCCGTGAGCCAGTTGATCAGCAGCTGGGTGCCGACATTGTAGGGCAGGTTGGAGACCACGTGGGCCGGGACGTCGCCGGCGGCCTTGGCGCCGTCGACCTTCAGGGCGTCGCCCTCGACCAGTTCAAGGCGGCCATCGACGATCTCGGCGACCTCGGCCAGCAGGGGCAGGAAGCGGCTGTCCTTCTCGATGGCCACGACCTTGGCGCCGGTCTCCAGCAGGGCGCGGGTCAGGCCGCCGGGGCCGGGACCGACCTCAACCACCGTGTCGCCTTCATGGACGTCGGCCAGGCGGGCGATCTTGCGCGTGATGTTCAGGTCCAGCAGGAAGTGCTGGCCGAAGCTCTTGCGCGCCAGCAGGTCGTGGCGCTCCAGGGCCTCGCGCAGGGGCGGCAGGTCGGCCAGGCTCATCTTGTCTTCTCTCAGGCGCCGCGACGGGCGGCGATGTCGGCCGCCAGCTTGATGGCGGCGATCAGGCTATCGGGACGAGCGATGCCGCGTCCAGCGATGTCGAAGCCGGTGCCGTGGTCGGGCGAGGTGCGCACGATCGGCAGGCCCAGGGTGATGTTCACCCCGCCCCAGAAGTCCAGCATCTTGACCGGGATCAGGGCCTGGTCGTGATACATGCACAGCACCCCGTCGTAGCCGAGGCGGGCGGCGGGATGGAACAGGCTGTCGGCCGGAGCCGGTCCGAAGGCGTCGACGCCAAGATCCTTCAGGGCGCGGACGGCCGGCTGGATGATCTCGATCTCCTCGCGGCCCAGCGCCCCGCCTTCGCCGGCGTGCGGGTTGAGGGCGGCGACGGCCAGGCGGGGGGACGCGATCCCGAAGTCCTTGCGCAGGGCCTGGGCGGTGACGAGGCCGCTGTTGACGATGCTCTCGACGCTCAGGGCGGCCGGGACCTTGGCGATGCTGGTGTGGATGGTCACCAGGGTCGCGCGCAGGTCCCCGGCGGCCAGCATCATCACCGGACCGCGCGCGCCGTCGAAGGTCTCGTCTAGGGTCAGCTCGGCCAGGAACTCGGTGTGGCCCGGGAACTTGAAGCCGGCCTCGTACAGCGGGGCCTTGGCGATCGGGGCGGTGACCAGGCCGGAGACCGCGCCGGACAGGGCCAGGCCGACGCCGGTCTCGATCCAGCGGATCACCTGCGGCGCGTAGGCCGGCGAGGGTTGGCCGGAGACGACCGGGGAGAGCAGGGGGATGTCGATGACCGGCAGGGCGTCGGCGAACACGCCGGCGGCCTCGTCGGGGCCCGTGACGGCGCGGACCTTCACCCCGCCGCCGGCCGAGGCCAGCAGCTGGGCGTCGCCCACCACCACGAAGGTCGGACCCTCGTGGCGCAGGGCGGCCCAGGCCTTGGCGATGATCTCCGCGCCGACGCCGGCGGGATCACCGGCGCTGAGAGCGAGCGGGCGGAGTGTCACCGTATATTGCCCCTATCGGGTCTCGATAGTCGCCTGGTTGCGCAGGTCACGCAGGTAGCGCTTGGAGATCAGCGCCAGCTGCTGGCCGCGCAGGCGGTTTTCGATCTGGTCGTGCGATGGGGCGTTGGCGCCGCCCTGGCGCTTACCGCAGACCGCGATCAGGTGCATGCCGGCGTCGGTGCGGATCGGGTCCGAGACCTGGCCGACGTCCAGCTTGTTGGCCGCTTCCTGGAAGGCGGGGGCCAGGTCGGTGATCTCGGCCTCGCCGAGGTCGCCGGCGACCAGGCCGTCCACCTTGCCGGCGGCGCCTTCCAGCGTCGCGCAGCTGTTGATCTTGGGCTTCAGGTCGGTCAGCAGCTTGGTGGCCGCGGCGACCTGGGCCTCGGTGGCGTCGGCGGCCAGCGGGGCGGCGACCTGCTTGAGGTCTACGATCGCGGTCTTCGAGCCGGCGCGCTTGTCGCGCAGATAGACGATGTAGACGCCGTCCTTGACCGGGATCGGCTTGGACATCTGGCCGGGGCGCAGCTCTTCGAGCGCGGCGTCGACTTCGGCCGGCATTTCGCCGGGGCTGACCCAACCCACGTCACCGCCGTTGGCGGCGGTTGCCGAGCCCGAGAACTGACGAGCGACGGCCGGGAAGGGCGCGCCCTGCTGCATCTGGTTGATCAGCTGCGCCGCGCCATTGGTGGCCACTTCCATGCCGCCGACGCGCGCGGCGTCGAGGAACACTTCGCTGACCTGGTACTGCGGCTTGGCGGCGGCGTCGGCGAGACGACGCTGATAGGCCTTGATCTGGTCTTCGCCGATGCGCAGGCGCGAGCCGTAGCGGCCCTGGATCCAGCCCTGCCAGGAGCTGTCGGCCCGCAGCTGGGCGCGCCAGGTGTCCAGGCCGATGCCTTGCTGGACCAGCGAGGTCTTCAGCTGCTCGGCGCTCATCTTGTTGCCTTGAGCGATGTCGGCGATCTGCTCGTCGACTTCCTTCTCGGTCGAGATGATCGTGATCTTCTGCTGCTTCTCGACGCGCTTCAGCTCCTGCATCTGCAGGTGCTCGTCGATCAGCGAGCGCAGGGCTTCCTGCTCGATCTGCGGCAGGTTCTCTTGAGTGGCCTGCATGCCCGAGGTCGCCATGAGCAGGCGCATGCGCTGCATCAGGTCGTAGCTGGAGACGATCTCGTCATTGACGACCGCCGCCACGCTTTCCGACAGCGGGTTGGCCGGAGCCGCCTGGGGCGCGGCCGCCGGCGGCGCCGCGACCTGAGGCGGCGCGGCTTCCTGAGCCTGAAGGGCTTGAGCGGGCAGGCCGAGGCTCGCCACGGTCAGGGCGAGAATGGACGCGGCGCCGGCCGCGAAAGTCGTGACGCTACGCGCAGACCGCATGGATAGTGTCGTTCCTCTAGTCCCAGGCCGCACACGGCAGGCGCGGTCGGTTATCATGTTTTCGGAAGTGACGAACGCCAAATCTGACGTTTCCCCGTGGTCTTCGTCCCCGGAGCACACCGGGCGGACGCGCGCGAACGCGGCACGCCCCCCCATGACGTGTTCACTCATCTACCGGCGTATCCTGCTGCGCCCAATGTGGCGAACGAAAGGCTGAAGACAATCGTACGGTCAGGCTGCAGGCGCAGACCCTGGGCTGTCGAGGCGTAGCGGTCCTGCTGCTGGTAGATCACGTCGATGCGGATGCAGTCGTCCTGGTAGGCCACGCCGATATCGCGGCGGCGCCAGACGTCCTGGACCATGTCGCGCTGACCGAAGGTGGTGACCGAGAAGTGCTTGGTCACCTTCAGCTCGGCGCGGGCTTCGAAGTTCTCCTGGCGCAGGCCGTTGGCGTCCAGTTCGTCCTTCAGATACCGCACCGAGGCGTAGCCCCGGGTGGTGAAGGCGTCGAGGCCGGTTTCCAGGCGACGGATCTCCTGGGTGTCCGAATCAAGGCGGGTGCGGGCGAAGGCCGTGACGCCCTTGATCGGGGTCACGGTCGCGGCGACGATCCAGTCCGACGACTTCTCCTGCAGGCCGGTGCGGGCCGGCATCAGCGGGTCGAACTCGGAGCGGAAGCTGCGGCCGACCAGGAGGCTGCCGCTGCGGCCGCCGGGCAGGGTGTAGGTGGCGCGGCCGCCGACGTTCAGGCGCTGGCCGCCCTCATAGAGGTCGAAGCCGGGCGACTTGTTGGCCGAGAACAGGTTGGTCTCGTCGAACTCCAGCGTCGCGCTGTCTTCGTTGTAGAGGTAGGTCGTCGTGCCGTTGCGGGCGACCACGGTCGGCACGCGCGAGCTGTCCGAGCCGACGGCGACCTGGGCCAGGGGCTCCAGCACGATGTTGCCGCCGTTCTTGAGCGGCTTGTAGAACGGCAGGCTCAAGTCGACGCCGCCCACGCCCAGGGCGCGGGTGTAGGTGTCCTTGCTGTCGTCGCCCAGGGCCGCGGCGGCCGGGCTGACATAGGACTTGATCGAATAGGCGTCGCCGCGCGCCTGGGCGAAGGGCGAGACCTTCAGGCCGTTGCCGACGATGGTGCTGGAGCGCCAGTCGGCCTTGAAGCTGGCGCGGCTGGAGTCGACGCCGTTCTGGCCCTTGTAGTCGGGCAGGTAGTAGGGCGGCTCGCCGTACTGCGATTCAGAGCGGTTGAGCATGACGCCAGAGCCCTGCAGGCGCAGGCGGCCGCCCAGCACCGGGCTGTCCGGTTCCCAGCGGGCCTCGACCAGCGGGCCGATCAGCGGGAAGGCGCCGCTGTTCTCGAAGGCGTTGGCCGAGTTGGTCGTCGGGTTGATGCCCACGACGCGCAGGCCCTGGACCGAGACGGCCGAGACCGAGAACCACGACCGTGCGTCCTGGCGGGTGGCGAACAGCTGCGAGACCAGACGGTGGTCGTCGCTGGTGAACAGGCCGCGCTGAACATAGACGTCGTTGATCTTGTACTTGTCGAACAGCAGGGCGTCGGAGACGCGCTCGGCCGTGAAGCCCCACTTCCACTTCTCGTCGATGTCGAACTTGCCGTTGGCCAGGATGTAGCTGCGGGCGGTCGACTGGCCGAAGCGGTCGCCGTGGATGTCGAAGTCCTTGTCGTACGTGAAGCCGCCGCGCGCCTCGATCGTGCCCGAGTAGAAGCGCTTGCGGTAGTTCACGTTCAGGAACGGATTGACGCCCGTGCTGATCTGCGGGGCGATGATCACGTCCGACGAAGGCGAGATGACGTAGTAGTAGGGCTGGTTGTACGAGGTGCCCCGGCCCTTGGAGAAGTCGATCTTCGGCGCCAGGAAGCCCGAGCTGCGCTTGGCCTGCGGATCCGGGTGCCAGAACAGCGGCATGTACAGGATCGGCGCGCCCCACAGGCGGATGGTGGCGTTCTTGTAGTAGATCAGCTGCTTCTGCTTATCCTGGACGATCTTGTCGGCCGAGACCGACCAGGTCGGCGTCGGCTTCTCGGCGCAGACCTCGCAGGGCGTGTAGATCGCCCGGTTCAGTTCCTGGATGTTGGCGTTGCGGCGCACGGCGGTGACCGACGCGATCTTCATGTTCTGGTCGAGGCGGGCCGCGAAGTTCTCGGCGAAGCCGGCCTTCATGTCCTTGTCGAGTTCCAGGTGGTCAGCGAACTCGGCCGTGCCGTCGGGATTGACCAGCTGGACGTGGCCGTTGGCGACGATCTCGCCGGTCTTGGAATTGTAGATGACCTCGTCGGCGCGCAGCGTGCGGCCCTGATAGCGGCTCTGCACCTTGCCGCGCGCGGTCATGATCTGGTTGACGTCGTCCCGGATCAGCAGGTCGGACTCGAGATAATAGCCCTCGTCCGTCAGGCCGTCGGACGGCGTGGCGGGGACCACCGGAACCGGCGGGATCGTGGCCAGGCTTTGCTGGGCGTGGGCCGCGCCCGCGCAGGCGAGCGCCAGCCACGCCGCGCCGCTGAGCAGCAGCGCGCGACCGGCGGACGGGACGCTGGGACGCGTTTCAGTCATGAATGACCCTGGCAGCAATGACTCACCCATCTTCCGTATAGCAAAGCAAAGTGAAGCCCGCCAAAAGCGCGATCGTCGGCGGTGTCCATGCGGCGATAAAGGGGACCAGAACGTCCGCCTTGCCCAGGGTGCTGCACAGCTCGTTGAAGAAAAAGAATCCGAAGCCCAGCGCGACGCCGGAGCCGGCCAGGGCCGCCAGGCCCCCCAGGCGCATCAGGCGCAGCGAGAACGCCGCCGCCAGCACCGACATGGCCGCGAACAGGACAGGCGTCGCCAGGTCCTGCTGCAGGCGCAGCTTGAACGGCGCGGCCGAGAAGCCCGCGTCCTCGGTCCGCTGGATCGTGGCCGGCAACCGCCATAGGGCCACGGCCTGGGGCGTGTTGAAGCGTTCCGAGGCGGTGCGGTCGTCCAGGTTGGACGGGATCGACAGGCTGTCGGAGCGGATGGCCCCCGCGCCGGGCGTAGCCTCGCGCACGCCGGTCAGCCGCCAGAATCCCGGCTCCAGCCGCGCCTCGTTGGCCTCGATCCGGCGGGTGAAGTCCATCACGCCCTTGGCGTTCAGGGTGTAGACGAACAGCGACACGCCCTTCAGGCGCACCGAGCCGTCGATGACGTCGCGGGCCCGGGCGCGGATGACGATCTGGGTCTTGTCGTCGCCCTGACGCAGCCACGTGCCCTTGGGGGCTTCCTTCAGGTAGCCGTTCATCAGCGCGTCGCGTTCGCTCTCGAACTTGGCGGTCATGGCCGTGGTCAGCGGGTTGAGCAGGGTGATGCTCAGCAGGCCGATCACGAACGAGGCCATGGCCGCGGGCATGATGAACCGCCAGGCCGAGACGCCGGCCGCGCGCATGGCGATCAGCTCGCTGCGTCGGTTCAGCTCGACGAAGGCCCACATGGTGCCAAAGAGGAAGACGAACGGCGCCAGGATCAGGATGGTGGCCGGCGACTGCAGGATGGTCAGGTACAGCAGCTGCAGGAACGTCGCGTCGGCGCGCGTCCCGACATTGCGGGCGATGTCGACGAAGGCGATCAGCATCACCATCGCCCCCAGCACGGCCAGGGCCGCCACCAGGGCGCTCATGGTGCGCTTGAGGACGTAGCGTTCCAGCATGCCCATGGTCAGCATCAGGCGGCTCCCGTCAGGGCGGGGGTCGCCTTGGCCATCTTGGCGGCGCGGCGCGGCGAGACCTTCTGGCGGAAGATCTGCGACAGGCTCCACCACATGGCGGCCAGCGGCACCATGTACTGCAGGACGTTCAGCCAGACGCCGTCCTCGCACGCGGCCTGCACGCCGAAGCCGACGATGCGGACCACCGCCGCGGCGGCGCCGACGGCGGCCATCCGCTTGCCATAGCCCATGCGGCTGAACGAGCCGCCCAGCACGGCGGCCAGGGCCATGGTCATCAGGGCGATGCTGTACAGCGGGCTGGCGAAGCGCGAATGGCCCTCGGCCAGCAGCTTGCCCTTGTTCCGCTGTTCCCACTCCTGGGTCATGTCCGGGAAGAACAGCTCGTGCGGATAGCGGTCGGCGATCTTGTAGTGCACCAGCTCGTCGGTGTGCGACAGGCTGGACAGGTCGAAGGTGTACTCGTCGAACGAGGTGTACTGCAGCACGCCCTGGCGCGAGAACTGCTGGTTCGAGCCATGGCGCATGATCAGCACCGGCTGGCCCTTGCGCATGGCGATCTCGGCCTCGCGCGACGAATAGGTCGAGGCCCCGCCGTTGGGCGTATCCTGGTGGATGAACAGGTTCTGGATCTTGTTGTCGCGGTCGATCGACTGGGCATAGACCGTCAGGCCCGGGCCTGGCTCGGTGAACTGGCCCGGCTGGACCAGGGTCGAGGCGACGTCGGTCTTGATGTCGAAGGCCGTCTCGCGGATCTGGCGGGCGCTCCAGGGCTGCAGCCACAGGCCAGAGACCAGCGACACCAGGGCCGCGATCACCGCCAGGCGCATGGCCGGCGAGATGACGGCCCAGCGGCTCATGCCGCCGGCGAAGCAGACGACGATCTCCTGCTCGGTATGCAGACGATTCAGGGCCACCAGCGCGGCCACGAACAGGGCCAGCGGCATCATGATGCCCAGAAGCTGGGGCAGGGCCAGGACGATGATCTTCAGGAACACCAGCGCGCTCTGGCGCTGTTCCACCAGCACGTCGAATTCCGACAGGCTGCGCGCCAGCAAGGCAAGCGCCACCAGGGCCGCCGTCGCCAGCAGCGTCGGGCCTAGCAACTGCCGGAAAAGATAGCGTTCTATGAGGCGCATCTAGTGGGGTTCGGGGCGGATGGATTCGTGGGACGAACCCCGAAGATGGGTCGTTCTACACGGGGGCTTCGCGTCGGCACAACCGGTGAGCTGACTTAGCTGTGCCGAGTGGCGTCCAACGGAGCCTTTTCTATGGCGCCGCATTGGACTATGCCGCGTGGAGCCTGTCCGCTTCGTTCGAAGCGGATAAACAGGCTCCAGACGAAAACCTGGAGCGCGATACCCGCCGAAACCGCTTACACTTTCGGCTATCGCGCTCTGTTCAAGATGCGGCTGCGCCGTCGCGACGCGCCGTTCATAAGTCGCCCAGATGCAGGAGCGCGGCATGCGTATCGAGTTCGTCCCCGTCGACACCCAGGCCGGCGCCGCCGCCGCGCTCGCGGTCCTCGCCCACGAGGGCGCGGCCCTGTCGCCGGAGGCCAAGGCCGCCAACGAGTCGACCGGCGGCGCCCTGGCGCGCGCCATCGCCGGCGGCCGCTTCACCGGCGCCAAGGGCCAGACCCTGGACCTGGTCGCCCCACACGGCCTGGAAGCCGCCCGCCTGGTGCTGATCGGCGTCGACGGTTCGGGCGCGGTGGAGCCGGAAGCGGTCGAGACCGCCGCCGCCGCCGCCTATCAGGCCGTGAAGACCACGGGCGTCACCGAACTCGTCCTGAAGCTGGGCGCTGATGCGGAAAGCGCCGCCCGCGCCGCGTTCGGGGCTCGCCTGGCCGCTTACCGCTTTGACAAGTACCGCACCACCGAGAAGGCCGAGAAGAAGCCCTCGGTCCAGGTGGTCAAGATCGCCGCCGCCGACCCCGTCAAGGCCCAGAAGGCCTATGAGCCGCTGTCGGCCCTGGCCGACGCCATCGTCTTCAGCCGCGACCTGGTTTCCGAGCCGGCCAACATCCTGCACCCGGAAGAGTTCGCCGCCCGCGCCAAGAGCCTGGAAAGCCTGGGCCTGGAAGTCGAGGTCCTGGGCGAGGCCCAGATGGCTGAGCTCGGCATGGGCAGCCTGCTGGGCGTGGGCCAAGGTTCGGTCCGCGAGAGCCAGCTCGTCATCATGAAGTGGACCGGCGCGGCGGATAAGAATGCCCAGCCGATCGCCTTCGTCGGCAAGGGCGTGACCTTCGACACCGGCGGCATCTCGATCAAGCCGGCCGACGGCATGGAAGACATGAAGTGGGACATGGGCGGCGCGGCCGCCGTGACCGGCGTCATGCACGCCCTGGCCGGCCGCAAGGCCAAGGTCAACGCCATCGGCATCCTGGGCCTGGTCGAGAACATGCCCGACGGCAACGCCCAGCGTCCGGGCGACGTGGTCACCTCGATGTCGGGCCAGACGATCGAGGTCATCAACACCGACGCCGAAGGCCGCCTCGTGCTGGCCGACGCCCTCTGGTACTGCCAGGACCGCTTCAAGCCGCAGTTCATGATCAACCTGGCCACCCTGACCGGCGCGATCATCATCGCCCTGGGTCACGACTACGCCGGTTTGTTCAGCAATAACGACGGTTTGTCGGAAAAGCTTCTCACCGCCGGCAAGGCCGAGCGCGAGACCCTGTGGCGCCTGCCGCTGCCGGCCGCCTATGAGAAGCAGATCGAAAGCCCGATCGCCGACATGAAGAACATCGGCGGCCGCCCGGCCGGCTCGATCACGGCGGGCCTGTTCCTGCAGCGCTTCGTCAACGGCGTGCCGTGGGCCCACCTCGACATCGCCTCGACGGCCTGGAAGAAGCCCTCGGCCGATCCGACCGTGCCGGACGGCGCGGCCGGCTTCGGCGTGCGTCTGCTGAACCGTCTCGTCGCCGACGCCTACGAAGGCTGAGCATGACCGCCGCGCCCTGCGAGGTCTGGTTCTACCACCTGGAGCGCTCGCCGCTCGAGGCGGTGCTGCCCGAGCTTCTGGAAAAGACGCTGGGCAGGGGCTGGAAGGCGCTGGTGCGCGGCAATGATCCGAAAAGGCTGGAGGCGCTGGACCAGCACCTCTGGACGTTCCGCGAGGACAGCTTCCTGCCGCACGGCCTGGCCACCGAGCCGATGGCCGAGCGCCAGCCGGTGCTGCTGACCGGCGAGGACGGCAACCCGAACGCCGGTGACGCGCTGTTCCTGATCGACGGGGCCGAGCCCGGCGACCTGGCGGGAGTCTCGCGCTGCATCCTGCTGTTCGACGGCCGGGATGACCAGGCGCTGGCCATGGCGCGCGGGCGCTGGTCCGTCTTCAAGAAGGCCGGACATCCGGTGTCCTACTGGCGCCAGGGCGCCGAACGCGGTTGGGAGAAGCAGGCATGAAGCGGGTGATCTCAGGCCCCTTGGCGGTTCTGGCTTTGGGTGTTCTCCTGGCCTCGTGCTCCAGCGCGCCCGAGCCGGCCCCGCCGCCTCCGCCCGCCACGCCGACCGCGCCGCCGGCCATCGCCTTGCCCGCCAAGCCGCCGATCTCGTCGTCCTCGTCCGACGCGTCGAGGGACCAGTGCGGGCTGAAGGACGCCCAGGCCTATGTCGGCAAGCCGCGCACCAGCCTGCCGGCGCCGGTCGATCCGTCGCGCTGGCGGGTGGCCTGCACGACCTGTCCGGTGACCATGGACTACCGCGCCGATCGCCTGAACATCTTGTTCAATGCTGATACGGGCATCGTTCAGGAAGTGAAGTGCGGGTAGTAACCACGTTCGCCCAAGCTTCTCTGGCTTCTATCCTGCTGAAGTGAAATAACCGAATCGCCGGGGATTCCGCGCCGGCCGGTTCAGCGCATGGTCGACAACTCGACGATCGGACCCAAGACCCGTGACAACTTGGCGGCCACGCTGTTGGCCGCCGTCGGCGTCGCATTTGGTTTCGCTGGCCTAGCCTATCTCTGCGTTGAGATTCCTCGCGCCTACGGTCATGTCACGCCGATCTGGCTGTCGAACGGCTTCCTGGCCGCGTGCCTGCTGTCGTCGCCGACGCGGCGGTGGCCGGCGCTGGTGGTTGGCGCTCTGTTGGGCGCGCTCGCGGCCGGGGCCCATGCGGGCGACAGCCCGACCGTCAACGCCATCCTGGTCACCCTGAACATCTCCGAAGGCCTGCTGGCCGCCGTCGCCGTGCGCCGGGTGGTGGGCGAGGCCATCGACCTGGGCCGGCCGCGCGACATGCTGGCCTTCGTCCTGCTGGGCGGCTTCCTGGCCCCGACGATCCTGGGGACCATCGCCTCGTCGATCCATACGATGCTGCGCGGCGGCGACCTGCTGAGCAACGTCACCGGCTGGGTGCTGAACGACATCCTGGGCATGCTGACCATCGGCCCGTGCCTGCTGGTGCTGTTCAAGGCCAAGCTGTACCTGCGCGAGCGACCGCTCAGCCGCGACGGCGTGCTGTCGATCGTGGCCTGCGGACTGGCCGCCGCCATCGTCTTTGGCCAAGCCCGCTATCCGCTGCTGTTCGTATTGCCGCCGATCATGCTGCTGGCGGCCTGGCGGCAGGAGGTGCTGGGCGCGGTCCTGGGCGTGATGCTGGTGGCCGCCATCTCGCTGGTGCTGACCATCGCCGGCCGAGGTCCCATCCACCTGATCCTGGCGGGCTCGGCGACCCAGTCGACGGTGCTTCAGCTGTTCCTGGCGGTCTCGACCTTCGTCGCCCTGCCGGTCGCCGCCTTCCAGCGCCAGCGCCGCGCGATCATGGCCCAACTGGTCGAGACCAGCGCCGCGGCCGAACGCAGCGAGGCCAAGTTCCGCCTGCTGGCCGAGAGCGCGCTGGACATCATCGCCCACAGCGACCTGCACGGGCAGATGAACTACATCTCGCCCGCCGCCCGCTCGATCATGGGCTACGAGCCCGAGGAGCTGCAGGGGACGGGCTACCTCAAGATGCTGCACCCGGACGATCGGGCCGCGATCCGCCACGTGGTCGAGATCCAGCGCGCGTGTCCGCACGCCGACCTCGCGCCCCCAGCCATGACGGTGGAGTACCGCGCCTTCCGCAAGGACGGCGGCATGATCTGGCTGGAGTCGCGCCCGACCCTGGCCTGCGACCCGGTCACCGGCGTCCCGACCGGCATCACCGACATCATCCGTGACGTCACCGCCCGCAAGACGCTGGAGCTGGAGCTGCGCGCCGCCCGGTCCGAGGCCGAAGCCGCCGCCGCCGTGAAGGGCGAGTTCCTGGCCAATATGAGCCACGAGCTGCGCACGCCGCTGACCGCCGTGATCGGCTTCGCCAACCTGGCGGCCGACGAGCCGGACCTGTCGCCGCGCGCCCGCCGCTATCTCGACCGCATCGCCGCCGGCGGCCAGACCCTGCTGACGACGATCAACGACATCCTCGACTTCTCGCGGCTGGAGACCGGACGCATCGCCCTGAACGTCCGCCCAACCAGCGTGCCCGACCTGGTGGCCGAGGTGGTCGAGCTGACCAGCACGGGGGCCAGCGCCAAGGGGCTGGTGCTCAGCGCCCGAGGCCTCAACACCCTGCCGGCCCTGGTGATGATCGACCCCGAGCGCGTGCGCCAGGTGCTGGTCAACCTGGTCGGCAACGCGGTGAAGTTCACCGACGCCGGCACGGTCAGCCTGGCCGCCGCCCACCATGAGGGCCGCCTGCGCATCGCCGTGGTCGATACCGGACGCGGCGTGGCCGCCGAGGACCAAGCCCTGATCTTCGCCCGCTTCTCGCAGATCGACGCGGCCCTCAATCGCCAGCACGGCGGCACGGGCCTGGGCCTGGCCATCTCCAAGGGGCTGGTCGAGCTGATGGGCGGCCAGATCGGCGTCGAGAGCGAGGAGGGCAAGGGGGCCCGCTTCTGGTTCGAGATCCCGGCCCATGTCGCGGCCGAGGACGACGACCACCTCGACGAGACCGAGATCCCGTTGCCGCCGCCGGGCAGCCGCGTGCTGGTGGTCGATGACAACGCCGGCAACCGCGAGCTGGTCCGCTCGGTGCTGGAGGCCGTCGGGGTCGAGGTCGCCGAGGCCCAGGACGGGGAGGAGGGCGTCGCCGCCGCCGCCGCCACGTCCTATGACGCCATCCTGATGGACCTGCGCATGCCGCGCCTGGACGGCGTCTCGGCCGCCCAGCGCATCCGGGCCGAGCAGGGTCCCAGCGCCGGCGCGCCGATCATCGCCTTCTCGGCCGACGTGCGGATGGGGCCGCTGGACCCGGTATTCGATGGCGCCACGCCCAAGCCGCTGACGGTGATGTCGCTGCTGTCCACCCTGGCCCAAGCTCTCAGCGAACCCAGTCCCGCTACCGCCTAGACAACGTTGTCATGATGCGGCACGAAGTGGCCTGACCAGTTAGCGTCGCCCGTTCGAAGGCGACCTCGGACGGGAGGCCTTCGCATGAAAACTTGGCTCGCCATGAGCACTGCTGTGCTCGCTTTGCTTTCGACCACCGCCCATGCCGAGGGCTGGCTGAAGGCCCAGAACGCCCGCATCGTCGACGAGACCGGCCAGCCGGTGCTGCTGCGCGGCATGGGCCTGGGCGGCTGGATGCTGCAGGAAGGCTACATGCTGCGCCTGTCCAAGCTGGGCCAGCAACACGTCATCCAAGGCAAGATCGCCGACCTGGTTGGCCCCGAGCGCCAGAAGGCGATCCACCAGGCCTGGCTCGACAACCACACGACCAAGGCCGACATCGACGCCATGGCGGCCTGGGGCTTCAACTCCGTCCGCCTGCCGATGCACTACGACCTCCTGACCCTGGCCGTCGAGCAGGAGCCCAAGCCGGGCGTCGACACCTGGAAGGAGGACGGCTTCCAACGGATCGACCAACTGCTGGCCTGGACTAAGGCCAACGGCATGTACCTGATCCTGGACCTGCACGCCGCGCCCAGCGGCCAGGGCAACGACCTGCCGATCGCCGATCGTGATCCCAGCAAGCCGTCGCTGTGGGACAGCCCCGAGGCGCGCCGCAAGACCATCGCCCTCTGGAAGAAGCTGGCCGCCCGCTACAAGGACGAGCCGATGGTCGGGGCCTACGACCTGATCAACGAGCCCAACTGGGACTTCGACGGGCCGGGCAATAAGCACGGCTGCAAGGACGAGAAGCAGGCGCAGCTGTGGAGCTATTATCAGGAGCTCACCGCCGCGATCCGCGAGATCGACCCGCGCCACATGATCATCCTGGAAGGCAACTGCTGGGGCAACAATTACAAGGGCATGGGGAAGCCCTGGGACGCCAACATGGCGCTCAGCTTCCACAAGTACTGGAACACCAATGACGAGGCCTCGATCGAACAGCACCTGAAGCTGCGCGAGGAGACCGGCCTGCCGCTGTGGCTGGGCGAGAGCGGCGAGAACTCCAACGTCTGGTTCGCAGACTCCATTCGCCTGGTCGAGAGCCACGGCATCGGCTGGGCGTTCTGGCCGCTGAAGAAGATCGGCTTCAACCAGCCGCTCGAGATCAAGGTCGACCCGGCCTATGACGATGTGGTCGCGATCCTGACCGGCGAGGCCAAGGTTCCGGTCAGCGCCGACAAGGCCTATCAGGTGCTGATGAAGGTCGCCTCGCACGACGTCCGCTTCGAGAACAACGAGGCCCATCCCGACGTCATCGACGCCATGTTCCGCCAGCCCCACGACGCGACGGTCCGGCCGTTCAAGAAGCACGTGATGGGCGCCAAGGGCGCGACGATCCCGGCCTGGGAGTACGACCTTGGCGTGGTCGGCGCGGCCTATGCCGACAGCGACGTGGCCAACTACCACGTCTCGACCGGCGGCGAGCGCACGCCCTGGAACCGGGGGCGAACGAGGCGGAATGACGGGGTGGACCTGGCGAAGGACCGCAGCGTCACCGACTTCAGCGCCGGTGAGTGGTTGCGCTACACGGTCTCGGCGACGAGTGGGCGCTACGTTGTCAACATAGTGGGCTCTGGGCCGATGGAGGTCGCGGTCAACAGTGGGGCGGCGGTGAAGAACGGCGCTATCGTGGCGCTGCTGCCGGGGACCAATACGCTGGTGGTGAAGTCGACGGGGGCCTCGACGCTGTCGGCGATCAAGCTGGTACCGGCCAAATAAAACCTGTCATCCCGGCCGCAGCGAAGCGGAGAGCCGGGACCGCGGAAAGCTCGGCGTTTCCGGCGGTCCCGGCTCGGCGCGCTACGCGCTTGGCCGGGATGACAGTCTTTTCAGAGCTACAGCGTGCTCATCCCGCCATCGATGATCAGCTCGCTGCCGACCGTGAAGCGGCTCTCGTCCGAGGCCAGGAAGATCACCGCATCCGCGATCTCGCGCGGCTCGCCGAAGCGGCCGGCCGGCAGGTTGGCCAGGATGCCGGCCGACATGGCGTCCAGCGAGGCGGCGTCCAGACCCAGCTTGCCGTAGAGCGGCGTGCTCACCGGCCCGGGACTGATGACATTGACCCGGATGCCCCGACCGATCAGTTCGCCCGACAGCGTACGGGCCAGCGAGATCAGGCCGGCCTTGCTGGCGGCGTAGACGCTGGAATTGGGCATGCCGATATGGGCGTTGATCGAGCCGTTGAAGACGATCGAGGCCGGGTTGCTGAGGATCGGGGCCAGGGCCTGGACCAGGAACAGCGGGCCTTTCAGGTTGACGTTGATGGCGCGGTCGAAGGTCTCCTCGGTCCAGCTTTCCAGCGGGCCGAACGGGGCGATGCCGGCGTTGACGAACACGGCGTCCAGCTTGCCGAACTTGGCTTCGACGGCCTTGGCGATGTCGGCCTGAGCGGCCACGTCGCCGGCGTCGGCCAGGATGGCCAGGACGTCGCCGCCCAGGGCGGCTTTGGCGTCTTCGAGGCGCTGGGCGTTGGCGCCGGTGATGGCGACCTTGGCGCCTTCTTCCAGGGCGCGCTGGGCGGCGGCGAAGCCGATGCCGGTGGTGCCGCCGGTGATCAGGATGGTCTTGTTGGCGAGGCGGGACATGAGGTGATCCTTCCGTTTGACGGGCCGGCGCACCGCGCGTCGGTCAGTGAGGATGATTTAGACGGGGCGTCTGACTTGAACGATGGGCGGAAACGCGATCTATCATTCAGCTTAAATGAACAATGGGGCGCCCATGGACCGACTGCGCGCATTCGAGGTGTTCACCACCGTGGTCGGCAAGGGTGGGTTCGCCAAGGCGGCCGAGGCGCTGGACACCTCGCCGGCCAATGTCACCCGCTATGTCGCCGAGCTGGAGGCCCATCTCGGCGCGCGGCTGCTGAACCGCACCTCCCGCCGCCTGTCCCTGACCGAGGCCGGCGAGGCGCTGTACGAACGGGCCCGCGCCATCCTCGACGAGATCGCCGAGGCCGAAGCCGCCGCCTCGGCCAGCGTCGCCGAGCCGCGCGGCCGCCTGCGGATCAACGCCCCGCTCAGCTTCGGCGTCCGCCACCTGGCGCCGCTGTGGCCCCAGTTCATGGCCCGTCATCCGCAGGTCGAGCTGGAGATCAGCCTGTCCGACCGCGTCGTCGATCTGGTCGAGGAAGGCTATGACCTGGCCATCCGCATCTCGCGCGGCGGCTCTCAGGCGCATGTGGCGCGCAAGCTGGCGACCTCGCGCAACATCGTCTGCGCCGCGCCGGACTATCTGAAGGCCCACGGGACCCCCGCCACGCCGGACGAGCTCGCGACCCATCGTTGCCTGGCCTACAGCTACACCGCCATGGCCGAGGACTGGCGGCTGACCCACGCCGACGGCCGCGAGGCGGTCGTGCGGATGCGGCCGGTGATGTACTCCAACAACGGCGACACCACGCGCTCAGCAGCCTTGGCCGGGCAGGGCGTGATCTGGCAGCCGACCTTCATCATCGGCGAGGACCTGAAGGCCGGTCGCCTGGTGCGGCTGCTACCGGAGTGGAGCCTGCCCGATATCGACGTGCTGGCGGTCTATCCCAGCCGTCGGCACTTGAGCGCCAAGGTGCGCCTGATGGTGGATTTCCTGGCCGAGGCGTTCAAGGGAACGCCGCCATGGGATCGGTAGTGGGCTAGCGCTTGCCGACGCCCGGGAACATGGCCACGCCGTCCTCGAACACGCCGAGATAGCCCAGCTCGCCCAGCAGCGGCGTCAGGTCCTCGACCAGGTCGCCGGAGTGGGGCAGGTGGGCCGGGCGGCCGGTCTGGTCGTGCAGGCGGTAGACCGTCCACATCTTGCCCTTGGGCGCGGCGGCGCCGGGCTGGATGAACTTGTGCTCCCAGCCGACCAGCGGCGGGACGCGGCCGACCACGATGTCGAACGGACGGTCGCGGAACGCCAAATCCATCTCTATCCGCATGGCCTCGCCGATCCGGGCGTTCACCCAGTCGGCGAACGCTTCCAGGACGCTGGTCGCGGACAGGCCTTCCGGATTGGCCACGACATGGTTGCGAGGATGGGCGGGCGTGCTCATGCAATCGTTATGCGCCCCCAGATGTGCCGGAAGCGCTAAACTTCTTGGTTCACGCGGGTTTACCCTAAACCTGAGGGATCAGGCCTCGGCCTCAGCCAGCTCCTCGGCCAGGGCCATCCACGCCGTCTCGGCCTCGTCCAGCTTGGTCTGGGCGTTGTCGCGGCGCTTGGTCAGCTCGGCGACCTTGCCCGGGTTCTTCACATAGAGGTCCGGATCGGCCAGCTGGGCTTCCAGTTCGGCCAGGTTACGCGTGCAGCGGGTCATGACCTGCTCGGCGGCCTCGACCTTGCGGCGCAGAGGTTCGATGGCGACGGTCTTCTTCGGTGCGGCGGTGGAGGGTTCGGGCTCGCGGGCGACCTGGGTCGGCTTCACGGCCTGCTTGGCGCGGTCCAGCACGAACTTGGCGTAGTCGTCCATGTCGCCGTCGAACGGTTTCACGGTGCCGTCGGCGGCCAGCCACAGGCGGTCGGCGACCAGCTCCATCAGCGAGCGATCGTGGGTGATCAGGATCACCGCGCCGCTGTAGTCGTTCAGGGCGTCCAGCAGGGCCCGGCGGCTGTCGATGTCCAGGTGGTTGGTCGGTTCGTCGAGGATCAGCATGTGCGGCGCGTCCATCGCCACCATGTTGAGCAGCAGGCGGGCGCGTTCGCCGCCCGACAGGTTGGCGACCGTGGTCTCCTGCTTCTCGAAGCCCAGGCCGAACTGCGCCAGCTTCGAGCGGCGCGAGCTTTCCGAGGCGTCCGGCATCGCCCGGCGGATGATCTCCAGCGGGGTGTCCACCGGATCCATCGCCTCGATCTGGTGCTGGTGGAACCAGCCGACCTTCATCTTCTTGTCGCGGTGCAGCTCGCCCTTCTGGACGGTCAGGGCCCCGGCGATCATCTTGGCGAAGGTCGACTTGCCCGCGCCGTTGACGCCCAGCAGACCGATGCGGTCGTCCAGGTCCATGCGCAGGTTGAGGTTCTTGAGGATCGGGCGTTCGGCCTCGTAGCCCACATTCGCCTTCTCCAGGCGAATGAGCGGCGGCGCCAGCGGGCGCGGCGGCGAGGGCAGGGTGAAGGGCGCGACCCGCTCCTCGATCGTGGTCGACACCGGCTCCATCTTGGCCAGGCGCTTCATGCGCGACTGGGCCTGGGCGGCCTTGGAGGCCTTGGCCTTGAAGCGGTCGACAAAGGCCTGCAGGTGGGCGCGCTCGGCGTCCTGCTTGGCTTTCGCGGAGAGTTGCAGGCGGGCCTTCTCGGCGCGGCGCTTCTCGAAGTCGTCGTAGCCGCCGGTGTAGAGCTCCAGCTTGCCGCCGGCCAGGTGCAGCATGTGCGTACAGCTGTTGTTGAGCAGCTCGCGGTCGTGGCTGACGATCAGGGCGGTGTGCGGATATTTCTGGAGGCGGGCCTCCAGCCAAAGCGCGCCTTCCAGGTCGAGATAGTTGGTCGGTTCATCGAGCAGCAGCATGTCGGGTTCGGCGAACAGCGCCGCGGCCAGGGCCACGCGCATCCGCCAGCCGCCGGAGAATTCCGACATCGGACGAGCCAGGTCGTCTTGCGTGAAGCCCAGGCCCACCAGGATTTCCGAGGCCTTGGCCGGAGCGGCGTCGGAATCGATCTCGATCAGCCGGGCCCAGATCTCGCCCATCTCCTCGGGACTGGCCGTCTCCAGCCGGGTCAGCAGGTCGTGACGCTCCTCGTCGGCCTCCAGCACCGTGTCCAGCAGGGTGAAGGGCGTGGCCGGGTGCTCTTGGTCCACCGAACCGATCCGCGCGGCCTTGGGCAGGCTGATCTCGTCGTCGCCGGCGTGCAGCTGGCCCAGGATCAGCTTGAACAGCGTGGACTTGCCCACGCCGTTGCGGCCGATCAGACCGACCTTGGCGCCCGGCGGCAGGCTGACGCTGGCGTGGTCGAAGAACTTCCGACCCCAGGCGTTGAAGGTCAGGTCACGGATCTGAAGCATTTTATGAAGGTTACGCGTCGGGGTTGGCGGGGAGGAGGCGCCCGGCTATAAGCCCGCAACCTCCCAATCCACAACTTTTCTGTGAGATCACTCCGTGACCGAACGCACCTTCTCGATCATCAAGCCGGACGCCACCCGTCGTAACCTGACCGGCGCCATCAACGCCGTGATCGAGGCCGCTGGCCTGCGCATCGTCGCTCAGCGCCGCGTGCAGCTGACCGAAGCCCAAGCCAAGAAGTTCTACGAAGTGCACGCCGAGCGTCCGTTCTACGGCGAACTCGTCGGCCAGATGACCGCCGAGCCGGTCGTCGTCCAAGTGCTGCAAGGCGAAAACGCCGTCCTGAAGTACCGTGAAGTCATGGGCGCCACGAACCCGGAAAACGCCGACGAAGGCACGATCCGCAAGCTGTTCGCCCTGTCGATCGGCGAAAACTCGGTCCACGGCTCGGACAGCCTGGAGAACGCGGGCATCGAAATCGCCCAGTTCTTCACCGAAGACCAGATCGTCGGCTAATCCTAGCTCGACTTTTCTGATGACGAAGAGCGGCCGGATCGGAGACGATCCGGCCGTTTTCTTTTGTCTGTTCGGGGGCGCGTTCGGGTGAAGCACTACGAGCGGAACGAGGTGGCGCTGGCGGTCGTGCTGGCCGGCGTGGCCGGCTATGTCGACGCCATCGGCTTCCTGAAGCTGGGCGGCTTCTTCGTCTCGTTCATGAGCGGCAACTCCACCCGCCTGGGCGTGGCCCTGGCCACGGCCAATTGGGCGGCGGCGATGACCGTGCTGACCCTGGTCGGTTCGTTCGTGGGCGGTGTGGTGCTGGGCGCCCTGACGGCGCGGGCCTGCGGGGAGAACCGTCGCTCGCCGGTGCTGGCGCTGGAGGCGGCGCTGCTGGCGCTCGGCGCGAGCCTCCTGGCCCTGGGTCACGGCAACGCCGGCGTCACGGCCGTGGCCATGGCGATGGGAGCCGAGAACGCCGTCTTCCAGCGCAATGGCGACGTCGCCGTGGGCCTGACCTACATGACCGGCGCCCTGGTGAAGGCCGGGCAGCGCATTGCCGGCGCCCTGGCCGGCGGCGAGCCCTCGGACTGGCTGCGCTATGTCCTGCTGTGGATGGGTCTGGCCAGCGGTGGGGCGTTGGGCGCGCTGACCTACCTGACGATCGGCGCCGCGGCCCTGTGGGCGGCCGTCGTGGTCGTCCTGGGCGGCGCGCTCTGGGCCGAGCGGCGGTGGCGTTTGGCATGAAGCTTTATTTTCGGGCCGGACATCCGAATCCCGGCGGAGTCTCCTATCGTCCGCGACGGGGAGACAGGGAGAGGGCGGTTTTGCGGTTCGCGAGCGTGATGGCGTCGGCGTTGCTGGCGTTTCTTCCTGTGGCGGCCCACGCCCAGTCCGTCGACGACATCGTCGTCACGCCGCAGGCCAACGGCCGTTGGCTGCGGGCCGAGAGCAATCACGTCATCGTCTATTCCAACGAGGGCCCCGAGGTGCTGCGCCGGGTGGTCGGCGACCTTGAGGCATTGGACCAGACCCTGCGCGGGATCTACGGGCGCACCGACGGGCCGACGCGCAAATATCCGATCTATCTGGTCCGCCCCGTCGACCCGACCGAGACCGAGAACCCGACCTACAGGCGCTTCCTGCCGGGGGCGCCGGTGTCGTCGCTGTCGATGAACGTGGCCGAGCCGGACGACATCTTCGCCGTCGTGGTGCGCGACAACTTCCGCTTCTTCAAGGCCATCGACCGGACGGCCGGCGACGACAGCGTCCTGGGCGCCTACGCCCTGCATTTCCTCGGCGAGACCTTCCCGTTCCGCCAGCCGCGCTGGCTGATCAAGGGCGCGTCGATCTACTACAGCGCCGCCGACATCAAGCCCGACAAGGTGGTGGTGGGCGAGGAGCCGGCCCTGTTCGACGAAAGGCGCGTGCAGGGCAGCCTGCGCGGCGTCGCCGATGTCATCGCCGAGACCGGCTATGGCGAACCCCCCGCCAACCGCCGCCGCTTCGACGAGCGGGCGGCGCTGCTGGTGCGCTATCTGTGGGCCGATCCTGGACGCAAGGCGCAGCTGGACGCCTATCTCAACCGTCTCGAGGCTGGCGAGCGCGACGTGAAGACCGCCTGGATCGAGGTGTTCGGCGTGTCACCGGAGAAGCTGGAACCCCAGTTGACGGCGTTCCTGGGCAAGAAGCCCGTGCTGACCACGATCCCGCGGCCGGCGGGCCCGCCGCCCCGGATCACGATCCGCGCGCTGCCCGCAGGCGCCGAGGACCTGATCCTGGAGATCCAGCAATTGAAGGCCGGGGCGCCCAGCGCCAATCGCGACGACCTGCTGCGCAAGTTCCGCAAGACCGCCGCCCGCCGGCCGGGCGAGCGCTACAGCCGCCAGGCCTTGGCCCGGGCCGAGATCACCATCGGCGACCGCGACGTCGGCGAGGGACTGCTGGAGGGACTTCTGGCCGAGGATCCCGGCAACCTGGAGGCCCTGCGGCTGATGGGGACCAGCAAGCTCTATCGCGCGGCGGCCGATCGCGACCATCGCGCGCCGCTGCTGGCGTCGGCGCGGCGCTATCTGGAAAAGGCGGACGCGGCCGAGCCCAACGACTACCAGACCCTGTTCCTGCTGGCCCAGACCATGGCCACCGACGACGTCCCGTCGCCCGAGCGCCTGGCCCTGCTGCGCCGCGCGGTCACCCTGGCCCCCGAGGTGGCCAAGATCCGCCTGGTGGCCGCCGTGGCGTTCCTGTCGGCCGACGATACGCAGACGACCTTCCAACTGCTCAAGCCCATGGCCGCCGACCCCAACGGCGGCGAGGCCTCGCGCCAGGCCCAGCGGGTGCTGGAACTGATGGAGACGTATGGGGCGGCGCCGGAGAAGACGGGCGGCTAGACGCCTTGTGTTGTCCGCCTTGACCAGATCACCCTAAGGTAGATTCCCGTCGACTCCGCGACGGGCAGGGCGTTGGGGGCGGAATGGCGATCAGGCGGATGCTGGCGGCGGTCCTGTTGGCGACCGGGCTGGCGACAGTCCCGGCGGCGGCCGTCGCCGCCGATCGCGCCGACATCGTCGTCAATCCTCAGGGTACGGGGCGCTGGCTGCGCGCCGAGAGCGACCACGTCATCGTCTATTCGGACGAGGGGCCGGAGGTGTTGCGGCGGGCGGTCGAGGACATCGAGGCGCTGGATCGCACCCTGCGCACGCTCTACGGCAAGCTGGATGCGTCCCCGCCGCGCAAGTTCCCGATCTTTCTGGTCAAGGCGCCCAAGCGCGGCGACAAGATCAATCGGGACTATCGTCGCTTCCTGCCCAACGCCATGGTCACCGCGCTGTCGGTCGACGTCGCCGAGCCGGAAGACATCTTCGCCATCGTCGTGCGCGACAGCTTCTCCTTCCACGAGGTGGTCGACGAGACGTCCGGGGACGACGGCGTGCTGGGCGCCTATGCGCTGCATTTCTTCAGCGAGAACTTCCCGTTCCGTCAGCCGCGCTGGCTGATCAAGGGGGCGGGCATCTATTACAGCTCGATCGACATCCGGCCCGACAATATGACGATCGGCGGCGTTCCGGCGCTGTTCGACAACGCGTTGGCGGCCAAGAACCTGGAGGCCATTCCGCACCTGATCGCCGAGCGCAGCGCGTCCGCCAGCCCCTATCGTTGGGGCTACGACGCGCAGGCGGCGCTGCTCGTGCGCTACATGTGGTCGGATCCGGATCGCAAGGCGCGGCTGGCGACCTATCTGGATCGGCTGGAAGCCGGCGCGACCGACCCGAAGACCGTCTGGGCCGAGGTGTTCGGCGAGCCGCCGGAGGCGTTGGAGCCCAAGCTGCGCGCGTTCATGGCCGAGCCGCCGGTGCGGACCACGCTGCCGCGAGCGGACGCCTCGCCGCCGACCATTCGAATCCGGAAGATGCCCAAGGGGGCAGACGACCTGATCCTGGAGATCCAGCAATTGAAGGCCGTGCCCGGCGGCGATGTCGCGGGCCTGCTGGTCCACGTCCGCAAGTCGGCCGCGCTCCGGCCGGCCGAGCGCTACAGCCGCCAGGCCCTGGCTCGGGCCGAGATCGTGCTGGGCGACCGCGATGTGGGCGAGCGCCTTCTGGCCCAGCTTCTCGACGAGGACGATGGCAATCTGGAAGCCCTGCGGCTGATGGGGACCAGCAAGCTCTATCGCGCCGCCGCCGAGGCCGACCCCGCGCGCAAGGCCGCGCTGATGGTCCTGGCCCGAAGCTATCTGCAACGCGCCGACGCGGACGAGCCGAACGACTACCAGACCCTTTTCCTGCTGGCCCAGACCATGGCCGGTGGCGACACGCCGTCGCCCGAGCGCCTGGCCTTGCTGCGCCGCGCCGTCACCCTGGCGCCGGAGGTGCCGAAGATCCGTCTGGTGGCGGCCGTGGGCTTCCTGACGGCCGGCGACACGCGGACGGCCTTCCAACTGCTCAAGCCCATGGCGGCCGATCCCAACGGCGGCGAGGCCTCCCGCCAGGCCCAGTGGGTGCTGGAGCGGATGGAGACGCAGGGGGCGAAGCCGGCGACGCCGTGAGGCTTGCCGCGCACGGCGCTCGCGGCCCATAACCCTCATTCCTCGGGAGAATGATGGCATGGACCGGCTCGAAGCGCTGAACCTGTTTGTCCGGGTCGTCGAGACCGGCAGCTTCTCCAAGGCCGCCCGCGCCCAGGGTGTCGGCCAGCCGGCCGTCTCCAAGCAGATCGCGGCGCTGGAGGAACACCTCGGCGCCCAGCTCCTCAATCGCACCACGCGCGGCCTGTCGCTGACGGCGGCGGGGCAGGACTACTACGAGTCCGCCGTGCGCCTGATCGAGCAGTTCGACGAGGCCGAGGCGCGGATCGGCCGCCGGCAGGCCGCGCCCAGCGGTCTGGTCAGGGTGGCGTCGTCGGCGTTCCTGGGGCGACGCTATCTGATCCCCAGGCTGCCGGCGTTCTTCGCGCGCTATCCCGAGGTTTCGGTCGAGTTCGACATCACCGAGCGGCATGTCAACCTGATCGAAGAGGGCGTGGACCTGGCCCTGCGCATCGGCGTTCTCAGCGATTCCAGCCTGATGGCGCGGCGTATCGGGGATGTGGAGGCGTTGACGGTGGCGGCGCCCGACTATCTGACGCGGCGCGGCCGGCCCACCAGCCCCGCCGAGCTGGCCGGTCATGACTGCATCGGCTTCAAGTTCCAGGGCGGCGTCCGGCCCTGGCGGTTTACAGGGCCGGCGGGGCCGATCATCGTCGAGCCGAAGGGGCCGGTGCGCAGCAACGACGCCGAACACATCCGCGCCGCCGTGCTGGCCGGGCTGGGCATCGGTCACAACGCCGGCTGGCTGTACCATGGGGACTTGGCGTCGGGCGCCCTCCAGCGGGTGCTGGCCGACTACGAGCCCGAGCGTTTCCCGATCCACGCGGTCACGCCCGGCGGGCGGCGCACGCCCAGCCGCGTGCGGGTGTTCATCGACTTCATGGCCGAGGTCTGCGCCGCCGAGCCCTCGCTGCGGATCCGCTGATCCGATTATTCCCATTTGGAATGAATGCTATGCGGCGCGCCCGGCTACTGGGCCCGCCGCCGGGAGCGCATCTCACGCCTCGACAGCCGCGAAGGTCGTGGCCGCAACGTGAGAGAAACCACCATGTCGAAGCTGAATGGCAAGATCGCCGTGATCACCGGCGGCAGCAGCGGGATCGGCCTGGCCGCGGCCAAGCTGCTGGTCGACGAAGGCGCGTACGTCTTCATCACCGGCCGTCGCGCCGCCGAGCTGGAGAAGGCCAAGGCCGCCATCGGCCGTAATGTCAGCACCGTCCAGGGCGACGTCGCCAGCCTGGAAGACCTCGATCGCCTGTACGCCCAGGTGAAGGCCGAGAAAGGCGCGGTGGACATCATCGTCGCCAGCGCCGGCTTCGTCGAGCACCAGGCCCTGGCCGACGCCACGCCCGAGCACTTCGACAAGACCTTCAACATCAACGCCCGCGGCGTCTACTTCACCGTCGCCAAGGCCCTGCCGCTGATGAACCGGGGCGGGTCGATCGTCCTGGTCTCGTCGACCCTGCACCTGAAGGGCTTCCCGATGCACGGGACCTATTCGGCGACCAAGGCGGCCTTGCGCTCGTTCGCCCGCACCTGGGCCGCCGAGCTGAAGGACCAGGGCATCCGGGTGAACAATCTCAGCCCCGGCGCGATCGACACGCCGATCATCGATGGCCAGTTCAAGACCAGGGAAGAGGCCGACGGCGCCCGCGCCATGTTCGCCGGCATCACGCCGCTGGGCCGTATCGGCCAGGCCGACGAGATGGCCAAGGCCATCCTGTTCCTGGCCTCGGACGACAGCAGCTATTCGACCGGCATCGATCTGGTGGCGGACGGCGGCATCTCGCAGCTCTGAGATGCCGCTTGGCCCGCCGCGTCCTCGGCGGCGGGCCTCGATCTCTCTTGAGGACCCCGTTCCCAAGGATGGACCCATGCCGACGATGTACGCCCTGACCGTGCCTGCCGTGTTGAGAAGCCTTTCGGTTCTCGCCCGCTACCTCGACCTGGCCGAAGCCCACGCGGCCGCTCATGGCCTGGACGCCGGGGCCCTGATCAACGCTCGCCTCGCGCCCGACATGCTGCCTCTGGCCGGCCAGGTGCAGCGGGCCAGCGACAACGCCAAGGGTGGCGTCGCACGGCTGGCGGGCGTCGAGGCGCCTGGCTATGCCGATGATGAGACCAGCTTCCACGAGTTGAAGGCGCGACTGGCCAAGACCGTGGCCTTCATCGAAGGCGTCGATCCGGCGGCGTTCGAGGGCTCGGACACGCGCGTGCTGACCCTGACCTTCCGCTCGATCAACGGCGACATGACGGGCTTCGAGTATCTGACCAAGTATCTGCTGCCGAACGTCGATTTCCACATCACCACCGCCCACGGGATCCTGCGGAACCAGGGGCTGGCGATCGGGAAGAAGGACTACTTCGGCGTGGCCTAGAGGGTCTCTACGAACGCGGCTAGCGTCGCCGCGTAGAGCTTGTGTTCCTCGGCGAGCACGCGTTCGGATAACGCGTGCTCGTCGTCGTTTGGCAGGATGGCCACGCGGGCCTGGCCCAGGATCGGGCCTTCGTCGACGCCGGCGGTGACCAGGTGGACGGTGCAGCCGGCCTCGGTTTCGCCGGCCGCGATGGCGCGGGCGTGGGTGTCCAGGCCCGGATAGGCGGGCAGCAGGGACGGGTGGATGTTGAGCATCCGGCCTTCCCAGGCGTCGACCAGGAACGGCGTGAGGATCCGCATGTAGCCGGCCAGGGCGATGAGCTCGATGCCGCGCTCCCGCAGGGCCGCGTCGATGGCGCGCTCGTGGGCCTCGCGGTCCTTGCCGAACGGCTTTTGATCGACGCACAGGGCTTCGACGCCCTCGGCCGCCGCCGTGGCCAGGCCGCCAGCGTCCGGCTTGTTGGCCAAAACGAGGGCGATCTCGAACGGGCAGTCGGCCGCCTTCGCCGCGCGGACCAGGGCTTCCATGTTGGAGCCCCGGCCCGAGATCAGGACGGCGACCTTGGTCTTGCTCAGCATCAAGCCTTGACCAGCTGGCCGCAGATGAAGGCGTCCTCGCCGGCGTTCAGCAGGGCGGCCAGGACCGGCTCGGCATCGGCCTGCGCCACGATGATGATGAAGCCGACGCCGCAGTTGAACGTGCGGCGCATCTCGTGTTCCGAGACGCCGCCGACCTTCGCCATCCACTCGAACACCGGGGGCAGGGCCCAGGCGTTCCAGTCAAACTCGGCGGCCAAGCCTTCGGCGATGGCGCGCGGCGGGTTCTCGATCAGGCCGCCGCCGGTGATGTGGGCGCCGCCCTTGACGCGACCCGACTGCAGCAGCGGCAGCAGCGACTTCACATAGATGCGGGTCGGAGCCATCAGGGCTTCCGCCAGCGTCCTGCCGTCTTCGAACGGGCAGGGGGCGTCCCAGGCCAGGCCCGAGCGCTCGACCACGCGGCGCACCAGCGAATAGCCGTTGGAGTGCGGACCCGACGAGCCCAGGCCGATGATGATGTCGCCGGCGCGCTGCTTGTCCAGCTTGGGCAGGACGTCGTCGCGATCGACTGCGCCGACCGAGAAGCCGGCCAGGTCGTACTCGCCGTCGCTATACATGCCCGGCATTTCGGCGGTCTCGCCGCCCACCAGGGCCGCGCCGGCCAGCTTGCAGCCCTCGGCGATGCCGGCGACGACGCTCTTGGCGACCTCGATGTCCAGCTTGCCGGTGGCGAAGTAGTCCAGGAACATCAGCGGCTCGGCGCCTTGCGCCAGCAGGTCGTTGACGCACATGGCGACGAGATCGATGCCGACCGTGGCGTGCATGCCGCTGTCGATGGCGATGCGCAGCTTGGTGCCGACACCGTCGGTCGTGGTGACCAGCAGCGGGTCGTCATAGCCGGCCGCCTTCAGGTCGAACAGCGCGCCGAAACCGCCCAGGCTGGCTTCCGCGCCGGGACGACGGGTCGCTTTCGCCAGCGGCTTGATGGCGTCCACCAGGGCGTTGCCCGCGTCGATATCGACACCCGCCTGGGCGTAGGTAAGGCCGTTCGGCTGATCGCTCATGGTCGTTCTGGCGCTCGCTCTGGTCTATCGGAAGGCGATGATACCCTCCGAACACGCGGAAAATTTGCTCCCCGGTGGCGCTAGGCGCGTCTTGACGCTTGCAGACTCGGGGGTGCGCGAGGCTATTAGCAGCCGATGAAGCCGATCACCACCACCGCCGAGCTGGCGGCGTTCTGTAATGCGCTCGCGGGCGAGCCTTTCGTCGCCGTCGACACCGAGTTCATGCGCGAGACGACCTACTGGCCCAAGTTGTGCCTGATCCAGGTCGCGTCGCCGACGCACGAAGCCGTAATCGATCCCCTGGCCGAGGATATCGACCTGGAGCCGCTGCTGGCGGTGATGCGCGACACGAGCATCCTCAAGGTGTTCCACGCCGCCCGTCAGGACGTCGAGATATTCAACAACCTGAAGGCCATGCCGAAGCCGCTGTTCGACACCCAGGTGGCGGGCATGGCGGCGGGCTTCGGCGAGCAGATCGCCTATGACGCCCTGGTCCGCCAGATGCTGCGTATCGAGCTGGACAAGTCCAGCCGGTTCACCGACTGGGCCCGCCGGCCGCTGACGGAAGCCCAGCTGACCTACGCCCTGGCCGACGTCACCCACCTGGCGGCGCTGTTCCCGATCCTGCGCGAGCGCCTCGAGACCTCGGGCCGCCTGGCCTGGGTCGAGGAGGAGATGACCGCCATCTCGGATCCGGCCGCCTACGACGTCGATCCCGAGAAGGCTTGGCGTCGCCTGCGTCCGCGCAAGACGGCCCCGAAGTATCTCGCGGTGTTCAAGGCCGTCGCCGCCTGGCGCGAGCGCACCGCCCAGAACCGCGACCAGCCGCGCGGCCGCATCCTGAAGGACGAGGCCATCGACGAGCTGGCCACCCAGGCGCCGACCAGCCTGGACGCCCTCAACAACCTGCGCGGCGTGCCCAAGGGCTTCGGCGGCAGCAAGTTCGGTCCCGACCTCCTGGCCGCGATCAAGGCCGCCCTGGCCGATCCGGAAGGCTACGCTCCAGTCGTCGACAAGCCCGGCCCGCCGCCGCCCCAGAACGCCGGCGCCGTGGTCGAGCTGCTCAAGGTGTTGCTGAAGGCCCGCGCCGAAGAGGCCGGCGTGGCTTCCAAGCTGATCGCCACGGTCTCGGACCTGGAGAAGATCGCCGCCGACGACAACGCCGCCACCCCGGCCCTGGCCGGTTGGCGCCGCGACGCCTTCGGCACCGACGCCCTGAAGATCAAACGCGGCGAACTGGCCCTGGTGCTGGACGGCTCCAAGGTCCGCGTCGTCGAGGTCCGGCGCGCGCCGAAGGCCGAGTAGGGCGCCAGAAGCCAAATCAAAACTAAGAAGCGCGACGACCAGCATAGGTTGTCGCGCTTTTTTACTACCCAGAACGAGCCATTTTCCCGTGCGCGCAAGGGGTTGCTGGCGTACAACGCCACGCCGCATGTACTCCCTCGTGAGTAGAGCGAGCCGAGTACGGGGGTTGCGTTGGTAGGTTTCTGGGAGAACTTGGCGGTCGCCTATCGCCCGGCGGCGGTGTCGCGTCGCCGTCTGATCCCCCTCCGACTGTTCGTCACCCTGGTGCTGTGCGGCCTGGCCTTCCTGCGCCCGGACCTGCGTTTCCTGATCCCCTGGGCCGCCGTCTTCGTCGCCGCGCAACTGGCCGAGCTGGCGGCCCTGAACCGCTTCCTGGCCCATGCCGAGCCGCGCAAGGTGGTCGGGCTGGCGCTGTCGGCCGATCTCGTCATGGCCGTGACCTTCGGCTGGCTGGCCATCCCGCTGTGGGCGATGGACACGCGGTTCGGGGCGGCGGGCGCCATCCTGCTGCTGTCGGGCTCGATCTTCACCGCCCTGATGGGGGCCGAGGGCTGCCTGGTCGCCTTCGTCACCGCTGTCGCGCCCCATATCGTCTACCTGTTCGTCGCGCCGCTGATGGCGGGCGGCGGTGATCCGCTGACGCCCTTCCTGCTGGTGGGCTGCGCGCTGTTCTGCCTGACCCTGTCGATGGTCTTCCTGTGGTCGGAGCGGACCATGGCCGCCGAGCGCGCCGCGCGGCGGGCAGCCGAGCGCCAGACGGCCGCCAAGTCGGCGTTCATCGCCATGGTCAGTCACGAGCTGCGTACGCCGATCAACGCCATCCTCAACAGCGCCTCGGCCCTGGAGAAGGGCGGTTCGGCCGCCCTGGTCACCGACGCCGGGGTGATGATGCGGGCCCTGCTGAACGACCTGCTGGACCTCTCCAAGATCGAGGCCGGCCGCATGGGCGTCGAGGTGGTCGATTACGACCTGCCGGCCGTGGTCGGCGACGCGGTGGCGTTCTGGCGCGAAACGGCCTTGGCCAAGGGCGTCGAGCTGACCCTGATCGGCGCTGAGACATTGCCGCACTGGGTGCGCGGCGACCCGATGCGCACCCGCCAGGTGCTCAACAACCTGCTCAGCAACGCCATCAAGTTCACGAATGAAGGCGAGGTCCGGGTCAAGGTCAGCGTCGACCGCGAGCGGCCGCGCCAAGTGGCCATCGTCGTCCGCGACACCGGTCCTGGCCTGAAGGACGACCAGATCGAGCGCCTGTTCAGCCCCTACGAGCAGCTGGGTGTCGACACCGCCCGCGCCTTTGGCGGTACGGGCCTGGGCCTGGCGATCAGCCGCGACCTGGCCCGGCTGATGGGCGGCGAGCTGACGGCGGCCAACGCCCCCGAGGGCGGCGCGCGCTTCACCCTGCGCATCCCGGCCCCGGAAGGGACCGCGCCGGTCGAGCTGGCCGCCGAGGCGGTCCAGGGCCTGGCCGTGCGCGAGGAGGCGCCGGTCGTGCTGGTCGTAGACGACCACGACATCAACCGCCGCGCCCTGCGCCAGATCCTGGAAGCGTTCGGCGCTCGGGTGGAGACCGCCGAGGATGCCCAGACGGCCCTGCTGGCGGCCGAGTACCAGATCTTCGACGCCATCCTGATGGACGTGCGCATGCCCGGCATGGACGGGTTGGAAGCCACCCGCCGCCTGCGCGAGGACGGCGCCAACCGCCTGACGCCGATCATCGCCGTCACCGGCGGGGCCTCGCCCGACGAGGTCGCCGCTTGCCGCGAGGCCGGCATGACCGGCTGGGTCGAGAAGCCGGTCAATCCGCGTGACCTGCATAAGGCGCTGTTCGGCTAAACGAGCGCGTTTCGCCCATTTTTCGGCGCCCAGATCGGGTGTTCTTCACTAGAAGGAAGCCTAAGCGCGACGAGTCGCCGCGATCGGTTTCCAATCCAGTTTCAAGAGTTTACGCGCCGTGTCGAGAATTGGGCTGAGCGACTGGGAGAAGGCGCGGCGGCTGAAATGGATCGCCGCCGGCGTGGCGGGCCTCGTCGTGGTTGGCGGCCTGGCGACCCTGCCGTTCCTGAAGAAAGCGCCCAAGGCGGTGTCGGAGGCGATCGAGCAGGCGGCGCGGAACACGCCCGAGCAGCCGTCGGCCTGGCATGGCGACATCGACTACGACGCCCTCAACGCCCGCATCAGCGCCATGGCCGCCGACAAGACCATGGAGGGCCTGGCCGTGGCCGTGGTCGAGAACGGCCGGCTGTCCTTCGTCCATGGCTATGGCCACACCACCGAGGGCGGCCAGAAGGTCGACGCCCGCACCGTCTTCCGCTGGGCCTCGCTGTCCAAGACCGTCGCCTCGACCCTCAGCGCCCGCCTGGCGGCCGACGGGACCTTCGCCCTGACCGAGCCGCTGGTGGCCTTCAACACCAGCCTGCGCCTGCCGGGCGAGGCCCAGAACAGCCTGACGGTCGAGGAGCTGCTGTCCCAGCGCACGGGCCTGGGCAAGAACGCCTATGACGGCCAACTGGAGGACGGGGTCGATCCGGCCAAGATCCGCGGCTCCTACGCCACGCTGAAGACGGTCTGCCCGCCGGGCACCTGCCACAGCTACCAGAACGTCGCCTACGACACGATCACCGAGGTCATCCAGGGCAAGACCGGCGAGCCCTACGCCGCCACCGTGCAGCGCAAGCTCTTCACGCCCCTGGGCATGAGCGGCGCCTCGATCGGCATGGCCGGCCTGACCTCCGCCCCGCGCTGGGCCCGGCCCCACGACCGCGCCCGCCGGGAGCTGAAGCTGTCGGACGCCTACTACCACGTGCCCGCCGCGGCCGGCGTCAACTCGACCATTGTCGACCTGGCGACCTGGATGCAGGCCCAGATGGGCCTCAAGCCTGATGTGCTGTCGTCCATCGTGCTCGACGAGGTCCAACGCCCCCGCGTCGCCACCGGCCGCCCCTATGGCCGCCTGAACATCGCCCGCGAGCTGAAGAGCCCGGCCTACGGCCTGGGCATGCGCAGCTTCACCTACAAGGGCCACCGCCTGGTCGGCCACAGCGGCGGCGTCTCGGGCTACCGCTCGACCATGATGTTCGACCCGGCGACCAAGACCGGCATCGTCATGCTGTGGAACAGCGACGCCAACCTGCCTTTCCGCTTCCAGGCCGAGTTCTTCGACCGCGCGTACCGGATTCCGTTCACGGACTATCTGGATCTGGACAGCGGGACGCAGGGGGCGGAGGCGTCTCTGTCGGATTGAGTGTTTCCTTCTCCCCTTGCGGGAGAAGATGTCGCCGTAGGCGACGGATGAGGGGTTGATAAGCCTGTCAGCTAGGCGTCCGGACTTTCCGCCTCCGCAGCGGCGCCGGTCTTCGACCCCTCACCCGACCCGCTGCGCGGGCCACCCTCTCCCGCAAGGGGAGAGGGGATTATCCTAGTGGTGCGCGAACTGGCTGAGCGCGCCGCCGGCGGCCAGGCCCAGGGCGCAGAAGACGCCCAGGTGGAAGACGACGCCGATGGCGACGGTGCGGCGGACCGACCAGGTGTTTTCCTGGGCGAAGACGCGGCCGATTTCCGATTGCAGGCTGCGCGCGGCGCTGGCCACGGGCGCGTCGTGGTCGTTGGCCACGTGCAGGTCGGGACGCTTGCGAGCCTCGACCGGAGCCGGGGCGATAGCGTCCAGGTAGTCGAACTTACGCTTCAACATCACTGACCTCCGTTTATTTCGTTGGAGGTCACGCTACGGAAGCAGTGCTAACAAACTATGCAGTGTTGTCGACGCATGCCTGCGACAACTTGGCAATTTCCCCGTATCGGGGAAGTTCAGGGGTAATTAAGCATGTTGCCCAGGTCGTCTATACCTGGATTTACCCTGTGATAATCTTTGGCTTCAAGTTCAGATGTTGCGCGGCGGTATTGGCGCGCTTGCTGGTCTGTTCGCCAAGCAGAAGATCGGCATAGCCGGGGTCCGCCGCCAGGATCAGGTGGCTCTTGTCCAGGGTCAGGCGCGAGTGAGCCAGCAGGCGAGGGCTGCGGCCGGAGAGGTCGCAGGCCAGGCGGATGGTCGCGCCCAGGGCGCGGGCCCGCTTCAGCTGGGCCGGGCTCAGCAGGCGCTCCAGGGTCTGGAGCTCGGGCGGGTTGAAGGTGGTGGCGTGGCGGGCATGAGCGGCCACGGCCAGGTAGCAGCGCTCGACATGGGTCTGGCCGGCGATCGGGGCGCGCAGCACCTGCTCGAAGACGAGGTCGGCGCGATGGTCGGGGTGCAGGCGCGCGCCGACGTCCGACAGGCGGCAAGCGGCCGAGACCAGGATGCCGTCGCGCTCGCCGAACAGTGGCGGCAGGGTGCGGAAGGCCGGGGCGATCCAGGCGTCCAGGGCGATGTCCAGGTCGTCGGCGACGCCCTGGCGGGCGCCCAGGGCCGCGCAGCCCTCGATCAGCGGGTCCAGGCCCCGCACGCGCGGCGGCATGGCCTCGAACAGCAGGCCCTCGCGCACGCCATAGGCCGAGATCTCGATGCGCTTGAGGCCCAGCTGCTCGATCAGGGTCTCCAGCACCACGGCGGCGTAGGGCAGGGTTTCCGAGCGCTTCTTGCTCATGCCCTCGATGCGCTCGAGCGAGCTCTTGGACTGGTGGGCGACCAGGCGGGCGGCGTCGAGGGCCTCGCTGGCGCCGATCTCGTACTGGTGGACGACGTGCAACGGATAGCCCGACAGCCGCATGTGCAGCAAAGCGAGGTTGCGCCAGGCGCCGCCCACGGCGTGGAAGGTGTCGGTCTTGAAGTCGGCGGCCACGGTGGCCAGGCGCTCGCGCGACAGGCGGCGGACGCGCTCGCCGTCGAAACCGCTGGGCGTGCTGAGGCTGAAGGGACCCAGCGGCAGGGTCACGCCCCGGCCGGCGCCGGTGGCCGACAGGCGCACCAGCTCCAGGCTGGCGCCGCCCAGGTCGCCGACCACGCCCTCGGCGTCGGGGGCTCCGGCCAGCACGCCGACGGCGGCGTAGTGGGCCTCTTCCTCGCCCGAGAGGACGCGGACGGTGAAGCCGGTCTCGTCGCGGACGCGGTCGATGAAGTCCTGGCCGTCCACGGCTTCGCGGGCGGCGGCGGTGGCGACCACGAAGGTCTCGGCCGGATTGACGGCCTCCAGCACGGCGCGGAAGCGCTTGAGGGCCTGCAGGGTCTGGATGACGCCCTCGGGCGACAGGCGGCCGCTGCCGCCCAGGTCACGGCCCAGGCCCGCCAGGACCTTCTCGTTGAAGACGGTCCAGATGGCGCGGCCTTCCAGCCGGTACACCACCAGGCGGACCGAGTTTGAACCGATATCGATCACAGCCGCGTCGCGCGGCGCCTGGAAGGGCATGGGGCTGATTTAACGTATTCGGAGGATGGGGGAAGCGGGAACAACCGATTTCGATGGGGAAGAACGCGCGGAAAGGCTTGTCGGAAAACGCCTTGATCGTTTCGGCGTATTATTGCCCGGGTGATATTGACTCTAATTCTGTCCGGGTAAATAAGGCGGTGTTCTTCGAGAGGTTCCGCCGATGTCCGTTTCGCCCGACCAACTCCCCGCCGTCACCAAGGCCCTGCGCGCCACATTCGGGACCGAGGCGCTCGACGGCTGGACGGCCGTGTCCGGCGGGCTGTCGGGGGCGGGGGTCTACAAGATCCGCGTCGGCGGCATCGCCTATCTGCTGCGGGTCGAGGCCCGGCGAGACGGGCTGCGCGATCCGCATCGGAGCTATGCCTGCCTGAAATTAGCGGCCGGGGCCTGCCTGGCGCCGCGCGTGCGCTACGCCGATCCAGACGACGGGGTGGTGATCAGCGACTTCATCGAGGCGCGGTCGATGGCGCTGGACTATGCCGGCACCCGCGCCGACCTGGTGGTCGAGCTGGCCCAGGCGGTGCGGGCGCTGCACGCGATCCCAGGCTTCCCGCCGCTGGTCGACTATCTGGACGGGCTGGAGGCGCTGGTCGGCGAGGCCGGGCGCAGTGGCGTGGTCCCGGTCGGGGCGTTCGACAGCTGGGCGCGGCTCTACACCGTGTGCAAGCGCCTGACGCCGCAGCCGGTGTCCAGCCACAACGACCTCAATCCCGGGAACCTCGTCTATGACGGCCGGCGCGTGTGGCTGGTCGACTGGGAGGCGGCGTTCCGGGCCGACCGCTATGTCGATCTCGCCGCCATCGCCAACACCTACGCCGCCGATCCGGACGACGAGGCCCTGTTGCTGCGCACCTATTTCGGCCGCGAGGCTGCGGACGCCGAGCGGGCGCGGCTGTGGCTGTTCCGACAGGTCAGCCACGTCTTCCACGCGGCGGTGTTCGTCGCCGGCGTGGCGGGGCAGGCGAGGGCGGACAGCCTGGACGGGCCGGAGCTCGACGCGATCCACCAGGGCCTGGCGCTGGGCGAGCCGCTGCTGGCGACGCCGGAGGGGCGGCTGGCTTATGGTTTGGCGCGGCTGAGGACAGTGACGGCGAACCTGGCGTCACCGGCGTTCGCGCGGGCGGCGGCTATCGCGAATTGATCCGGCACGCCACGGTCCGCCAGCCGTCGCCGTCGTTGCGGTGATAGCAGGTGCCGTAGCTGACCTGCCGGCCGTGCGCCCGCTCGCCGCCCTTGGTCAGGGCCCACGGCGTGGGGCCGAGCAGCAGCATGTCGGTGGTGTCGGCCTTCTTGCCGCAGAAGCCCCACCAGCGGATGTGGTAACCGCCGAACACGCCGGGGCCGAACACCGCGCCCTCGCGCTGAGCCTTGCGCTCCACGCCCGGCGCGACGCCGAAGCGGTCGACGCCGGGACGCGAGGGCAGGGCTTGGATCGCGCAGATGTCGGCCTGTCGCGCGGGCGCGCAGGCCGACAGCATCAGCAGGAGGCCAAGGGCAAAGCGCCTCAACGCTTGCGCTTGGTCCCGACGTGGTCGAAGGCGCGCGGCAGGTCGCGGGCGCTGTGGCCGCGGCCCGACAGGCTAGGATTGGTCATGAAGTAGTCGTGGGCAGAGAAGGCGCCGCGGTTCTTCCAGTTGGCGTCGCGGGCATAGCCGCCCTCGCTGTCGAGACGCCAGCTCTGGGCCTCGTCATTGAGGTTGGCGACCATGATCTGGTCCAGCACCTGCTGGTGCACGGTCGGGTTCTCGACCGGGACCAGGGTCTCGACGCGGCGATCCAGGTTGCGGGGCATCCAGTCGGCCGAGCTGATGAAGAGCCGCGTCTGGGCCGACGGCATAGGCCCGCCATTGGCGAAGGCGATGATCCGCGCGTGCTCGAGGAAGCGGCCGACAATCGACTTGACCCGGATGTTCTCCGACAGCCCCTTGATGCCCGGACGCAGGCAGCAGATGCCGCGCACGACCAGCTCGATCTGCACGCCGGCCTGGCTGGCGGCGTAGAGGGCGTCGATGATCTGCGGATCGACCACCGAGTTCATCTTGGCCCAGATGCCGGCCGGCTTGCCGGCGCGGGCGTTGTCGGCCTCGGCGGCGATCATCTTCAGCAGGTCGGGCTTCAGGGTCGTGGGCGAGAACGACAGCCGCTCCAGATGGCCCGGCTGGGCGTAGCCGGTGATGAAGTTGAACAGCTTGCCCCCGTCGCGACCCAGGGCCGGATCGCAGGTGAAGAGGCTGAGGTCGGTATAGATCCGCGCCGTCTGCGGGTGATAGTTGCCGGTGCCGAAGTGGCAGTAGGTGCGCAGGCCCTCGCCCTCGCGGCGGACCACCACCGACAGCTTGGCGTGGGTCTTCCAGTCGACGAAGCCGAACACCACGTGCACGCCGGCCCGCTCCAGGTCGCGCGCCCACTTGAGGTTATTCTCCTCGTCGAAGCGGGCCTTGATCTCGACCAGGGCCGTGACGTTCTTGCCGTTGTCGGCCGCCTCGATCAGGGCCGCCACGATCGGGCTGTCCTTGGAGGTGCGGTACAGGGTCTGCTTGATCGCCAGCACGTTCGGGTCGCGCGCGGCCTGGCGCACGAACTGCACCACCACGTCGAAGCTCTCGAACGGGTGGTGGACCAGGATGTCCTTCTCGCGGATCGCCGCGAAGCAGTCGCCGCCGTGGTCGCGGATGCGCTCGGGGAAGCGGGCGTTGAAGGGCGGGAACTTCAGGTCCGGACGGTCCGGCGGGATGAGCTCCGACATCTGGGCCAGGCCCAGCTTGCCGTCGACCAGGATGACGTCCTCGGGCTCGGCGCGCAGGCCCTCGATGATGAAGTCGCGCAGGTCTGGCGGCATGGTGGTCTGGATCTTGACCCGCACCACGCGGCCCAGGCGACGCTTCTTCAGCCGCGCTTCGAACTCGCGCACCAGGTCTTCGGCCTCTTCCTCGATCTCCAGGTCGCTGTCGCGGTTCAGGCGGAACAGGCCTCGGCCCTCGACCTCGTAGCCGGGGAACAGGTGCTCCAGGAACAGGATGATCAGGCTCTCCAGCGCCACGATCTTGCGCTGGCGCTTCTTGCCGCGCGTGACGACCGAGGACAGCTCCCAGAACCGGCGCACCTGCGAGGGCACCGGGGCCAGGGCGTAGAGGTGCTTGTCGTCGGCGATCCGGCGCAGCTTCAGCGCCAGGCAGAAGCCCAGGTTCGGGATGAACGGGAACGGATGGGCCGGGTCGATGGCCAGCGGCGTCATCACCGGGAAGATCTGGTTGAGGAAGATCTCCTCGGCCTTCTTGCGGTCCTCGCCCTCGATGTCCTTGGCGTCGAGAAGCTTCAGCCCCTCGTCCCACAGCTCGGTGCGGACCTGGCGCCAGATCTTCTGCTGCTCGCCCATCAGCTCGGCGGCCGAGGCGTTGATGCGCGCCAGCTGCTCGCCGGGGGTCAGGCCGTCCTGGCTGATCACCCGCACGCCCTCGCGCACCTGGCCCTTCAGGCCGGCCACGCGGACCATGTAGAATTCGTCGAGGTTGTTGGCCGAGATCGACAGGAACCGCAGCCGCTCCAGCAGCGGGTGGCGCGGATTGGCGCTCTCTTCCAGCACCCGCTCGTTGAAGGCCAGCCACGAGGTCTCGCGGTTGAAGAACCGCTCCGGCGAGGCCAGCAGTTCGGCGTCGAGGGTCAGGCCCGTCTGGGGCGGCGGGATCTCGGGCGCGGCGGGGACGAGCGGCGGGGTCGGCAGGGCGGCGGCGTCGGTCATGATCCCACTCTAGCGCGAAAGTTTTCCCGAGGGTGAACGCCCAATCGTGACGACGTGAGATGACGCGGTGACGACAGTGGCGGACCCGGCCGAATTTAATCTGCCTACCGACGGCCTAGTCCAGCTCCTCGCCCTCCAGGTCGCCCAGCATCTCGCGCGCCAGGGCCTTGTTGACCGCGCGATGGTGCTGCGACGCCGCCTCGTCCAGCAGCTTGGCGGCCGCCAGGGCCTCGGCGGCCGAGCGGGGCAGGCGGGCGATCAGATAGGGATAGAGGTCCGGATCGGGCTTCAGGTGCTCGGCCCGGAAGGCGCGCTCCAGCACCGCCCGCAGCACCACGTCGTCGGGCTCGTCGATCGCCGCCACCGACAGCGCGTTCAGCCGTGAGCGCAGGTCGGGCACGGACGAGCTCCAGGCGATCGGCGCGACGCGGGCGGTCAGCAGCACGCTGCCACCGTCGACCCCGGCCATGTTGAGGATGTGGAACAGGGCTTCGTCGGAAAGCCCGCCGGCCCGTCGGTCGGCGTCCTCGACCAGGATCGCCCGGCCGCGCAGGGCGGGGAGGTCGACCTCGCCCGCGTCCGCCGCGTCGATCACGACGGCGTCGGCGGCTCGCGCCCAGGTCCGCGCCAGATGGGTCTTGCCGCTCCCGACCGGCCCGACCAGCGCCAGCCGCCCCTCGGGCCAGCTCGGCCAGGCGTTCAGCCGCGCCAAGGCGTCGGCGTTACAGCCCGAGACGGCGAAGTCCTCCCGGCCGTAGGTCGGCTCGGCGGTCAGCGGCAGTCTGAACTGGGTGGACAATCCCTGGGGCCCGGCGTGGTGAATGTGCGGTCAAGCATATAGGCCGCGCGGGCGCGGAGGGCGAGGCGAGGGGGCTGGGGATAGTGGGGATGGAAGGGAGAGGGATGTGGACGAGGAAGGCTACTGTCTAGCCTCACGCAACTTCGCATATTCCTTCAGGCCTAGATGGACCTTGAAGCGACTAGCTCCATTGTCCCATCCAGCTTCCGGATCGGAGTACTGAAAGGCCCAACCTGAGCCGCCGTAACCACTTCTCCGTTCATACCCAATGACTGAGAACCGGTAAAGTTGCCCAAGTGCTTCATCGGCACTCAAGGGATTATCTTTTGATTTTCGACGATTGTATTCGGTCTGAAAGTCAATTCTGTCAAACGTAATGGTACTGATTGCAGAGCAAGCCTGTAGCGCTTCATCCCATTGGAGCCAGTGAGGGCGTATTTCATCATCGAGTTCGGCCTTTAGGTACGCCGAGTACTCGTCTCGTGAGTTTACAATATCTTTGTTTATAATATGAGTGGGTTCAACGTTTCTTTTTTTGGACTCGGCCAGGACGATATTCAGGAATTTGATTACGTCGCGCGGCCTGAGAAAGGTTCTTGCGAGGATATGGTTCCACTTGGTTTGCGATCCGCGCATTAAGTCGGGCGTTGAGATATCTGTCCAGGTGGCATTAGTGTCGAGTTTTGCTTTTAAGCGAACTACTATTAACTCCAACAATGTTTCGGATTTCCATCCTAGGTGCATGGCCAGTGTTTGACTGATTTTATTCTTATCGGAAAATTGCAAATCCTCCCAAATATCAGTCCGAAGATAGACTATGGGGTTGATTTTTACATTTTCCTTTTGGCTATCCCTTCTTATTTCTCTAGCGGCCAAAATGAGGCCGGTTAACATTTTATAGCGCGCATCTTCTAGTTTTGCGAGGCCTTGATCAAGTTCATCGAAATGGAGATACACTGCATTGACTTTAGCTACCCGAGCAATATCAAACACAGCTTCCATAATGGAGCTAGTAACGGCGTTGAGCTCGAGGCCAAACTGATGATCTTTAGCCTTTCTGTCAAAATCAACTCCACCAAGTTGATTTCCCATAACCGAGGGCTGCAGGGAGAAGCCGCCCAGTTTCAGTTTGTTCGGGCGTAATATGTCCGAAATTTTTGGCGATGGTCCGCCATAGTTATCCTGGAAGAACTGTTTCAGGCTTTTCTCGTGAGAACTTTGGGTGCTTTTTGGGTGGGATAAAACTAGCGCGGCAAGTTCAATTGCAATCAGATATTTCCAAGATGATACGTAAGCTTCAATATCGGAGGCACCATAGTCTATACGTTGAGCATGTACATTCCAGGGGTATCCGCCGAGATTTAGAGATCGTGAAAGCCAACCAGTTTGGCGTTCTGTGAAATGTCGAACGATCGCCGTCTTTCCTGTGCCTTTTCGACCCAGGACAAGGAAAGCTTCTCCGCTGGCGATAGTCTTTGTGGCATTTGTTGCGAGAAAATAGTCGAGAACTGTGGCGTCATCTTCTGCTGCTACATCGCCGAAAGACGAGAAGGTGGAGAGTGAATAGGTCTTCGCATTCATGACGCCGTCCCCTTTTTGTGAGAGGTTAAGCGCTCTTCTATATGAGTGGCAATCTGTCGAGTGCCCGTTTAGCGAGATTTATAATTCAGCTCTCCCCCGACCTCCTCGCCTGGCGCGCAGACCTCACCAAGCCCGCTGGACCCCTGAGCGGTGTCGCGCGGGCTACGCAGCAGCGGATCAACCGGCTGATCCCCGAGAAGGTCCACGCCGCCATCACCGCCGCCATCGAGGGGATGACGCGGGCGTTGCTGGTCGGGTCGGACTATGCGACTGGCTCGCCGCTGGTCGGCCTCTCCCTGGACGAGCGCCGGGCCAAGGCGGCCAAGGCGATCGACGGGTGGAAGAAGGCGGCGGCGGCCGAGGGCGGGGTGACCGGGGCCGGGGGCTTCCTGCTGGCGGCGGCCGACTTCCCGCTGCTGATGAGCTTCAAGATCAAGCTCCTGTTCGAGATCGCCGCGATCTTCGGCCATGACGGGACCGAGCTCCCCGAGCGCTTGTTCATCCTGCATGTCTTCGAGCTGGCGTTCTCGGACGCGGCGCACCGGGCCGGGGTCCTGGCGGCGCTGGAGGACTGGGAGGCCAAGGCCCATCCGGCCCACCTGGACGACTTCGACTGGCGGGCCTTCCAGCAGCAGTACCGCGACCACATCGATCTCGCGAAACTGGCCCAGTTCATCCCCGTGGTCGGCGCGCCGCTGGGGGCGATCGTGAATTGGCGGCTGGTGGAGCGGTTGGGGCATACGGCGGTGATGGCGTACCGGATGCGGGCGGAGCAGGGGGCGGACAAGAAGATGCTCTCCCGCGATGCGGGGGAGCTGTCGCGGAGCGACTGAGGGGGCCAGCACGGCCTATGCCCAGCTTGCCCCCTCCGGCCCTCCGGGCCACCTCCCCCGCAACGCGGGGGAGGATCTACGGGGATTGAGCGTCGTCTATCCTCGGAATTGGCGAGATCAAAGTTAGCGAAATCAACCGCTTCTCACTTTTACGCCCCGCTGAATGATCCGCGTTCAGCGCCGCTCCATAATCATAGCCATCCCCGTCGCGGGGGAGGGCGTTTGGATCCGGCCCAAAACGGCGGCGGGGGTAGGTTGAGCGGGGCCGCTGGCGGTTCCCGGCGGTTTTGGCAGGTCGCGTCGCTTACTCTTTAGGAGCGCACGCGGGTGATGGGACCGTCCGGGATCAAAGCCATCAGCGGAGCGACAGGGCGGTGATCGTATAAGCCGCCTATCGTGGATCGTCGGGGTCGAGACGGATGTAGCCGATCGACTTGGTCCGCGCCCGTCCGGGGGCTAGTGGGGACCCGAGCTGAAATACGCTCACGCCTCCCATCCTCACGGGCAAGAACAACCTGGCGGAGCGGTCAGCGAGCCGAAACACAACAAACCTTACGGTCTCCGGGTTCGCCCGGCCGCTCCGTCGCCTCCCCAACACCTTCAGCGGCCCGCCGCGTGAAGCGGCGGCGCCGTGAGTGCTAGAGATCCAAGTCCGCCGACGCGAACTCGGCGTTCTCCTGGATGAAGCGGAAGCGCAGCTCCGGCTTCCGCCCCATCAGGGTCTCGACCAGGCTTTCCACCGCCTCTTCCGAGCGCGGCAGGGTCACGCGGGCCAGGGTGCGCTTCTTCGGGTCCATGGTGGTCTCCTTCAGCTGCGCGGCCATCATCTCGCCCAGGCCCTTGAAGCGGCCGATCTCGGGCTTCTTGCCCTTGAACACCGTGGCCAGCAGTTCGTCCTTGTGGGCGTCGTCGCGGGCGTATTCGGACTTGCCGCCATGGGCGATGCGGTAGAGCGGCGGCAGGGCCAGGTACAGGTGACCCTGGCGGATCACGTCCGGCATGGTGCGGTAGAAGAAGGTGATCAGCAGGGAGGCGATGTGGGCGCCGTCGACGTCGGCGTCGGTCATGATGATGATGCGGTCGTAGCGGAGGTCTTCCTCGCGATACTTGCTCCCGCCCTGGGCTCCCAGGGCCAGCATCAGGTCCGACAGTTCCTTGTTGGCGGTGAACTTCTCGCCACTGGCCGAGGCCACGTTCAGGATCTTGCCGCGCAGGGGCAGGATGGCCTGGTACTTGCGGTCGCGGGCCTGCTTGGCCGAACCGCCGGCCGAGTCGCCTTCGACGATGAAGAGCTCGGCGCCGTCGACCGCGCCGCCGGCGCAGTCGGCCAGCTTGCCCGGCAGGCGGAGCTTGCGGGTGGCGCTGGCGCGGGTGACTTCCTTGTCCTTGCGGCGCTTGAGGCGTTCCTCGGCCCGCTCGATGACGAATTCCAGCAGGGCCTGGGCGTTCTTCGGGCTGGAGGTCAGCCACAGGTCGAACGGGTCGCGCAGCGCCGCCTCGACGAAGCGCTGGGCCTCGGAGGTGGAGAGCTTTTCCTTGGTCTGGCCCTGGAATTCGGGGTTCTTGATGAACACCGAGATCAGGGCGCCGGCCTGGGCGACGACGTCGTCGGCGGTGATGATCGTCCCGCGCTTCTCGCCCTTGAGGTCGGCATAGGCCTTGAGGCCACGCGTCAGGGCGGCGCGGAAACCGCTCTCGTGAGTGCCGCCTTCGGGGGTGGGCACGGTGTTGCAGTACGACTGCATGAAGCCGTCGTGCTCGCCGAAGCCCTGGGGCGTCCAGCTGACGGCCCACTCGACCGCGCCGGCCTCGCCCTGGCGCTCGATGCGGCCCGAGAAGCTGTCGGGCGTGATCGTGGTCAGGCCCTTGGTGCGCTCGGCCAGGAAGTCGGCCAGGCCGTTGGGGAAGTGGAAGACGGCTTCGGGCGGGGTCTGGTCATGGATCCGCGACGGGTCGCAGGACCATTTGATCTGCACGCCGCGGAACAGATAGGCCTTGGAGCGGGCCATCCGGTACAGGCGGGCGGGCTTGAAGTTGGTGCCTTCGCCGAAGATCTCGTCGTCGGGCTTGAAGCGTACCATGGTGCCCTTCTTGCGCGACGGGCCCAGCTGTTCGATCGGGCCCAGCGGCTTGCCGCGCGAGAACACCTGCAGGTGCTCGAAGCCGTCGCGCCAGACGGTGACCTCGACGCGTTCCGACAGGGCGTTGACCACCGAGGCGCCGACGCCGTGCAGGCCGCCCGAGGTCTCATAGGCCTTGCCCGTGAACTTACCGCCGGCGTGCAGGACGGTCATGATGACCTCGAGCGCCGACTTGCCCGGGTACTTCGGGTGCGGGTCCACGGGCATGCCGCGGCCGTCGTCCTTGACCGACAGGAAGCCGTCGGCGTCGAGCTTGACCTCGATGGTTTTGGCGAAGCCGGCCACGGCTTCGTCCATCGAGTTGTCGAGCACTTCGGCGAACAGGTGGTGCAGCGCCCGCTCGTCGGTGCCGCCGATGTACATGCCGGGACGCTTGCGGACGGGTTCCAGCCCCTCCAGCACCTCGATGTCGGCGGCCGAGTATTCGCCCGGCGCGCTGGCCTTGGACGGCGGAGGCGGCGGGGCGGCCTTCGACGGGGGCGGCGGGGGGATCGGACGCGGCGTCGGCTCGACGTGCGGCTCCACGCTGGCCTGGAACGGCGCGGCCGGGACGGGGGCCAGGGCGTCGTCGTCGCCAAACAGGGAGGGAGTCTTATCGGAAGAGGACATAAGGGGAACTCTAGGCGATTCGAGCGCGGGGGCCTCGTATCGCCTCGCAGACGTCCCCTGAAAAGAGAAATCCGCCCCCAGCTTGGCCGGGGGCGGATGGGGTAGGCTTAGCGGTAGGCGGGCGGATAACCGCTGGCGTCGGTGGCCGCGTAGCGGTCGCGCAGCTGGTTCTGGCGGCTGTCCTGCGGCTGCTCGACGCCGCCGACGAAGACGTTCAGCGGCCAGCTGGTCGTCTCCAGCGGATCGCCGTTCCAGACCACGACGTCGGCGAGCTTGCCGACTTCGAGCGAGCCGATCTTGCCGTCCTGGCCCCAGATCTTGGCCGGGATCAGGGTCACCGAGGCCAGACCGGCTTGGTAGGGCAGGCCGTTGGCGACCGCGAGGCCGGCGTTCAGGCGTTCCTGGCGCAGGTTGTTGAAGTCCCGCGAGCCGTTGATCGCCACCGTCACGCCGGCGGCGTTCAGGCGTGCGGCGTTGTCCAGGCGAGCGCCCAGGGCCTCGAAGCTCTCGGGCAGGTCGGCCTGCGGATCGACGATGACCGGCACGCCGGCCTTGGCGATCTCGCCGGCGACCAGCCAGCCTTCCTCGACGCCTTCGAGGATGATCTTGATCTTCTCCTCGGCCGCCAGCTTCAGCGCCTGGCGGATGTCGGCTGCGCGGGAGACGCGGATCAGCAGGGGCGTCTTGCCCTGCGTGACCGGGATCAGGGCCGCGAGATCCAGACGCGACAGACCGAAGTCCCGCGTCGCGCCCTGCTCGAAGGCCGAACGGCGGGCGGCGAAGGCGCGAGCGTCTTCGAGCGCCGAGCGGATCAGGATCAGGTCGGCGCCGCGCGAGCCGCCGGCCGCCCGTGCGCCGCTCTCGCCCAGCGAGACGGTGACGGCCAGCTTGGAGGCCTCGACGATGTCGGTCGCGCCGGCCTTCAGACGGATGAAGGCCGCCTGGCCGCCGAACAGCGACGGGTCGCCGTCACCGGTCTTGCCGGCGGTCATCTCCTCGACCACGCCATCGTCGGCATGCTCGTGGGCGCCGCCGCCGGTCCCCGACAGCACCGGCACGACGGCCGAGCTGGTGATGCCGCCGTCCCGGGCGAACGGGATGAAGGTCGAGGCCGGGTTGATGCCGTAGCTGATGTCGAAGGCGGCGGAGAGCGCATTGCCGGTGCCGTCGTCGCGGGTCTCACGCACGCCGCTGACTTCGGACGCGCCGAGGTTCGAGGACGAGGCGACGAGGCCCGGGCTGACGACGCCGCCCTTGGCGTCGATGACCCGAGCGCCAGCCGGGGCTTGGACGTTGGCGCCCAGGGCGGCGATCTTGCCGTCCTTGATCACCAGGGTCCCCGCCGGGATGGTCGGGCCGGAGACCGGCTCGATGCGGGCGTTGACGATGGCGACGGTCTCGGCCGCCGCGGGGAGGGCCAGGGCGCAGGCGGCGCTGGCGAGAAGCAGTGACCGGATCATCAGTTGAACGCTCCCTGGCCGGGCTGGCCGAGCTCGAAATCGGACTTGGGCTGGAAGCGCTTGTCCTTGCGGTCGTAGATCAGCGCGCCGTCGATGAAGACCTTCTCGGCCTGGGCGTAGACGCTGAACGGGTCGCGGCTCCAGACCACCAGGTCGGCGGCCTTGCCGGGCTCGATCGAGCCGGTCTTGTCGCCGATGCCCATGGCCTTGGCCGGGTTGGCGGTGATCCACTTGATCGCCTCGGCCCGGCTGATGCCGTAGCCCAGCTTGTTGCCGGCGGTCATGGCCAGGGCGGCTTCCTGGTTCAGCCGCTGGGTCATAATCGGGTCGTCGGAGTGGATGACGACGCAGGCGCCGTTCTTCCAGAGGATGGCGGCGTTAGCGTCGATGCCGTCCAGGCTTTCCATCTTGAAGCCGGTCCACGAGGCCCAGGTGGCCGAGCAGATGCCTTCCTTGGCCAGCAGGGGCGCGATCTTGTAGCTCTCCACCGCGTGGTGGAACATGGTGATCTTGTAGCCAAACTCCTTGGCGATATCGATCATCACGGCTTCTTCGTCGGCGCGGTAGCAGTGGTTCTGCACCAGGATGTCGCCCTTCAGGACGCCGGCCAGGGTCTCCATCTGCAGGTCGCGCTTGGGCGCATCGGCCTTCTCGCCCTTCTGGACCTTGGCGCGATAGTCGTCCCAGCGACGGGTGTAGTCGGCCGCGTCGATCCAGGCCTTGCGATAGCCGAAGACGTTGCCCATCGCGGTGGAGGGCGAACGGCCCTTGCTGCCGTAGACGCGCTTGGGGTTCTCGCCGCAGGCCATCTTCAGGCCGTAGGGGGCGTCGGGGAACTTCATGCCCTGCATGGTGAGGGCAGGCACGTTCTTCAGCGTCACCGAGCGGCCGCCGAACAGGTTGGCCGAGCCGGGGAGGATCTGCAGCGTCGTGATCCCGCCGGCGCGGGCCCGGTTGAAGCCGGGGTCCTGCGTCCAGACCGAGTGCTCGGCCCAGACCTGGGCGGTGTTGGGATCGGTGGCTTCGTTGCCGTCCGAGCGGGCCTGGACGCCGGGCGAGGGATAGACGCCCAGGTGGCTGTGGGCGTCGATGATGCCGGGGGTCAGCCACTTGCCGGTCGCGTCGACCTTGATGGCGTCGGCCGGGATGGCGGTTTCGGGGCCGCCGACGGCGACGACCTTGCCGCCCGAGGTGACGACCACGCCGTTCTCGATCTGCTGACCGGTGGCGGTCAGCACCGTGGCGCCGACGAAGGCCGTGGCCTGCGAGGGGAACGGCTTGTAAGTCGACGGAAAGCCCGTCGAGGCTTGGCCGTCCAGGCCCTTGGGCAGCGGCTTGGCCTCGACCTTCTCGGCCGGTTTCGCTGTGGTGGACGGTTTGGTGGGACCACCGGTCCCGGTCGTCGCGCAGGCGGAAAGCCCCAGCGCGAGCAGGCTCGTGGCCATAGCCACGGAACGCCATCTGATCATGAAAAAGCCCCGACTCTCGAAGAGGCGGGAAGGACAGACGAAAAGAACCTCGTTATCAAGTTAAACGCGTTCGAGCCGGCCCGTTTGCCGGCAAAATCGTTCCGCCTGTTCTTCGGAGGTCCTCCATGCGCCGTCTGCTCGCCTGTCTCGCCGTCGTGCTGCTGACCGCCTGCACCGCGCCGACGTCTCCCGGTCCTTCGGGGCCGCCTGCCCAGTCGCCCCGGACGCCGGTCGCCGAGGGCGGCATGTGCGGCGGCTTCGCGGGCTTCCAATGCCAGGCCGGCCTGACCTGCCAGATGGAGCCCGGTGTCTGCCATCGGGTCGCTGACGCCTCGGGCATTTGCAAGAAGACGCCGCAGGTCTGCACGCGGATCTACCAACCGGTCTGCGGTTGCGACGGCAAGACCTATGGCAACGCCTGCACGGCGGGGGCGGCCGGGGTCAGCGTCGCCGCCCAGGGCGAGTGCAAGGCCGGCTAGGCTGCTGCCAATATCCGGCCCGTGCTGACGCAAGGTAGGCCCATGACCAAGATCGTCCGACGCGATGTGCTGGCCGGCGGCCTCGCCGTCGCCGCTCTCGCGTCTACCGCCCAAGCCCAGGAGAAGACGCCCATGTACGGACTGATCGGACAGATGCTGGCCGCGCCGGGCAAGCGCGATGAGCTGCTGGCCATCCTGGGCGAGGGCACTGACGACATGCCCGGCTGCCTCAGCTACGTGATCGCCAAGGATCCGGCCAACGCCGACGCCTTGTGGATCACCGAGGTCTGGAACGACAAGGACGCCCACGCCGCGTCGCTGAAGCTGTCAGCGGTGCAGGCGGCGATCGCCAAGGCCAGGCCGATCATCGCCGGCTTCCCACAGCACTTCGAGACCATCCCGGTCAGTGGCCACGGCCTGAAATAGAAAAAGGCCGCGGATCGCTCCGCGGCCTTTCCAGTCTTGCGGACCCGAAGGTCTTAGAAGCTGGCGTTCAGCGAGACGCCGAAGACGCGCGGCTCGTTGACGAAGGCGGTCAGGTTGTTGAAGTCGATCGCGCCCTTGATGTTGCTCTCGTTGGTGATGTTGCGGGCAAAGGCCGCCAGCTCCCAACCGGCGTCCTTGTTTGCGTAGCCGACCTTCAGGCCGCCTTCGAAGTCGCCCTTCGAGTAGAACTCCTTCGACTGGTACAGGAACAGGTTCGTGTAACCCTGGACCTTCCAGTCGGTGAAGGCGAACAGCTCGCCGGTGGCCAGCGGGAACGAGTAGCGGGCCGTGAAGTCGAAGGTGTACTTCGGCGCGTTCGGGAACGGGTTGCCGTTCACGAGGGCCAGGCCGCCGGCGGTCAACTGGTCGGTGACGGTGCAGGCGGCGCAAGGGGCGACGGCCAGCGTGCTGTCCTTGATCTTGGTGTGGGCGTAGCTGTAGCCGGCCGTGACGACGAAGGTCGGGGTGACCACGAACTCGCTGTCCAGTTCCAGGCCATAGGCCTCGCCCTTCTTGGCGTTGATCAGGCGGTTGGAGTTGCTGCCGCCGCCGACCGCGCTGAACTGCGGATCGTCGATGGTGTAGCTGAAGATCGCGCCGTTCAGACGGACGCGGCGCTCGAACAGCTCGCTCTTCAGGCCCAGCTCATAGGACATGATGGTTTCGGACTTGGCCGACGAGGCCGGCGAGCCGAAGGCGATGTCGCGGCCCTGGATCGACGGGCCGCGGAAGCCCGAGGCGACCTTGGCGTAGACGCTGACGTTCTCTTGGATCGCGTAGAACGCCGACAGGTCCCAGGTGACCTTCGAGTCCGAGACCGAGACGGCCGGGGCCGGGTTCGGGCCCGACACGACGTTCAGGTCCTTGTCGTCGTCGGTGTAGCGCAGGCCGCCGGTCAGGGTCAGCTGGTCGTTGACCTTGTACGAGGCCTGACCGAAGGCGGCCCAGGCCTTGTTCTTCTGGCGCAGCGTGGTGGCCGGCATGAAGAACGGGTCGGTGCGGATGTCGTACTTGGTGTCGAAGTAGTAGCCGCCGACCTGCCAGCTCAGCGGGCCGTCGGTGTCGCTGGCCAGACGGATTTCCTGCGTCCACTGGAACAGGTTCTTGATGCCGTCCTGGGTGTCCGACTGGAACGGGATGAAGCCCGGGCCGCCCGGATTGCCGCCGTCGATGTCGCCCAGGCTGTAGCCATGGGTGTTCTCATAGGCGGTGATCGAGGTCAGCTTCGCGCCGTCGAGATCGTAGCTGATGTTCGCCGAGCCGCCGTAGCCCTTGTACTTCTGCGGGTTGTTGGCGGTGTTGTTGTAGGCGACCGAGTCACGGTCGTAGTTGGCGTTGAGCTTGTTGGAGCCCTTGGTCAGCACGTTGGCGCGGAACACGGCGGCGGTGCCGTCCAGGTCGCGGGCGTGGACGTTGAACAGGGCGCTCAGCTTGTCGTTCGGGGTGACCAGGACCTGCAGGCGCGCGGCCTTTTCGTCGAAGCCGCCCAGCGCGTTGTCCTTCTTGGTGAAGGTGTTGTCGATCCAGTCGTCGCGGTGCTGGTACAGCACCGAGGCGCGGGCCGCGACCTTGCCGGGAACGATGGCGCCGCCGATGCCGCCGTCGAAGGTGAAGGTGTTGAAGGTGCCGTAGGTGGCCGTGGCGCGGCCCTTGACCTCTTCGCTCGGCTTGACGGTGTCGAACTTGACGATGCCGGCCGTGGTGTTGCGGCCGAACAGCGTGCCTTGCGGGCCGCGCAGGACTTCGACGTGGTCGAGGTCATAGATCGGCGAGCTCTTCAGCACGACGTTCTCGAGGACGACGTCGTCCTGGATGATCGACACCGGCTGCGAGGCGGCCAGGTCGAAGTCGGCGTTGCCCAGGCCGCGGATGTAGAAGCGCGGGGCGACGCGGCCGTTCGAGGACTCGGCGTACAGGCCCGGGGCCTTGCCCGACAGGGTCAGGATGTCTTCGCCCGAGGCGAAGGCCGACTGCAGGCGCTCGCCGGCGATGGCGGCGACCGAGACCGGTACGTCCTGCAGGTTTTCACTGCGCTTCTGGGCGGTGACGACGACTTCGCCGACTTGGGTTTCCTGGGCCATGGCGGCCGAGCCGGCGGCCAGCGAGGCCACGAGGGCGGTCAGGCCGCACGACACCGTGAGGGCGCGGCGGAAGGAGCGGGTGGGGTGCATGGAGACATCCTGTGATGAGCACGCCGCCCGCCGACTCTGACCGGGGCGTTAACGGCGCTTCTATTGCGCTGCGATAGGCTCATCCGAGGCTGTTGGGATATCTCGGAACACGCGAAATCGGCTCGTTTGGGGCGATTACGTCGGTTCTGTTGCGAGTTTGCGACATTTTTGTTCAGGCGCTGCCCAGTAAGTAATAATCTATTCTACTTACGAGCTGGGCCTCACCTTGCGGCGCAACGAAAAAGGGCCGGAGATCGCTCTCCGGCCCTCGTCGTGTCTAAGCGCTTACGCGATCAGCACTTGTAGTACATGTCGAATTCGACCGGGTGCGGATGCAGTTGCAGACGCATCACTTCTTCCATCTTCAGCTCGATGTAGCTGTCGATGAAGTCGTCATCCATGACGCCGCCGGCCTTCAGGAAGGCGCGGTCCTTGTCCAGGCTTTCCAGGGCTTCGCGCAGCGAGCCGCAGACTTCCGGGATCTTCTTCTGCTCGCGCGGGGGCAGATCGTAGAGGTTCTTGTCGGCCGGCGCGCCCGGGTCGATCTTGTTGATGATGCCGTCCAGGCCGGCCATCAGCAGGGCGACGAAGGTCAGATAGGGGTTGCCCATCGGGTCGGGGAAGCGAGCTTCCAGACGCTTGGCCTTCGGGCTGTCGACGTGCGGGATGCGGATCGAGGCCGAGCGGTTGCGCGAGCTGTAGGCCAGCTTCACCGGGGCTTCGTAGCCGGGCACCAGGCGCTTGTACGAGTTCGTCGTCGAGTTCGAGAACGCGTTGATGGCCTTGGCGTGCTTGATGATGCCGCCGATGTAGTACAGGCAGTCCTGCGACAGGCCGGCGTACTTGTCACCGGCGAACAGCGGCTTGCCGTCCTGCCAGATCGACTGGTGCACGTGCATGCCCGAGCCGTTGTCGGCGAACATCGGCTTGGCCATGAAGGTGGCCGTCTTGCCGTAGGCCGCGGCGACGTTGTGGATGACGTACTTGTAGAGCTGCATCCGGTCGGCCATCACGACCATGGTGTCGAACTTCAGACCGAGTTCGTGCTGGGCCGGGGCCACCTCGTGGTGGTGCTTTTCCGGCTTCATGCCCAGCTCGCCCATGACGGCCAGCATTTCGCCGCGCAGGTCCTGAGCCGAGTCGACGGGGTTCACGGGGAAGTAGCCGCCCTTCGGGCCAGGGCGGTGGCCCATGTTGCCTTCCGGATATTCCTTGCCCGAGTTGCTCGGCAGTTCGCTCGAGTCATACGAGTAGCCGGTGTTGTTCGGCGCGGTCGACCAGCGGACGTCGTCGAAGATGAAGAACTCGGCTTCCGGGCCGAAGTAGACGGTGTCGCCCACGCCGGCCGACTTGACGTAGTTGAACGCGGCCTTGGCGATCGAGCGCGGGTCGCGGTTGTAGGGGGTGCCGTCGTCCGGGTTCACGACGTCGCAGAACAGCGCCAGCGTGGTCTGCTGGTAGAACGGGTCGATGATGGCGGTCGACAGGTCGGGACGCAGCTTCATGTCCGACTCGTTGATGGCCTTCCAGCCGGCGATCGACGAGCCGTCGAACATCGTGCCGTCGTTCAGGAAGTCGTCATCGACCAGGTCGATGTCGAACGTGACGTGCTGCAGCTTGCCGCGCACGTCGGTGAAGCGGACGTCGACGTACTTTACGTCCTTTTCCTTGATCAGGTTCAGGATGTCCTTGGCGGTGCTCATTCAGTATCCCCTGTCTTGAGCGCTTAAGCGTGTTGACGGTTTGGCCGAGTTAGACGGCGGCCGGGCCGTTTTCTCCGGTTCGGATGCGGATCACTTCCGTGATCTCCGAGACGAAAATCTTGCCATCGCCGATGCGGCCCGTGCGGGCGGCGCGGGTGATGGCTTCCAGAGCCGGCTCCAGTTGGCTGTCCTCGACGACGACCTCGACCTTGATCTTAGGGAGGAAGTCCACGACGTACTCGGCGCCGCGATACAGCTCGGTATGGCCCTTCTGACGGCCATAGCCCTTGGCTTCGAGGACGGTCATGCCCTGGACGCCCATGTCCTGCAGGGCCTCCTTCACCTCATCCAGCTTGAACGGCTTGATGATGGCTTCGATCTTCTTCATCGGTTCCAGTTCCGGGCCCGTCGGCGGCGAACCGCCTTCACTGAGCGGGCAAGCATCACGCTGACCGGAGCGCCGCAAGCGAGCGCCGCCGACATTTATGACCGTTTAGTTGTCGCACGGGCATGTGGCTGAATTTTAGGCGCCTGGCGCCGTGGAAATGTACATTTCTGGAATGGCCGCCAAATGGCCTTGCGACGTGCCGTTTCCCGCCTACGATCGCGCCCAACGATCGTTTGAATGGGGGCGGAAATGCGCGACGACACACCGGTTTTGATCGGCGCGGGCCAATTCACGTATCGAGGCGAGGCGGGAAATTCACCATCTCCGCTGGAATTGCTGAAAGTTGCGGCGGAAAGAGCGGTGCTGGATGCCGGGCTGAAAGGGTCGGTTCTTGCCGATCTCGACGCTTTGGCGGTCGTGGCATTCAGTATCGACGCGCCGGGCGGGCTTTCGAAGCTGCCGCTGCCCCGGCTGGCCGATCCGCCGGCCTCGCTGGCGCGGGCGGTTTCGGCCTCTCCGGCCTGGAGCGTCTACACCGAGACCGGCGGCAACAGCCCGCAGCAGGCGGTCAATGTCGTCTGCGAACGGATCGCCAAGGGCGAGTCGAGCTTCGCCCTGGTGACCGGAGCCGAGTTCCTGGGTTCGCTGATGAAGCGGATGAAGGGCGGCCTGGGCTTTGACGGCTGGGGCGACGACCTCACCAGCACGCCGCAGCGGATCGGCGACCCGCGTCCGGGCGTGACCAGGCAGGAGGGCGCGCACGGCCTGGGCTATCCGGTGAACACCTATCCTCTGTTCGAGAACGCGTTGCGGGCGCGGGACGGGCGGTCGCTCGAGGATCACCAGAAGCAGCTGGGCGCGTTCTTCGCGCCCTTCACGAAGGTCGCCGCCGCCAATCCCAACGCCTGGTTCCCGGTCGAGCGCTCGGCTGAAGAGCTGGTCACGGTCACCGACCGCAATCGGATGGTCGGCTATCCATACCCGAAGTACCTGAACGCCATCATGGAGGTCGATCAGTCGGCCGCCGTGCTGATCGCCAGCGTCGCCAAGGCCCGCGAGTTGGGCGTGTCGGAGGACAGGTGGGTCTTCCTGCACGGCTGCGCCGACGCTTCGGACCTCTGGTATCCGCTGGAGCGCCAGGACTACCACTCCAGCCCCGCCATGCGCCTGACCGGCGAACGAGCCTTGGAGATGGCCGGCATCGGGGTCGAGGACCTCGACGTCATCGACCTCTATTCCTGCTTCCCGTCGGCGGTGCGGATCGGGGCCGAGGAGATCGGCCTGGCGTTGGACGATCCACGCGGCCTGACCATCACCGGCGGCCTGCCTTACTTTGGCGGGCCCGGGAACAACTACGCCCTGCACGCCATCGCCGAGATGGTCGGCAAGCTGCGCGAACGGCCCGGCGCCTACGGCCTGTCGACCGCCAACGGCTGGTTCCTGACCAAGCAGTCGGTCGGCATCTATTCGACCAAGCCGGTCGAGGGGACATGGGAGCGCCAGCCGCCCTCGGTGCTGCAGGCCCAGATCGACGCGCTGCCGCATCCGGAGATCGTCGAGAAGCCGGAAGGGCCGGCGACGATCGAGACCTATACCGTCGTCCATGGCCGAGAGGGCGTGCGGATGGGCATCGTCATCGGGCGGGACGCGGAAGGACGCCGCTTCGTCGCCCAGACGCCGGACGACCCGACGGTGCTGCTCGATCTTGAAAGCCGTGAAGGCGTCGGCCGGACCGGCACGGTCGGCCCGCACCCGGACGGCGTCCGCAACCTCTTCGTTCCGGATTGAGCGCCATGGCCCTTGTTCACGTGATCCGCCACGGCAAGCCCGCCGCGACCTGGGGCGGGAGCGACGAAGACCCGGGTCTCGACACGATCGGCCATGCCCAGGCCGACGCCGTCGCCCAGGCGATCCTGGCGTTGCCGGAGCGACCGATCCGCGTAGTGTCCTCGCCCTTGCGCCGCTGCCGCGAGACCGCCGAGCCCCTAGCCAAGGCGCTGGGTGTCGAACTGATCATCGATCCGCGCGTCGGTGAGATCCCGACCCCGGCGGCGCTGTCGCACGAGGAGCGCCCGGCCTGGCTGAAGCGGGCCTTCGAGGGGCGTTGGGACGAGATCCGGGGCGATCTGGACTATGTCGCCTGGGCGGAAGGCGTGGCCGCGGCGTTGCGCGATTATCCCGGCGCGGCGGTGTTCAGCCACTTCGTCGCCCTCAACGCGGCGGTCGGCGTCGCCACCGGCCAGGCCGAGGTCATGGCGTTTCGGCCTGATCACTGCTCGCGCACCGTGTTCCAGATCGACGGCGACCGCTTGATCCTGGTGGAGAAAGGGCGCGAAGCTCAGAGCCAAGTGCTTTGAGGGAAGAGTAAGCGTGGCGCGAGAAATCCTGACCGTCGCCCAGATGGCCGCGGCCGACCGTGCCTCCGTCGAACGCGGCACGCCGATCCCGGTCTTGATGGAGCGCGCCGGCGAGGCCGTGGCCCAGGCCGTCCGCGCCCGCTACGCCCACCGCCGCGTGGTGATCTGGTGCGGCCCTGGTGACAATGGCGGCGACGGCTATGTCGCCGCGCGCCACCTGCGCCGGCGCGGTTGGCAGGTCGTGGTCGAGGCGGCCTATCCGCCGTCCAGCGACGCCTGCCGCTGGGCCGCCTCGCGCTGGAAGGGCGAGGTGCGCCCGCTGTCGGCCGAACTGGCGTCGGACACGCTCTATATCGACGCCCTGTTCGGCGCGGGTCTGTCGCGGCCGCTGGAGGGCGAGGTCGCCCGGCTGGCGCGGGCCAGCCACGAGCCGTCGTCGCCGACCCTCGTCGCGGTCGACACGCCTTCGGGCGTCCATGGCGACACCGGCAGGCCGTTGGGCGATGCGGCCTTCCGCGCCGACCTGACCGTCACCTTCCACCGCCGCAAGCCCGCCCACGTGCTGATCGAGGGCCGCAAGGCCTGTGGCGAGGTCGTGCTGGCCGATATCGGCCTGTCGTCCGTCGATCCGGTCGACCTCTTCGAGAACGATCCCGACCTCTGGGGCAAGCGCTTCCCGTGGCCGGCGCTGGACGCTCACAAGCACACGCGCGGCCGCCTGAAGGTGGTCAGCGGTGAGATGTGGAGCACCGGCGCGGCCCGCCTGGCGGCGCGCGGCGGCCTGCGCATCGGGGCCGGCGCGGTGACCGTACTCTCGCCGCCGGGGGCTCTGGCGGTCAACGCCGCCCACCTGGAGGCGATCATGCTGGTTCCGTTCGGGACGGAGGCGGACCTAGCCGTCGCCGCCGAGCAGGCCGACGCGGTGATCATCGGCCCGGCGGCCGGGGTGGGGGAGGCGACCGCTCAGAACCTGCAGGCCCTGACCCAGACCGGCGCGGCCCTGATCGTCGACGCCGACGCCCTGACCAGCTTCCGGCACGATGTCGACACCCTGTTCGCCTGCCTGGATCGTGACGACGTGCTGACCCCGCATCCGGGCGAGTTCGAGCGAATCTTCCCCGGCCTGCTGGCCCGATCGCCTGAGCGGATCACCGCGGCCCGTGAAGCGGCCAAGCGGGCAGGGGCCGTGGTGCTGCTGAAGGGCCCCGACACCGTGGTCGCCGCGCCGGACGGACGGGCCGCTGTCTCGCTGAACGGCACGCCCTGGCTGGCCACCGCCGGTTCGGGCGACGTGCTGGCCGGCTTCATCGGCGGGCTTATCGCGCAAGGCATGGAGAGCTTCGAGGCCGCCTGCGCCGGTGCGTGGATCCACGCCGAATGCGGCGCCCGCCACGGCCCCGGCCTGACCGCCGAGGATCTGCCGGGCCTGGCGCCCGCCGTACTGGCCGAGCTCTACGGGCTTGCGCGGCCCGGCCCAAATCCGTAAGCCCGCTCCCACGCGGATGTGGCGAAACTGGTAGACGCACCAGATTTAGGTTCTGGCGCCGAGAGGCGTGGAGGTTCGAGTCCTCTCATCCGCACCACCATTCTCACCGGGCCTCCAGGCCTGGATGAGTTTTGTCGCCGCCGCTCTTGGATGCTCGCGCACGTCGTGACATAAGGGCGGTCTTTCGCCGCCCCCGGCTTTCGCGGGCGGCGTCGATCTTTTGGACCCCCCAGGGCGGAGTTCGAGCGCGCGGCGCCCCGGACCCGAGAAAATAAGAATGTCGATGCAGATCGTTGAAAAGTCGAACGAAGGCCTCAGCCGCGTTTTTAGCGTCACGGTTCCCGCGAGCGAGCTGACCACGCGTCTGGAAGCCCGGATCGCCGAAGTCGCGCCGCAGATGAACGTCAAGGGCTTCCGTCCGGGCAAGGTGCCGGCCGCCCACGTTCGCCGCCTGTACGGCAAGGGCCTGATGGGCGAAGTCATCGAGCAGGCGCTCAACGAGACCACCCAGAAGGTCCTGGACGACAACAAGCTGCGTCCGGCCGGCCAACCCGAGCTGAACCCGACGTCGGACATGGACAAGGTCCTGGACGGCGGTCTGGACCTGGCGTTCGACCTGGCCGTCGAAGTGATGCCGGACTTCGAGCCGATCGACCCGACCACCATCGAGCTGGTCAAGCCGGTCTACAAGGTCGGCGACGAGGAAGTCGACGAAGCCCTGGAAGAGCTGTCCAAGCAAGCGCGCACCTATGAGCCGCGCACGGGCAAGAGCCTGAAGGCCAAGGACGGCGACCAACTGCTGATCGACTTCGTCGGCACCATCGACGGCGTCGAGTTCGCCGGCGGCAAGGCCGAAGGCGCCGAGCTGGTCCTGGGTTCGGGCCAATTTATCCCGGGCTTCGAAGAACAACTGGTCGGCGCCAAGCCGGGCGACGAAATCACCGTGAAGGTGAAGTTCCCGGAAGAGTATCAAGCCGCCGAACTGGCCGGTAAGGACGCCGAGTTCGCCACCAAGGTCACCGAAGTCCGCGCACCGGTCGACGGCAAGGCCGACGATGAGCTGGCCAAGCGCCTGGGTCTGTCGGACCTGGCCGCCCTGAAGGACCTGCTGCGCTCGAACCTGGGCAGCCGCTACGAGAACAGCTCGCGCTTCAAGCTGAAGCGCGCTCTGCTGGACGTCCTGGACACCAAACACGACTTCGCCCTGCCGCCGCGCATGGTCGACGCCGAGTTCGCCGGCATCTGGCAACAGGTCGAGGCCGACAAGGCCCGTGGCGGCCTGCCGCCGGAAGACGCCGACAAGACCGAAGACCAGCTGAAGGACGAGTACAAGAAGATCGCCGAGCGCCGCGTGCGCCTGGGTCTGGTGCTCGCCGAGATCGGCCGCAAGAACGACGTGGTCGTCACCGACCAGGAACTGACCGACGCCATCATGCGCGAAGCTCGCCAGTACGGCGCGCAAGCCCAGCAGGTGTTCGACATGTACCGCCAGCGCGCCGACCTGCAGGCCGCCCTGCGCGCCCCGATCTATGAAGACAAGGTCGTCGACCTGATCTTCAACAAGGCCAAGGTCGAGGAGAAGGAAGTCTCCAAGGACGAACTCCTGGAAGAAGACGACCTGCCGGAAGGCTACGGCGGCTAAGGCCAGCCGAGGCTGACAGAAACGAGGCGCGGTCCGTGAGGGCCGCGCCTTTTTTCATGCCGCCACGAAACCGCCGGCTCCTTGCAACCTGTTAAGCGCCACGCGATATGCGATAGCGACGGCGCGCGGGGGCTGATTCGTTTTCGGGTCACCCAGAAGCAAGCGCCAAAGACACACGACGAAGGGTGATCCCGATGATGTACGATCCGATGGCGACGGCCATGAACCTGGTTCCGATGGTGGTCGAGCAGACCAGCCGCGGCGAGCGCGCGTTCGACATCTTCTCGCGCCTGCTGAAGGAGCGGATCATCTTCCTGACCGGTCCGGTGGAAGACGGCATGGCCAGCCTGATCTGCGCCCAGCTGCTGTTCCTGGAGTCGGAGAACCCCAAGAAAGAGATCGCCATGTACATCAACTCGCCGGGCGGCGTGGTGACGTCGGGCCTCGCGATCTATGACACCATGCAATACATCAAGAGCCCCGTCTCGACGGTGTGCATGGGCATGGCCGCCTCGATGGGTTCGCTGCTGCTGCAAGCCGGCGCGCCGGGCCAGCGCATCGCGCTGCCGAACGCCCGCATCATGGTGCACCAGCCGTCGGGCGGCTTCCGTGGCCAGGCCTCGGACATCGAGCGCCACGCCGAGGACATCATCAAGACCAAGCGCCGCCTGAACGAAATCTATGTCAAGCACACCGGCCGCACCTATGAGGAAGTCGAAAAGACCCTCGACCGCGACCACTTCATGAGCGCCGACGAAGCCAAGGCCTGGGGCCTGGTCGATCACGTCTACGACACGCGCGACGCGGCCGAGGCCGGCGCTGAATAAGCGCTAAGCTTCGCTGAAACGACAAAGCCGCCGATCTTCGGATCGGCGGCTTTTTTGTTGTCTCGTCGGCTGCGGCAAATCCGCTCAGGTGGCGGGCTTGCCTCGGAAGACGCGGTAACCCTTCTCGTCGGCGATCGCCAGCATCTCGGTGTCGCCCGAGGTGTCGCCATAGGCGGCCGTCAGGTGCACGTCGGGGCCGAAGACCTCGCGCAGGCGCAGCACCTTTTCCTTAGCCCGGCAGTTGTTCCCATCGAGCCCGCCCAGGATGCGGCCGTCCTCGTTGGTCATCAGGCGAGTGCCGATCAGCATGTCGGCCCCCAGGCCCCGCGCGAACGGCGCGACGGTGATCTCGGGGGAGGCGGTGACGATGACCATCTTCGCGCCCTTGGCCCGCCAGGACCGCCAGACGGCCAGGGCGTCGGGGCGCAGAAGGGACGGCGCATGGGTCTGCGCGAAGGCCCGGGCGTCGTTCTCGATCTGCTCGACGGTGGAGCCCTTCAGGAACTCGCGGACCGCGGCCGCCTTGAGTTTGGCGCGGTTGCGGTCGAAGACATAGGCGATCAGCGACGGGGTCAGGCGGATGACGCCGCGCGTCCAGCGACGCCCCGCGCGCCACTTCAGGAAGGCGTTGAAGCTGTCCCGGACGGTGAGGGTGCCATCGAAGTCGAAGGCGACGAGCGCGGGCTCGTGGCCCATCTCGCCAGTCATCGGACGCGACGCGCTCAAACCCATCGACATCAACGAACGCTTCGCCATCGACCTTCCCAAAGAGCGCGCTTTCCGCGCTCGACCCCGCAAACGATTCCTCGTGTCGTCATACGGGGTTACGCGGGCGGCGGTAAGGCCCAAGACGCTCGGCGCTTGCACCGGCGCGCCAATCGCCCAAATTAGATGACGAGGTCATGACGCGATCTGGCCGGTTTAGGCGTTTGAGGCTCGAAAGGCGCCGCCAAGGCTTGTGAACCTAGCCCGGATCGGGGAATGTCAAGGATTAGACAACTCCCGGCGTATATCCTGTCTGCTTCGGTGGCGGTGTATGCGCTCGGAGGGGCGTCTCGGCGTTAAGCCGTAAGCCGCCATAGTGTGAGAAGCGATCATGACGAAAGCCGCGAGCGGCGACACGAAAAGCACCCTGTATTGTTCTTTCTGCGGAAAGAGCCAGCACGAGGTGCGCAAGCTCATCGCGGGACCGACGGTGTTCATTTGTGATGAATGCGTCGAGCTCTGCATGGATATCATTCGCGAAGAGCACAAGATCGCTTTCGTGAAGTCCAAGGACGGCGTCCCGACGCCGCGCGAGATCTGCGAAGTCCTGGACGATTACGTAATCGGGCAAGGTCACGCCAAGAAGGTGCTCGCGGTCGCGGTGCACAATCACTACAAGCGCCTGAACCACGCCTCGAAGAACAACGACGTCGAACTGGCGAAATCGAACATCCTGCTGGTCGGTCCGACCGGTACGGGTAAGACGCTGCTGGCCCAGACCTTGGCCCGAATCATCGACGTGCCGTTCACGATGGCCGACGCCACGACGCTGACCGAAGCCGGTTACGTCGGCGAAGACGTCGAGAACATCGTGCTGAAGCTGCTGCAAGCCGCCGACTACAATGTCGAGCGCGCCCAGCGCGGCATCGTCTACATCGATGAAATCGACAAGATCAGCCGCAAGTCGGACAACCCGTCGATCACCCGCGACGTGTCGGGTGAGGGCGTGCAGCAGGCCCTGCTGAAGATCATGGAAGGCACCGTCGCCTCCGTGCCGCCGCAAGGCGGGCGCAAGCATCCGCAGCAGGAGTTCCTGCAAGTCGACACCACGAACATCCTGTTCATCTGCGGTGGCGCCTTCGCCGGCCTTGAGAAGATCATCTCGGCGCGCGGCGCGGCCAAGTCGATCGGCTTCGGCGCGAAAGTGACCGATCCGGAAGAGCGCCGCACGGGCGAGATCCTGCGGAACGTCGAGCCCGACGACCTGCAGCGCTTTGGCCTGATCCCGGAATTCATCGGCCGTCTGCCGGTGGTCGCGACCCTGGAGGATCTCGACGAGACCGCCCTGGTCAAGATCCTGACCGAGCCGAAGAACGCCTTCGTCAAGCAGTACCAGCGCCTGTTCGAGATGGAGAACATCGGCCTGACCTTCACCGAGGACGCCCTGCACCAGGTCGCCAAGAAGGCCATCGTGCGCAAGACCGGCGCGCGCGGCCTGCGGTCGATCATGGAAGGCATCCTGCTGGAGACCATGTTCGAGCTGCCCAGCTACGAGGGCGTCGAGGAAGTGGTGGTCAACGCCGAGGTCGTCGAAGGCCGGGCCCAGCCGCTGCTGATCTACGCCGAGAAGAAGGGCGGGGCGGCTTCGGCCTAACCCCGAGCTTCATCGCGAAATCGAAGGCGCGCCTTTTTGGATAAAGGCGCGCCTTTTTCGTGGATAAGCCGGGGTCGTAAACCTGTTGGACGACCGGTGAGGCTTCGGCGCCACGGGCAGCTTGAGCGAGCGAAACCCGCGAAAACATTGGCTCTTGGGCGAACTTGCCCCTGGGATCGATGTTGGGGGCATACCCGCACCAGCTTTGCCAGTCGGACGCGACTTGTCGCCGCTGTGGGGCGAGTACGCTTGAACCCTGTTGTAAAACGTCCACATAAATAACGAACATCCGCCCAGTCCCGGGCGGACGGGTCGTTCGACTCAGGCGCATCGTCTGAAGTTACGGCGGCCCGCATGGCCAAGGCGTCTAGGGGCGCTTAAGGCCGGGAGTATTGAGCACATGTCCGAACTACGTACGCTTCCTGTCTTGCCGCTGCGGGATATCGTTGTGTTCCCGCACATGGTCGTGCCGCTTTTCGTGGGCCGCGACAAATCCGTGCGCGCGCTCGAGGAAGTGATGCGCGGTGACAAGCAGATCCTGCTCGTCACCCAAAAGAACTCGGCGGATGATGATCCGGCGCCGGGCGACATCTTCGATGTCGGCGTCCTGGCCACCGTCCTCCAGCTGCTGAAGCTGCCCGACGGCACCGTCAAGGTGCTGGTCGAGGGCAAGGGCCGTGCGGCTGTCGTGAAGTTCACCGACCAGGAGTCCTTCTACGAGGCCCAGATCGGCGAAGTCAGCGAAGACGAAGGCGCCGGCCCCGAGGCCGAGGCCCTGTCGCGCGCGGTCGTCGAGCAATTCGAAAACTACGTCAAACTGAACAAGAAGGTGCCGCCGGAGGCCCTGGCGTCGATCCCGCAGATCGCCGAACCGGGCAAGCTGGCCGACAGCATCGCCGCTCACCTGTCGGTGAAGATCGGCGACAAGCAGAACCTGCTGGAAATCTTCGACGTCGTGAAGCGCCTGGAAAAGGTCTTCGCCCTCATGGAGGGCGAGATCTCGGTGCTGCAGGTCGAGAAGAAGATCCGCTCGCGCGTGAAGCGCCAGATGGAGAAGACCCAGCGCGAGTACTATCTGAACGAACAGATGAAGGCGATCCAGCGCGAGCTGGGGGACCCGGATGACTCGCGCGACGAGCTGATCGATCTCGAAAAGCGCATCAAGAAGACCAAGCTTTCCAAGGAAGCCCGCACCAAGGCCGAGAGCGAGCTGAAGAAGCTGCGCAACATGAGCCCGATGTCGGCCGAGAGCACCGTGGTCCGGAACTATCTGGACTGGCTGCTGTCGATCCCGTGGGGCAAGGCCAAGACCAAGAAGATCGACCTGGTCGAGGCCGAAGGCATCCTGGACGAAGACCACTACGGCCTGGAGAAGGTCAAGGAACGGATCCTGGAGTACCTGGCCGTCCAGGCCCGGACCAACTCGCTGAAGGGCCCGATCCTGTGCCTGGTCGGTCCTCCCGGCGTCGGCAAGACCTCGCTGGGCAAGTCGCTGGCCAAGGCCACCGGTCGCGAGTTCGTGCGCATGAGCCTCGGCGGCGTGCGTGACGAGGCCGAGATCCGCGGTCACCGCCGTACCTATATCGGCTCGATGCCCGGCAAGGTCATCCAGTCGATGAAGAAGGCCAAGACCACCAACGCCTTCGTCCTGCTGGACGAGATCGACAAGATGGGCAGCGACTACCGCGGCGACCCCGCCTCGGCGCTGCTGGAAGTGCTCGATCCGTCGCAGAACTCGACCTTCGGCGACCACTATCTGGAGGTCGACTACGACCTGAGCCAGGTGATGTTCGTCACGACGGCCAACAGCTTGAACATGCCCCAGCCGCTGCTGGACCGCATGGAGATCATCCGCATCCCCGGCTACACCGAGGATGAGAAGCTGGAGATCGCCAAGCGGCACATCCTGCCGAAGCTGGCCAAGGACCACGGCCTGAAGCCGGCCGAGTTCATCGTGCCGGACAAGGCGATCAGCGACCTGATCCGCTACTACACCCGGGAAGCCGGCGTGCGGTCGCTGGAGCGGGAACTGGGCGCCCTGGCGCGCAAGACGGTGCGTGACCTGGCTCGCGAAAAGCTGGCCTCGATCACCATCGACGACGAGCGTCTGGCCAAGTACGCGGGCGTCAAGAAGTACCGCTACGGCGAGACCGACGAAGTCGACCAGGTCGGCATCGTCACCGGTCTGGCCTGGACGGAGTTCGGCGGCGACATCCTGACCATCGAAGCCGTGAAGATGCCGGGCAAGGGTCGCATGCAGATCACCGGCAACCTCAAGGAAGTGATGAAGGAGTCGATCGCGGCCGCGAACAGCTATGTCCGTTCGCGGGCGGTGCAGTTCGGCATCAAGCCGCCGATCTTCGAGAAGACCGACGTCCACATCCACGTGCCGGACGGCGCCACGCCCAAGGACGGTCCGTCCGCCGGCGCGGCCATGGGCCTGGCCATCGTCTCGGTGCTGACCGGCATCCCGATCCGCAAGGATATCGCCATGACCGGCGAGATCACCCTGCGCGGCCGGGTCACCGCCATCGGCGGCCTGAAGGAGAAGCTGCTCGCGGCTCTGCGCTCCGGCGTGAAGACCGTGCTGATCCCGCAGGAAAACGAGAAGGACCTCGTGGACGTGCCCCAGAGCGTGAAGAGCGGTCTGGAAATCATCCCGGTCTCGACCATGGACGAGGTGCTCAAGCACGGCCTCACCGGCCCCTTGACCCCGGTCGAGTGGAACGAGGCCGACGAGCCGATTGCTGCGGGTGCGAAGAAGGATGACGGCGACGCTGACGCCGTTCTCACCCACTAACTGCAACTAATCGTTGATAACTTAGGCGGCGCGGGAGATTCCCGCGCCGCTCTCGTTTGACGAGGCATTTTCAACCGCCATAATCCCCGCTGAGCCAAGCGCCGTAGGCAAAAAAGCGGCGCTGCTCAGGCTGGGAGAAAAACATGACCACAAAAGCCGAACTCGTCACGGCGATCGCCGAGAAGGCGGGCATCAACAAGAACCAGGCCAAGGACGCTCTGGAAGCCTTTATCGACGCCGTCACCGACTCGCTGAAATCGGGTCAGGACGTTCGCCTGGTCGGTTTCGGCACCTTCAAGGCCGTCGCCCGCGCCGCCGGCACCGCGCGCAACCCGCGCACCGGCGAGACCGTGAACCGTCCCGCGTCCAAGACCGCACGCTTCCAGGTCGGCGAAGGCTTGAAGTCCTCGCTGAACGGCTAATCAGTTTTTCCGCTTAAGGAGGGGCGGGGCGTCAGCGGCTGACGTTCCGCCTTTTCGTTTTCGGCTTTTCGTTTTCGCGCTTTGCGCGGCGCTCGGCTGCGGCTAGAAGCGCCGCCCGGGCGGGCAGTTAGCTCAGCGGTAGAGCGTCTCGTTTACACCGAGAGGGTCGGGGGTTCGATCCCCTCACTGCCCACCATTCCTCCCGTCATCCGTTGCCACGGTCTCTCATCGGTCCCAGCCGGAGAGGGCGTGCGCATGGCCACGCTTTTCCTCTGGATAACAGCGATCAAAGTGATATCACTTTGATCGCAACGCTGGAGGCGCGTCATGACAGAAGCCCACACCATCAACCGCACCACCGAACGCCCGCACGCGGGCATGGGCGGCGGTCTGCCGCTCTTGGCCCTGCCGATCATGTTGGCCGGCGCGATCTTCGCGTTCTCGCAAGGCGTGCCGATCGCCGGCGGCCTGTTGATCTTCCTGCTGCTGCTGGTGTCCAGCGGCTTCTATTCGGTGCAGCCGAACGAGGCCTTCGTCATCACGCTGTTCGGCTCGTATGTGGGCACCGACCGCAAGACCGGCCTGCGCTGGATCCTGTTCTGGTATGGCCGCAAGAAGATCAGCCTGCGGGTGCGCAACGTCACCAGCGAGACGCTGAAGGTCAACGACAAGCGCGGCAACCCTATCGAGATCGCCGCCAACATCGTCTGGCGCGTGCAGGACTCGGCCCAGGCCCTGTTCGACGTCGATGACTACGCCGCCTTCGTCCACATCCAGATCGAGACCGGCTTGCGCGAGGTCGCCTCGCACTATGCCTACGACCACGCGGAGGAGGGCGAGCCGACCCTGCGCGCCCATGCCGAGGAGGTTGGCGACCGCCTGCAGAAGGACCTGCAGCTGCGCTGCGCCGTGGCCGGCGTCGCCATTGACGAGGCTCATCTGATGCACTTGGCCTACGCGCCCGAGATCGCCGGCTCGATGCTGAAGCGCCAGCAGGCCGGGGCCGTGCTGGCCGCGCGCCGCACGATCGTCGCCGGGGCCGTGGATATGGTCGAGAGCGCCTTGAGCCAACTGGCCGAGCGCGGCGTCGTCCAACTGGACGACGAGCGACGCGCGGCGATGGTCTCCAACCTGCTGGTGGTGCTGTGCGCCGACCGCGAGGCCCAGCCCGTGGTCAACACCGGCACGCTGTACGGCTGACGTGGCGGGCGATCCCAAGGAGACGAAAGGGGGGCGGCGCGCATTTCTGATGCGTGTCCGTCCCGAGGTGCTGGCCGCCGTAGAACGGCTCGCCAACGCTGAGTTGCGCAGCGTGAATGCTCAGGTAGAAGTATTGCTTCGAGAAGCTCTGAGCAGGCGCGGCGCGTCGCTGAAATCGTCCGGGAACGGCGAGGAACCGTGAGTGTCGCAAAAGCTTTATCGTTCCAGGGCCGAATGGGGGGCCTGGAGTAACGATGAGGAATCGGCGTGACGGACACGACACTGACTCGGCCCGCCGGCCCGCGCGGTTTCCAGTCCAAGATCGCTCCGCCGACTGACGGCCCGGTCCGTCTCGTCGACACCACCATGCTTTATGCCCCGCGCAGCGGCGGCGTGCGTCGCTACTTGGCGTCCAAGCGCGCCTGGCTGGCCGCCAATCGCCCGGAAGTCCGCCATACGCTGGTGGTGCCGGGCGCGCGCGATTCCTATGACGGCCAGGGGCGGGTCTCGATCTATGCCGCGCCGCTCCCGTTCGGGGCCGGCTACCGCTGGCCCGTGGTCAAGGCCGCCTGGATGGATCGGCTGATCCGCCAGCGCCCTGATCTCATCGAAGCAGGCGATCCCTATACGCCGGGTCTCGCGGCGCTGCGGGCCGGCGACGCCCTGGGCGTGCCGGTCGTCGGCTTCTGCCACACCGACCTTGGCGCCCTGGCGGCGCTGCATATCGGCGAGTGGGCCGAAAAGCCGGTCCAGAAGCGCTGGGCCGCCATCTACCGTCAGTTCGACCAGGCCGTGGCGCCCAGCCGCTTCATCGCCGGCCGCCTGATCGAGGCCGGGGTGCACAACGCCATCGGCCTGCCGCTGGGCGTCGATACCGAGCTCTTCCATCCTGCGCGCGCCGATCGTGAAGGCCTGCGCAAGCGCCTGGGCGTCGCGCCCGACGAGCGCCTGCTGGTCTTCGCGGGCCGTCCGGCTCGCGAGAAAAGGCTGGATGTGCTGGTCAGCGCCGTCGAGAAGCTGGGCGCGCCCTACAAGCTGCTGTTCGTCGGGGCCGGCGGCGGCGCGCCGATCAGCGACCGGGCCATCTGCCTGGACTATGTTCGCGACCCGGCCGAGCTGGCCGGCGTGCTGGCCAGCTGCGACGCCTTCGTCCACGCCAACGACAACGAGCCGTTCGGCCTGATCGTGCTGGAGGCCATGGCCTGCGGCCTGCCCGTGGTCGGCGTCGCCGCCGGCGGGGTCGCCGAGTCGGTCGATCAGGAGGTTGGCCAGCTGGCGACTCGCTCCGAACCCGCTGCTTTCGCCGAGGCGATCGAGGCCCTGTTCTCGCGAGACCTGGCCGTGGTGGGCGCCGCGGCCCGTCGCCGCGCCGTCGAGCGGCACGGCTGGGACGCGGTGTTCCGTCAGCTCTGCGCCATCTATGGCGGCCTGACGGGCCGTCAGGCGTTCGGCCGCCAGCTACAGCTGCGCGACCACTAGGCTTTCAAGGCCGCCAGGATCTCGTAGCTGCGCTTGCGGGCGTCGTGGTCGTAGATCTGCGAGGCGAACATCAGCTCGTCGGCCTCGGTCAGTTTCAGAATCTGCTCGACCTTGCGCTTGACCGTCTCGGGCGAGCCGATCGCCGAATATTGGAAGGTGTGATCCAGGCCCGCTAGTTCGGCTTCCGAGGCGTGCTCGCGGATATCGTCGACCGGCGGCGGCAGCAGGCCGGGACGGCCGCGGCGCAGGGCCAGGAACTGCTGCTGGGTCGAGGTGGCCAGGCGAGTCGCTTCCTTATCGGTGTCGGCCGCGCAGACGCCGATGCAGACCATGGCGTACGGCTTGTCCAAGACCTCCGACGGCTTGAAGTGCCGGCGATAGAGGAGGAGGGCGTCCAGCAGCGAGTCGGGGGCGAAGTGAGCGGCGAAGGCGAAGGGCAGGCCCAGGGCCGCGGCCAGCTGCGCGCCCCAGGTCGACGAACCCAGCAGCCAGATCGGCACGTCCTGGCCTTCGCCCGGCACGGCGCGGATGTTCTGGTCCGGATCGGCCGGCTTGAACCAGTGCTGCAGCTCGACGACGTCCTGGGCGAACGAATCGACCGCCCCGGCATAGCGGCGCAGGGCCCGCATGGTGCCCTGGTCCGTGCCCGGCGCGCGGCCCAGGCCCAGGTCGATGCGGCCGGGATAGAGCGCGGCCAGGGTGCCGAACTGCTCGGCGACCATCAGCGGCGCATGATTGGGCAGCATGACGCCGCCCGAACCGACCCGAATCGTCTTCGTCCCACCGGCCACGTGGCCGATCACGACCGCCGTCGCGGCTGACGCGATTCCCGGCATGTTGTGATGCTCGGCCAGCCAGTAGCGGTGAAAGCCGAGGGATTCGGCGTGGCGCGCGAGATCCAGGCTGTTGTGAAGGGCCTGGCCGACCGGGGTTCCTTGCGGAACGGGCGCGAGGTCGAGGACGGAGAACGGCGGGTAAGCGGAGGTCATGTCCGCTACATGGCGTGTGGCGTCGGCAACTCAAGCCTCTAAGCAACTTTGGGCGTTGCGGAAGCGGTTCGCGATTTAGGTGGGGAAACCACCGGACGGTGGCGCGAATGACGGGACTCGAACCCGCGACCTCCGGCGTGACAGGCCGGCGCTCTAACCAACTGAGCTACATCCGCATCGTTGCGCCTGGGCGCGACGGTCGTCCGTAAACCGAGAGGAGGGTGCGTTCCGACCCCTTTTGAAAAGGGGTGGCGCGAATGACGGGACTCGAACCCGCGACCTCCGGCGTGACAGGCCGGCGCTCTAACCAACTGAGCTACATCCG